>DATJIE010000001.1:0-236147 GCA_035493535.1 Dictyobacter sp.
CCTCACTTAAGGGTAGATAACCCACGTGTTCCTCACCCGTCCGCCACTCCCTTCCCGAAAGAAGGGCGTTCGACTTGCATGTGTTAGGCACGCCGCCAGCGTTTATCCTGAGCCAGGATCAAACTCGCCATCCAATGTTTCGATTGAATATATCTCACAAACTCCCATCAGAAGTCTGTAAAAATGCATCGTTGTTCGATCCAGTCAAGTAGATTACTACCTGGCTTTTTCGCAGTCCTCTTTCACATTCATGAAAGAGGCACTCAAGTTGACAGGAACAAGGTGTACTCTCACAACCTTATCACTGTACTGCTTTCCACTCTTCAGTTGTCAAGGTTCTTTTTCGCTTTCGCGTTTCCGCTTCAGCTGTTTTAGTATCGCACAGCCTTGGCGGTTTGTCAAGTGGTTATTTTCACCACTTTTGCGTTCGTTTTCAGATTCCCGCTTCGCAGTAACCTGTCCGCTCGGCAACGAGGGTTATTATGCCATAACCCTGTGTTTATTGTCAATAGATTTTAAAGCGAATTTTTACAATTTTATAAAATTGCTTTTTTGGTATTTTAACATCGAGTTAACAGGCATATGCTTAGCTCGTAAGGATACCTGCATAGTTCGAGGGCAAGGTACAACCACTATAGAGTTGCGCCAGGAGTTGCTCTTGCTCCTGCACGGTTGTCCGCTTCCCACCCGGGCAGGATAAGGTTAACGTTCGCGCCCCCATCTTCAAATCCTCACGCAAAGGTTTCGCATGACCATTATCATCTAAAACACCAATAGGCCAATAGATCCCTTGATCATAAAAATCCCGACCACTGAAGTAGAAGAATGGAACATGATATTGCATCGTTGTCGTTATATCTGTCGTCAACGTCAGAATATGGGCCACAGCCTGATCATATGCATCATCAGGAATACCACAGCCTTTAAAACAACCTGTCCCTTCCACTACCCAGAGATGTTTGCCTAATTGCCCACTATTCAGGTTAATATGCAGTTGCTGTGCCCAGAAAGAGAAAAGATCGCGTAAGTTGTTTGAACCAGCATAGCCATTATGCCAGCTATCGATCAGACCAAGTGTCTGCGTATGCCAATCCCAATCCCCCCCTGGATGAACACTGGTATTCATCGCATTCTGCATTTGATCCAGATAATTAACCTGATTCATGAGCAATTGATAGTCTGGCCCTACAACATGCGGGTCAAGAGAACCCAATAACACAGGCGTAGCGGCACGCACCTGATGAACAGCACTGGCACACATATCATAGAAACGCGCAAAATTATTCGGTGATACGTAGAGGAAGGAGACAGAAGCATCCTGTTTCATCTCTTCATTACCGCATTGAACGGCATCGGCATTTCCCCGTGCTGCATCCTGCATTAAACTGGCGTTGAAAAGATTCTTCGGATCTGGTTGGCAGACCGTCAGAAGTACACGTATCCCCTGCTTATGATATTTCTGGATGGTCTGTTGTAAAACCTGGCCCTTCAAATTGCCCCAACCACATGTCGGATACCCGATCCGCACCCACGGAATGCCCGCATAGTTGGTATTTACATCACCAGCAATACCCAGTACTTTTGATGGGTCCTGTACAGGCAATACAATAGGCGCAACAGTCGGGGAGACGGCAATGGTTGGCGTTGCTTTTTGCGTAGGGGATACGGACGCGGATTGTGGAGGATCTGGTAAAGTATGCCCTGGAGAACCAAGCACAAGACGATAAGAAAGTACCGCTAGCAAAATACAGAGGATAGCACTAACAATAGCAACAACACTGGAGGGTTTTCTTAAGATACTCCCGATATCCCTTTTTCCATTCACTTATCATAACCTCAATTCTTGATACTACTTCTACAGAAGATCACAATCTTGAAAAGCCAGGTATGAAAGAGCAAGGCACTTCGATAGATAAAAAAATACTAATACAAAGACTCGTCCTCTGTATTAGTATTCGGATATCCTTATGTATTTACCGAGACGTACATCATTTACCAATACAGAATTCACTGAAGATTTTATCAAGCAAATCTTCACTCGCTGTCTCACCAGTCACCTCACCAAGACTCTCATAGGCAGCGCGTAAATCAATGGAAACAAAATCCAGTGGTAATTCCTGCTGCAACGACGATTGAGCAGCCTGCAAATGCTCTGCGGTGCGGCGTAATGCCTCCTGGTGACGAGCACTAGTAATCAAGACGCTACTGCTATGCAGCATGCGTCCAGCCTGCACTATCTGCGCCACTGCCTCCTCAAGTTGCTGTAAACCCGCGCCAGTATACGTCGAAGTACACACGACAGGAGCACCGGGCCAGAGTTGCTGCAACTCCGCGCTATCCAACACCTGCTCGCGATCAGCTTTGTTGAGAACAATCACGACAGAACGTTTCTGTTCACCATGTTCATCAGCAGCAAGAACAGCAGGCGCAAAGCCCATAAGACGCAATTCTTCCGAAACACGACGGTCCTGATCACGCAACGCTTCCGCAGCATCAAAGACCAGCAGCACAATATCCGCACTCTCTGCCGCCGCCCGACTGCGCTCAACCCCGATTTGCTCAACAGGATCATTGGTCGGTGTAATGCCAGCCGTATCGATCAGATGAAGCGGAATGCCACGTAGATTCGCTACTTCTTCAACTGTGTCACGCGTCGTACCCGCAATTGGCGTCACTATTGCTCGCTCAGTCCGTAGCAAAGCATTTAACAGACTGGACTTACCAACGTTTGGACGCCCGATAATCGCTGTACGCAGACCCTGACGATAAAGACGCCCCTGCTCAGATCCACGCAAGAGCAGATCAACCTGTTCCTGTGCCTGCACAATTAAAGGGCACAACTCTTCCGGTTGAGGAACTGGCACCTCTTCTTCAGGAAAATCGATGCTGGCCTCAATACGCGCAATAACACCCAGCATCGTTTGCCGAGCCTGTTGTATCTGCTCCGACAGACGACCACGCAGTTGCTGCATAGCCAAACGTTGCCCTGCCTCTGTCTCTGACTCAATCAAGTCCATCACAGCCTCAGCCTGAGCCAGATCAAGGCGACCATTGAGAAAAGCCCGCATCGTAAACTCACCCGGACCAGCCATACGCGATCCTTGAGCCAGAACTGTACGCAGGATACGCCGCAGAATCAATGGCCCACCGTGTCCCTGAATTTCCACCACATCCTCGCATGTATATGTGTGAGGCGCACGCATAAACGCCACCAGCACCTCATCAAGCACCTCCTGTGTCTCAGGATCAATAATATGACCATGCACCAGCAGGTGAGAAGGCGGTAGATCCGTCCGTCCACCAGGACGACGGAAGAGCGGAAGCACCAGAGAGAAAGCGTCCGGCCCACTCACACGTATCACACCAATCCCCCCAACGCCGGGTGGGGTCGCTATTGCCGTAATTGTATCGTTTTGCATAATTTAACTATAGTGTCTCTATGATCTTATCGTCAATAAGGATTTATTATACTGCACAAAAAATTAATGTACAATCCGTTCGGGGTGAGTATACACATTCATTGAGTGCCCACGTAAGAAGCCGACCAGCGTAATACCACCTTGATCCGCCAGTTCAACCGCCATACTTGATGGCGCAGAAATCGCCACAATACAGGGAATACGCGCCAGCAATGCTTTTTGAATAATCTCAAAAGACGTACGCCCACTGACCAGCAGAATATGATCCCGATAGGGGAAACGATTATTCAGCAAGCCATGCCCGATCAACTTATCAACCGCATTGTGGCGACCAACATCCTCACGCAATAATAAAAGCTCGCCATCAGACGAGAACAGCCCGGCAGCATGCAAACCACCAGTATGATGGAATACCGCCTGCTCCTTCCGTAAACGAGCATCTAACTGATAGATAGTGGAAGCAGAGATACGTACTTCATCCGCATCAAGCGGAGGGACAGTATACATCAGATCAGCGATACTATTCTTGCCGCACAGGCCACAACTGGCGGAAACGGCAAAATGACGCTGAAACGATGTTGGCTGAGGTTGGAGTGACTCCTGCTGACGCTGTGAACGCAACATCACATTCACCACATTCACCAATGGCAGCCCCTCATCATCAACCTCATCCTCCACAGAAACAACATCGCTGGCATCAGTAATCACACCTTCAGTCAGCAAAAAACCCATTGCCAGTTCACGATCATTACCGGGTGTCCGCATAATTACAGCCAGGCTTTGATGACCGATCCGAACTTCAAACGGCTCCTCAACCGTCAATTGATCCTCACGCTCTAATGCTTCCTGATCCTGCCAATGTGTTACCTGTGTATCCATTACGCGTTCGGGGTCAACCGAGGAACGCCAATAACTGGAAAGTGTCATAATTGTCTCCTCATCATGAATACCTAAACGCTTTAGTCTATCATATTCTTTCTCCATATTGACGATCCCAGACACCAATGCTAGGATATGCGAAGAAACTTTATTTGTCACAGCGGGTAAGAGAAAGGGCAGCACATGACTTCATTTGTTCAGGCCAGTAATGAGCTACTGCGCAAACATGGCTACCGTCTCACACCACAACGTCATATGATTCTCAGCGTCATTCAAGATGCCCATGAACACCTCAATGTTGACCAGATTACGGAGCGTGTTCAGCGCCATAATCCTTATGTGAGCCTCTCAACGGTCTATCGCACACTTGAGCTACTAAAAAATCTGGGACTCGTACGCGAAAATCACCTCTCTGGCGAGCAGCCTTATTATGAAGCCATCGAAGGGCACGCCCATCACCATCTCACCTGCCAGCGCTGCCATAAAACATTGCATCTGGATGAAGACCTGCTGGGAAATCTGCATGAACGACTACAAGAACAATATCAATTTCATAATTTAACGCTTAATTTGATCGCGGCAGGATACTGTAACGATTGCTGGCAACTCCTGCAAGAAAAAGAGCCAACTCAAGCAGACCGCTAAAAGGATCGAATAACAAAAAACTCCGGTATGCAAGAACGATGCTTGCCTACCGGAGCTTTTTTGTCTGACGGAGATCTCTATCGAGGTATCTACCTCAGTGCCAATCCTAGTTTGTCTGGATCAAACCTTGAGGAATACAATAGGCATCTGGAGTAGGGTTATTAGGCTGAGTCACTTTGACATAGCCAGCACTAAAGATGTCATTGTACATCTTGGCTTCCATCGGGCCAACCGCATACGCACCTTCACCAGCGTTATACTTCACAGCAGTGATCGTCAACGCAGGCATCTGATCGGGATTGTTGATATAATACGGAGCCTGCGTGATAAACCAACCTTCCGCAGGTGTGTTACCACCAACCTGGCCAGTACCGGTTTTACCAATAATACCCCAGGGCGTATTACGAATATCGGTGATTGGATAACCACCGCCGCACTTCGCGACGTCTAACATGGCCTGTCGGACTTGCTCTGCGGTGTTGACACTGGTAACGGTACTTAACTGTGAAGAACTATAATTTTGCAGAGTCTGCCCCTGCGGATTTGTAATTTTCGAGATGAGCATGGGACGCATCATCACACCATTATTTGCCACTGTATTATTCACCAGCGCCATCTGAAACGGCGTTATGTCATCAACACCTTGCCCAAAACCATCAGTCGCAAACTGGATCTGCGAGAGGGGCTGCCCATTCGCATTTTCCACGGTACTCTCCGCCACCGGCAGATCAAAGGGCACCTGTTTATCAATATAGAATTTTTTCATGTAATTGAGCCAGGTACTCTGCCCGGTATTCAAGGTAACCTGCGCGAAGATCAGGTTATCCGAGTTCTCAAAGCCATAGGCTGTCGATACTGGAAAGTGGAAAGTATAGGAGGCAGATCCATCATTATAAGCAAGATTATTGCCAGTAATGAGGGTTCCGTCAACAATAATGCCACCATTTGGATTATCCGGCGTCCCATTGGCCTGTGCCTCGCTCCACTCCTGGTTGAGTGAGGTATGCCCGCTATCGAGTGCCGCCATCAAGGTAGCTGTTTTGAAGGTTGATCCGGGTGTACTCAATTCGTCGAGAGGACGATCTAACAACGGATCTTCAGGATTGGCTACCAGACTGTTGTAGTAAGACAGGTTGTTGTTTACCAGATCCTGCACCATCTCATTCGGATTGTAGGATGGCGAGCTATACATTGCCAACATCTGACCGGTATGCGGATTGGAGATGATAACCGCCCCTTTATCCGACTTATAGAGCAGATTGTCATCAATCGGCTCATCATCATACTGGAAATCCTGCGCCACGATCTTCTGAATACGATCATTGATCGTCAGATAAATATTATCGCCAACGGTACGCACATGCAATGCGGAATTAACGGTGCTTGTGAGATCGCTCTGATTATCTTTCCCTTCCAGCACATTATTGTATACTTGCTCAATGGTACCAGCCGGCAATGGATAACCAGGAACATAATAGCCGATTAAGTTAGCCAGAGAAGGGTCGGTATAATGGCGGATGAAACCACCACAGACATTATTATCTGGTACGTCATACGCCAGCAGAACCCCCTGGCTATCGTAAATATTACCGCGCTTAGGGGTATTTGCCACCTGACAGACACGACTATTATGCGGATTGCTGGTCACCGCCTGGACGATATTGGGTGGGATCTGCCAGTACACCAGACCACCGCTGATGGCGAGAAACAACACCACAAACAACATACCAACTCGACGAATATTTGCACCTATATCCATTTAAAGCACTCTCTCACTAGATCTACTTAACACATATTATCATCCAACTATATATCAATGAAATTCACTTATCACTGTTTGTTAATTACAAATATAGAGGCAACTATCAGAGGAACCTTTAATCTTCAAAACGCAACGCGCTGCACCACCGTTGCACTCATAACAAAAAGTCCTACAATCCTACTAAAGAAAACGATAGCAGAAGAAAAAAAATCTTCCCCTCTTTTTCGCACATGAAAAAGAAGGGAAGTAAAAGCATAACATGAGGATCTGCATTCATAACCCATGCATGCAGATCTCTACCTCTAGGGTTCCTGAATTAATCCTTGCGGAATACAATAGGTATCAGAATCTGGATTAGCTGGCTGCGTTACTTTGACAATGCCCTGGCTGAAGATGTCATTGTACATCTTGGCCTCCATCGGACCCACCGCATAAGCTCCTTCACCAGAATTGTACTTCACGGCTGTAATCGTCAAGGCGGGCATCTGCGTCGGATTGCTGATTGAATACGGAGCCTGCGTGATAAACCAGCCTTCCGCAGGGGTAGTGTCATTAATCTGACCGGTGCCAGTCTTCCCAATCATGCCCCATTGTGTATTACGCACATCCGTAATCGGATAACCACCACCGCACTTCGCCACATCGAGCATCGCCTGTCGAACCTGCTCTGCGGTAGTGGCGCTGGTAACCGTACTCAATTGTTGCGGACTATAGTTCTGCGTCGTCTTGCCGCTGGAGTTCGTGATTTTCGAAACCAACATGGGACGCATCATCACGCCATTATTCGCCACTGTGTTATCCACCAGCGCCATTTGCAACGGCGTCACATCATCTACGCCCTGCCCAAAGGCATCAGTGGCGAACTGGACCTGCGAAAGCGGCGATCCGTCCGCATTCTTCACTGTGCTCTCAGCTACTGGCAGATCAAAGGGCACCTGCTTATCGAAGTAAAACTTATTGGTGTAATTGAGCCACGTACTCTGCCCGGTATTGACACCAATCTGTGCGAAGATCAGATTATCTGAATTTTCAAAACCATACGCCGTCGACACCGGAAAATGAAAGGTATAAGAGGCAGATCCATCATTATATTCAAGATTATTGCCATTAATGAGGGTTCCGTCGATAATAATACCACCATTAGGATTAGCAGGAGTGCCATTGGCCTGTGCCTCACTCCACTCTTGATTCAAGGTCGTGTGTCCACTATCGAGTGCCGCCATCAGCGTGACTGTTTTGAAGGTTGATCCGGGTGTGCTTAACTCATCAATGGGGCGATCCAACAGCGGATCTTCGGGATTGGCGGACAGACTATTGTAGTAGGAAAGATCTCCTGTTATAAGATCCTGCACCATCTCATTCGGGTTAAAGGTGGGCGAGGTATACATCGCCAGCATCGCTCCCGTATGTGGATCGGACACGACGACCGCGCCTTTATCCGACTTAAAGAGCAGATTGTTATCTATCGGCTCATTGTCATACTGGAAATCCTGCGCCACAATCTTTTGAATGCGATCATTAATCGTCAGATACACGTTGTCACCGACAGTGCGCACATGTAACTCTGAATTAATGGTGCTGGTCAGGTCTGTCTGACCCGTTTTTCCTTCCAGCACATCATTATAGACCGCCTCCACACTATCCGTCGGATAGATTGGATAGCCGGGGACATAATAACCAATCAAATCCGCCAGCGAAGGGTCAGTATAGTGCCGGACATATCCACCACAAACGTTATTATCAGGTACGTCATAGGCTAACAAGACCCCATTGCTATCGTAAATATTGCCGCGTTTGGGGGTGTTTGCCACCTGACAGCTACGGCTATTATGCGGATTACTGGTCACCGCCTGGACAACACCAGTGGGAATCTGCCAGTAAACCAGACCGCCACTTAGTGCGAGAAATAACACCACAAACAATAATCCAAGTCTGCGGATGTTTGAACCTATATCCATATGAAATACTTTCTTCCTTCGTCATTTTGACACATGTTATCTATCATCCACCTCTATGTCAATGAAGTGCATTACCACTTCTAAATATTTGCAACTATAGAGACTATTACCGGAGGAGCTTTTAGTCTTTAAAACGCATTGTAATTTACTCCTGATGCAGATACGACTAAAAGTCCTATAATAATACAAACGGTACTAGCAGAAAAAAATATTCCCTTCTTTTTCACCGGCATACCAGAGGTAAAAAAGAAGGGATAGAGCAGTGAGAAAGATGCGGGAACATAAGCGATCTCAGTGGTAAGCATCCATCATAACTAGGGAGTTTGAATCAAACCACGAGGAACACAATAGGTCAGAGAATCAGGATTCGCAGGTGGTGTCACTTTAATATAACCAGCGCTGAAGATGTCATTATACATCTTGGCCTCCATCGGACCGACAGCATAGGCTCCTTCACCCGCATTCTCTTTCATCGCCACAATCGTCAACGCAGGCATCTGATCAGGATTACTGGTATAATAAGGAGCGGCTGTAATAAACCAACCCTCAGCAGGTAAGCCACCACCAACCTCACCAGTACCCGTCTTGCCAATCATGCCCCACGGCGTATTGCGCACATCTGTGATGGGATAGCCACCACCACACTTGGCAACCGCCACCATCGCCTGTTGTACCTGACGAGCGGTATTCTGGCTCACCACAGTACTGAGTTGTTTGGGACTATTTGTTTGCAACGGTTGTTTTGTCGCATTCGTGATCTTAGAAATCAGCATTGGTTGCATCATCACGCCATCATTCGCCACGGTATTATCGACCAGCGACATTTGCAATGGCGTCACATTATCCACGCCCTGACCAAAAGCACCACTGGCAAATTGTATTTGCGACAGTGGATCTCCATTCGCATTTTTCACACTACTCTTAGCAACCGGCAAATCAAATGGTACCTGCTTATCAAAGTACATCTTCTGCGTATAATTCAGCCACGTGTTCTGACCCGTGTTGACACCAATCTGCGCGAAGACCAGATTATCCGAATTCGCATACGCATACTCGGTAGTGATCGGGAAATGGAACGTATATGATTGCGCTCCATCGTTAAACCCAAGATTATTGCCCGTCACCTTAGAACCACCAATAATAATGCCACCATCGGGACCAGCAGGTGTCCCAACCGCCTGCTGCTGGTTCCATTGTTGATTGAGGCTGGACTTGCCACTATCGAGCGCCGCTAACAATGTCACCGTTTTAAACGTTGAACCAGGGGTATAGAGAGCCTGTAAAGGACGCTCAATCAGCGGCTGGCCCGCATCTTTGCTCAACTGATTGAAGTAAGACAGATCACCATCAGTAAGAGTTTGTACCATCTTATTCGGATCAAAACCTGGCTCACTCAACAGCGCCAGAATTTCGCCCGTATGGGGATCAGTCACCACCACCGAACCACGATTCGATTGAAACAATAGATTGTTATCTATCTGCTCATTATCATACTGGAAATCCTGCGCTACAATCTTCTGAATACGATCATCAATCGTCAGATAGATGTTATTACCAATGGGCGACTCATGAAGAGTTGAATTCAGCGTATTCGTCAATGCACTCTGTGTAGAAGTGCCTGCCAGAACACTGTTATATTGAGCTTCCAGGCCGGTCGGTGCATAATTTCGCACATAGTAGCCAATTAAGCCAGCCAGCGACGGATCGGTATAATGCCGGACATAACCACAGGCATTTCTATCAGTAGATTTCGTCGAATACGCCAGAAGGATACCATTGCGATCATAGATATTGCCACGCAAAGGCGCATTACTATATTGACAGGGACGACTATTATGTACATTTGCCGTCACCGCTCCTTGCGCATATACCTGCCAGTAGACAAGACCACCACTGAGTCCTAAAAAGAGCACAATGAATAACTGACTTATTCTACGAATATTTGAGCCTATATTCATATGGGGCATCCTCTACCAAATAAACTACATTTCTTGCTGAGCACATACACATTTACCAGTAGAGTTTACCATTGCTCATTAGTATTAACAAGCCAGTAAAAATCCACATTGAGTACTGCTTTCTATACAATTCTACTACATACAGAAGTAATCTATGTTTTTCAATCATATACTTAACCAACACCCATTTATGTTGCCAATATTCATAAAGTGGGGTTGTCTGAGATCGAATAGTTTCAGACAGCCCCACTTTCCCATGATTAATGTGTCTGAAACAAACCAAGTGGTGGGCAATATGCATAAGGGGAGGGATTTGTAGGCTGTGCAACCCTGACATACCCTTTACTGAAGATATCGTTATACATTCTGGCCTCCATTGGACCAACCGCATAGGCTCCCTCACCAGAATTTTCTTTCATCGCCACAATCGTCAGGGCTGGTGGCTGATCGGGATTATTAACATAATATGGAGCCTGCGTAATCATCCAGCCCTGAGCGGCCTGTCCCCCACCAATTTGACCGGTGCCCGTCTTCCCAATCAATCCCCATTGTGTATTGCGTACATCAGGGATCGGGAAACCACCACCACATTTGGCAACAGCCAGCATCGCCTGTCGTACCTGACGAGCCGTATCCTGACTCACCACTGAACTTAACTGTTGAGGAGAATATGTCTTAAGCGGATTCTTATTATGGTCCGTGACTTTTGAAACCAGCATCGGTTGCATCAATACACCATCATTTGCGACGGTATTATCCACCAGCGACATCTGAAGTGGCGTCACATTATCCACGCCCTGTCCAAAAGCATTTAAAGCAAATTCCAGTCGCGTCAACGGTTTTTTATCAGCATGCTGAACGGTGCTTTTCACCAGTGGTAGATCAAACGGAACCTGCTGATCCAGATAGAGTTTTCTGGTATAACGCAACCAGGTATCCTGACCAGTATTCAAACCGATCTGTGCAAAAACCAGATTATCCGAATTCGCATACGCATACTCAGTGGTAATTGGAAAATGGAACGTATATTTACCAACACCCAGGTTATCACCTGTAATCGCAAAATTATCCAGATAATATTTACCATTTACCCCATAGGCCTGATCGCGTGACCAGAACTGACCAAGAGTAGTATTTTCGCTATCAAGTGCCGCCATCAATGTCACTGTCTTAAAGGTTGAGCCAGGAGTATAGAGCGCCTGTAGTGGACGGAACAGTAATGGATTATCTTTATTCGCCGCCAGTTGATTATAATAAGAAAGGTCATTCTTCATCAGCGTCTGCACCATCTTATTCGGATCAAACGATGGCTCACTCAACAGCGCCAGAATTTCGCCTGTATGGGGATCAGACACCACTACCGAACCGCGATTTGATTTATATAACAGATCATTATCTACCGTCATGGGAGAATATTTAAAGTCAGCCGCCACCGTTTTCTGAATGCGATCATCGATCGTCAGATAAATATCTTCGCCAATTGGAGGCTGATGTAATGTCGCATTGACAACATTCCCCAGCATTGTCTCTTCATCTTTTCCATTCAGAGCAGCATCATATTGTGCTTCCAGACCTGTTGCCTGATATCCGGCCACATAATAGCCAATCAAACCAGCCAGTGAAGGGTCCGTATAGTGGCGCACATACCCACAACTCGCATTCGCATCCGGGCTAGAATATGCCAGCAATATCCCATTGCGATCAAAAATCCTGCCACGCAGTGGTGCATTCTCAAATAGACATTTCCGATTATTATGCGGATTAGCCGCAACCTGTCCGGCCACATTTACCTGCCAATAGACTAATCCACCACTGAGTGCCAGAAAAAACAGAATAAAAACCTGAGCCAATCTGCGGATATTTGAGCTTACATTCATCAAGCGTCACCTTTATTAAAAAATCAAGGGCACAGCATAGTGGTCTACGACCATATATCCTCAAACAGGGATACGGGGAAGGAATTCTTCAATCAGATTTCAGCGTTATATCCAGGCATTTTTCCTTACAATCAACATAACGAGCAACAATTTCACAAAAACCCTAACAGACGAATAGCAGTAATGAATGAGCACAAGTATAGCATCTTTTCCCAATAAAAACATAAACGTAAACCATAAGTAATAAACAAACATAAATACAATTATCTAGATTTTTAGTATCAATTTAGTATGCGTACTATCAGACTATTTTACAACATATATTGTATTAAAATGAATCACCGTTATGTTATCCAATGCCCACTAAAACATACATAAATATCGCATCACACAAAACGGGGATAGTATATATTACTAACAACGCACCATTGTTCAGCCACATAATTATCATCATACTATACGCAGCACAGGTAAAAATGTTGTTAAGGCAGGCATCATAAAAAGAGACGCCGAGAAGCAACAAAAAAAGGTGATGCACTGGAAAATGAGAAATATGTTCTCATCATTGCCAGTGCATCACCTTTTTCCTTTTCATTCATCAGAAATGGTAAAGGTTTAGAAAGACTCAGGAATTATACTGATCAACAAAACCACGATAATTGCGCGACATCTCCTCGATACTATCACCACCAAATTTCTCAAGCATCGCCTCAGTCAGCACAACAGCTAACATCGCCTCACCGACAACACCACCAGCAGGCACCACACAAACATCACTACGCTCATAGCGACTCTGATCAATATTCTCATTGGTCGCCAGATCAACCGAAGGCAGAGGATGAGCCAGAGAAGGAATTGGTTTCAGACCAACACGAACCACAATCGGCTCCCCATTGGTAATGCCACCCTCAACGCCACCAGCATTATTCGTAAGGTGATACCAACCATTGGCCTCATCATGACGCAAAACATCATGTACATGCGACCCTGTATCGTGTGCGGCCCCAAAGCCGGAGCCAATCTCCATCGCCTTCACAGAAGGAATACTCATAATCGCCATCCCTAAACGAGCGCCCAGACGACGATCCCACTGGCTATAGCTACCCAGACCAATCGGCACGCCCAGAGCGACCGCCTCAAACACCCCCCCACAGGTATCACCCTGTCGCTTGGCCTCCAGAATGCGAGCAATCATCTTCTCCGTCAACTCAGCATCCGCGCAACGCATCTGAGACTCCTCAACACGTTGCCACATTTCTTCTGAATACGCATCACGTGTCATTGGACGAGGTGTATCATAGCCAACATCGACAATAGAGAGCACATGACTATGAATAGCGATGCCAAATTGGGACAGGAATTGCCGACACAGGCCCCCAACAGCCACACGCGCAGCCGTCTCTCGTGAACTGGATCGTTCAATGACATTCCGAACATCATCGTGTCCATACTTCATCGCCCCGGTAAAATCGGCATGACCTGGACGAACCCGCGTCACAGACTCAATCTCAGCCTCAACCGGAGCCGTATTCATACGCTCTTCCCAGTTCACCCAGTCTTTATTCTCGATATGCATCGTAATGGGTGATCCCAATGTCTTCCCATGACGAACGCCAGAGAGAAAGCGAATAGCATCCTTCTCAATCTTCATTCGTCCACCACGACCATAGCCTCCTTGCCGCCGCCGCAAATCGGCATCAACAATCTCTTTCTCAACAGTCAGACCTGCGGGCAAACCCTCTACAACGATTGTCAAACCGGGACCATGCGATTCCCCCGCGGTAAGAAAACGGAACATGGCGAAAACTCCTCATCCATATAAATCTCAAAACAGCCCCAAAGAGCCAGAGAGCTGAATGTTACCTGTTACACATTGCTCAGCCACAAATAATATTCCTGATCAAGCTACACCCCGCTACTCTACCATATATAGGAGCAAAGCATAATGGTCAAAAAAACCAAAAATACGGTACCTTTTGCAGACATTGACGAATCGCTCAATTGCCGAGTAACATCCCAATTGTACAACAGAGCGCCCACAATCCCAAACAACAAAGTAACCTGAATGAACCCGACCCATAGTATCCGTCTTACATTATTCACCATAGAAAAAAATACAATATACACAACAAAGCAGGGGTACAGGGGATGTTATCCCCTACCGGGTTTCAACATTGTACCTTGATCCCTTTCTTGCTATCTGCCCACGCAACGGACACTCATGCAGGGGTGCAGGGGATAACATCCCCTGACCGGGTTTCAGGGCTGTGCCCTGATCAACCCACTCTTACCCGCCCGCGCAGCGGGCACACATAACAGAAAAACCAGCCAACTTGCTCAGAAGTAGAATTGTTACACAAACAAACAGTTAAATCAGCAGCACATATCTACAATTACACAAGATAAACAGATTACAGCAATAGAGCACCCTGACCCAAATTGGATATCGATTTCATCACCGACACCTACACAAAAAAAGGACACAAATTGTCCACCGAAGAATCGTAAAAAGGACATCCTGATTTCTACACAAGATCAAAAAACCAATAAAAATCATCTAACAGCAACAGGCATCTAAATCCCATCACAGACGTCTTGTATAAAAATTTAGACTATTTTAGTTGAGGAATTATACAACTATTCCTCACGGCCAGATTGGAAATAAGAGAGTGGAAACTCACTTCTTATGTACATTTCACGGATAGAGATAGCAGTGAGCAAGCAATAAAAATATAGCTTAAAGCGAACTGCTCGCACGATAGCTTTAATTTATACAACTCCTAATTCTGATTATTCATAAGATAAAAAACATTATACGATACACTGATTACAAAGAAGATACGCCTCATCCAGAATAAATTCGCTTGATACACAAGCAAAAGAGTAATAGTATCTCTAAAAAGATTGCACTCACATATTGACACCAAACATAAGAATACTTTACAATACATTTGATAATAATTTTGTGTATTTATTGACTCTCTATGGTAAAAACATTTGCATTTTAGGAGGTCAGAATGTCCCCTGAACAACCATCTAGCAAGATTGGAAAATCCGTAGGGGAAAAATTGCGAACAGCCCGCATTGCGCAACACTATACGCAGAGTCAGTTGGCTGCTCCAGATTTCTCGGTGAGTTACATCTCGGCAATAGAACGAGGACAAATCCATCCATCATTACGAGCGTTGGAGATCCTCGCAGCACGCCTTGGCATGACCTCAACACAACTTTTACCGAATAAATCCCAACCAGACGAGCGTGCGAGTGCCGCCGCAAATCTAAGTGAGAGGGAAGAGGATGAGGTAGAATTCGACTTGCTTTTAGTGCAAGGACGAATTATGCAAGGAGACGCGACGCAAGCTATTCAACAGCTCGAACAGCTCGCAACCAAACGACTGAAACCACAGCACCAGTTACAGCAACGGTATTTACTGGGGTGGGCCTATTATCAAGCAGCTCGTTATCAGGAAAGTGAATACACATTATCCGAGGCAACCCAAATGGCAAAAGAGCCAGGTACACAATATCTGAACTTGCGCATTCTTCATCAGTTAGCCCAGACCTATGCGGCTATGCGCAACTTTGCTCAGGCATTGTCAGCCCACCAACGTTGCCTTAATCTATTAGAAGAGAGTCACATACACGATCCTTTTTTTAGTACACAAATATATATTCAAATGGGGCAAAATTACACCCGTCTTGATAACCTTGAACCAGCATTAGAGATGTTTCACAAAGCGCTTACTATCACCGAAGAGCTACGAACAACTCCATGTATCCGTGAAGCTTATTCTCAATTGAGCTATTATTATGCGCAAGAAAAAGAACATGAGCTTGCAATGATCTATGCTTACAAGGGCAGACAGGTAAATACACAGGAACGCCTCAAACGGCTACGCAGTGAGCTTCACCACTATCTTGGTCATGCGCTTCTACGTAATAATCAGGAACAGGCACGAGCCTATTTAGAAGAAGCACTCCAAAAGGAAGCGAACACACATGATACTCTTTCCAAAGCCAGCCTGCTGGTACGGAATGCGGAGTGGTATTTCATACAACACGATCTTCAGCAAGCTCAATCTTACGCCCAGCAGGCCTATGATCTGGCAGCCGTCGAGGGAGATAACATTATCCTTGCCGATACCCTGATCATTCTGGGTCGCATCAAATATGCTGAAGGAGAACATGAGTCCGGTAGTCAGCATTTTATTGCTGGTCTGGATATGTTTGAGCGTCTGGGAAACCATGAAGAACTCGCGGATGAATCTGTACGCTATGCGCAACTCCTTGAGGAAATGGGACTGGAGCGTGAAGCGTTCACGCACTTCAGACGTGCTTTCCAGAGTCGCCAAAAAGTTGGTCGCTAATACTTCCCTCACGCGGTAGCAAGAGGGAGAAGCATTGAGACAGCTAAACTTCGTAAAGAAGCTTTTTTAAAAGAGATAGCCACATAATGGGCTTTATTATGTGGCTATCTCTTTTTCGCTATGCAAGTTCATTATATTGACAAGAAAAAACGATTTTCAGCTATTTTTATGCTATCATTACATGAACATAAGCAAAGTCAGATTATCTACTATACCATTGGCATTATTTACATGCTGAAAGTGGCTACACAGCACGAGCCAGATAGCAACCAAACGAACAGAACAGGTTACTACAGACAGCAAACAGAGACTATTTTAACACAATGAAAGGCATGAGCAGGATGACATCATCGAAAGATCAATTAACGCACCTGGACGAAAGTGGCAATATCCATATGGTTGACGTGACCGACCGCCCTGAGAGCGTGCGTGAAGCCATCGCGCGTGGACGCATACGGATGCAACCGGAAACAGTCACACTTATTGAGAAGAATCAGGTCGCGAAAGGCAGTGTTCTGGAGGTCGCGAAGATCGCTGGTATTATGGCAGCCAAGCAGACACCGCAGATCATTCCCCTCTGCCATCCCCTCCCCATGACACATATTGATCTGCAATTTACCCTTGATAGCCAGCAAGGATATATCCATATCGAAGGACGTACGCGCACAAACTACAAAACAGGCGTCGATGTTGAAGCATTTACCGCTGTGACCGTTGCCGCACTGACAATCTACGATATGTGCAAAGGCGTTGACACCACAATTACGCTTGAACAGGCATACATCGCCCAGAAAAGCGGCGGTAAAAGCGGAACGGTGACATTCCAACCCTCTTAGTTTGCAGTTCGCACCTCTAAGATGAGGAATAATGCTTCAAGCAAATTACGCTCTTCGGGATTACTTAAACGCAGATCAGTGGTCCCGATGGGCATGACTAACGTGCCTTGCTCATCAACTGCTTGCGTGCTACGGATCGCATCAGGATTACCCCCAAACCAACGGATAGGTTCAAGCAACGATCCTAACAATACGGAGATAACAACTTGCTTCTCATGTAGCGCAGCATCGAGATGCTGCAAGTGCAACTCAAGCATATCATCCTGTTGCACAATAAAGCCTTCGAGATTACGGGCTTGAAGATGAATAATCGCAGACTGCATTCTCTGTGCGCGTAATACATCATCAGCATGCTGTCCACCACGCCCGCCACGACGCAATACGCCCGCTGAAGCCATTACAGGACTATACGAATAGACATTCGACTCTTCGGTGCGAGGCGAAGTCGGTCCATCGAACAACGTCGCGACCCGAACCAGATCCTGCAACGCCTGACGACGTAGCGAATTCTGTGTAATATGAGAGCTAACCTGTAACGCCATTTGCAGCAAAGATCGAGCCGCCTCATCATTATCACTATGATCATGATGAGCCTGCCGTAACAACGCTTCAGCCTGACTGATCAACGATTGACAGAGATGTGCAAGCATGCGATGTGGCGTTCCACTTAAAGTACGGGTTCCCTGGATAAATTGTTGGCGATAATCTTGATTATGTAATGCATAGCGCAGGGAGTCGTAGAAATCCAGATAAGCGGCATGACAGGGCCGACATGCAACGAGATGATACAATAAAGGAGTATAGTGAATAGTTGCCAGAGGATCGCCGGAGAGCATCGCCAGCGCAAAATCTGGTAGTTGCTGATAAAATGGCTGATGATAATCGTCAGTTAGAACAAGTTCCAGTTGTGTATCATTTTTCTGAGTCAAAATTGCCGGCTCATCCTGATCAGATGGCAGCAACACCGATTGAAGCCATTGTGCAAGCTTCGTATAATCACCATGCATAGGAGCGTCGCCGCCCGTAACTGTATCATCACTCATGAGCATATCCTCCGGTGTCAGGAAATTTCTATCGTATAGCTCTCATTAATCTTCTTTGTAAAAACGTGCCAGACGTTTCATCTGCGCTGCCGTCAGATGGACAATTTCTTCACCATCCCAGGAAAGCAGCCCTTCAGTAACCAGACCGTGTAATCCTTGTTCCACATCGCTAATTGAAAGATCCGTTTGTGTCAGGCTTGACATCTCCACACTATAATCTTTCTTATCAGCAGAATGTTTCGTATATAGTGTTATACGTAGAGCAACCATTACTGTCAAATGAGAACTCTGCTGTTGCAAACAATGGCGCAACTTCTTATGAGCATGATCCTTGTGCTGGCTAATATGTGGATTCGGATCACCAGCCAGTGAAAGCTGTAATTCATCAGCGATATCTTCAAAAAGCTCATCGGCCCCAATCTCGTGCAATTCTTTCATCACCGCCTGCAATTGATTGGGAGCTGCACTTAAAACCATAATACAATGTTTGAGCACACTCCGCAGTTCATTCTGCGAAGTCACATGCAGCGTAATCTCTTCAGGCGTAGAGAATGGAGTCGCCCCCCAGAGAGACTCTACCGCATCATTCAATGGACTATTATCGCTATCATCATCATCCGCCATCTCTAACTCGGCAGCAGTATTCACCTGTAGACGACGTTTGCGCAAGCGGTCAATCGCCTTATTACGCACACTGCGATTCAAAAAAGCATAAAACTGGGCATCAGATAGCTGATCAAGAGCAGCATGTGGAGTATGATCCCCACCACCAAGCAGGCCAAGACGTACCAATTGCTCAACCACATGACCGATAACAGTATCTACCTCAAAAGCATCATACTTCAAAGATCCCAGAAAACGTTGCGCATTCCGATGCAGATAGGCATAGAGTAAAGGGTAACTTTGTTCAGCATGATACCTCAAATCATGAGCACTAAATGGCATGCGGATAACTCCTCCGAAGTGCCTGACCCCAAAGAGGCCATAAAGCATAGAATTCCGACAACTAGCAAGAGCTGGTCAAAATATTTAGCAACCAGAGAAAACAATCCCATTCTTGCATAGCGAATACATTGTATCTTGAATCCCCTGTCACACGCAATAAACTGCGCTCCTACAACTCGGAAGCAGATTCTGAATTGCAGAAGCGCAGTCTTGTCTTTGTATAATCAAATGCGACAAAAGAAAACGCAAACGACTTTACTTACTCAATATCGCCACGCTTACCAAGACGCTGATGCTCATACGCTTTCTTAATAGCTGTCAAACTACGCTGTACTTCACCGCGCTCTTCAAGCAGATTCGCGAAACGGAAATAGGCACTGGCCGCTAACTCGTGAGCGTTCGCGGCATCCAGCAAATCCAAAGCCTGAGTGAAGAACTGATCCGCTGAAGCATAATCATTTGATTGATGGCGAATTTGTGCCAGCGCAATCAACGCCTGTCCTTCAGTCTGAGCATCCCCACCAGCCTGAGCAAAAGTGAGTGCCGCATTCGCCTCGGTAGCGGCCTCCTCCAGTTGTCCCTGTTTGAGTAATAGTTCAGCCAGACCGGTATGGCAGACTGAAGCAGAGATCTCATCATTCAACTCACGCTCGATTGCAATCGCCTGACGATATTCTCGTTCAGCCCCTTGCAAATCATTCTGGCGCTCCAAAGCCTTGCCCAGACGCAAATGCGTCATACCAACCAGACGCTGCTCATCACGCATCTCATAGATTGCCAGACTCTGCATAGCATACTCGCGAGCCATCGCCAGTTTGCCCACAGTCTTATAGTGCTGACTGATATCCATGTACTTCTGCGCGAAGCTGCGTGAGTCACGGTTCATAGAATCCAGTGTCTCTAAAGCACGATGATAATAGATAATCGCTTTTTCTAGATCTCCCAGGCGATAATAATCATTGGCAAGATTACTGAAAACATCCAGAGAAAAGACAGGATCAGTAATCTGACCATTATCAATCGCTGCCAGACAACGGAGATGATTTTCTACAGCGAGAGTATAGTTATAGAGTAAAAAGTATGCTTTGCCAAGTAAATTGCGAGCGCGTTCGATGTATTCGCTATCGTTGAGCGCCTCTCCTTGCGACACAGCGTTACGAAGATCAACCACCGCCTCCTGATATTCCCCCACCCCAAGATGAATTTGACCATGCAACAAATAGAGACGATACACCTGATCGGTCGTAATACGCTCAGGTTGGATCGGCTCAAGCAGGACCTCAGCTTGAACATAGGTGCCTTGCTGAACAAGCACACTTGCCTGTAACAAATCAACGTCAACACGCTGGTCTGGACCAGAGTCAGCAGGAGAATAACCGACAGCGCGAGCCTCAGCCGCGCCCGATGGAGAACCTTCGAGGAGAAAAGTCAGGGGAACATCTAAACGTCGCGCGAGAATGGAGAGAGCTTTTAAAGAAGGGCGAATTTTGCCGCGCTCTATAGCCGAAATATACGAAATCGAAAATTCGGGGGCGGCCAGTTGAGCTTGAGTCATGCCCAGCTTCGTACGAACTTCACGGATATTCGTACCGACTCTCGCGGCAACAGCCTTCCCTACATTTGCAGTTTCAAGGGATGGCATGAAAAGTTCCTTTCAAAGAATAATTCTATTGACACCTGGGCCAAAAAATCTTCTGCAGGATCAATGGAAACTAGCCAGACATTTCCCGCTCTCTTACAGGCAGGAAATTTACTACTAATAACACTTATAAACCGCTCACGTATAACTTTTAAAAATAGAGCAGCTTTTAAGTATTCTGAATGTTACAAAGAAGAAAATAGCTAGATATCACTTTATGTTTCGTAGTCTAGCATACGCACTGATTCTAGTCAACCCATATTGTACTTTCTTCATCATCTTATTGTATAATCCTCGACTTAAATCCATCATGATCACATCGAATATTGTTTGAATAAAAAATTTCAAGGTTCTAAATTCCTATTGTTCTAATAGCATGGCTCTTCTAAGGATTCTGCTACTACAACTCTATCCTATCAATAAACTTATACACACTTAGAACTAGACAAAATTTTGCTTCTTTCTACACTTCTACAAAAATCGAAAATGTAATCAAGCGTGTAGATAGGATTCAGAGCCTATTACAATGGACACCATAAATCAACTGTATCCGTAGTCAAACCCTAGCCAAAAGATAATCACTCCACTATAATGCACAAGCGGCTAGATTATTTTTTATGCAGTTAAACATTGCGCTAAACAAGATAAATACACAAATCCCGGTGCTAAGGATGGCACCTTTACAATGTTGTCTAACCATCATGCAATTGCCGTAAAAAGGAAAGAAGAGGCCAAGATATGAGTACTATACCAGAAGTATTTACACGTTCTGTCAGGCGCTTCGGTTCTCGACCAGCCCTTATCGAGCCACGTACTGGCGACGAGATTACCCGACTCACCTTCGATATGTTGCAGGAACAGATGTATCGCTTCGCTGGCTATCTCCAGCAACAAAACCTGAATAAGGGGCAGCGCATCATGATCTGGTCCCCAAGCCGTATTGACTGGCTCATCTCCTATTTCGCCGCTCAATTCCTTGGCCTGGTTGTCGTTCCTTTAGATGTCAATTCAAAAGAAGATTTTCTACGCCAGCTTGCTACGGTGACTGAGGCGACTTACATTATTACAACAAAAAAATTATACGAGACCTTGCAAAATCCTCCTCTTCCTCTTATCGATATCGATGCTTTACCAGAAGCTCCTCTTGATATCAGCAAGCTCCCAGAGCTGAACGAACATGATCTCGCGGAACTGGTCTTTACTTCCGGTACTACGGGACAACCAAAGGGGGTGATGCTGAGCCATCGCAACATTGTTTCGAATGCGATTGCAGCGGTTGAGGTAGTGCAGATCACGGCTGAAGATCGCGCCCTCTCGATCCTCCCGCTCTCTCATATGTTCGAAATGACGATTGAAATTGCACTTATGCACGCAGGCGCTAGCATTGTTTATGCACGCTCGCTTTCTCCTGATACATTATTTAGGTTGCTTGCTACACAAAACATCACATGTATGGTGTTAGTTCCACAGGCATTACAACTCTTCATTAATGGGATTGAACGAGAAGTGCGACGACAGAGAAAAGAAAAGCAGTGGGAAATTCTACATAAAATCGCAGTGCGCTTGCCTTTTAGTGCACGTCGCTATCTTTTCGGGATGATTCATAAACGTTTTGGCAGTCACTTCCGCCTTTTTGTCTGCGGTGGCGCACATTTACAGCTCCAGCTTGGACGTCGGTGGGAGCAGATGGGTTTCCGTGTACTGCATGGTTATGGGGCAACGGAATGTGCTCCTGTGATTTCAGTAAATCCTGTCAATGATCATAATCTGGCTTCAGTAGGCAAGCCGCTACCCGGCGTTGAGGTACGTATCGGTCCCGGCGAGGAAATTCAGGTACGCGGTTCAAATGTTGCGTTGGGCTACTGGCAAAATCCTACCGCGACGGCAGCAGCCTTCCATAATGGATGGTATGATACGGGTGATCTTGGCTATTTAGATAAGCGGCAGAATCTCTATCTCAAAGGGCGCAAGAAAAATCTGATCGTGCTCCCTAACGGAATGAATGTCTACCCTGAAGATATCGAGAATTTTCTGCTGAATGCGGAGGAAATCAAAGATGCGGTGGTACTGGGGCTGGAAGACGCCAAACAGGGGCTGTCAGTTCATGCGGTACTGCTGCTGGAAGATCCAACGCAAGCCACATACGCGAAAAGCGTGATACAACGCATTAACAAACGACTGGCATCGCATCAACAAATTCGCGGTTTCACCATCTGGTCTGAAGAGGATTTCCCGCGTACACATACGCTTAAGGTGAAACGGCATGATGTAGAAAAAATACTGTACCATCTGCGTGCCGAGAAAAAGTGATATTGACACTACAAATATATTGTCAGATCTCATTGCAAGCAGGAGCCTGAACTCCTGCCAGAATAGTTTTCAATGAAGCTCTGATTGTCTGCCTGGACAGAAAGGTTGCTATGCTCTATTTAGTAGCTACTCCGATTGGAAATCTCAGTGACATCAGCCTGCGAGCACTGGAGATACTGCGCGAGGTTGATATTATCGCCAGTGAAGACACACGAAAAACAGGTATGTTACTCAAGCACTTTGAGATCCAGAAGCCACAGATGGCTTTTCATGAACATAACGAGCAACGTGCTGGTGATCGGATTGAAGCGCTTCTCAGGCAGGGACAATCGGTGGCTGTCGTGACAGATGCCGGAACACCAGGGATCTCCGATCCTGGTTTTACGCTGGTACGACGTGCTATTCATGCCGAGTTGGATGTCACAATGATACCCGGTCCAACTGCGTTTGTGATGGCGCTGGTGCTCTCAGGTCTACCCGTCCATAGCTTCACCTTCCGAGGCTTTCCACCACGCAAGCCAGTCGGACGCCGCAAATTTTTCGCGGTTGACATGAATGCACCCCACACACTGATCTACTATGAAAGTCCATACCGTCTGGATGGTTTTCTAAAAGATGCGCTTGAGGTTTTTGGGGATCGACCAGCCGCTATCGCCAATGATCTGACAAAAATGTTCGAGAAAATCGAACGCGGCACCATTTCCAGCCTGCTGACTTCCGTCGCCAGTCAGAACAAGCTCAAGGGAGAATATATCGTCGTTATTGGTGGAGCTGATACTCATGAAGCGAGACGAGAGCATCAAGAAGTGGACGATAATAGTGAGGATGATGAAATCATATTAGAAGAAGAGTAAATCGCTTTAAAGAGTCAAAAAGCAGGTTGGGCGTATAATGCACCTCAACCTGCTTTTTTTTATGCGAGGTATATTTGAGACAGTTGTATTACAGGCCCATAACTTCAACAAGTTCGCGCACTGCGTCCGCCGACTTATTGAGTAAGCTCTGCTCATCTGCGGCCAATTCGACCTCAATCACCTGTTCCAGACCCTTCGCGCCCAGTTTCGCCGGGACACCAACATACAGATCCGAGATACCATATTCACCTTTGAGATAGACCGCGCAGGGCATGATCATCTTCTTATCCAGCAGAATAGAGTCGATCATCTGCAAAATCGCTGCGGATGGGGCAAAGTAAGCACTTCCGTTACCAAGAAGTTGCACAATCTCCGCGCCACCATCACGCGTACGCTGCACAATCTGCTCAATGCGCTCGGCTGACAACAATTCAGAAATAGGCACGCCCGCTACGGTACAGAGTCGTGACAACGGCACCATTGTATCGCCATGTCCACCCAGTACATACGCCTGCACATCGCGTACCGAAGCATTCAACTCCTGCGCGATAAAGGTGCGGAAACGGGCGGTGTCCAGCACACCAGCCATACCAATCACACGCTCACGTGGGAAACCACTGGTCTTTAAAGCGACCTGCGCCATCGCGTCAAGCGGATTGGTAACAACAATGATGATGCTGTTGGGTGAATAGCGAACAATATTCTCGGTCACTTCCGCGACAATCGACTGATTCTTCTTGAGCAGATCGTCGCGGCTCATGCCGGGCTTACGAGGGAAACCGGAAGTAATGACGACCACATCTGAATTCGCGGTATCGGCATAATCGTTTGTGCCCGTGATCAGAGAGTCGTAGCCAAGGACGGGACCGGCCTCAAGCATATCCAGCGCCTTACCCTGTGGCATATTTGGCACAATATCAAACATCACCACATCAGCATAATCGCGCTCCGCCAGCCGTTGCACCAGCGTGCTACCAACAAAGCCAGCCCCAACTACAGTAACTTTACTCCTCATTGACGTATCCTTTCAGTGTGTACCTGGCTGTATGCTTAGCCAGGCATACTACAGTACCTGCTAGAGCCAGGAAAGTATCTTTTAGCCTTCTTCCGCTATTGTATGCCAAAGGGAAAGTGATGGCAATTATCCAATGGCAAATTACTGCTCACGACATAAAAAATTTGTTTGTAAAAAGGTATTGACAAATTCGTCCGGATGGGATATTATTATCCCTGTCGAGAGAAACGATCGAAACCTAGATCGGAAGCTCGCTGATGGGGTATCGTTCAACGGTAGGACGGCTGATTCTGGATCAGTTAATTGGGGTTCGAATCCCTGTACCCCAGCTAAATGAAACGGCCTTTACAGGCCGTTTTTTTGTGTAGAGAAAGAGGCTATTGATTTTGCATCAATTGATTGATGGAAAACCAACTGCCTCTCTTTTTTCTCCTTTTCGTTATATTCCTTCAGACTAAAAACCTTGCGGCATTGAAAGTCAGGGAAAGGCGTATTTTGGGAATATGGCTGATGTATTACATTGCGATTGTACGATAAAGAGTATACAGGAACCATCATACTGGTGGCAGCTCATACTCGAAGTATTAGAGACACATAATCTGCGTTTCAACTCACCATATTGCTCAGACGGGACAAGTAATTATTACTATAGTCGCTATCTTCCTCCTTATACAGAAGCCACCGCTGAATCTGAATCAGTTTTTGGAACCCTGCAAGATGTTGTTGCAGAAATCTCTGCCAGAAGTGGCTCAGTCATATCAACATTTTGGAGCCAAGAAGATGATGGAGAATATATAGACTATGATGTGCTCTCTGGATTAGAGAGAAATGCGCAACTAGCACTCGGTTTTTCCCTTGCAGGCGGATACATTCGTGATGCTCCCTATGAAAAGGCTCAGACAAGATTGCGACAATTCTTTTCATGTTGCAGGGATCTATTTGAGACATGTCAACCTGATAGTGGCGCTATCTATTGGGAAAATTCTGGTGGTCATTATGCTCCCTGGGCAATCGTTGGAACTTCTATCGAGGATTTCTTGCAAAAAAAACATCATGGAGATATAGCAGCAGGCTCAGACCCAATTATTCATGACACATTGCAAGTCATTGAACAATATCACTTTACCAATAAAAAAACTCTTTTCTTTTTAAACCCTGCCCCGATACTAAGAAGACACGGTAAGGGAAAATATTGGGATTATATGCCTGTGCTCTGAAGTTAACGCATCATTAAAATAAACGTTATAAATTCGTTGCTGCTTTCTTCCTCCTACTCTTTAGACTGAGAATAAATCCATAGGTGGTAAACACAAAAGCAAATACATAAAGCACAACAACTAATATATACATACCAATATTAACGGATAGAGGATGAGTAAGAAGCACCACAATAATAATGTTTGCTGCATCCATGAATAGTACAGCAATAGATATTATTATCCTGCCTTCTTTATGCCATATTCTCTGTATGCCTTCTCGTCGCAAACCATAAACACCCTTTATCATCAAAAAGAGTCCCAATAAACATACTACACCGCTCAAACTCACAAAAATAAGCGCCAACGCAATGATGATATCTTTCAATTCAATTTCTCCTTCACATTATTTATAATTTTTTACGAGAATGAGAAAACCAAAGGTGCATATTTCCCAATGCTTTTTTTTCAAGGCCCATCAATCACTTACTATTACATTGATTTTTCACCGTTCTCACTATATACTATGCTATATTAGCATACATAAGCATCATTATATATTGTGGGATGTAGAGAAGGGTGGTTTTTGTGATAACGCAAGACGAGAGAATTGTACAGCTAGAGCACTCTTACAGGCAGGTCAGCGAGGCTGTGAAGGATATGAACCACTATGTAACATTGATGTATGGAGTAATAGGCAAACAAGAAGTAGATATCAGAGAAATAAAAATCAGCCAGCATGCCATGAAGGAACGTCTCGACGAGATGGAGCGCCGCCTTGATGGAGTGGAACATCAATTAGATGGCATGAACCATCGTCTCGATAGTGTGGAACATCAATTAAATGGCATGAACCATCAACTAGAGAGCATCAAGCAGCAACAGGCAGTTCAGGATAACAAACTTGATCAGATCTCAGGCATGCTCACCATGCTTGTGCCTCAAACTGAAAAATAGACAGCCCTATTCAATAGAAAGGCATCGGGAAATCTGATTCCCGATACCTTTCTTAAGCAAATGCGGTACGCTGCCAGTAATGCAAAACATCATCAATCATGCGAGCTTCACAACGCACCTGGAAAATAGCACGTTGCGTCGCCTGATGTAACAGCACCACAACATCATGATGCAGACGGCGGCTGGTCGCGAGCGTAATGACGCCCCGCTCCGCCCCAACCGGGACACAACGATAACGGCAGGCCAGTTCATACGGAAAAGTATGCAACAGGTGCCGCGAAGGGTACCGTGCCAGAAATGCTAAATATGGTAAAGACGGATCTGCACATGTCTGCTCATCATCGATGCTATGTAATAAGGTCAGCTTCTCCCCATATTCCTGCTCAATACACACTATCTGATGCTGCTCCTGCAACTGCCGCAGTGTCGTGCTGGCGGACTCACCCTGTAAGACCTGAAATCTGGGTTCCACATCAACCAGCAATGTTGAGACACGTCTGGCAACAGCATAGGCTCCCTCTAACGGTGTCCCCGGCAAAACAATCAGATACAGACACAACCCCTCACAGAGAAAAACAACATCATCTACCCGAATATTTGCCCGTAGACGTTGAGCAGCACAACGTAAAGCAATCATCGACGATCCGCTTACCTGTATATAAAGAAGGGCAATACTCTCTGCTTGCCCCAACTCCACACGACGCTCATTACTGCTCTCCACCACACCACCTCTCCCACATCTTCCTGCTCCTCCCCCGAATGCCAACACAACAAAAAGGGCATATATCATACCCATACCATTCTATAGTGCATCATACACAGAATAGAAAACAGCAATAGACATAATTTCAGTTACGATTATGTTAAAAGTTCAAAAATTCGGTTAAGAATTTCTTTGTATCCTCATCGGTCAATCCTTAACAACAAGCCGCCAATAACAACACACCCATAACCAATCTACCACTCCAATTTCGATCACGATGCGGCATACTATGAAACAAAATGGTACAAAAAGATATTGCATTGCTTATTCTCTGTTTGCAAGCATCCTACCTGAAAGGAGAGTCAGCACAATGACCTGGCGCATTCACTGGCAAGCGTCGCTCACACCAGATCTTGCGATGATTCCCGATAGGAGCGTCTTCTCTATAAGTAACCAGCAGTTATCACTTACAGCAACGGTAGAAGGCATACCAGCGTTACTTATCTCCTCATCTGAACCATTGTTACCTGATGACAGGCGCGAGACAACAGAGAAAATCCGACAAGAACTACTACCAGACCCGGACATCACACACAGACCATGTCCGGATAACAGAACGATTGAGCTGGAGGATAACCTCGCTCACAGAGAGACATGCCTTGAGCAACCAGAATGGCTCAACACACTCTATGCCTTACATACAGCACAAGGCATCCCCCTACTCGATGTTTAAGCATAGTTTCTTAACTGAAAAGGTAGGATAGCACAGTGGGTGGAAGGGACATATCTTTATCACAGCCGCTTTACGTAAGCGAGTCTAATACAGCGACACTGAATGCTCTACGCCCCGGTTGGTGGCAACAGGGCACCGTCGTCTGCTCAACCATTACCAGCGTTGGCATCTATATGATCCTTGCCCGTGCGCTGGGACCTCAAACCTTTGGCAGTTATCTGTTTGTACAGTGGTTAGCTACCGTGACCATACCGATCATTGGCACAGCCATGTCACCACTTGCCAGCCAACAGATCGCGACGATTCAAAGTAAAGAGGCTCCACGACAGATTGCAGGCATATTTTATTTTCTCTGGTATCGGCAACATCGCAGTATTTTTTTCTATTGCATACTCTACATCTCATTAGCCTTTATGCTCTCGCGTTTCTTTCATATCTTTGCCGCTGGACTGCTCTTGCTGGCAGGACTCTCTACCTTGCCACTCCTGCTCAGTGCGATTGCGGGCATTACATTGCGCAGTTTACGACGCGCGGATATCCTGGCAATGCTCAACCTGTTCGGTGTTCTGCTCAATTTACTTTTCATCATTATCGCGACACAGGTCAATGGCAAACCAGTTGAGGCGTATCTTTTAGCCTTCGCGCTATCGAATACCCTCACGCTGATCCTTGCCATCATCTGCATTATTCGCCTCCTCCCACTGGAAAACGCACTCGCACCCGGCATCTTCTTACAAGAACGTTTAACACAGAGTCTCCATCATTCATGGTTCAAATTCGCGCTGGATACTATTATCTGGCAACGCGGAGAACTCCTTCTGCTGGCACTCTGGTGTCGCCCCACAGAACTTGGCTTCTACGCTCTGAGTGCTTTTATGAGTACCAAAGTAATCGAGATGACACCCGCACTTTTCTCGCGCTGGCTCTTCCCATTCATCCTGCGTTACATACCAGAGCATCGCTATCTGAATCCTTATGATGCTTTTGTGCGTACCACGTGCTACATCATCTTTCTGGCAGTTCCTATCTGTACCATCATGATCAGTCTTTGCCCACTCATCGTGAAAGAGGCTCTGGGCGACGCTTACCTCCCATTAGTACAGCCGTTACGCATTCTGCTCATCGCGGCTGTCTTCGGTAGCATCGCGACGGTTAGCCTGACCCGCCTGATACAGAACCAGCATACCAGAAAGCACGACAGCATTCGGCGTTTACAGGGCTGGTTGAATGTTGGCATCGCGCTGCTAAAAATCGTGCTGGCGCTTCCACTTATTTTTTGTTGGGGAACGATCGGAGCCGCGTTCGCCAGCGCGATCGCTCAGATTACGTCAGCCATTGTCACAATTCTGCTCTGTAAAAAAGCTTTAATCAAACATGAGACGGTACTGTAATACCCATATAGCATGCATTCAAAATGAGAACTGCGCTCCGGCACAGTTCTCATTTTGAATGCATGGCACGCGAAAAGGACGCATATATGAATTTTCGACAACCATCAATGGGCTTTGCCTATGTACATACGCGACAAACACAAGCGATCCGCCTCGGTCCACAACAGCAACAAACGAGCAAGAAAAAGCCCCCCAGAATCCCCCCGCGGTTCAGCGTTGTCATCTGCACCTATAACCGTCGTAATATGGTTCTGACCACGCTGGCAAGCCTGCGCAAGCAAACACTCGCCCATCATCACTTCGAAGTTCTGATCATCGATAACGGCTCTACTGATGGTACCTTTAATGCGATCCAGACATATCTCTGTGCCAGCACCCCGACACTGATGGGACAACAGGAAGAATGGCAGGCACGTTGTGTGATCGAACCGCAGAATGGTCTGGTGTACGCTCGTAGCACTGGCATCAAAGAAGCCAGCGGCGAGATCATCGTATTTTTAGATGACGATACAATTGCCGATCCACACTTTCTGGAAAACCTTCAGCAAGCATATGATGAAACACAGGCTGACGCAATCGGTGGTTGTGTAGAGATCCGTTGGGAAGCGCAACGTCCACACTGGCTCGCGGATGACATGCTTGACATGCTGGGCTACTATGTTCCTTTTCGCAGCCGTACAGAACTTCCAGCTACGCTCAATTTTAGCGCCAGTTGCTTCTCAGTCAAACGCGAGGTATTGCTCAAGGTGGGAAACGCCCCGGCTTTCTTAAGTAAGCGCCTGAACATGCCAATTCACGTTGAAATTGTGGAACTCTGTCGGCGCTTACGGCAAGCCGGCTATACACTCTGGTATGATCCTCGCTCCTCCGTCTCGCACCGCATCCCACGTGCACGCTTGGAACGTGCCTTTTTCGTCGGACGAGCATACTGGCAAGGGCGTTCGGAAATTCTCGCACAGTATGCCGACATCGAACATTATCCTGATGCGGAGGGCAGTTCTATTAAAGCCGCCTTACATTCAATCCTGCCAGAACTCAAAACGCTGCTTCATATCGCGCTCATCCGTCGTCCACTCTTGCGTCTGGCTCATAAATCAACCAATGAACAGCTCCGTGCCGCTATCACTCAAGCGCGATGCTGGGGACGGCTCCAACAACAATTTATGTTGAGCAACCACGCACCTGCGATCACCCATTCACCAGCGATCCTGATTGTGCAAACGCACACCCACGATGCGATTCCCCTCGCGCTGGGCTTCAAAGCGCTGGGTATTCACTGCCGAACCAGTGTCACCAACATCCCACTTGCCTGGATCTGGCGCTATCGTGCGCATCAAGATCAGGCCATCGGTATTATCCATTTTTATCGCCCCGGCGCTATTCGACTCAATCACTGGCAACGTCAACGGCTCCTCTGTCAGCTCTGGCTGGCGCAAACCCTGGGGATACGTGTTGTCTGTACCGATGCTGGTGGCTGGTGGCAGAGCATCCCAAATCTACAATTTCTCCCGCGCAGAACCTTTGAACGCCATATCTTTTCATGCAGTGAGATTATCCATACCTACACGCGCCACACAGAACAGGTCTATCTGGATCGCAAACTGCGCCGCCGTGTCTGTTATCTCCCTCACCCCGGACTGAAAGGCACAATTCCCATCCTACCAGAACGGCACTATGCCTATAACCAGCTAGGATTACCAGAGCAGACCAACTTTGTCTATCTCTGCTTTGCGGACATGCACACCGAGCGAGAAGTCATTCAACTGATTGAAGCGTTCTCCGCCATGCAAACACGCCTGCTCCAAAAGCAAGAAACCATACATATTGAACCTGTACTACTCCTCATCGGCACACCGAGAGATAAAAAACGGCCTGCACAGATGCTGCAACGCGCAGCGCTCAACACCGCATTACATATCTTCCTTGAACATCGTCATAGCGATCTCCCTCTCTATATAGGGGCAGCAAACGCCCTGGTCATGCCCTATGCAACCAATAATCGCGCAGGATTACCAGAACTGGCGATACTTGCTTATTCCTATGAGCGTGTTGTCATCACTCCGGAGCTACCACGTTTCCGTCATCTCCTCCCCCCACAGGCACAGGTTTTCTATCAATCATCACATCATGCCTCGCTCGTACAGGGGCTCACAACGGCCTTAAAACAGACCTATCACCATACCGAAGAAGAGGCACTCCAACTGGAAGCACTCCCATCATGGAGGGATTATGCGGGTCATTTGCTTGAATCTTATCGACCTTTGCTGGCACATCCATCATAAACAGATCAATACATATATCGCTCACAGATGCACGTCAGAGAATATCGTGGTAGAATAGGAGTGCTATCTGTGCTTTAGCATATCCACGCAATTTTTGCTATAGAATAGAACAGAACTCATACCCTATCACCTGCTACGCCAACCCGGGTAGAACATACACAATCCAGAAACCGAATGGCAGGAGTAAGATTTTTCGTACTTCTGGTACCAATTACCTAGCTGTGACAAGGGCAAAAGAGAAGCATATAGACAGATGAGAAGGAGGTACAAGCACCAACTAACAGTGTTGGCATGAAAGCTCAGGCATCTTCGTCTATAATGAAGAGAACACGTTGAGAAAACCTATCACAGCCTGTATGGCCGTTTCGTTTTCCGCCCCAATAAGGCCAAACACAAATTTGAGCGAGGTTAAAAGTTGAAACGTTCTTACTTAGCGCGCGAAATCGTTGAAATACTGGCGCTCACTATATTGATTTTTATTGCTGTTCGCTTCGTCATCCAGAGCTATCATGTCGATGGACAGAGTATGGAACCAGGATTGATCACCAATGACTACGTCATGGTCAATAAACTCGCCTACCTATCACATGGTCCAGAGCGCGGTGATGTCATCGTTTTCCATTATCCGCTGGATACCAAACAGGACTACATTAAACGTGTCATTGGCTTGCCAGGAGATAAGATCCAGGTCAACAACACACAGGTTATTGTCAATGGACATGTATTAAACGAACCGTATATCACTACTCCTTATAATCAGGAAGCCAATGCGTGGACAGTTCCACCAAATGAATACTTCGTTTTAGGCGATAATCGCCCGGTGAGCCTTGACTCACGCAGTTGGGGATTTGTGCCCAGAAGCTATATCATTGGCAAAGCTGTTGTTGTGTTCTGGCATCAGGGTAAACCAGAATTGCACTTCATCAACACCTATCCTGCTGTCTACAAGGAGCTTACAACCTCTTAGCCATAAAAGGATGTTTACCCATGAGAGACTCGGAGAAACAGTATCCCAGGCAACGCGTATCACAACGACGCTCAACAGATATGCCATATAGAGATCAATGGGAAGCGGAAATAGACGTTATACTGCCTACGCTTCCAGAAAACAGACTCCCTACCACAACAATTGGCGGGGTGATAGGTGGGCTACTTGCCGTTCTCCTTACCGTCGTTGTCACACTCATGAATGCGCCGCTCTATCAGGAAGCCGCACGCTTGAGTGACAGCATGTCATACACAACAGCCAGCACTATTTTTGGTTTAACATGCCTTACTGATTTTCTGGCCTTGCTTATCTGCTTCTTTACTGGCTTTCTGGTAGCGAAGCGCGTTGTACAACGCTTGCAAGGCTTTTTCGCTGGCATCCTAGTGGGAGCAATTACCTACATTGGCAATAGTGTGGTGCTGTATATTCCAGGCTATCCAGGCCATATCGCACATGCGGCATCGACCGCGCCAGCAATCAATGGCCTTCTGGCCATGCTTGTGTTTTTGCTGGCCTACGCACTCATTGGGGGTCTGATCGCTCTCTGGGGCGCGTCAACCGCGACACGGAAACATCCCTATTATCTGGCAAAAGCTGAGCAAGAAGAGGCCACAACTACAGCTGAAGCTTGAAAAGACTGATCATCGTTCCGTCTAACTTCATTTGAAAGCTGAGATACAGAGTTGAGCTTTATCTCACCCACACATCAGAGAGAGCTTTCAAATGAAGTTGAACGAAATATAGAACGTTCTATCATCCTCCAACAAGCACCTTCATCCCTGATCATGGATAGCATGTCCACGTGGCATCAGGGTTATTTCCGCCCCGATCTGCTGTAACAAACCAGCCAGCCCACCACCCGGCACCAGTTCACACTCCATCACCACGACCTGATCCTTTTCAACCCGAAAAATGACATTCGTTTGTGGTAATAAGATGGCTAACCCGGTAGCAGCAACAGTTCGCAGTCCAACCATCGGTAACGAAAGATCATTGGTCTGTGTACCACTGATACGGATCAGCGCGGTGACCTGCTCATGCTTGTGATGAACTTCACTGAAGTTATAGCTGAAATCTGGCATGGCCGCCACAAGTTCGCTCTGTAGCGCCAGAAAAGTCTGTTTCTGTAAAGCTTCTGGCGTCAATCCTACCAGCTTAAAACCGTCCGCCAGTACACTCGCCGCCAGTTCAAGATCAGCGGATTGCAACGCAGTGATCAATGTCTTTACTGTTTCTGCCGCACGCATAAATCTCCTCAACCATTCATTCTTACATCTATAACCATTCTCTATGGTATACGATTGTAGCAGACCATCAGATATCGTAACAATGTAGGATGATAGATGATAGATATTCAATGTTGCTCACAGAAGGAATTTGCCGCAATAAACGGGTGTTGATAGGTGATCAGACCAGCGGCAAAATTCAGATGGCAAAATAAATGCCCTGCCCGATATATACTACCGGGCAGGGCATCATTTTCTCGATACATGCGAGAGAGAGGTATGTTAACCCTCTACAATTTCGATAAAGTGCAATGTATCACCGGGATTTGGATCGCGCATTGGATCACGCTCACGAACCGCGTTCAGCACATCCATGCCCTTCGAAACCTTACCAAACACAGCGTGAACACCATTCAGGTGAGGTGTAGGAACATAGGTGATAAAGAACTGTGAACCATTGGTGTTTGGACCAGCATTCGCCATCGACAACACACCTGCGCTATCATGCTTTAATGCCAGAGCGCTCTTCTCGTCGTTAAAGCGATAGCCAGGACCACCTCTGCCGGTGCCTTCTGGATCACCACCCTGAACCATAAAGCCCTTGATGACACGATGGAATGTCGTGTTGTTGTAGAAACCATCACGAGCCAGGAAGACAAAGTTGTTGACGGTTGCAGGGGCATTCTTCGCGAACAGATCAACAGTGATATCGCCCTTATCCGTATGGAAAATAGCGGTATAGTTCTTGTTCGGATCTATACTCATTTCTGGTGCTTTGCTATATTGCTTTGCCAAGGATTTGCTCCTTTCAATATCAGGGGGCGACCTAGACTCAGGTCGCCCCGCTATTCTCTTTTTCTGGTTCCCTTCTTCAGATACACCGACGAAAGGAAACCTCTCTATTGTATGCTATTTTACCAGACAAGGACCAGCCCGACCACATCCAGATCAAAAAATATCACCCACTACCCATTATGGACTTGATAGGTAAATGAAGTCACCAGATAAGGTGTTTGTGGAGCGCTAGCCGCCAACCCGGCAGAACTCCCCGTCGTACGCGACTGTGGTGTGGCGGTCGGAGTCACCGTTGGCGTCGTTGTTGTCGTAGGTGTCACAGTAGGTGTTGTCTTTGGCGTCACAGTAGGCGTTGCCTTTGGCTTTGCATGCGGCGCGAAAGGCCCAACATGATGTGTATAGGAATACGCTATCAGGGCAGCCGCCACAATAATAAGACAAAGAATAATGATGGAGGCCCAGGGATAGCGAGCAATACCACGAGCCGGGGCCTTGTAACCAACTGGATGCCGACGTTCTTCTCTCTCTGTTCGGTTTGACTGTGGTGCCGCAGTTGCATGAGCTTTCGCTATTTTTGCTGCCCGTCTCGATTCAGTACGTTTGTTCGTTTTTGGCATGGGATATGTATTGATGCTCCTTATTCTTTACATGACCAACACAAACTCGTGTATTTATTGGTTTATAATAACCTTGTTACATCTTGTGGTCAAGACCTATCTTGAACTACGATTTCAAGCAGAAAAATGAACCTTTTCTACTAATCCTGATGATCATCACCCTATTATAGGGAATAATGATGGTATCTGTATAGAAGTTTAGGAATATATTTCTGATCAGCAGAAAGTAAAAAATCATCCCCAACAGCACAATACAAACCCGGAAGCCAGAGCACTAGCCAAGTATTCCCCCTCATTAAAATGACTTTCTAGCAATTTTGAGCAGATTAAAAAGAAATTTGGTGGATAACTTCGTGGATAACTTTGTGGATAAGTGGGGATAACTGACTTATCATGGTGGATAAGTGCCAAAAATCCTCGTTTCCAACAAGCAAAATAGATAAAACAAGCAGAACGTCACCTTATTTATCCACATATTCTGAAAATATAGCCATAAAGGCCATTTGATTTCATACGAAATATTCGTTACACTTTGTGAACACGAGATAAACAGACAGGCCGAAAGGAAGCACATTCCACAACGTGCTCCGTCGGCGGTAGACCTCCGATACACATAAATAGATCCGAGCAAACACGCATAGATATGCTATAATGCGTCTTGCCGCTACACATACTGTAAGCAAGAGGAAACTGGTCTGTCCTGGTCTGCGACTCGTGGTGGGCTTTTTTTATGTCATATTTCCTTATAGTTGTCGGGGATTTCCTGGTTTGAGCGAAAGCTGTATACCGTCTATTCTGCTCGCATCGAACGGAGCTAGCGCCCTGACTCTGTATACATACAACCCATAAAACACGGCGGTGATTTTATTTTAAGAAGTCAATAAAGTGACGTAGATGCTGGAGTTGAAGACGTGGAAAAACTATTACCGCAAAACATTGAAGCAGAGGGCGGTGTCCTTGGCAGTCTCATCATTGACCCTGAAGCAATTGTTCAGGTCGGAGACTTTTTATCAGCGGAAGACTTTTATCGTGATGCCCATCGAACAATCTATGAAACTATTCTTCAACTTTATGAGCAACATGCTCCGGCTGACTTCATTACGATCTGCGATGAACTGGAGCGCAAAAATAAGCTAGAAGAGGTGGGCGGACTCAGCTACGTTACCTCACTCATGAATCAGGTGCCGACGAGTGGCAATATCGAGTACTATGGACGCATTGTCGAACGGACCGCGATTCTACGTCGTTTAATTCATGCTGCTGGTCAGATCGCAGCTATCGCGTATGAAGAAGGGGATGCTGAGTCAGCACTAGATCAGGCGGAGAAAATTATTTTTGGCATTGGTCAGAAACATACCCGCTCAGATTTTTCGGCATTGAGCGACCTGCTCTCTGACTATATGGCGAAACTGGACTCGTTACACGAACGACGCGGCACCATCGTCGGTGTACCAACAGGATTTACCGACCTTGATCGTTTAACAGGTGGACTGCAACGATCAGACCTGATCATTCTCGCGGCCCGTCCTGCCGTAGGCAAAACATCTCTTTGTCTGAGTCTGGCCCATAATGCAGCGGTATTGCATCAACAATCTGTCGCTGTATTCAGTCTGGAAATGAGTAAAGAGCAGTTAGTGCAGCGCTTGCTCTCGATGGATGCCGGTATTGACCAGCAACGACTCCGTACAGGATGGATCGAGGATGACGAGTGGGAACGCATCGTATTCTCAATGGGCACCCTATCAGAGGCAAATATCTTTATTGACGATACGGCAGGTATCTCAACTATGGAGATGCGCAGTAAGGCCCGCCGTCTCAAAGCTGAACACGGTGTCGATCTGATTATCGTTGACTACTTACAGTTGATGCAATCGTCAGCGGGTGGCAAACGAAACGAGAATCGTGTACAGGAAATTTCAGAGATCAGCCGTAATCTCAAGGGTCTGGCTCGTGAACTAGACGTACCAGTGATGGCTCTAGCCCAGCTTTCACGTGCGGTTGAAAGCCGTACATCAAAAGTCCCGCAATTGTCGGACTTACGTGAAAGTGGTTGCTTAACAGGAGAGACACTGGTGTACTTACCTGAGTCAGGTGAATATCGTCGTATCGACTCACTCATGAGTCAAACAGGATTCAAAGTACTGGCATTAAATCCGGAAACATGGAAGCTCGAAGCTAAACTGGTCACTAACGCCTTTCCAACTGGCAAGAAGCCAATCTTTAAGATGACCACAAAACTAGGGCGCACCATTCGTGCAACTGCGAATCATAAATTTCTGGCATTCAATGGCTGGAAACGCCTTGATGAGCTTCAAAAAGGAATGCGTCTGGCGTTGCCACGTACCTTACCTGGCCCAGAGTCACAAACAATGACACTGGATGAGCTAGCATTACTAGGGCACTTAATTGGTGATGGTTGTATACTTCCACACCATGCAGTGCAATATACGACTATAGATGAAGATCTTGCTCAAAACGTTGTGGATTTAGCTCGGAATATTTTTGGAGACAGAATTACGCCACGCATTCAATGGGAAAAGCCATCAGGAAGACAGGGTGGATGGTATCAAGTATACCTCTCATCTACGACTCGGCTCACACATGGAGTACATAATCCGATAACAGAATGGCTTACCCCCATGGGGATATACGGATTGAGATCTTACGAAAAATACATTCCTGAATGTGTTTTTACACAGCCAATTGAAGGGATAGCTTGTTTTTTACGCCACTTGTGGTCAACAGATGGCTGTGCTCATTTCACTCAAGAAAGATCTATTCCTGCCTTGTACTATGCAAGCAGTAGTATCCGTCTTGCAACAGGCATACAATCGCTATTATTGCGTCTGGGTATAAATGCACGTGTGATTAAAGTTTCCCAAGGGCAAAAGGGGCGAGATCAATATCACGTTGATATCAGTGGCAAATCTGATATGGAACAGTTCATTGCACTTGTGGGTATCGCTGGGATACGCAAGCAGAAAATACTGGATCAAATCGGACTTCATCTTAACGGACATGTCGCCAACACGAATCGCGATATTATCCCTAATCTGGCATGGAGACAACTAGTCATTCCGGCAATGGCGACTATCAGTATGACATCTCGTCAAATGCAAGCAGCATTGGGAGGATCATACTGTGGAACAACACTGTACAAATGTGGCATTGGTAAGGAAAGAGCAGCACGGGTTGCTGCCATTACTTACTGTGATGAATTAGCTAAATTAGCCACCAGTGACATCTATTGGGATGAAATAGTCTCAATCAGTCAGGATGGTGAAGAAGAAGTCTACGACCTGACCGTAGAAGATTATCATAACTTTGTGGCGAATAATATCATTGTTCACAACTCTATTGAACAAGATGCTGACGTCGTTATGTTTATTTATAGGGACGATGTTTATAATCCTGATTCAGAGCGAAAAAATATAGCAGATATTATTGTAGCCAAGCACCGTAATGGACCAGTCGGCGAAGTGAGCCTTTATTTCCAGGCCAGCCAGACACGTTTCCGCGATCTGGAAGTCTCACCACCAACGGATGAAGAATAATCGAAGGTAGACACAAAAATGGCAAGTTACTCAGACCCTATGGGCTTTGCTGGCTTTCCGACAGGAAAAAACCCGTTTGTCCCAATACCTGAAGCCTTTTTTACACAATTGCTACCAGAGATTGAGGATAACGCAGAATTAAAAGTGACGCTACATCTCTTTTACCTTCTGGCGAAACAGAAGGGTAACCCACGCTGTACCAGCGATCGTGATTTATTTAACGACCAACTGTTATTGCGTGGTTTAAAACGCCGTGGTGATCCGCGACCACCCCAGGAACGATTACGGCTGGGATTGGAACAGGCAGTAGCACGCGGCACACTTTTAAAAGTCCAATTACGACTGTCGGATGAGTCAGAACAAGAATTTATGCAGTGGTATTTCTTTAATACCGCTCGTAGTCGCAAGGTTGTAGCCGAACTACAAGGAGGTGAAATGATACCGGCTCACCTGCTGTTCCATAATGAGCCTCAGATCGAACAGGAACAGAATGTTGCTGTTGGTTCCGGGGTGTATGCTAGATCTATAAGCAACAATCATACAAATACTATACAGGTCGAAATAGAGCGACCAAACATCTTTGTCTTATATGAGCAAAATATAGGCTTATTATCACCAATGCTCGCCGATCAATTGAAAGATGCAGCCGATCACTATCCGCAGAGCTGGATCGAAGATGCCTTTCGCGAAGCGGTACAACAAAACAAACGAAACTGGAATTATATTCGCGCCATTCTGCGGCGCTGGGAGACGGAAGGTAGGTAGCCACGACAATGGAAAATTTACACGACATACTGGGAAAAACAAATCTACGGCGACAACCACTTTCCGAACAACAACAATATCAGGAAAGCGATGAGCGGGAAATGTATACCCACCCTTTAAATAATTTGCGCCGCCCTCTTTCAGAACAGACAGCGCGTTCCCACCAGAAATATACGCAGCAGCAGCAACAACAGCAGCCCCCCGTGCCTCATCGTAGTACACCAAATACTACGAACCGCGCACACAATACTGCTAATAGCACATATCAACCTTACCAGCATGGACAATCTCCTGCGGGCAATCGCCATACCTATGAAGAGCCACGCAATCCTCGTCTTACACAGCCAATTCATGAGCAGACACGTGAATTGCCAGCCGTAAACAGAATGGCTCCATATCAGGCACGCCCATCACAGCCACATCATGATCAGCCGCGCCTATCACCATTGCAGCCACATCCTACAAGTGACTACTACCCACTTCATCACGCGGATGACTATGCTCCCGCGTTACAATCCGATGTGGTTGAGGAATGGGAAGAAGGTGGCATGATCTATGAAGATTGGGAGGAAGAGGATGAGCAGGAAATTACCTACCAGGAAGATCATGGAATAATAGAGGATGCACGGGCAACCTACCAGAGCCAGAGCGCCAGATATGCCCCCCCTCCTATGGATCACGCACCACGCACCACGCGCAATCTGCAAACCATGCAGAGTTTACAGGAAGAGCGCCATCCACCAGTGCTACGAACAGCACCAACACAGACAGAACAGATTCGGCAGACACAGGCTCGCATACACGATCTGCAACGGAAACAGCGGATCACCCAACCATTAAATCAGCGCCTGATCAACCACGTAACTCGCGAACGTGAGTTCCGTCAGACTGATCCTAATCTGCCACCTATACAGGAAATGGGACAACCTGCACCAGCAGCCAAATCAGCAAAAGCGGCCTGCAAAAAATGCCGTGGTGCTGGTTTCCTACGAGCAAACGTACCATTTGGACATCCCAACTTCGGCAAACCTATCCCTTGTGAATGCAAGGAGGCCGAACGCAAAGAACGACGTCGCCAACAGTTACGGGATATTTCCAATATGGAAGCATTTCATGACCGGAGCTTCTACAACTTCAACGCGAATATGCCCGGTGTCTCAGACTCCTATCGAGCAGCGTTAAGCTTCGCGGACGATCCCAGCGGCTGGCTTGTGCTCGTTGGTCCAAACGGCTGTGGGAAAACCCATCTGGCAGCTGCTATCGCGAATAAGGCACTGGAAGAAGGAGCCGTGGTCCTGTTTGAAGCCGTACCAGACCTGCTCGACCACTTACGCGCCGCGTTCGCACCAACCGCAAACGAAGTCTATGACCAGCTCTTCTCAAAGATGCGAGAAGCCGAACTACTGGTGCTCGATGACTTAGGCTCACAGCAAAGCTCACCCTGGGCCAATGAAAAACTCTTTCAATTGCTCAACTATCGCTATAACTTATCATTACCAACGGTGATTACCGCTAATCCTAAAGGCATACAGGGCATCGATGAGCGTATCAGTTCGCGCATTGGCGATATCAGTCTGGTACAGATGATCACCATGGATCGCGCCCGTGATTATCGTCCAACACATTCAAATGGCAAACGACGCCAGTAATGCTCTCTTTTATTGTAAAAGGGAACAGACATACAACCAGCTTTTCTCATTTACGATAAAGAACACAATGGATCGGGAATGTTCTCTCCCGATCCATGTCTAATGCTCCTGATATCTGTTATAAACGCTTCAATTTTTTCACACTTCAAATTCAAAAAAACAGCAATCATACCATAAATACGTGTATAATCCAGGCACAAAACGAGAGAATGAGCAAGAGATAGCAAAACAAAAGAGTAAGCCGAACAAAATACGCGATTATGCGTGATGTTTCTTGCACTCGCATCGTGTAAGTGCTAGAATAACGATAAACGTTCCCCATATGTGGGTTTCCTCTGCACATTCATTTTTTACCAAAGGCTCATTTCGCCTGTTGGGACAGGGAAATGACCTCGATAGATACGAAGGAGCAAACATGACCAAGTACAATCCGTACGATCCTAAATGGATCCGAGAGACACGCGACATCCTGGAGCCACGGGGTATCATTCCAAATGTTATTGAAACCACACCACGTGGCACTGTTGGATCAGACCTCTTCTCTCGTCTGTTAAGAGAGCGCATCATCTTTATTGGTACACCTATTGATGATATGGTCGCAAATAGCGTTGTTGGTCAGCTACTTTATCTCCAGAGCGAGGATGCCACCAAAGATATTAATATGTACATTAACTCACCAGGTGGTAGCATTTATGCTGGTCTGGCAATCTATGACACCATGCAGTATCTGCGTCCTGACGTTTCTACCTATTGTATGGGTATGGCAATGAGCATGGGTGCTGTTCTACTGGCAGGTGGCGCGAAAAACAAACGCTACGCATTGCCAAACTCAACCATGCTGATCCACCAGCCACTTGGTGGTGCAGAAGGTCAGGCTGCCGATATCGAAATCACCGCTCGTGAAATCCTGCGCCTGCGCCGTAGCCTGTATGAAATTCTGGCAAAGCATACCGGTCAGACAACCGAGCGCATTATGCAAGACTCAGACCGTAACTACTACCTGACCGCCCAACAAGCAGTTGAATATGGTCTGGTTGATGATATTCTGGCACCAACGAACGAAGAATAGTACGCTACTCTCTGCGAGATGTGCATACAGGGAACATCTGTTGTTCACCGGAGGTTCTCTGTATCGCAGTCAGAATGATTTCTAAAAAGGTCGAGAGGGTTGCGCCCATTCCATAGCACTATGCGAGGAATGTAAGCTCAATCAGCTCGATCTTTTTGTTTTGATGAGAAGCAGGTGCATCATGAGGCCGAAAGTCCGTAAGGTCCTTTTTGAAACGCTCTACAAAAACCGTTATCTCTACCAATTCGCCAGTACGGTGCCTTTCGCCGGACAGTGGCGCATCTGGCAACGGCTCATACTCCCTCGACTGCATGGCAAAGATGTGCTGGAACTGGGATGTGGTCTGGGTGATCTTCTGGCTGATATGATCGAGGCTGGCTATACCTGCCGGGCGGTTGAGCGCTCACCACAAATGGTTGCGGCGGCTCGCGCCAAACTGAAAGAGCGTGGCATCGGACAGGGAACATGGATCATTCAGGGCAATGCACAATCATTACCTTTCTCTGATGCCATATTCGATAATGTTATCAGCACATTCCCATCTGACTACATCTATGATCCCGATACACTATCCGAAGTTGCGCGTGTGCTCCGACCAACCGGAAAACTGATTGTGATTGAGGGCGCGAACCTGCTCCCCGCAGGCATGCTGCAACCACTACTCTTACTCATCCATCTGTTTGTCTATGGACCTCGTATCTTCTTTCGTGACAGCAGTGCCAACCAATCCCCCACAAAAAATCACTTTTTGCACATTGATGATGAGACAAACGCAGGTACCACAACCATCGAAGTAACCGATGCCCACTTTGGCACCCATATCCCATTGGAACAGGCCGGATTACGCCGTCGCTCTCAACTGGTACGCAGCCGACGCTGGGAAGTAGCCATGACTATCGGTGAAAAGGTAGCGATATAAGGACCAGAGGAGCTATGCAATCAGACATTGAACCGTTGAGCAAACACTATCCCTACCTGGCAGCCGCGTTCACCCATATGCCCCAGGCGACAACTCATTTACAGCGGCTACAGGATCTCAATCAATCATGGCAACAACGCTATAACAGCAGAGAGTCACGACGTTTCGCAGACGTGATTGTAACCGAGGAGCGACCAGCGGTCGCGCCAGACGACACATTTGATATCATCTATGCCGGTGGAGGTCTGAACGTGCTCAACGCGGCGGTAATGACCTGTTGCTATCATCTGCGTATTCTGATCTTTGATCGTTTCACCGTCGGCGCAGTCCATCGGGAATGGAATATTTCCCGTGAAGAATTGCAAGAACTGCTTGATATCGGACTCTTTACCATATCTGAACTGGAAAGCGTCATTCAACGTGAATATCGCGATGGATTGGTTCGCTTTCATGGTCAGAACATCAAAACGCCCCCGATAGAACTGCATCTACAAAATGTGTTGAATATCGCAATTGATGCTGAAGCACTGACTGCACTGTGCGTCAAAAAAATCCGTGAACAGCAGCCAGCAGGTTCATATCCGAATGTAGTTCTATCCAATACCTCATTTCAACGGGGCGCAGTGCAACCAGGGCATGGTGTTACGGTTGACATCACAACCCAGGATGGTATGGCAAAAAGCTATCAGGCTCGCTTGCTCATCGACGGCATGGGTTCTACCTCGCCAATTGCCTGTCAACTCAATCATGGCTACCCCTTCTCGCTCGTCTGCCCCACCGTTGGCACCGTTGCTCGTGGATATAAGAAAGGCAAACAGGCTGGTGCGGTAGATGCTAATCTGGGCGAAATCCTCGTAACGACAGAAGACGCACGCAATGGTCGCCAATTGATCTGGGAGACATTTCCGGGGAAGGACGATCAGGTAGCCATCTATCTCTTCTATTACACAGAGATTGGTCAGCCAGTCAATTTGCTGGATTTATTTAATGAGTTCTTTGCCCTGTTACCCGGTTATAAAGATACGTCAGAGGTAGAAATCATCAAACCCGTCTATGGCTTTATTCCGGCTGGTTATAATGTGCGCCAGGGCCAACACAGACAACAAAAAATCCTGGCCTATCATCATGTGCTCTCACTCGGCGATGCGGCAGCCTTGCATTCCCCGTTGACATTCTGTGGATTTGGTTCTTCAGTGCGCAACCTGCGGCGTATCACGACCCTGCTCGCGCAGGCACTGGCCTGCAATAGCTTAAGCGCACAGGATCTTAATAGAATTCATGCCTTCGAGGCAGTACCCGCCGTCTCACGAGCCTTCAGCAAATTCATGATCGCCAAACCAGAAGGACAGGAACCAGCATGGCAGGTGAACGAAACGCTTAATATCTTCTGTCACGTACTGGGAACATTGGGACCACAGGTTACCAATGATTTCTTTAAAGATCGTATTAGCTGGCTAGACTACACACGTATTGTATTGCAAACGCCACGCTACTATCCTCGCATCTACGCGCTGGCACTCAAAACCCTGAACGGAGGGGAAATACTGAACTGGATTACGGCCTGGCTGCAACTTGGAGAACAGGAACTCTCATATCGTATCTATCGCTCCTTAGCATCAACGCTTCAGCCTCATCGTGGCAGCCATACTATACAGAACTATGTAAGACAACGTTCACCACAGGTCGCCTTTCGGCTTACTCACTGGCTGGAAAACATGGAACAGATAACACGAGGAAGAAGCAGAACGCAAAAACCAAAACCACCACTCTCTAAACAGAGAGGTTTTGGTTTCTGGCTTGGCAGTAAATGGCCAGCAGGCTCATAGCCTCGTGCTCTACATCTCCCTCACACTGAGCTGAAGAATATTACACATGGACGCGAAAAGCCGAGCGTACAGCCCGATCAAAGAAGAGATATAACAGTAAGATGATAGGAATAACCAGACCAGCAAATAATGCCAGCGTATTCGCCGATGTCGTATAGGCCACAATCGCACTGACCATATCAAGAACCAGAATAACGACAGTTGTCCAGAATGCCCACGGTTTCAAGGTCCATAACCCCCAGGCCAGCACAATTTCAAGCACGGCAATAATTCCATCCAACAGCGACAGCGATATCCAGGTGCCATTGCTACCAGAAAGTATCAGACTGTTAAAGAACCCAATCACGCCTAACACACCCAGTATAGCAAGCAAAATCGCAACAACCGTCACACCAACCGGGCGTTCATGCTGTCTATGGTACATCAGGAATCATCCTTTCCATTTTCCGTCTATCACAGGTAAAAAGTCTCGATCGTAGGGTCCAGAGAACATATCTCGTCTGCAATTTTGCAACAGACACAAGAAAGATGTACCTGTAATACTCATGAGAAAGACAAAACGAAGACATACACCATGTGCCTGAGCAAAAAGAAAAAATAGCTAACAGCAAATTAAGCCATCAGTAATAAACCCAAAAGCAATAGCGAATGGCAACAAAAAAAACATATTTCATGCCAATGAGTATAAGAACGCATCCAGGTGATGCAATTCCAGGTCTGGTGAGTTATAATAAGATGTACTACCATATGATGCTGTAAAAAACAATCGTCATTGCCGCTGACTCGCGCCAGTGTCATCGCCATAAAACAGGCAAGCGAAAGCTGATCCATTCAGCGCAACAATCGAACTTGCCAGGTGATAACACGCAGACGATTGAACGTCATGACCTGAATACTACCGGGACATTCAGACCTTTATGCACACATTCATTGGACAACTTCAGCGCGTCGTACCATTCCATTGAACATCGACGCAGGGGAGAAGATCGCAGGGAATTACCTCATCTCTTCCTACCAAAGTTCAACATTATTGCATCATCAAACGTAATCAATAGAAGAAGGCTTTTCTGAATGCGTAGGTAGATGTCAAATTTTGTGCTTATGCACTCGCTTCTCCCGCGATCAATATCAAGGGCCAAGAAAGCAGGTAATGTGCAATGGAGAAAAAGCCAGATAACGTATTTTGGCTACAGAGAAATAACGAGAGGCAACAATCGCGTCCTGGCCCTACAGGAAGACCCAATGGGCAAACGCCGCAACCACGACCGTCCAACAATTTGAACAAGTGGTTACTTTTACTTATTGTCGCTCTACTTGTTGTTTATATATACATTACGTTTAATAACAACTTCAGCAACAGCAATACACAACGGACAGATATTGGTTACTCACAATTTCTGACCCAGGTCACCGACAATAATGTGAAGACCGCAACACTTATTGGCACCACTGATATTACTGGTACGCTCAAAACCCCGTTTCAGGGGAATACACAATATCATGTTTATCAGTTACCAAATGGCGATCCGCAACTGCCACAATTGTTGTCTGCCCATAATGTCGATTTCAATTACACCAATCCCCCGGATAACACTGTCTGGTTAACCATATTGATCGACGTTATCCCGTGGCTCTTCCTGATCGGACTCTTCCTCTGGTTTACCCGTCGCGCCAGTCAGGGGCAACAGGGAATTTTCAGCTTTGGCAAAAGCAAAGCGAAACTGATCCTTGAAGATCGTCCGAGCACCACATTCGCTGATGTCGCTGGTGTCGATGAATCCAAATATGAATTGCAGGAAGTCGTAGAATTCCTGAAAACGCCTGCGAAATTCCAGCGCCTTGGTGGTAAAATTCCACGTGGTGTGTTGCTGGTAGGCCCTCCGGGAACTGGTAAAACGCTGCTAGCTCGTGCGGTAGCAGGAGAAGCGGGTGTACCATTCTTCTCTATGTCGGGTTCTGAGTTCGTCGAAGTGCTGGTTGGTGTTGGTGCCAGCCGTGTGCGTGACCTCTTCGAGCAGGCGAAAAAAGCATCACCAAGTATCATCTTTATCGACGAAATCGACGCCGTTGGTCGCCAACGTGGTTCCAGCATCAATACCAACGACGAACGTGAGCAGACACTGAACCAGTTGCTGGTCGAAATGGATGGTTTTGACTCCCGACAGGCGGTCGTTGTTATCGCGGCAACCAACCGTCCTGACGGACTGGATCAGGCTCTGTTGCGCCCCGGTCGTTTTGACCGTCGTGTCACCGTTGATCGCCCTGACTGGAATGGTCGTCTGGCAATCTTAAAGATCCACACGCAGAAAGTACCGTTGTCGAGAGACGTTGATCTGGTAACAGTGGCACGTTCAACCACCGGCATGGTCGGTGCTGATCTCGCCAATCTGGTCAACGAAGCCGCACTACTGGCTGCACGACGTAATCTGGATGATGTCAATCAACGTTGTTTCGAGGAAGCACTGGACAAAATCCTGCTGGGAGCCGAGCGCCCGCTGATTCTCAGTGATGACGATCTGAACGTCACAGCATACCACGAAGGCGGTCATGCGTTGACTGGACTGCTGATGGAAGACTCCGATCCTGTCACCAAAGTAACGATTGTACCACGTGGTCAGGCTCTCGGTGTCACCATGTACACCCCCATTGATGATCGCTATAACTACCCGAAAGAGTATCTGCTCACACGACTTGTCACCGCCCTGGGTGGACGTGCGGCAGAGAGAGTCGTCTTTAATCGCATCACCACAGGTGCGGAAAACGATCTACAACAGGTCACACGCATCGCTCGTCAGATGGTCATGCGCTGGGGTATGAGCGAACGTCTGGGGACAATCTCCTACAGCGAACGCGAAAATCCTTTCATGGGTGGCGGTGGTGATACCGGAAATGCGATTCCATATAGTGAAGATACAGCAGAGTTAATTGATGACGAGGTAAAGCGCATCATTGATGAAGCCTACCAGAAATCAATCAGTCTGCTCACCCAATACCGCCCGACACTTGATCGGATCGCACAGGATCTGCGCAAATTCGAAACCATTGACGCGAAGCAATTACGTGCCATCATGGAGGAGACAAACGCACCTATCGCATCATCGCAACTGGATACCCAGGCTCAACAGGCTGGTGTCACAATAGCACCACCAGAACCTTCTATTGAACCTGTCGCACCACCAGAAACGCAAATGAACGGTCAGGATGGCTTGTAATTTATCTCTAATAAATAAGCCCTTTACTTTCAGTATGAAGTAAAGGGCTTATTTATTAGAGATAAGTATCAATATCGCGCAAATTATTTTTTATCACCATGCTCAAAAAGAGCACGCATGCCAGGATAATTTTTCATCACATCATCTAACATCTCAGCACTCAAAGCCATAAACGTCCCCTGCGCCTCCGCCAGCACAGCCGACTCATCATCAGCAAGCGTCACCTTCCCGGTAGCCTGTACCATTCGTCCACGCTGCTGACCAAGCTCGGCTCGTACCCGCAAAAGAGGTCCGTATGGAACAGGGCGACGATAGCGTATCTCCAGGCGACCCGTCAAAGTCCATGCGGGCTGATCCGTAATCATCGATGTCCGGTTCAACGCCTCATCTAAAACAGTCGCAATAATGCCGCCATGAACGACACCAGGGAAACCCTGAAATTCTTCGCGTGGCTGGAAGTCAGCAACAACCGTGGAGCCATCCAGGCGAAAGTGCAAATGCAGACCATAAGGATTGAGTGAACCACAGGCAAAACAATATTGATAATCAGTGGTATCATTAAGATCCATCATAATAGTATTTCCGAACTCCTCATAACTTAGCACAAGAAAAATCTCTACCAGAGCTTCATCTATCATACAACGTTATGACAAATAGTGTTCCGTACCACAATATATAGATGTGACACCGAAGCAAGAAACAATACGTATCATATTTAGACAGAACAACATATCTTTATAGCGATACAGGAGTAATTAGAGGGGGGAAAATCATGGCGAAATCAACTACAGATACATCCGCAATCACACAAGATCAGGATACCAAAAAGAGAAAAAAGCTGGCAAAAAAAGAAGCCAGACTCATGCTCAAGTTGGAAGCGACCAAACAAAAAATCCAGAAAGCGGAACAAAAGTTATCACGCGCTCAGGAAAAACTTCATGATCGTCATAACATTCTACATGATGTCGAAGAGCAGCTAACACAACTACAAACAGCCGAGCAACCACAATCTTCAGCGAAACAGAGTGAAACCGGAAAAGCAAAAAACAAGAAACAACGTAAAGAGGTAAATGCCGAGCAGTCCACGCTCCCAATAGATAGCGATGGTCACATTACATCCGCTGAAAGTGATAGTAAGCAACCAGGATTAATAGCACCATCTGGTATAGCACCACGGAGCATTACAACCGAGGTAACACAGCCAGAGACAACACCACCACAGGATACAAAGACCACGCAAAAAAATGAGCCAGAGGCAAAAGCGCAAACAAAAACCAGCACCCAGAAGTCATCCACAGCGGAAGAGTCACAGGACGTCAGCAATAAAGCTCGACCGGATAAAGAGGCAGCTCGTCAAAACGCAACAAAAGAAGAGTCATTTACCATCTCATCAGGTGCAGGCAGTATGCCCATCGAAACAACCGATGAGCACGCATGGCCTCCCACAGAAGTCCGAGACGAACTCGTGCAAGGAATTGAAAAAGAGATAGAAGAAGACAAGGAACGGGCACAACAGACAGAGAAAAGCAGTAAAACCTCATCAGTACAGCATAGCAGAACGGCTACAAATAAAGAAGAGCGCGATGAGACAGCACAAACCGACAAGGATGGCGACAAGCAGGAGACTGCACATAAAACAACCCGCACGACACGAAGTCGCCGCACATCTTCGCAACATCGTTAAATAAAAAACGACTGGCACCACACAAAATATTCCAGTCGTTTTCATCAATCGTACCGAACAGAGCAGATAGCTGTTTCGTCGCTGCTGCGGTCATCGACAAACTAGCAGGCAGACTTTCTTTCTGACGGAAGAGGGTCCGCCTGCTCTCTGAGAAACACAATCAATCATTGCTTGCGCTGAGAAACCAGCACACCACGCTGTTTTAACACCAGATACAGCCATAAGGTCAGGCCCAATAATAATCCGCTGAGAAGATAAGCCCCCAACACATCAGAGGCCCAATGATCACCAAGATAGATCCGTGATGGTCCGACAGCCATCACAAAAAAAGCAGGCACAATCAAAAAGAGGTAATGCCACCAACGATCTCGTTTCAACAAAATAATACCAAAGGAGAGCAGCAAACCCCAAAAAGCAACATATGACATCACATGACCACTGGGAAAACTCGGACCAGTCGCACGAGACCAGACATCCACCAGATTCGTGCTTGGTCGTGGTCGGCTCACAATATATTTCAATGAAACATTAATAATTTCACTTACGACTGATAAAGCCACAATACAGCACGCCTCCAGTCGTAAACGGACAAGCCAGAACAGAATCGCCGCAAGCAGTATGAAGCCAGAAAACACAACTGGTTGATAGCCCAACCAGCTCACAGCTAGCATAAACATCCGCAAACCTGGCATCTGATTTTCCTGAAATTCACGCGTAATATGCACATCAATAGCTAATACTGGATGCACATGGACAAACCAGGCTAATATACCAAAAAATACAAAGCCAATAAAGTAGAGAGCGATAAGTAACTGTGCCTGTCGGAACACCAGATACCAGGGCTGCTGACTACGCGCAACCTCTTGCTGCGCTTTCTCAACCACACCATGCATATTCTCTTGCAATCGATCATCGATATGTTTCTGTCGCACATGTATTCGTTCTTTCGACTTCACCATAACCTCCTCGAATAGAAAATCACATCGATCAATCTATGCTCTGCGGTCTTTTCCTTTTTCAATTAACCAGATATCCTGCATACCAGCACGTAGAACAGATTATTTTCATTACGGCCAAACTCCCTGAATCGTTTCTATTTTTTTGAAAGAGCACCATTCACAAAGCCATAAAAATTGCTACGTGTTATTATGTAGAAGCTATCAGCTACTTTTCGCTGCTGATAAGCAAAAGGGAGGTTACACCGTTTCCATGTCACATCTTGCAGTTCGACCAGCCCGGGACATTGATCGAGAGACAGTACTGGCATTCTGTCAAAATACCTGGGAATTTGGAGATTACATTGAAAGCGTATGGGATAACTGGTTGAACGATTCCAACGGATCATTCTTAACCGCCACTATTGAAGGAACAGCGGTTGGCATTATCCATCTACAAATGCTCACAGAAACAGAAGCCTGGCTTGAAGGTTTACGCGTTGACCCAAGCTATCGTCGCCAGGGAATTGCACGCACACTGATAGAGGCCGCAATTCTGGAGGCAATGAAGCACAAAGCAACAGATCTCCGTCTGGTAACAGATGAAAATAATACAGCCACAATCCATATCTCGACCAGCCTGCATATGCGGAAAGCAAGCGCATTTATCAATTATTACGCCACGCCCCTGGAAGCGTCAGCGGATCATTCCCCAATGACACCGCTCCAACAAGCAACCATTGATGATCTGGATGATATTATTCAGTATCTGAATACATCAAATATATTCCCTATCACAGGTGGCTTGTACTACACGAAGTTCCAGGCATATGCCATCACGGATACATTATTAGAACATCACATTAAAACAAAACATATTTATCTATTACGCCGCTGGAACCGTCTTGATGGCCTTGCCATCGCTGAACCATTACTGGAAAGAGATGAGAAACGTCTCTCAGTGGGCTATATTGATGGTACCGCAATAGAGTCTTTCAGCCTGATCGCTCATGCGCTCCGCTATCATCTGGCAATAGAAGGGCTAGAGAAAGTACGCATCTATGCGCCCGATAGCATGCTGGTCCAGGACGCGCTAAGTGGAATTGAATATGAACGAACAGGTTCAACCTTTCACATCTTTGAACGTGGTCTAGAATAGCGATAAAAGTGGACGTCCATACGGTATGGACGTCCACTTTTATCGCGGTATGAAGAAGATTTACGCAGGATTAAGAAGAGCTTCGGGATGAGCCAGACCCTGGTAACGGAGTAACCAGCAGCCATAATTCAAGCCGCCACCCACAGCAGGAAGCGCCATCCACTGTCCAGCCTGTAAACGCCCCTGACGCAGCAATTCAACCAGAGCCAGCGCAATACTCGCATTCGACAGGTTGCCATAATACCGGAAATTGTCAACGAGTTTCTCCATCGTTGACTCAGGCCAACCAAAATCATGTATAAGCAATTCACCCAGACGCTTTGTAATACGTGAGTTCGCCTGATGAGGCACAATATGCGCAATCTCATCCGGAGCGAGACCCGCGTGACGACGCAGCGCATCGATACATTCAGACATAGCACGCGGAGCCTCACGGAAAACCTCTTTGCCGTTCATCTTGGTATAACCAACCATATACTGAGAGAGCAGAGCGCTCAGTTCTTGCCCCTTCCCCTCGTTATATAATTGCTGAATCTTCATATCGACTTCCGCCATCTCGATAGCATCTTTACGCAGCGGTGTCTGATACAAAAGGGCTGGCCCTTGACTGGCATCAGAAGCATTAATTAAATAGGTATCATCCTCATCGGAACGCTCCAGCAGAAACGCCGCAGCACCTTCACCAAAGAGAGAACTGGTCTTCCAATCAAGCACATGCATAATGTTCGGCAATAATCCCTCAGTAGTCACCAGTAACACCAGTTTCGCCGAACCAGCCATCAACACCTCAGAACTTACCTGGAACCCTTCAGTCTGGCCCGCACAGGCACCTTTCAGCATCGTGGCACGTATAGGCCCCAGGCCCAGACGCAACGAAACCATACCAGCAACCGTAGGAAACGCATCATTATCCGAAGAAGATGCCCCAATCACAGTATCAATCTCTGAGGCATCACGTCCGGCACTGGCAAGCGCACGCTGAGCCGCGATAACCGCCATATCAACCAGAGATTCCTCACGAGATGCATTGGGATCATCGATCAATCCTGGCGCATCCGCGCCAGCCATCTTACGACACAAATCAAGCGTACTGGCACGTACATGACGTGTTTCCAGACCGGTTACACGCTCCAGATCTTCAGCACGACGAGGGCTACCGAGACGTGTAGAAATATGAGCGAAAAATTCATTGGTAATGATGCCATCAGGCGTATACGCCCCCAAACCCACGAGCCGCACTTTTGCTCTTGTGTAAACCTGAGGGAAAATATGAGAATAATTGGGCCAATGGCCTGGATCGGCGGAAAGAGCCATGAATAAACAACCTCCATACTGAAGATAATTGCCTCAAATTTTCACCAGTATAACATATCGCACGCCAGAACACCGAATTTCAAACAAAAGACAACAAGGAAGGGATCAGGCTACACGCATCGCATGCCAGAACCTGATCCCTTCATCAAGCACAACAGATCTTTTTTGATGAATAACGAACGCTATTTTTATTACTTACCAACGCTCTCGGCGTTCGCGACGATCTCGACCACCACGATTACCACCGCTATAGCTCAAAGAGTGATCATCACGACGGGGACGAGAGGCACGCCGGGACTGGAAACAATCGCTACAATAGACGGGACGATCCTCACGCGGCACAAACGGCACAGTCGTGGTACGTCCACAGTCAGCACAAACTGCCTCATATTGCTCAGTACTGCGAGGGGCACGCCCAGTATTTGATTGCTGGCGACGAGCTGAACGACAACTAGGGCAACGGCCAGGTTGATTTGTCAGACCCTTACTGGCATAAAACTCCTGCTCTCCAGCAGTAAACGTAAATTCATTTTGGCAGTCACGACAAACGAGAATTTTGTCCCGGTAGCCCTCATCAAACATCATGGGTTTATCTTCCCCTTTATAACTAGAACCCGTCCCGCCTTATCTACACTAAACTAAACAACGACGGAAGCGAACGGAAAGACATATAGCGCAAACAACCGGAATACATCTCCAGGTGGTTTCTGAGGCAGTATTTTTCTAACAAACCCGGACAGCGGGACACATAACCGAAGCGTTGGATCAAATCTACCAGACGGGAAGACGTTTCCCTAACCACAAATTCATTGTAACATATAGCATGCAAAAATGCAGTACCTTCTTGACCCTGATGCTAGGATATAAGTACATCTCTTTCGTGAATGCCGGAGGATTAGAAGCCAGTGAGTATTGACGCTACAAATCAGTCAACTACGAAAAATCGTACGTTATCATCACGTATGGTTCACACGATAACAGATAGGTTCTCAATGGCAAATACCTATCTTCTTAATGAAGAACGTATGGTGGTGGTTGATCCAGGCACTGAACTCAATGTTCAACAATTACTGTATTATCTGACTCATTTTCTGAAGCGCCCTCTGACACAGATAGACTTAATTGTATTGACCCATCTCCATCCGGATCATACTGCCGGGGTGACATTATTACAACAGCACTGTCATGCACCTGTGGCTGCCTCCGCTATTATCCAACAATTGGCGCACCCCCAAAACGTTGCCAGTACGCCTAAACATAGACGTCCTGCAATACTTCCCTCGCTGCCGAAACGTCCCCTACCAGGAGTGCTCTATCACCTTGATCTCTTTCCACCATTCTATGAGCGTCAGACAAAACTGATTAATCTCTGGTTAGATGCTACAAACGCGCTACCCGGTCATCCTGACTGGCATATCATCCCCAGCCCCGGCCACACACCGGATAGCATCTGTTTATATAATCCTTGTAGCAAGGAACTACTCTGTGGAGATACGATGATTACGATTCAAGGGGGTGCTCCACTCATCCACGGAGCAACGAATCGGCGAGATCTGGACAACACCCTCCACGTATTACGCGAATTGGACGTCCATTACCTCTATCCAGGTCACGGACGTCCAATTCTGGGTCTGCATCCATTACAGAATGTGGATGTTGAATGGTAACACGCTTATTTTTCTCTGGCGAGCATAGCAAAAGTCGTGTTATCCATCCAGATAGCAATTATATTTCTTTGGCTTTGGGACGGCTGGGTAAACGCAATGGCACAGGCCCACTCATTGATTTCAAGAAACCAGAGGTGGTCAGCGATACTGATGGCATAACCTGATTAAGCATATACGCAAGCTGAATATTTCCCAGTGAAATGACATCGCCCGGTTTGAGTTTATGTGGCATCTGTGCTGATTGCTCGTTGACCTGTGTCGCATCCATACCAGACAAATCCTGCACATAGTCACCATCAGCCTGACGCAAGAACTGAGCATGAATCGGGGCAAGTGAGGCATCATCAATGACCACACGACACTCCACGGCCCGCCCAACTTTCACCACTGGTTGATCTAAAGGGATACGTGCTCCCATAGCAGCACCTTCACGAATAACCAGATAGCCGCCGGGCAAATAATCAGGAACAAGCTGGCCTTCTGTGTTCGCAACTGGTTGCCGGGACATATCGTGTTCAGTGAAAGGAAGGCCATCATCTGCCGCAACAGTTGGTATAACCTGACTACCCGTCAGCAAATCCTGCGTTGAACGCCAGGTATGGCGTGCCAGCGGATCATCAAGCTCCGCAGGTGCCTGCGCCCGCTCGTCCGGGTAAAAGGAGAATTGCGCATCGCCAATAGTGATATGATCCCCAGGCTGAATAAGAATAGAACCAGAGATCGGCTTCTGATCAAGTTTCGTCCCATTCAAACTCGTGCAATCGGTAAGATACACACATTCCCGATCCCAGGCTAATTCGGCATGATGCCGCGATACCATATCGTCATCGAGCCAGATATCGCAATCTTCATCGCGTCCAATTGACACAACAACCCGCTTGAGAGCCAGGCGCTGCCCCTGAAAATTGCCATTGAGATATTCCAACCATCCCCAGGGTGTATCCTCCCCAAAAGCGAATGGAGCGAGAACCCCCGACTGATAACGGGGTATCTGCTGTAAGGTTTCAGGAGCGACTGAACGCTCTTTTAGATTTTGTGTACCTGGTAAATGAGGCTTGTTACGTGGTAATGCAGTCAGACAGTGCCAGAGAAGAATACCCAGAGGCAAAACCCAACCACACAGTATGATATATGCCAGCCCATAAACATCGAGCAACGTTGGAGAGGGTGCATGCGAAGCAGAAAAGCGGACATGAAACCAGACAATGGCAGGAACAAAGAATAAGGCCGAGATAAAAAAACAAATCGATGTCCGTACAAGCTGCCGCGTTGTGCCATATCGACGCACTATCGTATAGAGCACCGCAATCACTATAGCACTGGCACTACACACCAGACCACCATAGCTACCAATATTTATCCAGGTAGGAATTTGTGTTGCGCTCGTAAATCCACTGCCTTTCAAAATATATGAGGAAAGAAATCTTTCTCATGCTTTCGACATAATCTGATAACTGGTTATCATGCCTGCTCCACTCGCAAGAACAGGGAACAAAAGAGACGCCATATACAAGGAAAACAAGTATAGGAACAGAACGAAAAGACAAATAAAAGAGGCATAAAAACCATTATAGATAGCCGTATCCCGCCATCGCATCAACGCCTCTTCACCACATTGCTCCCTAACCTGGCGACATTGCCAACAGGGCTGATCACGCAATATGCACTATAAGCGCACCTGCTCTCATATAAGAGAGAATAAACATAATTTAAATATAAAAGCAGTGCCTGACTTTTCTACTCTTTGCGTATCAGCCTCTTACAGTACTATGTATACCATTTATCAGAGGATTTTGTTATATACCATAATATCACCCGATACTGCATTCAGCAAACAAATGGGACTTGTGGGGGAACATCTTCTCGATTCCTTTTCATACCCACTTGTATACAAGATGTGTAGCCTGCTGTGTCTATTTTATATAGATGATTTATAGTTCAGATAGCTGTACTATAGCAAATAAAGGAAGAACAATTGCTGTGTAGAAATAGAAGAAGAGGTTTACAGAGTAAGCCTGACCAGCCTTGTACGCACACATCTATTCAGCGAACGGCGCAACAAGCGAGAGGAGGTTACATTTCCGGCATCATATCGATGACGATCACCAATGAACATGCTATAATACATGGCAATACCTATAAGGTTATCCTATTGAGAGAGTTGGCCCATGCACGAACGCCTTATCAGATCGCCAGAAAACGAAGAAAGCGGCGAATCTCCTTCACGCAACACATTACGCTACATTATGCTTGGTCTGCTCTGGATTCGTCCGATGAGTGGCTACGACATCAAGCAAGCATTTGAGCGTGCGATTGCCAGTTACTGGAACGCAGGTAATAGTCAAATTTATACAACGTTAAAAAACCTGCATAAAGCAGGACTCATTGACGCAGAAATCATTGTGCAAACCAGTCGTCCGAACAGGAAAGTCTATCGCCTGACCCAGGCAGGGCACAACGAATTGGAGCGCTGGATGCATGAAGAGATACCTGAACGTTTCACCAAAGACGAGTTTCTAACCAAGCTCTTCTTCTGTGGTACAACATCAGATGAAATTGTGCTGGAGCACTTACGCGAACATCGCGAAAGTTTGCTCAAGCAACTGGCTCATATGGAATGGGCACGTCGTGAATATGGCTCACGGCACGTACGGCGTCCAAAACTGCTGGAATATCAGTTATTGGTACGTGACTACAAAGAGGCCGAGTTACGCGCAGGACTCGAAGTGACAGAGCAAGCTATCAAACGCTTAGAAGAGCGCCTACAACAACAGGTTGCGTCTCTGCTTTCTGATGAGAACAGCGAAATTGATGGATTATCCTGATTACTGGCTTTGCCAACCATAAGCCCGATAGATCGCTAGCGTCTTCTGATCGCCTGGAACATAGCTTACCATCGAATAATTTGAAGTGCCACTAAAGACAGTAGTTGCCGTCCGCAGGGCCAGTATGCCCAATTCGCTATGGTGAATATGCAACACGAATGACGGTGCTGGTTTTCCCCGTGGATAGACAGTTGCAGCGATACGACGAAAATCCGGGTACTCCCGCAAAGATTTCCACAGCGACTTATATTCAGGCTGGTGCGTCTGTGTGCGAGTGTTATATTCAAAGTCACTCACCAAACGACGCGCCAGATGCTCCCACCCCTGAAAGCGCGACTTCATCTCAGGATCAAAGACAAGAGCCAGCAAATGTAATCGATCACTCTTTGTCAACATATGTTGCGACTCAAACAGGTGTAGTGCCGCCTCATTCCACGAGTGCAGATACCAGAGTTTATCAAGCGAATGAGCAGGATACAACGTATTATGCACCAACAAACTCGCGAGTTCCCCCAGGTCAAGCAGGGTACTTTCAAACGGGTCCGCATCGATGAAATGTCCCGTCAACTCATAATAGGCGTCGTAGAGTTGACGCCGTTCTTCACCTTGCAACTCTAACGCATGAGCAATATTCTGCACCACCTGACTGGATGGATTAGCACGTTGTCCCGACTCCAGGTGATAAACATATGTGCGCGAAAGGCGAGTCGCATGCGCAAGTTGTCCTTGAGACATACCATGTTGTTGCCTGAACTTCGTTACCATCTGTGCAAACTGAGAAATATACTCTGCCATATTAAATATCCTGAACTATTCAACTACGTTTCGTTAGCTACTTGCTCATTATGACGCAAAAAATGTTAGCTGGCAACATTTTCTTCTGATGAACAGTACCATATAATTAAGATAGTGGTTTGTTGCTTACTAGGAGCGACAGAGTGGTCGCCCAGGCTTCTCACAGAAGCCCCTATGGAGAGGAGCTATTACCGCATGCCATCTGATCCATCAAGAATGCAGAATACTCACACAGAGCAACATGTTTCCGAGCAAGCTACTGAGCGTGTTCCATCTCACTATCCCTGGTTACAACACTATGAAGACGGTGTACCCACCGATCTCACCATCCCTGATCGCCCGCTGACATGGTTGCTCGACCAGGCCTTTCATCGTTTTCCCAATCAAACAGCTATCCTCTACTATGGGACCAGGATCACATATGCTCAACTTTCCACCCAGGCTAACCGTTTCGCGATAGCTTTACAACGTCTGGGCATACAAAAGGGAGATCGTATTGCTCTGGCCCTGCCGAATATCCCTCAGTTCCCCATCGCGTTCTACGGAGCTTTGCGTGCTGGTGCTATCGTTGTGCCCACAAATCCACTCTACACAGCGCCTGAACTGCAACATCAGTTGACGGATGCTGGTGCGAAAGCCATCGTTGTGTTAGATATGTATTACCCATTAGTTCGCGCTATCCGTGACCAGACATCGTTAGAACAGATCATCATCACAAGTCCAGCCGATTTTCTGCCCCCTCTCCTGCATGCACTGTATCCCTGGAGTCAACGAAAAAATACTATGCCTCAACCTCCTTTAAGCCCAAAAGAGCTTGAGAACGATGCGACGCTCCATACAATGCATACCATGCTCAAAACCAATACGAAAGGGGGCATTGAACTGTACAATCTCCCGGTACCGACCAGAGGTGATGATCTGGCAGTGCTTCAATATACCGGAGGCACCACTGGCGTCTCGAAGGGCGCAATGCTGACACATCGCAATCTGCTCGCGAACGCCGTACAGACACGCAGTTGGGTTACCCAGGCTCAGGAGGGCAAAGAGATCGCTCTTTGTGTTTCCCCTTTCTTCCATGCCTATGGCCTGACGGTTGGAATGAATCTATCCATTTACGCCGGGGCAACCATGACTCTGTTACCGCGCTTTAAAATAAGTGATGTCCTGAACACCATTCGCCGCTATCATCCCACCATGTTTCCTGGTATTCCAACTATGTATATCGCTATTATGCGTGAAGCAGGTGCAAACGTACGGTATCTGGAATCCATCAAATACTGTATCAGCGGCGCAGCCCCGCTTCCAGCCAGCATCCAGAAAGAGTTTGAGCGTATCACCAGAGGCAAACTGGTGGAAGGCTATGGACTCAGTGAAGCATCACCTGTTACCCATTGCAATCCATTAAGTGATAAGTGCCGCAATGGCAGCATTGGTCTGCCATTACCGGGTATTGAAGCCACGATTATCAGCCGCGAGACAGGTGAACAGCTTCCCAATGGGGAAATCGGCGAAATCGTCGTCAAAGGCCCGAATATCATGCGGGGCTACTGGCAACGAGAGGATGATACCAACGCGGTGTTTATCAATGGCTGGATGCGCACTGGCGATGTTGGACGCATGGATAATGATGGTTACTTCTATGTTGTCGAACGAGCGAAAGATATGATCCTTGCCAGTGGCTTTAACGTCTATCCCCGCGAAGTAGAAGAGGTTCTTTTTCAACACCCATCGGTGGCTGAAGCCGCAGTTACTGGCGTCGCCGACGACTATCGCGGTGAGACAGTGATGGCATTTATTGTCTTAAAAGCCGGGATTAAATCATCAGAAAAGCTCCAACAAGAGCTAATTACCTTTTGTCGCGAACGTCTCACACCCTATAAGGTGCCTAAAAAATTCCGCTTTCTCGATCAACTTCCCAAATCACTTGTGGGAAAAGTCTTACGCAGAGAGTTACGCCAGATGGCCTGATTTTGCGTAACGAGAAAACTGGCTAGCTAGAGGAGTAGGAAAAATCATGTCAACAACAATCAAGCCCACAGAAGCAGGAACAGCGTTTCTCACAACCCCTGTAACTGAAAACGCGGCCAAAGTATTCACCCTTGAGGAACGGGATGACGAGCAACGTTGGATTGAAGAATCTGCGGCGACGTTTATCACACGTGAAGTCTTACCAAAAGTAGAGGAGATTGATCGTCAGGAACCGGGCGTCATGCCGGCACTGGTGAAACAGGCCGGTGAACAGGGGCTATTGATGGTAGAGGTTCCAGAACAATATGGTGGCGCGGAACTGGGTCTACTTACCAGTGCGCTTGTCGCATCACAGATGCGGGAAGCATCGTTCAGTGTCGCGTTTGGCGCACATACCACCATCGGCACGCTCCCTATTGTCTACTATGGAACCGAAACACAGAAGCAGCACTATTTGCCGAAACTGGCATCCGGTGAATGGATCTCTGCTTACGCGCTTACAGAACCCGGCGTTGGTTCCGATGCGATGAATATCAGCACACATGCTCAGCTTTCCGCTGATGGCAAATACTATCTATTAAATGGCACGAAGCAATGGATCACGAACTCAGGCTTTGCTGATGTCTTCATCGTCTTTGCCCGTGTGGGAAATGAGCGTCCTTCCGCCTTCATCGTTGACGCCAGAACGCCGGGTGTCTCGACGGGCGCGGAAGAGAATAAGATGGGTATCAAAGGCTCCTCAACACGACAGGTCATTCTGGAAGATGCACAGGTTCCGGTTGAGAACGTGCTGGGAGAGCTACATAAAGGCTATAAAATCGCCTTTAACATTCTGAATATCGGACGCCTGAAACTTGGCGCGGGTAGCGTTGGTGGTTCACGTTCGGCACTGGGACTCGCCGCTGCCTATACTGTTGATCGCAAAGCATTCGGCAAATCGCTACATGAATTTGGCATGATCAAAAAGAAACTGGCACGCATGGCGGCGGAAACCTACGCCGCCGAAAGCGAAGTTTTCCGTACCGCCAGCAACATGGCACTGGCACAACAAAGCGCGGGCGATGATGCCACCGCCGCCTTTAAAGGGATCGAAGAGTACGCCATTGAGTCATCGATAGCCAAAGTACATGGGAGTGAGGTGCTGGCTCTGGTCGTTGATGAAGGCGTGCAGATCTTTGGTGGCTATGGCTTTATGCATGAGTATCCCATTGAAAAAGCCTATCGCGATGCTCGTATCCAGCGCATCTTTGAAGGCACCAATGAAATTAACCGCATGGTCGCCGTCAGCACCCTCTTCCGTCGAGCGATGGCAGGCAAAATCAATATCATGGGCAAATATCCCGCTGTCGAGGCCATGATGAAATCCGACCAGCGGCCTCAAGGCACAGGTGAAGAGGTGCCAGCGGAATTACAAGCCCCGGTCGATATTCTGGAACGCACCAAAGATGCGACACTCTATGTCACCACACAGATCGCAATGAAGTTTATGTCAAATCCACAGGCACTTGAACAGGAGCAAGAGTTCATTGAATATCTCGCCAACCTGCTCATCGACCTGTATGCCACAGATAGTGCTCTGGCACGTGCGATCAAAGTAGCCCGGCGCGGAGATGAGCAGAGCGCGACCCATAGCAAACTCGCCCAACTCGCCAGTTGGCTGGCGTTCTCACGTATGCGCAGCAACCTGGATCAGTTGATCATCACCTATATTGCTCCTGATCGAGCTGAAAAAGTGCTCAATCGTACGCGGGCCTATATTGGTGATTACCTGCTGAATGGTGTCAAACTACAGCGAGAGATCACAACCCTCGTCGTCGAAAAACAGGGCTATCCACTCTAATTCGGGGCCTGGAGCGAGACGAACAATCTCTGGAGTGAAACTCCCTCGACCTGTCAACCCGTCAGGGACGACCTTAGCGCAACAAACAAATGAAGCGAGCATATTCATAAGGTGAGATGGTCTGTCTCGCACACACCTGCTGTTTTGTTTGTCAGGTTCTGGTGGTCGTCCCGGTCTGGAATACATGGATGTGTTCCAGCCAGACCAACAGATCCTTAGTTCCACAGGAATGAGAGCCTATCCATGCATATCGGCCAGACACATACATGGACCCGAACGTTTACAGAAGCTGACGTACGCCTCTTTGGACAGGTATCAGGAGATCTGGGCAGCCAGCACACACAGATTGATGAGCAGGGACGCCTGATGGTGCATGATCTATTGACTGCCACTTTACCCACAAAGATTGGTGGCGACCTGAACTTCGTCGCACGCGAGATCACATTTGAGTTTGTGCATCCAGTCTACGTTGGTGATACCATCCAATGCATCGTCATCATCACCAACATTGAGGACACGTATCAAAAAACTTTCATATACGCAGATATTATCTGTCGCAATCAGCAGGAAAAAGTGGTACTACGTGGGCATACATCCGGTGTCATCTACACGCTGGACTACAGCCAGATCGGCTTACACTAACGAGCAGAAAAGATAAAGCAAAGGAGCATATATCATGCCAGAAGCAGTTATTGTCAGTGCGCTACGCACACCTATTGGTCGGGCAAACAAAGGCGTTTTGAAAGATATACGTGCGGATGATCTGGCAGCCCTGGTGGTAAAAGCAGCGGTTGAGCGCGTGCCACAACTGGATCGCTCATTGATCGAAGATGTCATTCTGGGCTGCGCTTTCCCTGAAGGCGAACAGGGCATGAATATAGCACGTATTGTGGGTGCGCTGGCGGGACTCCCAGAAACAGCAGGCGGCGTTACCGTGAACCGTTTCTGCGCCTCCAGTTTGCAGGCGGTCAACATGGCCGCGCAAAGCATTCTGCTTGGGCTGGGTGACATCATCGTCGCGGGCGGGGTAGAAAGTATGTCACGCGTGCCAATGGGCGGCTTCAACCCCAGTTTCAATCCACGCCTCATCAAAAGTCAGCAGACCACAGGCGCGTATCCACCCTGCGAACTGGAATATGGCTATGCCAGTTATATGCCGATGGGTATCACAGCGGAGAATGTCGCGAAAAAATATGCGATCAGCCGTGCGGCGCAGGATGCCTTTGCCTTACGCAGCCACCAGCGAGCAATCGCAGCGACCGAAAAAGGTATTTTCAAGCATGAAATTGTACCTGTTCCCCTACCTGACGGCGAACAAATGGCAAACGACGAAGGACCACGTCGTGATACCTCACTGGAAAAGCTTGCCAGTTTAGAACCAGCCTTTATCAAAGGTGGTTCCGTCACTGCTGGTAACGCCAGTCCGCTGAATGATGGCGCGGCGGCAGTTGTCCTCATGTCCGCTGAAAGAGCGCAAGAACTGGGTATCACTCCGCTGGCACGTATCCGTACAATGGCTGTCGCGGGTGTTGATCCAGCCTATATGGGTATTGGTCCTGTCCCGGCGGTACGTAAGGTGCTCCAGCGTTCCGGATTGCAGTTAAGTGATATTGACATCATCGAACTGAATGAAGCCTTCGCCGTCCAGAATCTCGCCGTCATTCACGAACTGGGCATTGATGAAGAGAAACTCAACCCACACGGCGGAGCTATCGCACTTGGTCACCCACTTGGTTGTAGCGGCGCACGGCTGATCGCCACGCTCATTAATGATCTGCAAACATACAACAAAACATTGGGGATTGCTACGCTCTGTGTCGGTGGAGGTCAGGGAGTCGCAACACTGATTGAGAGGATATCATAGCCATGCCATACGCAATTCGCAAAGTAGCTGTCATTGGCGCTGGCGTTATGGGGGCGGCCATTGCCGCTCACCTCGCCAACGTCGGTATACCATCCCTGCTCCTCGACGTTGTGCCCACAGGCAGTAAGGATCGCAACGCCATCGCACGCGCAGGATTAGCAAAAACGCTCAAAGCAAGGCCAGCCGCCTTTTATAGCCAGCGTGCTGCCCATCTGATCACCATCGGCAATATCGAGGATGACATCAACAAACTGGCGGATGTCGATTGGATCATTGAGGCCATCATCGAGCGCCCCGACCTCAAACAATCGCTCTACAGCAAAATAGAGCAGGTGCTTGCTCCTGATACAATCATCACATCCAACACATCTGGCCTACCCGCCCATCAGCTTATCGAGGGACGCAGCGAGACATTTCGGCTCCACTTTCTGATTACGCACTTCTTCAATCCAGTTCGTTACATGAAACTGCTAGAACTGGTACCCACCCCCGAAACTGATCCAGAGCTGCTAGACTATATGCAAAAATTTGGGTCGGAAGTGCTGGGGAAAGGCATTGTGCTCTGTAAAGATACGCCAAACTTTATCGCCAATCGGCTTGGTGTCTATGGCTTCCTCTCCACCATGCATCGCGCGCTGGCGGAAAGCTACACCATCAGCGAAGTAGATACCATCCTCGGCACCAGCATGGGACGCCCCAGATCGGCAGTCTTCCGCACGGCTGACCTCTCTGGGCTGGATACACTGATGCATGTAGCCAACAACCTGTATCAGAATGCTCCGGATGACGAACAACGCGAAACCTTTCATCTGCCACCAGTCGTGCAGGAAATCATCAATCGAGGCTGGCTTGGCGAGAAAAGCGGGCAGGGTTTCTACAAACGAATCAAGAACGCCGAGGGAACTTCAACCATTCTGGAACTGAACACCCAGACGTTGGAATATGCACCCCAGGTCAAGCATCGTTTTGACTCTATCGGCGCGGCTCGCACACGTGAGACACCAGCCATGCAAATACTGGAAGTCCTTGATGGCAACGACAGGGCCAGCCAGTTCGCACGTGAAACCACCGCCGACGCGCTGATTTACACTTCCAACAGAGCGCAAGAGATCGCCTACAATATCGTCGATATCGACAATGCCATGCGCTGGGGCTTCAACTTTGAAATCGGCAGTTTTGAACTCTGGGATGCTCTGTTACAACAACCAACCGTGCTAAACAAGATCTTCGCGGGTCGTGAATTGCCAGAACTGGTCCAGCGCGTTCGCGAAAAAGGGGACGGCACCTTTTATCATACGAAAGCAGGAGAACACAGCTACTTTGACTTCAATACAGATACGTACCAACCAATCCCAGAACCAGCAGGGATCATCTCACTGGCAAACCTGAAAGCCAGTGACAGGGCAGGTAGCAAAAAAAACGTAATCAAAGATAACGGCTCCGCCGCACTGATTGATCTAGGTGATGACATTGCCTGTCTGGAATTCCATACCAAAATGAATACCATCGACGAAGGCATTATTGACATGATGCGCTACGTCGTTGAAGAAGGATCAGGTCAATTCCGTGCCCTCGTCATCGGCAACGAAGCCGCTGACTTCTCAGCCGGAGCCAACCTGTTTCTTGTGCTTATGTGCGCACGTCAGCAGGCATGGCCCATGCTCGAAAGCGCCATCACTGGCCTGCAACAGGCCCATCAACTACTCAAATACAGTCCCTTGCCCATCGTCATCGCACCAACCGGACGAGCGCTTGGTGGTGGCTGTGAAGTCATCATGCATGGTCATCACACCCGTGCGCTGGCGGAAAGCTATATTGGTCTGGTTGAAACAGGCGTTGGACTGGTCCCGGCTGGTGGTGGCTGTAAAGAGTTTCTACTGCGACACGGAGCCAGTCTGGAACAGAACCAAAAGGGAAAGTCAGGTGGACCATTCAACGCCTCCAGACGAGCGTTTGAAATCATCGCAATGGCAACCGTCTCAACCAGTGCCATCGAAGCGCAGGAAATGCGTTTCTTGCGCAAGACCGACAAAATCACCCTCAATCGTGATGTCTTGCTACGCGATGCGAAAGCGGACGCACTCCAACTGGCAGAGAGCAAAGCAACAGGAGCATGGCAACCACCACAACCACAACAACTGCTCTTACCCGGCTCTGGGGGCCGCCTGGTACTGGAACAACAGGTTGAGGGATTGTTCCTTACAGGCAAGATCAGCGAACACGATGCCGTGATCGGCAAACAACTCGCCCGCGTCCTCACAGGTGGCGACTGCTCGCCAATTACCCCCGTCACGGAACAGTACGTCCTCGATCTGGAACGCGAGGCATTCTTAAGCCTGTGCGGCATGGAGAAAACCCAGGAACGCATGCAAGCTGTCCTGACCACAGGCAAACCGCTGAGAAACTAACCTACCAGCCGACGAACAAGACACAAAGGGCACGCAAATGTATATTCGCGCACTGCGTGCTCTTTCTTGTATGACAAAATATTCACCAAAGAACTGATAATAAAAGGCCAGTATGAAATATATTCACACTGGCCTTAAAAGTGTCGCAGGAAACATGCCACTCCTAGCATAGATCCTACACATATACTGATAGCATATGTATGCTAGAAGATTGCTTCCGTTGTCTCAGAGTCGAACAGATGGATCTGATCGCTATCAACGTACAGACGAGTCTTATTACCAGCCGTCAGACGTGAGCGAGGATCAAGGGTAGCAATAATGTTCTTACCACCAGTTGTCAGATAAACCTGAAGTTCATTACCCAGATTCTCAACAACATCGACCGAAGCATCAATCGCCGAATGTTCCTTATTGGACTCACTGATGAGCGATGCGTCCTCCAGATGAACAGGGCGGATACCAAAGGTCAACGAACGATCTACCGCAGCACGAGCACGTTCTGCATAAATCTGTGGCACTTTCACACGCCCAATATTCTCAAGCACGATAAATGTATCGCCACCATCAGTGCTAACCTTCGCATCAGGAATAAAGTTCATCGAAGGCGAACCAATAAAGCCAGCAACAAACATATTCGCGGGATGATCATAGAGTTCCTGTGGTGAACCTAACTGCTGGATAATGCCACCATTCAGAACAGCGATACGATCACCCATCGTCATGGCTTCAACCTGATCGTGCGTCACATAGATCGTCGTTGTCTGAATGCGCTGATGCAGTTTAATGATCTCAGCACGTGTAGCCACACGCAATTTCGCATCCAGGTTCGAAAGTGGCTCGTCCATCAAGAAGACTTGCGCCTCACGAACAATCGCCCGACCGAGAGCAACACGCTGACGTTGACCACCGGAAAGTTCTTTTGGTTTACGTTTGAGATACTGCTCCAAACCAAGGATACCGGCAGCTTCTTCTACACGTGTCTTAATCTCATTTTTGGGGAAGTGACGAAGTTTCAAACCAAAGGCCATGTTATCGAAGACGGTCATATGAGGATAGAGAGCGTAGTTCTGGAACACCATTGCAATATCTCGATCTTTTGGATCGACACCATTGACAATGCGATCACCGATATATATTTCTCCCTCGGTTGGTTCTTCCAGACCTGCCACCATACGCAGACAGGTACTTTTACCACAACCAGAAGGGCCAACGAGCACCAGGAATTCTTTGTCCTTAATGTCAATACTGACATCATGAACAACTTCGGTTTTGTTAAAACGCTTGTAAATATGCTCAAAAGCAACACGAGCCATAAAGGACTACTCCTTTCGCTTCAGTAACAGGGCCATTCCTGTTACTCCTCAATAAAAATTTGAAGCTTTCGCTTAGTGCCAACATTGCAACTGATCACATATCAGAAGGGAGTCAATGCGGCTTCTTAACATTGATCAAGCCAGGACATGCAATGTCATTAGCATCAATGTTATACAGGAGTATACCATAACATGAGGTAAAATGGAAGGATGCAAGCGGACAATTATGCAGTTTCGACGGGAAAAGCCGAAAAATTCGCCAGTAATCAAGCAGGTTTACCAAAAGCAAAGCCCGACAGGACAGATCCTATCGGGCACCATATCATTCTTTTTTGCGGTTTATATTAGAGGCATGAAAGTTGCGAAAAACTATACCTTATAAATCCCTGTCGGCCCTACTTACGGTTGACAGGTCCATTCTCTCCAACTATAGCCATCGCGCACAAAAATCTCGTGGGCAGCCACCACATTGGCATAGGCATTATAAGGTGAAGTTCCCGCCTCTGATGTTCCACTCCAGGTAGCAGGCATGATCTGGAAAATGCCAGCAGCGCCACTATATGGATTCGTCGCGTTTGGATTCAGTCCTGACTCACAGGTAGCAACTTGCTGCGCACCTGCGGCATAGGAGCCAAACACACTATCAATCATGCTGCTCACACTTGAACCAGAAGCTGACGTTTGCACAGGTGCAGCCGTAGTCTGTGGAGCTTGAGTGGTCGTCGGCTGAGCTTGCTGAACTGGAGCAGGTGTTGCTTGTTGAGTTACAGCAGGAGCGGCATGTGTTGGTACCGAGCCAGTGCCGGAAAGACACAACTTATCGCCGGCAAAGATAAGATTGGGATTCGCAATATGATTATTAGAGGCAAGTGTATGCCAGTTTTTGTGAAAACGGGCCGCAATGCCACTCAAAGTATCACCAGCAACGATGGTGTATGTCTTTGAACAACCATGTGCAGTGGCAGTAGCCGCGTATGCAGCAGGCGATTGTATGCTCGCCACCGTCCCAACAGAGACCAGACCGATAACGGTACTGGCGATGACGGTTAATTTCTTCCCATAATTTCTGTTACTACTACTATTTCTACTATCCTTCTTCAAACGATTCCAAATGTTTAGATAAAGTCTCAACATATCCTCACTTTACACTACCAACTTTCATGTACCCGCAAAGGTTAGTCCTCACCCCATAGCCGCTCACGCGTCCACGCGCGCAACCATCGAGATATTTTTGAGAACAAGCATATAATATCATGAATTACAGAGATACACGCTAAAACAATAAAACATATAAACCAAATTACCTAATTATGTAGCTAAAAATGTGAAAGTCAGCTCTTTTTGTAAAAAGAACGCAACATTTCTGAGCTTCGTAAAGCTGATTTTTTGCAATTAGAGCTTCAAAGGGAACATAGTTTATTGTTACATGCTGTCAACCATCTTTAGCCATGACCCTGCTGAAGCAGGTATATAGCCGTAGCATCTTTTTAATATCAGCTATTTCCTCAGTCTTATCTATCAAACAGATATTAAAATTACGTTAATTATAGGATTGATGTGCAATAAAATTGTACATATGTATAAGTTTTATCATACAAAGATAAAACATTTGTTTCACTATAGAAGTTAAAAACAAACGAGAGTAGTATAAAATATAGCAAACTGTTTATTCACATTAGAACATTTTATCCTGAATGCATACTTTTATGATATACATGTATACAAAGTGATAACAACAAGCTAACATTTACATAAAGATTTTATCAATTACTTTAAATACAGAAAGAAAAAAGTATCAAAACACTGGACAAGAAGATACATCTTCATGCATACTAGTGATGTGAATGATAGTACTTGTATTCACAAACGATATACATTGTTCTTACATCAAGATATATAAGGTTTTGTGTAGCACAGACAAAACAGTACACAAGTACAGACACATTCAAGGAAGGGTAAATAGCAATGCTTGGAGCGCAAGAACAAAGAAGTGAAGTAGCACGATTATTATCAGAGATCAGCGCAGAATACGAAGCCGCCCGCCGAGGTTTATCTGGTCTGTCTTATGGCACATCGCAACATGAATTCATCACCACACGCATGGAAAACATGGGTCAGTTACATACCGAGTTACAATCGATCGTTGGAGATGTTGCCATAGCAATGATCGCAGATCAGCTAAACACAATTCATTCATAGTATTGATATGAATGATCAGAAAATGGAAAACATGAAAAATAAAGAAGAGAGCAAATGGGAAGGCTTCCTTACGAGAACTTTCCCACTTGCTCTCTCCACAGTGCAGACATCAATGACATCAGATCAGGTCCTGTGTATGTCCGGTTGTAAGCTACAATAAACAAATGATCATGTCAGACAACTCAGACACCGGACACCACATACTCAGTCTCCTCATAGGTAAAATCATCTTGATCAAACACCGAATGCTGCTCCGATTGAAAACAGCTATTCCAGGCCGCAATATCCTCTTTAGAGAGATATGGAGCATCCTCACACACAAACCAGGCCGCAATACCTTGCAGATAAAAGCGAAAATCTGCGGACAATGGAGCATGGCGTACAATCGTATACGTATGTTCAACAACATCAAGATAACCAGCAGCACGTAAATAGTGTGCCAGTTTCGGGCCAACCCAGCTATCCTCATAGGCATAATCGTGTTGAACACGTTCCTGTTCCCAGCGTGCCCTGGCCTCAAACACTCTATGCTGGAGATCCGGGTCCACATTGGAGAAACGCATCGTACCAAAATCAATATCTTTTATCACCAGCCGTCCACCGGGACGAAGATACGACCGCATGGATCTGAATATTGCAACAGGATCAGCAAGATATTGACTTACATTCGCACTAAAAATAAGATCAACCTCACCCGGCTTCACAGGTATTTTTTCCAGCGAAGCTCGTCGATACACAACTTCGGGTCTGTTCCAGGCATTGGTTCCTGTGCGACGTTGCGCTGTAATCAGCGCTTCAGAGCTGATATCAATACCCAGGATACGCCCTTCCACCCCCACAGCCTCCGCCAGGAGATGCGTCCACAAACCAGGGCCACAACCAGCATCCACCACAAAACTCCCCTCCGCAATGAGTAAATCGCGGACCATATTGCGCCGCTCTTCAAATTTACTCTGATGATGCCGTTCAAGCCAATCATTCGCGTTTAAAGGAAGCCCACATTCATTAATGTGTACAATATTGTCGACTGCCATCTTCTGTATTATCCTTCCAGCCATCGAATATAGAGCACTTTTTCCTATTATTCGTGATGGTAATAACTATACATGTTGTACGCTAAAAAAGCAATAGATGTATCACATTGTAGCTCCTACGTTTAAACATTGTAATATACAAGCTGAATAACATATAGCGCTTGTATATAGATGAAGAAATATTCATCTATATACAAGCGCTATATGGATATACATGAATATATTACAAATTTGTTGCTTTTGTTGTTCTTGCTGGCATAGTAGAGCCTATAATCAGTACGATAAGGAGGAGAAAGATACAGAAGGTAATTTTTGTCCTGATGAATATTTTCGCCAAATTACAGACTAACAGAAACATACATTCCAGAAACAGTAAATATTACCTTACATTTTCATTATTATATATGTTATAATAACAATAATTTATATTGAGATATTTTATTACTTTTCTACATTGTTAAGGAAATTTACATGAATCAATCGTCAAATCGGCCAAGAAGAAGAAAAGAAGCGTACCTATCTGTACAAAAACAGGCCACATCAGGTCTGGATGAGGTGGAAAAGCAGACGCAACAGGGAAGTAATCAACAGGGAGAGGCCCATACCACCACAGACCCAGCCGACGCGAACACCATGCTGTATGATTTCGGTACACTTTTACAGACAATCATACATGGTGATCGCTCAGAACTGGCACGTGTGGCCCAAGAACTGGATGTCACCGAAAACACGGTGTATCGCTGGCTGCATGGTGCATCAGAACCTCGCACAGTCCATTTACGACGCTTACCAGATATTTTTCCAGAGCATCGTCAACAACTTATTGAAGTTATCAATACCACCTTTAATGAAACACTTGGCACTTCTCCATTTCTCATCCACGAAATCGATAAAAATATCTATCGCCATGTATTAGAACTGGCAACACTCAGCCACGATGATGAAGCACGTTTCTGGCAGATCTCACAGGCTATTTTCGATGATGCCTTGCAGAATCTGGACCCCGATCACAAAGGACTGGCTATCACTTACGCCCGACTGATGCCGCCCCGACAGGATGGTATCCATTCGCTGCGAGAAGTCGCGGTGCGTGGTCACAGTCCCTGGTCTGGAGCGATAGATTGCAATGTTTTTCTGGGTAGCACCACACTCGCAGGCGCAACCGCAGTGTTACAGCGACAACAAATCTGGAATGATATAGACAATGGTCGTACATTGTTCGAAGTTGATGAATTTGAACGTAGCGCCTGCACAGCTCCCATTATCCGTGGCACCACACTGGCAGGAGTGCTGATTGTATCCAGCACACAACCCACTTTTTTTAAATATCCACAGGCATGCGAAGCGGTTACCGACTATGGCTTGCTCATGGCAAATGCTCTAAGCGATAAAGACTACCAGCCGCTCTCACTTTTACACTTGCGACCAATGCCTGATTTAAATTGGCAACGAGAAACAATTACCCAATCGTATATTAATCGTATCATAATATATGCACGTACACACAATACGTCCCGCCGGGAAGCAGAACTACAAATACAGTACGAACTTGAGCAGGAGTTTGAAGAAGAGGCACATAACCGCCTCACGCTGCAATCCTAGTTCTGGTAATGCTCCACCTTGTGGGATGTGTGTGCCTGGCAGCAAATTACTTCATTAGTGTTACAATAAAGTTGAGACAGGTATGCATACATCTGATCAATCATCAAACGAAGAACAGCCAGAACCAAACAAAGAGACAAATGAACCAATATCTTCATCACCGACCACACAACCAGAGGATGAAGATAGAACGCAAATCACACCAGATGAGCAGAGCAAGCACACTGGTGCTGCAGCATCTATAGACTATGAGGCGGTCCGGCAGGGGAAAATATATCCACCGCCACCTGATTTCTATACCCAGCAGAACAATACACCACCACCAGCAGATACAGTAAACAATACCACGCAACCAGCATGGCAACAACCCACCCCACAACCTAACATAGGGATGGGAACACCACCGCAGATGCCATATTCAGGAGAACGCCCACAGGCTCAGGGACAGACGCCTCCGTGGCAACAATATCCAAACAGTCCTTATCCACCAGGACAGAGCCATCCAGGCTACCCTGGTTACCCCGGCGGATATCCACCATATATGCCTGTGCCACCAGCACGGAGAGGTTTAAAAAAATGGCATTGGATTCTTATCGCCACCCTCTCCATCATTATCCTTGCCAGTTGTGGACTCTGTGGCTGGGCAGGGATCGGCACCTTCAGTCAGAGCTATCAGACAGCGATGAGTATCGTCTATGACGGTCATAATCAGGTAAATAACTACTATACCCAGATTCAAAACCAGCAATATGACAGGGCGTATAGTTACATACAACCAACAGCGAATAACCACAACCTGACACAGACGCAATTTATCAAAGAGGCACAGCAGCAGGACAAATTGTATGGAGCAGTCTCTAACTATACACTTGGTCAACCATCAATCGACTATAGTAATTCAAATATGACCCATTTCACAATAGATGTCACCGTCACACGCCCGAAGAAGACATATACTACAACCTTGAGCCTCGATAAAATCGGCAATCAATGGAAGGTGACAAATTTCACTGCTATTTGATAACCGCGCACCATATGTGTCATGCAGTTAGCAACAGAAATATGCCATCACTCTAAAAATAGAGCATTGCTGTTGCAATACACGATGAATGCTTTCACCTTGATGTAGAACATCTGAACAAAAAAGAAGAGGAAGAAATGACGATACGTGCATTTCTTCCTCTTCAATAAATCAATCATTTACATGTAAATCAATATCAACGAAAAGGCAAAACGGTATAAATTTCAACTATATAGTGGAGAGAGATAAATACATTAATTTGCAGGGTTTCCCAGAATCGTTGATGTTGTCATAGGAACTTCACGGCCAACGCAAGCACGCAGATCTTCGCGATAGAAACGCCAGGTACTACCAACCTTATGCCCGGTTAACTGACCTGACCACATCAAACGGTAAAGAGTTGAGCGGCTTACGCGCAAATAATTCATTGCTTCTTTAAAAGTTAAAAGAACATCTTCTTCAAGCATCTGTACAGCCATTGTTCTCTCCTTGATAATACGAATAAATAAGTGCACTTGACACTAACGATTTAACACTGAGGACAATATTCAATGATACGATATTTGTCTCATTGCATGTTATAGTAACCAATGTTGATGCACATTCATGTTAAGGAATAGTTGCGATCTGGTTAATTTTAATAATAGTTCGGTTCGATCTTCACTACCAGTGTATTCGTGAAGATCTGATAGAGTATATTGAGCAACGAAACACGCAATGCAATCAATGTTATCCGGACTCATTACATATCATGCTGCTTGCATATTTCTATTGTAACTCTTCTTGCGCTCCAGGTATAGATGTTGAGATTTTTTTACCATCCCTGTAATAGGAGAGCGCGTAATTCCTCTACTTCGCAGGCAACAGGAAAGATAGTCATGCCGGTATAATCCTGTAAACGTGCAATTGTCGTTCTATTGGTAGGATCAACAAGAGCGACCGTAAGGACATGCTGCTCATGACCAACGGGTACACATTGCAACTCACGTGCAAGATCTACACCGAGCCAGCGGGTGACTCTGGTAGGTAATGCCTGTGGCAGTTCCATAAATGGTACAGCCTCCTTCTGGTGAGCAGATAACGTGGCCGCGCGAAGAGAGTAAAACGGGTCTGGACGCACGCCATGCAGTTGTGTCGTAATCGCTGGACGTAATGTCAAGCTGTGCAGAACATGGCTTACCTGTTGATACAACTGCTCAGGTGTAGCCGCCGGATCAGGGAAAGAGCCAATCCCCATCATAATACTGGTTTCGCGAGTTAGCGGAGGCACCAGAGTCTCAGCCGCCAGTAATTCAACACTTTGATACACACGTTCAGCAATCGTTGCAATCCCCTGTGCATCGACGTGTGGAAATATAAGAGCAGCCCCGGAATCCTGTATTACACATAATCTATCATCCGTACGAATCACGCGCTGCACAGCAGCCATAATTTGTGTCATGACCTCGGAGGGAGCATGAAAACGACGTCGACGATACTGTAAACATAGCTCCGGAGCCAGAGGCGGAGACTCTAACTGATGAACATGCAATAGTAGCATGCTGACAACTTCGCCCCGAGAAAGGAATAAATACAGGATCGTTTGGAGTTTACGGAAGAGTTCCTGCGCAATAAGTACCGAGAACTCCAGTTGCTCTTCACGCTCAGTATATCCATCGCTCTCTCTGTCAGCCGAAGCCTGATCTTGATCTATCATAGCAAGAGGCAGGCAAACACACTGAACGCGCTGAGCAACAGAAGCGTTGATAGTACGCTTCTTTCCTTTATGCATTGACTGATTACCAGCACGGTATTGGTCTTTGCTTGTCCTCTTCATAACAAAACCACCATGTACTTACATCATCAAAAGCTACGAATCAAGGGTGACCGGGGAATGGAACGTATAGCCAACGCCAGGAACCGTCATAATAAACTGTGGGCTATTTGGATCAGGCTCTACTTTTTGGCGCAAATGTCGAATGTGTGTCTTGACCAGTCCAGAATCCCCTGCCTCATCATAGCCCCACACACGTTCGATAATCATATCGGTGGTAAGAACCTGACCAGTATGAGAAATGAGCAGATGCAATAATCGACTCTCAGTTGGTGTGAGGCGGACTTTCGTGCCATCACGCATAACCTCATGCCGCATTGCATCAAGTGTCACCGGACCAACAGTAATTGCCGAAGAGTTAGATGGACCACATGAAGTAGAAGCTCGTCGCATCACCGCTTTAATTCGTGCCAGCAACTGCCGTGGACTGAATGGTTTCCGTAAATAGTCATCTGCGCCCAGTTCCAATCCTCGTACTTCATCATCCTCACGATCATGAGCTGAAAGAATCATGACCATTGAATTTGTCTCTGTACGCATCTGCCGACACACCTCGAAACCGTCAAGCTTGGGCATTTGAATATCAAGAATCACCAGATCTGGCAATGTTTCACGCCAACGCTTAATTGCCTGTTCCCCATCAAACGCACGTACAACATCATAACCATGTCCCTTTAGCCAATAGCTTAACATATCTACCATATCGCGGTCATCATCCGCCACCATTATTTTCACATCGCTCCTGCCTTCCTTTTTGTGCCGAAACACACTCGGTTGCGGGAATTTCTGGATAAATCCTTTATTTGCGTTACATTACAATAGTAGGATGTACCAATGTGGGAGGTAAAATAATTATTATCCCAACTCGGTGCTCCTGATGTAGTAACGGGAGGGGATTTTTACCAGTAACATCATGATACAAATTGGGCTATAGCTAAACACAACCTCTAGCATTCAGTACTATTATTTCTTTCGCCACTATGACTCAAATCATTCTCATTAACCTTGACTGAGATAGAAAAAAACGGTAGATTTGAATGAATGCAATAATCTATCAGAAGAAGAAAGTTTGAAAAGGACAATTCAATGGAACGTGAAGCTCTTCTTGCACTCGCACGCGAAACCGCGCAACATGCCCATTGTCCCTATTCACATTTCCGCGTCGGTGCCGCCGTCATCGCAAACGGACAAACATTTGTCGGCGTCAACATTGAGATCTCCAGTTATGGCCTTTCCCTGTGCGCTGAACGCTCAGCATTAGCGGCAGCAGTCACGGCTCAGGCAACATCCATCACTCATATCGCAATTGCCTGTATTGATGCTCCCATCGATGCACCATTAGCCACTCGTATGCCCTGTGGAGCCTGTCGCCAATGGCTGGCTGACCTCTTAGCGCCTGATGCTTGTATCTATGTTGATGGCTATAAGCATGATTTTCGCCTTACAGATATCCTACCATATGCATTTACCCTATAATTTTCCTAAACTCATAAACACCTTAACTCTTGACATATGCATTTACCTTGTGTACGCTATAAATCCCGGTAGTGTTTTGTTATGCTGTAGTGCTCCCCTCTAATGCAACCATGCGATAAAGCGTTCGCACTGAGGTGAAGTATGGCGTTACGGGCCTATAGGTGCGCCCATGACATTGGCAACGGCAATATATGTTTAGCTCCCTATTGGCAACCACAATATATAACGGCATACGCTCCACCATCCCAGGCGGGATTATACTCCATTTCCTGCCGAAACGCTCTCTTCCACATCTTTGTAGACTTTACTCCTTCTGTAGTTTCCTTCCAGTGGATCTACTCAATGTCTGTTAAAAGACTCTACCTGAGAGGAGAAAGTGATGATACCTCGTTTCACTCTTGGCGTTGAAGAAGAGTTTCAGTTAGTAGACAGGAATACGGGCCAACTGGCCTCACGCGTCCATAGTATATTGGAGAAAGGAGTCCCAATCTTTGGAGAGCAGGTCAAAGCAGAGATGCTCCAATCGATGATTGAGATTATTACCGATGTCTGTCCCGATATCGCAACATTACGGCTCGATCTTCGTAATCGCATCAGTATGCTATCTCAGCTTATCGAAACTGAAGGGTTAGCCCTTATCAGTGCCGGAACGCATCCTCACGCCCACTGGAGAGATCAGGCACGAACAATCGATGAACGATACAAAGAAATTGAGCAAGAGTATCAGGATGTAGGACGCTCTATTATGATCTGCGGTCTACATGTGCATGTCGGCATTGACCAGCATGAACAGGCAATTCCGCTGATGAATCAGTTACGCACCTGGCTGCCTCATCTACTCGCTCTTTCCTCAAATTCTCCATTCTGGATTAACCACTACACGGGTATCAAGTCATATCGCTCGATTGTCTGGAAACGCTTCCCTCGTTCAGGGGTTGCGCCACAATTCAACTCAACCTCTGAATATGATCACTACATCGCGGATCTCATTCAGACTGGTTGTATCGATAATGCGAAACGCATCTGGTGGGATATACGCCCTCATCCGTTCTTCGATACCATTGAGTTCCGTATCTGCGATATGCCCGCAACCCTTGATGATACCATTGCTATCGCTGCGCTCTGTCAGGCTCTCGTTGCGAAGTTGTCCTGGCTCCATGAGCATAATATGCAGACACCTGTATTATCCACGCAAAAGATTGAAGAAAATAAATGGAGAGCAACACGCTATGGTTTAGATGCCGAATACGTCGATTTTGTGCGTCAACGTCGCCTCTCTTTCCGTGATGCGATTCACGAAACGCTGGATTTCGTTGATGATATGCTTGACGACCTTGGGACACGGCAGGAAATAAACTATTTGCGTAATTTACTTGATCAAAAGAGTGGTACCGGGGCGGATCGGCAGATCGCTGTCTACAATGCAACCGGCAGTATTGATGCTGTTATTCGCTACTTGATGCAACAGACAATGCAAGGTATTCCCCTGAATACCATTGTTACGACACAATAAATTATGTATATAATGCGAGGGAGCCGTGTATAGCACGACCCCCTCGAACTACCTGCATACACAAATCAGAGTGCTGTACTAATAGTGGTACACACCCTCAAGTGTCTCATCAATACGCTGTAAGACATCATCGCTCAGTTTGATGTCAGCAGCTTTGACATTCTCTTCAACCTGAGCAATCTTTGTGGCACCAATAATAGCTGAGCTTACATTCGGCTTACGCAGCACCCAGGCCAATGCCAACTGGCTTACTTTATAACCACCCTCGTCAGCAATCTTCTGCAGATTCTGTACCGCGGTCAACGTCTTCTCGTTCATATCCATGAACATATTCAACTTGCTATCAGCGGCACGTGTTCCTGTCGCCGCCTGCTGACCGGGTTTGTATTTTCCGGTGAGAATCCCCTGCTCCAGTGGAGAGAAGACAACCTGACCGATGCCCTCACGCTCACAAATCGGCATGACTTCGCTCTCGATATAGCGATTGAGCATGTTGTAGATTGGCTGATTGGAAACGATCTTGTCGAGATTCAATTCACGAGCGGTATGCACCGCGTCAGCGATATTAGCAGCTGTCCACTCGGAAACACCAGCGTAGAGGATCTTTCCCTGGGTCACTAAATCATCCAGCGCACGCAGCACTTCGTCAATAGGTGTCTCTGGATCATAGCGATGGCACTGGTACAGATCAATATAATCAGTACCCAGACGCTTCAAGCTGGCATGTGCCTGCTCCATGATATGCTTACGAGATAAGCCACGATCATTTGGACCATCACCCATCGGGAAAAATACTTTGGTTGCCAGCACATATGAATCACGACGATAATCCTTTAATGCACGGCCAACAACTTTTTCCGCTTCACCACGATTATAGCCATTCGCAGTATCAAAGAAGTTGATGCCCAGATCATATGCACGATGGATGCAATCAATTGAAGTCTGTTCTTCAACTGCATTACCAAAAGTCAACCAGCTACCAAGTGAAATGGTGCTTACTTTAACGCCAGCACGTCCTAAATGGCGGTACTCCATTGAGAAACCCTCCGTATATCATAGCAAACCGGGACAAAAGCATAAACAGCATGCTCTCGCCCTTCTGAAAATGATCACCTCAAAATGTTTTTCACACAGAAGAAACGCAAGGCGCAACATCCCCTTAAACAGAAGAAGCAATCTGTATGGAAATCAGGAAATGATATGATTTCATTTGAGGCATGAAATAAATGAGTTCCGTCTGTGGTGGAACTCCATTACTTTACACGTACTCAACAATACTAAAGTAGACACTTCTGGAAGGAAAAACTGATGAATACAGAAACTATTTAAAAACAAACCCGGTAACGAGATAAAGTATATAGATGAGAACCAGTGTACCGCCCAACCAACGTCCTATTTTCCCACGCCATATCAGCAGCACGACCACAATATGCACGGCAACCATCAGCCAGAGAGCATGCAACAATGTCGGTGAAAGCGCGGGCAGCGGTCGAATCAACATGGCAAGCCCAAGTGTCACCAATAAATTATAGGCGAATGAGCCAAGGATGCCTCCCACCAGAACATCTGTATGGCGCTTGCGGGCTGCCGTGATACCCAGCACAATCATTTCCGCCCCGGTCCCCAGAGAGACTATCGTTGCTCCAACCAGACCAGCATTTAAACCAGCAGTGCCAGCAAAACGTAACGCCCCTTCGACAATCAATGGACCACCGACAGCCAGCGCGAGCAATCCTCCCACCACGCGGACAACCTGAAACCAGCGCTGTTTGACGCTCACACTGTCCTGTTGCTCATCGTCGTCGTCATCATCATCATCTGCCAGAAAATACTGTATGATACGACGATCCTGAAGAATTAAAACGACTGTATACGCAATAAAGAGCAGAATAAGCAGTACACCAATGAATCGTCCAGTGGCACCACATAACAGGGCAACAATTGGACAGAGAGAGATAACTGTCGCAAGTACAGCCTGACTCCTGAGACGAGGAGCGATGATAATTGGCATCAAAAGAGCGGTCAAGCCAAGAGCAAAGGTCGTAATAGTTATATTGGTACCAAGCACATCCCCCAGAGCCAGATGACCAGCACCGCGACCAGATGCGATAACCGCAGTCAACATCTCATCTGGTTCAAGACCAGCCAGAAAAATACCCAGCACAAGCGCACTCACGCCAAGCATACGCGCCAGATCACGGACCCCATCCAGAAACACATCAGCGCCCCAGACCAAAAATAAAGTGCCCACAATGATCAGCACAAGATCAAATAGCATGATCATCCACCCAAAACTCCCTTCACAACTACCAGAGATAAAAAAGCATTTTTTAATCTCATAACATACGCACCAGACAATGATATGTGGCATACTATGGAAGAAGGAAGTGACGAAAGGAGATTAAACGCATATGCCCGATGAGCAAGACTCTTATCAATATAAAAGATTAAACTTTTCTGGTGTTGTACCCGGTACAATGCTACAGGCGATTGTAATAAATATCGTGTGCCCATATATGGCCTACTCGATCCTCACCAACCATCTTCCCCCACTTGAAGCCATTTTACTGGTAACACTCTTTCCCATCGTTGGCATTGGCAATGGATTGATCCGACAGCGCCTTCTCGATCCTCTGGCAATAGCAGCCTTGATCATCATTGGTTGCATCATTATCACTTCGTACATTATCACAAATCCGCTCATTTCTCATATACTCCACTATGCACTACCAATCGGTTCGCTCGGACTTGTTATGCTGATCACCCAATTGCTGCCATATCCAACATTTCTGCTCATTGATCGCTACTATCATACACATAGCGAACCGGAAACAGCAACACAATACAAAAACTACTGGTATGAACATCAATCTTACCGGCATATGATCAACGTATTAAATGCCAGCTGGGGCGGAGTACAACTGATTACGGCTCTCCTGATAGCAGTTTCATCAATGATTATATCATCCATATTCTACCTGCAACTGATTCCATTCATCGCGTGCATTCCATATATCATCCTGCTTATATGGAGCGTTCAATATGAAGATAACATTCTGGAGAAACTCACACCAGAGCAACAAGAAACTGATCTTATCGAAACACGACGTTAAGTTTACATCCGCACAGATTTAAACCATCTGCGTGTTCTGCTGCTTTTCACGATGACGCAAATAATCATCTAACACAACCACAGCATGGCGATCCAGACGCAGACGCAGTTCGCTCTCACTCATCCAACACGGTCGTCCCTCAACATTATTCTGTAATTGCCCACCAATGACTCGCGCCTGATACACAAAGCTGATATTACTCATCTGAAACCATGTCGCACTTGCGCCATGATAAAAACCAACCAGATCTTCAATATGCAGGTCCAGACCAGTCTCTTCCTTCCCCTCACGCTCCGCCGTTTGTTCAGGACGTTCTTTCCACGACATAAACCCACCCGGAAAAACGATACGACCTCTGGGAAGTTCAACCACCAGATAATGATCTTTCTCCTCCACAATCACAGCTGCGCTCCCGAAGGGTGGCAAGCGCCCCCCCAGCACTACATTAAAGAGATTAAAGAAAATACTCACGCATATCTTGAGTAAGTCATAGATCATGAGTAACAACCTTTCAACGTTTTTTTCATGTGACCTGATATATCATCTATAATGCATCTACGAAAAGCGAAATCATGAGGTTGATACACTCTACTATTCTACCTACTCACTCTATCCTATATTCCCATACTGTATCAGTATTTTTGTATCTTATACAACTATAAATTACGCACAAGTTATGATACTCCGTTACTCGTGCAACCAACTTATTCGGCCTCATGGCCCATGATAAACGCTTTTAGCAGATCTATAAAACACAAAAAGGAGTGTGGCAATTGATATTGCTTGCCACACTCCCATTCTGTTCAATACTTGAGCGAGATTATTTAATCGCTTCAAGTTCGCTACGGCGATCCTGTAGCTTCCCTAAGCGCTCTTCTTGCGCAGCCAGTTTTTCGCGCTCTTTCTCCACTACTTCAGGCTTTGCTCTGTTCACAAAGTTCTGATTCGACAATTTACCCTGCAAGCGAGCAATCTCCTGCTGCGCCTGAGCCAGTTCTTTGTCGAGCCGTTCCAGCTCCTTTGCGATATCGAGCATACCAACCAGAGGGAGATAGATCTCAACTGAACCAGCCAGCAAACTCATCGCCTGTTCTGGTTTTGTCTCCAACGCAGGATAGAGTTCAGGTGTCTCCGTACGCGCCAGGAATTCGATCAATGGCAACTGTTCAGAGAACATCGCAAGATCAGAGCCGACAGCCATAATCGCGGGAATACGCTTTGCCGTTTCGACATTCATCTGGTTACGAGCATCACGAATCAGAGTAATAACCTGCTGCACCAGAGCGAATTGCTGATCCGCCGTGTCATCCACCAGCGCTGCATTGTACTGAGGCCAGGGAGCCACAATCAGCGCGGTCGCAGGCCATTTCAGGGTATCCTTCTCACTGAAATGATAGAGATACTGCCAGACTTCTTCAGTAACAAATGGCATAAATGGATGCAGCAAGCGCAAGGTCTGATCCAAGATCGCTCGCAGAATGCCAGTGGTGGCTAATTGAGCCGACTCATCACCCTGCATCTGCACTTTGGCAATCTCAACATACCAGTCACAATAATCAGACCAGAAGAAATCGTTGATCTGCCGGCCCGCTTCACCAAACTGGAACTCATCAATCAGACGGGTAACCGATGCTGTCAAACGTGCAAAACGACTGATAATCCAGCGATCCGCCAGCGTACGTGGCTGCAAGGCATCAATAGCTGGCACCCCACCACCAATGTGCGCAGTACTCATCAGCACAAAGCGCGAGGCATTCCAGATCTTATTAGCAAAGTTACGATTACCAACAATGCGCTCTTCCACTAGTTTCATATCATTGCCCGGTGTACTGCTAGTCGCCAGCGTAAAGCGCAACGCATCAGTGCCGAACTGCTCCATGACTACCAGCGGATCGATCACATTATTCTTGGACTTACTCATCTTCTCACCTTTGGCATCACGGACCAGACCATGCAGATAAATGGTCGAGAAAGGAGCATTGCCCATGAAATGGATACCAGACATGACCATACGAGCTACCCAGAAGAAGATGATATCATAGCCCGTCTCCATCACCGCATTGGGATAGTAGCGGCGCAGGTCCGGAGTATCATCAGGCCAACCAAGCGTACTGAAAGGCCAGAGCCAGGAACTAAACCATGTATCAAGTACGTCTTCATCCTGTCTGACATCAGGACTCTCACAATGTGAGCAGACGCTGACATCATCACGGCTCACTGTGATCTCACCACAATTGGAACAATACCAGACCGGAATACGATGGCCCCACCAGAGCTGACGTGAAATTGTCCAGTCATGAATGTTTTCCAACCAATCGGTATACGTCTTATTAAAACGCTCTGGCACGATCTTGATCTGACCATATTTCACCGCGTTCAATGCCGGTGTCGCCAGAGGAGCCATTTTGACAAACCACTGCTTGGAGATCAGCGGTTCAATAACCGCATCATTGCGCTGACAACGGCCCAGCGGCACCACATAATCCTCGATCTTGACGATCAGGCCAAGTTTCTCCAGATCAGCCACCAGATTTTTACGCGCCTCATAACGATCCTGACCGGCATAAGGACCGGCCTCAGCCGTCATCTTCGCGTCGAAACCAATCACCTGAATACGTGGCAGATCATGGCGCATGCCAATCTCAAAGTCGGTCGGATCATGCGATGGCGTCACCTTTACAGCTCCGGTACCAAAGGCAGAATCGACCGCTTCATCACCAACAATCGGGATCTCACGCTGTACCACCGGAACAATCACTTTGCGACCAATCAGGTTTTGATAACGCTCATCATGTGGATTCACAGCAATGGCGGTATCACCGAGAATCGTCTCCGGGCGCGTTGTTGCCACACTGATATACTCAGTTTCACCCGCAGGCTGTCCCTCTTGCGGGATCAGGGGATAGCGTACATATGTTAATTTCCCTGGTGTCTGAACGTGATTAACTTCCAGATCAGAGATCGCGCTCATACAGAGAGGGCACCAGTTGATAATGCGCTCCCCTCGATAGATCAGCCCTTCTTCATACAGGCGCACAAAGACTTCGCGTACCGCTTTTGAAAGACCTTCATCCAGAGTAAAACGCTCACGAGACCAGTCACAGGAGGCACCAAGACGACGATGCTGATCCTGAATACGTCCTTTATATTGACGCACCCATTCCCAGACGCGCTCAAGGAACGCGTCACGTCCCAATTCATGGCGATTGGTCCCTTCAGTCGCCAGCAAGCGTTCTACAACGGTCTGTGTCGCGATACCAGCATGATCCTCACCAGGAACCCAGAGCGTCTCATCGCCCTGCATGCGGTGATAGCGAATCATAATATCTTCAAGCGTGGTTGTAATGCCATGTCCCAGGTGCAATGCTCCGGTCACATTCGGGGGCGGCATAGCGATCACAAAAGGCTGCCGTGCTGGATTGGGGCGTGGCTTAAAGTAATCGCCCTCTTCCCAAAAACGGTACCATTTTGCTTCCACTGCCTGTGGTTCATACGCCTTCGGTAGCGCCGCCACATCAGTGATGGGCGTTATTTCTGCTCGCTTATCCTGTTCAATCATATCTACCTCTAATTATGAAAAAGACCATAAAAAAAACCTCCCTCGTCAAGGACGAGAAAGGATATCACTCGTGGTACCACCTTGTTTTGATCAATCCACATACCCACAAAAATAATATTACTCTACCCCGCTGGATTGATCCTCTACAGTGCGATATCGGGCACCCCCCGTGGAAATTCGTCTCTCACTTGTTTCCAGGCTCCCAGGCGACCTTCAGTATGTGAAACCGAGGAAGACTTACAGCCGCTGATCTTCCATCTCTAACGGATTACACACTTACTCCTCCTGATCTCAGCCAGAGCAAATTTGTATTTCTTCTAGTCTATCGAGTAATGATACAATTGTCAAGACCACACATAAACGCCCATATCGTAATAAAAATGCATTCAATCACAAAAAAATCATTTTGCGGCTATGTTCGTTGCTATCATGATGTCATAGCCGCAAAATAAACATAATATGCTTTACACAGTCTTTCTGTTACGCTTCTTTTTTAAAGGTACAGGAGACTGAGCCAAAGCGTATGATATCGCCATCGTTAATAATCATAGCCTTATCTGGTTCCAGACGCTTCCCATTGATCCGTGTCGCATTCGTGCTATTCAAATCGGTAAGCGTATAGTTGCTTCCGACATGCTCAAGTGCCGCATGGACACGCGAAATGGTATCCGCCCCCTGGCTTTTGCCCAGATCAATCTCTGGCTGCAAACCACCCAGATCATGATCATAACGGCCAATCACCAGACGTTCGCCTGCCAGACTGCGCTGCTGACCATCAGCAAACACCAATACTCCCCAACTCTTCTGTGCATCATAGGCTGGCTGAGAAGCCGGACGAGCGGTAATCGTCGTCTGCGCTGGTGCTGTTGGCCCGGTCTGCACCGTTGCGTCCTGATCCTGTTGCGCAGTCTGATTCGACGGAATATAGTACTGCTTTTGTGGACGTGGCTTATGTGGCGGTGGCGGCGCTTGCCTCGGCGTTCCCTGCACCAGCGTCACTTTAGGTTGTGGTTTGACCGCTGGTTCCTGCGTCACTGGTGGCACATAATATGGCTCTTCAGGTTTTTGCGGCGCTGGCGCGGGTGCTGGCGCAGCCTCAGTTGCCTGCTCATTGGATGGCACATAATACACCTGTGGTTGTGGAGTCGCAGGTGGTGTCTGCGTCACTGGTGGTGTATAGCTCGGCGGTGCTGGAGGCTGATACACAGGTGTTGATGGCGCGGGAGCAGGTTGCGCTGACGTCGTTGGTGGCGTATATGCTGGCGGCTGCTGGACAGGCCCGGGCTGAACTGGCTGATTAGGCATTGCTGCTGGCGCAAAAGTTGACGTCCCACAACGAGAACAGAACGACGTTCCAGGCTTCAATTCCGAATTACAATTCGGACAATATGCACGTGGAGCCGTCAAAGGACGACCACAACCGGAACAGAATGTATCCCCCGCCTCGTAAGGTGTATTACAGTTTGTGCAGCGCAAATGTGTGGCGTCTGGACCCGGCACAGGCGGTGGTAATTGTGCCTGCGGAACTGATTGACCATTAACTACCGGACCTGACGGATTGTAATAGGGCGTTTGACCCTGTCCCTGCCATCCTTGCGGTTGCCCCCACTGCTGCTGCATCTGTGGTAATAAAGGCGCAGGAACCGGACCAATTTGAATGTTGGGTCGTTGCTGACGCACAAGACCATCAACTACATTTAAAACCTGATTTGCAAGGCTAGCCTGCCGTAATGCTCCAGCTCCAGCCGTCAGAGCCAGAGGCCAGAGTATAGGAAAGGCCACAATACCAACAGCTCCAACAGCGGCTTTATCAATCCACCGTTGCTGACCAATCATCGCCAGGATACCGCCCCCGGTCCGCTGAATAGTCAACGAAACCGCCGCCTGCATACCGATAATGGCCTCAAAATCTCCACCCTTCTTGAGCTGAACTAACACCTGATCCTGTTGACCAAAGTATTGTGCCTGGTAGCCCTGGGCAAGGTACACATTGACGATATCGCCAGCCAGCCGCTGAATATCAATGTCCTCTGCATTATAAAAGCGGGCATCCATCCAAAATCCTCCGACATAGCTGTACTTCTTGTTATCTATCATCTCATGCACAATTTGTGTGCATTGAGACAATAGATAACAGTTGGATTTCTTTTCTTCTCTATCTGGTTAATCTATGCACTATGCAAGGCAATGTTTATAATATACGACAAACAATCATCAGTCTCGTTTTCATCTGACACATTCACAATCAGCAAGGAGTTCTCACATGCTATGGTATAGCGTATCACATAAGCCAAGATGGAAAAGCATACAATATTATATTTTTATGCAAGAGCTGATTTCCCAAACACATCCGCAATTCTTCATTCGAGTCTTATGACCTGCATGTAAGCATATAGATGTTTACCAGTCTGAATTACTTACGTTTCCTTCTACCTGTAGGTTAGAAACTTCTCATCATTAAAATAAACGAGCACGAATACGAAACCTTAAGCCACTTGTATTCGCGCTCGCCCATTCATCGCATCAACAGACCAACAGGGATAATACTACGCGCCAACCTCGGTTTCAGTCTCCGCTGCCAGTTCGCCCTCTAAAAAGATGCCATTGCTAAACTGCTCATTGTAGAGCCGTGCATAGAGTCCATCTCGTTCTAATAATTCCTGGTGCGTTCCCTGCTCAACAATCCGCCCACGATCAACTACCAGAATCACATCCGCGGCCAGAATGGTTGACAGGCGGTGGGCGATAGCCAGCGTTGTACGGCCCTTCATCAAAGGTTCAAGCGCGGCCTGTATCAAACGCTCAGAGTGCGTATCCAATGCGCTTGTTGCCTCATCCAGAATCAGAATACGTGGATTTTTCAGGATAACACGTGCGATAGCAATACGCTGCTTCTCACCACCAGAAAGCTTATAACCACGCTCACCAACGATGGTATCATAGCCTTCATCCAATTCCATAATACGATCGTGAATGGCAGCCGCCTTTGTCGCCGCGATCATCTCTTCCTCCGTTGCATTATCACGGGCATAGGCCAGATTTTCCCTGATCGAAGCATGGAAAAGATATGTCTCCTGTGTCACCATCCCCACAAGGTCCGCCAACGATGAAAGTTGAACGTCCCTGACATCGTGACCATCAATCTTGATCGCCCCACTATCAACATCATATAAACGCGGTACCATATAAGTGATCGTCGTTTTACCCGCGCCACTCGGCCCAACCAGCGCCGCTAATTGACCTGGCTTAATGTCAAACGAGACATCATCCAATGTCTGGCGAGGAACATCCAGAGCAGCCTGTTCTCTCTGGAGACCATTTCCGTTCATCCCGACCTTGCGCTCCGAGATCGCAGATTGGTCTTCAGCACGTGCCTTGCGCCAGCGTCGTTTTTTCTTCTCCACAGTATCCTCTTCCACATCCTGCGCAAAGAAATCATCGCGCTTATAGGCAAACGAGACATGATCAAAAGTGACATGCCCTGCCGCTTCTTCAGAAGGTAAACGCAATGCATCTGGCTTGTCCTTGATATCGATAGGAAGATCAAGATACTCAAATATGCGATCAAACAACGCCAGAGCACCCTGGATCTCGACCTGGATATTCAACAACTGCCCGATTGGGAAAAAGAGTCGGCTCTGCAACGTAGTAAATGCCACAATACCACCAAGTGTAATTCTGGCATGGGGATCTTGAATGATCTGATAACCAGCAATCAAATACACAATCGCAGGGGTAATCGAGAAAAAAACGCCGATAAACATAAAAAACCAGCGACCAATCAACTGCTGACGTATTTCAAGGTTGGTTAAACGCTGATTCTCTTCTTCGAATAAGCCCTGAGCATATTGCTGCCGCCCGAACGTCTTCATTAATAGAATACCGCTGACCGAAAGCGTCTCCTGCATCAGCGCCGTCAGCGCCGCCATACTCTGTTGCGTCTCTTTACTGGTCGCCCGACGAACATTACCAACTTTCGTCGTAATCCAGATAAAAATAGGTAACAGGCCCAGCGAAACCAACGTCAACAATGGACTAATATAGAGCATTGCGATAATCGTGCTCACCACCGTCGAGATATTTGACACGATGCTCGTCGCGGTATTGGTGACTACTCCTTGTACACCGTTAACATCATTCGAGAGGCGAGACTGAATTTCTCCGGTTCGCGTACCAGTAAAGAAGCGCATCGACATGCTCTGCAAATGCTGATAGAGCGAATTGCGGAAATCCCGCATCACGTTTTGACCGATAGAATTATTCAGGTAGGTTTGATATACACCAATCAGGCCCGTAACAACTGGTGTCACAATCATAATGCTAACATAGATAATAAGCAGTGGTAAATTGCGTTTTTCTATCGTATCATCAAAAATGCGTTCAATTAACAGAGGATTAACAACACCCAGACCTGTCGTCAGCAAGATAGCAATGATTACCAGAACAACTTGCCACTTGTAGCGTGCGAAAGCTGCAGCAACGCGCCTGACAGTATGTATATCGGTCTTCCTACCACGTTTCTTTTGCTCCTCCAGATACGTAGCCATACTGCTACGACCACCGCCCATATGAGGCGACCTCATTCCCATACACAAGTTCTCCTGAACAATTACATCATGACTGCACTAATAGTAAAAAACATACTCTTGAGTATAACATGAGGATCTCAACCTCCGAATATCATACATGAGGCCAAACGCCACAACCACATTTCATCATCCAGAACAACACTGATTTTATCTCACAATAAAGTATAAACCAGGAAGCCCAAACGGCACACTGGTCAAGGGAACGGTTCTCTCCTGTCTTTTTTGACAGGGTGCAATTTTTACGAACAAGAGATGGATAAGAATGATTATACTCGAATGAAAAGAAGCATCTGAAACAGATGCTTTTCCCTTGTCAAACGCATACAAAGTAATTCGTCTCCATTCTTCATAATTGAGACGTAGTTAATAAAAGGAGGGGAAACACAACGAGATGGGACTATTCTCTCAAAGAAACGACCAATTTTTCGTGATCATAGCGTGCACATAGTATGGATGATATAATCGAAACTATTGTATCGTTTGTCGTAACAAGTAGCGCATGGGCCGGGCTAGCAGGAGGAAGCCACGGTTGACGAGGAGGGGGCTGTTCGGAATTAGCTGTCAGCGGGGAGCCTCCAGGGGTAATCACGCTCCTGAGAAGAGTGTTTACAAAACCAGATGGTAACGTCTGGGACAAAATACACTCAGTGATGTAGTAAAACACTTTGTTTTATTACAACAGAATAAGAAAGGTACCCGACCACATGTGCGGTATCGTTGGATATGTCGGCTCAGAAGAGATTGATGTTACTACCTTATTGCTTGAAGGGCTGTCGAAACTGGAATATCGCGGCTATGACTCTGCTGGTATTGCCGTATTGAACGCGAATGGAAGCCTTGAAGTTCATCGACGTGCCGGAAAAATCTCCAACCTCATAGATGCAGTCAGTAACGGCCATCATCCGGGCAACAGCACCATTGGCCTGGGTCATACTCGCTGGGCCACACATGGCCGCCCAAATGACACCAATGCTCATCCTCATATCGATTGTTCTGGTGAATTAGCCATTGTTCACAACGGTATTATCGAAAATTATGTTGAGCTTCGTCAGGAATTATTAACGGCTGGACATACCTTTAAATCAGAAACCGATAGCGAAATTCTGGCCCACCTTATCGAGCAGATCTATCATCATGAAGCCGAGCAAGATCTGGTGCAAGCGGTACGCATGGCATTAAAGCGTCTGACTGGTTCCTACTCCATTGTTGTGGTAAGCAAAGCACATCCTGACCTCATGGTTGGTGCGCGTAGTGCTGGTCCATTGATCGTCGGTCTGGGCGAGCATGAGCAATTCCTGGCTTCAGATATTCCCGCGCTGCTCAAACACACACGCCGCATCCTGATTATCGAGGATGGCGAAGTTGTAACCTTACGGCCAACAGGAGTCGAAATCACTGATATTGCTGGCAATACGATTGAGCGTGAGCCACTCACGATTGAATGGGATATAGAAGCCGCAGAAAAAGGTGGCTATCCTCATTTCCTCCTGAAAGAAATCCATGAGCAACCCGAAGCATTACGACGTGCGCTACTGGGTAGAGTTCGTCACGGCGAATTGCACCTGAGCGAACTCGAAGCAATGCTTCAGGCAGGTGCATTAGACAACATCCAGCGCATCATGGTAGTTGCCTGTGGCACATCCTATCACGCGGGCTTACTTGCCAAATATATCATTGAAAAATGGACCCGCATTCCAGTTGAAACGATGACCGCATCGGAATTCCGTTATTGCGATCCCATTGTGGGACCAGAAACGCTCTGTCTGGCAATCACCCAATCAGGAGAAACAGCGGACACGCTGGTTGGTATTCGACAGGCACGTGAGCAGGGTGCTCCAGTAATCGCCATTACGAATATCGTCTCCAGCGCCATCACGCGTCTTGCGGATGCCGTTTTCTACCTGCAAGCAGGACCAGAGATCGCCGTTGTATCATCCAAGACCTTCATCAACTCGGTTACTATCCTCTACATGATTGGCCTGTATCTAGGCCAGCGCCGTGGCTATATTAAAGCCGAGCAGGTACACGAGTTATTGACGACTATGGAGCAGCTACCGGATCAAATCCAGCATATTCTGGATCAGGCCAATAGCGAGGACGACAATATCGCGCCACTGGCTCAACGCCTATCAGAAATCAACAGTATCATATTCATTGGCCGTGGCGTCGGCTATCCCACCGCGCTTGAGGGAGCCTTAAAACTCAAAGAGATCTCCTACATCCACGCGGAAGGATTTCCAGCGGGCGAACTCAAACACGGCTCAATCGCATTGCTCGACCCTCAGACCCCATTGGTAGGTATCGCGACCGCATCCCATGTCTATGAGAAAGTGGTAAGCAATATTCAAGAGGTACGAGCACGCGACGCCTATGTGATTGTAGTAGCGACCGAAGGTGACGAAAACATTCGCCATCATGCCAACGATGTTATCTACGTCCCTGACACACTGGAAGACTTCAGCCCTCTGCTGGCGACGATACCATTACAGTTGCTGGCCTATCATGCCGCAGTCGCCCGTGGTCACAACGTTGATCAGCCTCGTAACCTCGCCAAATCGGTTACAGTAGAGTAATCCACCAACAATAAAATTGAGGACTGGCATCATGTTACAATGCCAGTCCTCAATTTTATTTCTATTATTCATGAGATCATCTGCTGCGACAGCGTTTCAAAAGATCGCAAATTCGCCCTGACTCCTTGATATGCTCATTACACAATCCAATAGCAAATAGGTCATTACGCATCACTCAGACACTATTCTTTCTTAAATATAGATGAATGAGATAGTACTATTCTATCAGTTTTGTCGCATTTCCTTTACAGACAAGTTATGCTTATTAAAGAAGAGCTAAATTGTTATTAAAAAGGAAGCAGGGATGTTTTATCAAAAGCGCATGCCACATCGAAGTTTACCAATATTATGTATAATATTATTATCAGGTGTCCTTCTAAGCTCCTGCTCTTTCAATGTTCCCGTATTACAACAAAAACAAACAAAAACAATAACCGATCCAACCAATCAACAAATACAATCACAAACGTTCAGTTTACAACCAATACCAGAAAATACGACGTTCCAACAAGCATATGATGACACAAACGATGAATTGACACAATTCTCTTCGGCGGTGCAGTTGATGCAAAAAGATGGTATTGACACAACCACTTATCAACAGCAGCTCAGTACAGATCAGACATCCTTACAAGCTGCAACATCGGTCACTGCAATCAATGCCGTGATGACGCAGATCAATACGCAATTGACGCCAGAAGATTTCACAACAGCGCAAACGTTGGCAAAATATCTGGTTCAACAGTTTCATCAGGAGGTTACATCCTGGGGAGATAATCATCAATTCAAGGATAGCTATAACGGGCAGAGCTACCCACTCGATTTTGAATATGATTCCTTGCCACAATACTACACCACCTATCACTATGGGGAGGGATCATTACTGGATATGAATCTTGCGAATGCAGCAACAGTAGCAGATTATCAGAACGTAATTTCTGAAGCGGTCAATGATCAAGAATTGCTGCAAGCAATGGAAGATGATGCTCAGGATACAACACCCTGGAACCAGCCACATGCCACTGATACCCGTTTAATGCAGTACTATCAAACAAGTGGCATGGTTATTGTTGTCTCATTCTATGAACAGGCTTTGCGGCTCTATGATAATGGAAAATTGATCAAATCATTCCAGGTCGTTACCGGACAGTACTATCGACCAACTATCGTGGGGTATTATCAGATCGAGTCACATAGCGCTTCAACTGAATTCATTTCATTTGAAGATCCAAGTTCACCTCTTTACTTCCCGACCACGCTGATTTACTGGGCAATGGGATTTAGCAATCCAGCGGATGGATATTTTCTCCATTCCAGCCCCTGGCGCACCTACTATGGTGCCAACAAAGAATTCCCACACTATGATCCTATTGACCAGAATACAGAGTCACGCGACGGTAGCCACGGCTGCATTAATCTACCTCTCAACGACGAGGAATGGCTCTACAATACCGTCCCCAATAGCACACCATTGATTACCTATTAAGAAAAGACCGTCTACATGCGTAGCGTACGATAACTGTCTGCTACGCATGTTGTGTTGCTCCCATGCAACCTATTCATTTAAGAGCAATGAGAGTGTTGGCTCAGGAATACGATGATCTTCCGATGTGCTCACAACAGCAGTGCCAACCGCGAAGAACTCAATCACGTGTGAACCCCAACCATGATTGCGCTCGAAAATTTGCGCTCCCACAATACCATGCGACTGCAACGTTGTCGCTTCAGTCTGCATACGCTCCATTGCCAGCTCACGCGCATCATAGAGTGCCTGGGTATAATTCGTCATCTCGACATTCCGCCCCACCTGACTGAACCACTGACCAATGCTCTGATTCGCAACATGATACACACAATTCCCCATCACCATGCCAAGCGGCCAATAGCCAGCTTTCAACAATGTCCAGAAATCCTGACCCGAAAGATCCGACGTAAACGGTTTGCCCTGAGCATTGCGGAAACGCTTGCCATCACGCGATTTAATCGCCGTGCCAATAGCAACAAACTCAGCCAGCGCCTCTCCCCACTCATGTCGCGTCACTTCCAGACGAACCCCAACAATACCATCAGCATCCAGAGCTTCAGCTTCTTCCTCCATACGAGTCATCGCCAGTTCACGCGCATGATACATAGCCTGTGTTAAAACGCCCATCTCCTGATTCTGATTCCAGTTCGCTCGCTGGTAGCCAATATGATAAATAGAGCTTCCCACAACCAACCCTACCGGATCAAAGCCCGCTTCACGTACCAGCAAAAACTCATTCACGCTCAAATCGCTGGTAAAAAGTCCACGATGCTGGGAATCATGATGCATAGCGGTCAGACGCTCACGTGCATGTACAGGTAGGTCATTTGCCTGTGGTAGATTCTGTTGAGACATTCCATTCCTCTCTCTATTACATAGCAGGTACGCTGCGACAATTCATAGCAATGCAGATAGTATGAAATACATAGTCTTTCAATAGCATCAATCGCGAAACGTCAATTCACGATTTTGTCCATAACGCCCTGGCCGCAAATCAGTAAATGTTAACGTGGGCTTCAGCTTTGGTATTTCATGCTCCTTCGAATGAGCAGTAATCGCGGTTCCCAGAACCGAAAAATGGGTAAAAAGATCCATATATCTGCGCGAAGGATTCTCAGTCTCATACTCCATCACATTTCGATCAGAATCAATGTGCATCCCCACAATCCCCTGCGCATTCATACTCCGAGCCATATCCTGAGCGTGGCTCATCGCAAGATGACGTGCAGTATACAAACCCTGGGTAAATGGTCTAATCTCCTGATTATACATACCACTCCCCCAGAGATAGCCCTGCAACTGCTGCGTCAGATTACTCCCCAGACACACATAATATGAACAATACCCGACAACAACGCCAGCAGGAAAATAGCCAGCCTGCAACAGGGTCCAGAACTCCTGTCCGGAGAGATCACTCAGAAATGGACGTTCCCCATAGGGAACATCAGGTAAGCGAATCGCTGTGCCTATCGCGGTATATTCCAACAGATCGCTCCCCCATGCGTATTGACGGCGCGTAAAACGCACACCGATCACACCATGAGCATGGAGCAACATGGCTTCCTGCTCCAACCGTCCAAGCGCAAGAAGCGCGGCATTTTGATGGGCATCAGAGAGCACTTCCAGTTCCTGAGCAACTGGCCTGTAGACATATTGGCGTCTATACTGCCAGCCAACATGATAGATAGAACTGCCCATCACCTGGCTCACTGGCTGATAACCCTTCTGACGCGCCAGCGTGAGTTCCTTCACACTCAGATCGCTTGTGAACAGTGTGTTGATCTCTTCGCTCAGACGTTGCTTCGCTCGTGTGGGTAATCCGCCCGCTTCTAATGATTGGCGGCTGAGTTCCGCAGCCTGCTGTTCTTGCTGCCACCTCTCTCGATCCTCCGCCGAGAGACGTTTCCAAAAAGGCACGATGACCTCCTTTCCACACAAGAAAGAGTGACTATAAGATATATCGTTCCAATGCGGATCGCGCCTGCGCACTTTGCGCTGCTTCCTGAGCCAGAGCTGTTGCCAGTTCCTCAATCCACTGATCCACAGAGAGCTGATCAGTCTTCAAGACGATACCTCGTACAAGACGAGCACGCGAAGTTGTCAGAGAGCCATATTTCTCACGCATCAACCTGTACTGATACTCACCAAGTGTCACCATAATCTCACGCACAGGTTGTTCACGTGCGAACAGGCTACGTTGACGGATCACCTGCGTTCGCTCTGGTAATGCACCTGTCAACTTGGTTGCCAGCACCTCCAGAAAGACTTTAATATCAGCCGTATCAGCGCGTAACGCTGCTGCTACGATCTCACCTTGCAATGGCATGCCTAATTCATCAGACATTCTCTACGCCTTGCCTCTCTATAGCTATACAAAGAAACATTGTGACGATATTTCGCTCATGGTAAGCAGTATAGCATGCATGATAATGAAGAGAATATGTAGATTATTTCTCTGTCATTGCATTAGCATAAACGCAAAATCAGGTTCAATCTCAAGTGTGGTTCTGAGATAGTCGATTCTGCTTTTATGCGCATCCTTGCTTGCGATTGAAACGTAATAGTATACTACAGCGTTTGTTTGCTGTGTTGCCACTTTTTCGTATGAAGGAGAAACAATGTTGTTACTTTGTAAAAGCCCAACAGCATTATAAAGAGTGGAAAGAGCAAAATAATGTAATAACAAATTTGATGCATCTCAAAATGTATAGTATATTTTTTGTTTATCGTGCAACGAGCATCGATAATTATCACGTTTATCAATTCAATTCTGTTATACTTATTGTAGCCGTATACAATATCATAGAATTCCAATTCGTAGGATATCCGTATAACGCAACGTAACTCGCTAATCCTGATTCGTTGCAAGGAGGCGTAACCATGTCCCTGCACACTGAAAGTTTCACATTAGGAGTAGAGGAAGAGTATCAGATTATTGATCCAGTAACACGTGAGCTTAGTTCGACGGTGAGTCTTATTCTGCCACAGGCCCAGATGACATTGGGGGATGCGGTGCAGTATGAGATGATCCTGTCGCAAATCGAGATCGCAACGCCTGTCTGTCACACGCTCAGTGAAGTACGTGCCGAACTCAGTCGTCTACGTTACGGAGTCATTACCGCTGCCCATGATGCGGGCAAGCTCATTGGAGCCGCGGGGACTCATCCTTTTTCGCAGTGGAGCGAACAAACGGTAACGCCTAAACCACGCTATGAAGATCTCATAGCAATGTATCAACAGCCAGTACGTGAACAAATTATTTTTGGTTGTCACGTACATGTCGGCATACCTGACAGAGATGTCGCTACGCAGGTTCTCAATCATGCCCGTGTATGGCTGGCACCGTTGCTGGCGCTGACTTCCAATTCACCCTTCTGGCAAGGGAAAGATACTGGCTACGCAAATTATCGCAATTGTCTCTGGTGGTCTGTACCATTGTCTGGTCCGCCCCCTTGCTTCACGTCCTACAATACCTATCGCATGATGATCAAAGAGTTAGTAGATACCGGGACAATCGAGGACGCTACTCGCATCTACTGGGATCTTCGTCTTTCTGAGCAACATCCAACAATTGAATTCCGTGTTATGGATGTGTGCCAGACATTGAACGAAACGGTCGCAATTGCTGGTCTGATACGCGCCATCGTGCGCAAATGCTACCGGGATGTCATGGAACGAAAGGCCCCCCTACCAATTTCGCAAGAAATGCTCCGTGCGGCCCATTGGCGTGCGGCACGCTATGGCTTAGAAGGTGATTTGATTGACGTACACCACACAAGTTCCATCGCAGCCCATCAGCTTATCATCGCTATGCTGGAGTTTTTGCGCCCGGACCTTGAAGCCGAGGATGATTGGCATCTGGTATCCAACACCATACACACGTTACTTACTGAAGGGAATGGAGCCAGAAAGCAACGCGATATCTATAAGCAAACAGGCAATTTGAATGATGTCGTCGATGCGTTTGTCGCGGAGACCGGGCGCTTATAGTTGCTAACATCGACAGATAACAGGAGAAGAGACATGGAGCATGCCTCTTCTCCTGGCATATATGCGCTATGAAGAAAAGCGCAATCTTTTCTTCCATCTGGCAGGCAACTTTTCTCTGCGCAAGCGAGGATCAGCAATCTCATCAATACCAAAGTTAATTAATGAAAGTCCAGCACCTAAAAGCGCGATACACAGACCGGGCGGCACAAACCACCACCAGAGGCCGGAAAAGAGCGCATTCGCGGTCTGTGCCCAATAGAACATACTCCCCCAGGTTACAATATTCGCGTTGCCGAGTCCCAGGAATTCAAGCGAGGCTGAAGCCAGAATCACATAGAGCGTCGTACTGACAAAGTTCGCCGCGACAATCGAAATTTCATTTGGGAAGATTTCAAAGAAAATGAGGCGAAATGTACTCTCCCCACAGGAACGGGCCGCCGCGACAAATTCACGGCTCCGCATCGACATCGTCTGCGCCCGCAAGACACGCGCTCCCCATGCCCAGCTGGTCAGCGTAATCACCAATGATACCGTCACTGGACCACGAGGAAAGTATGATGCCAGCACAATCGCCAGCGGCAGTGCTGGTAACACCAGAAAGACATTGGTCACTAACGACAAAATTTCATCGATCATGCCACCAAAGTAGCCACCAATCAGGCCAACCACAATCGAAACGAAGGTTACGGCAACACCTGTAACAAGCCCCCAGAATATAGAGGAACGGGTGCCGACAATCAACTGGCTAAAGATATCCTGTCCCGTTGTCGTCGTTCCCAATAAATGCGCTGCTGATGGAGCAGCATCCGCGTTCGCTGTCATCAAATTGGGATCTTGATGAATAAAGAAAGGACCAAAGATTGCTACCAGCACAAAAATGAGGACGATACTACACCCGATGGCGACTTTCTTGCTCTTCGTCAACTGCTGCCAGATACGGCCCAGCGCAACGAACACACGCACCGAGAGTGGCTGATTAAAGAGCAACGCATCTGCCACAGAAGGAGAAAAACGGTTCTCAATATCTTGCGTGGTCATAGCATCGTTGGTTGGTAAATTCGTCATACCTATACTCCCCTCTCCAGACGCACACGCGGATCAAGCAAGACATAGCAGAGATCAGCGAGAAAATTCGCCCCCAGAACAGCCAGTGTAATCACTAAAAAGATCCCCTGCATCAGCGCATAATCCTGACCACGAACAGCCTCCAACAACGAAAAGCCAATACCAGGATAAGAAAAGACAATCTCGGTCAATAATTGCCCACCAACAATCGAACCAATCGCCAGCGCGAAACCACTGATATTCGGCAAAATGGCATTACGTGCCGCATAAGCAAACATCACACGCCTGCGCGGTAAGCCCTTCGCCTGTGCCATCAGGATATAATCCTCAGACAGTGTTGTAATCATCGAATTGCGCATCACCAGCATCCAACCGGCAATAGACGAGATGATAATCGTAATGGCGGGCAGAATAGCATGATAGATAGCGCTACCAATAAACGCAGCCGACCAGCCCGGATCGAGCGTCGTATCGTAGCCATCAGCAAAGGGGAACCAGCCTAACGTAAAACCAAACACATAGAGAATGATCAACGCCAGCCAGAAATAGGGGATAGCGGAAAGAAACGTCACAGCAGGTGAAAGGATCGTATCAACCGCCGAGTTGCGCATCCAGGCCATCACAATACCTAACAAACACCCAAGAATAAAACCCAGCACCACAGTCACCAGACCCAGCATCAACGTCCATTGGATATTCTGCGCAATAATAGCAGTCACTGGCGTCGGATAGTTGGTATACGAAATACCAAGTGCGCCATGCAACAAATTATTCAGATATTGAAAGTATTGTATCCAGAGTGGTTGCGTATTGTTAACACCCAGAGCGGCTTGCAAAGCTTGCATCATCGCAGGGCTAACTGAACCACGCTGCTGCAAGTGAATCATCATCGCTTCGGCAGGATTGCCCGGTGCCAGACGTGGAATCAAAAAATTGAGCGTGACTGAAATCCAGGCCGCAACAAGGTAAAATAACGTACGGCGTATAATCTGACGCATCCATTGCCTCCTTCTGGGGATTGATACCCATCTGCATTCAGAAACACAGCCCTCATTGCAAGTTCCCTGCTGGATCAGCAACCCATCTCATCTGAACGCAAAGGCATATCGGCTAGAAACACACGAGGATGGAAAGTAAAATGATGATTGAACAAAGGAGGGAAGTGCCCGCAGACACTTCCCCATCACAAGACAAAAGAGAGAGACAACAAGAGCGTGTAAGTAGTTGAGTATCTTGCATACACACTCATTACTTAGCAACAGGCTTCAGGTTCAAGACAACGATCTCGTTATCAGGCGTATTGAACGTTGCGCCATCCGCGTATGGATTATTCTTGTCCGGCCAGCCAGTAAAATGCTGCGTCGTATACTCGTACCAGTCACCAGCATTGACCAGAGGGATATTCGGCAACTGCTGAGCATAAATCTGCTCCAGACCCTGAATATCCTGCTTTTGTACAGCGGTATCCGTCGTTGTCACATACTGGTGCAACAATGCATCAGTCTGGCTATTATCCCACTTACCCCAGTTCCAACCTTTAGGAGACAGATTGGCGCTATCAAGATGTGTCTCGTACAGATAGAAAGGATTGGGACCACCATAGAGACCGCCGATCAAGGCATCGAAATTACCATTATTGCGAGCCGTATAGTACAACGTATCCTGAATATCATTCACCGTAACGTTGATACCCACCGCCTGCAAATTCTGTTTAATCACTGATGCCATCGTCTCCCAGTCAGTCCAACCACTCACAACAGTCAGGCTGAATGAAAGCTTTTGACCGTTCTTCTGATAGATACCATCAGAGCCTTTGGTATAGCCAGCCTGCTGCAAATATTGCTCGGCTTTAGCAACATCAGGAGTAGCTTGCTCCTGGGCCAACGAGGAAACAAGGTAAGAATTGGAATTTGGCAGGATCAAACCGGTTGTACTGGCAGGCTGCACATAACCACTTTCGGCCTGCTGCGCCATCTGCTGCCGATTCAGAGCCGCGCTAATGGCCTGACGGACATCAACGTTGTTAAATGGTGCTTTGGTCAGATTAAGATACATTGTGAACATATTGGTTGCCGCCATCCAATAATGATTGTGAGTGGGATCTTTGGCAACAAAATTCTGATCCAAACCCGGTGCAAAGAAACTTCCCCAGTCAATTTGACCACGCATCAACTCCAATTGCAGCGTCGTATTATCCTTCACCGCAGGATAGCGCAACTCATCTACTTGTAGTTTGCTCGCCTGCCAGTAGTCAGGATTGCGGTCATAGACCAGCAATGGAGCGGAGAACTTTGTCATTTTGAAAGGGCCAGTCCCAACAGGATTATCATTCGCGAACTTCGTCGGGTCCTGCCCCTGGAAAATATGCTGTGGCACAATCCAGGTCTGGCCACCGATATACCAGAGCAGAGGAGTATCAGGTTTTTTGAAAGTGAGCACAACAGTATGATCGTCAGGAGCAGTCACACTCTGTAAATAGGTCCAGAGGCCATTCTGATCCGCAGCCGGATACTGCTTGAGCATGTTGAAAGTGAATGCTACATCGTTAGCAGTAAATGGTTGTCCATCATTCCATTTGACACCGGAACGGGTCGTAAATGTCAGTGTTTTCTGATCATTACTCCATTGATAACCAGTTGCCAGCCAGGGTTGTGTATCACCACTAATCCGATTGACGTAGAGCAATGTCTCATACACCATCCCCTTGATGCCTTCATTGACGCCGAGAGGATTATACGGACTCAGTTGTTTGGTGAAATCACCACCAACATGAGCACCAAGTGTTAATACATGCTTTGCACTACTATTGCTACTTGTAGCTCCATTACCACATGCAGCGAACAGGATACTAAGAATGGCGAGAAAAGAAATCAGGAACGTCCCTGCTTTACTTTTTCCGCAGAAGGTTACCAGGGAATGTTTTATCACACCTATACCTCCTGAAGGCTGTTTTACATAAAAAAACAGAGGATCAGTCCATTGAACAAAATACATAAATAGACAGCGCAAAAAGTTTTAACTGGAGTATATTACTTACAAGAAGATTACAGTATTTTTCCTATATATGTCAAGTCATCTAGACCACTAGACCGAAATTTATGTTATATTAATAAGGAGGATTGGTCTCCTTCTTCCGATGAACAACTTGCTCGCATGTTTAGTTGTTCATCGGACAATTATACGCGGACAACAGGAACAGGAGTCATCAGTGAGCCAGGCTTTCGCATGGTTATTATGGAGCAATAGGATTTCAGAGTGCAAAAGAAGCGGAATTGAACCCGGAAGCAAAGTAAAGCATAACAGACAGCAACATCTTTACAAATTTTGAACAGCAAACAGGGTAAAGAAGGTGCTACATACATATGGGTATTAGTCAATGGAGGACGAAAAACAATGGCTTCTCTATTAGAGCAGGAAATTTATAGTCAACCGGAGATCATCGCACAGTTACTTGAGCATGAAACCCGTCATGTACAGGAGATCGTAAGCCAGTTACCACCATTCGATTACATCATCATTGCGGCTCGTGGCTCCTCTGATCATGCTGCGACCTACGCAAAATATGCCTGGGCCACCATGGGCCGCTATCCAATTGCGCTGGCTGCTCCATCGCTCCAGACGCTGTATGGCACACCACCACGGATGAATGGAGCGCTGGTTGTGGGTATCTCACAATCCGGACAGTCACCCGATATTGTTTCGATACTGGAAGAAGGAAAACGTCAGGGACGCCCGACCATTGCTATCACCAACGATGCAAACTCCCCGCTGGCAAATGTTGCCGATTACATCGTTGAACTCCATGCCGGTCAGGAACGCAGCATTGCCGCGACCAAAACATATACAGCCCAATTACTGGTTATGATGCTCTTCGCCGCCGCATGGAGCGGGGAGCCACAACGTCTGGAAGAACTTAAACAGGTGCCAGACCTCATTGCCTCCATTCTGAAACAGGGACAGGAGATCGCACGCTACGCCGAACGCTATCGTTATATGCAAGATTGTGTCGTCGTGGGGCGCGGCTACAACTATTCAACCTCTTTTGAGCTGGCCCTCAAATTAAAAGAGTTAACCTACACGATGGCGACCTCTTACTCATCAGCAGATTTTCGTCATGGTCCAATCGCCACAGTCAACACAGGCACACCAACCTTTCTGGTGATGCCCAGCGGAGCCACACTTCCCGATATGCTGGATCTGGCAACAGCACTCAAAAAGCTACAGGCGGAACTGCTAGTCATCTCAGATAATCAACAGGCACTTGATCTGGCACAAATCAAATTGCCACTCCCTGCTGGTATACCTGAATGGTTAAGCCCAATCGTAGCAATCATCTCAGGACAACTGTTCGCCATGCATCTTACGCTCACCAAAGGGCTAGAGCCAGATGTTCCACGTGGCCTGAACAAAATCACAAAAACGATCTGATCACGAGCAATCACACAAAAACACAACAAAAAAGAAAGAGCAGTCCAGAACGAAGGCTCTTTCTTTTATTTCCTTTTATCAGATGACAAGATGTCCAGTTAGATCGTGGACATAACAGGATTAACCTGACCAAGCAACGACTCAATCGTTCTGCGCCGTACGCGATAGGCCTGACGTTTCCCCACATGAGGCAGAGAAACAGCCTCCAGAGTTCCGTGCTTGATCCAACGACGTACGGTTGTGTCGTCAACCCGAAGACGGCGTGCCACTTCACGCACAGTTAACAGTTCATCGCCTTGTTGATCCATTGTCAAATGTCCTCCAATGCTCAATATTTATGCTGATAATCCATAGCTACAGATGCAGGTATGAGGATGAGTCGTTTCAATCCCTCTAGCAGGGAGAAACATAGAGTTCTTTACTCACCTTTTCTCTTACTACTCCATGTGCAAATAGTTGTTCTCTCTCTACATAGCTCACTATTCCTGCTGTTATAGCATTAGTATAGTGATGACGCGATAGTGTGTGTTCAACCAAATGGTGGATAATAAGATTGGACACCTGATGCATCTTTACAAAATATGCATATGAGGTATCCTAAAAAAGCACATGCGATAACGCTCACACCTGTATTGTTATTATAATGATGAAATAAAGAGTCTAATATTGATGTGCCTTTTCATTTTATGCGATGCACAATCTGTTATTTATAAATCGAAATAACTGGATAAATACCTTGAGTTTATTGTATAATTATGATTACTGCTATAATTGTATACTGCACGGAAGCTCCTAATCCAGAAGGAGGTTGAGCATGATGTCGCGTGGCGTAGATCAGTATCTGGTAGCAACGAAGTTGACGATGCCACAATCATATGCTCACATCGTGGTTCCGCGTCACTCACTCTATCAACGCCTTGACGTTGGTGTTACCCGTCCATTGACGCTACTGGCGGCACCCGCTGGTTTTGGCAAAACAACGTTACTCTGTGACTGGCTACGCCAGCATAATACACAGGCAGCCTGGGTGTCATTGGGGAGCAGTGAAAACGATATAGAGCGTTTCTGGAGCTATTGCCTGGTGGCATTAGCACAAATCCATCTCAATATCGCAGGTGAACTGCAAACACTCTGTGCTTCACTCTCTGCGTCTCCACTTGAAGAAGTGCTGATAGCGGTCATCAATGCTTTATTTCCGCTAGATAATGATATCGTGCTGATTCTGGACGATTATCACGCAATCGAAAATCACGCAGTTCATCAATCACTCCTATTTTTCCTGACACATATGCCTGCCCATGTACATCTTATATTAAGCTCACGGACGCTGCCTCCTCTGCCGCTCGCACGCCTGCGCGTTTATGCACAACTTATTGAATTACGCTCGGATGATCTGCGCTTTACCCGGGAGGAAGCCGCCGCACTGCTTATCTCAGGTATGCAATTACCACTTACCATGCATGATATCTCGGCACTCACCGAAAAGACAGAGGGCTGGATTGCCGGACTACAACTGGCGGCATTATCGCTACGAGGTCAACAGGAAGCGGCAACGGTGGGTCAGTTCATCGGTACATTTACTGGCACCAATCGCTATGTTTTGAGTTATTTTGCCGAGGAAGTACTGAACTCCCTTTCAACAGAGTTGCAGGATTTTGTCCTGATGACCTCTCTCCTGCACAGCCTGACGCCATCGCTCTGCCATGCTGTTACTGGTCAGGATAACGCTGAAGGTTTGCTCCAAAGATTGAACCATGACAATATTTTTCTTTTCTGCGTCGATGAACAGGGAGAATGGTATCGTTATCATCACCTCTTTGCGGAACTCTTACGCTATCGTCTACAACAAAACTATCCTGAGCGAATCGCGGAACTTCATGCCCGTGCCAGTCGATGGTACGAAAACCATGCACAGCTACCAGAGGCAATAGAGCATGCACTGGCAGCTCATAACACGCCCTATGCCGCTGATTTGATCGAACGTTGCGCGGTGGAGATGCTTCTGCATGGACAGATCATCACTGTCTATTCCTGGCTTGTCCGCTTATCTCATGAGATCGAGATAGCACAACGACCAATACTGGCCTGTCTGTTTTCGTTTCTCTATCTCCATGCAGGTGAAACTGAAATATCCAGATCCCTGCTGCAACGTTCCGAAGATGCATGGCAGCAGATTGGCAATGATGAATGGCTCTGCATTATTGCCAGCGCGAAAACATATGGAGCACTTTTTCGCGCTAATGGTCTACAGGTGCTTGATTATACCAGGCAAGCACAACAACTCGCGCATGGAGACTGGCGCTATCTCCACTCACTTTATATGTATCAGGGGGCAGGCTACCTCCTACAGGGTGAATTGCAACAGGCGCATGCATCCCTACTGGTGAGCCAACACATGCATGAACAGGACAACGTGACAATTGCAATCCCTGGCATCAATCTCTACGTTGGAGATTGGTATGCATTTCAGGGCAAACTCCGTGAAGCAGTCAGCTCTTATACAAAGGGACTTCCCAATGGGGAACAACTGCTGTGGTTCCCTTTACAATCACGCTTACGGACGGGTGATATCTATCGCGAATGGAATATGCTGGCGCAAGCAGAGGAGTGTTTGCAGCAGACATTACCCACTTTCGATGGCTTTACGCATGCCTGGACCATTACCGAAAATGATATTCTAGCCGCACGGCTGGCATGGCTCCACGATGCACAGGATAGAGCATTGATGTTGCTGGATAAAGCGGAATATGGTGCCCATCGTCTCTCAAACAATCTTGCACTCGCTCGCATCGCGACTTTACATGTTCACTACCTGCTAGAGAAAGGTCAACCACAGCAAGCTCAGTATTGGCTGGAACAACACGCTTCCACCAGAGCGACATCAGAGATGCAGCTTCTGGAATCTGAACTCTGGACGCTGGCGCAGGCCCGTCTATTGCTCGCGCAACAGGCCAATGCGGAAGCACTCAAACTTTTACAAAAACTGCTACCCACCATCAGAGCACAGGGACGCATCGCCAATGAGATCGAAGTGTATGTCCTTATTGTACAGGCCTATGCCGCGCTTGGACAGAGTAAACAACTCAGACAGGCACTCGCACATGTCCTGACGCTGGCAAGACCGGGCGGCTACCTGCGTATTTTTCTGGATGAGGGTCAAAGCATGGTTTCATTACTGAGTGATTTTTATCAGCAACAGAAGAAATATAGCATCGACAGCGATATTCTGGCTTATGTCCACCAGTTATTACGTGCCTCTGGTCATGAAATCACACCGCAAACAATCCCCTCATGGCAGCAACGTCGAGATGACAGCCGCTCATATACTATCCTGGGGTCGCTAAGTGAACGTGAACATGAGGTGTTATGTCTGATTGCGGAGGGCCATTCAAATCAACAGATCGCGCACCAGCTTGTGGTAGCGGAAAGCACCATTAAAACACATTTAAATAACATTTATAGCAAACTCAATGTCAATTCACGCCTGCAAGCACTAACCAAAGCACATGCAGCCGGTCTATTTGAACATTGAAACCAGAGCTAGACTTTCTCACCGGAGAGTGGATGCGCAAGTGGCTCGGTGTCGATTTCTGTGCGGCGTAATAAGCCTAGATCATATGCTCTGGTCACAGCCTGCAGGCGTGTATGAACATGCAACTTGGCGTAAATATTGTTCAGATGTGTCTTGATCGTGCTAACTGTCACCACCAGTTTTTGCGCGATCTCTTGATTGGAAAGCCCTTCCGCAATTAAGACCAGCACCATATACTCACGCTCACTTAGCTTATCAATCAAGACATCATCATTTCCGGCACTGGTAGACCAGACAGGAGGTGCGACTTCTTCCCCAAATGCGCCCAGCACCGTATAAAGATAGCCTTTAGAGATCAATTGAGCTTCGTTGACGCTCTTACGCTGATGACGACTATAGAGTTCCGTCAATAATGCGGCCATGATGTCACCCTCATCAACAAAAATACGCATATAGCCACCCGGCTCCGCCAGTAACAACGCTCGTTCCAGCGCCTGAAGTGTCCGCTGTGTATTCCCCTGTACATGATAGGCCAGCGTTAACACTATCTGAATCCTGACCTCACTCTCAACGCGCTCTTGCTCCTGCACCTGCTCCAGCAGTGCTGTCAATACATCAATGGCTTCTAGCACCTGATCTTGCGCGAGTAACACACGAGCCTGGGAAATAGCATACACCTCATGTTCGTACATCGAACCATCTGTATGAGCATTGTGTTGAGTAAGCCAGTGTTGCGCCTGCAACAAATCATTTCTCTTGAGCAGAAACCGAATGCGTAAAGCGTTCATCTGCAATAATGCCAGCGTATGTACTTCAGGGCGGCGTACATACTGCTCCCCCTGATCAAGCAAACTCAATGCCTGATCATATTCCTCATCCAACCAGGCAAGGTGCGCCGCAAGCATATAGCGTTGAGCAACTATCAAACCATCAAATTCGACCTGTGGTGATTGCATCGCCTGTTGTAAATGTTCTCGTGCGCTTGATAGCTCATTCCATTCATAATAGATAGTCGCAAACAACGTGTGAACCGCAGTATGATACCAGATATCCTGCGTTGTTGCCGTTGTAGCAATCTGTTGTAGCGTCTGGACAGCAGCACGTAAATTTCCCTGCGCGATGGAGAGCACGCCAGAATAGAGGGCCGCAGACATCAACACTGCTGGTTGCGTACTGCGCTGACTGAGTCGATATCCTTCTATCAGAGCTTCACGCGCATGCATAAGATCCCCATACAGAAGATAACCAATCCCTACGCTGACCAGAGCACTCCCATACAACGAAGGATGCTCTCCCGGCGTCATTGCCAGCGCCTGCTGCCCATACCGAATGGCCTGAACACTATCACCACAATACGCAGCGACACAGGCTCTCAATTCATAGATGCGTCCGAGCATAAGTGTATTCTGCGTTTCCTGCCATTGGCTCTCCGCCTGCATAAGTGTCTGCTCATATGCTTCCATCTGTGCTTGCAGAAAATGGATATAAGCAGTAATAAATGTGAGAATGGGACTCGCTGAGATCATTGCTTCCGGCACCTGTGCGAGTGCCTGCGCGACCAGATGCTCATCTCCTTGTTGAATCATCTCCCAGGCATGTTCTTCTAATAAGAAGGTCAGACGCTCACCACGCCCCGCTCGCTGCGCATGATAGATTGCCTCACGCATCATAGCATGCTGCTCATACCAGATACTGGCATTGAAATAGCGATCAGCGAGATATTGCTCATCTAAATCCTTTAAATGGACACGCAACGCATCAGCAAACAAATAACGATAGCGAAACCACTCCTGATGATTATCCAGCGGTAGCAGAAAAAGATTGAGTTGTTCTAACTGTACCAGCATCATCTCACTATCCTGTCGTTCGGTCACCGCATCACAAAGCGAAGCGTTAAATGATTCCAGAATCGAAGTAACGAAGAGGAAGTTTTGCATTTCTGGTGATTGCTGAGCCAGCACTTCATCATCAAAATAGTGCAAAAGGTGGCGATTCGCCCCGGTAAATGTCTTGATAAAGGTTTGTATAGCAGCGGGACTCTCCTTACGTTGTAAAGCAAGTGCCGCCACTTGTAAGCCAGCAATCCAACCTTCTGTCCGTCGCTCCAGTTCATGCATCTCTCGTTCCTCCAGTTGCACATGCATACTCTGAGCCAGAAAATGCTGCATCTCTTCGCGAGAAAAACGTAAACACTCAGCCCTGATCTCGGTCAATTTGCCCTGTACACGCAAGCGGGCTAGCGGCAAAGGAGGATCGATACGACTTAAAATAATCACATGGAATTGGGGCGGCAAATGTTCCAGCAAAAAGGCAAACGTCCGATGAATAGCCTCAGTGGTAATCGTATGATAATCATCCAGAATTAAAACAACTTCTTGACCTTGTCGCACCAGAATATTAATTAAATTGGTCAACATTGTCTCAAAGTGCTCAACCTGTGGCATTGATGACCACTGCTCATAGGGAATATCTAATTCAGGGGAAAATTGCTGAAGCGCAGAGGTGATATAACGCCAGAAGCGTTGCAGATCATTATCCGAACGTTCAAGCGTCACCCAGGCAACTGAGAGTTGCCGCTGCCGCACCCATGCACTCACAGAGGTCGTTTTCCCGCAACCAGCGGGAGCGGACACAAGTAGCAGAGGACGATGCAAAGCAGCATCAAAGCGCTCATACAACATATCACGTGAGATAATATGCTTCTGATAGTTTGATGGTATAGACAGCTTTGTTGTGAGTAAAAGCGGATCATGTGTTCCGTGTTCCATTTGTTACTCCTCTGCTTCTTTTATTGACTACATATCTTCATCTCACATATATGAATACTTTGTTCTTCCGCTTTCAATTCACATATATAGAGTAAACTATTTCAGATTAGCAAGCAAACTATATAATCGTCAAGTCCAGGCATTCTTTCAATCAATAAAGAAAAATAAGTATAGAACAGGAGTATATTCAGCACACATTTTATCTAATCTATTCCCCCAATTGGATGATCATAACGCCACCAGTAAGAGGATGTGAAGATCCTCCTTCTGGCGGATGTGAGTTCGCAATGGGATCGTTACAATGCGAAAAACATCTTGTTGGCAGTCAGAAATCTATATCGATTAGCAGGACAGCAACACCGCCTGTAGAGCAAGCCATTAAGGACAATAGCATATGATCACCACAAAAGTCCCCGGCGAGCAGCACATGTTCTCATTCCGCTTTGGGAACTATCACCTCTACCGTTTACTACGACGTGGGAGTATCTCAACAATTTATCAAGGGGAACATAGCTATCTTGGCAATAAAGTAGCTATTAAAGTGTTAAACAGCTGGATGGTCACCCCAGAGCATTGCAAGCGCTTTAATGAAGAGGCACGCCTGCACGCGAGTTTACGCCATCCAAATATTGTCCGTGTATTGGACTTTGGCGTCAGAAATAATATCCCATTTATGGTGATGGACTATGCAACCAGAGGCACACTCTCACAATATTTTCCGTTGAATACTCCTGTACATCTCAAACTTGTTCTGCCCTTTATCATACAAATAAGCGAGGCGTTACAGTATCTCCATAATCACAATTTTATTCATCGCGATATCAAACCACAGAATATGCTGCTAGGTCCTGCAAACACACTCTGGCTCAGCGATTTTGGCATTACTATTGCACTCCAACCCTGGAGCGCCCACAAACATTACACATCGGTCGGGACCGCAACCTATGTCGCGCCAGAACAAATCGAGGGCTATCCACGCATCGCCAGTGATCAATATAGTCTCGCGATACTCATCTATCACTGGCTGTGTGGACGCCCTCCATTCATTGGTACATCATTACAACTATGCCAGCAGCATCTCTATATGCCACCACCACCATTGCGGGATTTCCAACCAGATATCCCACGCGCAGTTGAAGCAATCATCCTGAAAGCACTGACAAAAGACCCCTACCAACGGTATATGTGCATACAGGATTTTACCAATGACTTACAGCATGCGCTTCATGATAGTACCGCGACTCCGATAACTGACCGACTCCCGATCCAGCACCTCTCGCCGCATTGCTAAATCAGCGCTATAACAGTTCATCAATAGCAGATGATAGAAGCAGCTATTTATCCGTCGGTGTTGGTGTTGTGCTTTGCGTCGTCGTTGGTGTCACCGTACTTTGTGCCGCAGGCTTGTTCAAATCAGCTTGTTCTTGTGCGATCTTCTGTTGCAACGCACGCAAATATGCCTGTGCGCCATCCAGATCAGTCTGTGTAATCGAATCTATCTGTTTTGGCATCAGATGTACCTGCGCAACCCAGGACTCTAACACCTTCTGTACGGCTGCCAGCGTCGCGTTATCCTGATAGACACCCGCGAGCCAACCACGAGCCGTTTTCAGCGCGTTCGCCATCCCTTGCAGCACATTGCCTGTCAGCGTCGCGCTATCCGTCACAATTGGTGACACAAACACATCATACGCCTCACGCGTCAAACGAGCAGCATCTACCGCGCCAGTCAACGTAAAGCCTTCCAGATTATCCAACGAATTAATCAGCTCTTTGCGTGCCTGCTCCGCGCCTTGCGTCAGGCCACGGTTAAAGGCATCCTGCACCTGCTTCTCAATATTTGAGCCAGCATCACCTACCGCCTGGGGCACCTTCGGCACAAGCTCATACGCGGCGACTCCGGTACCAACCAGCGCGGCTGCTCCAGCGCCAAGCAATAAACCACGGCGGCTTAACTTTTTCTTCTTCTTCCGTGATGGGCGAACTGAAGGATGCTCTTCATCATAAGTATATTCATACTTATCATCTTCTTCTGGATATTCAACATCAAAATCAGGCTCTTCCAGACGGCGCGTCAATTTTGCCTTGCGTTCAATCGCAGAGGGTAGAGATGGTACAGCATCTTCATAATCATCAACGTATTGATCATAACGGATCGCCCGTGCCATACGTTGATCAAGGGGATCATCTGGCCCTGACGCAATATCTTCCGCATCATAAAATTGTTGCTCATCCTGCCACGTCCCCTCATATTCGTCATCATCTTCATATTCCACGTGGTCCTGATTATGAGCGCGAAGGTAGGGTGGCTCGACAATACGACCCGTTTGTGCAAACGAACGACTGGAGTTTGATGAGACAGCCCGCTCATCCTCATCCCCCTCACGTTTACTGGCAATAATACTCTGGCGCATGAGTTGCCGTGTACGCCTGGGATCAGGACGCTCAATCAATACGCCTGAACGAGAGCTATCGCGACGTGAAGGCGATACTTCCTGTCCAGACTGGCTGCGGAGTGGATCATGCTCGTATCCATATTGACGACCAGGACTTTTGCGGTACAACCGCCGTTCTGTGTGATCCTTCGACATACGTTCCTTTTTCCTCCTGGCAATTGCAGAAGCAAGCTTTCATGCGGCACTACACATCAGGACAATGAAGCACCTGAATCTTATTTTTTATATGCTTATGATCATTTTACATTACTTCTGGTTGTTTCGTCCATAACGAACTGGTCAACAGGACTTGTTTGCAACCAACTGCCACGTTTTCACCGTTCGCCACATTTCTCTCTATAGGAATAAACTGCTAACCAGCAAACGCATCAGTCTGCCAACAACAAAGAAAAAGAAGAGAGAAGAATAACATCGCTATTGACAGTGATACTGTCCTCAAACATACTTCTGTCCTCTTTTTTACTATAAAAAGGCAGAAAACCGACGAAAAAACGCAAAAAACAGGTAGATTACGATTCTTTATTCATATTGTTTGGAGTGATTTTAAGGATAAAATTTACATTAGCATTATTTTGCATATAAGAGTAGTAAAATGTTCTAAAAACAATTGTGTTTCTAATCCTATTAATCATGCTATGCTATAATGTTTTTCAGTGCTATTTGTCCAAGGGGCAGAAAGGGAGAGACAGTATGTCTGAACAGGATACCAGTACAGAGAAAATGCCAATCGTAGCATGTATAACAGTGGGTGTATTAGAAGAAAACTGCTATCTCTTCGCATGTCCCCAAACGCGAGAAGCCGTCATTATTGATCCCGGTGACGAAGCTGAACGTATTTTGGAGACTATAGAAGAACTCAATATAAAACCGAAATATATTATTAATACACATGGTCACTATGATCATATCGGTGCAATCGATGCCGTGAGTACTGTCTTTCCAGTGCCATTAGCGATTCATCCAGCGGACGTGTTTATGTATACAGATGAGCGCTTTGCGAGGAACTCTGGACGCCCGGCTCCGCTTGTAAAAAGAAAACCTGATATATTACTTCAGGAAGGCGATACTCTTTCTTTTGGAACGTTGACGTTGCGTGTAGTGCACACTCCTGGTCACTCGCCCGGCGGCGTTTGTTTTATTTGTGAGCCTTACTGTGTCTTTAGTGGTGATACCCTCTTCTATCGCGGAATTGGACGTACCGATTTGCCTGGTGGTAGTCATGAACAGATCGAGCAATCGATCCGCCAGAAATTGTATACCCTTGAGGATGAGCTGGTTGTTTTTCCAGGGCACGGACAGTCAACAACTATTATAGAAGAGAAATCTGAAAATCCATTCGTAACGTCAGAGGAGTAATTATTGTGTCAGTTATTTGTGTGATTGGTACAGGTTACGTTGGCCTGGTAACAGGGACTTGCCTCGCTGATATGGGTAATACTGTAACATGTGTTGACATTGTAGAAGAAAAAATTGAACGTTTAAAAAAAGGTATTCTGCCCATTTATGAACCCGGTCTGGAAGAGATGGTTGAACGCAATGTAGAGGCCGGGCGTTTACATTTTACGACAAGCTATCCTGAAGGGTTAGCCAATAGTGAATTTATTTTCATCTCGGTCAATACTCCAACTGGCAATAACCAGGGTGGCGCTGATATGCGCTTTGTCGAGAGTGCAGCCAGAAGCATTGCGCAGAACCTTGATCACTACGCGGTTGTGATTAATAAGAGCACGGTGCCTGTCGGCAGTGGTGATCTGGTGACCCGCATCATTCGTGCAAATCTGAACAATCCAGAGGTAACGTTCTCGGTTGTTTCCAATCCTGAGTTCTTACGTGAAGGCGTTGCCATCGAGGATTTCCAGCATCCTGATCGCGTCGTTCTGGGTTCAACCGAGACAGAGGCTGCGAAGAAGGTATCACATCTCTACACTCCATTGAATGCTCCTATTGTGATTACTGATCTCTACACTGCTGAGATGATCAAGTATGCTTCAAACGCGTTCCTGGCGACGAAAATCTCCTTTATCAATGAAATTTCACAGATCTGTGAGCGTCTGGGCGCTGATGTCCGTGAGGTTGCGGCTGGTATGGGCTACGACAAGCGTATTGGTCGGGCCTTTTTGGATGCTGGTCTGGGCTATGGCGGTAGCTGTTTCCCGAAGGATGTTCGTGCGCTGGCCCACATGGCTGATGAAGCTGGCTTACATCCACAAATGTTGCACGCAGTCATGGACATCAACCATGATCAGCGACGGCTGGCGGTCACAAAACTGACAAACATTCTGGGCTCATTGCGTGGGACAACTATTGGTGTGCTTGGTCTGGCCTTTAAGCCTGACACCGATGATATGCGCGAGTCACCGGCAACCGATGTCATTCGCTGGGTGGTGAGCCAGGGTGCTCAGGTACGCGTCTACGATCCGGTCGCAACCGAGACAGGACGCACAGCATTAATCCATGAAGGTGTGCCTATGGACAATGTGACCTTCTGCAAGAATGCCTATGAGGTTGCGAAAAATGCAGACGCGCTGGTTCTGGTAACCCACTGGAATGAATTCATTTCACTGGATATGCAACGCATTCATTCATTGATGCACCGTCCGGTCTTTATTGATGGACGTAATATCTATGATCCAGGCGAAATGGATCGCCTGGGCTTCATTTATCGTGGTATGGGTCGTGGCACGACTCCCGCGCCATCAGTGCTCTCCGCCAATGACTCAACAACAACACCAAACGCTAAAGATCTCATGCAAGAGGCATTGATTATTGGAGAAACAAAGTAATGCAAGGTGAAGATCAGTCACTCCTTTTTACACCACTGGTAAATCAACCGGGCAGACCTGTTCCCGACTGGCTCTTTGGCCCAGGGGGTGTGGCTGGTCTTCCCATGCCGTTACACCAGACACAGGGGGTCAATGTCGCCGTTGGCATTGATATTATTGAAGTGGACCGCGTACGCAAGGTATTTGACCATCATGGCGAACGCTTCCTCAAACGGGTCTTTACCGAGCTTGAGGTTACGCAGAGCCGTGGTAAGATGACACGGTTAGCGGGTCGTTTCGCCGCGAAGGAGGCGATCTGTAAAGCACTTGGCACAGGCATGCGCGGAGTGGCATGGCGTGAAATGGAAATCGTTCATTTACGCAGTGGTCGCCCGGCAGTCCATCTGCATGGCAATGCACAAAAACGTGCTGAGTTCCTCGGTATCAGCGCGTTTGATGTCAGTATCGCGGACCTGAAACAATTCTCCATCGCCGTTGCTGTAGCAGTGCAGACGTCACCTTCTCAGCCAACAACGCCAGCAACAAGTGAGATAAACGAAGCGTGAGAGCATTAGTACAACGTGTGAGCCATGCAAAAGTGGTCGTCGAGGAACAGACAGTTGGTGAGATCGGTCAGGGCTTTCTGGTCTTGTTGGGCATCGGTCAACAGGATAGTGAAGCACTGGTGAAAGCACTGGTCGATAAACTGGTCCATCTGCGTGTATTTAATGACGCAGACGACAAGATGAATCTCTCTGTACTGGACATCGCCGGTCAGATTCTGGTTGTTTCACAATTCACGCTCTACGCGGATATCCGTAAAGGTCGGCGTCCCAGCTTTGTCGACGCCGCCCACCCAACGATCGCGGAACCACTGGTTGAGCGCTTTAAAGAAGCAATTGCCGCCTACGGTGTTACGGTGGCTGGTGGTATTTTCGGTGCACATATGCAGGTTGAACTGGTCAATGATGGTCCGGTTACCATCTCGATGGATAGTGACCACCTGCAACGCTAACAAACATCCAAATAAACACATAAAGAATGTAGTCCCTTGATCAGTTTCCGGGGACTACATTCTTTATGCATAAAATCTATTGTCGGAATGCTTCGATTATTGATTATAAGGGTACTGAGGGCCAGATCCACCAGGATACGAAGGGTTCGATGGTCCACCAGGAGGCATTCCAGGGCCACCAGGGTACCCGGGATTAGGTCCACCAGGGCCAGGAAAGGGAGGACGATAACCCACTTGCGCCCGCAGTGCGTTCAATTCTCTATAAACAGGCCATTCCGAAAAAGCCAGAACGATCATAAGGATGAGACCGGCAATGGTACCAACGCCAGGGATCAATACGAGCAGAGAGAGAGCGCCACTATAACCTGCCTTTGACAAAATTCTCCATAGAACAAGAACATACAAAACTACTACAACAATAGCAATAGCAATAAAAATAAGGACAAATCCACCCGCTAATACATTTGCACTGCTATCGGACATACGGTTCCCCTTCATCAATAATTATGCAAATAAATGCAGCAATATATTCTCTATGAAATGTACGCTGCCTATACTACATGGGTTTATGTAGTGTGTCAACAACATTTTTCACTACATAAACAACAATAAACTGTATTATTTACACATTATCACTATTTCAAATAATAGTGAACAATACCCAAAAGGAAAGATATTATACAACTTAATGCAAATCACTTTACTCAATACAACGTACATATTTCTGGAAAATCAAATGGCCGCATTTGGTACCTCTATACTTCTTCATCTCTTGCAAGATATTTCCATTCTCTTGTTCCAATAGTGGAAATGCAGTATCATCTAGAGGAAATATGTACACCGTGGAGATTATCATGAGTGATGAAAAGAGTATGCAGAGAGAAGCATCCTCCCATCAACCAACAACCGAACATTTACCGTTAGTTGTCGGCATTGATCTTGGTGGAACCCAAATCCGTACAGCGGTCCTGCGTGGTGCAACGTTGCTATCCCGTGTGGGTTTATTAACGGGAGAAAACCCTTCTCCTGACCGTGTAGTCCCACGCATGATAGAATCTGTACGCCAGGCATTAAAAGAGGCCAACACCACGCTCGACCAGATTGCTGGCATTGGAATTGGAGCACCCGGCCCCCTGAATAGCCGTACAGGGGTCGTCTACTCTCCACCGAATTTACCAGGCTGGGTAAATTATCATTTACAGGATACATTCACTGAAACATTTCATGTCCCTGTGTATGTCGAAAACGATGCCAACGCCGGAGCGCTGGGCGAATATATGTTCGGTGCTGGGCGTGGCAGTAGAGATATTGTGTATGTTACGATTAGCACTGGCATCGGCGGAGGTGTAATTACTGATGGTCGTATCATTGAGGGTCTGGTAGGAACAGCCAGCGAGTTAGGTCACATGACCATTGATCTCCACGGCCCACGCTGTAACTGTGGCAATATTGGTTGCTGGGAAGTCCTTGCGTCAGGCACCGCGATTGCGCGGCAGGCGCACGAAATCATCGCAGCGGGACGTGGTGAAGCGCTCCTGGCCTTCGCACGCGCACAGGAAAGCGGAGATGCTCGGAATATGGCGGCAGACACACCCTTTGATCGTGATAAAGCACAGGCAAAACAATCTGTACGTCTCAATGCACGCACGGTGGCATTGGCAGCGGAAGCAAAAATACCAGAGGCTCAGAAAATCATCGCCGATGCCGCCGAAGCACTGGGCTTCGGTCTGGTTAACGTAATCCATATCTTTAATCCTGAACGTATCATTCTGGGTGGTGGCGTCATGCAGATTGGTGACCCCTTGCTTGCGCCAGCGCTGCAAATTGTGCAGGAACGAGCAATGATCATCCCACGTGACTTCGCAAAAATAGTGATGGCTGAACTGGGTACTGATGTTGGACTGGTCGGTGCGGGTGCGCTGACGTATTATAATCGAGAGATATAACAATAAGAAACAGGTAGAGATAGATGGCAACAAACAAAGAGCGGTTAGATGTGGCGTTGGTGCGCCTGGGTTTAGCTCCCAGCCGAGAGCGAGCACGGGCGATTATTATGACAGGACAGGTCTATGTCAATGATCGTCGCGTTGACAAGGCAGGAACCATGATTCCACTTGATGCGCAGTGTCGTGTTGCCGAAACATCTCCCGAAATGAAATATGTTAGTCGCGGCGGACTGAAACTGGAAAAGGCACTGGATGAATTTGGCTTACAGCCATCCGGTCTGGTCGCCATCGACGTTGGAGCCTCCACAGGTGGTTTCACGCAATGCCTGCTTGAGCGAGGCGCGACTAAAGTCTATTCTGTCGATGTCGGTCATGGACAACTGGCATGGGCACTGCGAAATGATCCCCGTGTCATCGTCATGGAGCGGACAAATATTCGTCACCTCACATCATTGCCAGAACCAATACAATGCGCGGTCATCGACGTTTCCTTTATCTCGTTACGGCTGGTCCTACCCGCACTCGCGCCATTACTGGTCGCCGCACCGGATACCTGGATTGCCGCACTCGTCAAACCACAATTCGAAGCAGGAAAGGCCGAGGTAGATCGCGGCAGTGGCGTTATCAGCGATCCACTGGTTCATGCTCGTGTGTTGCAAGAACTCAAGGAGTGGATTCCACAGTATACTCCTTTACAGGTCGATGGAGAGATCTCCTCACCTATTCGGGGACGTGATGGCAACAAAGAATTCTTATTCCTCATCCGTTTTCAACGTGCTGCATCGGTGACTGCTGGCGAGCCTATATCCCATAAACAAGCAGAGTAGAGGTCCACACACTGGTATTTTTTGCTATCCAAAAAGCTACTACTATCGCAGTAGTCTGGTTTTTTGGGTACAATACAAGGAGAGGATGAAAGGAATTAGGAAACGTATGGCACAGGAAAAACAACTCTGGGAAACCCTCTCGACCCGTCAAATACTTGATACACCATATTTGAAGATTCGTAGTGAACAAGTCGCATTACCTGATGGTACAATACTCGAAAACTACTATATTATTGAAAATCGTGGTTGGGTCGGTATCGTCCCAATAACGGAAGACGGTCGTTTTATTATCAACAAACAGTATAAACATGGCATTGGACATGAAGTACTGGAATTCCCGGCCGGTGGCATCGATCCAGATGAGGATGAACCAATCCATGCCGCCCATCGCGAACTCATGGAAGAGACAGGATATAGTGTTGACGCGGACAAAATGGAACCGCTTTCCCAGATGATCGCCAATCCCACCGGAGCAATGACACGTATCTGGTGGTATATCGCGCGTGATGTACGCAAAACAGGACAACAAAAGATAGATCCTTCAGAAGTTATCGAGAATATACTCGTCACGCCAGCAGAGTTGATCGCACTGCTACAAAACGGAGAATTTGCTGTCCAGGGGCAGATCGCCGCCGCTTATCAGGCATTGGCATACCTGGGATATCTTAAAATTGAACTCTAAATATTGTGCCATGGAACCGGGAAGTATAAACAAAAACTTTACAAATGCCTTGTAATTTTTTGATGTGTGACAGGTAAAATAAAGTCATGAAAATTCTCGTCATAGAGGATGAAGCCAATATTACACAGGTTATCCGCCTATACCTCGAAAAAGCTAATTATACGGTTATTACAGCAAGTGATGGTATAGCTGGATTAGAGCTTCATGCCCGCGAACATCCCGATCTCGTTGTATTGGATTTAATGCTTCCTGTCCTCGATGGCATGGAGGTCTGTCGCCGTATCCGCACCTGGGCCAATACGCCAATTCTGATGCTCACCGCACGCCAGGGTGAAGATGATCGCATCTCCGGGTTAGAGGCTGGCGCGGACGATTATGTCGTCAAACCCTTCAGCCCGCGCGAACTGGTCAGTCGTGTCAAGGCCATCTTACGCCGCACTGGTACGGGTTCAACAGGAGAAGCCGCCACAACAACCATAAAAGAGGTACCCGAAGAGGCACCACCACCAGCACCATCTGTCTCTTCTTCAGAAGAATTACGCTTTGAGCGACTAGCCATCAACCTGCCGTCAAGACGAGTCCTTGCCAATAGCAAACAGGTAGCCCTGACCGTCAAAGAGTTCGATCTGTTAGTAGCCCTCGCATCTGCTCCTGATCGGGTATTTACACGTGAAACATTACTGAATCAGGTGTGGGGCTATAGCTATCTGGGAGACGGACGCACCGTTGATGTCCACATTGGAACTTTACGTAAAAAATTAGAGGCTGTTCCCGGTACTCCTCACTATATTCAAACAGTCTGGGGTGTTGGCTATAAGTTCGTACCAACTCCGGCAATACCGACTCATTCCTGATCAATAGACACGAAGGAGGCACAATTTATGAGCACTATACCGCGCATTTCTACACTCAGCCTGCGATCAAAACTTGTGCTGAGTTACCTCCTCGTGATTGTCGGAACAGTTATTGTCTTTATTTTTGCTATCGCTCTGGCTGTACAAAACTATATCTATAACGCACAATTACACCTGGAACTTGGCTCCGTCACTATGAGAGCACAGACTATTGAACGTATCTATCAACTTGACGGTGGCTGGACAGATGATGCCACCGACGCTGTGCAAAAATCCAATTCCTTTATTCCGAGCGATGAAATCCAGATCGTAAAAACGGTCCCGGATAATCAACTGTATGGAGTGCTACCTTACCAGATTGCACAAAACAACGAAAATTCAAAAATTGGTGACAGCATACTACAGAATGCAACACAAACCCAAAAAACACAAAGCGGAACCGTCCAGGTAAAAAGTGGCAACACGACTGAATCTTTTCTGTATGTAAGCATTCCATTAAAAACTGGCGACCAGGTTATCGGAGCTATCTATCTGGCAGAACCAACAGCATCCGACAATATCCTTTTAAGTCAAATCAATATCTATGTCATACTGGCTGGTCTGATTGTCGCCATCATTGCCTCCGCCTGTAGCTTTCTGTTCGTCCGTCGTTTCATCCGCCCACTACAATCATTAACCATGGCTGCGGAACAGATGAAGCAGGGACAATACACAGAGCGTGTTCCCATCCCGGCCTCACAGGATGAAGTGGGACGACTGGCACTCACCTTTAACGAAATGGCGGATACCATCGAATCTGATATGGGCGAGTTACGCCGCCAGGATCAGATGCGCCGTGATCTGATCGCGAATATCGCACATGATCTGGCAACACCATTAACCGCCATACAAGGCTTAAGCGAGGCGCTGGCGGATGATGTCGTCTCGGATATGGATGCTCGTCAGGAGACAGCGCAGCGCATTGGACGGGAGATACAACGTCTGCGTCGTCTGGTCGCCGATGTACGTCAAATGACATTAATGGAAGCACGCCAGATACAACTGGATCTAGCTCCCCTCGATCTTCAGGCATTGGTTGACGAAACCATCATCGTCATCGCGCCAGAATGCGAACAAAAAGGTATCGCCATCCAGAACAATACCACACCTGCCACGCCACCAGTGCTGGCGGATAGTGATCGCGTTACTCAGGTATTACTCAATCTGCTGGATAATGCCCGTCGTCATACACCGGCAGGTGGCACCATCAGTGTCAGTGCCACCACCTATCACAACGAATTGCAGGTTACGGTAAACGATACAGGCGTAGGCATCAATGCCACTGATCTCCCACATATCTTTGAGCGCTTTTACCGTGCGGATCGTTCACGCACATCATCTACAGGTGGTAGTGGACTGGGACTCTCCATTGTCAAAGCAATCATCACAGCACACAATGGTCGCATCTGGGCGGAAAGCACACCCGGACAGGGCACACGGATCACCTTCACGCTGCCCCTGGCCCCCCAGACAACGGCGACTCTTCCTACCACCTCCCAACAGCAGACACAAATACCATCCCCTCCTTCTGTACACGTCTAGCAAAAAAATTTTCGCGGGAGAGAAAAATGCGGCACTCCCCCCACTTGACGAGAGCGCGACAGTATGTTATCATCATGAAGTCAATCGGCACGGGTGACTAGCTCAATGGTAGAGCAAACGACTCTTAATCGTTCGGTTCAGGGTTCGAGTCCCTGGTCACCCACCCACTAAAAGACCTCTTCTCTAAGAGGTCTTTTTTTTATACAAATTTCCCCAATATTGACATGACTTGACACAGAGTCATAAAATATAAATATACCTTTATATATAAAGCGCGTATAGATATAAATTACTGGTGCTACCGAAAATGGATGAGTTAAGAGGCGTTTATGGACGACTGGCGCGATCTCAAACGTATACTCAAGGCACTGGCTGGCATTGCACGACTATCAATCGTCTATCATCTGGCACACAATCGAGAAATGACCGTGACTGATCTGACAGGTCTTTTAAGCATCAGTCAACCATTAGTCTCATGGCATTTACGAAAATTGCGGAAGGCAGGGTTGATCGAAACGCGGCGTGTTGGTCGACAAGTCTATTGCACCCTGAACATCACACGTTTCCAGCACTGTTTACAACTGCTAGGGGAACTGGTTGATCCAGGCATTCTCGCAGAACTCTTACCGACCGGAACAGCACTCATCGAAGCCGATATCAGTTCTGACGAATAAGCAACACAACACTACAGCTCTTCCGAGAAAGCCTTGCCTTTGAGAGGTGGAGAGATCCATCAACATCTCCAGGGCAGTGCAAGACATGCTTTCTCACAATCTACAAGATATTACCAATACTTTACAAATCGTTAAGCCTGATCTTTAACGAAACTATGATAAGGTTAGAGTGAAGCCTGAACGCTGAGTAGTAGCATAAGCAGATGTAACGTGGGAATGAGGCAATAACAGGTGAGGGTGGCACTACTGCATACAAGAATCATTAGCGGGCAAGGCAAAAACGAGTAGAGCGCGAAAGACAAGACACGCTCAATTATCAATTGGACCCACAAGGCCAGGACAGAGAAGGAACCACATGGTGAAGAACACGAACGATCAAGCAACAAACCTGTTACGTGATGCGATCCCTGGAACAAGCATGTTAAAAAAACGGCACAAAATGACTCCAATCCAGGCGCAAGAGGCTGGAAAACAGAGTAAAGCCGACGTACATATGCACAGCACCTACAGCGATGGTTGCGGCACCATAGAAGAAATTCTCACCCATGTCCAGCATCATACGGACTTAGATGTTATCGCCATTACTGATCACGATAAGATTGAAGGCTCCTTGCGAGCACGAGATCTGTGGGCACAAGGAAATTATCGTTTCGACTTTATCGTCGGAGAAGAAGTTTCAACACAAGATGGTCACCTGCTGGGACTATTTCTCGAAAAACGCATCCCAAAAGGTCTGAGTCTGGAACGCAGCATAGATCTCATCCATGAACAAGGCGGATTGGCAATTATCGCCCATCCTCTGCATAAATTCTTCCGTCATAGTTGCCAGAAAAAGGCAATGGATCGTATCCAGGCAGCCACAGACATCTGGTTTGATGGAGTTGAAACATGGAACGCCAGTTTCTGTGGCATTTATGCCAACTATATCGCAATGGGAGCCAACCGAGAACTCTACCATCTTCCGGAACTGGGAAATAGCGATGCGCACACATTGAGCGGAATCGGCAGTGGCCTCACATGGTTTACAGGACAGAGCGCTCAGGACCTCCGTCAGTGCATCACATCAGGTCAGACCGCCCCCGGCGGCAAGATGTGGGATGTGCAGGCATATTATCACTGGGTACGCTATCTGATGAACAAAGAACTACGTGAAGCACGCCGCCCATTGATAACCGAATCAGCCAGCGCCCTCTAAGCACCAGATAATACCAGCACCACTCAACGTCATCAGAGCGAAAACAACCAACAAGAGAGAGGTCACGACCTCTCTCTTTTCTTTTGTGATCCCATTGTGAGAACATCACACAGCGCCCCACATTTACGTGGAAAGCAAAAGGATGGTACAATACTTCCATGCCATCGAAAGCGAGAAAAACAACTCTTCATTGCAGACAGAAAATGCAGTATTCATGGGTTTCCTCACAACAATGAAAGGAAACACAGAGGATACGGGCTGGAGAGAACGGTCTGACTCTTTAGAATACCTCATTTTACCCTCATACCGCAAATCTATAGTGCGAGACTACTAGTCCGCAGGCGGTTAAGTGTGGTACAATAGGAGTATGTTTAGCAGACGCTTACAGCAAAGAGCCAGACAACTGGTCGCATTTCTCATACGACCATTAGCACGGTTTGGCATCACCCCCAATATGTTGACCTACATAGGGATGGCATTGAGCATTGTAACTGCTCTGGTTATTGCTCAAGGATATATGATTTGGGGAGGCTTGCTGATCCTGTTTGCGGGCATCTTTGACATGTTTGATGGCGCAATGGCTCGTGTCAGTAACACGTCATCAACCTTTGGCGCATTTTTAGATTCGACTCTTGACCGCTATTCAGAAGGAATCATACTGTTTGGATTGCTCTTTTATGCGTTGCAGCACCCTGACCTACAAAATGCACTTTGGTCAGCTCCGCATGAACAATTATGGATGATCTCCTTCGTTTATATTGCAGTGGTCGGCTCTTTGATGGTCAGTTACACAAAAGCGCGTGCCGAAGGTCTGGGGATTGAGTGCAAAACTGGCTTACTAGCCCGTCCAGAACGTGTCATCTTACTGGCTATCGGATTATTAACCAACACTGGTATCTGGGCACTTGCCTTGTTAGCGGTTTTTTCGAACATAACCGCGGTTGAACGCATGGTTACCGTCTGGCGGAATACACGCCAAAGTGCAGTAAAGCGGGATATAGCTTATCAGCAGCAGCAGCAAGAAGATACCAGTACGAACGAGTGTCAATCGCTCGATTTGACCGGGCCGAACGAGGACGAGAATCTATCATCTTCAGACGTTCGCCCTGTGCACACCAATGTGCCGCCGTTCAATGGTGGTGTACAACAAGAGTAATCGCAACGGCTTTGACAGAGAAACAATATCGAACCGGGTAGGGTAGAAGCGCGCAGAGTGAAAAGACTGCCAATGATTAGAACGGGCGGAACAATGGAATTTTGCAATTTCATTCTTTTATGAATTGTTCTTGCCCATTGGTACAGCGCATCGTCATTTCGCTTCATGAAAATCTGAAACGCATGTTCGCCCCATCATCTTCAGTCGAACACAGTGTACGGGTATAACCTGCGCCCCGGTTCGTAGCGACTGAGACTGGAGATCTTAGTGACAACGCACAATACTCATCACGAGCACAGCGACGTTGATGCTTCCCTCGTGGAGCATCCGTCCGACCCCGAAAATGAAATATCGGTCAACTCCGCTGCGTCTGAGACCGAAACATCTGATGCTAGCAACATAGATGCTGGCTCAGCTTCCGTGGAACAACCTTCTGATGCTGAACAGCTACCAGAAGTCTCTGCGGAAGATTCGGCTGAAGCTGTCGCTCATGCTTCTACTCCAGATGCTGGGACTGCTACAGAGGTCATTTCTGATACATCAGCAGAGACACATTCGGCGGAAACAGTCGTGTCGGCTGATGCTCTCGAAACTGCTGAGATTCAGAGTAGCGCTGAGCAGTTTAAGCCTACCGAGCGTTCATCAAATAATGAAGACATTCATTCCGACAACGCTCCTTCTGAAGAGACAACGCCAATAACAGCGGATGTCTCTGCTGCAGAAGAAACATACACACCTGATAACACAACCTGGAGTGAACCTTCCGTTACGGCTGAACTTCAACAGGAGAATCAGGAAGCTGCTGCAGCTTCTGTTGATACTGAAGATCAGTCTACGGAAATACCTGCTCCTCAATTGGAACAGACCGAAATACCGGTCACTGAAACAATCGATGAGTCGTTTGTTGCTGAGCAACCTGTTCAGACAACAGAAACGATATACGACAACCAGACGCAAGTTGCTGCGGAACTGCAAACAGAACAGGTCGAAGAACAGATGACAGCATTCGCAGAACAGATCGATGCGAATACGGAATCTGTCCAGCCACAAGAGACGTTTGCGCTGCAAGAAGAACCCATTTCCACAGATACCGCAACAGGGCAGGACGGATCTGCGGAAGAAGTCTTACCAGCATCCGCAACTGAATTAACAGAACAGGCGAGCGAAAATCCTGCGGCAGTAGAGGACACAACAACTCCTGAACAGCAACAGATTACGTTCCCATATACAGATGTTGCTCCATTGATCGAAACCAAAGTCGAAGAAGTTCGACCATTCACTGAGTTTATCGCTGAATTTCGTCAGGCAGAGGCAGCTCTGCAGGCAACATTGCGCGATTCTCAGGCAGAAGCTTTTTCTCTTCTTTCCTCTGTCGTTAATCAAATGAACGATCAAGAACAAGCCAAAGGTACAGAGGAAGCCACCATGTCAACAGTTGTCGCAGACGAACAGCCAGCGACATCCTCTGACGAGGAAGAGCAATCGATCTCACAGCCACCATCCGATGAGAAACAGATGCAAGATAAAGAAGAGATAACAGTTCATACAGAAGTTTCTGAAAAAGAAGAAAAGAAAGCGATAGAGCGACCGGTGTCGCCGCTGCTACGACCTGCTTCACGTGTGCGCATGCCACGTCATAGCATGACACGACATCACCGTGGTGAAACTGCCGCGACTGATGCGAACGCAGAGACAGCAGAACAAAAAAATCAGGCAGCGCTGGTAGAGAACAAGGAGCAAGCAGCCCCTTCAGTGCCAGCCGAACCAGTAGCTGAGGCGGCACCCGCCAAACCAGCACGCCGTTATCGCTTTGATCGCCCATCGTCTTCAAGTAATAGCAGCAAAAATGGAGCGAGCAGCACAACATCAACGCCTGCTTCTACGACAAACAAAACACAGACAACTACAACACGTACAGAGACGGTTCAACGCGGTGAACAGCCCGGTACTGGAACCAGTCCTGTGGTTGCTACTGAAACACAAGTGCAAAAGCAAGTTGCTCAGGAAGTGGAGAATCCGGCTCCAGCAGCGACGACCGAACATGGCCGCCGCCGCCATCACAAAGAACCATCTGCACCGTCCACTACTACTCAACAAGCTACTCCTGTGATGGAGACAGCACCTGCCCAGGAGGCTATTGTGCAGCAACAAGAAGAAATTGCACCCGAAGATCTACCACCATTGGAGTATTCAGAATTGCAAAAGGCAAGTTCGCGCCGCCGTCGCAGACATCGCTCTAGCTCAAGTTCTAGCTCTGCTTCTGCGGTTTCCAATACACAAACGACAAACAGCACTCCTGTACCGCCGGTAATCCCACCGACGCCAGTACCTACACCGACGCCACCACCACCAGCGCGTGTGGCAAGCGCAGCATCAACACAGCCATACTCAATTGTTTCTGGCTATACCGTGAGCCAGATGAATCAGGGGAATGAAGCAAGTGGTCCATTTATGGCGCCAGAACCTTCTCCCGCTCGTGGCAGTGTCCTGATGCGTGATGGGCGTACAACACGAGCTGAGGCGAGAATCGCGCCTGCTACCATCTATTCTCCTACTCCTGCTAATCGTTCAGGAGAAAATGGTTTCTCAACCGCAGCCATGACACAGTTCGCGAATATTGTGTCACAGGCATTACAGACACAGACTGATCGTATGGTCACAGAGTTCCGTCGTCTGTCACAGGCACCTACCAATGTGTCGGTAACATTGCCACCATTCCCTTCGACCGAACGTGTCGGTGTCTTTGTAGACGTCGCTAATCTTCTGTATTCCGCACGTACACTGCGTGTCGGTGTGGATTTTGGTAAATTGCTCGATTTCTTGCGTGGCAATCGCCGCTTGATTCGCGCACAGGCTTACTGTCCCACCAGTCCACAACCAGGCGATGAGCAGATGTTCTTACAGGCTGTGAAAGGTCTGGGCTATCGCATCACCACAAAGAATTATAAAACATTCTCCAGTGGCGCGAAAAAGGCAGACCTGGATCTGGACCTCTGTATGGACGTGGTACGTCTGGTCGATGGTAAAGCCGTAGATTGCATTGTGCTGGTCAGTGGCGATAGCGATTTCATGCCTATGCTTGATTATTGCTCTGATCATGGTGTACGCGTCGAGGTTGCTGCTTTTGATGAAGCAATGTCAGCAACACTCCGACAGAGCTGTGATCTGTTCGTCAACCTTTCAATGCTCGAAGAAATTCGCGGTTAAGCAAAAGTAAAAAGAGAACGGCGAGGGTCTCCCAGATGGGAGACCCTCGCTGTTCTCTTTTTACTTGTTCATATGCTCAAATCTGCTTATTGTGCTTGTAGTCTAGCTATCGCTATTTGTCACTATCCCCCTGCGCACCAATCGAGAGAATCAGGCCAGCAAGTAATGCTGTACGTGGAGCGATACTGGCTTTCTCCATATACTCATTGGGGCTATGATCCAGACCGCCAACTGGTCCCAGACCATCAAGTGATGGATACCCAAAGCCAGAAGCATAGTTCGCGTCAGAGATGCCGCCTGTTGGACCATGCCGAACAGTGAAATCCAACTCCTGCGCAATATCCTGTGCCATTTTCGCCAGTTTCAGATTCCCCTCATTGCATTCCATTGGATCTCGGCTATCCGGGTCCACCTCTAAGGTAAGCTCAACACCGGGCACACATTTATTCTGCATCATCTCATACCAGCATTGCTCAACTGCCTGGCGATCTTCGCTACACTCAAAACGGAGATCAAAGGTCACCTCAGCATAGTCAGCCACCACATTCGTCGCGGTGCCACCAGTAATACGACCCGCGTTGATCGTCACCCCCTGTCGCATACCATACACACTCTGAAATTGAACAATCTGATGCGCAAGCTCCAGAATCGCGTTTGAGCCTTTCTCTGGCTCGACACCCGCATGAGCCGCATGACCATACGCATGAAGTTTATACCAGGAACCACCCTTCCGTGAACTGACCAGATCCCCATTCTCACGCCCAGCCTCCAAGCACAAAGCCCCGTGACATCCCTGACACACCTGCTCGATAATATCTTTGCTATGGCGATCACTGATCTCTTCATCAGAAACACACAGAAAACGAATTTCAGCAAAATCTTGATAATCTATTGATTGAAGAGCTTCAATTGCATAAATGCCCGAAAGAATACAGCCTTTCATATCAACAACGCCCGGACCATAAATGATATTCTCTTCAACCCGCACCGGACGCGCCGCACCAATACCAATTGGATACACAGTGTCCATATGACCCAGTAAGACAACAATGCCCTGCCCCTGCCCTTTCAGGACACCATAGAGATCATTCCCCCATTTCTCCTGCTGGAATACAGTGACATCCATTCCCAACGCACGCATGCGCCTTTCGAGGTAGAGGCTCACCTCGTCAACTCCAGACTTATGATATGTCCCTGAGTCGATCGCGCAAATCTCGGTAAGCTCTTGTATATAACGATCTAAGTGCTCCTGTACGTATGCCTCTATATACTGTACAGGAGTTAACGCTTTTGCGGGGGTGTGATCTGATATCAATGATCGTACACTCATTTTTAACTCCTACTCAAATGAAATCTGCCCTCATCCATTTAGCTACGTATGCTACCCGCGTTTCTAAATGAATTACCCATACATGAATCTAGGATGACACTGTTTGTAATATATTGTTTTTCAGCGCGTGCCAAAAAACGCCAGGGAATCTACGTTGATTCCATACTGTGGAGTAAGAGGGACCTGGAACAAGAAGCAACGGGGGCAATCCTGGGTGAGAAAATGTATAATTCCTCTTGGATATGGCCTTATGTAACTACAGCCTATACAACATGTGCGTAGGTCCTGTTGTTCAGAGAAACAAATCAGACAAGAACCTCTCGTTACGCTTGCCTTTATATACTGTTAGAGACGCCTAACTCCCCCCCTACTTAAAAAATTCATAAAAACGCTAGTTTGTAGACAAAATCAGGCTAGACGATAAGTCCAATTTTGTGTTTGATGATAATAAAAAAACGGGACGCTCATCATACGTCCCGCTGCAAAAATGATTCCTCATTCCGCGAAACGCACCGCCTCAAGTAATAGCCTGCTCAACAACAACCAGTGCTGGTGTTGTATGCTCATGCATGCTATAACATTGTTTATACGTTGCTGTTTCATTTGATATCTCAATATGTTATAAATTACACAACATAAGTATACTTACGTTATACTTTCATAATACTTATGCTGTCAAGATTTTTTCGCGAATGCGTTACTTTCTTCCCCCAACAAACACGCTCCTCAGGCACATTGACAAGCATGCAAGCCACTATTTATGCTCCGGCATGATACGGCACAATACAGTCCGATGATCAGCTACCAGCATGACCAAAAAAAACATGCAGCCAGTCGAACCAGTATCCCTGTGGTCGCGCTGAAGGCTGCGCAGATGCCTGTTTTTGCAGCTGTGTCTTAGCGGGTGTATTCACTATCACAACTGACTGTTCACCAGGACGTACATACCCTAACTGCTGACGAGCCTCACTTTCAATCTCACCCGGATCGTTATAGTATGCCGCGGAATGTTGTAACTGTTGATGCGTTTTCTGTAGTTGCTGCAATGTCTGCTGCGCTTTTTGCACCTGATGCATCAAATGATCATTCGACCATGCCTGAGCCATCGTTCCCAGGAAGAGCGCAACACAAATCAAGATCGTAATCCACATTACTGAACGTGTATACAATGACATACGACGGGCACGCCTGCGCCCATAGGTTTCGTCTGTCCCAACTGCTGATGTAGTGATATTGGCATCAGAACGTGAGGAAGATCGTAATGGACGACTCTGCCTCTGCACATAGCCCCCTTTTTACTCACCCATTTGCATTCAGAAACACTCATCCTGTCTCTAAAAACCGTGCTTTTCTAAATACAAGGGCACCCTATAAACATCTTTTTGTTATTGTAACATGATAATGAACTGGAACAGACACTTCTTTGGGCTATCGGGGAAAAATAGATCAACATCAATACAATTCTCTCATGCTGATATTCCTGGGAGGATGGAGATGGTGCCAATGGCACACGATAGCCAGAACAAAAATAGTTAGTGCATCATGTGGATGACAAGCAAACCCATTAAATCAAAGCCGCTCATGAGCAGCATGCATGCCAGGCAAAAGAAAATAGTGCGTTTCTGCCAGTTCTCAGCTGCCTCAAGTTGCTGTAAAGGCTCGGTTAATGGCGTCGTACGACGAGGAGTTTGCTGCCGCAGTGCAAACTCGCGGGTTGACAACGTTAAATCATCGGTCGTCCGATACTGATAAAGCTGGCTCCAGGGGGTATGTAACATCGTCAGACGCTCATCTACAGCCTGTTCAAATGAGTCATGTAGTGTTTTCTCATCGATCTCCACATCACAGGCAAGACTCATCATCGGCTCAGTAAGGTACTTATCATCATTTACCCGCTTCACATCTTTATAGATGTCTAGTTTCAGGCAAGTTGTCTGATAGAGCGTCGCATTCATATCTCATTCCCTCCATTCACTAATCATCTATTCTCTACACGAACAAGAATACCGGAAATAGGACAGATACAAATGGGGCAAATGACTTATTTTGAGCTTATATTACCGGGGGTTAAGAAAACTCTAAGCTACTTGCTAAGGAAGATCTAACCTATCTGTACAGACACCAAAGCACATTAATAAATTGTTATTTACAGTACAGGTGAGTTGGTATACTGGACTCACAAGCAAGAAAAATCACCTGACTATCTTCTTCACAGAAGATAACTATGCTGCTGTTAAGGAGTCCCATATTATGTCACCATACACCATGCCTGTAGATATAATGCCTGTGGAAAAACCTGATAACCGTATGGAACTGACGAAATATCTGAACTGGATCTGGCAAACCTATTTCACCGATGTACCACGCATAAACACTGTTGAAATCGCCTATTGCTTTCACTGGAAGAGCCGCCTGGGACTGATCCGCCTGTCACTGGATAGCACATTAACATTCATTGGCATCAACACGCTTCTTCAGGTAGCAACTATTCCCGATGAAATCCTGCTCATCACCATTGCCCATGAAATGGTACATTATACTCATGGTTTTGGCTCACCACTGCCACGACAGCACAAACACCCACACGCCAATCAAATTGTTGAGCGAGAATTAGAGCAGCGCGGACTAGGGATCTCCCTGCGGAATTGCAACGAATGGATTGACAAGTACTGGTATTCATTCTATGATATGCAACGGGCATCTGGTTGGACAGATACCACGGGGGCAGGGCACGCCACGCAGCGGCAGTGCAGATAAGTAAGGAAAAGAAGCATGCAGCAAATTGAAATGCGAACCATGCAAATGTACTGTATGACCGAAAACCTTACCATTAAAGCTCTTGACATCCTAATGCGCCTGTGGTATATTCTAGCTAGCTCCAAAGACACATACTACTTCGCCCAGTAATCCACAGCTTCCTGCTTGTGCTGAGTAGTGTTGTATGACGTCATTGGTATATCGGCTAACACCTCTTATCAACCATCTAAACCACTTGTAACTGCAAGTCTTTTCAGAAGGCAGGGTATTTTCAAATTACCTGATATATCAATTTCCCACCATATTATCCTGGTTCGACCGCAGAAAGGAGAATGGGCGGTTTCCTCAAGAATTTTCTTCGCCCTTATACAACGTGAATATAGCTGAGTTAGAAACGAAAACTATAACGGAGTTACGCGACATAGCGCGTGACCTCGAACTCTCCGGCTTCAGCACCCTCAAAAAACAGGACCTCGTGTTTAGACTACTTCAAGCCAATACAGAACAGCAAGGAAACATTTTTAGTGCTGGCGTGTTGGAGATCGTGGAGGATGGTTTTGGGTTCCTGCGTCAAGAACGGTTTTTGCCGGGCAATATGGATGTCTATGTCTCACAATCGCAAATCCGCCGCTTTGGTTTGCGGACAGGAGATATGGTTTCTGGACAGGTTCGTCCACCAAAAGACAATGAAAAATACTACGGGCTGCTTCGTGTCGAGGCTATAAATGGTCTTGATCCTGAAATTGCCAAACGACGTCCACATTTTGATAATCTTACGCCGATCTTCCCTCGTGAAATGTTCAATCTGGAGACAGGTCCGGCGAATATTTCAGGCCGTCTGGTCAATCTGGTTTCCCCGATTGGTCGTGGACAACGCGGTTTGATTGTCTCACCTCCGAAAGCTGGTAAAACGCTACTACTCAAATCTATCGCCAATTCGATCACCGAAAACTATGGTGATACCCATTTGATGATAGCGCTCATCGGTGAGCGACCAGAAGAAGTAACCGACATGAAACGATCCGTAAAAGCCGAAGTCATCAGTTCAACGTTTGACGAGCCGACGGAAGCCCATACACGAGTAGCGGAAATGGTACTGGAACGCGCCAAGCGGCTGGTTGAAAGTGGTAAAGATGTTGTTATCCTGCTGGATAGCATCACCCGTCTAAGCCGTGCGTACAATTTAGCTGTGCAACCAAGTGGACGTACACTCTCTGGTGGTCTTGACCCCAGCGCCCTGATTCCTCCCAAGCGCTTCTTTGGAGCTGCGCGTAAGATCGAAGAAGGGGGTAGCCTGACAATTATCGCGACTGCCCTTGTGGATACCGGTAGCCGCATGGATGACGTCATCTATGAAGAGTTCAAAGGCACCGGTAATATGGAGCTTATGCTGGATAGGAAGCTGGCTGAGCGTCGTATCTTCCCTGCCATCGATATCGCTCGTTCCAGCACACGCCGCGAAGAGCTGCTGCTCGACGAGAAGACGCTCCGCTCCGTGGTTGTTATGCGCCGTATGTTCTCAACCCTTGCCGATCAGCAGAATGGCAAAGGCAGTCTGGAGGCAACCGAAGCGTTACTCCAACATATGGCAAAAACGCAGAACAATACCGAATTCCTGGCAACACTTACTAAAAGCATCCTGTAATTGAACCGATACTGACGCGTGTGATTCTCTCACACGCGGGTATTGTTCACCACCAGCAACCCGCGATGCTGGCAGCAATGAATACATAAACACCTCTATTCTGCGTGGCAATCAAGGAACACAGAATATTTTTTCTGTTGCATGTTCCACAGCTCATTGCTACAATACGATGTAGTATTTGGTTCCTTGAAGTTGGAGCGCAGCATATGGCAATGTCTTCTGCTCATCAAGAGCATGTTTTTGTCGGTCCAGGACTGAGTCCATTCAAGCGCATTGTGACCATCGTTGGCATGGTTGCGCTGGTGGCACTGGTGCTATGGATCGCGGTCTATCAGCATACTAGCCATAATGACGCAAGCGTCATTGGCAGCACTATCGCGGCGATTCTCTTTATCGCGGGATTTATCTGGTATCTACGCATTATAGCTCCTACACCTTTTACGATTACGATCAGCCCACAGGCCCTTGTGAAGCGAAATCGTAACGGCGAGACAATTGAGTTACAGTGGGATCAGATCACGCGTATTAAAGAAGAATTTTTTCCCAATGGGAAGCGCATAGGTGTCAGTGTCTATCGTGAGGTTACCGAACCAGGACAGAAAGCACGAGCATGGTCGATCTATCGCGACGATGTGACTGATCTGGATGGTCTGGCAATTTCTCTGAAAGGGTCTATACCTCCCTCCTGTTCCTGGCAGAGCGAAACGGTTCATGAGTGAGCAGGTATACCCTGACAGTAAGCGGGGGAAACGCAGTCACCCCCTGCTTACTTTTTACGTGTAACGTTCCTTGCCTTAGAGCAAAAAAACATGGTATACTAGACATAACATGTATTCAGTTAATGTACACAATGACCCTGGTACCTTGCGCTGACCAGAGCCAATGGTCAGAAAGGAAATGGTAGGCATATCACTATGGCGACAAAGCCTATTGAATCAGTATCTACCTCATCTGATGTTCCCATCTGTCCTCGTTATGAGCATGCAATACAAGTTCTGGGCAAACGCTGGACAGGTTTGTTGCTTGATGCCTTGATGACAGGTCCTCGTCGTTTCTGTGAATTGACATCGCTGGTAGAAGGACTCTCAGATCGCGTCTTAAGTGACCGTTTACGAGAGCTAGAGGCCGAAGGGGTAGTCAAACGGGTGGTTTACCCGCAAATTCCGGTTCGTGTTGAATATCAGTTAACAGATAAGGGATATGCGTTGAAGCCAGTTGTTGATGCTATTCACGTCTGGGCGACAGACTGGATCGAACCAACCGAGTGCGATAACTGCACCGACGTATAGCTTATGAGGGATAGAGCAAAAATCCTGCATGCATATTACGCGAATAATATAATAATCTTTTGAGGCTATTTACTCATGGAAAATCTATGGGCACCCTGGCGTATGTCATTTATCGAACCAAAAGATCCGCTACCTCCAGGTTGCATTTTTTGTACACAACCAGCCGCACATGATGATGATACATATCACATCCTGTACCGCGGCGAATATTGTTTTATGATGCTTAATTTATATCCATACAATAATGGTCACTTGATGGTCGCACCATATGAGCACATTGGAGCGCTGGATCAACTCAGCCCCGAAGTGCTGGCGGATATGATGGCTCAGGCTCAATTAGCGATCAAAGCAATACGGCGAGCCATGAATCCTGACGGCTTTAATATGGGAATCAATATGGGAAAGGTAGCGGGTGCTGGCTTCGCTGAACACATCCATTATCACATCGTGCCACGCTGGAACGGCGATACCAACTTTATGCCTGTACTGGCCGACATCAAAGTAATGCCAGAACATCTCGACGTTGTGTATCAAAAACTCCTGCAAGCTCTGGCGGAAATACAGCAACAAGAAGCAGACGCCACAACTGTAACCAGCGAAGATAAAAAGAAATAGGGTCTTTGTTTGCGCCTGTAGGCCAGTGCGACAAAGCCTCACTTAGCCGCGAAAGACATAACCCACGCCACGTACCGTCTGAATCAACTTGGGGTTGGCGGGATCTTCTTCTAACTTTTCGCGCAACCAGCGTACATGTACATCAACGGTCCGTGTATCACCGGCATAATCATAACCCCAGACATTATGCAGCAGTTGGTCACGTGTAAGCACGGTGCCACGATTACGCACTAAATAAGTGAGAAGATCAAACTGCTTTGGTTGTAGCTCTAAATCCTGACCGCGACAATTGATGCGTCGTCCCGCCTGATCAATTTTGAGTGGACCCGCAATCAGTTCACCACGCTGCGGTGCTCGATGGGTATCCTGAACGTTATCCTGCTGCTGTGTACGATCTTCATTGGCGGCAGGATAATCAACACGACGGAGCAAGGCGCGGACACGTGCAAGCAGTTCACGACGCCCAAAGGGCTTTGTTACATAATCATCTGCCCCCACCTCCAATCCTACCACCTTATCAATCTCATCACCCTTCGCAGTCAGCATAATGATCGGTGTTGTCGCGGTACGATCCTCACGTCGCAACTGTCGACACACCTCCAACCCATCCATCCCCGGTAACATAATATCCAACACTATCAAATCCGGGTCTTCTCGCCGCGCGGCATCCAGCGCACTTACACCATCAGCCGCAGTTACAACCCGGTAGCCAGATTGCTCCAGGTTGTAACCAATCGTATCAAGAAGCACGGACTCATCATCGACAACCAGTATTGTACGCTCCACAGTAGCCTCCTGCGTGCCTGACTCTAGCCGAAACGTCCGCTGATATAATCTTCTGTTTCTTTTCTCTGCGGTCGCTCGAAGAGTTGAGTCGTCGGCGCATGCTCGATAAGCTTACCAGAAAGAAAGAAACCTGTGAAGTGTGAAACACGAGCCGCCTGCTGCATATTGTGTGTCACGATAACGATCGTATAATCCTTCACCAGTTCCGTAATCAGTTCTTCAATCTTCAGGGTCGCGATAGGATCAAGCGCGGAACATGGCTCATCCATCAACAATACTTCGGGCTGTACGGCAAGCGCACGAGCAATACAGAGACGCTGCTGCTGCCCACCTGAAAGACCAAGCGCGGATGTATTCAGCCGATCCTTGACTTCATCCCACAATGCCGCACCTTTTAAGCTATATTCAACACGCTCTTTAATATAACTCTGTGATCTACCCTGTACACGTAGACCATAGGCAACATTCTCAAAAATGGATTTAGGGAATGGATTAGGACGCTGGAACACCATACCAATGCGCTGACGCAAGAGAACGGTATCCACTCTTTTATTATAGATGTTCTGATTATCAAAAAGCGCCTGACCCTCAATACGTGTACCAGGGATCAAATCATTCATACGGTTGAGGGTTCGTAAGAACGTCGATTTTCCGCAGCCAGAAGGACCAATTAATGCTGTCACCTGCCGCTCACGGATAGGCAGTGAAACATCAAAAAGTGCCTGCTTAGAGCCATAAAAGAAATTCGTATTACGAACATCTATTTTAACTACCGCATCCGCGTTCAGCGTACTTGCAGTATCAAAATCACCGATATGATCCTCAACACCCTCAACTTGTCCAGATGCCGTTTCTATCTGTTTATCCTTCTGAGAAAGATTCGCTTCAGAAGCGAACTCAATCCGTGTTTGTTGCGCTGTCTGTGGATTATTTTGATGATGTTGCACCATCATAACTCCTTAATTTCATCATCATGAAACGTTACAGCTTGTATTTTAACCGAGGGTATACTCTTTATGCAATGGGATGGCTGCATCAACAATCAGGCGGTCGTCCAATACAATCAAACGGATATAACGACCAGCAAGTGCTTTACTGATAAAATATGGGCGTCCCTCATAGGAAATATGACCACTTCGTGCTACCTTGCGAGAATAGATATTCGCTCCCTCTGGAAGAGGCATAGTCTCCGTAGAGATATTTGATGCATTGATCATGTGACAGTCCTCGTTTCTCCTGAAACTGTGTCGATGGTCAGAGTAACTCGATACGGTATAGAATGAGCACTACAAGACGTTCTACAACTACGCAGCCGTAGCCCGACGCTGAATAAAGTTACCAAGCATACGTGCCACGATATTAATCAAAAACAGCAGGATAATGAGCAACGCTGATGCTCCAGCCGAAACCGCATTCGCTACGCTTGGTGGTTCAAAACCAGCACCAATTGTCTTCAGATACCACACGTGGACCGTAAGCGTATCGCCACCAATGAGTGGATTGAGTGTCACAACGTTGGCTGGATTAGCTGTGCCCATTGTATAAATGAGCGCGGCTGCCTCTGCGATAATCTTGCCTGCGGACAACACAATGCCAGTCACAATACCCGGCAGGGCTGATGGCAGAACAACGGTGCGAATCATATGCCATTTCGTCGTTCCCAGCGCCAGACTGCCTTCACGCAATTCATTTGGCACTGAACTCAAAGCATCTTCAAACAAACGTAAAGCGATAGGGAAATTGAGACAGAGCAGAGTTAACGCACCAGCAAGTCTACTAAATCCCATATGCAGTTCACTAACAAAAATCAGAGCGCCAAACAAACCCAGCACAATCGACGGGATACCAGACAGGGTTTCAGCGGCAAAGTGAATTATGCTCACCAGCGGACCTTTAGGCGCGTATTCAATCAAGTAGATTGCCGCCGCCAATGAGATAGGGACCAGAATAATCTCAGTCAGTACCAGAATATAGAGTGTATTGAATATCTGTTGACCGACATCTCCTGTACCACCATTTGCAAGGTAGAAGTCAGGATTAAGCAGATATGGAACACCCTGAACGAGCAGATACACAACAATAGCCACAAAAAATAGTGTTATCAGGCCAGTGATCAGCCAGAGTAGCACGCTCGCGACATTATTACTGCCATGAAGCCGCTTCACAATGCGCTCCAGGGCAGCAAGTTGCGTACGCCCCTGTGCATCAGTGCCCGGAGAAACTTGCTGCTGAGTACTCATCGATAGACACTCCTACTAGCGAGATAGCGACTGAAACAAACAAAAAGAAAAGAGACAACCAGCAGAATAAAGCCGAGCAAAAAGTAACTGTTCCGCTCTGTACCCGATGCATTACCAAAGTACAGCACAATCGGCAAAGTCATATTGATGTTTGGCTGAAAAAAGGCTCCAAGCGAGAATAATTTCTGCGGTATATTCGTACTTCCTCCCAGAACCATACTCACCGCCAGTGCCTCACCAATACCTCGTGTCATCCCCAGTACAACCGCTGTTGCCAGACCAGTTGAAGCCGCTGGAAGCACTGCTTTCCTCATCATCTGCCAGCGTGTCGAACCAAGAGCCAGGCTGGCCTCTCGTACGCTGTTAGGTACTGCGCGTAAGGCGTCAATCGAGATACTGATAATGGTTGGCAGGATCATCACGATCAACACGATGATAGCGGTTGCCCAGCCGGAACCTGCTTCACCCGGATATGGGGAAAGGGGGGCAGCAATAGTACCAATCCATGGTATCAACACAATGATCGCCAGAAAGCCGATAATGACCGATGGCATACCCGTAAAAATTTCTAACAACGGGCGCAGGATATTCTCAAGCCACTTTGGCGTCAGTTCAGTCATGAAAAGTGCCATACCAAAGGATAAAGGCGTAGCAATGAGGACGGAAATGATAGTTGTAACAACAGTACCAAGAATGAAACCAAGCGCCCCAAAGCTCGCGACAGGGGTCCCTTGAGGATTCCAGTTTGTGCTCGTGAAAAAGTTACGTGCGTGTGGATCGCTAAACGTGCTTAAGCCACTAATACCAACGAAGAGAAATACTCCTACAATGATAATAATCACAAGAATAGCACAGGCCATAAAAATCCCGCGTGCAACACTATCACCAACATATTTTCGTTGTGTACTGAGGGTAGATGGACTTTTTTCTTGCAGAGTATCATCTATTGCATTCTCCACCGTAATACACTCCTTATCTGCTTCTCTGCTATACAATATTCCAGCTGCTTATCAGCTTTTTCACCCCCTCTGGAAGCGAGAAGAGTGATTCGATGTGGGGAACACCTCGTTTCCTTAGTGAGGTTCGCAATAATCATCTTGCTAAACCTGACTATAAGAGAGATCGATGTGCTCAACCTCTTGTTATTCAGATACCCTGGAGCAAGGCTGATGTGAACTTTCTCCAGGGTATCTCGGTAAAATGTGTATGTGCCTTACAACTTATTGTGCTGGCTGTTTCGCAGCAATCGCTGCTGAAGACATACTGCTCAGACCGACGAAACCATCCTGAGTACGAATAGACTCAACATCCGAACTTGCCATATAGTTCAGGAAAGCCTGTGTCAGACCACTAGGCTGACCTTTGGTGTATGCATGCTCAACATTCCAGAACTTGTAGGTATTATTTTCAGCATTCGCTGCGGTTGGAGCAACACCATCAATGCTCAAAGTATGCAAGCTCTGCAACTGAGCAAAGTGCAGGGTGTCATAAGAGATCGCACCATGATGGGTGCTCACTGCTGTTGCAACATCACCAGAAGCGCTTGCAGTCAGATGACCTGTGGTTACTTCAGCGGTGTTATTCATCACATACTGACCAAAGGTCGCACGTGTACCTGAACCAACAGGACGATCAACAACAACGATAGGAAGATTTGGACCACCAACTTGCTTCCAGTTTGTCACTTTGTTAGTAAAAATATCCGTGATCTGCTGGGTTGTCAGGTTTTTAACGGTGACATCAGGGCTGATAATCAGTGCAAATACTACGGCTGCAACCTGATGGTCAACCAGACCAGGAGTTGCGGATGCTGTAGCGAAAACGTCTGAGTTACCAATTTGAACCTTGCCGCTGCTGACATCAGTTCGACCCTGGCCGCTACCGCCGCCCTGAACGCTGATACTGGAGCCGCTACACGCTGTCTGATAGGCTTTCGCAACGTCCAGCATCAATGGCTGAAGCGCGGTTGAACCATCAGCAGTGATTGAACCTTTCACACACTGAACATTCGAGGTACTTGCGGTAGCCGTTGGGGTTGTGCTGGCTGTTGTGCCACCAGTGCTAGCGCCACAGGCCGCCACTGTCAAAGCAAGGGCTGAAGTAACAACTACTGCGCTAATCTTCTTGAACATGGGTGCTCCTAACTCTTCTTTCGTGAGCTACAAAGTATCTTGAGATAGAATTCAGTGAAGCTTTTTTAACCTTCACAAAATAAATATATGTTGCATCAATAAATTAGCATGGGAGAATTAACCTTGCTTTATGGATATGTTAAGAGGACGTAAAACTTTCCCAGGGGATAGGTCATTTGTGTTAATGTAGAGTTAAATTTCAACAATGCTATTATAAGTATACAAAAACCCTGCCTTTATACACAATATAAAACAGGGATTAGGAGTTAATGGCTAATCAAAATATGTTATCGCAACCAGTCCAGGCGCGGAATATAAGCCCTTACCCGTTACCTTGTTGTTGCCATTGTTCGTAATCTTGAAATAATCCATCATCAAGAATATACAATCCTGGGAGCGTGATAGTGGAAGCCCCCTTACCGGGACGTACCTTGAGACGGTATAAAGCCAGATCATGGGCCTGTTTACCTGTATAACCAATACGGCGAGCTTCACCACAAATCTGATCAGGAGTGTTCATTGTGGCAACCGGAAGCTTATTCGCGGAATACCGCAATGTGGCTCGGAGGATAGAGACCGCAGGTATATACATATTGCGCGACGATGCTGGCATATGTTCGTTCATTGAACTCAGACCTCTATAAACAGAAATACGAGAATTTATCAACAATCCAGTCACAAATGAAGCAAAGTTATCACAAAACATTCCTTTCTGCATGCCCATTTCCGCTGAATAAATGGAAAAACGGACTCCACAGGGAAACGTTTTTAATGCCCATACATGCGAAATAACGAATGTATGATCGACAATAACAATAACTCATCATATTCCTGGTTACATTTTCAAAAATTCAGCTATCATCCCCATTGTACCATTAATATACGGATGAGCATGAAAAAGAGTGACAGATAAACATTTTCGGGATAGACCATAAACTATGGGATGGTGCCCGGCACCATCCCATAAAACCAATGAAAACAAAGCGAATATGACACAGTATTCCAGAGAATACGCGTATCGGAATAATCCTATGCTTATCGCGTTGAATCAGGTGTAACTTCAGATTCGGAGGTCTGAGCTACTTCATCAGACACTTCTGACTGCGTGCCAGTTGTTTCTTGTGTGGCGTTCCGCTCAGGTGATTGAGCCTGCTCATTAAAGTCGTAGGCGCCATTCCCCTGCAAAATATCTTGCACTTCGCCATCACGTCCATCCGGTCGCACCGAAACAACGATGTTGCCGGATTTATATTCCTTATCGTAGTAATGAGCCTGCTCCTGTGGCACACCTAGATTCATCAAATCCACACTCAGATCGGGTGTGGCGTTTGAGGACCCCTGAATTGCTACCCCTAATTGATCATAACGAAAACCCGCGCCCCGTAACGTTTCGACCGCACTCTTCGCATGATCCTCGTCATTAAATACTCCTACTACGAGTGGTGTCTGATATGTTGTCATAATGAACTCCTTTCTGATGTTCCTCTGCGGTCAGTTCCACCCCTCCTCATCCGGTTATCCCCTTGACATAATGTATTGTCAAACTGATCTTTACCACAAGGACCGAGAGGTGTCTTTTCCACTGCGACTTACATTCCCTTTCGATACTTTTTTCTAGCACGTACTTGTTGAGAAAAAAGATACAAAACTACAAAAATGTGCCAGTGCAGGACACATAAAAGTATGTAAGTATGTTACTTGAGAAACATCTGCCGGGAGAATTCATAGCTCTTTTCTCCTACGATAAAAAGGAGAAAATTAGGATTATATGGTCAGAAACCCTTTATTTCACTGGTTATAACACCAGTTTTTCATCCCAGTACCAGAGTTGTACAGTTTTATCGCTGGCAGATGCCACGATATGACTGTCAGGTGACCAGGCGATAGTGCGGACCCACGATTGATGTGCTGTGAGGCTCGTTATCTGTGTACCTGATGAAGGAGACCAGATCTGTACCGTCTTATCATCACCACCGGACGCGATATAGCCACGTTGAGCAGCCCAGGCCAGGGCTTTAATGGCGGCATGATGACCACAGTATGTACACACAATCTGCTGCGATGATGTTGCATAGAGCCTCACAACCCCTTCCTCACCAGCACTCGCCAGCAGCGCGGTATCAGGTGACCAATCCACAGCATACAACGGAGAACCTTGCTCCTCATATGCGATATACGATGACTGTGGTGTGGTAAATGGTGACCAGACATGGAGTTTGCCATCGAAACTACCGGAGGCGATCGCCGTACCAGCAGGCGACCAGCAAGCGGCAAAGATACGATACTGATCATTGCGAACGATCAATGTTTTGCCAGTGAATGCCTCCCACACGCGCACACTGCTATCACCATAATCTCCACCCGACGCGATATAGACGCCATCAGGCGACCAGGAGAGGCTACGCACAAAGCGGACATGCTGATGATATGTGGTGACGATTCGCCCTGTAGCGGCCTCCCACACATAGACCACACCATTCGTACAGCCAGAAGCAAGATAACGGCTATCAGGTGACCAGGAGACGGAGAGCACATAGGCATCATGAGCGGAAAAAATCTGGATTGTATCGAGGGTTTCAGCCTGCCAGACATGAACGGTACGATCACGCCCACCAGAAGCAGCCCACACGCCATCAGGCGACCAGGCCACCGCGAAGACATAATCACGATGACCTTCATATGTCTTCAGTACGGGAACCTGATTAGTCATACCTAATGTTCCTTTGGCCCCTCTACCAGCAGATTGATCGCATGGGGAAGCGTGGGGAGCACATACTCCAGACATTCCTGCACTGCCTTAGGGCTACCGGGCAGATTAATAATGATGGAACGTCCACGTATACCAGCAAGACCACGCGAGAGCATCGCCATCGGGGTAAACTTCAGACTATTGATCCGGATCGCTTCCGCAATGCCCGGAGCATCGCGTTCAATCACCTCTCTGGTCGCTTCTGGCGTTACATCACGGGGCGCAAATCCAGTACCACCAGTGGTCAGGATTAAATGCAAATGCTCTTCATCACTCCATTTACGCAGTAGAGTCGCGATCTGGTCCCGCTCATCAGGAATTATACTACTTGCCTGAATAGTTGCTTGAGGCAAATATTGAGCAACCAGCGTGCGAATACGTTCTCCACTGAGATCCTGACGCTCCCCTTTAGCTGCTCCATCGCTAATTGTCAAAACACCAACTGTGATCATATCCTTATCCTCGTGGCGCTAGATCGCGCATGAGAGCGCCAATTTGACGGCGTGAGCCATACAACCAGACGGTATACTCATCGGGAAGATCTTCAACCTCGATGATACATCCCATCTCAGTAGCAAGCTTACGAGCAATATCATGAAACTGACCACGCGCAGCCTCACTACGATTCTGCGTACTCAGAGCCAGACGCCCCAACTTCTCTTCTGGATCAAGTAGAGCGTTCAAAAGCTCGTTGAGCTGATCAATACCAAAGATGACCTGCAAGGATGGCACATCAGGATCATCAAAGATCTCAGGCGTCGTCCGCTGTTCATCCTCTTCTGACTGCTCAGATTGTGACCCATCAGCTTTTTTCTGTTGCGCACGAATCTTATTCGCATCGACATACGCTGAACGCAACTGCTCCAGAATGACCATACGCCCCTCTTCAGGAACATTCGGGTCTGGATGGACGTAGGCCAGCAAATGATGTTCAGGATCAGAATAGATAAATGGTGTTGAAACTGCGGCATGTCGTCCGCAGTTGGGACAGATGGAAACATTGATCAATCCCGACATGACAATATAGCGTAGCTGAGGATTATCAGCGACATTGACATGTTCATAGATCTGTCCGGTAAACTCATGTCCACAAGGACAGGTAAATGTATGTGTAGTCGAACGTGACATAGGCTTTCTAATTGAGATTTCAGGCTAGTTAACGAACGCAAATTTGTATCAGTATATCACACACCAACAAGATTGCACTCATTATCTATTATTTCTTTTTCTACAGCGATAACACTAATGATTCCGATTCACGTATGCAATATTACAACCTACAGCAATATAACACAAAAATGAATCCTCTTCATAAAAACCCATCATTTGCGAAAGCAGGATATAAATGCCTATAGATTCGTCGTATAGCTGCTCTTTTGCCCTTTAGCGACGGCGATTCTTACTCAGTGACTTGGTAGAATAGTTGAACCGCACTCCCTGGTGTTGCATAAATGCCTGAAAATGTCCGTAGAATTCGCTACGATCCTGCATGGTAATAACTGATACGGCATCTGCGGTTTCGATTGCATACGGATACCCATTCCCAATAATAATCTCCGCACGCACGATATCCAGCACCGAATCCACAATGCCATCATCAATCATCCAGCGCGGAAATTCCAGACGAGCGGGCGGGCGACTGGCACCTGTCTGTAAATAACAAAAAGCGACTTTATCACGATATGTGCCATAGCTTTCCAGAATATCCTTACGGGCACAGATCATCGCCGGAGTACGATCCCCCCACTGCAATTGATGCTGCCAGAGCAAAGCATCATGAATACTTTTCGTATCGCGCAATACAGGTTTAGGAAGCGTATCATCAATCCTGCGCAACATCGTGATCATATCACGAGCATAGCTCGTGTCAATGTAGCCAATCAGAGGTATACGTAGCTCCTCAGAGGTTTGTAGCAATGAGATAGCCGCCTGGATATAACGTTCTCGATAGGGATCAGGCATGGTGAGGGCAAATGAGACAACAAGCGAACCATCAAAGAAAACAACCGGACTATAGACAGGATCGTCGGGCTGACGCTGAGCGGCACTTTGTTGCATCAAATCACGCAGCGTTTCCACTTCAAGCATATATCGTCGCAAAGTAACCTGCATGTCTGAATATGGAAAGCTATCAGATTCCGCTTTCTCTTCGCTGGACGCTTCCTGAATATCCTCTGGTGTAAGTACGTCGAGATGGACATCTTTTGTATAGGGTTGTCCAGACTGATGTGGATTAATAAAAAAGCCAACCTGAATCAGACCAACCGGGATCGAAGCATCACGCCACGGCAGCAACTGGCTACCATCCACGGCAATCGTTGTGATACCTTCAATACATTCAGCCCATTGTCGAGCCTGTTCATGGTTCTGGAACTCACGCCCAAAGGGAAAAATGGGACTCTGATGCCCCTGCTGCATCGACTCAAGCAACCAGTGGTCAAATTCAATATCGGGCCGAGCGCCCGCCGGGGGATATCCCACCCCATCAGGCGGTAAAGCCGTAAGGAGTTCCAGACTCGAAGCATAGCGTTCTGATAGAGATGCGAGCGTTTGCCGATACCGTTGTAGTTGCTCATGAAACGAACCATCGAAGTGACTGAACTGATCGCCTTTTGCCCGCAAGGCAGCTTGCAATTTTCCTTTATGCAGCATAGTTGTGTCTCACTCCTCAATTAAAATGCCACCGTACTGATTTCACTTATCTCTTGCCGCCCGATCTGCTCCGCGCTTTCATCATCAAGCAATTTTGTTTCACCACGCACTTTGTTCAGACGAATCAAGCTATCCAATCCCTGCTCAAAAGTATCGTCATGACTGATCACGATCAACTGATCAAAACCACGTACGCGGCGTATCTGTTCAGCCAGATTCATACGGCGCATCTCATCCATATTCTGAGTTGGCTCGTCAAAGAACGCAACATTTAACGTTGAGAGCTTCTTCAACAGTGCGAGGCGAACGGAGAGCGCGGCACTCATCTGTTCCCCACCACTCAACTGCGCGAAACTGCGATCAACGCCCTGACGACGCAGGATAATTTCATAATCATTATGCCAGGAAAGCTGCGCACTGCGATCTCCCATGACTTCACCAAAGATACGATTGGCCTCAGCAGAAATATCTGTCAGCATCGCCCGCAAGACATGCGGCGCGGCATCTTTGATCAGACGACGGAACTGCTCTGTCATTGTCTGTAGATCGGTGAAGGTGTTATATTCATTCTGTGCCGCCTGAAGCTCAACACGTAGTTCCTCTGCTCTGGCAATCTTCTGCTCTAACTCTCTGATATCCTTTTGCAATTGCTCCTGACGTGCCAATAAGGCGTTCTGTTCATTTTTGAGACGGTCAATTTCCTGTTTCAGTGCATCGCGTTCCTGCGGATCAAAGGCGGCATTGGCCTGTTCAAACTCCTGTCCCAGCATTTGCCGTCGTTGCTCTGCCTGCTGACTGATCTGTCGCTGTTCCTGGTAAGCATGCTCTCGTTCGGGAAGCTGTTGCGCAATTTCATCAAAGCGCAGATATTTGTTATGCTTCGCAAGCGTCTGTTGCGCAATCACTTCCTGTTCTACAATTTCACGATCGAGGGTCGCATATGCTGCAAGCTTTTGTTCCACAGCCTGGATCTGCTGTGAAATTTCTAGCTGTTCACGCGTGGCGTTTTCAAATTGCTGTAAGAAATAGGGTTCTCGTGCAATAGTTGCCTGCTTCGCTCTGCTCTCCGAACGTGGATCACCAAGCTCGGCGCTTTCACGCAGAATCTGTTCAACCTGTGCTTTCCCATCTTTATATAGAGCGGCTTCTTGACGCAGATCCTGTAGCTTTTCATTGAGCTGTTCGATTTCTTGCTGATACTGGTTCACCTGACGCGCAAGTGCTTCATGTTCACGAGTCTTTACGTCGGCACTCCGGCTTTCATTATATGCCATCTGTGCCTGCCTTACCTGCTGATCGATAGTTTGCAGATTGCTTATTTCATCGCTTAAGGTTTGTATATCGCCTTCAATGCGCTGCATCTCGTTCGACTGTTCCTGTGCTAACTTTTCATAATAATCACGATTTTCGCTATATTGCTCCAGTCGATTCAGTTCGTCCGCGAATGGTCGTATCTTTTGTATCTGCTGCTGAAGAATACTCTGACGCTGTTGTAGCGCGGTGAGCGCATCGTGTTCGTCGGTGAGCAGATTATCAAAGTAGGATTCAAGGCTGGTGATGCCATGCTGCCGAATATTCAGACAACTTTCATTGAGGAGGGGACATTGACCACCAGCGGATTGCGCCCGCGAACGCACATAACCCTCAATATTGCCTTCCAGCCGATGCATCCGCGCCAGCAATTGTTCCAATTCACTTTGCAGAGATGGGAGTTCCTCGGCTTCCTGACGATGAGCTTCGACAGCGGCAATATGCTTTTTGTGAGAACGCAATTGCTCCGCGAGTTGATTGCTCTGTTCTTGCTTTGCACGCAGGTTGTTGCGCTTCTCCTGCAATTGTCCCTGTTTTGTCACGCGTTCCGCTGCCTGTAAGCGTACCTGATTCAGGATATTGAGCCGCTCCTCTAATTGATTAGCGAGTGGAATTAATGGCTCGATCTCACCTAGTTTTTGTTGGGCTTCTTGCTGGGCCTGCAAAAATCTATCATATTGCTCACGCAGACGTTTGCCATCTTTCACAATATTCTCGTATTGCACAGCGCGTTGTCTGGCCTCAGTCAGGTGTTGTTCAAGTTCTATCTGCTTATCTACTAAAGGTGCCAATCTCGCAACTTCACGATAAGCCTCCTTCACCTCATCCAGTCCATCCTGCCAGCGGTGTAATTTACCCGCAATCTCCGTCTGTTGATTCTTCAACTCCGCCAGTTGTGAACGCAGAATATCGCGTTGTTGAGCACGCTGCCGTAAAGCCCGCAACAACGTTTCAGCCTGCTCATATCTACGATGATCCTCCTGCGTTTCCAGCACCGCTTGCTGTGCCATTTGAGCTTCATGCCAGGTACGCTCACGCACAGAGAGAAGATTCAGCGCGTTGCTAAGCGTTTGTTCCGCTGTATGAAAATGCATTTCCAGAGCCTGTAGATCCGCATACTGGCGATCCAACGTATCTTTACGCTCCTCGTCACGCAATAACTGCTGACTCTGCCGGGCAAGTTGCAACTTCTGTTGCTCATCCAGCAGGCGTACTTCCTGCAACTCCGATAGCCATGACTCAAGATCACGTGTCTCATATTCCAGACGCTGGATGTTCAAATGCTGTAGCTGAGCCTGATCCTTATAGTAGCGCTGTGTCTCTAACAGGTTATCAGCAGCAACCTTATAATCTTCTATCTGTAAAAGCGTATCAAACGTCTGTTTCCGTTTGCTGGCTGTATCCAGAAAAATAGCAGTAAAAGTGCCCTGCGGAACGCCCAGAGCATCACGAAAGAGTGAATCCAGCGGACGCTCCCGATCAATGCCAAACAGATCGTGCAACTTATCAATCACATCGGCACGTTGTTCGAGACGTACATTGGCTTCTTCATCATGAATCAGCCAGCGCGAACCCGAACCACAGCGCCGCTCGACAGTATATGGACGGTCATCACTCCCGATGAGATGGACAACAATCTTCCCGGTTTTTTCACCCTCACGCACAAATTGATTACTGTTATATGGTAAATAACCGAATAGCGCATAGCCAATAGCCTCTACCAACGTGGTTTTACCAGCACCATTTACGCCACTAATCGCGGTTGTGCCACGTTGTAGATGAATCGTAACCTGTTGATAACTTTTTATGTTTTCTAATTCAATACTGGTAATAAGCATAATAGATAGTGCCAGCCTTCCCTGCATAGAAGCAATACGCGGACGCTCTCAATTTCTTGTTCCCACAGGCGGTAAGAAACCTGGAAATATCAGGCATTATATCATGAGTGTACGCTGTCAATATCCTCATAACCAGCCAAAAGCAGTAGTTTGCTGCCTTTTTTCGCTGGTCTATATAGTACTAATAGATGTGGTGATGGTTATAACAAAAAGGGCTACAAAAATAAAAAAACAGGCAAAAGAGAAGTATGATTTTCTTCTCTTTTTGCCTATGCTGTTCTTGATTATACTTCTTTTTTAACTTCGGTATCCGTGCTTTCCGACTCTACCTCGTCGGCGGAAGTAGCAGCAGATTCTTCTTCCTGTTCAGTTTCTTCTGTTTCATCGAGAGCAGGCTCATCGGCGACTGCTGCTGCTGTCTCATCGCTTTCATCAGTAGCGACTGGCATCTCATCTTCTGTCTGATCCTCAGCTTTCGGCAATTGCGGAATACCATACGTTATCGCTACCTCACCGACCGGAACAGGTTTTGAGATGCGCATGATAACGTAGGTCAATGGTAACAGGAGAATAAAGACGACAACCGAGGTCCATTGCGCCTGCTTCAGAATATGCGTACCCAGGAAATTGACAACCGTATTCGCACGTACAAAGAAGACAAAGAACTGTGTAATCGCATAACTAAACAAATAGACCAGCATCAACACACCGGGACGACGCACACGGCGAGCAAGATACAGCATCAAAGCCAGCAGAATAATGTTGAGAATCATCTCGTAGCCGGCGGCAGGCTGAACTGGAACATTACAGGTAGAAATATCAAGACAGGCCCAACTATTCGGATTCTGATAAACAGTGGACCAGGGAAGTGTGCTGGGATAGCCGATAATGTCTCCATTAATGAGATTACCAATACGACCAAAGATCTGCCCTACCGAGCCGAACAACACACCAGCATCAATGAGCACCAATGGATTCAGACGATCAACACGTGCGCGCCAATAGAGCGTAGGCAGGATAAGGAAGATCGCACCGAAGAAAGCCATACCGCCTTCCCAGGTCGCAATGATATTTATTGGATGCATCAGATAACGCTGTACAAGGTCAGGCTGTTGGATAACAAAGTACAGACGTCCACCAATAAGACCGGCACCAATACACCACCAGAGGACGCGATATACCATGTCCTGACTGATCCCTTTGCTATCGCAATATTTACGGATGACCTGTAAACCGATTAAAATACCGACCACATACATTAAGCCATACCAGCGTACAGCTAACGGACCCAATTGGACCAGGATCGGGTTAATATTCACGTAAATGTAAGGAGGACCAATCCGTAACCAGCCCCAATCGAGCAGGTAAGCGAATGGAAGAAAATTCATTGCACACTCCAAAAAAATAGAAAACACTTCTTCTTGATTTATTTCGTATAATAGTATGCATTCAAGCGACTTGCAAGAGGGTGTAATTTCGTGCATAAAAAAAGAGTGTGTATTTCTCGCTTGCCATTTGCAGGCTGAGGCAAAAACATATCCTCGGTAAAGAGCGTACATGACGTTCTTTGATCAGAAGAAGCAGAAAGAGATGAGAGGTTGACCCGCTTCACAAAGCGGTAAAGGGAAACCGATCGGGGGACAAAAACGTCCCCCACATCCGTGCCCTTAAAACAGCTTGCATCAATGAGCTAATGCACACGTTCCAATGGCTCTTCAGCCAGCAAATTATGCAGTGAGTTCAGAGGGGAACCAGTACCTTTTTTACGCAACATCAAGATCTCAGCCGCGATACTGAGCGCAATCTCATCGGGCGTTTCAGCTCCCAGATCCAAACCAATCGGAGCATGAACTTGCGCCAGCCGTTCAGCAGCGATCCCTTCGCGTTGAAGTTCTCTAAATATCCGTTTCACTTTACTGGGGCTACCAATCATGCCAACATAGGCAGCAGGTGTTTCTAATGCAGCCCTCAGAGCTTCTTTATCCAGATTATGACCACGTGTAACAATAACGATCCAGCTCCCATCATCAGGCTCCACATCGTGAATTGTCTGTGGTATCTCACCAAAAACTAATTGCACCTGAGCATCAAATACAGAGGGATCAGCCAGATCACGACGATCATCAATAGCGACGATACGAAAATCAAGTTTAGAGGCCAGACGTGCCAGTGCCTGCGCAACATAGCCAGCCCCGACCAGAATCAAGCGCGACTCCATCCGCAGAACTTCAAAAAACACCTCTAAAGTGGCACCACAACTTCCAACCGCTTCTCCCTGATCCGCATCCAGATGAACATGGGTCATAAAAGAATGGCCTTCCTGCAAAGCATGAAGAGCAGCCTCAATGGCCTTACCATCAGTCTGTGTACCAGCAAAACTACCCTGAGCCATACCATCGGCATGTACCAACATTTTTGTACCGACAGGACACGGAGCAGAACCATGTGTCTTGACAACAGTGGCAACCACAACTCGTCCGCCCTGTTTCAAAGCAGTCTGGATCTCATTATACATAGCAATGGTGTTCATGATCGTCCCTTATTTCTATCAAATCCTGACCCGATGTAAGACTAAGACTCATCATTGATACTCATTCAATGAGTACTCCAAGTATAACAACTATTATATCATGATTTATCGAAGAAATGCCTCCCATAACCTGAACTATATCTAGCATACAGAGGAATGCATTCATCTGCATATATATCCATATCTACATCTTATCAACTACAAAGAAATCTAAAGAAATGTTCTTGCTTCTCATTAGCCAAAAATTTCCACCTCTCTACCCATAAAAAAGAATACATACGTGCAGCGACTTGACAAATCATGATACAAATTCTATGGTATTAGAACAAAGTTTCCAGTAAGGAGTGAGCAATGAGTGATCAGAATAATGAACAGGTATATGAAGAGCAACGTACACGCATGTTTAATCCTAATGAACATCTGATACAGCTTAAGAGTAAAGATGGCCCGAAAGATTATCTGCCCGTACAATGGCGGCTGGTCTGGTTTCGTGAACAATGTCCACAGGGCACCATTGAAACGGAAGAACTCGTCGTCGACCTTGACCGTGAAGTAGAAGAGGAAGCCTATGTCTGGAACAGTGAACGACGACGCAGCGAAAAAATCGTGAAGCATGGCAAAGGCTACGCACGATATCGAGCCACCGTTACTGATGGCAAAGGTGGCAAGGCCACGGGTACCAAATCAGAAAACGCTGCCAGCTTTCCTGATTTTGCGGAAAAGGCCGAGACAGGGGCAATAGGGCGAGCGCTCGCAGCATTAGGCTATGGAACACAATTTGCTCCTGATCTGGATGAAGCCCATCGAATCGTTGATAGCCCTGTTGATCGCCAACCAGTCCTGGCAAATGGCAATAGTTACAACAATCACAACGGATCAACAGCGCGAAACTCCACCCAGACAAATGCCAACAACCAGGCACAGAATACAAATCAGAACGGCACACGGCAGAATACTGAGGGTGGTGAGGTGCCAGCCGCTGCCACCGAGCAACAACTGGCAAGCATTCGTAAACTGTGTGAACATCTGGGGAAACCACTCCCTGAAGAAGGACTCAGTTTTGTAGGAGCCAAGAAAGTGATCCAGCAATTAACCGCAGAGTATCGTGAGTCAAAACAGCAGAGTAAAGCTTCCTGAACAGGCTATACTGATTGCTTTCAGCAGCGAGATAGCCTGTACATGGTTTGGCTCTGACGAATCCAGGGTAGCAATATGACTTTTCCGAATACGCGAGCACAGGCAGAACACCAGATGCAACAGAAATGGTATGAATTAGTGCAGGCAGAACAGATCGGTGCGACACAACAGACGCTAGAGCATTTCTATCATGCCTATTTATTGGCCGTCGAAGACTATCAACAATACTTGCAGATAGCCCAACCGACAACATCACAGCCGTCTGGTTCTCTCTCACCAACAGTCACCTCGTATCGACAGAAGTTGTAGTGCCTATACCTCTTTGAAATGTCACTCATCAGGTTAACTACGTCTAGCTAGTTGCTCCTCCGCTTCGTCTACACACAGAAGGAGATAGTAGCACAGATACTATCTCCTTCTTTTTCAGTATTCAATCTTCACCCCAGCGAGAAGCTTGATATGTGGGCTTACTGACCTTTGGTCTGGGAATGATCAGGTGAGTAAACCGTTCGATCAGAACTGGCACACGTTGTAATAAATCCTGCTGCCGTGCATAGTCTTGCTTACCCCCATATCGTTCTTGTGCATATGCCTGTGTGAGATCCGTAAGGAGAGCGGCAAGATCATCCTCATTCGTGCTTGCCAGATGCGTGCGCAACAAAACCAGGAGCCGCCGCTGATATTCAGCAGGTGTTTCATGATCACTACGCCGAATATCCTCACCCTTTTCCGCCAACGAGGTCAAAAATTCACGATAGCGAGCACGTACAGAGTGGGGGTCCAGAGCTTCAAGAGTTTGAACCTGCTGTCGCTGCTGTTGACGCTCTCTGCGCCGCTGCTGCAAAATCTGCTGCCGATCTAACCCTTCACGAATCTCTTCCTCCTCGGCTCTATCGGCTCCATGCACATTTCTATTGCGAAGAGCACGAGTAATCAACGCCACAACCAGCAATGCCAGCACAATCACAACAATACGCATAAGCAGCAGCAATGTATTATCAGTCCCCTGCGCATGAACGGAAAACGTATGAGCGAGGTCTGGTGTTTGCGGTAATTGTGTCGTTGCCTTTTTGCTAAACAAAGAGACAGAACCCAATAACAGTGCAAAAAGAAACGAACTCATCCAACCAAGGATAAAGATAATACCGTAGGCCAGCCAGCCAAGCAGCGTCCAGAGCGGCTGTAACAACAGCGCCAGCACACGAAGAGGAAGTGTCTCCAGTACAACACTCAGCAACACCAGACAGATCCAGGTCACCGTCAGCGTCAGCAACCAACCATTAGCATGTTCTTTTCCCTGCTGACGACGTTGCTCTTTCTGTAACACTTCCATGCGCGTAAAAGAGAGCGCGATCAAGCCAGAGAGGAAAAAGATTGGCATAGCGATCAGAAGCGCACCATTGAGTTGGGCCTGATTCGCGAAGGCCGCCAAGAGCGCGAACACCATGACCACCAGCAATAGCATAAAACCTATTTTAAATGCCTGAATGAGATATTCGTCACGCAAACCAATACTGGCAAAGTCTGAACCACGCTTCCAGAACCAGATGATGAGCACGATCATCACAACCATCATCGTCATATTGTCGAACAGAGCGATATGCGTACTCATAAAAAGCCCAAGCGCGATCATCATGCCAGCCAGAGCATACAGCGTGGCATAGCGCTGATTGAGCGAGCGTGTCCATAATGCCCACCAGTGTAAACCAATCATACAGAGCATAATACTGGTGGCATCAGGAATCTGATCGACAGCAGTTACCCCGAAGAAGTGCGGTATAAGTATCTGCAACACCAACGCAATAGGCTGTGTCTCCATCAGCGCAGCCGCAACAGGAATTACCAGCAATTCAATCCAATTGGAGGTGAGTCGAGCTTGCGCCGATCTCACCCTGCTGGCTGTCTCCGACGGTCTGAATGAGTTCATGCCACTTCTCCTTTCCGCCAATATACTGTACCGGAAAATTTCCGGTATCTGGCAACTCATGCTCTTCCTCTTGATCTCCAACCAGTACCAGAGAGACGGCATTGCCAGCACGCCGCCGCTCACCAAGCAGCATCATTGTTTGCTCACTCAAAGTATTGACCGCACTGACCAGCAAAATCGTCGTGCCATGCGGAAACAGATCATGCTCATTTTCCAGCATATGCTCAATTGGTGTATTATTCTCAGGCACCAGACGAGCAAAGGTCGATAAAATATGTTCGTACTGACTATTATCACGTGCAAAGGGGATAGATACACCGGGCGCTGAAACTGTGACCATCTTTGCTTCAGACACAGACATGGCTACAGCATTTTTCTCAGTATGAACCTCCGTATTTAACAGTTGTGTCGCCGTCACCATAGCGCTATTCGTCAGCACACCCACAGTATAGCCTTCATCAAGCGCCCAGGTTGCCAGTGAAGCTGCGACAGCAATACAAAATTCCTGTATTTCTCTATCCACTCCTTTGAGAACGTCTGAATAGACCCAGGTATCAAGCAAAATCAGGAAATGGCGTTCAGTTGTTGACTCATAGATCTTACTGCGCAGCTCACCCACACGAGCAGTCGCCTTCCAATCAATACGCCGTGGATCATCGCCACGCTGATATTCACGGTTCCCGGCAAACCAGAGCGGATCTTCAAGCAAATGGCGAACACCAATATGCTCCCCCATCGGAAATGCTGATGGAAAGCCCAGTGCTTCAAAAGGAATCAGCAGTGGATACACGAGTAATGTTTCATGGGCAGGTAGATAGATCTCACGTTCCAACCAGCCAAAGGGATCACTACACCGTAATCGCATTGGCCCGAAGATATGAAATCCACGTGCAGAACAGGTCATACGATAGCGACGCGTCACACGTTGATACGATTTCAACAACCAGGTATTGGTAAGAACATCCCGCCGAATCGTTTTAAAACGCGATTCCTGCGTCCCCGCAACAGTTAATGGTGGTGTAATGGCATTATCAACCTGTAGCCAGGGAAGGGGCAGCCACTTCCGATTCTCTATCATCACATGCAGCACTGCCTGCTCGCCAAAAAAGAGGTGTTGTTGCTGCACATGCTGGCGAATCAACAAATGCCGAAAAGCGATACGAAACCATATCTCTGGAATAAAACCAACCAGAAAGGTAAAAATCGCAGCGAGCAATACAATGGGTTGTCGTAACAGAATACTGAACAGAAAAAGGCCAAGCGCAACAAAATACCAGAGGCGTCGCTTCTTCAGCAGTTCCTGATCGAATTCCGTCTGTTGTGTTGATTGCTGATCAACTGTGCTCATAACAACATTTACCTTGTGACTGGCGGCGTGGAAATTGTTTCTACAGGGACAGGTATAAGTCGAACAAGTTCCTCAATCAGTTCAGTAACTCGCCGCCCACGCATACGATTACGGCTTGTCGTAATCACACGATGGCTTAAGACAAACGGTGCCAGATATTTCACATCATCCGGCTGCACATAATCACGTCCCTGGATCGCTGCATACGCTTCGCAGGCGCGATACAGGGCCAATGTGCCCCGTGGACTGACGCCCAGTTGAAGAGCATCATGGGAACGTGTTGCCCGGACGATAGCCAGTAGATAGCGCTCAACCTCCGGCTGCCACTGCACCTGGCGAATGGCCTGTTGTAAACCAACAAATTCATCCGCACTGACCACCGATTGTAAGCGCTCAAACGGCTCTTCCTGTTTGAACCGATGGAGAATTGCCTGCTCTTCCTCTTCATCTGGATATCCCATCTGCACACGGAGCAAGAAACGATCAAGTTGTGCTTCCGGCAGCGGGAATGTGCCTTCCAATTCAACAGGATTCTGTGTCGCGATCACCAGAAAAGGCCGTGGTAATACATGACTATCACGCTCGACAGTTACCTGACGCTCCGCCATCGCCTCTAACAACGCTGATTGCGTACGCGGTGTCGTCCGATTGACCTCATCGACCAGCAGAATCTGAGCGAAGATTGGCCCCTGACGGAAAATAAACGCATTATCCTTCTGATCGTAATAGCTCACACCAATGATATCAGTCGGCAACAGATCAGGAGTTCCCTGCACACGCTGGAACGTCGCCCCAAGCGAACGTGCCAGTGATTTCGCCAGCACCGTCTTCCCCATCCCCGGCACATCTTCCAGCAACACATGACCATCGCTAAGCAGAGCCACCAGCAAGAGATTGATAACATCCACTTTACCAATAATGACGCGCCCGACATTCTGGCGTATCCGTTCCGCATACAGTTGTACGTCAGCCAAAGCAGGAACAACAGATTCGTGAGCCATCGCGCTGTATCTCCAAATCTTGCTCGCTCTCGTGAGAGATGAAAAGAGAGGATCGATTGCTGAGAGCGGAAATATATCTATGAGAGGACAGTTCATATGAGACAAAAAAAGCAGCCAATTGTGGCTGCTCAAAACTTACCTTAAAATCATAACATATCTCAGCAAAATTTTCAAGGGTAAAATGACAAAAATAAGAGGAAAATTCATATCTACAGGAAATTCATCGAAGGGAGAGAAGGCATTGGTAGCGCGAAGAGCATAAAAAAAGAGAAGCAATTTTTTTGCCCCTCACAATTGACTCTTTAAATATAACATATTCGCGCCGAAAAATCAAGGCATCAACGATGCATATTTGAAAAAAGGGATTAAAAAAGAGAGATTCGGTTTTTATGGCTGAATCTCTCTTTTTTGTCGCTGGCTCTTTACAGAGTATGCACAAAGGAGACAATAGCTCTGTAGATAGCGGTTGGATCATCAAACAAAATATAATGGCCCGCATTGGAAACTGTCACCAACTGCGAACCAGGAATTTCGCGATGTAATCGCTCCCCGTATGAGAGAGGCACTTGCTGATCTTTCTCACCCCAGATGATGAGCGTCGGCTTATTCATCACCTTCAAATCAGACGCAACTGAATTAAGATAGTAAGGAACGAGGTTACGCACATGCTGGAAGAGCACCTCTTTCCCTAAATGGCTATTCCAGGGTTCAACAAAATCATTGAGCACTTTACTAAAACTCTGTGTATTTTCCACAGCAGCGGGCAACGTCTCACGCAAGTTATGGATAAGATCCTCGACCTCCGTATGTTGTGGAGCATCGAAATCACGTCGCTTCTCCATCTCCGTCAGCGGCCAGTTCTCAGCAAATGAATGCAGATAGCTGATCGTATCAATCAAAACCAATGCACGCACCTGCTCACGATAGAGACGTGTCGCCAGAACCTGAGCAACACCACCACCAAGACCATGACCGATCAGAATGATATTCTTAAGTTGAAGATCTTTAAACAAAAAGGACAGCACATCGGCATGGCCCCAGACCGATGTATCAGCAGGCCAGGGACGATCAGATTGACCATAACCAAGCATATCAAAAGCATAAATAGCATGATTTAATCCAGCTAAACGCTTCATCGTCTCATCCCAGACAAAAGCACCTGCTGGAATATCGTGGAGCAGCACAATCGCACCATCAGTGCCGTATTCTTCACCCTGCACCATATAGCTGATATTATAATGAACAGAATGTCCTGTACGCCGCTGACGTGCATCAGTAACGTCAGATGTCTTACTAACCATAAGTCCCCTCTTTATGAGAATTACAAATGATTGCAATAGTTCAGGCTTACAAACTCCTGGTATACACAGGCGAACGACGACACGCTTACCAAACGTGCCCTCGTCCACCTATGTTCCTAAGATCTGCATGTAGATACTATAACTCATTCGCCGCCTGACGTACAGAGCACCCGCCAGGTACGCTACCGTTTTTCAAATTGCCTTTCTTTTTTTATGCCGCCTGATAGAGGTGAGGAAGCATGCTGTAAAGATCAGCAAGCTCAAGCATTAGAACTTATTCTATTCACCTGATCTTGCAACGTCAAGCATTTCACCCCTTGCTTCACCTTCTCAACAGGATTATGTGCTATATGCTACCATGCGATAAAAAACAATACTTATTTACTCGTAATATAATAACCGACCATACCACCCATCATATGGTCATCAACATGACAGTGATAAAGCCAGGTACCAGGATTATCCTCAACATATTCAACCGTCAGCGTGGTAGCAGGCCCTAGTGTCAATGAATCGGTATACATTCCATTGTACAACCAGCGATGCCCATGTACGTGAAACACGTGGAAATTCGTACCTAAAGCCATCACACGCCAGCGCACTCGTTCCCCCACCTTCGCCGTAAATGTTGGTGTGTTACCCAGAAAAGCATAGCCGTTAAACGTATTAAAATCCTGACTGAGTTGTGGAATATCAGCCTCAAAAACATCGACAAAGCACAGAATAAATTCACGATCAACTTGCGTCGTCTTACTATCAGTAATCGCGATAACTCCATAGAGTCCCAATTGTGCGCCAAGCTCCATAATACCGCTGGTGACATTCATCGAACTATCATTGGTGCCAGTACTCCCAGGAATCATAGCTGACTTGGAATGGTCATGATACGGCCAGGTACCTACCGAACTGGCAACAACCGTCCATTCATAGGTATAGCTCTCACCAGGCATAATCGCAGTACCAGGCTTTGAGCCAAACTTCGCAATGTACGCGCCATCATTATCAGGCGTATATTGTAGTCCATGTGCATGCATACTATGAGGAAACTTGTAATACGTATCATTATTGCGAAAATGGACACGAATGGTATCGCCCACTTCTGCCCGAAATGTTGGACCGGGTATGCCTGTATTTGGTCCTATATTGTCATCGCCCGGCAAAAGCTTGCCCCAATTTTCCGTATACGCACGATAGCCAAGCGCCCAATATGATGACTGGTTCGCGGGATATTTCGTATTTGTCATATCATCAACACCAGTCGGCATTAGATTATGCAGAAAAGCATCCGCCTGTATCCAATACTCACGCAATGTACCGCCAGCTTTCTCTGTCAGATTCACAGCGGTATTATAATCTGCATTCGCGTTTGTATTGGTATCTGCGTTTGTGCAGGCGGTCAAAATAGTAGCACTACCACCCGCAAGGGCTAGTGCCCCCGTCGCAGCAGCGGTACGCCGAAAAAAACGACGCCGAGAAAAGCCTTGCTTAATAAGGTTCGGAAGTGAATTCTTCACAGATGAAGTTGATTGAGTCAATGGTTGATCATCCACGGGATACTTTGACCTTTCTCACAAGAATAGTGTGAACGCCAATACAAAGATAACAAAAAGAAATGGGATGGAAAAGATGAAAGAATTTTTCCTTTATCAGGAGTATTGCTGTGGAAAAATGAAATGAAGTTGTCAGAGGATAGCACAAGAGCACTGTATGCTTCTTGTTCCTGTGTATCCAAGGACAACTTCCAGGTAAATACTTTATATCCAGATCAGCATCAACTTAGCGACGAACAACCTCACCAGTTGATGGGTTCAAGATCAACGGTTTCACCGTTTTAGGATTGATGTTGAAATTGAACATGTTATCCAGGCTACCAGCATATGCGTCGGTTGACTGATCACCGATAGTACCGAGCTTCCAGTTATCCTCAATGAACTTCAGGACTGAAGACTGATCGGTCAGAGTGTTGTCAACATAGTTCTGCTTCGCATATGGTGAGATAACCATCAGTGGCAGGCGTGGGCCATAACCACAGCGGTCAGGATAAGCACCAGATTTCGCGGTACCGCAGGTGCCTGTTCCAGTCAACGCATCAGCAGTGCTATCTGACTGATTCACAATCGTAGGCATGACATGGTCATACCAACCATCGGAGTCATCATAAGCTAGAATAATAGCAGTGCTGCTCCACTCAGGGCTTTGCTCGATTTTATTGATGGTATTTACAAGGAAGGTCTGCTCATCCAGAGGATCAGAGTAACCAGCATGGGCATCCTCATAAGCAGGAGCCTTCAGATAGCTAACAGCAGGCATATTATTCTGAGCCAGAGCGGTCCAGAAAGATGACAGATCATACTGGTGATTTGCCTGATCAGTCTTACCAATCATCGCAGATGAAGATGGTGGCAGATGATGAGGGTTCGCAGTAGATGCATAATACTGGAAAGGCTCGTGGTGCTGAACATAGTCAGTAACTGTTGCGCCACCAACATTCTTATGGGAAGAACCACAAACAGCCTTACCATTCACATAAGATGTTGGTGTGAAACCACCCTCAAACCAGCCCCAGGTAATATTCTGCTTATTCAGGAGATCACCAACGTTGGTACCAGTCATAGAAATGGTATTGCCATTGGTAGTAGAACAGTCATCATAGGTAGGATCAGCATCGCTGATATCCGTGCCATTCACAACTGCACTTACATTCGAAGAAGCAGCAACCGCACCGTGGGTCTGTCCAGAGATGAGGTTGATCGCCCCAGGAGTAGAAGGTCCGAATTGGGTATCGAAAGAATTATCGTTTAAAGAATAATTCTGAGCATAGTTCCAGAGCGCCGTTACAGTATTACCATCATAGTAATCCATAACAGTCGAACTGTTACAACCAGTGCCTGTACCCTCGGTATACTGAACAAACTTATCAACGAGGCCGTTATCATACGCCTTCTGCTCGTCCGTATAGCCATGGTCCATGTCACAGGTCATAGCCTGTGAACGATCCAGACGCTGAGGATTGGCTTCGTTTGGATTGTTGGTCAATAAGGAAGAACTCAGACCATTCACAGATGGCGTGTTTGGGCTGGCATGAAATGCTGGCTCGCCAGCGGGATTGGTGGCATTAGGATAGGTGCCAAAATAATGGTCAAATGAGATATTTTCGCCAAAAATAACAACAACGTGTTTAATAGGGGTGGTCGTGCTTGGCGTAATCACTTTTGTCTGCACCAGTGGCGCGGCAGACGCAAGATTTGTAGTGAGAAAAGAAGCACCAGTAAGCACGACACCCAGAGTTAAGACTGACGCAATTTTGCGCCAATGCATTTTCATATGCTATTAATCCTCTTTCAATATATGAAACTCTGGTCCATCCTGTCCTATCGTATCGTAATTATCCGGAAGCATTACTTTTTCAGGCAGAGCAAACAGTGGCGTTGCGTTGCGAATTGTAGAGCTTATCTATACTGGATTATATAATGTGTCCTACATTTAAATCTTCTGGATGATCACGACTATTCCGAGTATAGACTTTTCATGTTAAATCTCTGCTAAATCTATGTTAAATCTACTCATTTCGTTTTTTACTATGATATATGAAGAGAGCGAATACGTCAATAATCCTTCATACACACTACTATTTTTTCTACATATACATCCTATTCCATCACATTTAATACATATTACAATGAATATCCACTGAAGTATTTCCAATATATTTGTATTCATACTATGATTCATTTATTATATGAATTGATTTTATAGAGAGCATACAGAAAATGTGTAATATTGCTCCAGCGAAAATCCACCATAAAACTACAGGACTGTCAGTCGTATGCTGACAGCCCTGTAGCTATTCTGGCTCTAAAAATTTATTCCATGCAGAATGAGGCAACCACTATGCACGTGAATACAGCCCGGGAACATTATAGAAAGCGCTGAAGCCCGCATATTTCGCCGCCTCAGAACCCAGTTCCTCTTCAATTGCCAGCAAGCGATTATATTTCGCGACACGCTCACTACGCGCTGGAGCACCTGTTTTAATCTGACCGGCATTGGTTGCCACCACCAGATCAGCAATAGTGGTATCCTCTGTCTCACCAGAACGATGAGAGACGACCGCCGTAAACTGAGCGCGTTTTGCCATCTCAATCGCATCCAACGTCTCAGTCAGGCTACCAATCTGATTCAACTTGATCAGAATTGAATTTGCTGACTGTTCCTGAATACCACGTTTGAGGCGAGCAGTATTCGTCACAAAAAGATCATCACCTACCAACTGCACACGGTTGCCAACGCGCTGACGGAACAGGGACCAGCCTTCCCAATCGTCTTCAGCCAGACCATCCTCAATGCTGATCAGCGGATATTCATTGATCCATTGCTCATACAGATCAACCATCTCTCGTGATGTCAGTGAACGACCTTCACGTGCCAGCACATATTTGCCATTCTCAAACAGTTCAGTCGCAGCGGAATCCATGCCCAGGAAAATATCCGTACCCGGTTTATAGCCAGCGGTTTCAATAGCAGCCAGCAATACCTCCAGAGCAGCACGATTATCAGGCAGCGAAGGAGCAAAACCACCCTCATCACCCACATTGGTATTCAACTTCTTATCATGAAGTACCTTCTTCAACGCCTGATAGACCTCAGCGCCCATGCGTAGAGCCTCGCGGAAAGAGGTCGCCCCGGCAGGAAGAACCATATACTCCTGAAAATCAGTTGAATTGTCAGCATGTTTCCCACCATTCAGAATATTCATCATTGGCACAGGAAGCGTGCGTGCAGAAACGCCGCCCAGATAGCGATAAAAAGGCTGTCTCTGCGCCAGAGCAGCAGCATTAGCGACCGCAAGGGAGGCACCCAGGATCGCATTCGCGCCGAGATTTGCCTTATTGGGTGTTCCATCGAGGGAAATCATCACCTCATCAATCATCGTCTGGTCAGTAGCATCCAGACCAACTAGAGCGTCACCAATCGTCTTTTGCACGTTTTCAACGGCTTGCAGAACGCCCTTACCGCCATAACGACTCTTATCGCCATCACGTAATTCAACAGCTTCATGTGCGCCCGTCGAAGCTCCAGAAGGAACAGCCGCGACGCCCTGAGCACCACCGATCAGAAGCACTTCAACCTGAACGGTAGGGTTACCCCGTGAATCAAGAATCTCACGAGCGGTAACAGCCTCAATGGTTGTGTAATCATTTGTATTGTAAGACATGGAAACATCTCCTCTATGAAAACCATGATCTGTTAAGATTGCATAGGTGCGCTGCACGTTTCAGGAGCGATTGGGAAATATCTTCTGCACAACCTTGCGGGGCTTATTGTACATCGTTCACAGACGTCGGGCAAGAGGAATACAACAAGGCAAGAACACCATGTACCAGAGCTTACGAAGGCTCTTCACACGATATTCTTGCCTTGAATAGATTTTTTTACATACAGATAAAACGTATTTCAACCAACGACAAAAGACATCGCCACCGAGAAATAACCGTTACAACTTCACCTCAAGCTGAGACAAAGCCAGAGCAATCTTATCCGTATGTTCAGGTAACCCCACCGTTAAACGAATAAAATTCTGCAGATAAGGATGATTAAAATATCGCAGCATAATACCATGAGACTCAACCGCATCACGGATCTGCGCCACCCGTATTTCTTCTTCATCCACCTTCGTCAGAATAAAGTTCCCCTGAGAAGGAATAGGATGCAGGTAAGGGTGCTTCTTCAACGCCGCGAAGAGCCGTTCTCGTTCATAAACCAGAGCCTGAACCCGTTCCATTGTATAATCCAGGTGCTTCAAGGTTTCAATTGCAGCGATGTGTCCGGCAAGGTTCACCTCAAAAGGACACTGAGCACGTCGTAGATAGGTCACAATCCATTCTGGGAAGATCCCATAACCGATACGTAATCCGGCCAGACCAGCCCATTTACTGAAAGTGCGCATGATAATGAGATTACTGTATTGAGGAACAAGATGGGCCAGACCTCGTGGTCGATCAGAAAACTCCACATAAGCCTCATCCACCATCACAATACGTCCGGTGTCGAGTAAGCGCAGAATATCCTGCTCATCGACAGGATTACCTGTCGGATTATTAGGAGAGCAGAGAACGATCATCTTGGTCTCAGGCGTGAGAGCCTTTAAAATCGCCTCAACATCGATCTCATAATCTTCTCTACGCGGCACTTCAAGAACATAAGCGCCACAATAGGTTGTCACAAAAGTATAGAGAGAAAAGGTTGGCGGGCAACAAATAATGTTATCCCCAACCGAAAGAAAGATATGCCAGAGAAGATTTATTAATTCATTGCTTCCGTGGCTTACCACAATATGTCGGTCTTCAACACCCGTATACTCAGCAAGAGCGCTTTTTAATGCCCGTGATTCGGTATCAGGATACTGATTATAATTGCTATGATTCCCCAGAGCCGCAACCACCTGCGGAGACGGACCATAGGGACTTTCATTACTATTCAATTTTATAAGCTGGTCAACTGGAATGCCTGTACGTGCACTGAATGCTTCCTGAGACTCGCCAGGTATATATTCAGCCATTCGATCCAATTCTGGGCGCACGTGAACAGGACGAGGGGAATACATATACATGGGTTGTCCTATTTTTTAGAGTCGGCGTCCACAAAAATTTGCGCTGGGCGGCGAATCAGTGTGTTCCTTGGTGACAAACTCCCGGTCGTGTTCCCCGTTAATGAACCACTCGTATTGCCAAAGCGCTTGTTAAACATCGGCTGTACGGATGGTTGAGCATTCGGTGTTTCCGGTGAGGCATCGGACCCTGATTGCTGGAGAATATCCAGACCGCGTCGCAACGTCATCATATCACGCATAAAACAAGCTACTGCGGATGCAGCGGAACCTTTATCCCTGGATGTATCATAGCGCCGCGCAGTTGCTTCACCAGCCTCTTGCGCCGCTTCAGCCATAGGATCTGAAGTTTTTGCCGCATACACATCATTAAAGATATCATCCCAGTTACCATAACGTCCACGAAGTGGTTTCCAGCCAAGCTGGCTATCACTGATTGTGCGCCACTTCTCCTCGGTGAACTGAACCCAGTCATCCATCAGGCGGGTGAATGCTGCAATCTGCTGACGCAAGCGTTCCTCCTCCTGCGAGGGTCGTTGTGAGAAACCCTGAGATAATCCGTCAGTGCTTTGCGTACTCATATATTCGTTATTAAAACCATTATTGCCCGCCTGTTGATAGGAGGGCTGCCCTGCAAAGCCATTAGCGGGAAACTCGTTTGAACCTGGAAAAAATCCTGGTGCATCAAAGGTTGATGGCATCTGTCCGTTCGGCATACCAAGCAATGGAAGCTCTGTACCTGCGGGCAATTCACCAATAATCTGCACGCCACTGGCACCAAGCATTGGACTCATAAGTGTAGTACCATCTTGAAGGACGATGCTATTCGTCATCGCTGCATTACCACCAATAACGATCTCCTCATGTCCCACCGCATCCAGAATACGCCATGCCAAACGTGGATGTTTCGCAGACCACCAGATACGACGGCTCAGGAAAACAGCAGCGAATGTGAAGTTCACCACAAGCCAGACGACACCACGTACCGCAATCCAGTTGACGAGCGCAATAACGATGATTATATACCAGGGATTATGCTGCCCCGCCTCTTCAATAAAGGTCAGTACGGCGGCAACGGTCAGGCTTGGATCACGCAATGGATTAACAAAATCCAATACGCGCCAGTACCATTTCCGACGTTTCTTCTCTTCCAATTTGCGCTCCTCTCAAATATTGCCACAGGTCAGACAAAACACGTTTCTCTGCTTCTAGCACGGCAATTCTAGCACGTGCCTCGCATTACCGCAAAGTTTTGTCGGTTGATAGTAGTTATGGGTTATGTCTACATAGTACCGCGTTTCTTAATACTCCTAAATGAGTACACCCCCTATTTTATAACGATCATCTCTCTGCCTTCTCACCAAATAATTGCGGATCTGTTCTATCCATCTATCGCACTGCCGCATAGACAATTGTCGGGTACTACAATCTATAGAGAAAGATGAAAAGAAGGGTATCTCTTCAGGCATATAGAGCTTACAGCACCATTATAGAAAACAAAACAATATCTATAACAGTCTACACTAACAAAAACGTGTAGTTCAGAGAGCCTTGCGTCAGAGAGTACTAATGTACTTCTTTTAGCAACATACAGGAGTCCTTCTCCGTATTTTTAGTATTACTCTCTTTCATTAACTTTATATTAACCCGGTGTGTGTATTATTTCGCTGAACCCGCTATGCATGCTTTTTACGAGCGTTCTGGCAGACAGGGTTCAAACCTCTTCCGGTTACTCATGTGAGCAGAGGAATAGAGGTAAAGAGCACATGCCTTTGCTTTTACTAAAGAAGAGGAATGGTGACAATGTACGAATAGCCTATTTCCATATCCGAAATGGATAACAACTATCCTGCGTTGAGTCGGTTTGCACTCCATGATACGTGTCACCTAGTAAGTGAAGCAACTCTGCAATGTTTGCTGCGAGCCTTACCATATTTTTCAAGAGATATGCAATAACAGATGTTTGGGGAATTGATCCATATGATGCAGCACAAAGTAAGGCTTCATAGAGTCTAGGCATATTGCTTTGTTGTATGGTAACATTATTCTTGGGGACTTGCATAGCTCCGTCATGCATGATTAGGACTTGTTTGTAGGTGAAAACGTACCAGATCTTCTCTCGTCTCCCAGAAAAGCTCATTGAACAGAAGACGAAGATCGGACGTGTGACCGAAAACAACAGTAAGCACCTGTTAGAAAGGATACACCCATGCCCACGCGGAAGACGACAAAGGTCCCTCCTCCGCAGTTAACTCATGCCCGACGTCTGATTATTGCTTCAAATCGTGGTCCAGTTGAATATCAATTGACACAGGATAAGGAGTTGAAGGCGCGGCGTGGTGCTGGCGGTATGGTGACGGCATTGATTGATGCCGGAAACCGTATGGAGGTCACGTGGGTTGCAATGACAATGACCGAAGGCGACCGTTTGGCAGTGAAAAAGGCACAAGAGGAAAATGGGGGGCTGCTTCAATCGCCAATTAAAGGTCAGAAAATGCAACTACGTTATGTTGCGGTTCCAAAAGAGGTTTACCGCAAACATTATGAGCGGGTCAGCAATGAGGTCCTTTGGTTCTTGCAACATTATATGTATGATCCAACTCAGGATGCTGCAAATGCCGAGCAACTTCAGGATGCCTGGGAAACTGGCTACACTGTAGCCAATCAGGCTATTGCTGATGCTGTAAATGCCGAGATTAATCGTGAAGAATCGGTCCCTGTCGTGATGCTGCAAGACTATCATTTGTATCTGGTTCCCCAGATGATCCGCAAAATGCATCCGACAATTATTATGCAGCAGTTTATTCACATCCCCTGGCCTGATGTGCGCTGCTGGCATTTCTTACCAAGTAATATCGCGCAGGCTATTTACGGAGGATTGGTCGGCAATGATATTATCGGCTTCCAGACCGAGCGTGATGCCCGCAATTTCTTAGAAGGGGCACGTACACTACTTGATGGCGCTGTGGTGGATTTTGAAGAGGGAGCGATCTGGTGGCAGGGTCATCGGACACAAACCCGCGCCTATCCAATTTCCATTTCAGTTTCCGAGGAGCGCAAGGCTGTCAGTACCGCCGCTGGCAAACGAGCAGCGGAACAGATGAAGTCCCTGCTGTCTCAACACAATATTGTGCGTGTGGATCGCATTGATCCGACAAAAAACCTCGTTCGTGGGTTCCAGGCCTACGATCAGTTACTTGAAAAACACCCCGAACTGTATGGCAAGGTAACATTCCTTACCTTCTTAGTTCCGTCCCGTCAGACCGTGCAGGCATATCGTCGTCTAGATGCGGATGTACGCGGCGTGATCGATGACGTGAACAGTAAGTATGGTACGGACGATTGGACTCCTATCCAGGCTTTCTTCGGCAATGATCGTATTCGAGCACTGGCGGCAATGCAGTTCTATGATGTGTTACTGGTCAATCCCATTATTGATGGCATGAATCTGGTGGCAAAAGAAGGTGCGGTTGTTAACCAGAATGATGGCGTGCTTGTTCTATCCCGTACAGCTGGCGCATTTCAGCAATTAGCAAAAGGCTCCATTCCTACCTCACCTACTGATGTAAGTGAAATAGCTGATGCTCTTTATAAAGCATTAACGCTGTCTCCTGATGAGCGGCGTATGAAGGCTACTCTGGCTCGGCAAGCGGTTGAACGTAGCGATCTTAATGTGTGGATGGCTCGACAGATCTATGATATTAATGAACTATTAGAGCGGACTTTTGCAAGTTCGACGAATGCGAATGAAGATTCCGGGGCAACCAGTACTACCAGTACTGAAGCAATTTCTGATGAGTCTATGACAACTGCGAAATTGGCGTAGGACGTTACGTTACATGAAGCTATATATCAAATACATGATGTATGGATAAAGATGCGTTGCAGTTGTAGAGGTACCTTTGTGGGTACCCCTACGGTTGCTCGCCCTTACGCAGTGGCGCTCCCATTATGACTCAACATATCAGTGATTTTAGTGAGCAGATGAGCCATTTCTTCTACTCCTTGAACCAACTGATTGGCATTTTGCAGGAGATCAGCAGGCGTATCGGCGTGCTTAACTCCTACGGAGAAGGCGGCAAGCCCTTCCTGACGCAGTCTGGCGATTTCATCTATTGCAAAGACATCTGTTCGGTCATCGCCCGCAAAGAGGACTCCTTGTAGCCCAATTTGCTCAACGTAGCGCCGTAAGGATCTCCCTTTATTTTCATTTAAAGGGGCCAGAACTTCTATAACGCGTTTCCCTTCACCAAGTCTCATATGCACTGTTTGAACCGGCTTCGCTAGCATTGCGAGAATGCGCTCGCGTGCCTGCTCTGGGTTGGGCACAAGCCGGTAGTGTAATGAACCTCCAACGCTTTTCCGCTGTATGATAATGTCAGGAAATTCAGGTAGTAATTTTTTTTCGGCAAAATCTAAGATATGTTTTCCGGCGTCTACATATGGTATGGCGTCCGATATAACCTGTACCTGATGGCTATCATCTGGTAAATCATTACACCATTCGAGGCCATGATTTCCAATATAGGTTAACCCTTTCACGTTGACGATACGCGCTCCATCTTCCACAGCCCGACCTGTAACAATACCAACATGCGCATATTGACTGACTTTGCGCAGCAGATCGGCGGTTCCTGGGTAGAGATAAGCTTCTCCTGGTGTTGGCGCAATCGGACTTAATGTGCCATCAATATCAAATAATAATCCCAGTGGCTTTTGTTTCAGTACGTGGAGGAGTTCCTCAGAAAGCATACTATTCTCTCCTTTGCTGTTCTCGTTCTCTATCATTGACTATGTCTGATTGGCGGAAGTCTTGTCAAATCGACAATGAGGACAGACTACAGGACTCGTACTGCGATCTCGTTCTCCTGACCCAGGACAACTTCTGTCTGTGTGCCAACACGGATAAAACGCAGATGAACGGTACGCGAACCAATGGTGATGCCACGGAGTTCTAGCGAATTCAAGCAGTCAGGTAGCGTCGGTTGCTGCAAGGTGAGACTCTGTGTGGCGGCATTTGGCTGTAGACCTAACAGGCTACTCAACAGGAGAAATGGTGCGCCCGCCGCCCACGCTTGAGGTGAACAGGATACGGGATAACGCGTAGGTCCATACCCCGCACGACGCTCAAAGCCACAATAGAGTTCAGGCAGTCGTGCATCGGCAAAGTAATGACTGGCATCATAGAGGCTCTGCAAGAGCGCTCCTGCCTGGGCTTTCCCACCATACCGTGCGATACCAGCACCGACGACAGCCGTATCATGCGGCCAAATAGAGCCATTATGGTAACTCAGCGGATTGTAGAGCGCAGCCTGTGAAGAAAGCGTACGCATGCCCCAACCATTATTCATATCCGCACGCATCAGGCGCGAAATGACTTTTTGCGCGAGATCATCAGGCACGACGCCGCTCCAGAGACAGTGACCAGCGTTGGAAGAGACAACATCACAGGGTTCTTTCTGTGCCGCCAGCCCTTGATAAAAGATCTGCTCATCTTCCCACCAGTATTGCTCTACGAACTGCGTCTGCAATTCAGTGGCGGCTCGTTCCCAGCGGCTGGCTTCGTCCAGATAACCCTGTCGTTGCGCCAGATAGCTCATAGCACGATATGCGGCATATGCGTAGCCCTGAACTTCACTCAGAGCGATAGGAGAACGAGCAATACGACCATCACTATGATTGATACCGTCAAGAGAGTCTTTCCAACCCTGATGCTGCAAACCTTTTTCGGAGGCGGTATGGTATTCCAGAAAACGATCACCATCTTTATCCCCATATTCAACCATCCAGCGCACCGCCGCCTGCGCGTTCGGCCAGAGCGCCTCTAACAGGGCGCGATCATCAGTCCAGCGCAGATATGCCTCAAGCAAAATCAGGAAGAGAGGGGTCGCATCAACTGTACCATAATAGGGAATAAAGGGAATTTCGCGACATTGCGCCATCTCGCCAGTTCTGAATTCATGGAGAATTTTGCCGGGCTCTTCGTCAGTAAATGCATCAATTTTTGCGCCCTGATACGCAGCTAAAAAGCGCAATGTCCCCTTTGCTACTTGAGGGTACCAGGGAAGATATTCCAGGGCGGTAATCAGTCCATCACGACCAAATGGCGTACAATACCAGGGGATACCAGCGTAGGGATAGTATCCATATGGTGTCATCGTGCTTAACATCATCAAATCTTGCATGCCCCGTTTGAGCCAACGATCAAAGATGGGATCATCGCTAGTAATGGTTGGTTGCGCCAGAGTTGACCAGTGATGAGACGCAGACTGCATGGAAACTTTGTCACCGTCTGTTTCACTCATCTTTGCAGTGACACTGATCTGATATGGCACACCACGTTCAAGCTGAAGCATCCAACCAGCACGATCTGGCTGTATCACAGCGGCAGGTGGATCAAAGTTCATCTGCGTCTGGCGCTCAACCTGATCCAACCCTTTGTAACGCAGTGTGACTGCGTGCTCATGCAGTAATGGAGGAAGGACCGTCCCATGCTGCTCACGACCAAAACCGCGTAGCTCGAACAGATCAGTAAAATCCGCTCCCACCAGAAGGCTCAACGTCAATTGTAATGGCTCCTGATAAAAGCTGGTTATCGTAAAGGTTTGCGCTAACGTATCCTGTTCTAATTGCACAAAACGATCAATGTGAACAGCCCCCTGCTCAATCGTTCGCCCCTGAGTTGATGTTAGAGGAGCATTTGTCAGATCAATATGGCAGGCATTGCTCATTTCTGTGCTCTGATGCGAGAGAGCAACCAGTTTACGGCCTGCTAAAAAGAGATTGCACATTCGCACAAAACGCGTTCCATGTCTGAACAAGCCTATTTCCTGACGGGATGAGGGAAGATCCCCACAGCTATCAGTGAGCAGAAAACTATCACCACTCTTCAATACAATCTGAGGTCTACCCGTCTGATCTGAATTATCTATTATTATTTCTTTCTCATCTGTTACCTGCTCTGATGATATGGGCTGCAACAGGGACGCATCTGCTATTTTTTTCTCCATCACAAAAATTACATCCTGTATGTCCACTGCTCCACTACTGCATCTATTCAACAGTATAGTATAAAGACAGGAATAACCGACAATACAATGAGCATAAAAGAAAAGAGCTATGACGATATCGTCATAGCTCATAAATCGACCCTGTTCAGTATAACACAGGTTTCATTTGCCTACCAACGCCGATGAATCTCAGCGCGGAAATATTTATCATAAACCTCCTGAACGCGGCGCAGCGTATCCTGGCTCAGTTCAGGCAGTTCGGAAGCCTGGACATTATTCTCTGCCTGCTCAGGTGATTTCGCTCCCGTGATGATCGTCGAGACAGCGGGGAACATCAGAATCCAACGTTGCGCAAATTGGGCCATACTCGTACCCGCAGGCAACAATGATCTCAGCTCTTCAACCGCTTCCAGACCGGTTTCATAGTCAACACCGGAGAATGTCTCGCCCTGGTCAAATGCTTCACCATGACGGTTAAAATTGCGATGATCGGCGGCGGCAAATTGTGAGGTCTTTGTGAACTTACCACTGAGAAGACCACTGGCAAGAGGCACACGAACGATAACAGCAACATTACGCTCCTGCGCGGCATTAAAAAACTGCTCGGCAGGTTTCAGGCGAAACATATTGAAGATAATCTGTACACTTTTGACATTAGGATACTGAATAGCCTTTAACGCCTCATCCACCTTTTCAACACTAACGCCATAATTGCGGATCTTGCCCTGTTGCACCAGATCGTCAAGAATGCCGAACGCTTCCGCTCTGTCATAGACCTCAGTCGGTGGACAATGCAACTGAACCAGATCAAGCGCATCCACATCCAGATTGCGCAGACTGCGCTCAATAAAAGCAGTCATCTTCTGCCTATCAACATAACCATCAGTGGTATGTGGATTCAAGCGGCGTCCAGCCTTGGTAGCAATAAAGAGAGGCTCACTTCGTTGTTTGCGTACCTGCGCAATTAACTGCTCGGAGTGACCATCACCATAGACATCAGCCGTATCGATAAAATTCACACCCAGATCAATCGCTTTATGCAACGCAGCTATCGAGGTTGTATCGTCAGTCTGCCCCCAGGCATCACCACCAATTCCCCACGCGCCAAACCCGATTTCAGACGCATCCCAGCCAGTTCGTCCAAATGTACGGTAATGCATATTATTCTTACCTTTCTATTGCAGTAGGTACTCTATTTGCTCCATGTACTTTATAGCTTATCGCAGCCAGCATACTGCTGTAAAACTGTACCATATTTGCGCGGACGGTTGCCAATATGCAGCATGTGTTTACTGCACCAATTCCTGTACCAGATGATCGAGCACAGACTCAGGATTGGAGCACAGACCTGAATGGACAGGCGAAACCTGGATGATCGTGCTTCGTGGGGCAACCAACCAGTGAAAGCGTTCGGATTGTGAAAGCTCCCCGATGGGGCCACTCTGTGGCTCAGCATTACAGACCTGTACCAATTGCAGCAACTGTTTCTCTACCGCAGCATAGTCCAGGTTCGGGGCAAATGAGCGTATGCGCTGCTCATCCAGCGCCAACTTTGCCTTTAGAAAGCGTCGTGTGCGGCAAAAGAGAATAACGCCGACGTTAATACATTCACCGCGTTCAACGCGTGGCACGATGCGAATAATAGCGTAATCATATGAGCTGATCGCGGGCACGGAGAGCCTCCTCAACAAAAATATCAGAATGTGCCAGACGATCCAGCAAATATTCAAGATAGGCATGTCGATGAATCGCTGCATCAGCATACAGCTCGTGTCCTGTTAACCAGGCATCAGGGATCTGCGCCAGAATATCCTGTAGCAACGCTGGCGTTAAAGCTGCTTTAAGCCGCTGATCCACTTCCCTGAGTTCATTGGCAACGGGAAGCAATACATGCGATTTGATCGTGGTAAACGGCGTTCGGCTACGCTCCAGATATTCAGCATTGATATGATGAAAATATAACGATGCTCCATGGTCGATAAGCTTCAAATTCTGATGCCACCAGAGCATATTGGTATTGCGCGGCGTTCGATCAACGTTCGTGACAAACGCATCAAACCAGACAATCTCAGATGCAAGCGTCGTACTCAGAGCACGTATATCCAGCGCATCAAAAGGGAGCGCACCGGGCAAAAAGTCCAGTGCGACATTCAGACCTGCGCTGGCTTTCAGTAGCTCCTGAATCTCAAAGTCCGGCTCTGAGCGCCCAAGGACAGGATCAAGCTCGATAAAAACGATTTCAGGCACGGGTAAGCCCAGAGCACGAGCGATCTCTCCCGCCACCATTTCCGCGATGAGCGCTTTTGGACCCTGACCAGCGCCACGGAACTTGACGACATAGAGGCCATCATCATCAGCCTCCAGAATAGCAGGTAATGAGCCACCTTCTCGTAGTGGTGCCACATAGCGCGTCGCAGTGATAGTTCGTAACATAATAGCGCCATTCTAGCACAAAACAGCAGTCGTGGTATATCACTTTCCACTGCAATTATCAGCGAAAAAATGCAGACAAGCAAGCACTGATAATGATAGGGCCGAACAATTTGAAACCGATGTGTTACAAGCTCCGTACTAGAAATAACAGTCGCAAAACCGATAATTCCTGCTCACACGATTTATGAGCAGTACATATTGTGCAACGTTCTTAGCGCCTTTATCGGTTTCCACACAAAGTTGTGTATCATGGCAAAAGGAATCTTAGCAGATGATAGATAAGATAAATGATGGGAAAGTAGTAAATACCGATGTCCCGGCACGAATGGATCGCTTGCCCTGGAGCAGATGGCATTGGTTAATTGTTATTGCATTAGGCATTACCTGGATTCTTGATGGATTGGAAGTAACCGTTGTTGGTTCTATCTCCAGTGTTCTCAAAGAGCCACAGACATTACGTCTTACGGATGTCCAGGTGTCCGGTGCAGGTAGCGCATATTTAATTGGCGCGGTTATCGGCGCATTATTCTTTGGTCGCTTAACTGACCTCCTCGGTCGTAAAAAGCTGTTTATGATCACCCTGGGCCTGTACCTGGGTGCAACGATATTAACGGCATTTTCTTTTAATTTCTTCTGGTTCATCCTATTCCGTATTCTGACTGGTGCGGGTATCGGCGGTGAATACGCGGCTATCAATTCTGCCATCGACGAACTGATTCCAGCACGAGCGCGTGGCTGGACAGATCTGGTAATCAACAGTACATGGTGGATTGGCACAGCAATCGGGGCGACATCGACAGCCATTCTGATTAATCCAAATATTCTCCCGGTTGATCTGGGCTGGCGGCTGGCATTCGGTCTGGGCGCGGTCCTCGGTCTGGCGGTGCTGTTGATTCGACACTTTGTCCCTGAAAGTCCACGCTGGCTGATGATGCATGGTCGCTTCGAGGAAGCCGACAAGATAGTTGCATATATCGAGCAGAAAATCAAAGATGATGATCATCTCGATAAGCTACCAGAAACAAACGAAACGCTGCCCATTCGCCCTCGTGGCTCAATCACCTTCGGAGAAATTGCTCGTACAATGATTCAGAAATATCCGCAACGAGCAGTATTAGGTCTGGCATTGATGATCGGGCAGGCGTTTCTCTACAACGCCATCACTTTTACGTACGCGCTCATCCTGACGACTTTTTATCACGTACCGGCTGATAACGTCGCCCTGTATCAGGTGCCATTCGCCATTGGTAACGTTCTTGGACCATTAACAATTGGACGTATGTTTGACACTGTTGGACGGAAAAAGATGATCAGCTTCACCTATATCGCCTCCGGTGTACTCCTGGTAATCACAGGCTGGCTCTTCCTGCAGGGCGCATTGAATGCGGCAACCCAGACGCTGTGCTGGTCAGTTGTCTTCTTCTTTGCCTCGGCGGGTGCAAGTTCGGCATACCTCACCGTCAGTGAGGTCTTCCCACTAGAGATCCGTGCGCTGGCAATCGCGCTCTTCTACGCGGTTGGTACGCTGGCCGGTGGAGTCGCGGCACCAATTCTCTTTGGTGCGCTGGTCCAGACAAATCAACCGATCGCGCTCTTCTATGGCGACCTGATCGGAGCAGTACTGATGGCTGGCGCGGGTATCATCGCCATCTTCTTCGCGGTCAACGCTGAACGCAAATCACTGGAAAATGTTTCCGCTCCACTCTCATATGCTGGTGAGGATAACGGTGAAGACAAAGTATTGAAGAAAATAACAGCATAAACAGAAAAAGATTCAATCATAAAAAGATCTGATCCTGACAAATAAGCTGGATCAGATCTTTTTTTATATAGAGAACCAGCGCACAAAACTTCTATTGAGAGAAGAACAATGTGCTAAAAAATCTTTCATTTGTCTATCATTGTCATCTTTTGTGTGGGTGATCACTTGCATATATATAGTAAATTCGAACTTTCCCAACGGAATTTTTTTATTTCAGAGAAAAAGGAATAACACACAAATGGCAAAATCCCTGGAAGGTAAAGTCGTCATCGTCACAGGCGCATCATCTGGCATTGGAGAAGCAACCGCGCTGGCGGTTGCGGAGCAAGGCGCGAAAGTAGCGATAGTTGCCCGTCGCGGTGATCGCCTGCAATCGCTCGCGCAACGCATTCAGGAACAGGGGGGTACAGCCCTTACTGTGGTAGCGGATGTTGCGGATGAAGCGCAGGTACAGACAATGGTCAACCACGTGAAGGAGCAACTCGGTCGTATCGACGTGCTTGTCAATAATGCTGGTGTCATGTTACTGGGCATGATCGATGGCGCAAATACTGAGGACTGGCGCAGAATGATCGACATCAATGTGCTTGGACTGCTATACGCGACGCACAAAGTATTACCGATCATGAAACAACAAAATAGTGGCCATATCGTCAATATCTCCTCAGTTGCAGGTCGTACCGCCCGTGTTGGTAGCGGCGTCTATAACGTCACAAAATGGGGGGTGGGTGCATTTTCTGAGTCACTGAGGCAAGAAGTATACAAGAACAATATTCGCGTCACCGTGATTGAGCCAGGCGCAGTTGTCTCTGAATTAATGGAACATATCACAGACGAAGAAGTCAAACAGCGACAAATACAGTGGTTCCAGGGCTTAACACCTTTGGAGAGCGAGGATATCGCCGCTTCCATCGTATACGCAATCACACAACCTGACCGCGTCAACGTCAATGAAATCCTGATTCGCCCAACCGAACAGGAACGCTAGGCAAACAAAACAGGGTAGTCCTATCTATGAGATGGGCTACCCCCTATCTTTTTATGTGCAGAAAGGACTTGCTCTAGCGAAAACGCTGTTTAGCCTGCAGGAGGACAGCACGAACATCAGCAGGGGTAATCAGTGGGATATCACCAGGAATAGTACGTTTCAGAGCAGCCAGCGCATTGCCAAACGCCAATGGCGTCAGGTGACGTTCTGCCTGTTCACGCAGTTCCTGATAGAGTGGACCATCCAGATAGGCATAAAGGTAGCCAGCATCGAAAGCATCACCTGAACCGAAACGTATCTGACCAGCAGTGGGAAAAGCCTTCTCAAACTGGTACTCACCATGATGCAACTGGGCAGAGCCACCGCCGCCCATCGTCATCACCAGCGTCTTATCCTGACCGAACAGTGAAGCTAATTGACGTAAGATCGCCTCAGGTTCTCCATCACATCCCCACAGCTCAGCGGCATCAGCCTGCGCACAGAAGAGAATTTGCGCCTGCTGACAGGCCTCTTCTAACGCCTTCGCCGCCTCTCGCGGTGACCAGAGCTTGGCGCGATAGTTGACATCGAAGACAAGAGGAACATGCTGCGCACGAGCACGTGCCAGAAAACGGTGGAAAACCTCATGCGCACGTTCACTTAAAGCAGGGGTGATACCAGTCAGATGCAGCAAACGGGCATCATCAACAACGCTATAATTTACGAGATCAGGATCAACAAGGGCACAGGCAGAGTTCGCCCGATCATAGAATAGCTGGATACCAAGCGGATCAGGAGACTCTTCAACATAAAAAGTCCCCAGACGGCTATTTGACGTATCCCAGAGCACATGCGTTGTATCGATACCATGCCGCCGCAACTCTGTCGTAACATTCTGGCCCAACGGTGTTTGTGGTAAGGCAGAGAGCCAGGAGACACGCAAACCCAGACGAGCCAGGCCAGCCAGCATGTTTGACTCGGTTCCACCAACATAAATATGCAACGAAGAGGCTGTTTCCAGACGTGAACCATGCGGAGTTGTGAGGCGAAGCATTGTCTCACCAAAGCTGACGACATCTATCGACGACATATGACGCTCCCTATCTTTCTATGACATCTGTGTACTTAGCATCTAAGCTAAGTGTATCTCGTGTATTAAAGTCAGTCAATTTTCACCAGCAAAATCAGTCAGCCTCCATAATCACATTCATGAGTATACTCACTATCCATGCTGAATAGAGCAGTTCTATACTTGTAGTCAGCTAACCATTCACTTAAAACGCACAAGGGAAAGGCAAACAACTTACCAACCAGCAGAAATACGATTTTCTAGAAGGACAAAGATATGGCTGCTATTTCTCCTACACAATCTCAGCACTGGATGCGCTTCTATTCCATTCCAATCTTCGGTCTGATCTCAGCCTGCGTAGCATTCGTGTTTACCTATATAGATCTTGGCATCCAGTTCAACAACGCAGATAATCCGGGTCCTACTGATCCCACGAACGCATTAAACCAATTCAGCACACAAAATCTTTATATCTGGCTAGCATGCTGTACCTTGATAGACTTTTGTACAACTGCTCATTCTTTTCATTTATTATTCGAAGCAATTATTCTGGTTCCTGGCGTTATCGTGCTTGGTATTATATCCATCATACTTGTTGGCTATACCACACATGGTCTGGTTTTTCTCATAGGAATATGCCTTGGAGCGTTCTGTGTCCTCCTGCTACGACGTGGCGTATCATATTTTTAATCTCACCTTAAAATGAAAAATAACACATTGCAAGTTTTACATTTTAAATAAAATAGAGCTAGCGACAGAGACAGTATACTGAACTATTGCAGCGTCTTTTGATCTTAAGCTTCTATTGGCACGTGCAATTATTCAGTGTTTCGCTATATAATGAGGTGACTGTACAAAACAACCATATCAAATAGGAGTAAAATATGTCGCAGCGGGTTGTGAAATTACTACAGCCACGAGTACCAATTGCCATCGTCCGTCTGGATAATCTGGACGATGCGATCCAACTAAGCAATGCTTTACTCAATGGTGGTATTACAACAATTGAATTCACACTTACGAATAAAAAAGCCAATGAGGTCATCACCACTATTCGCAAAGAATTCGGTGATCGCCTGATTGTCGGAGCGGGAACGGTACTGGATGCGGACATGGCAACAGCTTCTGTACAGGCAGGAGCACAATTCCTCGTAACGCCAGTGCTGGCTCCAGACGTGATAAAAGTAGCGAAGCAACATAATGTGCCAATCGTCTGCGGAGCATTTACACCAACTGAGATCTGGCAAGCATGGAATCTGGGCGCGGATCTGGTCAAAGTCTTCCCTGCTGGTGAACTTGGTCCCTCATACTTCAAAGATGTCCTGGCACCATTGCCCAATCTCCTCCTTGTACCAACAGGCGGTGTGAATCTGGATACCTGTAGCAAATTTCTGGCTGCGGGGGCATATACTGTCGCGGTTGGCAGTCAACTGGTCAATAAAGAACTGGTACGCAAGAAAGACTGGGCATCATTAACAGCGCTCGCTCGTCAGTATGTGGCTGCATGCAAATAAAGCCCCATACTGCTCCAACTTCTATCAATGGAACGGCTACTTGAAAGGAGTCACTTTGTGAGTGAACTTGAACATATCATCCCCTGTCGCAATACTTTGGGAGAAGGTCCGATCTGGAGCGTCGATAAACAGGTAGTTTACTGGCTGGATATCGTTCCCGATGGCCGCTACTACCGCTTTGATCCCACCTCTGACCATTATGAACCCGTCAGCCTGGGGGCCTATACAACCGCTATGGCGGAACGTGTCTCCGGCGGTTTCGTAATGACCACACGAAAAAGCTTTGCGTTCTGGGATGAGGAGAAAAAAGAATTCCAACCTATTGCCGAGCCGTTCACGGATCAGCCCTCTGTACGTTTTAATGATGCGATGGTTGATTGCAAGGGCCGCTTCTGGGCTGGCACAATGGGTGAAGGTACAGATGTTCCTAGCGGCTCACTCTACCGCCTTGATCCAGATCTCTCGATACATGTGATGCTGACCGATATTGCGCTCTCCAATGGTCTGGGCTGGAATCCAGAAAACACCATCATGTATTTTACTGATTCGCTCAAACACACCATCTATGCTTTTGATTTTGACGCGGAAACTGGAAACATCAGCAATCAGCGCGTTTTTGCTGAGACAACGGATGGTTCCGAACCTGATGGTTTATCAGTGGATAGTGAAGGCTATGTCTGGAGCGCACACTGGAATGGCTCACGTATTGTCCGCTACGCGCCCGATGGTGCTGTCGAGCGCATACTTGACCTGCCGGTGAAACGACCAACCAGTTGTGTGTTCGGTGGTCCTGGTCTGAACGAACTCTACATCACCAGTGCCGCGGTCAATGAAGCGGAACGTGACCAGTATCCTCTTTCCGGTGATCTCTTCCGCTTAAAGACAGATATCAAAGGACAGGCAAAATATAAATTCGCTGGCTAAGCTTCATGTGTGTGCTCCTCTTCGACCTGCACACACGCTATATGAAACTCAGTAATATTTTCATAGATCTCAGATGGGAAGCGCAGTTTACTGTAGACATTGCAAGTTCCCGGCTGATCCACTGCAGGACAGATAGGAAACACTTGCTGCGCTTGCCATTCTAGAATTCACTCACATTGTAGCAAGTTCTATCCTGCTATCCCACCAATCAACCTCAAAACCATGATTTCACCCACCATAAACCGAACAGAAATTCCTGTATTTTGTCGCTGGAAAGATTCACGATTCACGAGATAATTCCGGCTCACAATTCAGAATATGTCTTGAATTTCACAGGGTAGCCTTCTATACTCATTCTAGAAGTTCGAAATTTATTTGTTTTCACTGACATCAGGCAAGCAAGACAGAGAGACGAGGATGGGCTATGGATGTACACATACCTTATGGAAACACAAGGCGGATAGTACAGGTACCGGAACATACCGTTGTACTGCGTTCTCAACACAGTTCTCCTTTACCCGATGAACGTCTGACCTTCCAGCAAGCTTTGCGGCAACCAATCGGCAATTTGTCACTCGCCAAACGCGTACAGCCACATGATCGCATAGCTATCGTTATTTCTGATATCACGCGCCCAACCCCAAATGAGCGGATTGTACCGTGGATATTGGACGAATTATCTTTTATACCACGCTCACAATTCATCATCATCAATGGCACTGGCTCACATCGCGCCAATACGCGAGATGAGTTATGTCAGATGTTGGGAGATGAGATTGTCGAAACCGTAGAAATCGCCAACCATGATGCGTTCGATGAGCAAACCCTGGTCTACCTTGGTGAAAGTGCATCAGGCTCTCCAGTATGGATCAATCAGCACTATATCGAAGCTGATTTTCGCATTGTAACTGGTTTTATTGAACCTCACTTTTTCGCGGGCTTTTCAGGCGGAGCGAAAGGAATCGTCCCCGGTATCGCGGGCATTGCGACCATACAACATTTACACAGTGCGCCACTGATAGGCGATACACAGGCAACGTGGGCCGTGTTACAGGAAAACCCTATCCATCGTGGAATTCAGGATGCGGTCAGCCTTTGTCCGCCAGAATTTATGGTCAATGTCACACTTGATCAAGAGCGTCACATCACCGGAGTTTTCGCGGGTGACTACATTAAAGCTCACTATGAGGGATGTACTGCTGTCGCACGCCTATCAACGCAAGAGGTTGAGTCACCATTTGATATCGTCATAACCAGCAACAATGGATATCCATTGGATCAAAACCTCTATCAAAGTGTCAAAGGTATGACCGCAGCAGCACAGATCACACGACAGGGTGGAACAATTGTGACCATCGCAGAATGCCGCGACGGCTTACCTGATCATGGCAACTATAAATCATTGTTACAGATGGGTGAGAGTCCGGCCAATCTTTTAGAGTTAATCCATCATCCAGGCTTTCAGATGCACGATCAATGGCAGGTCCAGAAACAGGCTCAGGTACAGTTACAGGCCAATGTTTATCTCCATTCCAGCCTACCTGAAGGTGTAGTACAGGCCGCCCAACTGCTACCAGCACCAGATTTGCAGGGAACTATCGATACATTACTCCAAAAATATGGTCCACAGGCACGTGTTGCCATCCTGCCGGAAGGTCCGGTTATGGTACCATATATCAAAGAACCAAACGCAAGTCTGGCATAGCCTCATCTGAGAAGGAGATCCGTTTATGGAGCCGTGGTCCTATCCACTGAGCGGACATTTTGAAGAACATATCTTTGAAAGCAACGTCTTAAAAAACAATCCTCTGCATGATCCACACCAACGCCCACTGTGGATCTACTTACCGCCTGAATATGATGCTAGAACAGAGCAACGCTATCCCACGATCTATATGATTCAGGGCATGACCGGACAATTAGATATGTGGCGCAATCGCACCCCATTCCGCAAAAATTTCCCTGAGTTGGTGGATGAGCTATTCGCGCAGCAGAAAGCGCCACCCTGTATTGTAGTCTGGGTCGATTGCTGGACATCATATGGAGGAAGTCAATTTCTGGATTCCCCTGGAACAGGACAATATCACACCTATCTCTGTGATGAAGTTGTTCCGTGGGTGGACAGCCATTATCGCACCTTAGCCACACGTGAACATCGGGGTATCGCCGGGAAATCCAGTGGCGGCTATGGAGCAATGGTCACGCCAATGCTACGGCCTGATCTCTGGGGTGGTCTGGCGACCCATGCGGGTGATTCATTGTTTGAACTGTGTTACCTGCCAGATTTTCGCGAGTCTGTTCGTTTCTTGCGTGACCACTATGAAAGCTCGTTTGAGAACTTCTGGCGCGATTTTCAGAGCCGGCCTGCCTTCTCCAGAGGGAGCGATGCAGTGCTACTCAATGATTATTGTATGGCTGCCTGCTATTCCGCTGACGAAGATGGCACGGTACGCATGCCATATGATCTGAAGACCGGAGAAATTATCGAAGAAGTCTGGCAACGCTGGTTAGCATGGGACCCGGTGCGCATGGTGCCCCATTACACAGAAGCATTGAGGCAGATGAAAGCCATCTATATTGATGCCGGAAACAGGGATCAGTTTTTCCTTGATATCGGAGCAACAGCATTTTATAATGCCCTGCAAAAGGTTGGTGTAGACAACGCCTACTTCGAACTCTTCGACGCCACCCACTCCGCGATCGAATATCGCTATCCGCTGAGCCTGTCCTATCTGGCGGAGCGCCTGAAGGCATAAACAACACAATTTATACAAGCTATCCAATACATAACACTATGCCGATCTCATGGTCTAACAATGGACCACGAGATCGGCATAGATAACCAACCAGAATCTCGCCATAGCTTATGGCTCACGCAATGTTGGAATCCCCAGCGCAATCTTCTCCAACAACGCAATGAGATTTTGCTTATCTCCCTCATTTAGTTGCTTCATCAACTCTTGAATATGGGAAAAATGATGAGGCAACAACGAAGCCAGAAGATCTTGCCCCCGTGGCGTCAGCGAAATAGCCGCAATACGCCCATCTTCCTCATCCGATTGCCGAGAAACCAGTTCCAGCCGCTCAAGGCCTGCAATCAAGCCAGTCATTGTGGAACGCGTCACCCCCATAGACTCCGCAATTTGCGATGGGATCATCCGACCTTCAGGAGCGGCATGTAACGTCATAAGCACAGCCAACTTCCCATCCGAAAGTTCGTACCGATCCAGATGTTCCTGCAACGCCATAAGCACATCGCTAGCAACACGCAAAAATAACAGATAGCTTTCCACAGAGAGGATATCCACATCTGGTATTTTATGAGCGATATCCCAGAGTACCTGATGTCTGGGCAAATTTCTTAAGGTAAATTCCATTGCGCATCCCCCTCTTCATGCTCCTTCATGGCAAAAATGTAACTTCTCACACTTGCATAATACGGATGCTTATCAGTTTTGTCAAGGTGAACAACGTTCAGGGATATATCAAAAGTTCGAGCGCATTTGCACATAGTCGTTATTACAACATCTGTATAAAAGGACGAAAAAATACAGCAAATTGTCATGAAAATAGCACAACATTTCTCACATTCTCTCGTTGTAATAGGTATAGTTTCTACTTTCATAGTTGAAAAGTGAGATAAAACAAGTGCGTCCTACTTGTTCTCTCTGTTATGCATTACAGGGAAAACCATAGGTGGTTATGATGATGAGTAAAAACACAGGACAGCTAAAAATGACGCGCAAAGCGGAGCAAACGCGGCAACGCATCTTATCCGCAGCCGGTGATCTCTTTAAGGCGCATGGCTATGAGATGACTACAATGCGTGATATCGCCGCGCAGGCTCAATGTTCCCTCGGTCTGGCATACCGTTACTTCGATAGCAAAGAACGTATGGTTGCAGTACTTTATGAGCAACTTATCATAGAACAGACCAGTTTACTGTCCCAATTGCCAGCAGCCACCATTGCTGATCGCTTCCACTACATCATGCAAATTTTATTCACCCAGATGGAACCATATCGTGCCACCCTTGGAGCTATGTTTGGTGTTGCCTTGACCCCTCATACAAACACAGGATTATTTGGTGAGCATACAGGTGCAGTCAGAAAACAGGCACGCGCACTGTACATACCACTTGTAGAGGGTGCGAAAGATGCTCCTTATCAAGCACAGAGCCTGGATCTGGCAACCATTCTCTATGGCGCACAACTTGGCCTTATACTCTTCTGGTTACAGGACACCAGTGAAGGACAAACGCGTACACGCGATTTCCTGAACTTTTTCCATGATGTCTTACAATTGTTGCGTCCATTATTGGCTCTCCCCCCCATCGCAAAATTGATGGTACGACTGGTACATATCCTGGGGCCAATCCTGGGAGAAGCCTGACTCCACAAACGCGGGAAAATTGCCGGAAGCGAAGTGCTCACTTCCGGTAAGAACCCAGAAATTGCTAGATATCCCGCCAGCTTGTCTGGTAGGAACGCCATGGTCTATAACCAAGTTTCGCGTAAAATTCAGTTTTGACGACCCAGTCGATATAACAATTCTGAACCCCGCGTGATCTCAATTCTTCGGTCGCATAGGCAACCAGTGCCAGACCAATACCACGTCCACGCTGCTCTTCCGCCACGCCAACAGCCATGATGCCACCAACCGTATCACCCAGGAGCTTTTGCCAGATGACATCCGTACGATCAGGATGCGACTGTGGTGAGGTGATAATAACAGTACCCACCACCTGATTATCCGCGTCACGCGCAACCAGCATATCACGAAAATCGCCCAGGTCCGCGTATTGTTCATAGTGAAACAACCAGCCCGGAAACTCTTTCGCTTCAAAAGCCAGGACATCCGTGACATTCTGACATTCCGCCCAATGGATCGTTACAGATTGCTCCTGAAGTTGCCAGATAATACGCTGTGGCACCGTGAAGGAGCTGATATCCTGCACCAGATCATAGACAGTATCGTCATAATGCCAGCCCTTGCCGCGAAAAAATTTGGTCGCTTGAGATAGATTAGTTGGCACACCACACCAGAAACGTGGAGAAACACTCCCTAACTGTATTTTGTGCAGACCTTCACTGCGAAAATGAGCAAGAGCCGCATTATGAAGGCTTGTTCCCAGACCCTGTCCGTGCATCTGTGGATCAATAAGTAACAGACCCAGGTGACCGATCTTCTCATGATCACGAAAGCTCTTGTAGGTAGCGACAAAGCCGACAACCTTTCCATTCACCCGCGCAACAAAGTGCTTTGCTTCTGGACCATCAAGCACTCTAAAGAAGCGTGAGGAAGCGAGAGGCCATGCATGGGCAACGGTGTCCTGCCACAACGCGAAGACTGCCTCAGTATCATTGGTCGCATCATACGGTTGTATGTGTTCAGTTGTGACTTGCATTCTCTTGTCCTTCTAGCTAAAACTTAAATGCTTCTTATGGAACAAGTGGATACAAACCTGGAATACTCACCGGTAAGCGACCTCGCGCCGATGCATCCCCAAAGAGGACTCGTGTGGCTGCTTCAAGGGCAGGTTGTGTATACTCATACGTCGTTAGATAGGTGCTTATGTCGGGATAAGCCAACACATCGTATGGATTATATACGGCCAGACCAATCACTGGCTTGCCTGTTTGCCTGATATAATGCACAAGCTCTCCCTGGTAGGAGTCCAGGTTCGCATTCAATGTTACTACAAGTATAATAGCAAATGTATGAGACGCTTGTGCAATATCCTGGTATTGTTCAGACGTCGGATGTGGTTTTATTATACGACCTTCAACATTGCTGTGGTGCTGTTTTATGGTATTTAAAAGCAATTCCGCAGGGCGATATTTATCCGCGGCTTGCGTATAATTCTCAGGTTGTGGGAAAAGAACAAGCAATCGATCACTTGAGATAAGACGAAGTGGTATAAGCTGATCTTCATTCTTCACGATAGTCGTCGAGAGTGCATAGGCACGGTCACGAAGCTGATGATGTTCGGGGCTATTGACCAGACGCAGATCATCTTCATCAGGTAAATCAGACCATGCCAGTGTCCGCGCTTTGCACGCAAGCACATGCTCAGTCGCCTGTTCAATCATCTCCGACGCCAGTTCGTTTTCACGCACCGCCTTGAGAATCGCAGCAATACTCTTCATCTGCCGATCAGCACGATGTGAAATCAGCACAAGATCGTTACCAGCCAGTAAAGCCAGCACACTACCACGTTCGACACCAATAGTCTCTGAGATGGCCTTCATTTCCAGACAATCAGTAATACTCAGACCAGTAAAACCCATTTTCTCGCGCAGTAGACCCTGTATAATCGTGGGTGAAACAGTTGCGGACTGCTCCCCGGCCACCATAAACGCAGGCATAGAGATGTGCGCGGTCATAATACTATCCGTCCCGGCGGCGAAACCTGCCGCGAAAGGCACCAGTTCAATCTCTTCCAGACGTTGAAGATCATGAGGGATCACAGGCAACGATAGATGCGAATCAACAGCCGTATCACCGTGTCCGGGGAAATGCTTCAGGCAGGTCAACACATGCGCAGCATGATAACCACGCACCATCGCAGCAGTCAGTTTACCAACGGTCTGGGGATCTTCACCAAATGAACGAATCCCAATCACCGGATTAGCTGGATTATTATTCACATCCGCAACAGGCGCGAAATTCAGGTTAATGCCAAGCGCACGCAATTCACGTCCAGTCGCCAATGCAACCTCGTATGCAATCTCTTCAGAGCCAATAGCGCCCAGAGCCATATTACCCGGAAAGGTCGTACAATGATCGCCCAGACGACGGACCATACCATTTTCCTGATCAATCGCAATGAATAAAGGATAGCGATGCCCAGCCTGACGAGCAAGCTCCTGCAATTGATTGGTAAGCTCCTGCACCTGTCGGGCACTGGCAACATTGCGTGCGAAAAGGATAATCCCCCCAACATGATGCTTCTGGATCAGCTCCGTAATTTCTGGTGTCACCGTCGTACCTGGAAAACCAACGACCAATAACTGCCCGACCTGTTCTTCCAGCGTCATGTTCTGTGTCAATTGTGACATGAAAAGCGCTCCTTTATGCTAACAATCTGTCAGTCTCAAGAGAATTGCATTCAATAATGCTTGATTGGGAAAGTTAGTCTGTTTCGTGGGCCACAGACAAATAGCAGTGCAACAGATCAGACGTGGCATACACACTATAACTGCACATGGATAATCGCATGGGCAGCACTCAAAGCAGGTTGCTCTACTCGTACTACAGTGCCCACTGCCTGCTGTTGACGCAGAGTCAACAGAAATCGTTGTTGGTAGTCATCTTCATGGAGCAAGAGTCCTCCCCCTAGCGCCAGAGGCACCGGCTGTTCCGCAGTATAACCAAGCGCACGCCAGACGGTTTGGACGTGCAGAGATAGTTCATGCGTAGCATGTTGCACGATCCGGGTAGCAACCGCATCACCACGGCGCGCCTCCTGCAAAACACAGGTCGAAAGTCGCGCAATACTGGCTTTATCTTCTTGATCGGTATAGACCTGTCCGATAATATCTTCAGGTGTTTGCAGGTGCCAGTGCGATAAGATTGTCGCCAGCAGGCTTGTCTGCTCACCACGCCCATCAGCCGCACGCACAGCAGCCTGTAACGCCTGCTGACCCAAAGCATAACCACTGCCCTCATCACCCAGAATATGACCCCAACCACCAGCACGTGTGTATTTGCCCGCCACATTACGTCCCAGCGCAATTGATCCTGTGCCCGCAATCAGCGCAATTCCAACCACACCGGGCAACGCACTCAGCAGAAGATCGGCATCATTTGTCAAAGAAACGCTTGTCGCCAGATGCTCAACATGCGGGAAAAGCAGATCATAATCAGCGGGACGATCAACACCAGCCACACCTAACCACGCTCTATGCAGAGCCACAGAAGAAGGAAGAGAGTCGCGAGCCTGAGCCACCGCGTCCAGAATATGCTGTGCGGCAGGCACAACACCAATAGCCGCCAGATTTGAACAGCCACTGACACCACGCCCTACTTCCTGGCCCTGCTCATTCACAATGATGGCAAGCGTCTTGCTGCCACCACCATCAATCCCCAGATAATATGCAGAGGTCTGTTCACTCTGTACCATAATCAGTCCGTATCCTTACTACTTATCCGAAAACCTGAGTGCGCAGCACTAGTTACAAGAGTGACGTTGGGTTTCGGCATAAGATCTTACTGCAAAGCTCCAAGTGTTGGACGAAGCTCATAATTATGCGCGGCCAGGTGCATACGAGCATCAACAGGAGATATATGATGTAAGGCCACAACAATAGCAGTTTTTGTCTCACCAGCGCATTCACGCAAAAGCTCCTGCGCCTGCTCCAGACTCTGCCCTGTCACCGTCTGCACAATCTTCGCCGCCCGCTGTTCAAGCTTGTAGTTGGTAGCATTGACATCAACCATCAGATTACCATATGTTTTTCCCTGTAAAATCATCGTCCCGGTACTTAACATATTGAGCACCATCTTCTGAGCGGTCCCGGCCTTCAGACGCGTTGAACCAGTAATGGCCTCCGGACCGACGACGGGCGAAATACTGATATCAACAGCAGCAGCAAGCGGGCTCTGAGCATTACAGGCTACCCCAATAGTCAGCGCCCCTTTTTCATGAGCAGCGGCAATGGCACCAAGCACGTAGGGGGTACGACCACTGGCAGCAATACCCACAACGGTATCAATAGCGGTAATTTCAAGAGGAGTAAGAGCAGCACACCCGGCCTCGGCGCTATCCTCCGCATCTTCAGCGGCAAGATTCATCGCGATAGGTCCACCAGCAATCACACCAATCACCCGATCTGGCTCAATGCTAAACGTTGGCGGACATTCAGAGGCATCCAGAATACCCAGACGACCCGACGTCCCGGCACCCACGTAGACTAAGCGCCCCCCCTGACGCATACGCAGTGTTAGTGCTTCGATCGCCTGAGCAATAGCAGGCAACTCTTGCTCAACCGCAGCGGCTACCTTCGCATCTTCAGCATTCATCGCGCGTACAATTTCCAACGGACTCATCTGATCAATAGTCGCCGTCGCAGCATTAACCTGTTCAGTATCCAGGCGACCAAGTTCCTGATTGTTATCACTCAGCGTCATGCATCTGGCTCCTTGCTCGTACAAAAGAAGAGAAAGAGAGAAATAACAGTCATAAAAACGAACGCACAAGAAAAGAGCAACCGCTATGGTAACAGTTGCTCGCGTTTCATACTGGTATAGAATATATAACGGTTGCCGCAATAAATTGACGAAGCATACTCAATAGGCGTATCTCGTTCAGTGTACGTCGTACGCCTGGTAAAAAGCGCAGAGGTACCAACTGCGACCCCTAACACCTTCGCATGATCCTCATCGATCAGGCCAGCTTCCAGTTCCTGTTCAGCCTCAATTAACACCAGACCATACTTTGACTCAAGCACATGGTAAAGTGAGTTATTTTCTAGATCTTCTTCAAGCAAACGCTCACAGCCCATAAAAGAGAGGTGAGAAACCTCAATGGCAAGCGGCTCCGCATCAGCCAGACGTAAACGTCGTAAAGCAAAGATCAACTGTCCCGGTTTGATCCGTAAATGATCCGCAACCACATCATCGGCAGGAATCATCTGCGCCGAAAGCACCTTTGTACCCGGTCGCTGTCCACGCGCACGAATATCTTCGTTAAAACCAGTCAGATGAATCAATTGCTGCGTTATTTTATGCCTGCTGACAAACGTGCCTTTCCCTTGCTCACGATAAAATAACCCTTCGTTGACCAGTTCCGTAATAGCCTGACGAGCCGTCATGCGACTGATGCCATACTGTTCACTCAGTTCGCGCTCAGAAGGAATAAGATCCCCCGGCTTCCAATCGCCCACACGGATCTTTTCGCGCATAATCTCTTTCAATTGGTAGTAGCGAGGGAGGGGTCCCTTGCGGAAGATCGTACCCATCAGTTCATCCAATCTATATCAAATTCACCACACCGATTCAATTAATTTCTGTTATGTATATACGTCTGAAACGTGCAGAATAGCGTATACAAACACAACACCCCCTCCTCCTGGTGAATGGGACTGCAGAGAGGATCTCTTTCATATCAGAGTGGTCTAATTCGTAGGATGTCTAGACCACAGATATAATTATATCAGACCATATTTTTTCCCGCTTGTCAAGCTTGACAAGTCACTTAATCACAGATAATTTCCGTTTATTGGTAGTATTATATGATAATGCTCCATAGGCTATTACTCCTGTTATTCTTTTTATACATTCCAGGAAAATAGCTTATACTCGAAGTAAAGCAGAGCATTTGGAAATGTTATAAAATTTTGTCTAATTATCCTTATATTTTCATGTGTTTATCGTACAAAACAACCACAAAAGCAGCAATAACAGATATTTTCTCCTGTAGGGTTGTCAGTTGTGGTGGTATGATTGGTATAATGTATATACCACTGGAATCATAAATAGCTCTCGCGGACTCCTTCTGGCAAGGAAAAAGACAAGAATGGTGTCTGTAGAGCAGAGAAAACAAGCTAATTCAAAGTATGCATACAATTGCCTGATTGATATGAGAGTATGTCTTTATATTTACGTAAAGACTCCTCAAAAGAATGTATCGCTATTTCTAATCATAACAAATACAGTTATTCGAAGGAGAAATATTGCATGCGATTTACGTTATGTGGAGCACGCCTGGTTGATGCCGTCACGGATGTTGCTCAGGGGAACATTCAGGTAAATGGATCACGCATCGGACTTGTCAGTCAGACAGCAGAAACAGACGGAGAGATGATCGATGCGACAGATAGCATTATTGTACCAGGATTTATTGAGATACATACACATGGAGGTGGAGGCTTTAATCTCCATACAACCAGTGTGGAGGAAATCCGTTCCTACGCTCGTTGGGTACCTGTCGCTGGCGTAACCTCCTTTCTCATTGCGGTGGTTGGCACACCAGATGCGCTCCCAATCGTACAACTGGCAACAGCGGTAGACGCCATCGAACTGGCACAACAAGAGCCAACTGGCGCGGAGCCGGTCGGTATCTTTCTAGAGGGACCATATATTAACGCCAAACGCCGTGGCGCACACCCTACCAACTGGTTACGGACACCCAATGCCGATGAGACAGAGCGTATTTTGCAATTGACACATGGCTATCTCCGTCTGGTAACACTCGCGCCTGAGCTGCTCAATGCCGAAGCAATGATTCACCGTCTGGTGGAAAGTGGCATTACTGTAAGCATGGGACATACCGATGTTGATTATGAGCAAGCCCAATCCGCGATTCAGACAGGGATCACACATCTGACCCATTGTTTTAACGCGATGCGTCAGATGCAACATCGTGCTCCCGGCCCAATCCCTGCCGTAGTACAGTCCGATCACGTGATGGGAGAACTGATTGCTGATGGCATCCATGTTCATCCGGCGATGATGGATATGCTGATACGTTTACTTGGTCCAGCACGAACGATTGCCATTACCGATGCACAGGCTGGTGCCGGTCTTGAGCATGCTGAATTTGAATTTGCCGGTCAGAAGACGCATATCGCGGATGGCGCGGCTCGCCTTGAAGATGGCACCCTCGCTGGAAGTATATTGACAATGGATCATGCCTTACGCAATATCATGGAAAACGCCAGTGTCACGCTATCTGAGGCCGTAGGTATGTTATCGTTGAATCCGGCTCGTGCCATTCATCTCGACCATGAAAAAAGTCTGTTAAAAGAAGGATATGCAGCGGATTTACTGGTTTTTGATAAGAACTTACGCCTGCAAGCTACAATCTGCCGTGGGCAACTAGTCTATGCCGCGGATAACCGCTTGGATCATCTCAAACGCTTACAGGGAGTATAAGCCTTATTTTTTCTCTCATCAAGGATTCTTCAAAGCCACAGGGATAAGAGATAAATATAAGAAGGTAGTCAATGGCATGTGCCATCGACCACCTTCTCAATATGCTCGTAATAAAACTAGCGTGGAGTAAGAGAAGCGCGTAGCTTTGAGCAGGCACGATAATAATAGGTCTTCGCGGTTGTCATCGGCATCTCCAACACCTGACCAATTTCGGAAAAACTGCACTGATAGAGATAACGTAAGAGCACAACCGAGCGAAATTTCAAGGGTAACGCTTGAATAGCCTGTTGCAAGGCATGTTGCAGATCATGGTATTCCGCGATCTCGTCAGGTAATGGTTTTGTATCGGGAATAGTGGCAAGTGGTGGCAACTCCTCCTCCTCAGCCTGCCATTCCAACGCCGAGAACAATGTCACACGTCGACGACGGCGTTTGCGTAATTCATCACGGCAACAGTTCTGAGCAACACGAAACAACCAGGGTTTTAACTGTTCGCCCGTAGGTAAATTGGGTAACGCAATATATAATTTGAGAAATACCTGCTGGACAACATCACATGCCTGATCGTATTCCCCCAAATGGTGATAAATAAACCGATAGAGCATGGTATTATATCGTTCAACCAGGGATTCAAAAGCGAATTGATTGCCCTCCAAAACTTGCCTTACAAGCACACCATCCGAGGCTTCTATAGGCAGAGTTTGCATCGTCTCCTGTTTTTGCATGAGGACATCCTTTCTTGCACATGTCTCGTTGTACAACCAACCATCTTCTACTTTCCACATCACCGGCGAATACCTGCCAGTATGCGAACTATTCATTCTACTTGCTTATCTGCCCATCTGGCGTCTGTCTATCCTACTGTCTGCTTGTTCTCAAGTGTAGCGGTTTGTTGAGCAAATTGTCATCCACCAAAAGGACGATTCACATAAATGAAGAGTATGAGGCCAACACTATTTCTGCGAAGATGGCCTCTGAGCCAGCCTTATCAGCAGGGGTAAAACATGAGGAAAAAGGAGAGGAGCGCGAAAACTCCTCTTTTAGGAAGAAATTTCGCTTTCTAACATTTGTAACATAGACCTCTTTTTTTGACTATACCATCTAAGGATAACTACAAATAAAAAATATCTATCAACTTAGTAATTTTAATAAATTTATATTTATCATACTTTACAAGTGTTTCTTTATATTATACAATATTTACATGGTGATCTTTAAATAAGTTTCTCATACATCTTTTCGTGGATACATTGCGAAAGAAGCTAAGGAGGCAGGAGGGTTCATTTATGAGTGATTTATTAACAGTATCAGAAGTAGCGCGTATCTTGCGCGTTGATGACGCCACCGTCCGTCGTTGGGTCAAACAGGGTGTACTGGAAGCCGTAGTATTACCTCATGTTCATACACGACAGGTCTATCGCATCAAACGAGAAACGTTGGACCGTGTACTGGGTGATAATGCCTTACAGTGACGCCACTGCTTTGATATATGTACATGTACGCATCTAAATAATTTGCTAGACAATACTCCCGATAATCCGATATATGGATTAGTACACGTTCCATTTCAGCTTATCTGTGAATAGCGAATACACACGTTTGCACTGTTACGATATTATGCTATATCGTATCCGTTACAGTACACAGCAGATCGTGCCTTTTTTGCCAAACACTCTTCGCTGTGGGGGACACGCGAAGAGACATTTTAATCTTCTTCTATCATTACATATTCCCCTGCACGCAAAAATCCATCGGGCACGCTGTATTCAGAGTTCACTACAGTTCTACGATTATATGTAGTCAATAACAGTTCTCTTGATTTACCAAACTCACATAAGTATAATAAATAAAGTATCATCCCTTGTATAGCAATCGGAGAAAGAGCATTGAATAACCACTATCTACAAGATTCCGATGGCGAAGTATCGAACAACAGAAGTTCTACGACAGGTCGTCATGAGGTGAAAGGCAATTACAAATTAAACAGTATGACGGGAGATCTCCCTCCACTGACAAACTATGATGCGGGGAAAAGTCATACGGGAGGTTTTGATTTCGAGCAGATGGTGCAATCAATGCATGACCTGTTTGAACATGACCGACAAACTGCCAGTCAGACGGATGCAACACGCTGCGGCATCTGCTATCTTCACTATCACTTACAGGATTTACACTACCGGGACGAAGAAGGATTTTACATCTGCTCTAACTGTGACCAGACCCTTGGAACAAATCGGCTACCAATGGTACGACGTCAACAGAAATTATAATATGTCAGTCACTCTTTCTCCTCAAGTTTGCTCTTTGCGCAAACGAGCAAGATAAAAAGAAAAAAGAAGCAACCGGTCAAACCGATTACTTCTTTTTTTCTGAAGCGTAAGCCACCTTGAAGATGCTATCTACTCAGCTAGTGCTGGCTCTTCCTCAAAGTCCTCGGAACCGGCTTCACGCAAGTCTTCAGGACGATCCAGCCGATCAATAAAAAGAATACCATCCAGGTGGTCAATCTCATGTTGCAGGATACGTGCGAACCAACCTTCAGCACTGAGCTTGATCGGTTTACCACGCACATCCAGACCTTTGACCTGGATTTTGGAAGCGCGTCGAATATTTTCACCGACATAGCCGGGAATACTCAAACACCCTTCGGGGCCAATCTCTTCACCTTCAGCTTTCACAATCTCAGGATTGAAAACTGCAATTTTATGATCTTCGAACTCGGCAACAAATACGCGGATAGACTGAGCAATCTGGGGGGCGGCCAGGCCAACACCATTAGCTACATGCATCGTTTCAAACATATCATCAACTAACTTTTTTAACGATGGATCAAAGCGATGCACCTTTTTCGCCTTCTGGCGGAGAATTGGATTTTCGGTGGTTATAATTTTACGAATAGCCATAGCTTCTTTCAAACCCCTACACAACAAATCTGACAAACTATAACGGAATATATTTCCTTTCATTCAGATAAGAAATGAGCCTGAGCACATTTCTAGCAACAAGAGTTGCGTTTCTGAATGCCTATGGGTATAGTAGTATAATTGTCCTGTAATCGTACCATAAGAGGTGGGCTAAACGCAAACATGCTGAACTCAATCACCCGTTTCATTGAAGACCATCAACTCCTTCCAGCACAGGGAAAAGTGATTGTCGCCGTTTCCGGTGGAGCAGATTCACTCTGCTTGCTTCATACATTACATAGTCTTTGCGGTCCAGGGAAACAATTCCCGACGGTACAACTGCATATCGCTCATGTGAACCACCAGTTACGTGGTGAGGATAGCGAACGTGATGAGATTATCGTCAAACAACTGGCCGAACACTTTCAGCTACCAATCACCACTGGTCGCGTTGATGTATACACGCTGGCACAGGCCGAACATCGCTCTCTGGAAGAGGCGGCCCGTCTGCTACGCTATCGCTTCTTACGTGAGGTGGCGCAGGGACAACCAATCGCGGTAGCGCACCATAAAGACGATCAGGTTGAAACGCTGCTGTTGCATTGGTTACGCGGTGGTGGCTTAGCCAGCATGATCGGTCTACAACCAAAACAGCGCGACATTATCCGTCCATTGCTTGGTATTACCCATGCTGAGGCACTGGAATATTGTGCGCAACATAACCTTATTCCTACAGAGGATGAGAGCAACCAGGACCCACGCTTTGTACGTAATCGCATACGCCATGAAGTGCTCCCTTTACTTGAGTCCATCAATCCTGGTCTGCGAGAGACAGTATTGCGCAATGCGGAGATCATGCAGATCGATTACAACTGGCTGGAGACACAGGTCGGTCAATATTGGTCGGAAGTTGTTCACACCGAGTCAGATACAGAGCTACGATTATCAGTTCAGGCTTTGCTTCAACTCCCATTGAGCCTGCAACGCCATCTTTTACGAAGAGCAACCGCCCAACTCGTCCAGGGTCAATCACCCCTGGAACTACGGCATTATCGCTTACTGGAAGAACTCTTACAACGTCCACCCACAGCGGAGACATTAACATTACATTTTCCACAACACCTTCACGCGCGACGCAGTAGTGATATACTAGAGTTCAAACTTATTCATGATATGGTTCAGGAACAACCAAATCGTACCAATTTCTCAAATACAGTACCGGTACCATTGAAAATTCCTGGCACTGTCGTAATACCCAATACACCCTGGACTGCGGTGACGGAAACTATCGCAGAAGAAACATTGCAGCAAGTTCTTCCGGCACTACAGAACGGAGACTGGTATCAGGTATGGCAGATACTCCCTTCTACCCGCTATGTTGTCTATGTTGATGCAGATCAGCTCGATGTCACAACACGGGATCTGTCTACCATTGAACTTTCTGTACGAACAAGAAGCAGAGGAGATCGCATGCGACCGCTCGGCATGGCGCGTGAGAAAAAGATTCAGGATGTACTCGTCGACAAACATATTCCACGCGACGTACGAGCACAGATCCCCCTTTTCTTCTCCAAAGAAAACTGTATCTGGTTGGCTGGCGTTCAGCTCGACGATCGGGTGCGCCTGACCAGCGAAACCCGGCGTATTGTCCGTCTCTCAATTATCCAGACCGAACAATAAATAAGAGGATCAAATGCATCAGGACATTGAAGAAATTCTTATCAGCGAAACACAATTACAGGCAAAAATAGCCGAGCTAGGAGAACAAATTACACGTGATTATCAGGGTCAGGATTTGCTCTTGTTAGGAACATTAAAGGGGGCAATCCCTTTTATCGCCGATCTGGCTCGTGCCATTGAGCTGCCACTCGAACTCGATTATATGGCTGTATCCAGCTATGGTGATAGCACACAATCCAGCGGCATTGTGCGTATCATTAAGGATCTGGAAGGACCAATCGACCATAAGCATCTGCTGATCATTGAGGACATTATCGATAGTGGTCTGACCCTGCACTATCTCATCGATCTCCTGAAACGCCGCAATCCACTCAGCATGCGCATCTGCTCGCTGCTCAATAAAGATCGCCAGCGTGTCAAAGATGTCGTCATCGATTATCAGGGCTTTACGATTCCTGACAAATTCGTTGTCGGATATGGCCTGGACTATGCACAGCGCTACCGTAATCTCCCTTATATCGGTATTTTGAAGCCTTCAGTCTATATGAATACGAGTACAGAGGAAAATCCGCAGAAAGAGCATATCAGCCCGGCTGAACGCTAGTCTATGAGCATTTCTCATGTGCGATGTTGGCCTGTTTGAGCCAACATCGCATAAAAATTCTGCGACAATAGCCATCTCGCCCCCTGTTTTGCAGGATTTTTTGTGCTTCTATGATACAATAGGCTTTATTCAAGTGGGCATACAGACCGCTTCGCATACCTGATGCACTGGTTGGAAACGTACGGTAAATATCACTAAAAAACGTATGGCAGAGGAACAAGAAGGAATGGTATCAGTCGGCATTATCGGCAGTGGAGCCTGGGGTACGACGCTGGCGCTGCTACTCGCACGCAAAGGGATTACGACCACACTCTGGGAACACCAACCTGAACGAGCCATTACACTGCAACAGCAACGAGAAAACATGGTCTTCCTACCGGATATTCAATTTCCCGCAACGCTCAATGTGACCTCATCAATTGCCACAACAGTACACGACAAAGATATGATATTGCTGGTTACACCATCGCAGCGTCTGCGAGAGAACCTGCGTCTGCTCATCCCATACCTGAGTCCTGATACCATTCTGGTCAGCGCAAGTAAAGGGATCGAGATCACCAGTTTGAAACGTATGACGGAAGTTATTGCCGAAGAGATTCCGGCAGCCAGCGAAAAAATCGCAGCGCTCAGTGGTCCAAACCTTTCACGTGAAGTCGCGGAAGCCAAACCAACCGCAGCGGTTATCGCGGCCCCAAACACAGGTGTAGCCCTGCGTGCCCAATCAATCCTATCAACACAGACGTTCCGTGTATACACAACGCATGACGTTGTGGGAGTTGAACTGGCGGGCGCATTAAAAAACATTATCGCCATTGGAGCCGGTTGTAATGACGGTCTGGGCTATGGTGAAAATGCCAAAGCCGCGATCATCACACGCGGTCTGGCCGAAATATCACGGCTCGGCGTCGCTGCCGGAGCCAATCCCCTCACTTTTTCGGGTCTTGCAGGTCTGGGTGATCTGGTCGCAACCTGCTCAAGTCCATTGAGCCGTAATCAACAGTTGGGCCGACGTCTGGCACTGGGTGAAAAACTGACGGATATCTTGCGTACAACCCATACCGTGGCAGAAGGAGTGACAACAACCCGTGCAGCCCTGGAATTAGCCCGGCGTTATGAGATAGAGATGCCCATTACACGTCAGCTAAACCTCATCCTTTTCGAGGGCTTAGATCCTCATCAGGCCGTACCAGAACTGATGATGCGCGATCCAAAAGGCGAACTAGAAGACTATATGTAACAACACAACAAGAGCTACGTCACAGAAAAATCTATACAGCAATACAACCCGTAGCCCCAACCGAACAACGTTTTTGATCAGAACTCCTTCAGGAGAAAGGAAGAGAAAAATGCCCGGTTACGCTCAGATACAGACCTATGCAACCTGTAACGCTATCACATTGCCTGAACGTTTGCAGAGCTATCAGCAAGCGTTAGAAAAGCTTGGCTGTCAGGATCAGGAAGTCCTATCCTGGCTCAACACTATCACCTGGCCTGAGTCTGACGATGATAATTTCGGTGATGTCTATGCGGCTCCCGTTATCCTCAAACCTACATCCGTACAACCAGTGGTCACAGCAGGTATTGAAGTTTCGCTCTTCACACAGCCCGCAGTGCCAAGTATAGAAGAGCTGCCATCATGGATTGGTTTCAACTTCTTAATCGAAAGAGACACCATTGGTGCCCATGTTGCGGACCCTTACACAGAAGAAGCGGCGGCATCACTCTGGCAGATCTTAGAGACGATGTTCCAGCATTTTCACGAGGTCGGTGTCTATTTTACCGATGAATGGCAGGAGAACCAGGCATGGCGTGCGATTGTTGAGAACGCTGGCGATCCGTGGATGTTTGACCTTGCCATCTTCCCGCGTACATTAGCCGAACATTTCCAGATGGTGCCCGCTGGATTTAAAGGCTCTCTCGTCGGTCAGAAAGGCTTTACCTTCGCACAGGCTAATCGCTGGACAGTATTACCCTGGGAAGTCAGCGACAAGTAACAGCAGCATTTGTCCACAATTATTGCCGAGCATACGTATTACAGGAGTATTGTTATGCAGAAGAGCAAGTACATCAATAGTTCACAGAGTAGATGCTACTGAAAAATGGGGGAAGCCATCTGCACCTTTTAGAACAAAAACAGGCATGTAGATAAAGATCATTTCAGTTATTGAAACATATGAACATGTGTGAAAAATAGACATTTTACCCATAAGAAGGACTGGGTCAAAACAACGAACCCTTCAGCAAACAAATAGCAGTAGACGTGAAGGAAAGTTTTCCATGTTTTTCCAGACAAAAAACCAGCTCTTGAAGAGAGTGGATAGAACATCTCCATCCTACTGCACCATTTTCACACATGTTTGGAAAGGCAGACAACGGCAATGAGCCACACAATCCTGGTAGTCGATGATGATGAGGGTATCGTAGAAGTTGTACAGATTGTGTTAGAGAGTGAGGGTTATGAAGTACTGGTGAGCATGGATGGAGAGTATTTCTCTCACCTTGGGGACAAGGACAATTTACCTGATCTCATCTTACTGGATGTACTTCTCTCTGGCGCTAATGGTCGCGACATCTGTACATCATTGAAACAAAATGAGAGAACAAAACATATTCCAGTACTGATGCTTTCCGCCCATTCGGACGCAAGGAAAGTCGCACATACCAGCGGTGCGGATGATTTTCTGGAGAAACCTTTTGATGTCGATGAATTGATTAGCATAGTTGCTCGACACCTATCCACTTCCTCAACATCAAACATATAACAAAGCTCGATCCAGCGAGCGCAAGACACCAGGATACATAATCATCATACAGAAGGGCAGATAGCTAACTGACTGGCTAGCTATCTGCCCTTCGCGTGGTCTAACAGTTCTAGTGTGTTTGTTCCTGACCGGGAGTCCAGCGCAGGTTTGGCTTACGAGCGGCTAAGGCCTGATCCAGACGCCCGACAACAGTCGTGTGTGGAGCGGTCTTGACGATCTCAGCATCGGTCCGTGCTTCTTCCGCGATCCTCTTCATAACGCTGATGAAATTATCCAGCGACTCGCGTGTTTCCGTTTCTGTCGGCTCGATCATCATAGCTTCTGGCACAATCAGCGGGAAGTAGACAGTCGGCGCATACATGCCAAAGTCAAGCAGGCGCTTCGCGATATCTGTCGCGGTCACACCACTTTCCTCTTTCTGACGTCGCGCAGTCGCGACAAATTCATGTTGATTGATCAGAGGGAACGCAATCTCATAGTCCTCCGACAACCCATGCCTGAGATAATTCGCGTTGAGGATAGCACTCTCAGAAACGTGGCGCAGTCCATCAGGTCCATTGGCACGGAAATACGCATACGCACGTACCAGAACACCGAAATTACCCAGGTTAGCACGTACTTTACCTATCGACTCCTCGCCCTGCTCCTGCCAGTAATATTCACCATGCTCATTCTTTGCTGGTAATGGTCCAGGCAAGAAGGATACCAGATGCTCTTTGACACCGATAGGACCAGCACCAGGACCACCACCACCGTGAGGGGTGCTGGCTGTCTTATGCAGATTAAAGTGAACAACGTCGAAGCCCATATCACCAGGACGTGTAATGCCCATTACAGCATTCGCGTTCGCGCCATCATAATAGAGTTGTCCACCAACACTGTGAATCATACGACCAATCTCAGCGATATTCGCATCGAACAAACCCAATGTATTCGGGTTGGTGAGCATAATCGCCGCGACCTCTGCACCATGCTCGGCGAGCAATTGCTTGAGATGCTCCATCTCGATACCGCCGGTAGAAGGTTCCGTCTGAATTTCAACGGCCTTATAGTCCGCCAGCGTCGCACTGGCAGGATTCGTGCCGTGCGCATTATCAGGAATCAAGACCAGATTGCGGTGGCCCTGGTTTTGCTGCTGATGATATGCCTTGATCAACATCAATCCAGTAAGCTCGCCATGAGCACCAGCCGAGGGCTGCAATGTCACACGAGCCATACCCGAAATTTCAGCCAGATACTGCTCCAACTCGTAGATAAGCTGAATAGCACCCTGGACCGAACTGGCTGGCTGCAACGGATGAATATGCGCGAAACCAGGCAGGGCCGCCATATCTTCGTTCACCTTTGGATTGTATTTCATGGTACACGAGCCAAGCGGATAGAAACCAGTATCAACGCCAAAATTACGCTGTGCTAAATGCGTATAGTGGCGCACCACCTCAATCTCACTGACCTCAGGCAAAGACGCAGGCTCCGAACGTAAGAACTCAGCCGGAAGCAGGCTGTCCATCTCCTCTGTCGGCACATCCATGCTCGGCATATTCGATGCGCGTCGCCCGACAGATCCCTTCTCAAAAATTAACGACTCACTCATGCCTGCACCTCTCTCAACACAGATACCAGAAGATCGATCTCCTCTTTTGAGCGTGTTTCAGTCACACACACCAGCATATAATTGTCCATACCAGGATAGCTCTCACCCAGATTGTAGCCACCAAGAATACCCTCTTGTTCCAGACGTTGCTCTAATTTGCTGAGTGAGACAGGACACTTTATCACAAACTCATCAAAGAATGGTCGCTGGAAAGCTGGCTCAAAACCAGGAATAGCAGTAATCTGGCGATAGGCATAATGCGCTTTCTGTACACAGAGTTCACCAAGGTCACGAAATCCCTGTTTGCCAATGGCGGCCAGGTAGATCGTCGCGCCAACCGCGAGCAATGATTGATTGGTACAGATATTGGAGGTCGCTCGCTCACGGCGAATATGCTGCTCACGTGTCTGCAATGTCAGCACATAACCCGTCCGTTGCTCACCACCCTCTTCAATCGTCTGTCCGACCAGACGTCCAGGCAAGAGACGCATATACTTCTGCTTGGTTGCCATAAAGCCAAGCGCAGGCGCACCATAAGCCATTGGATTACCAAAGCTCATCAGTTCTCCCACTGCAATATCCGCATTGTACATGCCAGGAGTTGCCAGCACACTCAGGGAAGCAGGCTCTGTAATCACAGAGACAAACGCCGTCTTCTTCCCCTGGTGAACAATCGGCTCGATAGCCTTCATATCCTCCACACAGCCAAAGAAATTCGGCTGCTGGATAATCACAGCCGCCGTTGTAGGCTGAACCATAGCACGCAGATCTGCCTGTGAAGTAACACCATCCTGAACAGGCACTTCTTTGATCGTAAAGCCACGTGCGAAGGCATATGTTTGCAACACCTGACGATACTGTGGATCGACAGCGGCTGATATAAGCACCTCACCACGTCCACCTGGACCGAGTGCCATCAAGACCGCCTCAACCATCGCCGTAGAGCCATCGTAGAGCGAGGCATTGGCAATATCCATATCCGTAATCTGACAGACCATCGTCTGGAACTCGTAGATGGCCTGCAACATCCCCTGGCTCACCTCTGGCTGATACGGCGTATATGACGTGACAAACTCCGAACGACGTTGCAGGTGTGAGACGACACTGGGAACAGAACGATCATAGGTTCCAGCTCCCAGAAACGAGATCATTGCATCAAGATGCTTATTTTTTGCTGCCATCCGGCTCATCACCCGCTTGAGATCGGGTTCAGGCAACGCTTCTGGTAAATCCAGCGCACGGTTCAGGCGCACTTCAGATGGTACTGGCTCCAGCAACTCTTCAATAGAAGAGAGTCCCAGGCTTTCCAGCATCGCCTGTTGTTCTTCTGGAGTATTTGGCACGTAGCTCATGTAGTGAACTTCTCCCTTGAGACTAGCAACTTCTTCCGACAGGCATCACAGGTTACAGGCAGCAACACATGATGCACGCACAATAAAAATAGAAGTTGCTTTCTTTATGATAGTGCAGCAGAGATAGAAAATAAAACTGAGTATACTCCCAACATAAAGAGCATCTGCACCTGACCGGGCAAGATGCGAACTAAAACTCGGACAAATATAGGAGCAACCAAAGAGGAAGGCATCATAGCTATGCATACCTCGTGAGCGCGGAGGACTCTATACTTTTACGTGTTCATACATGAAAGAGGGAGTACCCTCGAATGCTGCACCTGTTCTTCTGGTCGCTATTATTATATCGCATGAGGAGGGAATATATCCAAACAAGCAGAACAGTGGGTAGATAATTTATCTATAGCGTTATCTATGTTAGCCCACCAGACTGACCTGATAGCATACAAACAACAGTGATGCAAAAACGAGCTATCTCTATTACTCCTGCAATTGCTTTTGCATCACTATCTCAGCGTTTAACGACCTTGAAGATATGCCAGATATTGCTCTGTATCCAGCAACTCGTTCAGTTGGCTAGCATCAGAGAGCTTCACACGAACCATCCAGCCAGTATCATAAGGATCATCATTGATATTCTCAGGATGCTCCTTCAGGCTTTCATTCGCGCTCACGACCTCGCCACTGATCGGAGAAATAAGTTCAGAAGTTGCCTTCACAGACTCAATATCACCGAACTTGCCTTCCTGAGCGAGGCTCTCACCACTCTCCCACGGCAATTCGATATACACAATATCGCCAAGCTGATCCTGAGCATAATCGGTAATGCCAATTACCACCTCATCGCCCTCGACGCGAATCCACTCATCAGTCTTGGTATATTTCAGATTATCAGGATGATTCAGGCTTGCCATCGCAAATAGTCTCCCTTCTTCAGGACAATAGATTAGTATTAGTGTGGGCGGTAGAAATCATACCACCGAATTGTCTTTGTAAGCGTCACCTTATTGACGTTTATAGAAAGGCAACGCGACGATTTGTGCTGCCAGACGCCGACCACGAATATCAATTTGAACCTGAGTTCCCACGGTCGCATGGGCGGCATCCACATAGCCCATACCAATATTTTTATGTACCGTTGGACCAGGAGCCCCACTCGTAAGCGATCCAATACACTGATCCTGGCTATAGATAGCGTAACCGCTGCGCGGAACGCCACGATCCAGCAGTTCGATCCCAACCAGTGAACGCAGCAATCCCTGTTCTTTCACACGCAATAGCGCCTCGCGACCAATAAACTCACCTTTTTTCAGCTTGACGGTCCAGGCAAGCCCGGCTTCAAGTGGATTGGTACGCTCATCCAGTTCATGCCCATACAGACAATAGCCGGCCTCCAGACGCAGCGTATCACGAGCACCAAGTCCAGCAGGGAGCAGACCCAGTGGCGTCCCGGCACTCAGCAGATTCTTCCAAAGCGGCACCACATCAACGGGAGCGCAGTAGAGTTCAAAACCATCCTCGCCTGTATAACCAGTACGCGAAATAATACAATTGACGCCATTGACCTCACCGACCGCAAAGTGATAATAGCGCATGCCAGCAAGATCAATATCCGTAAATGGTTGCAAAATCTGTTGTGCAAGCGGCCCTTGTAGAGCGATAAGCGCGGTTGTATCTGATTGATCCGCTACTGAAACATGCTGGAAATGGCTCGCTTGGCTCTGCACCCAGGACAAATCATTTGCAATGTTCGCGGCATTCACCACCAGCATATAATGCTCATCCGCCAGACGATAGATCAAAAGATCATCAATTACAGTGCCATCAGGTTGACACAATTGTGTATACAAAGCCTGGTGAACCGCAAGTCGTGAGACATCATTCGGCACGAGATACTGTAGAAAAGCCAGGGCATCCGCCCCTTCAACTTTAAACTCGCCCATGTGGCTCACATCAAAAAGGCCCGCTCGTGTACGAACTGCCTCATGCTCCGCTAATATTCCACTATATTGCACTGGCATATCCCAGCCACCAAATTCCACCAGCCTTGCCCCCAATGCCAGATGTTGTTCATACAGCGGAGTACGGCGTAATTCCTGGGTTGCGCTGTCTTCTGTTGTCATCCCCAACTACTCCAGTGCATTTCAATAGATTCCATTGTTAGCCAATCACAGAGGTGAACAGATAGGCTTCTCCTGCGAATGGCACATATCATTTGTTTACGCACTTCACTATAGCAGATTTCCAGAGGTACGACAATAAAATAAAGGCCACTACGTAAGAGAAAATCTGGGCAGTGTTTCTATTTGAAATAAAAAATGAAAACACTGTTATTGCACATATTCTACTCACCCAAAGAAAAATAGTATAAATACAGGGCACATAAAAACAGATAATTAGCGAATAAATTGGCGCTGTTGCACCTGTGCCAGCGTCGGTATCCCCTGAATACCTGTCCGCTCGATAGAAAACGCCGCCGTACAATTGGCGAAATCAACCGCACGTTCAGGATCACGATCGCGATAGAACGACACCAGAAACGCAGCCGCGAAAACATCACCAGCACCCGTTGGATCAACCTCCTGTGCCTGATACGCCGAAAAATACTGCACCTGACCAGAGCGGAAAAGCGTCGCGCCATGACGGCCATCAGTCGCGACCAGCAGCGGAACCAATGTGCTCCAATACGCGAGAATGGCATCAGCATCCGCACGATTACCATCGGCAAAAGGCAGCAGATCATCATGACTCAGAATCAAAACATCGAGCAGCGGCAGAATACGTTCCGCATCACGCCACCGGGTCGGCCAGACACGCTTAGCAGCATCCCAGCGACGTAGCCAGCCCTGTGGAGTTGCCGCCAGCACATGACCAGCACGGCGCGGGAACAAGCGCACCATATCCTCATCTAATTCCTGCGTGAGAGGGCCAAGTAACACTACACCAGCATCACGCCAATCCGGCGGCACATCATCCGCATGAATATCAGCGGCACGTGCGTAGAGATGCTGTGTCCGAAAGCCATTCTGATACTGATTCGCAAACGTCGTTGTTTCAGCAGAGGGGCAGATACGAAGAGCAATCTCAGGAGGGAGGGAGGACGTCAAAGCAGGAATATACTCAGAGTCCGCACATGTCACAATTGCGGACATCATGCCCAGACGATGCGCAGTCAACGCCGCGAAAGCTACAGTACCACCGGGGGAAAAAGAGCCATCAGCTTGAACATCACGCGCCACATGTCCAATCGTAAGAAATTCTGGTTGCGGGGGCATGGGGGGTATGCTTCTCCTCTTCAAAATAATTGTCTTGCATCACCGGGGCAAGACACACCCATGCGCCAGGAAAGCTAACAGTCATGAGAATGTCCAGAGAGCAGCCCATAAAGTGATAACAGGATATCAGAATAGTTATAAACAAATGAATCGGATATTGCGATAAGAACACTGCTTTTTCCCCAAAGGCACCCGATTCATTTGTTCGTTTTGCACAGGAGACCTATGCATGCATCAAAATGTGATCCGCCTCGCGTATACAGCGAGCCAATCAACTGAGAAAAAAATAAGCGTCCACCGAGCGAAACAGGAACCATCCACTTCGCATAGGGACAACCTGACCGGCAAATTACATGTTCATCATGCGCCAGAGAAGCAATTTACATGAGACATTAGCGGCTAACGGGCAGGACGTTTCAACGAAATGACAACCCGGCGCTCATCACCCTCACCAATACTCTCTGTACTGATATCAGAACTCTCAGAGAGAGCGATATGGACAATGCGACGCTCATGGGGAGGCATAGCTTCCAGAGCAATAGAGCGACGATAACTACGCACCTGTTGAGCCACCCGCAATGCCAGAGAACGCAAATTTGCCTCGCGTCGCTCACGATAATTCTCCGCATCCACAATAATGCGCATACGGCGCTTTGTACGATGGCGCACAATCAGATTCACCAGCAACTGCAGAGCCGCCAGCGTCTCACCACGTCGTCCAATCAACAAGCCCAGATTCTCATGCATTCCACGAATGTTCAGCGTTAGTGGACTTGTCGCACGAACTTGAACAGAGGCATGAATATTCATGTAACGTAAGACATGTTGTAAGACATCAACTGTAATCTCGATATCTTCACGGGTAGGATGCTCCACTTCGAGAACGTCTTCCTCAGTTCCCTCCGCTGCGGGCTGTTCTACGACCTGTTGTGGTTGAGCAGGCATAGAAGAGATAAAAGGAACGGCATCCTCCTCACTCTCATCTTCCAGATCCTCCTCCTCTAACTCCTCGTCCTCTCCCTCATCATACTCCTCCACCTCATCATCATAAAACGTCTCTTCTTCATCCTCAGGTAGTGGAACTTCAATATCACCTGTACCCAGAATGGCATCAGCCATCTCCGGAGTAATCACAGCACCTCTGGAACTGCCTGTTGACGTAGGATGAGCCGTTACACGCACACGAGCTTCACGCACCCCGATGCCAAAAGCTCCACGTCCAGGCTCCTGCAACACAACAACGTCTACCTCATCAGAGCGCTTCCCAAGACGCGACAGTGCCTGAGCAACCGCCTCTTCAATGCTTTTTCCACTAGCCTCTATGCTGTCCACTGTTTCCATGCCTCCCTGTAAAAACTATCGAAAGATCGCCCTCTGTCAATTATACAGGAAGGGCGACCAGTACTAGCGTCGTGACCGTTGAGTACCACTACGGCGACGGGCAGATGCACTCCCATTGCGTTGTCGTCTCGAATAAGGCGAAGCAGTAGTATCGCTGCCAGATTTCGCAGACGCTGCGGTACTTGTTTGTTTTGTAGCCTGTGCTGCCTCTTCATCACCTTCATCCGCATCAACCACCACATCATTGCCCTTTTTACGATTGGATGATTTCTCAGAGATCGTCGACTCAACAACATTGGGCGTACTGCTACGACTTTGACTTTTCGAAGTTGAAGAACTGGTCGAGTTTGTGGAAAACGAAAGTGCGCCCCAACCAGTTACAAAGTATTGTTGTACAGCCTGGAAAACAGAAGACACAGTCCAGTAAAGCGCCAGACCAGCAGGGAACGACCAACCAATGAAGACCGTTACAAAAGGCATAACATATTGCATCATCTTCATGCTCTGCTGCGTTGGGTCTGCTGGAGCAGCTTTCCCATTACTGCCTGTCATTGCGGCATTACGAGCCTGGGACATACGAAGCTGGACAAATGTAGCCAGACCAGCAAGAATCGGTAAAATGTGAGAGGGATCAGCCGCATTAAGAGGAAAAGTAAAACTCAAATTGGTATGGAGAATAGGATTCAAGAACGTCAACCAGCTAAACCAGGTAAACGTCGCACTTGGGAATGCGGCAAACTTTGGAACAAATGGGTAAATGTGCGAATTGATGGTTATCAGCGCCGCATTGAGATTATGCGTATTAACCTTAAAAACGGACTCTAATGCATAAAACAAACCATATAATACAGGCAATTGAATAACCATTGGCAAACAGCCAGCCAGCGGATTCACTCCATATTCCTTGTAGAGTGCCTGCATAGCCATTGCCTGTGCCTGCTGATCTTTAGCATATTTGCGCCGGATCTCCTGCATCTGTGGTTGCAGCGACTGCGTTGCCTTCATTGACTTTAACTGCTGCAACGTCAAAGGGAAGAGAATAAGTTTAATAATCAGCGTTAGAACAACGATTGCCAGGCCAAAATCGCCAAACAGGTGATAAAGAACCACCAGAGCGTTAAAGATCGGAAATGTGAAAATGGTATTGAACAGATTACCAATTGCACCAAATGCACTCACGAGAAATTCCTGCCTTCCTTGATCTAGTCACCCAGGTGTTCCGGGACCGGATCATAGAGGTCGCCTTGATAAAAAGGATGACAGCGCCCGATACGCTTGATTGTCAGCCATCCGCCACGGAAAAAACCAAAGCGTTGTATTGCTTCATATCCATATTGTGAACAAGATGGAATAAACCGACACGATGAAGGCAGGACTACCGACAGCGTGCGCTGATAGATACGTATTAAAGCAAGTGCTATATACTTCACTGTGAAGAACCCTTGCGTGTATTCAACTTCTCGGCCCAACTGAGTTGGTCGAATCGAGTAGTCGCGCTCGACGTAGCAGTAGAACTAATTCCTGTGTAAGCACAGGTAGACGAACACCAACGGCCTGGCCCTTCGCACGAATGACAAGATCCTGTCCCCCTGGTAACTCAGCCAGAAGAGGACGAATTGCTTCCGAGAGTATTCTTTTTATATAATTCCGTTCCACTGCGCTCTTAGAGACACGTTTGCTGACGACAAAACCCACGCGCAGTGACTCTTGATCATTGGGTGCCCACGCGAGGATAAGCAGCCGAGATGCCATCACGCGTCCCTGCTGCCTTACTCGCTGGTAATCCCTATTCTTACGTAAGCGTAACACACGGTTGAGTGCCACTAGTTTGTCTGCATTTCTCTCGAAAAGCCAGACTAAACGGTTAAGCGCCAGCGCCCTTTGGCGCGGCGAGATTTCAGCACACGACGCCCATTGCGGCTGGACATACGTTTTAAGAAACCGTGTTCGCGTAAACGCGGAATACGTTTTGGTTGCCAGGTACGTTTTGACATAAAATCTTTTCTTTAGCCTCCACTCAAGATATCCCGTAGATTATATCGAGTATGAGACATACTGTCAATTCTACGGTTCGCTTCCACTTCAATACTAATAAAACAAATGCTTTTCAGCTTCCGATTCACTCCACCACAGACACTTCTATATCCTGTTTATCAGGAGGCATCAACTCTCGTTCTCTGACAATACCAGGGAAGATAACTTCGTATGGAATGACCGACTGTCTATTCTATCACACCTTTCCAGATTCATCCTAGAATTTTGTGCCGACAGGAAAAATAGTTTCGCCTCTTTCTATGGCAAACGACCAATCCCCGCCATCAGGATGTTCTGAGCAAGGTAGCTTTTCTGGTTAAATATCAATAAAACATGTGTGTGCAGAGTGCAGCATAGATAGATCCTGACCGGAAACTATCTATATCAGGTGCAATGATAACAGGTTTGCACACGTATGCACTCTCCACACTGCTGTCTCTTCTTGTGCTACGCTGTTTTAAAACGCAGGAGCACACGCCCCAGGCGAATCTCATCGTTATCGTGCAACTCGGTCGGCGTTTTAGCTGCCAGGCGTTGACGATTTAAAAATGTGAAGTTGGTGCTATTCTCATCTTCCAGCATATATTGGCCATTCTCGACAAAGATCCGTGCATGCAGACGAGATACACCGCCCTCTTCTCCACCATGAGGGGTCAAATCCACCTCTGGATAGATGTTGCTCACCGAATCTTCACGACCAATATTGATATTGTCTTTGCCGCTCAGATCAAATTCCTGGTTATCAGCTTCTACGATCAAACGTGCTTGCAGAGCTGTTGCTACTGGTGATGAAGCAACGGCTGGCGCTGGTGCGGGCGTCGGAGTCGCAGCAGGCATTGGCGTCTGCGCTGGTGCGGGCACTGGCGTTCCAAGCAGGCTCACGCCGCAATTTGAACAAAATGCCTCACCGGGTGGATTAATAGCTCCACAAGATGGGCATGATTGCCCGGAACCAGAAGCAGGAGCCACAGGCGCTGGTGACTGTGTGGGTGTTGAATCCGCTACCGAGGTCGCACCGGTCAGAGGCTCACCGCACTCGTCACAAAACGCTGATCCATCAGGATTTTCATGACCTAAAGAACATCGTACCGACATATCGATCTATCCTTCCTCTGTTCAATTGTGTAGTGAACAAGTCTTTATGTAAGAGTATTCCCTCTTTATTATGAAAGATGACAAACGGAAATCCAAATGCATACCAATTATGGAAGCAGATCATCAAGACGCTGCGTCAATTTGCGGGTCTTATTTCCGATTGATTTTACTTGCTCTTGTGAAATTTGTTGTCCCTGATTGATCTGGTCAATCGCTGACAGGGTTTCTGCGTCCAGTACGCGCGTCACATTCGGTGCCAGTCTGGTTGTTGCTTTCCCTGTTCGTTTGTATTCATCCAGCACACGCGTCACCAGACGCTGTGCGTTTGCTTTCTCCGCAAAGTTCATCACAACAGCGTTTACCTGCGCTGTCTGACTGGCATCCGCACTGAACGTCACCTTGATATCATCTCGTATCTTTTCGCTGATCAATCCAACCATCGGAACATCATACGAGAGTTCTGCTTGCGCAATTCTGAACAGCCCTGCTGGTCGTGGATCAATCATCAACTCTACCAGCACTGACTGTGCAGTATCGCGCTCCAGATCACCCAGTTGAATCACTACCTGCCGATCAGAGAGTGAGGATGCATCGACATCACGAATAATTGGGAGCACTTTGACTGCTTTACGTGGTGTCACCCCGGTAGGAAGGCGCAACGTTAATGTTGCATTGCGTACCGCCACTGCAACCGCGCTCTGTATCTGTTGCTCAAAGATCATCATGGCATTTTCTGGTGAACGAATAAACTCGGCAGGCATGCCACCACTCAATTGCCCGACATCATCCAGCAGTCCTTCATCCCAGTCAGAACCAATCCCAAGAGGATAGATAGAGATGCCCGACGCCGCCGCATCACGAGCCAGTTGGCGACAGCGATCAGTATCACCATAAGTCACGCCATCGGTCAACAGGATCATACGGTTCACCGCATTTGGAATATTCCAGCGTCTCAATTCACCAAGCCCTTGAATCATACCGAGGGACATTGTGGTACCACCAGCATCCTGAATACGATCAATAGCTGCCTTCATACCGGGCTTATCATTCGCAGGCATGGAAGGAATAATGACCTGGGCAGTATCATCGAAAATGACCACAGAGATATAATCTGTTGGCTCCAGGCGATCTATTACCATCTTTACGGCTTCGCGCACATTCCGCAGTTTCGCGCCCTTCATTGAACCAGAATGGTCAATGACAAGAGCAAAATTTAACGGCATACGCACCTGAGCCATCACATCAGTTGGTTTCGCCTCTAATAACACATATGCAAGCTGGCTACCCCCAGTAACTGGCATGAAATCTTTTCCCACCTGGTGTGCCAGAGTTACCTCTCCAGGCATATTACATCAGCTCCTTTCGCATTCGGCTGGCCCATAGTATATCATACTCTGCTGCACAACATCGCTTCTTCTCCACTTCCTGGCGATGCAACAACATATAAAGTATTTCATCTGATATAGTATATCTTTTGCTATTTTTAGCGCACATAAACAACTACCGCGCTCACATTATCTTCCCCACCATTCTGATTGGCGGCTTCGATAAAATGCGCACAGGCAGTCTGAGGATCTGGCGCTTGATTAAGAATATCAGTAATTTGCGGATCACGAACCATTTCCCACAGACCGTCTGAACAACTTAAAAGAATATCTCCGGGGTGTATTTGTTGAATAAACAAATCTACCTGGACGTTTTGTTTATCACCAATGCTGCGGAAAATCTGATTCCTCTGAGGATGAGTATAGACATCCTCTGGCTCAATCAAACCACCAGCAACCAGTTGTCCCACCAGCGAGTGATCGTTCGTCAATTGATAGAGCTTTTCCTCTCGTAACATATACGTACGACTATCGCCTACGTTGAATATATACGCATGATCCCCTACAATCATAAAACCAGTCAGAGTTGAACCCATATCCGAACGATCCCGCTGGTTCACCTGACACAGAGCAGTATTGGCCTCTTCAACGGCCTCTTGCAGCAAGGATTTAATCTGCTCCTGTTCAAATTGTGGTACATCATTCCCCGCCTTCTCAGCTTCAAACGGTGGAAAAATGAGTTCACGCATAACACGCTCGGCGATGGTGCTGATCGTCAAACGACTGGCTCCCTGTCCATTCGCATGACCACCCATGCCATCAGCGACAACGAACAGACCCACCGATGTAGAGATGGACTCATGCACACGCTCTTGCAACAATACCAGTGTACTATCTTCATTAGGATCGCCGCGCCGCAAATCGCCCGCATCGGAAGACGACGAAGCAACCAGATGCACGCCTAGCGGGAAACTGCTCTGTTCGACCTGCTCATGTACGATCACATACGTATGACCGTTATCAAGCAGTGTATCGACAATTCCACCCTGTAACGATACCTGTGTCTCGCCATCCTGACCCGCGTTGGCAGCATATTCATGCATGGTATAGGTCGCGTTCAAAGCCGCGCCACAGTCAATGCAGAACTCATCTCCCTCCGCGTTCTCTTCAGAAGCACAATTCCAACAATGCCGATAGCCCTGAGTATCAACGACTTCATAGATATGTTCAATCTCTGCTTGCTGTAATACCTGAGCGACACGATAGCGACCTGCTACCAGGGCATCCGGTTCCAGAGTAGGGAATTCAGCAGACGTTGCTTCAGACTCTTCCAGGGACGGAACACTCTCTATCTGCTGTTCGCTCTCGGTGGTTGCAGTCGGCACTTGTTCATCTGCGGTTGGTTGTACATCCATGTTTTGATCGTACACAGGAGTTTCCTCGCTGATATCATGCTGTTCATCAGTCATAGTATCCTCAGTCTTCGATTGTGCAAGCACATCCTCTGCTGCTACTGTCTCCTGCTCTGCCACATCTTCCACCACAGGAACCGTTGGCAGATCATCAATGGACCACGCAGCCACAGTTGGTTGCTCATCGACTGCTGGTGACAGTTCAGTTGCATCCATCGAAGGAGTAGTTTCCTGCGCAAACTTCTCTTCTGAGAACGGTGGCATCATAATAGTCGGAGCCTCAGCAATATCACCAGCATACTGATGCCCATATGAACTCTGCCAGTGCTCCTCATTCCAGCGTCGTCGCGCCTGATATTCTTCTTGCTGCTCAGGTGTTAATACCTGTGTCGGATCCTGGTTTGCGCCACTGGTAGGATTCGTGTAAACGAAGGAAACATCAGGCTTCTCTTCAGATGCGACAAAAACAGATCCATGTTCGGCTTCTGACTCCGCTTGCTCCGTCTCGGACTCTTCTTTCTGTTCAGAAACCTCCGTCCCCGATGACGAAGCAGAGGGAGTTGCCGCATTCTGCTCTGGCTCTGGTACTGTCGTTTCCACGAATTGTGGAACAGATGGATATTCAGTCTCAGCATGCTGCGACGCTACAGCATCGGGGTGTTCAGAAGCAACAACTTCAACCACCAATGACTGACCACATCCTTTACAAAATTTTGCATTATCGCGATTTTGTGTATGACACAACGGACAGAGCATCACAGCCCTCCTCTAGAGTTGTTTTTGTAGGTGAAGAGCCTCTGACTGCTGAGGATCACGCTGCAATGCCTCAGCGACCATCTTACGGGCTTCTTCCTTTTTGTTGATCTTGAGAAAACAGGCAGCCATAGCACTATATATTTGTGGAGCATGCACATTCACCTGACGAGCACGCTCCAACGCGCTCAGAGCATACTTCCATTCTTTCCCTTTCATATGAGCCAGCCCCAGTTCATACCACCCTTCCCACAATATTGGATCGACCTGCACTGCATGTCGCAACATCTCGATAGCTCTGGCAGGATGCGGTTTACCCTCTAAAAAGAGCCGTGATAGTGCCAGCAACATCAGTGAATGGTCAGGATTCAATTTCAAACCATCTTGAAAGCAACGCTCCGCTTCACGTACATTCCCCTGGTCAATTACAACCAGACCTAGCTGATAGAGAATCGCAGGATCTTTGGGAGAGAGCGTTTTAACACGTCTAAAAACCTGCTCGGCCTGAGCGGGTTGCTCTAAATCGCGAAAACACAGGCCAAGTTGAAATTGTATGTCAACCGCATCAGGTTTGAGTCGTGTTGCCTCTTCAAAAAACTCGACAGCATGTTTCATATTCTCACGAAACAATGTACGATCCCGTTCACGTAACGATTGTCCATATTGCCGATAAGCACGACCCAGATTATAGAGCACATCGAACGTGGCCCCACCATTACTATGAGCGAGCTTAAACTGGCGGATCGCCTCAGCATAATTTTTCTGTACCAGCGCTTGCAATCCCAGGCGATTCGCCACCATTGGATCTGGTGGGCTGACAGGGCGTGCCTGAATAGATTGTACGGGACGAGCAGAAATAACTGTTGATTGCGCAGGCCGTGCCTGGATGGATGATGGTGATGCAGGACGCGCACGGATAGGCTGAGAACGTACGGGTTGCGCCTGGATCGATTGTCGTGCAGGTGGTGGAACACGATTCGGGATACGAGCAGCCTGTGAGTGGACCTGACGAGGTACCGCAACACCAGCCACAAGCGGTTGTCCATCCCGCTTGCAAAACTTCGCTCCCGGTCGATTCTGTAAACCACATTTAGGACAGATCATACCAGCAGCATAACTTGTACCTACCCCATTACTGGCAGGCATAGAAGGAACAATGATCGTCGAGTTTGGTGAGGCCACTGGCATCTTGAACGTTGCCGGTGCCGCATACCCTGCTGGTTGAGTATCTGGCAAACAGTACAACAACGCCGTACGCATCGCATCTGCACTTTGAAAGCGCTGCTCTGGCTTCTGCTGCATCGCCTTGATAATAACCTCTTCAACCCGGCAGGTCACCCTATTTTGTAGCAGGATCGTCCGCAAGTGAGGATTTTTAGCCAGGATACTACCAGGGGCAGGCGTTTGAATTGGATCAGGCTCAAAGTTCGTCAACAGATGGTACATCGTCGCGCCAAGTGAGTAGACATCGGAACGGGCATCAGTCTGCACCAGTTTGCCAGGATTTTGCGGAGTACGACGCTGACCAGGCATCGTAATCGACCCTAAATGCTCAGGTGAGGCATAAGAAATGGTTCCCAGGTTTTCAGTATTCGTACGTTTACTCGGATCGAAACGGCGGGCGATGCCAAAATCAATCAACTTCACCTCATTATTACTGGTAATCATAATATTGCCCGGTTTCAGATCACGCAGAATAATCGGGGGAGTACGTGTATGAATATAGGTCAATGCTTCACAGACCTGCATCATCCAGCGAATAACCTGCTCTTCTGGTAACGGCCCCCTGGCCTGTTCCAGTATTGTCTCCAGACTACGCCCGGAGACAAACTCCATCGAAAAGTAGTAATTCCCACGCTCCTGAAAAGGCCTCTCCAGACCCGCGATGCGCGGATGATAGAGGCCATGCAATAGCGCAATCTCCTTCTGGAAACGATCAATGGCTGTTTTACGATCATCTTCACTTGTATTTGGACTGATCAGCAATTCTTTCACAGCGTAAAATGAAGGGGGCGCACCGGGAGAAGTTCCTAATTGCTCAACTTTATAGACGGTACCCATGCCACCTTCGCCAAGGATCTGCACAATCTTAAGCTTGCCATCAAGGATAGTACCTATCGGGAGTGCCATATAAACATTTACTCCAAAAGCATTCAGGTTGTTTAGTGGGCGCTGACACGAACCACAATGGCAGAGATATTATCTTCCCCACCATTCGTATTTGCCAGTTGGATCAACGTATCGCAAATATCTTGCGGACTACTCTGATCTTGCAACGCATTCAGCAAATCTTGATGCCGAATCATTTCCCACAAACCATCAGAACACAGCAACAACGTGTCCCCAGGCTGTAACTCTTCGTGGAAGACATCCACTTCCACATTCTTATGACCAGCGCCCAGTGAACGATAAATCAAGTTCCGTTGCGGATGAGTATAGACGTCTTCTGGCTCGATCTGTTTTGACTCCACAAGTCTTGCGACCAGTGAATGATCCCTGGTGACAGGAGTTAATTTATTCTCCCTTAAGAGATACGTACGACTGTCGCCAACGTTGGCGATATACGCCTGATTATTTTGTACCAAAGCAGCGGTGACAGTACTACCAAGTCCGCGTGCGGAAGATTTCTGTTCCCCATAGCGCACAATCGCTCTGTTCGCTTGTTGGATCGCGGATGATAATTGATCCTCAATAATGGCGGCATCCCTTGTTTCTGCAAGCTTCTGTGTTTTCTGTGGAGAGGACGCATCAGCAGGAGTTGCATTCAGGATCACGGTTTTTTCAGGATCAAGATCGGCCTTCTCTAGCTTGACAGTAGGCTGATCATGCACCGGCCGGAAGAAGAAATCCAATGTTTTGCTGATCGTTTCAACGGCGAGCTTGCTTGCCACCTCTCCTGCCTTGTACCCCCCCATACCGTCAGCCACGATGAATAAACCACGATCCCCTTCCCCCGAAGATTCAACGCGCTTATAGACGCTATCTTCATTCTGGTCACGCTGTTTCCCAACATCTGTTTTATCAGCAGCAGTAAATTTTAAATGCATAGTATTTACCTCACCCAAGCAGGAGACTCCTCTGTCCGTTACATGTTCACTATAGCATATAGCAGTTTTCGTGACAATTGCAGTATGCCCGATACGTACACCTTTTTCAGCGCAAATGGTATAGCACAGCAATAAAGAATGTATTTATTTACAGTACGCTTCATCATACAAAAACATATCTGATACGTGCGCTTTAAAAAGCTATATCTACTATAGAACGATATTATTTAAGCAACAGCAGAGAATCACAAAGCAATGATGAATGTATTTATCACATACATCATATATACGTCAAAAAAAACACAACGGTTGTGAAAACGCTCAAAGAACAGGTCTCCAAGAACTGCCTGAAATGGGACAGCACGCAGGTCTCGCAAACAGCTCCTGTGCAGCCCCAGACTTTGACAAAAAGCATCCTTCCGGAAAATCCTCCTGGAAGGATGCTTCTCGCATACCTGTACGCCCACGCCTGTACGCAACAGATATTTGAATGGTAAACCATTCAATCGTCTGCGCGGGATCGCCAGACAGACCGCATTGTGCCATCAGAAAGACCAGTGTTCACATGCATGAGTGATGGCAACGGCCACCAGCCGCGAGCGAACGGCGTTGACAATTGCTTTTTACAGTACAAGCTCTTTACCGCTCCCGCTCCTCTTTATGGCGGGATCTAAAGTATAAACGAATACCTGTTCCTTTAAAGCTAAAAGCTTCACGTAAACGGTTCTCTAAATACCGTTCATACGAGAAGTGTACCGCCTCTGGATCATTTACAAAGAAAACAAAGGTCGGCGGATTGACACGCGTCTGTGTCGTATAATAAATTTTTAATGGACGATGACGATAGAGTGCAATATTGTGATGCCGAATAGCATCTTGAATGACTTCGTTCAGCCGTGATGTCGGCACACGGAGATAGCGCATATCCGCGATTTTCAGTGCTGTCTCCAAAATAGACTTGACGTGATACCCTGTTTTCGCCGCCGCAAACACGACTGGAGCATACGGAATAAACTTCAATCCTTCTGCGATAATATCACGATATCCCTCAGCACTCTCAATCTCCTCATCAGGATGCGCAAACACACCTTCGCGCTCGGCACGGCGCTGCTCCAATGCGAGGTCCCACTTGTTGACCACCACAATCACGCCTTTACCCAGGCGATGTATCTCACCTGCAATATGCGTATCTTGTGCTGTCAGTCCCTCACTGGCATCAATTAACAAGAGCGCTACGTCACAACGTTCAATAGCTCGCTCAGAACGGAGCACGCTATATTTTTCTACACCAGGACCGATGCGACCACGCCGACGAATACCAGCAGTATCAATCATCGTGATAGCGCGTCCTTCAAATTCCAGCGAGGTGTCGATAGCATCACGGGTCGTCCCAGGAATGTTACTCACAATAGAACGATTGAAACCAAGAATTGCATTGAGGAGCGACGATTTGCCAACATTTGGACGACCAACGATAGCAATACGTGGAATCTCCTCGTTCTCTTCCTCTTCCATCTCTTCTGCTGGTGGCAGCTCTTCGACAATCTTATCAAGCAGATCGCCAGTGCCCACACCCTGAATAGAAGAGATGACAATCGGTTCTCCCAATCCCAGACTATAGAATTCAACAGCATCCATACGACGGCTGTTATTATCCGCTTTATTGGCAGCAATCACCACAGGCTTCTTAGTCTGGCGTAATTTGTGGGCAACATCCTCATCTACTGCGGTAATGCCGGAACGCGCATCCACCATAAACACAATCACATCAGCCTCTTCGATAGCCAGATCTGCCTGCGACATGACATGCCCCATCAGATCCCCCGACTGTCCAGACAGCCCAATCTGACCAACAGGAATACCGGAACCCAGTTCCAGACCACCGGTATCAATCAGCGTGAATTCGCGCCCATTCCAATCGGTATCTCCATAGAGTCGATCACGGGTGGTACCCGGCATGTCTTGAACGATGGCGCGTTTTTCACCAATCATTCGATTAAAAAACGTAGATTTGCCGACGTTCGGTCGGCCTACAATAGCAACTAGCGGCTTCATAAATGCCCCTCCACCCTTTCCTGATGCAGAGAAAACCTCAAGGATGTTCACAAAATAATAACGGGACCCTGCGGCTTCAGCCGGAGGTACTGACAATCGCAAATAATTATAGCATATGTTTCTGCATGCTTATTTATTGATACCTATCCTACCTATATGATAACTGGCAAATGACTTATAGCAGCAAAGGAGCAATGAATAGCACCAGATCGCATGCGAATCAAGAGGAAGTTTATCATATCTCAACAAGAGGGAAAAGATTGAAAAAATTGAAGGTCTTCCCTGACTTGAACATTCCTATTTCTCGACTGCTTTCCAGGCATGCTCTCTGGGAGCGCCTTCTACCAGAATAATTCAGAAACAGAGCGCCCGTCATGAATACGGCTGATCGTCCCTGCTAACAACTCCGCCACTGACAGCACCGTAAGGCCGGGCAGAAGGCCACGATCAGGAGATGGAATGGTATCAGTCACTACAACTTCCTTCACAGGAACATTCCCCAACCGTTCAAGCGCCGAGCCTGAAAAAATGCCATGCGTGGCACAACAATAAATATCACCAGCTCCGTGCTCGTGAACAACGCGTACCGCCTGAGTGATAGATCCGGCTGTATCAATCTCGTCATCAACAATCAGCACATTGCGCCCCTCAACGTTACCAATCAGCCCCATTGATTCGATTACGCCATGATTCCCCAGGCGACGTTTCTCAACAATAGCCAGTGGCGCATCCAGACGATCAGCCAATGTACGGCCTTTCTTCGCGAAGCCTTCATCTGCGGCAACCACCGTAAGATTATCGATACTTTTTTCGGTAAAATACCGGGCCTGAATAATCTGTGCGGTCAGTTCATCAACCGGAATATTAAAAAAACCCTGAATCTGGCCTGCATGCATATCCATTGTCACAACACGATGAGCACCCGCAACAGTAATACAATCAGCGATCAAGCGAGCGGTAATAGGGACACGAGGCTGGTCCTTTTTGTCTGTCCGCCCATAGGCATAATAAGGAACAACCGCTGTAATCCGCGCAGATGAAGCCCTCTTCAAGGCATCAATCATAATTAATAATTCCATAATTGAACGATTGACAGGAGAACAGAAAGGCTGTACAACAAAAACATCATTACCACGTACATTGTCATTGATCTTCACAAAGATATTCTCATTACTGAACTCAAAAACTTCGGCATCCCCTAGAGGAATGTGTAATTGTCGACAGATGGCAGTAGCCAATGCGCGGTTTGCGTTCCCGCAAAAAACATTCAGCTCGTCCAAATAGCACCTCCTGGTAGCATACGCAAATTACAAATCCAGCATAGCAGGTACATTTAAAGAGTTTGTCATAAATTATAACACGATCATCATCTATGGATGTATATCTGTGCTTACCAGAAGAAACAAACAGAACAGGTTTTACTTTTAACTTGCTACCTCAGAAGCTGGAACCCAGGCCTGCCGATGGTTATAATTGATTTCGTACCAGAGCGAGTTTGTTTTGCTATCAAACAGGCTGAATTCTGAGACGAAAATAGCGTTCTCAGGCATATCACCTATCTGATATGTTGACTCTTTGGCAGGGCAACCGTAGACCTTTAATCCTCCTGCTACGCCAGACTTAAATGTAATCAGGCGCCCATTGCCACGATACGCGCTCTGAGGCGGGGCAGCAAGCCATGCTAACCGAGCGCTCTCAAAGTAACTCGGCTTCTGATCATGCATATGTACGGCTTCCCCATACCAGATCTGATACATAGTAGCTCCACTCCCGGCTTCGTCCGGCTTCGCTGCCAGATAGGCATAACTGACCCCTGTCTCAACATTATAGGTTTCGTTTAGCATCGTCATGGCTCCTGCATGAGGGATGATGCTGGAAGTGGTACTGGCATTACTATAAAGAGTAAAAAAATTTATATTGCCTTTACTCTCAGCGCCATTCACGTCAAATGGATCGTCACCGTTCGCAGGATGAAGCGAGACAATATGTTCATCACTTGCAGTATCTACGGGCGTCACGCCCTGCTTGATAATCAACGAAAAGTAATAATCCCACATCCAGAATGGACCTGGATCGACATGATTGGGCATCAGGGCAACGGTTGGCGCTGGCGTCTGACCATGATCAAGCACATGGGCACGATCAAAAGGAATATGAAATTTGTTGATCAGATATGCCGCCAGCTTTGCTGATGCCTCATACTGCGCCGCGTGATACCATTGATAGCCATCCGCAGCATAACCCGCATGCTCAATACCAATCGCCCGTTGATTATACCAGTAATTCCCGGCATGATACCCAATCGCCTCATCAGGAAGCAACTGGTAAACTGTTCCATCGGTATCAACTATATAATGAATGCTGACCCCATTTTTCACGTTGCGCAGGGTATTGATGCCCGCAGCAACGGTTCCTTCCATATCATGAATTTCCAGAAAATTTACCGCATAATCCGCTGGTCTGTGAGCCGTTTCATACGTACAGGCTGCATTCTTCGCTACCTGCTTACAATCATAGGTATGAGGGTCCAGCATACAATCAATCGCACCAGGGTAATCAGTATTGCCATCATCAACACATCCCTTCGGCAAATCGGCATGGAGATGTGCGTGCTGATCTGCTACCAACTGAGCATGAGAAATACTGGCGTGCTGAAAGGGTATATTCATACAGAGGCAGCAGACCAGGATACCTAAAAATAAGGAGAACAGATACCCTGGCACTCTTCTTTTTGCAGTAATCATAAGGGGCCACATTCCTTTTTATTTCGTCAGCAAGACAAAACTACAATCGCAACACCTGTGATTACTTCTATTATTGCCAGTGAGGAAAAACGAGAGGCATCGATAATTTTCTCTTTTATGGATATAGCAAGTAGATGTATTCCTATGCCAGGATACAGAGAGGATTCTAAGAAGACAGAATATATAGAGCGCATTTCTGCAATCAGAAATGCGCTCTATTGACAGAATAATTCCTTACTAATAATACTTTAGCTGGCTGGTGGCTCTTCTGGTCCCGTAATCAAAATAGACAGGAAACGGCGAATAGCCCAGAAAATCAACCAGTAAATCAGCATCGCGATAATAGTGGACCATTCAAACGCCTGATTGGGGGGATGGATAGATGGAGAAGCAACAATGTTCTCAAATGGGAATAAGACAATACTTGTCAGGGCATATAGAAAACCCGCGAACAAATTGCTCTCCTCAGCACCAATTAACCGGAGCAGAAAGCGAATAGCCAGCGTTGCCTCCATGACAATAAGAAACCATTGGAGAAAATCATTCAGCTTACTGATCGCATAGCGAACAGTACGGGCCTCCTCTAAACGCGTCTCTGCATTTTCAATATCAGGCGCGTTCTCCGAAATTGGAGGCGTCGATACCTGCGGCTGTGGCGGCGCGGACTTCGGTGGTAAATCTTCCATTTTCTCCCTCTGAGGTGCTAACTTTGTACGGGCCGATTCATCGGAATGTGGATTGTTGAGCATCCTGCAACCCTCTTCAATACAACTAGCCAGTTCAAGTTCACGTTTGCACGAAACAAAAGCTCTAGCTGTCCTTAAAAGGAATTATACCATTCTTACTGCTGTTGTGCTATGGTTTCGCCCGTTTTAAGAGTAAAACTCCTTCCGCCTGGGCAACAGGCACAAATTGACCAGAATACTCAATTTGATTTAATACAGCCAGAAAATGCGCCGATTGTGTCTTATCTTCAGGTGAAACATCATCAAGATCCACAATCACATATTCAACCGTTTGTGCTGATTTATCCCCATATGCTTTCACGGTTAACTGCGGAAAAACAGTTATATACCGTCTTTCCGTCAGATGTGGATTAAGGTTTCCACCCGCCGAAACTGACGCATCCGCTGGTATCATGTTCAACAATTGCTGAATATGCTGATCGCGTGCATCTGGTTGCGCATCCGCCCAGAAGATGTTGAGCCAGGGCATCATAATCATATAATTCAGAATGATCATACCAACCAGGAAGACGCTCACCAACCACTGCAACCATCCAACTGGTATCATCTGCGCCAGAGCCGCCAGACGCCGACCAGCCAGACGAGCACGCGTACGCAGCCGCCCCCACCCCGCTAAGAGAGCACGTCTGACAGGGAACGCAGACAAGGCACGCCAACCTGAAGCAATCCACGCAAATATTCGCACAAGCCGAAATCGCGCGATCGCCATACCCGGTAGTGGCTTTCCAGCAGAGAAACGATGATTATTCAGAGCCACAGCTTCACGGTAGAGTTCCTGTTCCTTATACTCACCACGCCAGCCATACCAGAGCCAGCATAAACGCCGCAAACCCTGAATCGCGGCAATCACCACAAACGAAATAATTGCGGCATTATATTGATAGACACCACTGTGCTGATATGGCTGGTCTGTCAGCAGGTTAATCGCCAGACTCGGCAACGTTGGTAACAGCCACTCAGGAGCCAATAACGCCAGAAAACCAGTGCTACGCACAAGGCTAAACAGATAATACAGGCGATCCAGTGTAAAAATATATGGTGCCAGTAACCAGGGATGCAATAGCACATTGACCAGCGCCTGCTGCGGTGTCTTCCCCAATGAGGCGTAACGATACCAGAACGTATTCTGGGTCGCCCCTACGTCAAAATGAGGAATAATCACCAGAAACGCGACCGCGCTCCAGATTGCCCCACAGATAAATAGTGCTATGCCCAGACGCGGTAAGCGATACTTCCAGGCCACGAGCAAGCCCATTAGACCAACCACAAAAGGCATCTCTTCTTTGGTCGATGCCGCCAGAATACAGAACACCACAAACCAGACATAGCATCGATAGGTCAGGAAAAGGATAGCAAACAGAAAGAAAGGGGTCGCCAGTGCAACCGGATGAAAATCATACATATTTTCACCAATCAGTGCAGGCGCGAATAAATAGCCAGCCGAGATTACGGGAGCCAACAATGGGAGCGTTGGAAGAGCCTTCCGCGTCAAGAGAAACACAGGCAACGCACCAAGCGCTAACAGCAGTGATTGAAAAACCAGCAGAATACGGGGGTCAGCATGAAAAACATAGAGCAACGACAACAAAAAGAAAATTGGCTCAACATGCTGAGCCAGACGAATAGGTGGCCCATACCAGTTCGAACCTTGATTCGTAAACTGAAAAGGACGCCCATGCAACGTATTCCAGGTTGCCTGATCCATATTCCCCAGATCAAAAGCCGTCGCTTTAAACGTCACATAGCGCAATATCGACTGATCACACATCCATACCGCGTAGAAGAGAATCAACGCTATAACAATCACCCAGGCAATACCCAGTTGCGTCGACAACGAAAGCGACCATCCAGACTGAAAACGTTTCTTCATGACATCCCTTAAAACGAATAAAGAGGAACACGTACCCCAAAAAGACGCATTCCTCAGAATCTATCGAACTGCTTATATGCTAATAACAGATGAATAAATGCCAAAGACTACCAGAAAGATGAGCGTATAAACAATCACCTTCTCCGGCCACGTTCCCGTTTTAAAGCGCCACTTCGAATTTGGCGGAAAACCGAAACGTGCGTGCATCGGCCAGAGAAGGGGCACCCCACCAATGGTCAATGCATCCGCAGCAATATGTAAGATACTGCCCCACAAAACACCCCAGAAAACCAGATGCGAACTGGCAATAATGTTCGCGGGCAATATTTCCCCGCGCAAACTTAGTAGATAGATTACCACTCGCTCAAAACCTAACGCAAGCAACGAGCCAATCGCCAATCCAATCAAGCTATGAAATATCGTACGATGACCAGCAATATGCTGAATTTCCTTACTGATAATGCCAAGTTTCTTTCCCAGGGTGCTACGCGCATTGTCAATATCTGGTAAGAGCGCTCCAAAACCAATGGCAAAGTAAAACACTGCTTTATCAGTCAACAAAGACAATGTCACATGACTGGTAGCAGTCAGCGGTGAGCCACTATAGTGAAATATACTGTCAACAACAACACCCGCCGCCAGGCCAAATAACAAATGAGAGCGACCTTCCATTCTGCATCCTTTCAACACAAGGCATTGATATTCATTCCTGCGACAATTGTAGGAGATGATAAACGCTACTGTCAACCGATGCTCTGCTCGCAGCACAAAAAAAGAACCTTCCCGCTGGGGAAGGCTCTTTTTACGTTATGGTTTATGAACTACGTACGCCAGAGGAAATCTGTAAGCGCCGGGCAAGCAATTGCTTCGCTCTCTCCGCACGATTGTTCTCTTCTTGCTGACTTTGCATAAAGAACTGCGCGAGCTCTGGATCGGTACGACCAGCATCTTCGGCATAGCGAGCATACGTCTGAGCGCCTTCTAAGGCATGATACAAGACGCTAACAAGATTAAACCCCTCATTTGTTGTGCCAGTAGAAGTAGGGGATTGCATTGACATATCAGGTTGCATCTGGCCTTGCTGCATTGAACCGGGCTGCATCTGACCCTGTTGCATCGAACCGGGTTGCATCGGGTTCTGTTGCATTGGATCTTGTCTTGGATCTCGTTGCATACTGTAAACCTCCGGTGATAGAGCGTAATTTCGTCAAACAATCAATAGAGTTTTGATTTCTCTCTATACATAGAGGTGTACGTGTCAATCCTCGTTACCGTTTCTCAACCAATTCATCTGCGACCTGAACGGATCAGTTGCTGTTATTCTTCTGGTGGAAGATAGATCGCAACGGAATCGCCATCCACACGCACAGGATACGTATACAGCTCATACTTCGCGGGGCCGCGCTTCACCTGGCCGGTACGCACATCAAACTGAGAACCATGCCAGGGACAGGTCACCACCTGTCCATCAAACGCACCCTCGTCCAGCGGTCCACTAATATGAGTACAATTATTGGTAAATGCGCACACCTGTCCATCTACTTTCACGAGGCAGACAGACTCACCGTCTACCTCGACGGAATGAAGTTTCCCTTCCGAGATCTCATGCAGATGTGCGACTTCAACAAAACCTTCAGCCATGCTTATTTCTCGATTAAATTGCTAAGTTATTCATCATCATCATCTTCTTCATCGTGTTGCTCTAAACCAGCAATCGCCAGTCCACGATGCAACACCCGAAGCGAAAGAAAAGCACATTTGGTACGGGCCGGGCTAATAGGAATACCAAGCGCCTCTAAAATATCGTCCGTTCCCAGCGCGATAACCTCTGCAATCGTTTTGCCATCAACCATTTCCGACAGCATCGAAGCTGACGCCTGACTGATAGCGCAACCACGCCCTTTAAAGCGTACTGCCGTCACATGGTCGCCTTCGATCTGAAGATCCATCGCCAGTTGATCACCACAGAGAGGATTGGTATCCTCACTATGAACATCCGGATGCTCTAATACCCCATAGTTACGCGGATCCCGATAATGATCAAGGATATATTCACGATAATCCATTGACATAAAAACGCCCCTTTTTCTCATGAAGACAACAGCTATAAAGCAAAAATTTCATGAGCTTTCAACAATCCCTGTACCAGAATATCAACTTCTTCTTTCAATGTATATACGTAGAAACTTGCACGGGCAGTCGCAGCCAATCCATACCGTTCCATCAATGGTTGAGCACAATGATGACCGGCGCGTACCGCAACACCAACCTCCTGATCCAGAATAGAGGCCAGATCATGCGGATGAATATCCCCCAACGTAAAGGAGATAACACCACCACGTTGCTGCGCATCCTTTGGACCATAGATTGTCAGTTCTGGCACTACCTGCAATTGTTCCAGCGCATACGCCGTAATCTCTTGCTCATGCTGCTGGACCGCAGCCATACCAAGCGTATTCAGGTAATCAACGGCGGCTCCCAATCCAATAGCTTCGGCGATCGCAGGCGTGCCACCCTCAAATTTCCAGGGCAGATCATTCCAGGTTGAAGAGCGCAGACTCACGGTACGGATCATATCGCCCCCACCCATAAATGGCGGCATCGCTTCCAACAATTTCCGCTTGCCATACAACACGCCAATACCAGTTGGACCCAGCATCTTATGCCCACTGAAACAGAGGAAATCCACATCCAGCTCCTGCACATCAACCGGCAGATGAGGCACGCTCTGCGCCGCGTCAATCAGCACCAGCGCACCCACTGCATGGGCCTGAGCAATCAGATCCTTGACAGGGTTAATTGTTCCCAGCACATTTGACATATGTGTCATCGCCACCAGTTTCGGCTGCTGTTGGAGCAATTGCTGATACACATCCAGTTGCAACAGACCATCATCCGTCACTGGAACAAACTCAAGCCGTGCCCCAGTCCGCTGTGCCAGCAATTGCCAGGGGACAAGATTGCTATGATGCTCCATCTCCGTCAGCACAATCAGATCACCAGTCTGAATGTTTGCCATGCCCCAGCTATAAGCAACGAGATTGATACTCTCAGTCGTATTGCGCGTAAAAATGATCTGTTTACTCTGACGCGCATTAATGAAACGAGCGACTTTCAGGCGTGCATTTTCCATCGCGGCAGTTGCCTCTTCACTGATCTCATAAACCCCACGATGGACATTCGCATTCGAATTTTCATAGTAGTGTGTCATCGCCTCAATGACAGCAGCAGGCTTTTGCGAACTTGCGGTACTATCCAGGTACACCAGAGGTTTGCCATGTACCGGGCGCAACAAAATAGGGAAATCGCGCCGAATATCTGCCACAGAACGAACACCACCAGCTAATGTGGTTGCCGATGCTGCCGAGGTAACATTATCTTTAACCATAGGAGAACCCCATTTTTCTATCTTACACTTCTGCGCATAGCAATGACCCATAGTAATTTCTAGTACCACCACCACAGTAGCACAACCAATGGGGGCAGCTACGCGGTAAAAGATTATGATCTGTACATCGAAAACAGCACGAGGGGATTTGGATAGGGGGGAAGATTCGGGCGACCACAGAGTTGTCTGTCCGATCATCCCCGAATGGAATATATGACCACGACACCTTGTAATCGCCCTCTCTCGTTTACTAGTATTCGGTCAGTTGGATCTCGTCATTATCATTGGGATTGCCATCCAGATGAATAGCATTCTCATCGACACCTTCGATCTCCCAGCGTTCCTGTGCATCAACCCAGGTATCAGCCTCAGCAGCGGAAACGCCACTCATGCGGCTAATAATACTGCGGCGCAAACGGATGCGCAGATTTTCCAGCGGAATACGCTGTAAGACAGGCTCAAAGAAGCCCTGTACAATAATGCGCTCAGCTTCAGCGCGAGGAATACCACGCACCATCAGATAGAAGAGCTGATTCTCATCAATCTGTCCACTGGTCGCACCATGACTGGCGCTGACATCGTTCGCAGCAATTTCCAGACCAGGGATAAACTCACCACGGGCCTTCTTGCTCAGCATCAAACCATGTGCAGCCAGGAATGACGCTGTCTGTTGCGCTTTCGGACGAATACGGATCATTCCATCAAATTCCACCCGTGAGGTATCCGTCAACACGCCCTTAATCATCGTCTCAGCATTCGTCGAAAGGCCAGCATGATCAGAAAGAGTGTTGATAAAGTACCGCTGGTCATAGTCTGTGAAGAACACGCCAACCAGTTCAGCCTGACTACCATTCCCCAGCATACCAGCGCCAATGGTCGTCAGATTTACCTTCGCGCCAAGATCAGCGGTCACAAATGTCACGCTCCCATCCTGATCGAAGGTCGCGTTCTTCGTGGTCACATTCCACACGTTCTGGCCCAGATCCTGTAGATTGCTGAACTCAACCCGTGCCTCACGTTTCGCAAATACCTCGACGACATCATTCAATAGCGCAGGATCATCACCCTCAAACAGCGAATCGTACTCTTCAACGAAGCGCACACTACTCTGCTCTTCAGCGATAATCAAAGAATGCGAAAAAACAGCGGATAACGGATCACTCATCCACACCTGAGCCAGAATTGGCTCCTCAATCTCGACCCCTTTCGGGACATAGAGGAAGAAACCACCACTCCAGAATGCGGCATGCAGCGCGGTATATTTGCTGCTACCGACAGGAACACAACGGGTCATAAAGTATTCCCGCACCAGCTCAGGATACTCACGTACAGCCGTTTCCAGATCGGTTAAAATGACGCCCTGCTCTTTTAATTCAGCATTCAGTTCGGTGCGCACCACACTCGAATTCAACTGCACAATCAAACCTGAACGTTCATTGACCAGTGAACCCTGCAATGAAGTGTCCAGCGCGGATGGCAAAGGTTGCTCTGAAGCAGGAACAAACGGAGTCAGTTGCTGATACTTAAAGTTCGCAAGTGTCTTCAGTGTTCCCAGATCGCCACGATGTCCTAAAGGAGCCTCAGTTGTTTCATAGGTTTCCCATGCCTGCAGGCGCAATTGTAGCATCCACTCTGGCTCCCCCTTGTGGCGTGACAGTTCCTCAACCGCCGCACGAGAAAACCCTGGAGCCAGCGTATTAAGCATCAGCAGTCACCTCTTCTTCTGAGTCCTGTGGGCGCAACCATTCGTAACCCTTCTGCTCAAGCTCAAGTGCCAGATCACGACCACCAGATTTAATAATGCGACCATGAAACATCACATGCACAAAGTCAGGTTTGATGTAGTCAAGCATACGCTGATAGTGTGTAATCAACAGGACACCCAGGTTCGGGCCGGTCAACGCGTTGACGCTCTCAGAGACAATACGCAGCGCGTCAATATCCAGACCAGAGTCAGTCTCGTCCATCAATGCGATCTCAGGCTGTAACAACGCCATCTGCAAAATCTCAGCACGCTTTTTCTCACCACCAGAGAAACCATCGTTGATCGAGCGGTTAATAAAGCTATTATCAACCTTCAACAGTTTCATCTTCTCTTGCAGCAAGCGGCGGAACTCACCAGGAGGAATTGTCTTGCGCTTGGACATTTTACCAGTAGGGTTCTCGCCCTCTTCCAGAGGTTTGTTTCCTTCACGCACAGCCTCAAGCGCACGACGCAGGAAGTTTGCAACACTGACACCAGGGATTGACATCGGATACTGGAATGCCAGGAACAGTCCCATACGAGCACGACGATCAGGCGAATACTCCAGAATATTCTCACCCTTGAACCAGATCTCGCCCTCGGTCACCTCATACTGAGGATTTCCCATAATAACGTTTGATAATGTACTCTTACCAGAACCATTAGGACCCATCAGAGCGTGGATCTCGCCCTGGTTAATAGTAAGATTCACACCACGCAGAATGGGCTTGCCTTCTATATTGGCATGAAGATTTTTAATGACAAGTTCAGATGCCATATCTCCTAAAACACCTTCCTTTGAGCATATGGTAAAGTGCAAATGCGCCTTTTACCATTATTTTGCAGGTACATAAAATCGCCTGTTTATGATTGCGAGGCAGTACCTGTATGAATATCAGATAGCGCAATAAATTGCTGTAATAGAGGAGAACCTTGTCTACTGCCCTCATCAGGTACCGCCGCAAGCTCCTCTAACGTGATTGAGTCAAGGGCTTGAGCAACAGCATCACGCACTTTAGACCACAGATATTTTGTTCTGCAAGAGTCCAAAAAATTACAGATCTGCGTCATCTCGCCTTCTGTTGCACAGATCATTGGAGCAATCGGACCTTCCAACACACGTACAACCTCACCCATAGTAATCTCTGCTGGATTGCGGCTCAATTTATAGCCACCATGAGCACCACGTGTGCTTATGACCAGGGGTGGATCAGATTCGCGTAGCAGTTTTACCAGTTGCTCTAGATATGCCAGAGGCAACAATTCTGACTGCGAAATATCTGTTAGTGAGCGTGGGCGATCACCATAATGACGCGCCAGATCTACCATTATACGCACGCCATATTCACCTTTTGTCGATACCCGCAACATTATGGCTTCTCCCTTCTCAGCATCTTGCATGGTAAAATTTTTCGTTAATCCGACCTAACAACTAGGATATATTTTAGCACTTGAAGCCGAAGAGCGTCAACTATCCTAAAAAGTGGCTCCAGAGCGTTCACTTACGACCTCTCCACACCTCTTCATAGCTGTATTATACCGCCCCCTACAGGACAAATAAGCTGACAGCTATTTGCGCTTACGACCAATCACAATCTGTCGTGTGCCATGACCAAACGGCTTCCACAGATAATCACCATAGATCGCTTCCACCTCAAAGCCGCTTGCCAGGAAGAGCATTTGTAATTCGCGTGGGAAGAAGACATGCATATCCAGGCGTGAAAGGTAACGCTCGTTCTCGCCCGTGGTCATAAATTTCTCATGGGTCCAGGTAATATGTTGTACCTGCTCAAAGGCATCATATTTCCGCGTGGAATACAGCAACATCGTAAACTCGCCCGCTGGATCTTCTATCTCATCTTCCAGGTAGACCGTCGAGGGCCGATTTAAAGCATCACTTAAATAATCAATATCCGGCAGAAACACATCCACCACAAAGCGTCCGCCAGGGGCAAGATGCTCAAAGGTGGTATTAAACATCGCCAGTTGCGATTCAATCTCATAAAGATGGCAGATAGAGTTGAAAGGCAAAATGATCAGGTCAAACGTCCCTTTATTGGGAAGAGCATAATCGCTCATGTCACCATGATGCAAGGTAACACGCCGCCGCTGTTCCTCTGACTCATGTGCCAGTTTCCGTTCATATGCCTTCAGCATTCCCTGCTCCAGGTCCAACCCCTCCAACTGAAATGCGCCCGGACTATGTAACAATTCCAGACCAATACGCCCGCTCCCACAGGCAAGCTCTAGCATTCTTTGCGGCGTATAGCGCATCACCAGTTCGCGCCAGAAAGGGACATCTAATTCAGATTGACTCTGATATTCCAGGTCATAATCACTGACTCGTTCGTAATATTCACCCATCGCATAGGTCATACGATTTGGTCCTTGTCTTTTACTAGTTCACGTTGAATCCAGATAATACCAAACAAGAGCTTAGCATAATGGTCAAGAGTCAGGGGATATGTGGCGATCCACCGTAGAACAAAATACGGCATGTACCTGATTGGCAAGATGAAACGATTTGCTATAGTATCTTAAAGAATAGCAATAAAGCAAGCGTTAACTATATCACACCGACAGAGGAGACATATCAATGCATGACATCGCGCCAGCGGTGGTGTCTATCGCAGATGCTTGCCTTGGTGGTCTGCAAGGTCGCTCAGCACTTTTAATTGGACCAGCAGATCAGCGATCTCCATACCTGCACCTTTTACGCCAGGCAAGAATGAAATATGTATATCAGGAAGAAAATGCCGAAAAAGTTTCGGTGCTTATTCCACATGTCCAGCTACTTATCAACATACCTGTAGTCCCTACCTTTTCAGGGGGGGTATCCTCTTCATGCGCCCTCACCGCAGCCAGTATTGCCAAAGGTTGCGAAAACAGACGAACTCCATTGCTCATTTTCGACCTTGCACCAACAACTTCTGTAGAAGAACTTGCAGGTTTGCTCCCTGCAGTTTGCCTTTACACACCAGATGATTTACGCAGTATCCTGGCAAAAGAAGAAGTAAGAGCATCCTGACAAACCCATTATCACCAGACGGCTCTGAACTATCCCAAAAATTGTATTGTCATTGTATAATGATAGACATATTAGTAACTACCCCAACAAAGCGTTGCACTTGCAAGAGCAGGAGCACAACGAGCCTGGACCAATAAAATGTGCCCGGTTTCATGGTATGCCTTGCCCAGAACCATAGATACTGTTTCCGCAAAGCGGGCAATACCATCTATAAAACCAGGCATTTCAGGTTTGCATGTCTCCTGTTCTCTTGCATACCAGTGTAGAATCCATGTCATACTTATAGAGAGTACATATAATCCATGTATGACATGACATATAGCGGAAGAATAAAAATGGAAGTTATAAAAATCTCTCCCCGTGGTTATTGTTATGGAGTCGTTGATGCTTTAACCATCGCACGCAAAGCAGCCAAAGACCCGACTTTACCAAAACCAATTCATATCATCGGGCAAATTATTCATAACCGTCATGCGATTGAAGAATTAAGCTCGATGGGTGTCATTACACTGGATGGTCCAAACCGTCTGAAGATTCTAGAGCAGGCAACCGAAGGATCTGTGATCTTTACCGCGCACGGCGTTTCGCCAGCCGTCAAACAACGCGCCAAAGAGCGTGGACTCCATTGTATTGATGCCACCTGCCCCGATGTCACAAAGACGCACGATCTGGTGAAAGAGCTAGCAGCACAGGGCTACTATATCCTCTATATCGGTAAGAAAGGACACCCGGAGCCAGAAGGGGTCATGGGAGAGATTCCAGGGCAAGCCAGTCTGATCGAAACTGAAGAAGATGTTGATCAGTTACAACTGACGGCGGAACAGAAGCAGAAACTCGCGGTTTCGACACAAACCACCCTTTCACAATGGGACACGCGCCGCGTGATTCAGTACATCAGAGAATGCTATCCACAGGCTGAAGTACACGTTGATATCTGCGCCGCAACCCAGACACGACAGGAAGCTGTCGCCGCGCAGGCCAAAGGAGCCGATCTCACCATCGTCGTCGGTGATCCTCGCAGCAATAATACTAACCGTCTGGTCCAGGTTTCGGAAGAGATGGCACACGTGCCAGCAGTACGCATTGAAGATCTATCACAACTCGATCAGAATTGGCTCAAAGGCAAAAAGAAAATCGCGGTGACTGCTGGTGCATCTACACCCAGTCAGCTCACCCGTGAAGTCATTCGTTTTATTGAACAATATCAGACAGAAGAATAGGCATTTATGGTAGAGACACTTTCACAAGCACCGTCTGAAATCAAACAGACGGTGCCAGGCATTGTATTCAACATTGCCGTCTTCATCAATGCGGTCTATCAAAACACT
>DATJIE010000002.1:0-44939 GCA_035493535.1 Dictyobacter sp.
CAGCGAGACGCCAATGAAAATCGGGCTATAGAGGTCAGCGCCTGGAGTAACGACCGTCGCAGCAACCCAGAAGCCAATATGGGCCACGGCTCGCTTCTGTTGCAGTAACTCACGGCTGACGATGCCGATTTTTGCCAGGAATGTCAGGACCAGTGGCAGTTCAAAAATGACCCCGAAAACGAGCAAGAAAATAGAGACAAACGAGAAGTAACTTCCGGCTGTCACCAATTCCGTAAAGTTCGTTGAGCCAAACTGTACCAGCCATTGCACAGGGTACTTGAGTACAACATAGCCCAGGCAAACACCAACGACAAAGAGTATCAAACCAATAATAATAAATGGAATCGCGTACCTTTTCTCACGGGTGTATAAACCGGGTGAGACGAAAGCCCAGACTTGATAGAGAATGACGGGTAATGAAAGAACAATACCAGCCACTACTGATACCTTCAGAAAGACCGAGAAACCTTCCCCCAGACCTGTTACAGTCAGCTTCTGCTCACCACCGGATATTGCGGCTGCTGCATTAGCCTGGCTGGGAAGGGGAGCCTCCAGAACATTCATAATTTGCACGCGGAAGATGAAGGCGACGACTGAAAAGACAACAACAGCAATCAAAATTTTGAAAATGCGCCAACGTAACTCTTCCAGGTGTTCGACCAGAGTCATGGAGGAAGCATTTTCCTCTTCCTGATCGGGATCGTAGCCGCCAGAGTTGAGCAAATGCTGTTGATCTACATCACTCGTAGCCATAAACCCCTCCTGTGTGAGTATCAGGACTCCACATTAGTCAACTCTGTTTGCGTTTACTTCAGCTTGCATGTTCTCTACGTTCTCTGTATGTACCTCAAACTGCTGGCTCTCTTGAGCTGCGAGAGCGGCCTTTTTGCTTGCCAGTTCGCGCTCAATTGCTTCCAGTTCCAGGCGTGCAGCATCCGAGGATCGCTGTGTGGTATTGGGTTTCTCGTCATCATCTTTTGGTTGGGCAATTTCGTTCATTCCCTTGCGGAACTCTTTAATACTTTTGCCAATCGAAGAGCCCATTTCTGGCAATTTCTTTGGGCCAAAGATAAGCAAGGCAACGACAAGAACGACAATAAGGTCGACAGGGTGTAAACCAAACATGATGAGATCCTTTCTTGTTTCCGTGTCTACATCTGGGTAGAACAACCACGTTGGTAATCGATAGAGATATAACAAGCGCAACGGCTGCTGTGCCGCCAGGAAAAGTAGTACAGCATCCAGGTAAATACATTGTTATATGGTATCAATGGTTCAAAGCATAATGGCCGCTATGTTCCTGACCATCCATGAGCGAATGTGCTGCTGATACGCCCGCACTGAGCAATCCCAGACCAGCCGAACTGAGGGCAACCAGCTGAATAACACGTCGACGACTCACACGTTGTTCACGTATATGTGTGGCGAAGAGCTGTTGCTGCTGCAATTCTTTGGCTTTCCGCTGTACTGAGGCTGTGAGTTGCTGTTCTAATGCCTCTGGAACAGGTGCTTGATCGTCATAATGGCGTGATAGCAGAGTCTCAAGAGTGTCGTTATGCATAGCTACTCCAAACTTCTGATGGATGGGGCATCCGCGACATATGCTGATGTTTGTTCGTCAGGACGGATGACTCAGCAGAGGCTGCCCCACTGGATCGCGCAGGGGAGGGTGAATCTTGTCGAGGCTCAGGGACATCAGATGTATCCAGTAGCGCTTCTCCACTCTCCTGTAAATAAAGCTGTTGAAATTGCTTGCGGGCACGTGCCAGACGCTGGCGTACCGCAGGCTCTTTCAGCTCTAACATATCGGCAATTTCAGCTATTGAAAGGCCAGCCACAATCGATAAGAGCAGGCAAGCACGCGCTGCTTCTGGTAATTGTGCCATCGTGCGCTGAACAGCATCCTGTTCAGCAATCGTATCGGCGGGATCACCAGTATTTGTTGCGCTATACCCTCCTGGTTGTACAGGGGCGGCTTGCTGTTGTAGTGTATCAGCCTCTCTATCAGAAAGTGGAGCAGTATCCAGGGCCTTGCGTTCAAACATGTTTGAAAAAGGAATAAAGCTAAAAAGTGCTTTTCGTCGGCGTGACATGCGTACAGTATTTAAAGCGATGCGTAGGAGCCATGCTTTCGCATGGAAGTTCGCACCACTCTCTGTTTCTGCCGCATCAATGCCTTTTAATGCTTGATGGAAGGTATCCTGTGTCAGATCCTGGCTCTCCTCCCAGTTATTGGTCAGGCCATAGATTGTATGGAAGACCAACTTATAATACTGTTGAACGAGAGCTTCAACTCTTTCACTGGCTGGTATTTTATCCACTATACAACTCTTTTCGCAATTGTAGGAAGGATTTGTAACCCGCCTACAATAATGGAGATGCACGAAGGATGGAGTTTGTGACAACAAAAACAAGAAAAAATGAACAGTGCAAAAATCTGTAGGAAAATAAAACGATACGTGGGGTTGTTTGTGGGCATCAATGGACGGCCATCAGATTGTTGACTGTTGGCCGCCCACCCGGTACAGCGCCATAAGCAAAGATGCGCTGTGCATTGCGAAATATTAGCGCAAATGCTCTTCTATGTAGTCCTCGGCCTCTTGTACCGTAGTGATTTTCTCGGCATCCTCATCGGAGATCTGGAGTTTGAACTCTTCTTCCAGGGACATGATGAGTTCGACCAGATCGAGCGAATCAGCATTTAGATCCTCTACAAAAGAGGCATTAGGAACAACCTCATTTTCATCGACACCGAGTTGGTCAATGACAATTTTTTTCAGGCGTTCTTGAGTAGTTGGCATTAGGATTTCACCTCGCTTTCGGCTTTTGGGATGGGCTGTTGTTGGGCCCGATTAAATATCGTACCGAGGACACCATTGACGAAGCGACTTGATGTTTCGCTGCCAAAGGTTTTGGCAAGCTCAACTGCTTCATTAATAGCAGCCTTGGCTGGTACAGTATTATTGAACAGAATCTCGTAGATTGCAAGTCTCAAAATGTTTTTATCGATACGCGCCATCTGCTGCAAAGGCCATTCACGGGCTGCGCTCTGGATGTGTGCATCGATTTCTGCAAGATGAGCACACGCGCCCCCGACAAGCTCGCTAGCGTATTCTACGACCTTCGGATGCAGATTGCGCTCCTCGGCATGGCGCTGCAACACCTCTGTTGAGGTATGATGTGCAATGTCATATTCATAGAGTGTTTGCAGTGCGATCATTCGCGCTTGCCTGCGTATCCCTGGCATAGTATCCTCAAAATTTGGTTTGCTATAATTGTTGATGTCTAGCTGCTCGTCAGGCTATACGTGAATATAACCCTGGGTACGATGACCAAGACAACTTCGTACGGTGATCAGGCTACGTCCTGGATGTAGACATTGACATCCAGAACCTGCATGCCGATCATCTCTTCTATGGCAGATGTAACCTCGTCCTGGACGGTTGTGCCTATTTCAACAATGTTACTGCCTGCCTGCACCACAAGATAGAGGTCGGCAGCAACGGTGTTCTCTTTGATGGTCAGGATTACTCCTTCGCGATTTAACCAGCGTCCCCAGGTATCTCCTATTGGAGCCATTCGCACTACACCAGGAATTTGTAGTGCGGTGTTCACGACAATCGCGGAAAGTACTGATCGAGCAACACGCACGACCCCCTGTGGTTGTGATTCGATTGCCATAGCTCGCTTCTCTCCTTCAAATCAGGCTTAATGCTTGTTTGTTTTGTGATTCCTCAGAACAGGCTGGCTTTGCATTGCTTCTGCGTAATCGTACTATATCCTATTACGCATAGAATACCTGCTATATTTTTTACATACAACATTGAGACGCTTGTCTTTCTGCTCAAAAGATAGGCACTTTTTTGATCTGTGTCAAGTATACTATCTTTCTGGTTACTATGCAGGTCTCCTCATTGGTTGAGCATACTTCTGCGTGTTTTTTTCCTGTTCCTGGACCGTCCAGGAGTACTAATTGGTTACAATCTTTCTATGTCTATTTTCTCTCTGAAAGACGCAACAAATGATTGATCTCGATCTGCTATAACGCCTCTGATGAGAGTAAACTTTCTGCCTGGACAAATGCGACGGCCTTTTTTAGATCTTCCACACTGCCAATTGAAAGTGTACGGGTACCTTTGGCAATGCGTTTAATCATACCTGCAAGTGCCTGACCAGGACCAATTTCAAAGAAGGTGGTGACACCTTCTCCCGTGAGATATTCAATTGTCTTGACCCATTGGACTGATTCCGCAACCTGCTGTGCTAATTCTGCACGCAAGCTCTCCCCTGTTGTGAGTGGCGTTGCGGAAATATTACTGATGATGGGAATCTGGGCGTTTTGAATGTCTGTCTGGGCGATGGATTGTGCCAGTTTTGCTGCTGCTGGTTGCATGACAGGTGAATGGAATGCTCCACTGACGGAGAGTGGGATCACCTTGCGTGCGCCGCGTTCCTGTGCCAACGCGCAGGCCGCATCCAGTGCCTGTTGCTCACCGGAAAGTACCAGTTGTCCAGGAGCATTGTAGTTGGCGAGAATAACTTTGCCCATGCCGGGATGGGTGGTGACACCCGTTGTGTTTACGGTTGTCTGCTGTTGCGTAACTTCCTGACATATTTGTTGTACGGCTTCTTCATCCATGCCGATGATCGCTGCCATACCACCAGGACAAACGATCTCTTCTTCGTGCATGTGACGTCCGCGTTCACGAACGAGATATGCGGCACCTTTGAGATCAATGGCTCCTGCAGCAACCAGGGCTGCGCATTCTCCCACACTGTGCCCTGCTGTAAAAGCGGGGGTGAGTGGGGTTGACCAGGAAGAATCATGTGGAGAAAGGGCTTCTTGGAAGGCGGCTAGATAAGCCAGACTGACAGCAACAATTGCGGGTTGGGCATTGATCGTTGAGCGTAAGGTGTCTTCTGGACCCTCGAAGCAAAGCTGGCTCAGAGAGAATCCAAGTGCGTCATCAAAAGCTGTAAAAACCCTTCTGGCGGCTTCTGATGTCGCTAAAATATCTGCACCCATCCCAACTTTCTGGCTACCCTGCCCAGGGAAAAGAAATGCAACTTTCGTCGTCATTATGTTCTCTATCATCCATCAAGAAGGATATCTAAAGCTATTTACCTGTCTATGAGAGCTTCGCTGGTGTTGGAATACTCTCATACCAGGGAGAACATCTCCGCGTCGATGGCTGATGCGTGGATAAACGCCAATCGATGTGCGTTGTTATAAACCAGCACTTCTCATCACAAAGTTCTCTTCGATATACCAATCTGATATGTCTGTTTGATATAGAAAACTACTTGAGACAAGCATACGCGGAAATGTGCCTTTAGGCTGATCTCCGTGGTTGGTCGCTTTAGACGACTTCTTTAAAATTACTTCTGTGCCTTGGGCAAGGTCACCTGACGACCACGGTATGTTCCACAATTGGGGCAAGCGTGATGCGAGAGACGAGGCCGCTTGCACTGAGGGCAGGCAACTAATTGTGGCAGGTCCAGGTGATGATGAGCACGACGCTCACCCTGGCGGGCATGCGATATACGCTGTTTAGGTAACGCTCCCATTGTTTGTCTTCTCCTCTTCCACCAGTATCGTACCCTGAGGATCGCTCAGGCGTTGCTACTCGTGTTTATGATAATTGTTCGTTCTGTAATAATGATTTGAGCGCACTCAGACGGGTATCAACCTCTGGTTCACAATTACATGGTCCGAGGTTGAGATCATGTCCACATCGGGCACAAAGCCCTGCGCAATCCTCTTTACATAAAGTTACCATCGGGATCGCCAGCAGTATCGCCTGGCGCACTGCCTCGGTCAAATCGACCTGATGGTGATCGTCGATAGGAAAGACATCTTCCTCATCGCTCGGCGGCAGCGGTACCCCTGTTATGACATCCATAGTTGGATAGAAATGTTCTTCAAAGGTGACATGCAATGGTTGATTGAACTGTTTCAGACAGCGTGTACATGTCATCTCAGCGCTTACATCGACCCAGCCATCAATCAAGAGTCCCTGATTAATGCGGCGCATGCGGACATGACCGTTCGCAGGGCCAACAAGTCTGAGATCCTCTTCGTTAAACTGTAGTTCTTCTTCCTGGATGTCTGCGGTTAATGAAGTCCCTACAGTAGACTTCATCAGTTGCGCCACATTATAGATCATGGAATAACTTCCTTTCCATTGGAAACCACACAGAGTTCAGAAAACGTATCTCTTACACAAAAAAATACTGTATGGCGCAAGGCGAATGATTCCCTACTCTTTTCTGGCGCTTGCTCATTATAGACAAGGCAAGAGAGGGTGTCAAGACCTGCCCTTATATTGATGAGTATGCAGCCTTTTCCCCTCAATGATGATCTTGAGGATAGAAGGGAGTTCCCATTGTATCGGCGGCAAGAGATGCGCGACGAGGTATTTCTGGTGTTGAGGGCGCCTCTATTGTTTCTTTCGCTGCGATTTCTTGTACATTGTTTGCTTCTTCTGGCTGGCCTTCAAGGCTCTCTATGCCACGTTCGATACTCATAACTGTACGCTCGATGGTCATGCTGACACTGAGGAGTTGTTCTCGTAAGTTATTCAGGGTTTCATGTGCGTACGAATCAGCTTCTATCTGTAGTTGTTCGGTTTGTTTTTCAGCCTGCTGGCGTATGATCTTTGCCTGTTCATTGGCTTGATGAACGATGCTCTGTGAACGCTCTTCTGCTGTGCGCATCAGCCCTTCACGGTTGAGTTCACGTTCGGCTTCTTCTCGTGCCCGTGCCAGAATCATGGTTGCATCAGATTGTGCCTGCGCGATGATGCGTTCTTTTTCCTGAATAATACGTCGAGCCTGTTTGATTTCATTGGGAATCGCGGTCCGCATCTGGTCAATAATAGTGAGAATATCGGCATCGCGTAGCATAATTTGATTCATGAGTGGCATTTTTTTACTGTTGGCGACAAGGTTTTCCAGGCGGTCAACAAGATAAAGAATATCCATTTGCCTTGTCTCCTTCCCATGCCTGCGCGTCCTCTTCAAACAAATGTACTGACCGTTGTGTTACTGATGTCGTTTGTTGGCGTTCTGTTATTACTCTAATACGGTCTGGTACTCTAATGGGTTCCAAGTTTGTGACGCAAGGCATGTGCCACTGAGGGTGGGAGCATATCGGAAACATCACCCCCAAGGCGGGTAACCTCTTTTAATAAAGAAGAACTGACAACGAGTTGTTCAGGGTTTGTAAATAAGCAGATCGTTTCTACTTCCGGGGCCAGTTTATGATTCATGAGGGCCTGTGGAAATTCAGCCTCAAAGTCGTTGGGTGAGCGTAGTCCTTTGATGATTGCCTGCCCTCCAACCGCTCGCACGAATTCTGTGGTCAGACCAGTATACTGCTCGGCGCGGACATTTGTGAGCCTTTCACTATTGATGACTTCTTGCCAGAGCGCGACCCGCTCTTCGGTTGTGAAGAGGAGTTGCTTGGCGGGAAAGGCATAAACCGCGACGATCAGGGTGTCGAAGAGGTGTGCTCCACGGCGTGCTATATCGAGATGGCCATTGGTGAGCGGGTCAAACGTTCCTGCATAGACGGCGATGCGCTGACGCGATTCCGGCTTATTCACAAATGCTCCTTTGGCAATAGACTGGGAATGTGTGCTGCAACGAGCACTTTTATCATTAAAACATATTCGTTGTGTTTCGGCAATAGGCTAAGGACTGTGGCTGTGCAGTTCCTTTTTGAGGACTTTGCGCTGACGTCGTGGCAGAGGTAAAAGTGGGAATGCAGGACCAGAGAAACCTGCTTTTTTGTCAGTGCTGGTGACTTAGCTCTCTCTTTCTCACAGGAGATCGAGAGAGGCTAAGCTATGCGGGGGGTTATGCCTGTACCTGGGCCGTCTGTACGTTCATACGGCGGTAGCGCCCACTGATCATTTCGCCAAGACCGATCGCGCCAATGCCGAGGATGAAGTGTACGATCTGGATAATCCAGTGCGTGGAAGAGTTGAGATAGAGTGAGCCATTCTGATTAAGTCCCACGAAAAGCATTACCAGACCCCAGACAAAAGCGACCACTGCCAGCGGAATGCTTTTGCCTTTTGCTGCTGTTGCGATGCCGAAGGCCAGTACCCAGAGCGAGAGCATGACGAGAATGCCCAGAAGCATATGTACGGGAACCAGCGTGTCCGCGACATTGGTAAACCAGAAAAGCAGTCCGAGAATGAGGGCCAGTAATGCGCATACACGCAAAATCATGACGGTAATTCGTATGAGCATAGGTAGTTCATCTCCTTGAAATACTGTGATGGTAGTGTAAGCACAAACTACTTGGATTGTTCAAGTGCAAATGGTTGCCCTGTGTGTTTGGTGTGCTGCTTGCTATCATCAGGACGGTGTATTTTTGACAAAACAGGAAAAACAATCAATGCAGATAATATCACAAGTATACCACTTATAAGGAGTGGCATGCTGGGATTGCTGAGTGTGTCAACACTTCCAGCAAGAGCGGGACCGATGATGCGTCCCAGTCCAGCGAAGCCCTGAGCCAGTCCCAGTGTTTCTCCCTGCGCATCTGCCGCACTGACAAACGAAAGTGTTGTAGAGATGGTTGGACTTACCGCTCCATCGCCGACACTGATCAATCCTATACTGATAAGTAATAGCGCGAAATGGCTGCTGAATGCCAATGTGATCAGACCAAGTGCCAGGATCAATAAACCAATCCACATGATGGTCTGTTCTCGCCAATGTTTGACGAGTTGGCGTACAATGCCCCCTTGCATGAGTATGACGATGAAACCAATATAAGTAAACATGTACGCATTCTGTGTTGCGCCCCAACCAAAGGTTTTTTGTGAAAAGAGGGGGAATATGGTTTCCATGCCCGCGAAGGCGACTGTGTAGATCAGATTAACAAGGATGAGCCGTAAGATAACAGGCATATGAGCGGCGTGACGAAAATTGTGCAAGAGCGTGTTGATTGGTTGGTTATGATTGTTTGCACCTGTGTTGTTGGTGTGGGGACGATGTGTTTCTGGTAGCAGGAAAAACACCAGACAGGCATTTAACAGCGCGATGCCTGCCGCGACCCAGAAAGGAAGCGTGGGGCCAATCGGGGTCAGGAGTCCACCCAGAGCAGGACCAAGCACAAAGCCAGCACCAATAGCAGCGCCGATATATCCCATCCCTTTCGCTCGATTGCTGTTTGAGGTGACATCGCTGACCACTGCTTGCGCGGAACCAATGTTTGATGCTCCCAGTCCCCCGATAGCACGAGCCAGTAAGAGCATGGCAAATGAACCGGAGACAGCAGTTAAGACCAGTGAAAGTGCCTCGATCAGGAGTGACCAGAGAATGATTGGTCGGCGTCCATAGCGATCTGAGAGTGAACCGAGTAAGGGGGTGAAGATGAATTGAGCCAATGCATAAATTGTAATCAGTGTCCCAATGCCAAGTGGGTTTGCGCCCAATCGCTCGGCCCAGAAGGGGAGGAGTGGTATAATCAGGCCGAAGCCAGTGAAGTCGATCAAAATGGTCAGAGCCATGAGCAGCAACGGTGACCGCTGTTTCTTATCCATAAATAGGTAAACTCCTCTATGTATACCTACAACGTTACCTGTCAACGGTAGCTGAACGAAACGTCAGGGCTTCATTGCCTCTAAATAAATACGTATTCTCATGATATTGTTACTGGTTTCGCGCAAGTGCGCAAAGTGAACAATAACATCGTGTCCTGATCTGAAAAAAGTTTGTTGAACTGTGTTTTTGTACGACTGTTGCGTTGTAGAGGCATATGGATGAATATAGAACAGATGATGGGAGTCGTGCGTATGCTTATGCAGGGGACCATCTGTCATGGAGAAAAATAACTGAAGGAAAACAGAGCCAATCCTTCTGGAACAACACATGAAAGAACATTTGTTTGTTTACCCCATCCTTTGTGGTTACCACCTGATTACTTTCTATATGACGTAATTATAATGAAAAGAGTGAGATTGGGTCAAGATCAACAGGAATGCATTCCTTGTTATAATGCGTTGGAAGCAGGTTTTGGGGCTGACATTGCGATTTCCAAAGGGTACTAACGGTTGTGTGCTGTTGCTGGAATGTTAGGTATTTCATAGCGTTTTTACCGCTTGTGGTATATTTACAATAATATCTCTTCCTTTCGGCAATTAATGGATGCGCTTTTACAGACGAATAAATAGGCATTGAAGAGATTGTCAAAGGGAGGGAAGTTTCCATTGGTATGGAATTGTTTTCCAGTGTAAGAATGATTAAACTCTGGATGTAGATTTATGATGAGTTGTTTTGTTATGGAGGAATCCGTTGTGCGCCAGGTGTTGATATAAGGAGGGAGATTCTGTCATGGTTACAACATCTCACCTGTATTGCGCACATTGTGGTGCGGCTAATCCTCAACATGCACGTTTCTGCCGCGTGTGTGGTTCTCATTTAGAAGGTGAGCATGAGGATGGTGCATCGAAAAAACTAGATGCTGTTTCTGTCTCTCCATCTCCTCAGATCTCTTTGCAGGCAAATACCGGACCATTGGCACGTGGTGTGACGCTCAAGCAGCGGTATCGGATTTTAAAAGAGATTGGTTCTGGTGGATATGGGAAAGTGTATATGGCGGCGGACAGCGATTTTGCCGGACGGCGTGTCGCAATCAAGGAAATGATTCAAAGTGGATTGGACCCTCAAGAGATCCATGAAGCGGCCGTAACTTTCAAACGAGAGGCGTTTCTGCTCGCGTCGTTAACGCATCCGAATTTGCCGAGTATTTATGACTATTTTACAGAAAATAGTCGCTGGTATCTTGTGATGAGTTTTATCGAAGGGGAGACGTTAGAGAAATATCAGCAGAAACTACAGGATGGTCGGGTGCCAGTCGAAAAAGTGATCCAGATCGGGACACAACTTGCCAGTGTTCTGAGCTACCTGCATGGTCGGCGACCGCCAATCATTTTCCGTGATCTGAAGCCCGCGAATATTATGCGTACGCCGGATGGTCAGATTTATCTGATCGATTTTGGTATCGCTCGCCATTTTAAGCAAGGGCAGGCCAAGGATACCGCTATTTTAGGTTCGCCGGGCTATGCATCACCGGAACAATATGGTCGAGCGCAAACGACGCCACAGACAGACGTGTATAGCCTGGGTGTTACCTTACATCAGTTGTTGTCTGGCGATGATCCAACGCAATCGCCGTTTCATTATCGACCTCTGGTGTTGCCTGAGTATCCCCAAATGGAAACGTTGATCTCCTGTATGCTTGATCGTGATGTGCGTAAGCGTCCCGCGAGCATGGGCAATATCAAACGTGAACTACAGCGCATTGCGACCGGGCGAGCGTTACCGGCGCATGATCAAAATTCGCAACGTTTATGGCCTTCATTTGTGTCTATTCCGGCAATACCTTCCGTTAGTACTCCGATGCCAGTAGTGAAGCCAGCACAGGCACCAATGCCTGTGACGACGCTTTCATCGTTGTCCTGGGCACCTGATAGCAAGCAGGTGGCACTGGCGAACGGTCAGAATATAATTCGTGTAGTCGATGCTCAGACAGAGCAGGTGGTCAAAAATTATGCATTTGCGCGCGGCATTCCTCTGTCCTCTGTTTCCTGGTCGCCGGAGGGGATGCGCATGGCGAGTGCCTGTAGTGATGGCACTGTGCGTGTTTTTGAGACAGGAAACGGTGTACAGACGAATCCCTACCCTGCCCATTCATATCCGGTCTGGACTGCCATCTGGTCGCCCAATGGGAAGTATATTGCTTCGTCTGATACACAGCATTTTGTGCATGTCTGGAATGTGCAGAATCGCAATACGGTTCGTATCTATCGGCATCATGCTGCACGTGTGCTCTCTCTGGATTGGTCCCCCGATAACTGGCATATTATCTCTGGTGGATTAGATGGCTCTGTCCATGTCTGGCATGCCATTTCCGGCAAGATGATGTACTGGTTTGCGGTTGATCCTGTGCTTTCGGTTGCCTGGTCGCCGGATAGCCACTATATCGCTGCCAGCACCTGGAATGCGGTCCATATCTGGAGTGCCCTTGATGGTCGACCACTCAGTACGTATCGTGGTCATGCTGCTCTGGTAACGGCTCTATCCTGGTCGCCGGATAGTCGTTTTATTGCTTCAGCCAGTTATGATCATACCGTACGTGTCTGGGCTGTGCCGCAAGGAACGCAGGAGCGTATCTATACGCACCATCAGGAGCGCGTGTTATCGCTGGCCTGGTCGCCTGATGGCAAACTGCTGGCTGCTGGTGATAGTGCTGGCAATCTGCGTATCTGGCCCGCGCACTAATGAATGATTTTATGTTGAATGTATAATCTCTCATTATAGATACAGAAGATTTGGCTTATAAATCATATAAAGTGGTAGAATAATTGTTTATAGCGGAAAATATGTTGTTTCATGAGAAGAGAGGAGTATTGATCTATGACCCGTGCAATCTGGAATGGTATTGTGCTGGCTGAGAGTGACCAATGTATTATTGTCGAGGGAAATTCATATTTTCCATTGGAGTCAGTTCAGACCTCGTATTTTCGTGACAGCGCTACCCATACAGTGTGCCCCTGGAAAGGTACTGCCAGTTATTATACTATTGAAGTCAATGGTGAGCAGAATAAGGATGCAGCCTGGTTCTATCCTGAACCAAAGGATGCGGCTAAACAAATTACCAACTACGTTGCGTTCTGGCGTGGTGTACAGATTGAGCAAGCGTAAGCAGTAACCTGTTACCTTGCATTGGAAAAGCGGGGATACAAGGGGCCGTAGACTCCTTGATCGGATTCAGGGCATTGCCCTGTCTCCCCTTTGCTGGCCCGCGCAGTGGGCAACGATGTAATTGGAGAGCAACAGATTTCCACGTATTCATGAATTCTTAGTGGATTGGTAAGGAATAAAATAGTCTCTGTATAGCGTTTGTCTTTTCATATCACATACATTCTTTTCTCGTAGGACGAGGAAAATCAGTGTGTGTTTTTATTTGTAATGCACATTTTTCATCACTATGGTGTGTAGTTATCTGGAAAGAACAAAAAGCTATGGTTATATGTAGAAGGCAGAGGACCTTACCATGACGAGACAGGCGAAAATTATTGTTACGATTGCTCTGATGCTCGGTATGACATTGGCGGCATTGGATACAACGATTGTTGGTACTGCTATGCCAAGCATTGTGGGAAAGTTGGGTGGAATTACTCTCTATTCATGGGTTTTCTCTGCATATCTTCTTACATCGACGACGACTGTGCCTATTTATGGTAAATTAGCTGATCTGTATGGTCGTAAACCACTCTTTCTCTTCGGTTCAATTCTTTTTCTGATCGGTTCTGTTGCTTCTGGCGCATCGCAAAATATGGTGCAACTGATACTTTTCCGTGCGTTACAGGGGCTAGGTGCTGGTGCCGTGCAGCCGATTGTATTGACGATTATTGGTGATATTTTTGTGTTGCGGGAACGGGCCAGAGTGCAGGGTTTATTTAGTGGTGTCTGGGGGCTTGCCAGCATCATTGGTCCGGCTCTGGGTGGGATTATCGTCGATTATTTTTCCTGGCGCTGGGTATTTTTTATTAATGTGCCTTTCGGTCTGGTCTCCGCCGTTTTGCTGGCGATCTCTCTGAAGGAGAACGTTGAGCGTACTGCTCATCGGATGGACTATATTGGTACATTGACATTAAGTGGTAGCGTGGTGGCGTTGTTATTTGCTTTCTTACAGGGGGGGATCAGTTGGGCCTGGTTCTCATGGCAAAGTATCGGTCTGTTTATTGCTGCGATAGTGTTGCTGGGCTATTTCCTGTTCGAGGAGCGGCGAGCCTCCGAGCCTATTTTGCCACTGACGCTCTTTAATAATCGGATTATTGTGATTTCCAGCATTGGTGGTTTTATTCTCGGTGTGGTGATGTTTGGTATCACGACCTACGTGCCTCTATTTATGCAGGGTGTCAAAGGTGGTAATGCCATAGATGCTGGCATTATCCTTGGACCTTTGCTGCTGGCCTGGCCTATTACGGCGACGATCAGCGGCAAGATCGTGATTCGTTATGGCTATCGCTTAACGGCAATGATGGGTGCGATTCTCAGTACGATTGGTGTTGCGCTGGTCTTGTTATTTAATCCACATTCAGGTTTGCCTCTGATTATCTTTGCTACAGTTCTGATTGGGGCAGGTCTGGGCTTTTCCAGTTCTGCCTATATCCTCTCTGTGCAGAACTCGGTGCCCTGGAACTTACGTGGTGTGGCAACTGCCTCAACGCAGTTTTTCCGCACGATTGGTGGCACGATTGGCGTCGCGATCATGGGATCGATCCTGAACGGGCAGATGGCTTTGCACTTTTCACCGATCTTCACGCAATATCCCGCTGTTGGTCGTCTATTGCCAGTCGGCATCTCACCAGAGAATGTACTGCTGACACCAAATGTGCGTGCTGCACTCCCAGGTGCGTTTGTGTCACTTTTGCAGGACGCACTTTCGCAAAGCCTGTTCTGGGTCTATAGCCTGATGTTTGTGTTATCTGTCATTGGTATTGTGGCTATGTTATGGCTACCGGGTGGGCGAGCAGATGAGCATATCTATCAACCCGATACCGATCAGGTTGATGATAGCGGCAGTTCAATGCTGGCGCATATGGGATAGCAAAACCGAAAAACCGTTGCAATGAAAGAAGGCTTCTCCACTCATATGTGTGGAAGAGCCTTCTTTTCGTTTGTTGGTTACATGTTCTTTTTGAGCAATGATTGTGTGCGTTGTAGCAGGCGGTATGCCCGTGTTTGCAGACGTAATCTGGCGTTGCTGGAGGGTTTCTGCCGCGCTTCGGTATCCATAAGTTCCTTGTGTATCTCTGTGCTGAGCGTGTCGCGGATGCTGGTGAGCGTCTGCAACTGTTTTTCTAATCTGGTGTAGGTCTGATCATTGGGGCTGGCGCTGGCAAGCGCGATGGTGGAGATATGGAGGGTTGTCAGTCCAAACGTTCCTACCGGGGCATTGATCTGTTTGTACACCTGCGCTAACTGAACGTAGCTAGCCAGATGTGAACGTATCCGGGTTGGGAGCAATTGGGGTTGCAGGATCTCGAAGAGAGGACGACCGTCGCAGGTATAATCGTCTTGCAGACTCAGCAGAGTCATCATTGTTGGTCGTATATCGGCATGGTCTGACCAGATGTTGCTGTCGATGTGAAGGTGGCGTACCCCTGGCCCAGCCATGCCTAACCATGTAGTATTGATCGCCGGATCTATATCACCATGATTCCAGGCATAGCGTGCATTCTCTTTGATGCAGGGTTGCGTACAATCAGCCGCGCCTGCATACAGAAAATAGTCAGGGTGGGCGAAGAGTGTAAAGGTTGGTGTACGACTGTGATCGGCTGTCACCATATGTAATGCCTTCATTGCTACCGGGTCTGCGAGATAGTGGGTAAGCCGACTCGTTTTTCCGGTAAGCGGGTCAGGCACGGTTAATGTCGCGAGAGCGCGTGCGAACTGGCGTGCGCTGGGATTTGTACGTTTTGGATTGCCATTAAGATAAATGGTGGGCGCGGAGTCATCATGCATGGCAAAGGGGATGGTATTTTGTTTCTCTGTCGCCAGTAGACCCGTGAGATTGGCGTTGATTTCGCCAAGATGCTGATATGTGCAGGGAATCGCCAGACCGTCACAGTTGTTCAGTGTTGGATTTCCACCTACAAAATGATCACCCTCATCAGCGGTAATGACGAAGAGCGTATTTTGTGTATTGATACCATCACGTTGTAGCCGTGTGAAGAACGTGGCGAATGCATCATCATCTGCTTGTAATTGCTTATGATAGCCAGCCTCCCCAGGTCCATAGGCTGTCTGTTTGCCTGTGTGAGCATCATGGACGTCTGCAATATAGGCATAGGTGACAGGGACACCATGTTCCTGCATTGCCGCAACATAGCCAAGCGAGACAGCGGCACTCAGTCTATTGAAGCCAGGAAAACCGCTATATCCTGCTCTATTTGTGATGACATGACCATGAATATCTGTGAGCAGACCATGGGTACCAATTTGGGGAGCGATGTATTTGCTGCCAAAGAGTCCCATATAGCCGTGGTAGCCGCCAGGTTCATCGGGCAGGACATCTGGTCTACCATGATGGGTGGTTAAACAGAGCGCACTTTGATGGGCGCAGTGGATGGCAAGTCCGGTGAAATCGCTGGTTGCCTGTGCCATATTGGTTCTGGCCTCATTGACCTCTGGTGAGTTGGCTCCGAAAATAAGCGGAAGAGTTAGTGCAGGTTGTTCAATAGTTGTATTGGTGATATAGGCTGAGCCGAAATTGCAGCCTGCTCGTGTATAGGCAACCCAGGGCGCAGGTGTATTTGTCGCTGGTGCGCTTAGCATATTATAAGTAGCATTGTGGGCAGACATCGGCGCGGTCCAATAGCCAAATGATGGTGTTGAACTGCTGTTCCCATCCTGATTGAAATAGCGGTAACTGGTGGCGACTGGAACACCATGATGATCAGGATAAAGTCCTGTGATTGACGTAAGGATATTTGTGCCTGTATGGGCAATGAGTGGCGTATGATGTTGGGTCAGTAGCGTACCCCGTTGTTTGATAAAGTTGAGTAGATGGGGCATTTGCTCCAGATCTGATGGGACATGGGGGATATCACGAGTAAAGTGGACATTATCAAATTGGAGATAGATAACATGTTGGATTGGATTCTGCGGTGAGCCGAGACGACAGTTTGGTGTCGCCGCGCTGCTGACCGTTGTATGTGCTAATGAAGCATGGTTGTGTGCGGGAAAGAGTATTGTTAGCAACAACATCGTGAGCATAGATGATGCCCACGGAGATATGTTTTTGTTCATAGCATAGATCTTTACTACAGAAATACTTTTCTTGAGTTTTTTCTTCCTTGCTATATATTATTGTATATTTTATGAAAAAAAGTGGAGCATTATAATGCTCCACCTGAAATGTAGTAAGATCGAATGATATCTATGCTGGTGCTCCCTGGTTATTCTCCCCATCCTGTTCTCCTGGCTGGCGGAACGGCTTGATAAGAGCATACAACTTGCTCTGTTGTGGCGTATGGAGCCAGGCTTTCAGACGTAGATAGAAGACCATAAAACCACTGAACCATAAACCGCCATAGATGTATCCGGCAGCCACATCACTGGGCCAGTGTGCGCCTAGATAGACGCGTGAAGGCCCGATACAGGCGATCAGTGTAACACAAGCACTGATCAATACGTTGCGGATGCGACCAGAGCGCCAGTTGGTAGCGAGCAAATAAATGAGGAGTCCATAGAAGTTGGTGTAGTGCATCACATGGCCGCTAGGGAAACTGGGTTCATTAATGACACGTACGACCGAGACAAGTTCTTGATTTGGACGTGGGCGTTTGATAACACGTTTGATAATGGCGTTGAGGAGAGTTGATGATGACGTGAGCAACACAAAGATGGCTTCTAAACGGAAACGTAACGCCCAGAAAATACCTGCGAGGCCGATAGTTTGTGGCACTGCATATTTGGGAAAACCGATTTCTGATATGCTAAAGAAGAAGCGGCGTAACCAGGGATGCTTATATTTTTGTAAGCGAGAGGTGATTGAGCGATCCCCTGGGAAAAACTCGGTGCGCCGTGCGATCCAGGATAAAATAACCGCTCCTGACAAAAGCCAGAGATAGAAGGCCATGAACATGGTACCACGAGAGACAGCTTTCCGACCTGAATAGGAGGTTTGGGCTGCGACACGTTGAGCTTCTGTAACAACAGGAGGGAGCGGTGGGGGTGTCGGTCCTTTCGGGTTGATGTTTCCCATCCCGTGTATATTAGGTGTAGGATCTGACATGCAGCGAACCTTTCTATCTGTTTTCCTAATGCGTTGGCGTTAATTGCCTTTGTTGTTTCTGCCATTTCCTGAACCGTTGTTGGTGTGTTTTCATCTTTGCTTGTTGTTCAGTGATGCTGGCAGGAACGCGAACGCGTAAGACTTCTGGTTGTACTGTAATTTCTGCGGGTGTATTGCCTTTGATTTCTCCATCAACATGGATTTCGACCGGGCTATCAGCAGTCACATGTATTGATTTTACTCTACGACGGCTGATTCTGGGTTGTAATGATCGTTTCCCCTGACTAATGGCGATCGCATGTTGAATATATTTTAGCTTACTGAACTTGCGATAGATTAATACATCAAGAAAGCCATCATCCATTAAAGCGTCGGGTGCGAATTGGAGCCGTGCCCCATAGTATGGCGAGTTGCAAATACTGATCTGTAACGCCTGTACATGTTTCTTGCGCTTACCATCAAAAGAAATAGTAAAACGAGTCGCGCGAAAAGTGAAGAGTGTGATTAATCCAGTCATGGCTCCATGCAGCGTTGAGAGCAAACCGGGACTTTTCATTTCCTCTGCCGCCGGGAACAGAGCTGCCTCCAGACCGATGCCTGTCACTTCCAAAAAGATATGACCATTCGTTTGTCCCACGTCAAGTGCATGGGTTTGACCAGAGACGATGATTTCGCATGCCCCAGCGATCTCTTCAGGGATATGCAGGCTACGAGCGATATTGTTCATCGTACCTACAGGAATAATGCCCAGTATGCTCTGACTACCAATCAGGCCAGCCGCCACAGCATGTATCGTGCCATCTCCTCCTGCCGCGATAATAATATCAATTCCCTGCCTGGCTGCCTCTCTCGCGATGGCTGTACCTGGATCTTCTGGACTGGTATACATTACTTCAGCTTCAATTGCGTGATCCTTTAATACTGTAAGAATTTGCTCTTCTTGCTCATCACGCATTGTTTGTCCCGCTGCGCCCGACGTGGGATTGAGGATGAGTACAGCTTTCATGGTAACTGCCTTCCTTTGATCGATTGTATATAGTATGCATGATTAATCGGGTGGGTTGTGGCTGGAAAACACATCTATCATTTTATGATACGTTCATCATTCTTTTTTCGCTGCGTCAGTAGCCATGAATTTTTGCCAGAATTCATTACGAGCGTTGGTGCGGAGGCATAGAGAGAGCGATAGAAACCGAATTGTAGGAGCTAGCGTGAAATATATGATGGACGCTATAGATAGCCAGTGGATATGAGCGCATAGCTGTACCTCGAATATATGCATGAATTGTATAACTGGCTGAATGGCATCCTGAAACAGTGGTCGATGATGTAAATGGCTCAAAGGAGGGATCAGAACGTGGGCAGTGATGTGCTGGTATCTCCAGAAGAGGCTTTCAGGAACCCATTTTCTATTGAAGATATACAGGTTTTTGATGATGAAATGGTCAGATATCTATTGGAGCGTCAATCCTTTGGCATCACGTATCAGGAATTAGCACGCGCACTGCATGGCACATCGTCAGAACTCATACAGCGTATCAATCGACTGCTTCCAGCACAACAGCAGGAGCAATTTACTGTGCTCGTACAGCAGACATTGCCCGCAATAGAAATAGAGCAAGCACGGCAACGTATCCTTGATAAATTGTTCTGGGAACTCATTTATTGGAAGGTTCCCGAAATGTATGAGGAACTCACAGAAGGTGAGCACTTACATCCAGGGATTTTTGCTTCACTGGCTTCGCTCTTGCAAGGCAGTACGGTGCTGGACGTTGGTGCCGGGAGTGGCCGAGCTTCCTTTGAATGTAGATGGTATGGGGCCGCACGTGTGTATGCTGTTGAACCTTCACCAGGATTGTTACACATCTTAGCTGACAAGATCCGTCAGCGTTCAGAACAGTGGTCTATACTGCCATGTTCAGGCCGTTTTGATGCACTGCCACTGGCAGATCAAAGTGTGGATGTTTCGCTCTCCTGTTCCGCGTTTACCGCCGCAAATGAGATGGGCGGAGAAGCGGGACTGGCTGAACTTTACCGTGTTACCAGAGCTGGCGGTACGATTGTTATCATCTGGCCTCGTCGCGTTGATCATGCCTGGTTCAAGCAGCATGGTTTCCATTATGTGTCATTGCCCTATAAGGGTGAAATGAGCATCCATTTTCGTTCATTTAAGGCCGCATTGCATTGTGCGCATCTTTTCTATGGAAACAAAAAGCATGTCGTGCGCTATCTACATATCCATCAGAAACCAGAATTGCCATTTTCTATTATTGGTATGAATCCTCCCTGCGATTACTTTTGGGTTGCAGTATAAAGAAAGGATAGGTGGTTATGACTGTCAGGATGCCTCATAGAGCAGAACAAAAAACAAGTTGGATGGATACCCCACCACGTTCACCACTTTTGCGTTCTCTTAATGCTCGGCTGGTCGCTAATCTTCCCTGGTTAGATCAGGTGTCTCGTCCTGTGCTGGACTGGTCGCAGAAGTTATTTGGTCAACCCGGTGAGGTGAACTATCAAATAAAGGATTTTCTGGGTGGAGTCTGGTTCGGTCATCCGCTTCATCCCGCGCTGGTAACTGTGCCGATTGGAGCCTGGACGGGATCAACAATGTTGGACCTTGCCTGGTTGTCTGACGAAGATGATGGAGTTGCGCGTAGTGCTGATATGCTTTTGAGTTTAGGTCTGGTTGGAGCACTTGGCTCAGCAGCGACGGGGTTATCTAACTGGGTTGATACAGATGGGCAGGAGCAGCGTACGGGTATTTTGCATGCTCTCCTTAATGGCGGAGTTACGGTCTTGAATCTGTCTTCATTACTGCTGCGCTTAAGTGGACAGCGTCGGGCCGCTATTGGCCTTTCAGGAGTCGCCCTGGCTATGACACTGTATTCTGCATACATTGGTGGCGAGCTTGGGTATGCAACCGCGATTGGTGTCAATCGGGTTATACCAGAAGGTGGAGCAGATGATTTTGTGCCGGTGATGGATGAGAAAGATCTTTTGCCAGGAAAATTGACACGGGTGGATGTCGATGGAATTGCTGCCGTAATGATAAAAGATGGGGCAGAGATCAAGGCGATTGCTGCGACCTGCTCCCATCTGGGTGGACCTTTGGATGAGGGACAGTATAAGAATGGGGTTGTACGATGCCCCTGGCATAATTCTGGTTTTTGCATGAGCGACGGCCATGTTGTCAATAGTCCTGCGCTCTATGCGCAACCCACGTTTACAGTGCGTGTGCAGGATGGCAAGATTGCGTTGCGTCGTCAGGAGCATGCTTGATTTATACGCTAGCGGATTCTATAAAAAGTATTGCAAACAATAAGAGTGTCTTCTTCGTGACGCTCTTGTTTTGATTTTTTGTGTACTTGTGAATAAAGTATAAAAGTTAAAAAAATAAGAAATTTATTAGAAATCAGCTTTTACTTTAGTATCTGATTACAACACTCATTGTGGAGTTTAAATGCGAGTAAATTTCATTGTAATTACCGTTTGAAGCGTATATGCTAATAGCTATAAAATATATTATCATGTAGAACTATGAATTAACTTAGAAATGAAGAGGTTCCCCGTGCAAAGTCAAGAATTTGTTTCAACGTCTTTTCAAGATATGTCTGATGCTGCTCTTGCGCACATGGTGTTGTCCGGTGATCAGGGGGCATTTGAGTGGTTGGTGAGACGCTACAATACACCTCTTTTTAACTTTATATGTCGCTTTCTGGGTGATTATGATCAGGCCTGTGATGTACTTCAGCAAGTATTCTTGCGTTTCTATACTTCGTTGCCAAAGTTAGGGACAAGTGAACCATTTAAGTCATGGTTGTTTCAAGTGGCGCGTAATTGTTGTGTTGATGAATTACGTCGTCGCCGTCGCTATGCGATCCAATTTTCCCAATTAGAAATGGAAAACAGCGATGGAGATCTTTCAGTTATAAGTGATATTCCTGATCCGGGTCCACAACCTGAAGAGTTGTTGGAACAGCATGACTTGCAAACACGTTTACAGCAACAGATCAATGAATTACCACCAAAATTTCGTGATGTTGTGCTTTTACGCTATGCGTCGCAGATGAGTTTTGCTGAAATTGGCAAGGTACTCTCAATGCCTGAAGCGACTGCGAAGACGTATTTTCATCGAGCGAAAGTCCTGTTACGTAAGAGCTTTGGCTCGCATGCGCAGGCCATTTATGCTTGATTTTCGCTTTGCGTGGATGTTGGTTCTATCTCACTCAGGAGATGGGCATTCTTTGTCTGAGTGCGAAATAATTGTTTCGTTTGCGCGATAGCGACGCCGATAATTGTCAATAGGCCACTAATAATCATGATTGGAGTGATTTGTTCGTGTAGAAATATGTTACCACCAATCATGCCGACAAATGGAACCAGATACAGGAATAGACCAGCCTGTGTGCCAGGCATGGAGGCAACGCCGAAATTCCAGAGGATCATTGAGAGCACAGTGCTACCCACGATCAAGAGTAGCAGTGCTCCCCAGGCTTGTAGCGGAAATGTATGCAGGGTGGTACCAATTTGAGTGTTATAGCATGGTAACAATGGCAGTGTACCGATCATGGTTGTCAGACCTGTGCTGAGTGTAGCACCATATTTGCGACTAAGGGGTCGCACCACCACCGTATATGATCCCCACATCATTGCGGCTAACAATGTCAACCCCATCCCAATCAGTGTTGTATGATTAACGGTCAATCCTCCTGTATCCCAACCTATCAAGAGACAGACACCGATAATGGAGATTGCCAGACCAAGCAATGTTGTCCAATGGACCCGTTCATGAAGCAGGATAAAGGAGAGTATCATGATCCAGACAGGTTCGGTGGCAATAATGACGCTGGCTGTGCTGGCCGGGATAAAGCGAATGCCATAGGCGACAATCAGATTATAACCAATCACGTTAAAGAAACCACATAGAAGGATACGTCCCCAATCGCTCCGTTCCAATGGTTGTCTGCGTAATTGGAGCAATGTTGGTAAGCACAGGAGCGATGAACCAGTAAAACGTAGCAACACAAGGTGCAAAGGGGTGAGATCAGTTGTCACAAGATAACGGGTGGCTACTGGTGCCAGACCCCAGCAGGCAACTGCCAGGAGAAGTGACAATACTGCTGGAAGTGAAGAGGCAGCCCCTTTTGAAGCCATGGGTAGTAGTATCCTTTCAGTTCTGTATGCGCATATATCGTTCTGTTTATCATTCCTATTATAGCATTGCTTCCTGCTTCCGCTGGCATCTGTCTGATCCTTTAAATATCCTCTATCGCTGTCACGAATACGTGTAGGAAACGTGCTATCTGTATATCGGCGATTGTGATATGCAAGACGTGGGGTGCAGAGAAAGGATAGAGTGGATACAATGGATCAGCGAATATGTTGTGTACGTGGTGTTGTTCTTGATATCGATGGGACGCTGGTGGATACCAATGATGCGCAGGCGTATTCCTGGGTACAGGCTATGCATGAATATGAGTATGAGGTTGATTTTGATACTGTACGCCCACTGATTGGTATGGGGGGCGATAAAGTGTTACCTGAAACGCTTCATATTGCGAAAGATAGCGATATTGGTCAGAAGATCAGTAAGCGCAGGAAAGAAATTTTTAAAACACAGTATCTCCCGCGTGTGCATGCATTGCCAGGCGCGTTTGATTTGTTACAGCATATGTATAATCGAGGGCTTCGTCTGGTAATCGCGACATCTGCTGAGGCAGATGAGTTACAGGGACTGTTAGGGGTGATTGGTGAGCATGCCGACCAATTCTTTGAGAAACAGACCTCATCACAGGATGCGCAAAAATCAAAGCCTGATGCTGACATTATGCAGGTGGCGTTGCAGCGTAGTGGTCTGAGTGCTCAGGAACTGGTGATGCTGGGCGATACAGCTTATGATATTCAGGCTGCGCAACAGGTGCATATTCCTACTATTGCCTTTCGCAGTGGTGGTTGGAGCGATCAGGATCTACAAGGTGCTATTGCCATTTATGATGATCCCTTAGATCTGCTACAACATTTTGATCAATCGCCATTAGCGAACCAGCAACAGCATCCGGTTTAATGTGCTGAATGGCATAAAAAACCCGAAACGATTTATTGTCGTTTCGGGTTTTTTATGTTTATTTCTCGCTTGTTTGTCAGATACAGCAAACAACGTTGGATACCGAACAGACCCATTACAGGCCAAAGTAACCGCGATACTGTTGCCATTTTGTGGCGATTTGACTACGAATTTCAGCACCAGTCTTTGGTGTATACAGCAGTGCAAGGACAACTCCTGCTACCAGACCAGTGCGGAAAAGTGTTTTTGCACGGCGACGGCGTTGCTGATGCCGCGCATGTTGTTCCTGCGCGTTCTCTCTGATGTCCTGCGCTTTATTGACGACCCGCTGGACTTTTTGACCAACCTGCTGTGAACCCTTGTTGAGAATATCTTGCGTGGTTGCCAGTCCAGACGTGACATTGGTCTGTAATGTGTTCTGTACTTCTTGCAAGTTCTTCTGCGCACGCTTGATATTATGTTGTGCTTTTTTCTGTGCTTTCTTTAGTTCGTATGCGCCTTGTTTGCGGTTTGTCTGTAACAGTGCATTCGTTGCTCCAACGCCTGTTGCGACCAGCATCTGAGTCTTATTCAGGCCAGTTTTGACGTTCCCTTGAACATTCCCATAGGTATGCTGAGCGACATCCTTCGCGTTCCCATAGGTATGCTGAGCGACATCTTTGGCATTCTTGTATGCTGTTTGAGCAGCGTCCTTCGCGTTTGTGTACGTCGTAGTCGCAATATCTTTTGCAGTGTTGTAATCAATTTGTGGTGCAGTATTCTTCTTACTCATACTTCCTCCTTATATAGGATATAGTTATGTAAAATTCGTAATTATAACTATGTATGTCTTTTCTGTATACTACTTACTATAAGTACGACTAAGTAAATTATGTAGTTTCACTGTATACGCTAATGGCCCGAAGTGGTATAGCAATATTTCAGCCTGTTTGAAATGTGCATTGGTTACTTGCTATTGTGGGCTGCCAGATTGTTTCTGCTTCTTTGTTGTTGCAGGACTTGCCAGCATTCCCGTGCAATTTCCCAATCTTCTTCAGTGTGAACAACAAGAACACGTACCTGTGAGTTGGCGGTAGCAATATCTTGATCGACAGGTGCGTGCTCGTTTCGTGTCTGATCCAGTTGCAGGTTTAGATAGGCAAGGTTTTTACAGACGCTGGCACGTAGCTCCGCATCGTGTTCACCGATGCCGCCCGTAAAGGTGAGGATGTCGATTCCTCCCAATGCAGCTACCATCGCTCCAATATAGTAGCGAATGCGATAGATATACATGCTACGAGCCAGTCTGGCTCGTTCATTACCTTCTTTGATGGCCTGAGAGATCTTACGCATATCACTGGAGATGCCGGAGATCCCCTTGAGGCCGGACTCTTTGTTGAGAATATGCTCTAGCTCATCAATGCTATAACCGTGCTGGCGTTGTAGATAAAAGAGGATGCTGGGGTCAACTTCTCCTGAGCGGCTTCCCATCATGAGTCCATCTAAGGGAGTGAAGCCCATTGTCGTATCAATACTTTGACCACCCTGAATAGCCGCAAGCGAGCTACCATTACCAATGTGGCAAGTGACAATACGCAGGGTCGCGATGTCTCGATCTACAATCTGTGCGCTTCTATGAGCGCAATAGCGATGACTGGGGCCATGAAAACCGTAACGATGAATACCCTGCTGTATCCAGGCATAGGGTCCGGCATATGTTGCTGCTTCTGCGGGCATATGACGATGGAAGGCAGTATCAAAAACCGCAACCTGGGGCATATCTGGCTTGAACTTTGTGATGGCCGCGATCCCTTCTATATTCGCGGGATTATGGAGCGGTGCGAAGTTTGCAATATGTTCCAGTGCACGCTCAATCTCTGGTGTAATCAGCACACTGTGCTCATAATCTGGCCCACCGTGAACGACACGATGACCGACAACATCAATCTCTGCCAGTGCGGCTCTCATCCCTTCATCGTCAGTATATTCATGGTCGAGGTCGAGGACACGTGTCTCTCCGTTCCAGAGCGTTTTCAGCAGTTGTTTGATGACCTCAACTCGTGAGTCCATTGTTACGGTTCGGATGGTTGTTTTCCCGTGAGCAGTAATTTTAATTTCCGCTTTGCCCTCTTCATTTCCCCATTCAGCAGTACCCGACCAGAGTGGTTCCAGTGCATGCTCAGTCGGTGTATCCTGTATATCATAGAATGCGCTTTTCTGGCTGCTTGAACCTGCGTTTAACACCAGAATTTTCATGCTTGCCGTCTCCCTCTGTGATTTTCTTAAGAATATTGTAGCCTGTTCCCGTCACAAAGTAATCACAGGAATAACCTTTCAGTTATCAAAACAGTCATTTATGAAGGTTCCTGGTCATACATGTGCTCAGACACATGTATGACGTTGCATACCAATCACATAGATTATTTGCTATGCCAGTGCCAGTTGGTAATCTCATCGGGATCAACACCGTTCTCCTGAATATACTGACGGTGTGCAGCGAGCGTGTATTCATAGTGATGAATGCGCTCACTGGCTCGCGCGGCAACGCGTGGGTTTTTGGCTGCTACCAGACGGATTGCCTGCATGATCAGGTGGTAACGGCTGGTGCCATTGCGTACATTCATATCGAATGGTGTGGTGGTTGTGCCTTCTTCACGATAGCCATTGATCGTGAAGCGGTTGGCATGATTGCGTCCAAACAATAGCTGTTTGACTGCTGATGTATAGCCGTGGAAGTTAATAATCACCGGGCGATCATGTGTGAACATGGCTTCGAACATCTGATCATCCAGTCCATGCGGATGTTCCGACTCGCGTTCCAATACCATCAGATCGGTGATATTCACGACGCGAATACGTAGTTCGGGCAACTCGTCGCGGAGTGTCTGGGCGGCTGCCATAACCTCTAAGGTTGGGTTATCACCGACACCAACCAGTACGATATCCGGGTCCACACCATTGTCTGTGCTGGCCCACTGCCAGATGGAGGCTCCGGCACGACAGTGAGCAATCGCCTCTTCCATTGAGAGCCATTGTGGCATTGGCTGCTTGTTCGCAATGATCAGATTGACGTAGTTTGTACTGTGCAAACAATGATCGACAGTGCTGATCAAGCAGTTTGCATCTGGTGGTAGGTAGACACGAGCGACTGCGGCTTTTTTGTTCAGGACGGTATTAATGAGAGCCGGATTTTGATGTGAGAAGCCGTTATGTTCCTGTCGCCAGAGCGTCGATGTGACCAGATAGTTGAGCGACGAGACTGGCAGACGCCAGGGAATTTCCATTGATAATTTCAGGAATTTGGCGAACTGGTCCAGCATCGAGACGATAATATTAAGAAATGCCTCATATGATGGGAAGAGGCCAAAGCGCCCGGTGAGTAAGTAGCCCTGAAGCCATGCCTGACAATCATGTTCACTCAGTACCTCGATAACGCGCCCATTGTGAGAGCTGAGCTTATTATTAAATGGCGGGATTGGCCACTGGTAATCCCGTTTGGTGACTTCCAGTACATGTTCCAGTTTGTTCGACTCCAATTCGTCTGGACTGAAGATGCGGAAGGTCTGAGTATTGCGCTTGATCAATGCTGCCAGATACGTACCGAGCTGTTCCATACTGCTCACATTACATCCACCATGTTCTTCCGGTTTGGTGCTGAGTCCGTGTGCAACATTCACTTTGAAGTCATTGATCTCTGGCAAATTGGGGATGTGTCGGATGCGTCCACCATAGGTATGAGGATTGCTGCCCATGCGACGATCACCTGTGGGGCATTGATCCAATATTTCAGGAAGTGGACTCCCTGTTTGATCAAAAAGCTCTTCAATTTTATATGAATGGAGCCATTGTTCGAGCAGTTTCAGATGCTCTGGATTTTGTTTGGGATTGGATACAGGTATTTGATGCGAGCGATATGTTCCGGTGATTGGCACTCCATCCATTTCTTTGACGCCAGTCATGCCTTTGGGGGAGCGCATAATGATGAGCGGCCATTGTGGTTTTTCAATGGGCTGACCGGAACGAGCTGAACGCTGGATACGACGAATTTCGTGGTAGCCCCAATCCATTGCTCCGTAGAGCTGTGGATTCAGGTCATCAACATCCTCACCCGCGACAAAAACGACGCGATAGCCGTAGCCTGTAAAGAGTTGTAATAGTTCCTCATCGCTCATTGTGCCATAGATCGTCGGGTTGGATATCTTATAGCCGTTCAGATGTAAGATTGGGAGTACCGCACCAGACTCGGCAGGATCAAGAAATTTGTAGCTGTGCCATGCAGTGGCGGTTGGTCCTGTTTCGGCTTCGCCATCGCCAACAATGCAGGCCACAATCAAACCGGGGTTATCCATTGCGGCACCGAACGCGGTTGCCAGTGCATAGCCCAGTTCGCCCCCCTCGTGGATTGTGCCCGGAACGCCGGGGTAGAGGTGACTGGGGAAGCCGCCGGGCCAGGAGAAATTTCGTACAAATCTGTGAAGTCCATCCCGGTCAAAGGTCAGATCAGGGTAATATTCCCGTAGGGAGCCTTCCAGATAGAGATTTGAAAGATTAGCGGGTGCGCCGTGACCGGGTCCGGTCACAAGGAACATATCCAGATCATAACGTTTAATAAGGTGATTTAGATGGGCGTAGATCATATTGATACCAGGACTTGTTCCCCAATGACCCAGCAGGCGATCTTTGATATGCTCAGGTTTCAGAGGAGCCGCTAACAGCGTATTATCTTTCAGATAGATCTGCGCCGCCGCCAGATAATCGGTGACGCGCTGATATTTTTTGAGGGCGTTCAGTTCTGCCCCATGCTGTTCACGGATATCCTTGACCGGGATGGTCACACTCTGTATTGGTGCTAATGATGAAGCCTCAATAGCCATGTATCTATTTCCCTTCGTATTGTTTGTCGCTGCCAGTAATTGTCATTTTTAGCACGAATGAGCCGGGATCTATGTGGACAAGAAGAAGTTGGAGTAGAAGAGTTTCATTGAAAAAAGGAGTCAGCTATGATTCCTGATCGATTGTACCTTAGTTTAACTCTTTACTATAGTTGTGACAAAAAATAGAAGATGTATTATACTACTGAGTTGTGAATATATGATTATGTTCGATTTTATAGGCATGCAATAACGAAATATGCAAACATACTTGCAAATAATTCAGAAACTGGCTATAAACAAGATAGCAATTGGTTTTTCTTTTTTCAGAAAGGAACTGCGGAATGAGCGAGCGTCGTCGTGAGAGCGTGAGTGAGGTGGCACGGTTACGCCAACAAATCGCAGATGAATTAGTGGCAATGGATCGTGGCTTCCACGCCTATGCCGCAGGGACGTCGCGTCATGAGTTTATTCGTGCGAAAATGGAACGTATCGGCGATCAGCAGGACAAATTAGCTCAGTATGTTGGTCAGAATGATGCGGAACATATGGTATGCGAGTTGTATATGGATAGTGTCGTTCACAACGAGAATGACACAAACAAGCCGGGTGATGCAGTCAATAAGGGTTAGTCGTTGCGTCTCAGCCGACTTGTTTGTTGCTATTTTGTTAGTGCGCCATGAAACTTTGCCAGAAGAGGTGCATACGTTCTCTGAGTGGCGTATGCTCTGGTTTGTGTAAATAAGGGTCTTGTTGCCAGAGTTGTGTTGCGAACTTGCGTGCCAGCTCGATCATTGCTGTATCGCTGAGATTGGCAACCCGTAATTCTGGCATACCACTCTGACGCACGCCTATGAAGTCGCCGGGGCCGCGTAATCGTAAGTCTTCTTCCGCCAGTTTAAAGCCGTCGCTTGTCTCCTGAAAGACGCCCAGACGGTCCTGTGCTTGATTGCTTGCTTCTGCACTCAGTACATAGCAATATGACTGGTGTTGACCACGACCAACGCGCCCACGGAACTGATGAAGTTGTGATAGGCCGAAGCGGTCAGCATCTTCAATCACCATTACTGTGGCGTTGGGTACGTCAATACCCACTTCAATCACGGATGTGGCGATCAGGATATCTAATTCGTGGTCGCGGAATTGATGCATGATCTGATCTTTTTCAGCGGCTTTCATCGCTCCATGCAGGAGTCCTAAACGCAGGTGTGGAAAGACCTCGCGTTGTAAGCGTTCATATTCGCTGACCGCAGCTTTTGCCGCCAGTGACTCGGACTCTTCAATCAGTGGGCAGATGATAAACGCCTGTCGTCCCTGTGAAACCTGTTCTTGAATTGTTTTGTATGACTCAGTGCGTCGGGTTCCGGTACGCCAGCGGGTAATAATCTTCTGTCGTCCTGGGGGTAGCTGATCAATTATCGAGACATCGAGATCGCCATAAAGGGTCAGGGCCAGCGTACGTGGAATAGGGGTTGCGGTCATCACGAGCATGTGTGGATGGTAGCCTTTTTGCCGCAGGATATCACGCTGTTCGACACCAAAGCGATGTTGCTCATCGACGATGACCAGACCAAGCTTCTGGAAGAGGACATCGTCCTGAATCAGGGCATGGGTTCCGATCGCGACTGCGGCCTGACCGCTTTCCAGCGCCATACGTGCCGCTGTTCGTTCACGCTGTCGTTGACTGCCTGTTAACAGGACGGTCTGAATACCGAATGGTTCGAGCATGGCCCGGATGCTGCGTGCATGCTGCTCCGCCAGCAGTTCAGTTGGAGCCATAATCGCGCCCTGATAGCCATTCAGGGCGCTCATCAAGAGCGCGGCAGCAGCGACGGCAGTTTTACCTGCGCCGACATCACCTTGCAGCAGGCGGCTCATTGGTTTGGGTTGGGCCAGATCAGCGAAAATCTCGCAAATAACTTTTCGTTGCGCATCTGTAAAGCGAAATGGGAGTGTCGCCTCTAATGGTTGATCTGTTGATAATACTGACCATAACGTTGTCCCAGGCAACATCATTTCCGGCTGTGATTGCGTCTCTTTAGCCAGGGATTGTTGCGTTGGTGGTAGGAGCGGAGGATCAATAAAGATCTTTTCATATTGAATAGAGAAGGCATTGCCCTGATCCTGTTGCTCATGTTGCCAGCGACTACGGCGTTCTTGCATTCCCAGTTGCATCATAAATAATTCGTCAAAAGCCAGACGACGATAAGCAGCCTGACGCCGTGTTTCATTGTCTGGATAGTGCATCTGAGATACCGCTTCAGGTAGTAATAGTAGTTGCGCACCTGTACGAACAGATTGTGGCAGATGATCGGGAATCATCTGTGCATAACGGTCGATAACGTATTTAGTAAAGCGCCGGAGGGTTTTGGCATGCAGTCCTTCTGTCAGGGGATAGATTGGCACCATACGCCCGGTATTCAAAAGATCACCCTGTTCAGGAAACTCATGGCTGCGGACAGCAAACTCGACTTTGTTCCCGAAACGTTGTTTGACACCAGTAACGACCAGATAGGTACTCTTAGCTGCTTCAAGTTGTTTGCGTAGATAGGTCTGGTTGAACCAGGTTACGTACATCTTCCCGGTTTCATCCGAGATAGTTGCAATCGTGCGTGTCCGTCCACGGCTGGTTGCTTTCACTTCGACGTCCCAGATGAGTCCCATTGTTGTAGTCAGTTCATTGAAAGGGACGTTCGCGATTTTCTCAAGGGTACTATAGTCACGATGTTCGCGTGGAAAGTAGAAGAGCAGATCACGAACGGTGCGCACCCCCAGTGAACGCAATTTGTTGGCGGCGGTTGGCCCAACACCAGGAATAGCTGTAATATCGGCACTGAGTAGCGTTAAAGAAGTGTGACCCTGTGACATCCCTGCTTCAAGCAGAATAGGGTTCTCTGTTCGTTGTACTGTCGTTGTATCGCGTTTTGTGGTATCCCCGATAATTGGTGGCACCGCTGGTTGCTGTCTTGCTAATGATTGTCTTGTTTCTGGAGCTGATGGCGGTGTTGCTGGTGTATTCGAGCTCGGTTTCTTGCTGTTGGATTTTTCCTCAGATTCGCGCACAGAAAAGGGTGCCGAGACAGGGTTGGTCGGTCTGGTTGTGGGGGATGCAACCGGGAGTTCATTTTTTTGTTTGGGTAGTGTTGTCAGTTCATTTAAAGTTGCCAGTGCTGCACGTAAATTCGCGGCACGTTGTAAAGGATCTTGCGCATGATATCCCTCAAGATGTGCAACGAAGCGCTGGAGCAGACTCAAGTCCAGATCTGTCTGTTGACATATCTGGCTGATTTCTTCATACCAGCGTGAAGTAAATGCCTCGATACCACCAGAGAGAATCGCGCGATCCTGGTGTTGTGTGCGCTGTTCATATTGTAGTACTTTGCGTGCTCGCTCGACGTAATCGGCAAGTGTGGCCGGTTGATGATTTGATGACATAGATACTTATAACTTACTACTGTTTATGACGTTTTGTGTGCAGAGATAATAATAGAAGGTATCTTCAACTGGTGTCAAGTCCCAGAAGGTGCCAGTATTGCTGCTTTTGCTGACACTATTTGTCTGAATGGAGGATATACAGTGTAATAGGAAGAAATTCTCAGCCTTAAAGGAGAAGAAGAAGGAGGAATGACACAATAAATGTTCTAGTGCGTTACAATAACTGAGATCATGATGCTGCGAGAGAATTAGAAGACCAGCAAGAGGGATAAAAACATGCCGCTGTGGAAAATTAACGATAGTATCCATTCAAATCCATATTTTCAGTTTGCCTCTGGTGGATCACGTCATCCAATTACGGATATGTGGCAACTCTGGGTGACTTTTGATGGTGAGCATGTGAATTGGGTGGCGGCCTATCGCAGTGCGAAACAGATAGATCTTGCTCAGAATACCCTCTATGTATGTGTTGAGATCGGTGAGTACTGGAATCGTGAGAAAGCGATTGCGTTGCTCAATATGTTATATGACAAGAGTGATGCCAAACCATTGGTGATGCCGCGCTATATTGAGGAGAGCATTCTAGCAGATTTTGTCTGGTATGGTGAGCGTGACCAGCAAGAACATGGCAATTATTCGTAATCGTAAGATGCACCTCTTTATAAGTAAAGGCAGCCACCCAGATACTCAATAAGGATCGTCAGAGTGAGTATTGCAGCCGCCAGTAGCACAGGTCGTGTAATGAGGCTTCTGTTACGGTCGGCACCACGTAACACGAAACGTACGAAGCCAGAGAGCATAAAGAGTACTGCTATAGCAATGCCAATGTAGAAGGTCCAGTTGAAAGCAACTGTGCAGGTAGAAATGTTTTTGTGACCGGAGTAGAGCAAATTAAATGCAACTACCAGAATACTTAATACTGGTAAGAGGAGTTGATTCACCGTATTAGTCATACGTGTATCATGCTGGCTGATACGAATGTACATCCAGAGAAACAGCGCAATCAGGAGCAGACCTGTAACTAGAACTAAGAGCGTGGTTGCGGATACTATCATCATACCTATACTACGAGCATTGGACCTTCCGGGATGTAGGTGAGCTAGTCCGGTTGGGACTTAGCTCACGCGGATTTATTTACCGTAGAAGGGGTTGGTGCATTAAAATGAATTTCGAGGGCCTTATTGACGAATCTGGCAACGATTGCTTCCTGGTTTGCCAGTATTGATGGCAGCGTAATATCACGCTTAAAATTGCCAATTTCCACAATCATCTCATCGCCTTTTTTCGTCATCACGACCTTATCCATCTCGACATGCGGGAGTGGTAACCGTAGAATATAGGTATTCCCCTCATGGATAATTTCCTGAATCTGACCGCGATAGAAGACCTGTGTCGGGTCTTGTGCGTCAAAGATGGTATCTGCCAGTTGTTTTAGCGGTTGAAGCCCCAATACTTCATGTGATTGATATGGCGCTTCCCAGATTGGCAGGGGCGCGAAGGTCTGATGAATCTGTTGCCGTAACTGTTCTTGATTCCGATATAGATCCTGCATAAATGTATCTTGATAATTGTTTGCTGGAAGCACACGATTACAGATGACACCATCAATCGGGTAGCCAAACAAAGACAGATATGTTTCCGCTCGGAGAGCCTCTTTAATCACCATACGCTCAGGATTGACAACAGGTCGATACGAACTGATTTCGGGGTTGCTCAAGACGTCACGGAGCGTTTTGACCTGTTCACTCAGCTTTTTGAGCACATCCAGAATCTCGGTTGTGGGCAGGAATGCTTTGAGCAGTGGACGAGCGAGACTGAGTGTTCCGCTTTTCAAGCCCATCAAGCGTGATGCGTACCATTGAAAAGTATCAGGCATGCTCAAAAGCCGCACTGTTTCTCCGGTTGGAGCAGCATCAATAACGACCACCTCAAAGTCACCATCGCGGGCATTGCGATAGATGTTAATCAGGCTGACAATCTCATCCATCCCCGGAATAAGTGCCAGTTCTTCCGCGATTACCGCGTCGATGCCCTGTTTACGCAGGTTTTTTGTCACCGTTTCCTGCACCTTGCCCCAGCCTTTGCGCATCTCATCCAGTACATTGACTTCTTGTGCCCAGAGATTAGGAGCCAGTTCCTTAGGAGTGTTTGTCAGGTTGGTTTGAAAGCAATCAGCGAGGCTATGGGCGAGATCTGTGCTGACAACCAGAGTGCGTTTTCCCTGTGCAGCGGCCCGTACTGCTGTTGCGGCAGAGATGGTAGTTTTACCAACGCCACCTTTACCAAGATAAAGAATAATACGCATAGAATTCCTTGCTTTGTTTGTACTATCCCACCCTGTCTTCAACGTATATGAGAAGTGGGATTTTTCAACAACATATACGCATACAATACCGGTTGGGTTTGAGTGATTGTAATTTTATACCATAAAATGTGATTGTTAACATAGAGCGCTTCCGTGTATTACTGTAAAGCATCATTTATACTGATGACATAGGTAATCTGTGCAGTTTATAGTGTATTGTGAAGGATATTTATCTCCTCAAAAAACTTACAAAGTTATGAGTAGCCAGTTTTACAGAGGCAAAAGGAAATAGACAGGAGTTGAGTATGCAACTGGTACAGCATCATGGTCTAAGAGGGGTGAATGATGCTTATGAATACTGTCGCCGTGTGACGCAGCATGCATCAAAAACTTTTTATTGGGGATCGCTCTTTTTACCACCTCCGAAACGATATGCTATCTGGGCCGTCTACGCATTCTGTCGCAAAGTTGATGATATTGTTGATGAAGCATTCAGTGGAGCACGTTTGGGGCATTTCTCTGGATCACCAATGCCACTGCAAGAGATAGAGCGCTGGCGACAGGCGTTGATACGTTTCTATCAAACAGGGTTACCTGATGATGATCCTCTGTTTCAGGCCTGGGCGCAAATGTTGGAACTCTATCCTGTACCATTACAACCGGCACTTGAATTGCTTGACGGTGTAGAAATGGATCTCACTAAAAAGCGTTATACGTCGTTTGAGGAACTCTACCTCTATTGTTATCGGGTAGCAGGGACGGTGGGCTTATTAACAGCTCCTATTTTTGGCTATGAGGATGAAAAGGCTTTAGCACATGCTGTGGAGTTAGGTATAGGTTTGCAGTTGACCAATATCTTACGTGATATTGGCGAGGATGCTCAGATAGGTCGTATTTATCTGCCGTTGGATGAAATAGAGAGATTTGGTTATAGTGAAGAAGCCTTGATGCACGGTGTAGTCAATGATGCTTTTCGTCAGTTGCTTAGTTTTCAAATGGGGCGTGCGCATGACTACTATCAGCGTTCTCTGTCTGGCATCGCATTGCTTCATGAGGATAGTCAGCTAGCCGTTACTGTCAGTAGTGTGCTCTATCGTCGTATCCTTGATCGTATTTGTTTGAATGATTTTAATGTTTTTACCACACGTGCCAGTGTCCCTCTGCTAACAAAGCTTTCAGTTGCATCGGCATACTGGTTTATGCAACAGGTCGAGATAACGCGTGCGCTTCCTCATCTGGCGTAATGATACTGTTCTATTTGGATTATTTTTTGTTTTATATAAATATAAAGAGCAACCATGAGAGGAACTGCCAGGCTCCTTACACGTGGTTGCTCTTTATAATAAATATCTATGTAGCTATGCTACAGCAAAACAATATATGCGTAACGCCGATACGGTGATAATGGACAATTCAAGCAGGGCCATTATCGGTCAATTCTATTGTTCAGTACAAGTAGTTTCAAAAATTCAAGATGACGCAGCACTTCGATCCGATCACTGCCACCATGCTGATACCACTGGCGAAGCCAGAGGATTGAAATAATTTCGTCATCTGTAAAACCGTGTCGCGCTAAAATATCTGTTTCCGTCGGCGTATTGTTTACATGGGTTACCAGTTCTAAAGGTTGTGTATTCATACTTGTATCCTTCCACCACGTCTCCTCTGAGACGCTTCACCGCTGCATTTTCCCGCTCCGTATAGATAATCCGTTCATCTTTCTGATAAGAGAATGAGATCCTCATTACAGATAGACGTTCGGTCCTTTCAAATTTCAAATACTGGTTTGCGTTTCCCTGCTGTACCCCTTCTCCTCCCAACCTATTCCCACTCTAAGAAGTATAAGCGGAAAAGGACGCAGTTACTAGTTCGTATTTGACACTAAATGTGTGAAATAATTCACTTTTGTCCTTAGTTTCTCATATATATTCTTCCCCATTACCCTTTGTACAGTTGAGGTTATATATATGAGTTACATGCCCTATATACGTTTGAAACAGTGGAAAGGTTCCAATTTGTTTCTCCGGGTTCCCTCCACTTACTACATATACGATTCTCGGCATGAAGTCGTTCTAGATTTATACTAATGTCTCTATAGTTTATTGTCATTAAATACGTCCTTTTATGACTATTGGTCAGTTAGATTCTAATTGTGGACGTTGCTTGCACGCTGATCAAGTGAACATTCATATAAAAAGAAATAAATTTCCTGTATGGTCGAGAACTGTTAACACTTAATTATGAATGAAGAAGATGAGAGGAAAATGAAAAAAAGCTAACATAGGTATTTCTATGCTAGCTTTTTGGCGGTTTGACTATAGACAGATTGTCTATACGTTACGAGCCACGATATTTACCAGACGACCAGGGATATAGATGAACTTCTGAATGGTCGCATCGCCAATAAACGATTGGACACGAGGATTGTTCAGCGCGATCTGGCGTACTTGATCTTCGCTGATGTCGGCTCCAACTTCGATGCGTTCGCGGACTTTGCCATTTACCTGGATGACCAGTGTAAAGGCTTCATCTTTCGTCATCTCTTCCTCATAGGCAGGCCATTCTGTCGCATGGATGCTCTCAGTATGACCTGTCTGATGCCACAATTCTTCCGTGACATGAGGCGCAAAGGGAGACAGCAGTTGCAGCAGGGTCGTCAGTGCTTGCTGATAGGCGCTGCTGCGTGCCACGTCATCATGTTGCTGTTTGATCAGCACGTTATTAAATTCCATCAGTGCAGCCAGCGCCGTATTGAAACGAAAGTTGCTCAGGTCTTCCGTGACGCGTTTGATCGTTTTATGACGCAGGCGCTCAATGGTCTTGCTCTCGCTGGTCTGCTTATTGTCTGGCGTCTCGATCCAGCTATCACCAACCACATTCCAGACGCGGTTGATAAAGCGCCAGATGCCTTCCAGGTTATCAGCTTTAAAGGAGCCACCAGCCTCAAATGGACCGATAAACATCATATAACAGCGTACGGTATCCGCTCCGTACTTGCTGACGTAGCCATCGGGGGCTTCGACATTGCCACGTGATTTGGACATCTTCTGCCCATCTGATCCCAGCACCATTCCCTGGTGGAACAGCCGCTGGAATGGCTCGTCAAAGGTCAGCAGGTCCATGTCATGCAGCGCTTTCACAAAGAAGCGTGAGTACAGCAAATGCAGGATAGCATGTTCTACACCACCGACATATTGATTGACTGGCAGCCATTCTTTCAGTTTGGCCGGGTCCCATGCCTGTTCGCTATTGTGTGGATCAGAGTAGCGCAGATAGTACCAGGACGAATCGATAAAGGTGTCCATTGTATCCGCTTCGCGGGTCGCTGGTCCACCGCAGACCGGGCAGGTCGTATTCAGGAACTCTGGCTCATAGCGCAGGGGTGACTCACCCGTGTCTTTAAACTCAACATGTTCTGGCAGCCAGACCGGCAGTTGATCTTCTGGAACTGGTTGCATGCCATGTTCTGGACAATAGACAATCGGAATTGGAGCGCCCCAGTAACGTTGACGGCTGATCAGCCAGTCGCGCAGGCGATAATTGATGGTGGCCTTGCCATAGCCTTGCTCTTCGATAAAGCGAATGATATTAGCTTTGGCTTGATCGCCCGGTGTGCCATCAAATGGGCCAGAGTTGACCATTACGCCCAGAGCTTCGCGTGCTTCTGTCCAGGTTGAGGGATCGCCGGGTTCTGCGTCCTCTGGTCGAATCACTTCACGGATCGCAATGCCGAATTTGCGTGCGAACTCAAAGTCGCGTTGATCATGGGCTGGTACACCCATAATCGCGCCCGCGCCATAGCTCATCAGCACATAGTCAGCGATCCAAACCGGAATTTTCTCGCCACTGACAGGATTGGTGACATAACCGCCAGTAAAGACACCGCTTTTCTCTTTTTCAGTGCTCATGCGCTCAATCTCAGTCATGCGTTGTGCCTGACTGACATAGGAGGTAACTGCCTCGCGCTGTGCTGGCGTGGTGATTTTGTCGACCCAGGGATGCTCAGGTGCCAGCACAAAGAAAGTCACGCCATAGATCGTATCCGGGCGTGTGGTAAAGACCGGAATCGTTTCCTGTTGACCATTAAAATCAACTGTAAAGCGTACCTCGGCTCCTTCGCTGCGACCGATCCAGTTGCGTTGCATCGTGATGGTCTTCTCAGGCCAATCAACAATCTCGCTGAAATCCAGCAGGCGTTCAGCATATGAAGAGATTTTCAGCAGCCATTGATCGATCTCTTTACGGATGACCACAGTGCCACAACGCTCACAGGTGCCATCAGCCAGTACCTGTTCGTTTGCCAGGGTTGTATTACAATGAGGGCACCAGTTCGCGGGTGCTTTGGTGCGATAGGCCAGATCATGTTTGTAGAATTGCAGGAACAGCCACTGTGTCCATTTATAATAATCTGGCAGGCAGGTGACGACCTCACGTTGCCAGTCCCATTGTGCGCCCATCGCACGCAGTTGTTTGCGCATATTCTCAATATTCGACAGCGTCCATGTGCGGGCCTGAATGCCGCGTTTGATCGCTGCATTCTCAGCGGGCAGACCGAAGGCATCAAAGCCAATTGGCTGCATCACATTATAGCCCTGCATACGTTTAAAACGTCCATAGGCATCGAAAGGAGAATAATTATACCAGTGGCCCATGTGCAGATCCCCGGATGGATAGGGGAACATCACCAGATGATAAAAATTGGGTTTTGAAGAATCATCCGAGGCTGAATACAGATGGTCGGTTTCCCATTGTGTCTGCCACCTGTCTTCAATCTCTTTGGGGTCATATTTTGCGCGAGTAATCATAGCATCTCCCCATATTCAAAAAAGAATAAGTTCATAAATGAGAAAAAAACTAAAAGCCACGAAAAAAGACGTATAAAAAAAGCCTCCGTCTACGAGGGACGAAAGCTTTTCCGTGGTACCACCCTTATTTCAATCAAGGCGGTGTTGGTGGACCTGAGGAGACTCGAACTCCTGACCTTCTCCATGCCATGGAGACGCTCTACCAACTGCGCTACAGGCCCATGTATACTGTATGTAGGTGCTGGTACCGGTCTTGATTGACACTTTAAACACGCGTTAACGGGCGTACCGACAGGTGCTACAAACGCAAGCCTGGCAAAACCAGACTCTCTCGTTCTCACCCCTGTTGCTCACAGGTGAGTTCAGTCTTCGTTTGTAGCCTCGCACCATCCGGCTACTCTCTGTCAGGGCAAGACCTACTACTCCTGCTCATCGCGGTCTATTCTCTAGTACAAGTGTACCATGTCTGTTTGCGATTTGCAAGGTATCCAATCGATGGTGCGATTGGTGGAGATAAGGGGATTCGAACCCCTGGCCTCGACAGTGCGATTGTCGCGCTCTACCAACTGAGCTATATCCCCGTTGCAAGAAGCATAATAGCATACCTCTCTCAAAATGTAAAGTCCTGTTTTGACAAATTTGCGCAAAAGGAGGAGAATTGTGGAGTATAGCTGAGTATCACAAAGGGCTAACAATGTGGTGCGAGGCAGCGAAAAAACCACACTGCACATAGCCAAAAGCCAGGCCATTGTGTATAGTGTAATTGATACACCATTTCGTATGACTCAGCAGTTTTATGCATGAGATATAGCATCATATGGCGAGAGGTTTGTACATATCATATGATTTACTATCGTGTTGCATTTCGTTTAGAACAACCTGTCAATAATAAAACCGAGAAAAAAATAATCTGGCGCTGGCGCTCCACGATGTTAACGTCACCGCACGCGCTTTTCACTTTGCTAAGAGCATACAACTATGTACCGAAAGAACAAATACGCGTCTTTTTCGCGTCTTCGGAATACGATATGGATATGATGTTACGTAGACAGAATCAAGGCAAGCTTTCAAGTTCAATGACTGCGGATCAGTTTTTGTCGACGAAGCGTATCAACTCACAGGATGTGAAGCGGCTAGAGTTAGAACTCAGTACGGCTGCTGATCACGATGTGCCATATGTGTTTTCTGCTCCTGAAACATTACGTGAGATTGCGACATGGACACGGCTGATGAGCCGGGTGCGTGCAAAAGAATTGATTAGTTAATCCTTTGAAATAGACGAGAGTGGGGTGGGATCGTATCTACGATCCGCCCCACTCTCTTTTTTGGTTCTCTATGAGGGGTTAGCGAGCGCGTGCTGGCTGTTTTTGTTTGGGGGGAATGTGAATAGGGTGTCCCTGTACCGCAAGGATGGCCTCGCGCAGACCTTCACTGAGAGTTGGATGTGGGTGGATTGTCTCGGTGATTTCGTCGACGGTTAACTCACCACGCATCGCTACAGAGTATTCACTGATCAGATTGGTGGCATCCGGGCCGATAATATGAGCGCCGAGCAGTTCACCATATTTGCCAATGATGACTTTGGTGAAACCATCTGTCTCACCCATCGCAACCGCTTTGCCGATGGCTATCCAGGGGAAGCGCTCAACGCGGGCTTCAGGATATTGCTCTTTGGCTGCTGCTTCTGTCAGACCGATGAAGGCGACTTCAGGGAAAGTATAGATAGGATTTGGAATGACGTCATAATTCATTACCGCATCATGTCCGGTGGCGTTATCCGCCGCGATTTCGCCTTCTGTGGAGGCGACGTGTGCCAGACCAGCGCCGTGGACAAGATCCCCGATGGCAAAGATACCGGGCAGGTTTGTCTCCATTTTGTCATTGACGCGGACGCGACCACGATCTGTATCCAGACCCTGTTCCATCAACTGTTCTAAGCCAGTGGTGTTGGCGCGGCGGCTGACAGCCATAAGGACATATTCAGCGGGGAAACTCTGCTCACCCTGATCGGTTGTTGCGATAACCTTTTTCAGACCATTGGCATCTTCGACGCGCTCAACCCTGGCTCCGGTGACGATATTTATGCCACGTTTGCTCAGAATACGTGTCAGCAGTCGTCGTACCTCATCATCAACTGGTGCTAAAATATTTGGCAGCATTTCCAGCACAGTTACTTTGGTACCAAGTGCGCTGAACATACAGGCCAGTTCGATGCCAATCACACCACCACCGACACAGACCAGACTATCAGGTACTTTGGGCAGATTCCAGCAGGTATCGCTATTGATCACGTTTTGACCATCGACACCGGGCATGGGTGGGATTAAAGGCACCGAACCTGTTGCCAGAATGATCTTGTCCGCGCTGAACTGTTGTTTTTCACCGTTATTGGTCACAGTCACCGTGTGGGAAGCATCAACGACGCCAATGCCATCGAAGACATCAACGTTATTACCCTTCATCAGCGTACCAACGCCGCTGGTCATGCGTTTGACTACTTTATCTTTGAATGACACCGCTTTATGCATATCAAAGACAGGCGGTTGTGGTAATGTGATACCAAGATCAGAGACATTCTGTAGATTGTGCATGACTTCAGCGATGTGCAACATCGCTTTTGATGGGATACAGCCTACATTCAAGCAGGTGCCGCCAAGATATTGTTTTTCGACAATGGCGACTTTGGCCCCATGTTGTGCGGCGCGAATTGCGGCTACATAGCCTCCCGGACCCGCGCCAATGATTGCTACGTCATAGTGATTACTGGTCATGAAGTTCTCCTACCGTCAGAATAGCACATGTGTTTGATGTAACGCGCATTCCCCGTTTAGATCTCCATCAGATATTCCTGAGTCAGGAGATGATGTAAGTCCCTGGTTGTTGCTCATCATATTCAGAGAACGGGGAAAAAGATCTTCTTTTCTGGGGCTAGCAAGAATTGTATGTGTGCTCGTCGCACCTGCGTAACGGCGGCGAATACTAAAAAATAGTTCGCCTGTTTTTTATCAAACAAGGGATCAAGTGCAACGAAATAGATCAGTTCTGGTGATGTAGATAATGATCCCTATTCGACGCTTTTTCCAAGGACGAGTATCCTGATTACCCTTTTCTGTATTGCCTGTTTGTAGCCCCTTTGTTACAGCCTTTTTCATCGTCAGTATATCACTTGATCCCTCATATTCCAACATATCCCTACTCAACAAAAATATCCTAAACATAGACAAGAAGCCAGCCCAACACGAATAGCCATCGAGGTTTTTTATCTCCCCAATGGCTTATTTTAGCCTTTTTGCCGGATTAGTATATCACCATCAAAAAGCGTTACACGTGTTATACTTCACTTTTTTGATGTTCCATTAGAACCTTTACCTCTACTTTGCGAACGCAACTTTATACGGTTAAGAGGAGAATAGGTGTTATGATGCATTCTGGCATTTTTGCTAGTAAAACTTTTCAAATATCTTTCAGTGGTTTTTATATCCTTATGTCCCATTTCACGTGAAAGATTAAAAACATCTCCACCCCCATCAAGATACATACAAGCAAAAGTATGACGAAACGTATGTGCAGATAAACGCACATCATCAATGCCTGTAGCGTCTTTCAAGCGTTTCATCAATGCATTCATTCCACCACGACCAAATGGCAAACCCCCACGACTACGACTAACAGATAAAAACAAGATTGGTTCATCAAGCTTAGCCGGACGACGATGCTTATGTATATATTTCCAAAGCAGATTACTTATCTCAGGATGAATACCTACTTGACGTTCTCGACGACCTTTCCCAAAAACCATAATGTATGTATCATGCACATCCTCAACACGCAACGTCGCTACCTCAGATCGACGAATACCCGTATCTAACATCAAGAGCAAGATCACATAATCACGAAAACCCTCTCCTGTCGACAAGTCGAAGATCCCTATCATTTGTTCTATCTGATTTTCCGTAAACGCATCTAACACTTTCTCATCAGTTTTGGGATATTCCAAACGAGCACCAGGATTTTTCTCTAATAGCTCTTCCCTGTAACACCAATTAAAAAATGTTTTCCATCGACGGATATACACACAAACAGATGAAGGTGATAAGGTTAAACCATTCTCAGGAGGACGAGCGCGTTTCTGTTCAACTGGAGAGGTTAAGAGGTGCTGCACACATTGACGCAATTGTAGTATAGTCACCTGTTCCAATTCAGATACACCAAACAAAGTAATCAGCAAATGAGCCATCACATGCAATGCATAACGATATCCAATTTGAGTATTAGGAGAATAACGCCGAGTCTCAAGATTGAGTAGATAATGATCTATAGTTTCATCCAGTTTCATTGAAGCACCCCCTATGCTACAGGCTCAGCAATATGATAGAGCACACGCTTTTTATGCACAACTTCTGAATAATCCTGTTGTTTCTCATTCATATATTGCTCAGATAAGCGATAGAACACCGACAGCGTTTCCGACAGGTCCGCATCAATACCAGTGGACGCCGGACCCTCAGCAGAGCAAGCACGCCAGGCCTCAAGCGTGGATAGACACCCTGTCACCTGTGCGACCATCCGACGCATATTGACCGACCTTTTCCGCTCACGAATATACGGAGCCAGATTAAAGAGCAACGGATCGACACCAGGAACCACGAACTTTCGTTTCTCTGCTTTTCGTTTGCGCTTTTTCTTTTCCTGATCCGAGAAAGGATGCTCTTCTAAATAGGCATCTACCTCTTGTAACAATTCTTCCCGCTCACGTTCCAGGCGTTCATACTCACACTCACTCAGATCAGGTGGAGTGAAAGCAGACTGCACGACGTTCCAATCTGGATGCACTGACCAGCGTGAACGGTTCACATCTGTCTCACTTGGCACCACATAGCGCAACCAGCCATCAGGCAGACCATTCTCACCACCATCAGCATGACCCACCGCATACGCCCATAGCCCATGCAAATAGCTTTCCAGCATAAAGGCATCATCTATGCCATGAAACAACACTTCTTCTCGCAGCACCCCATCCTCATTGACCTGCTTGACTTGTTTCATCTCACGCAGCGCAGGACGACGGAAGCGCATTTCAACCCGCATCACTTGCATATCTTCTGTCCATTCAAAACCCTGAAGACGCGCTGACTCACGCCACAAATCATGAAACCACGCTTTTTGCGGAGAGTGATATTTAATCTCATGTGTTTTGTCATAGATAATGCCAGAGAGCGCAGCTGCACGAGCACCAAAGGGGAGGCCAGTAATCCGACCCCAACGACGTTTGATCTTATCAGGACCGTCGAGGAAGAAATCAGTATCAACACTTGCAGGAGCTTCCTCAGACATTTGCGCACGAGAGATAAAGCATTCTTTAATTTGCTCAACAGGAGGCAGTTCAAAACCAACCAGATCAACCGCCAGATCAATAGCAGAAGGTTGCAGCACGACATACTGTCCAAAGACCGTTGAGACAAATATTTGCACATCTGATACTACTTGACCGACATCCCGCACTTTCCACAGATATTCCGAAGAGCACCGCACCTGAGCAAGCAGATTCATTTTTGAGCTACGATTGACGCAGAGTGTGATACTATCATTGCCCATGATCCAGTTGAAGCCCTCAGAGCCTTTTGTTTTCATCAGCAGCGGCAGCCCATCG
>DATJIE010000003.1:0-37854 GCA_035493535.1 Dictyobacter sp.
TGGTAGTCCTACAACCCCGCCAGTGTCGAAACACTGATGGTTTGGGCTCTTCCCGGTTCGCTCGCCACTACTACGGGAATCTCGGTTGATTTCTTTTCGTCGAGCTACTGAGATGTTTCAGTTCGCCCGCTTCCCTTCTCATTGCCTATGTGTTCAGCAATGGATCTCCAGACATCACTCTGGAGGAGTTGCCTCATTCGGAGTCTTGGGGTTCATCGCTTGTATGCAGCTCCCCCCAAACGTTTCGCCGGTCTCCGCGTCCTTCATCGGCAAACAGCGCCAAGGCATCCACCTCGTACTCTGTGTAGCTTGTTCTCTATCTATTTTGGTGATCTCTTTGGTTATTCTCTGTTTTCAACTCGGCTGGATCAGGATCTCCATCAACTAGATGGATAATCTCACTTCAGCAAAATTGAAGAAATGATCTATATTCAGTTATTAGTGTACGGTTTTTTCAGCTCCGCAACGCTCTCGTGCGGTGCTCACATAATATGCCATACATTGTAATTAATGTCAACACTTTTAGCCATGCATTCATAGCGAACTGAGAAATCAACACGCCCTGCTACTCCATGAAACAAGAAAACGCATTCATCTATAAAGGTACGTAATAGGAATAGGTATCGTATAATTATTATCTAACGGCAGTAGGGGCAGATAACCAACGAATTCAGAATGAACATACATAGCGCCATGTATATAGATGAGCAAGAAGCCGCAGAGTTCACTATTCCATTCATTTTGATGCAAAAGTGAGCGATTAATTACATAGTAGCGTTTCTGAATGCCGCAAGACATTAGCTCATGAAAGGGAAGCGAAACGGTAACTTGACGTTTAAAGATTGTTATGATAAAATTGTCAAAGTGTAGTACGGAGCCTGACAATCCACAAAAAAGTAAGTGGACTGTTAAGAAGTAGTTTTATTGTTTTCTATTAGTGAGTTAAGAAACAAAATTTTCCTAAAGTATTTAGGGAGGGAGCAATGCCGGCCACGTATAGCTATGCGAACATCTTGCATGCAGTCGGTCAGGTACTCGATCAGGTTGGTGTAAAGAGTATCGCAATACACGAAGAAGAGGATGGTCTCTTTGTAGAAGGTTTTAACAGTGACGGTCAGTTGCAAGTACAGATGCGTTACGATGTAGCAAGTCTGTATGAATTATTGAATAAAACCGAAAATGAGGCGGAGGCAACGTCCGCAGAACAATCGACCACGGGGTTGCTCCAGCGTTTCCTGGCAAAGCATGATCGTGAGTTGGTTGGAGTATCACTGTAAACCAGGCATCATGCCAAAAGGAAAAGAACCGGGGGAGAGCCTCCGGTTCTTAAACATCATTCAGAGTCAAGAAACACAACTATTATGTTCCTGTAGTACGTGGGTGGGGAAGAGAAATTGGCGATTGTGTTCATCTACGCAAGTTTGTGCAGATTACGCATTATCAGTATCATTGCACAACCACAGTTCACCATAGCTCCGCATACTATCAATCACCGTAACCAGATCGCGGCCCTTCTCCGTCAACGAATACTCAACACGAGGAGGAACTTCAGCAAAAGTTTGACGAACGACAATACCCTCTTCTTCCAGAGAGCGTAATCGTTCAGAAAGTGTTTTGGGGCTAATGCCGCGGAGAGAGCGTTCTAACTGATTAAAACGCTTGAGTCCTGAGGTTAAATCACGAATAATTAAAATAGTCCATTTCCCGCAAATAATATGAGCGGTTCGTGCAACTGGACATATCGTTTCTTCTATCTGATCAGGTGATTGTGAAAGCTCCATAACCATTACTCTTTTGAATGTCTTGTTCTTTCTCAACTACAGAATATACCATAGTAGGTACGCAAAGTAAAGCGCAGACCTCTCGACTTTAATCTTAAAGTATGATATGCTCATAGCAAGAGGATACACTGCTAGGTAATCCGAGCACCTGAACAAATCATAAATCTTGGCCTGCGCGGTTTCTCCTATGAGAGGAGAAGGTTGTGCCCGAAGATATAGCTTTATTCATCGATTTTGAGAACATACGTTACAGTATGCTGAACATACAACGACGAGAGCCAGACCCACAAGAGCTTATAGCGGTTGCTCGTCGTTATGGCACTGTTATGGTAGCCCGCGCCTATGCGGATTGGTCCCGCCAGCCCGAACCATTTAAGGGCAGTTTGACAGCGGCAATGATTGATCGTGTTGATTGTCCCGCCAAACAACGGGATCGTATTCGGATGGGTACGGTCCATTATGCTTCCGGTAATCCCCCAACTGGAACTCTGAGCACTGGCTCACAAGGCTATGCTGCAGAACAGGGGACGGGCGCTTACCCAAGGCAGTGGCCCTCGAATGTCACAAGTAGTTCTGGTTCAATTCCTGCTATTCAACCGGGAATGGTGAATGACACCAATTGGACCGCAGATGCTGATACGGAGACATCAATCCCCAATCAACATCCAGAACTGGCTGAAGATATGCTTAATGAAGATGAGCAACCTCAGGGTGACAATTACGCCATACCAGAAGATCAGCAACGTGAGTCCTATCGTCAAAACTCACCTTATATGAATTCCTATGGGCAACCCAGTCCTACAGGCCCGCTAGGGCAGGGGAATACTGGTCCTTTAGGATATTCGCAGCATACTGGAAATACCGGCTATATGTCTGCCATCAATCCTAATCCAGGCAGCAGCACAATTGTACAGAGTACTGTTGTACAAAGTACTGTCGACCTGAATATGTTGATGGATATCATCGAAACTGTTTTTGATCGTCCAACCATCTCGACATTTGTTTTGATGACTGGCGATAAAGATTTCACTCGTATTAGTGCTCGCTTAAAGTTACGTCTAAACAAAACTGTAATTGTTGTTGGAATTCCAGGAACCGTCAGCCGAGATTTAATTAGCAGTGCCAGTCAGTTTGTTCCTCTTGTTCCTGGTGGGGTCAGTGGGAATACGGGACAGTTACCAGCAGTTCCAAATATCGTACAGATGTCACCTAGCAGCTCAAGTACTGGTCAAATGTCTGCAATTAATCTAAATAATAATGGACCAGCCTATCAAACTTATGGTAATCCGCCAATGGACGTCCTTGATCCACAATTCTTGCAATTCCTGGATTATATTGACCGCAACTGGTCATGGCGTACTATAATTGGTGTTTCAAACTTTATAGGGGACCCAGTAAATCCGAAAAATCGTTTTCGCGGACGACTCACTCGTGAATCCGCTCGTGAATTACTAAATACTTGTATACAACAGAATATTCTGATAGTACAAACAGATTCTACTGGAGCTGAGGATCTGCGTTTAAACCGTATGCACCCTGGAGTGGATGAGGTTTTGAAACAATTTGTACGTTAGTTAACTTTCAGGGTTGAAAATAAGTATATTCACAATATCAAAAGCCTGATGTTAATCTCTCCTTTGCTTTGGTTTGGGGGTAAGATTAAGATCAGGTTCTTTTTTGATATATAATAAAACCTGTACTCATCACGTCTATATCCTGGTTAGCGGATGGGCTGTGTGATGTACTTTCTCTGTATTTCTATGAAACAAACAGTTCTTTGGAGGTTTCTATGGACGAGTCAGGCGTCGCTTTTTTGCAAAAAATGATTGTCAGTCCAAGCCCTTCCGGTTTTGAGCAACCAGTACAACAGGTCATTCGTGAAGAGGTACGCCAATACACGGATGAGGTCCGTACTGATGTTCACGGCAATGTCATCGCCGCGTTGAATCCAGATCATGAACTTCGGGTCATGCTTGAAGCTCACTGCGATGAGTTGGGCTTTCTGGTTCGCTATATTGATGATCAGGGCTTTCTTTATTTCGCCACCATTGGTGGTTTCGATCCTTCGACGCTCCCCGGTGAACGTGTACTGATCCACACTACCACTGGTCCGATTACTGGCGTTATTGGTCGTTCTCCTGTGCATACACTGAGCGCGGAAGATCGTGGCAAAGCACCAAAACTGAATGACCTTTTCATTGATATTGGTGTCGCCAGCAAAGCTGAGGCTGAAAAACTGGCACCAGTTGGCACCATTGCAACACGAGCAGCTCAGTTAGAACGCCTGCAGAATAACATCATTGTCTCCCGCGCGCTGGATGATAAGTCCGGCGTATTCACCATCATGGAGGCAATGCGCCGTATCCATGCTCAACGTGAGAAATTACAGACTGGCGTTTACTTTGTTTCTGCCGTTCAGGAAGAGGTAGGGTTACGTGGTGCTCGCACAGCAGCGTACAGCGTTGACCCACTGATCGCGGTGGCTGTTGATGTGACGTTTACAACCGATCATCCTGGCACTTCTAAGAAAGATCTGGGCGACATCAAACTGAATGGTGGCCCTGTCATTTCGATTGGTGGCAATATCAATCCTCGTATATACCAATTGCTGATCAAAGCTGCGAACGAGGCTGGTATTGCTTATCAAGTGGATGCACAGCCATCAAACACAGCTACCGATACTGATGTTATTCAGGTTGTACGTGGCGGTGTCGCAACTGCGCTGGTCAGTGTTCCCTGTCGCTATCTCCATACTGGATCAGAGATGGCGTCACTGAAGGATATTGATGAAGCAGCCGATATGATTGCTCGCTTTGTCCTTGCACTGAACAAGGATACAAATGTCATTCCTTAAACTGACCTTTTCCTGCTATTACCTGAGTTCAAATCAGTAAAGATGAAAAGCAGACAGGAATAGCAAAAAGACAGATGTCCCTCTACATGGGGGGCATCTGCTCTGGATATTCCGCTGTCGGTTGTTCATAGTCCTGATATGCTTTTTCTGCATCTGCCGCAGATGAGGTAGATGCAGGATCTTGTACTTGAGCACCACTGCGAGGCGTCTGAGATTGATAACCATTCATATAGGACGGATAGTCTGGTTCCGGAGCCGTATTCGTTGGTGGTGTATATGATGGCTGATAATATGAAGTCTGCTTCTTTTGCTGATACGGTGGTTGATACACGGGTGGTGTATAGTATGGCTGCTGACCATTCATCATAGACGTGTTTTGAGATGAACGCGACAACGCAAAGAAGAATAGGCTAATCATAATTCCAACCAGGAATAACCACCACAAATGGGTATTCACTAACCACATTAAGCCTATAATAATCCACGGGAAACCAAAAGCACCTCGCCATCTGCGATTACGCCGATAGTTCTGCCTCGGTGGATAGTTATCCCACATCATATCATTTATCTCCTGGAAGAACATCACTAAGTCTCTGTATCATGCAGATAAATTCTGCAATACCTCAATTCGTTGAACCACGCTCTTCAGAGGTAATAAATAGAGCTTATCGATGTAAATAGGAACAACTGTAATAAAAAGTGTGAGCCGCTAAATCCCATCGCTCTATAATCATCTACGAAGATAAACGTTCAAAGTGACAGAACATCACATCGATACGGGTAAATATGAAAATAGTGCGCTTAAATCTAGATAACTACTCAGCACAAGGAAATATTCCAGGGAACGTATCAAACAATGTACAAAAACATATCGGGAGTATATATATACAAGGAGGATCATAATGATGAGAACTGGGGTGCAGGGATTCGAACCCCGATTACCTGATCCAAAGTCAGATGTCCTACCATTGGACGACACCCCATTAGATTTACCTCGTATATATTATACTTTTCATGCGACTCTGTCAATAGATTTTCCCAGCAATTTTCTTGCCTGAGCGAAATCATGATCTCCCTGAAGTGGATATTACACCTTTTTTTTCGGACTACTGAACGCCATCACCACTAACACTGATAGCACAGGTGGTGAGAAAAACGTATCACCTCTATGCAATGAGCAAAAACAGGTGCATAATACAAGTAATAGTAAGTAAACGATACAGTGATGGTACTATATATCAAAAAACAACATACACGTTTTCTGTACACTTTTGTTCAGGAGGTCTTATGCGGAAAGGCATATTCCAGTTATACGCCCACTCAATGTCTGGTAGTATTGTCCTTGTCTTGCTAGTATTCATCCTCAGTGCGTGTAATACCCCTGGTCAGGGAACCAATCAAACTGCCAGCACCAACGATAATAATAGCAGTAGTAATCCGACAACCACTATTCAAACGGGACCACAGAGCTGTCCAGCCGCCGTAAGTTCCACAACGTATTGGGATCCAATTGTACCGACGCAAACAGACATTAATCATGTCGCGCAGGTCACCTGTGCTCATTTACTGGGAAATTCCAGCATACAGGCACTGATAACGGTGCAGGCGACAGGGCCAGGAGCACCACTTGATGTCTACGTATATGACCACATTACTACCCCTAACCCCAACAGAATTTTCTTGCTACAGGATTTATATAAAGGTGAGGCAAAAATCAGCGGTTATGACACGCTTATGACAGGAGAGGTCAATCAAAATTCGTTGGCAAACAAGAATCAAAGCAGTAACAATATGACAGTAGATCTCTACCGTGAATTTCAATGGTCACCTGATGCGAATACCCTCGTTCCAGTCGCCTTCCCAGGCTTCTTTCCCGACATGACACGCTACCAGGCCGAAAATGATCAACAACAGGTCAACCAGGGACATGAGCCATGGAAACTTTCCGCCACATCCGTAGCACATGCCTTCGCAACAGACACGACCTTCTTAAGCTGGCCCCCAGATACCCGAACAACGGTCATTAGTGGGGGAGGAAAATCAGATACAAACGCCGTTATCGCTGTGAAAAATAGTGGGCCAGGAAATAGAGTTATTGATGTAAAGATGAGCCGCCTTGAGGGAAAAACAAATGGCATCTGGATTGTGACCGGTGCCAGCAGCCCCAACTTTGCCATCAACACACCTGCGAACAATGATCGCATCAACAGCCCCATCACCGTCAAAGGCACAGGCATCGCCTTTGAGGGTCATATCGGCAAACTCATGGTCCTCGATAGCCATTACAATCAGATTGGTCAGAGCAATGTACCGGGCACCAATGGCAATGGCACATCATCATTCTCAACAAAACTCTCGTTTAACTCCACATTTAAAAATGGACTGGAAGAAGGTCTGATCGAGTTATATGGTTATAGTAATGCTGATGGCAGTATCGCAAATGCAGCAATGAGCAAAGTGATGCTTATGTACTCAGGATCGTAAACCAGCTCTCTAGAACACAACATGTAATACATAAAAAGCGGGGAAACAAAGGGCGCGGACCCTTCATTTCCCCTATCATCATCACGGAGATGACGCACCTGAGCGAGCTAAGCATCATGGTGAACAAGATCAATGTATATAGCTGACCTTGTCTCTTATCATGCTATCCTTTATATCACAACTCTACGAAGAAGAGTAAAATTTTGGCATCAATTCCCACTTCCTTTTATTTTATTTTAATATGGTAGATTATAGAGCGAAAGAAAAACTTGAAACGGAAACAAAAACAGACAAAAATTCTTCACACTTATTACATCGTTGTAAATCCCCTAACATGATCTACTTTCATACTGTACAGGAAAGTTTCTTTCTACTGCTTATTCTAGCACATATGTTCCTTCAAACGAATTCCCAATCATGAAATAGAAAATACACTAAAATATGATAGATACTCTACAATATACCTTTTCTAACCAGAGATAGAAATACATCTATATCTCACTATTTTTCAAAACACGTCTCCCCATCCACGCTGTATAGCAGATCAAATGTATAACTGATGAATAAATTCTATCTTCCGTAAAATCTTAATAGGGGGCAGAATTTGTAGTCTATATAGATGAAGTACCTCAAACCTGACAATCTATATATATAGATTGTATTGTCATAACCCATTTCAACAGTAGCATACATTCATTCAAAAGTTATGCGGCGGCTTACAATGCAAAAGGAGCGGATAATGAAAATTGCACAAATAGCACCACCATGGATATCAATTCCACCGCAAACTTATGGAGGAACAGAGAATGTAATTCATCATCTTGTCGAAGAGCTGGTTACACTTGGACATGATGTTACGTTGTTTGCACCTGCTGATGCTCGGACCTCCGCAAAACATGTTTCATTCATTCCACGAGCGTTACTCAAAGATGGACCTGTTAGTCAAGCGTCACTTAAAGCATATTATCATCTACACAAATCACTGGAATTTGTCGCAGAACATCATTTTGATATTGTTCACACACACCTCTCCTCTGGTGGAGATATGTATATTTTCCCCTTGCTAGCAAGGTTACACACACCTCATGTGACGACTCTTCATAACGCATTTTCGTTCACAGATGCGTGGAGTAAAGAAACCGATCAATATTTCAGGGAATGGATACAAAACACTCCATTAATATCGATCAGTGAAAGTGCTCGTCATCAGGTTGTGTTCCCGGCTAACGTCGTAGGCACCGTCCATCACGGTATCCCAATGTCAACGTACCGACCAGAAAACAATACGAACGCGAACTATCTGGTCTGGATGGGACGCTTCGTCTACGAAAAAGGGGCACATCTGGCAATAGAAGCGGCACGCAAGACACAGGTGCCACTTATTCTGGCTGGAGTGAAAGAATCATACAACCGCGACGCGATGAACTACTACCATTATATGATCGAACCATATCTGGATGATCAACAGATACGCTATATCGGTCCTGTCTCAGCGCAGCAAAAAATACATTTGCTACAACAGGCACGAGCACTGCTACAACCATTACAATTCGAGGACCCATCAGGCATTGTAATGATTGAAGCCATGGCAACTGGTTGTCCTGTTATTGCATACGCTCGTGGCGTTGCACCGGAGATTATCGTTCATGGTCAGACAGGCTTTCTTGTCCATACAATGGATGATATGGTCAATGCTATCGATCATGTCGGCGAAATTAAACGGAGCTGTGTACATGAGCACACACAACAAAACTTCTCAGCCAGTAAGATGGCAAAAAACTATATGTCCATCTATACAGAAGTGATGAATACCAGACATATTCCTGTCAGTGAATTTTCATCGCTGCTGGCTTCACCACATATAGAACTTGCCCACGGCAGATAACTGCAATGTAGACAACCATCCTTCCTGTATAGCAACGGCGCTATGCAGGCTTTGACAAGAAAGGAGAGCCATGTAGCATTACGCTACCGAACTCTCCTTTCTCATACCTACGAATACCGCAATGCCTCGGCAGGCGCTACTGATCCCGCCTGCCATGCCGGAAGAATCGCACCAAGCAAAGAGGCAACAAAGGAAACACCAACAATAATGACTATCTCATCCCAGGGAATACTGAAGAACAGACCAGTCTGATATTGGACAAAGAAGTTAGCGGAAAAGATATTACGTGCCAGGATCAATCCAAGCACACAACCCAGAATACTTCCGATCATGCCTACCAGGAATGACTCCAACAGGAACGCTCCCTGTACGATATGACGCGAACTCCCCATCGCACGCAGCATACCGATCTGTTGTCGCCTCTCGATAACCGCACGCGTGCCCGTTAAAGCCAACGCAGCCACACCCAGCAGCAAAGTTAAACCAACTACGCCCAGCAAGACATCGCTTAACAGGATACGCGGCCCACGCGTTTGCCAGATCGCATCCGCCAGCACGGTTGTTTCTGTCCCATAATTGAGATAAGCGGAACCTAACGCCAGAGAAAGGGCGCGAGCGTCCTGTCCGGGTGCAACTTTAAAATAATAACTTTGCACCTGCGGAGAAGAGGTTGCAGTATTTCCGGCTAAAAAAGATTGACTATAAGATGTATCTGGCAGATAAAGACCATAATGATCACTATCACTATTATCCACAACACCGATAATAGTGAATTGTTTGGCGATCATCTTATTCTGTCCAACAGCCCAGATCGGGATGGCAGGAAACGAGGTGCTTCCACGAGTCACTCCATCCACTGAAAAAAGAGCCTTATCATCAATCCCAGAAAACAATGGGCTATTGGTACCTGAAAGTAATGGCGAGGTATTAGTGGTACCTGTACTATCAGACGCCATAACATCATAAGGGCTGGCCTGTAGAGCGCTACTATCAATTAACGCATAGTTGGAGTGCGTCTGTAATGCCTGCCAGACCTGCTCATCGCTGGTAAAACCTTTAGCACGAGCGGTTAAATGCACACCATATCCCTGCAAAAAACCACCGGAAACAATCTGCGCTGGATAAATCCCCCAGCGCGGATGCTGTGCGCTAGTTTGAATCACACCAACCTCAGTCGTCTCACTCATTCCAATCGCGCTAAAGTCCTGTGGATTAATCCCGTGCTGCGCCAAAGATGAAGGTAACGATGGCAGAGACTTAAAGTAGGCAGTAGCCTGAATATCATACCCACCAGTCTGTTCATTAATATTCACGTAAGAGCTTTGCATCGCATTGGTAATCACCGCCATGACCGTCATCGCAAAGACAACCAGACTAAACATAACAATGCTTAATCCGGTACGAAAACGGCGCTGCACCGGATAGACAACTGCTAATCTAGTCATTGTGTAGAACATCGGGAACCGCTCACACAAAAAGAGCAGTGGCGCTATGAGCAAGCGTATATTCATCAGTAGCGCCCAGACCGATCCGACAACCATCATTACCGCCGCCACAAAGAAAACCTCTATCCCGCCGTGGAAACGTGGTAATCCCAATTTCAACAACACATCAAATGGTAACGCCCAGTAAGCCACCAGTGATAAACCGATCAACGCCGCGAACAGACTGTTTAAACGTTGAACGCTACGACGCATGCTAACTTCGTAATCCTGCCCCTGATAACGTCTCCGTACATTGAATCCGATAACCCACACAACGCACTGCTTGAGGAAAAGACCAACCCCAAGTAAAAACAATGAAAGTCCTAACGAAAAAGGCACAATCTCTTGAGCTGCCAGCGCATAATGTATCAAGGCATAACCCGACACAAGTGGCAACAGACCAATCAATGTCAGAGCACGAAAAAAACTCAGAGCAGTTTCAACGCAAAATTCCCACAACAAACGGGAGACATGCTGTTTTGCAGAGGGGACGCTATTCTGTTGTGAACGCAGCAAACCACGCACAGCCTGAAACCGTTTCCTCAACTCAGAGAATGAGGGCAAAAAACGTGTTGGTTCAGGCAGGTCACGAATAGCCTCAACAATCGTCATACGACTGACAAACCAGGCGGACAGAGCAACCGCACAAAAGGTAAAAATGACGCCAAGACAGTACGCAACAATGAGGCTATGTGGTTGAATCGTAAACTGCAACGGGAAATTAAAGCGCTGCAAAATGGGATTGAGGAGCCATACTATCAACACCCCGATCCCAACGCCAGAAAGCATCCCAACAAATGATGCCATCAGATCATAAACACAACCCTCAAAGAGATACATCAGGATCAGATGCCGTCGCTGCAACCCGATCGCACGCACCATCCCCATTTCCGCACGTCGTTCAGCAGCAAGCAGCACAAAGATCAAAAAGATCAATAACAGCGAAATTGCCAACGCGAAAAGTGCAAACAATGAGAAGATGCGTGAAAAGACTTGCTGAGCCTGCAAAGAATCCTGTACTCCCTGCTGTTTGACCTGTATCACATGGACAAAGGGCGGAATCACACGACGCAACTCATCACTCACCTGCGTCGAAAGCCCGACACCAGAGACACCACCATCTCCACGGTTAGCGATAAAAATCTGGCTGATCTGATCTGGCTGATGCTCTATGCCCTGAAAGGTCTGTGCATTGCTCAACAAGAAGGGCGAGTCCCCCACAATGGCAGAATTATCCACGACCGCGACCACATGCATCTCATAGCGCCGTCCGGGCCAACGTTCAGAATAGAGATAGAGCGTATCGCCAGCATGAGCATTCAGCAACTGAGCCGTTGTTTGATTGAGATAAACACTATTTAATGGCAAGGAGGAAATACGGCGTAGTTGATTGGTAGTAACATCATGCAAACCACCAAACCCCAGTTCGCTGCCTGGAATCACCCCCAATCCAGTCACACCGGAGCGCACCTGACGTGACGTCACATCAGCGACCAACAAATTCTGTTCACGGATCGCGGCACTCACTGCCGCAATATTGCTGGTTGGTGAGTGCTGCGAATAAGAGAGAACATGTTGATAGACATGCTCCGAGTACAGTCCAAGCGCTCCATTGCCGCCTTCGATGTCCTCATCAATATTGCCCCAATTATAGACAGCCACACTTTGCACCGCCGACGTCATCACATCGCCAGTAGCAAGGACACTCGAAAGCAACGTCGTAGAGAGCATCAGAGCAAAGATGATTAACACCATCTGCGTACGCCGTCGGGTAATGTTGCGCACACCAATTTTGAAAAAGAGCAAATTGGAGAGCGCCAGCACCACAACAGCCAGCAGAATACTGCCAGCAATGATCAGCAGAACGGTAGTAAATGTATCAATTGGTATTCCAAAAAACTCTATCATGAGCGCAATTTCTGATAAAAAATGTTTGCTATCTGAGCATATCCACTGGCACTGGGATGAAACCCATCTGCACTAATATACTCAGGATGATTCGCTAAAGACTTCCACTGATTATATAAATCGACAAGAGTCACATGATGGTTTTGAGCAGCCTGTGCGATGGCTTGATTATAGCCAGACACCAGCATTTGTAATGCTTGATTATCTACCGCTGCAAATCGTGGCACATACTGCAGATCCGGCACATTCGCAATGAGGATAGGCACAGCAGGATATGCAGCACGCAATTGCCCTAATAAGGAATTCAAATCACGTGCATAATCACTGACCGAAACATGATCCGCGAGATCATTCACTGCTAACCAGACCGTAATCAGATTTGGATGTGCATCCAGCGCAACCGGCAATTCCGCACTCAATGCTTCATGAACAGTGATATCAGGAATACCCAGATCAATCAAACGAATACTCGATGCGGTCTGCAATTCACGTGTCAGATCAGCAGGCCAGCTCTGAGTTGTGGGATCAGCAGTTCCAATACCATAGGAATCAGAAGCACCAATCGCCACATAGGTAATATGAACGGGAGCAGCCTTTTGGACAGTGACAGTGCCTTTTGAAGTAGATGGAGGTGGAGAAGAAAATGGAAGTGTGGAACAAGAACAAAGTAATAATACGAGAAGTGAGAGCAAAAAGGAGTTGAAACGCTTATTGTAATTTCTTCCACCGCAATAAGCGTTACACCAACTCCAACACCTCATAAAAGGGTTAAAAAATGATAATCCGTGCAAAGTAAGCCTGCAAAATCTCCAGAAAAAGAAGAGAACGCACTACGTCAAAAACGTACGCGACAAAGGACCGAGCGTATCATCGCGAAGCATCTCTGGTTCTGGTACGGCCCACACGTCTTTTCATTTAGTCATTAAGCAGCAACATGTCCGGCAATCGCTGCGGCAAGAATTGAAACCAGCGCAAAAAGGATAATGAAAATGATCGTAGCATTAAACACAATGCGCTCGGCCCCTCGGCGCGTTTTAAAAACAGAGCCAACACTACTGCCACCAAAAGCACTACCTAAGCCAGCTCCTCGCACCTGTAGTAAGATAAAAACAATAACAGCAATTCCCAAAATAATCTGCACAATATTAATAGCGGGAAGCCATTGTTGAAGTTGTTGCAAGAGTATTCCTCTCTTTCGTGCTAAAGCAGATCAATCGAAGATAGATCGATTTTCGAAATTATATCATAGGCATAATTGAATCGTCGAGAGAACAACCTGAATACCGTCATTTACCTGATAAATTCCAGAACCAGGACAGAAAAGCGACGCGTAGCGTAGCACTATTATTGTTTTACCTGCACTTCTTCTAAGCCAGGATCCGACACACTGACATGTTCTCCCAGACGAAAGGGAACAACAAAGCGGCGCCGAAATAACATAGCCAGGGCAGGCCAGCCATCTTTCCAGGGCTGAAGCTTCTTCTCCTTACGTGGCTTATAGCTGATGGGCACCTCCAACAGCCAATATCCAGCCTGTAATAGACAAGCCGTAATTTCTGGTTCAATCTCAAAACGCCGACCCTCCATTGGCAAAACACGAGCAATCGAACTGGGCATCAGCTTATAACAGGTTTCCATATCCTGAATATGGCTACCAAAGAGTATATTGGTCACCTGTGTCAGAAAACGGTTGCCCCACCGGGTAGTAAGCTTCTGAGGGGAGAGATCGCGTCGGCCATAAATCGCGTAATGAGTATTTCCTGAACGTGTTACTTCCTCCCATTTCTGTACGAGTGTGGTCAGTTCCAGGGGATCATATTCCATGTCGGCATCTTGCGCAACAACCAGTTCTCCAGTCACCTGACGAAAGCCCGTGCGTAACGCAACACCTTTGCCCTGATTACACGCATGGCGGATATATTGATAGGTATGAAATGGCGCTTGCGCTCTCAATGTCTCAAGAATCTCCCAGGTATGATCGGTAGAAGCATCATCGACAACGATCACCTCAAGATCCAAAGAAACCTGCGACAATCGCTCCAGAACGAGAGCGATTGTCTTCTCTTCATTATAGACTGGAACAACTATAGAAACACGCATCAAAAATGTCCTCGCTCTTTTCTATCAGGAAAATTGCAATAAGGATGATAAAAAGTCACACCAATTCGATAAACGAATAAGTCATCAATGTAGCAACATTCTCCAATTCTCTTTCCTGCCATACAAGCAGACAAAAAGCCCCTATATTACTTATGAACGCCACTGCTTACAGGTATCATGTGCCGTATCGAACAAAGTGATCAAAAGGACTACACCCTTGTAGAACACATATCCGTATGGTACAATAAAATCCGGGCGAGGACATTGGGTCCCCGCCCGAACTTATGTGAGAGAGCAAAAAGAAGTTATGGAAATTTCCTGGTTAGGCCACTCGTGTTTTCAGCTACGTGGCAAAAATGTTACCGTCATTACCGATCCATTCACGCCTCAGGAAGATGCGTTAACCCAGGAGGCTGCCACCAAACTGGGTAAAACCAATGCCTCTATCGTTACAGTGAGTCATAACCATTCAGGCCATAACTATGTGCAGGGATTGGGTGGTAATCCGCGTGTCGTTAATGGACCCGGTGAATATGAAATTAGCGAGGTATTGATAACTGGCGTGCCCTCATTTCATGATGACAAACGTGGTCAACTTCGAGGACGCAACACCATCTATGTAATCCACATGGATGATCTGGTTATCTGCCATCTTGGTGATTTAGGACATTCTTTACAAGAGGATCAACTTGAGGAAGTTGCTGACGCCGATGTACTGCTTGTTCCAATTGGTGGTAGCAATTCTCTTACTCCCACACAAGCAGCGGAAATTCTCAGTCAGGTGGAACCACGCATAGCGATTCCTATGCATTATCCTTCTACCAGCGATGGTGAGACAAGCACTGCATTAAGCAAGTTCTGCCGCGAAATGGGCATTGAAACAATCGATCCACAATCCAAACTATCAGTAACAAAGAACTCTCTGCCTGCATCGACACAAGTTGTCATTCTAGCTCCACGATAAACCATTCTCGTGGTTCGCAATACTAGCATAAATGTGCATTTTTCGCTATCCTTTGTGTAAAGAATAGCTTTCATACATACCCAAATGACACAATCAGTGGAGTACTCTGGTTGCGTTCTGAACTTATGTGTTGTAATCGTGTTTTTTAAGATCTCATCCAGTATGTGTTGGCGTGATTTACTTATTTCGAGTAATCGAAACAAGAACATGACAACTCTTTTTTTATTTTGCGTTCCATATAGTGAGAGAAACGTCATGATCGGACAAAACAACAGATACTTGCATGAGAGAAAGTATGCGTATGTCACTTACACGCAACGCCAGACTCCGAGTGTAAGGAGGAAATAATGTCGAAATTTATCTTTGTAACAGGCGGTGTGGCATCATCAGTAGGGAAAGGCATTAGTGTAGCCTCATTAGGGCGTCTCCTCAAAAATCGCGGAGTCTCCGTCTCACTCATGAAGTTAGATCCCTACATTAATGTCGATCCCGGTACGATGTCTCCCTATCAGCATGGTGAAGTATTTGTCACCGATGATGGTGCTGAGACTGACCTGGATCTGGGCCATTATGAACGTTTTACTGATGAACCTGCCTATCAAGCAAACAATGTAACGACTGGTCAGGTGTATGCATCCGTCATTGGTAAGGAGAGACGTGGTGAATATCTGGGTGGAACAATTCAGGTTATTCCTCACATCACCAATGAAATTAAGGATCGTATGCATGCGGTTGCACGCCGTTCCGATGCTGATGTAGTCATCGTTGAAGTTGGTGGCACCGTTGGTGACATCGAAGGCGAACCATTTCTGGAAGCCATCCGTCAGATGCGTACCGATGTTGGCCGTCGCGATGTATTATATATTCATGTTACGCTGCTCCCATACTTGAATGTAACCAAAGAATTAAAAACAAAACCAACCCAACATAGCGTTAAAGAACTACTGCGCGTCGGTATCCAACCCGACGTCATTTTATGTCGCTCAGAACTGCCGGTCAGCGATGAGCTCCGCGAAAAAATCTCACTGTTCTGTAATGTTGAGGCCAAAGCAGTCATTCCAATGACCAATGCAGAAACCATCTACGAAGTTCCTCTGACCCTGGAAAAGTCCGGTTTAGGCGAATACATTGTAGAAGAGTTGGCATTGCAAAAGCAAGAGCCACAAATGCAAGAGTGGAAACAACTGGTTGATAAGATTAAACATTCACGACCAGAACTGACCATTGGTCTTGTTGGCAAATATGTAGATCTGCACGATGCTTATCTCTCAGTTGCCGAATCGCTCCATCATGCTGGCTGGTATCATAACGTTGATATCCGCATCAAATGGATCAACTCAGAGGCACTCGAACAGATGGGTGAGAGCTATACCGAAGTCTTAGAAGACGTGGCTGGTATTGTTATTCCTGGTGGTTTCGGCCCTCGTGGTGTTGAAGGCAAGATCAAAGCCGCTAATTTCGCTCGCCGCAATAATATTCCTTATCTCGGTCTCTGTCTGGGCATGCAGGTAGCGGTGATCGAGTTTGCCCGTAATGTACTGGGATTGGAAAACGCCAATAGTTCCGAATTTGATCCCCAGAGTCCTTATCCAGTAATTGATCTGATGCATACACAGCGCACGGTTTCAGACAAAGGTGGTACGATGCGTCTGGGCAACTGGGTCTGCTGTCTGATGCCTGACACCAAAGCATATCAGGCGTATAATGAACCCATAGTGTTTGAGCGACATCGCCACCGCTATGAGTTCAACAATGAGTTCCGTAAACGTATGGAGTCGCATGGATTAGTTGTCAGTGGTCGTTCAGCCGATAACAGTCTGGTTGAAGTAATCGAGTTAAAAGACCATCCGTGGTATGTGGCCTCGCAATTCCATCCAGAATTTAAGAGCCGCCCCACACGACCACATCCACTCTTCCGCGATTTTATTGGCGCCAGCGTCAAGAATCATCAGAAGCAACTCCAGGGATCATCATTAGAACAGAGTAAAGTAGTATAACTGTCATCTAATCTAACTACCCGTTGAGATAGAGAAACTATGTTTTATCTGAGCCAACTGCTCGGCGCTCAAGTGCTGAATGCGCAAGGTGAGCGTGTGGGCAAAATTGTCGATATACTGATACTCGCATCGCAGGTAGGTCAAAGTGAAGCAGCCTACCCTACTATTGTGCTTGTTGAAGATGAGGAAGACCAGGAGCGGCGTGTCCCTCTGCTCGATCTGAGGAGACACAATGGCAACTGGTATCAACAACACCCTATCGAGCAGTTTGCGCTCCAATCAGAAGACTCAGCCAATGATGATGAGGTACGTCTGGCACGTGAAGTGCTTGATAAACAAATCATTGATATAGAGCACAAAAAGGCGATACGCGTCAACGATGTGGGTCTGGGCGATGATTGGCAACTTCTAGGTATAGATAAAAGTCCCCTTGGACTGATCCGTCGCCTCGCCCCCACATGGTTACAGGGAGCAATCAACCAGCAAGGCTCTATCCTTATCCCCTGGTCCCAACTTGAACTGGTCCATTCACAACCGCTCGATCATAGTGATGATACCCCACGTGTAGAAAACATCGTCCCACGTCAGCGCACCTTTACCGGACATCTGAGTGAACTTCACCCCGCCGATATCGCAGGCATCATTCATCAACTCACCGCTGAACAGGGAGCACGACTCATTGAACGATTGGATGATGAGATGGCAGCCGATACGATGGAAGAAATTGACACCGAGCGTCAAGCACAGATTATTGGTGATCTTTCGCTGGAACGTGCTACGGGCATTCTACAGGAGATGGGACCAGATGAGGTCGCGGACTTGCTTGCCAGGCTGCCCGAAGAACAGGCTCAACAATTGCTTCATCTGCTCAATCCTGAAGAGTCTGAGGATGTACAGGATCTGCTGGCATATGAAGAAAATACGGCTGGCGGCTTGATGACAACTGATTATACGGTATTAGGTCAATCCCACACCGTTCAGGAGGCATTTACCGCGATGCGTGCGGACATCAAAGAGAAGGATGTCCGCATCGCATATATCTATTGCGTACTGGACGACAATCTGGAAGACCCGAAACCAGTCGGAGTTGTCTCCATCTGGGATCTGCTGATCGCGGAACCCACACAAACGCTACAAGAGTTGATGGAAACCAACATCATCAAAGTCGATCCCGATACTGATCCACGCACTGTTGCTGCTATCATGGCAAAATACAATCTGCTCGCAGTCCCTGTTATTAACCTGGAAGGCATCTTAGAGGGCGTGGTCACTGTTGATGACGCACTTGATGTCCTGCTACCACCAGAACGTCGGCGCAAACCAACCCGCATGTATTAGCAACCATTCATGAAAAAAGAGAGCCTGGAGTTTACACACCAGACTCTCTTTTTCGTTTAGCCCCATGCATAACTCGCCTGACCATATATGTTTGCCCGCTGGCGTGACAGATCATCATTACCACGGCACATATGCGTCAACACACGTTGCCTGCTAAAACCATAACGCTCAACCAGACGCAAAGCGTGCTGATTCGCACCAGGGATCTGTATAACATGCCGTGTCGCCAAAGAGAGGGATAATGCATATGTAAATAATAGCTCTGCAGTTTGCTCATCACAGGCAACCCACGGACCCAACATAGTATCACGAGCAAACAGATAGCCAGTGATAGCATCACGGTGATTGCGCACGACAAAAGCTCGTTGTGGCATCTCTGATAAGAGTAACGAAAAGAGAGCAGTACGCTCCGCGCCAAAGTAAGGTGCATCAAAAGTAACCAGTTGCGCCAGATCAACCAGCGAGAGTGTATCAACCCGCCAGCCATGAGGATAATCTACCACAGATATGCGTTGCGCGGATGCTTGTCGCCATTCCTCAACCGTGTCCACCGCCACAAAATCAAAATGCTGATAGAGGGCTGCCCCGGCAGGCGTAGCGTCAAGGAGGGCTACCGGACAATGTACCTGCTCTAACCAGAGTAAGAGATGTTCCATCAAAGCACGACCAATGCCTCGTCGCTGCATGGATGGCAGAACAGACATCATACCAATATAAGCAAAAGCATCATATACCGTCGCCCCAACCAGACCAGCAAGTGCTGAATTATATTCGGCCACGAACCAGCCATCCGCCTGCAGAGCAACATATTGTTGGAGCGCTTTCTGTCTACTTCCTGGTTGCTGATAAGCAGCCTGAACAACCAGATCAATCAGAGAAAGATCATTCGAAGTCAAATTGCGGACATGAAGCATACAAACTCCTATTATGCCCAAGAACAGAAAGTGTATAAAATACAGGTAGAAATACGAAAAAAACAGAGCATCCAATACAAAAATGCCCTGTTTTCGTATCTTTTTATGTGCCCATACTCATCATCATATCAGCCGATATGTGGACAAGCAACTTTAAAACATCGGGCTGATCGAAAGGATTGTGTAGGAAGTTACTCCACCTGGAGTGGAAACATCCACTTCGTCTCCCTCACGATGTCCTAACAATGCTTTTCCGACCGGGGACTGGTCAGAGATCAAACCAGATTTTGGGTCAGCCTCAAAAGTCTCAACGAGTTTGAAGACCCGTTTTTTGCCACTCACTGTCTCTAACTCTACCTGAGTACCAATGCGCACAGATAACGGACCATCCTCAGTTGCGTGCATATCTGGTGTCATGACCTCAGACAACGCAAGGAGTCGCTCAAGCTCTAAAACTTCACCCTCCAGCATGGCCTGATCATTCTTGGCTTCCTCATATGCACTACTCTCACTGATATCGCCAGCTTCTTTCGCTTCGTGAATATAATCTGCAACCTCTCGACGCTTGACATTAACCAGATAATCCAGGCGCTCTTTCTTCTTTTGATACCCTTCTGGCGTCAGGCGATAAATTTTGCGATCTGACTTTGCATCACTCTGTCCACCAATACTCATTGCGATACTCCTCCTGGTAGTGAGGCTTGCGGCCCCAGCGGGTCCGGCTTAGATATCCGCCTCTGATTACGTAATTGTTTCTTAAGACAAGTTCCATCACTCTTTTGTTTCCACCTGCTTGACCATCCCCATCACACCTGCCCATTGAGTTCTCTATCCCAAAGATGACTCCCCTTTTGCAAGAAGAAGCCGTTGTATCTACCTCGATCCTCGTCAACAACTCAAAAGAGGATGAATACTGCCGACAGCACGCTTTCGGGTAACTGTTCTCTTGCTGCTGCCTATTCAGCGAGGCGACCATTTCTCTACGCCTCGGCTGATTACGAAACGCAGATACTCTACACACATGAGGGAGATTATACGTTGAGAATTACGGAACGTCAAGTGATTTGCTCCGCTTTTTCATGGTTTTGTCATAAAAATGTGTCATTTCACATCTCTATATGGCATCTTTCCGCCATTTACGTTGATCTTCCGAAACTCATGTGTCTGTCTTATAACGACGAATCATATCTATAAAGATACAATTATTTGCACTCTTTTATTCCCGGCTACTGTACCTTAAAAAAACAGGGGGATGTTTCTCTTACTCTTTACAGAGCCATGAACCTAGCGTGCGATAAAACGAAAGAGTCTGGTCCCACATACAGGACAGACACCCTCCAGTGCATTTCTGCCATTCTTCGTAACTATCTGTTTGCTGTCATTCATCACCCGCTTCTGCCGACATTTGACACAATATGCCTCGTACAAAGGCTCTGTCTCAGTCACTGCTGCTGCTTCTTGCTCATCCACAGAGGAGAGATTATCACGCTCCTGACTGGCAAACTCACTCTCCGGTACAGGTACATCTGATGTTTGTTCAGTCGCTACTGCTACTTGCTCACTTGCTGGTTGCTCCACATCAGTGAGAGTGACCAGTTGTTCTGCGATCTCGTCAAGAGCAGGAGTGACAGACGCAATAGAAAGCGACGACCTCTGATAATACTCCGATTGTAGGTGACGCGATTTTACTCTGTAACGCCAGATAAGAATGACCAGAGCGAACAGAATACCACAGAAGAGAAAGAATTTCCAGCAGAAATGATCATTATTATCAGCACGTTTCATACATAAAACTCCCCTTACCTGAACATGTGGTGGAATCACAGCAATGGAATATGTCATCAGTGAACAGTATAGCCAACAGGACCAACTTATTTATGCACTCATTGCAACAACCTGGATAGACAATTTATCGAAATGTATTAATTGAGTATATCACGCGTCATCAGAGTGCTCCATTTCTACCTGTTTTATCAGCTAATCTGCACTCGGCAGATAGCCAAATTGGTTACTTTCAGGTGTCGGTCCTCACAGGTGTCACCCAGCTGGCAGGCGGTTCTCAGGCAATAAAAGCTCTCTGGTCATTTTATCGGAAGCACTCTATAATGTAGCAGGCAACGCATGTAACTATCAACAAAGGAGACTATTATAATGCCCGGTATAATTGGTATCCTCCTCCTGATGGCGATTATCGCTTACTTATGGGGTTCTATCCCTACTGGTTACTGGATGGGGAAAATACTGAGAGGAAAAGACTTTGATATCCGCGATCACGGTAGCCATAAAACAGGTGCAACAAACGTGCAGCGTACGCTTGGAAGCGGACCAGCACTGATCGTATTCATAGTAGATTTGTCAAAAGGCATTGGTCCAACACTTCTCGCGGTGTTTGTCGCTCCATTCAGCACAAATCCGTGGAGTATCTGTATCGCAGGCATAGCAGCGTTTCTGGGACATTGTTTCCCTGTCTTTATTGGCTTTAAAGGTGGGCGCGGCGTCCTTACCGGAGGTGGCGCAATGCTGGTTGCCTCTCCGCTGGCCTTCCTTATCAGCGCGGTCGTAACTATTGGAACCATTGCGATCTCGCGCTATGTTTCGCTGGGTTCAATTCTTGGCAGTTTCGCGTCGATGGTTTGTGGCGTCGTATTTTACATCATCACGCTGAACAATCCAGCCTTCTTCGCGCATATTGATCTTCCACGTATGATATTGATAATTGTTGTTCCGTTCCTCGTTATTATTTTTCACCGGGATAATATTGGTCGCCTTTTATCTGGAACAGAACGCAAACTGGGACAAAAAGTTAGCACCGCACCAACCACTTCTGTCGAATAACAAAAAAGCGAGAAGATCAGAGGTGATCTTCTCGTCTTTCTTGCTCCACTCTTACGCTTACGCGGATTGCTTATTCTCTTCATCGCTGCGAAAAACTGGCAGAGCTTCAATCGTATACTCAACACCCGACATGACTGTCCAGATTGTCGCTAAAATCAACAGAACATCAGCAATTAATAAAATGATATTCGGGAAATTGACTGTCTGACTGTTGAACGTTAACATCCAGGGGAATATGGAGAGAGAATTCGCCCCCAATCCTTTCGCCAGCATAAGTCCCCCCAGACCAACCAGAGTAATAAACGTTTTTTGTTTTCCCCAGGGACCAGCAGGAATAACCTTCCCCTTCGCCGCTGCAATCGAACGTAGTCCAGAAACGAGAAATTCACGCGTTACGATAATGAATGTCATCCAGGCCGGCACATAACCCAGTTGGACGAGTGCAATTAAAATTGCCGCCACCAATACTTTATCCGCAGTCAGATCCAGAAACACGCCCAGAGAAGAGACAACCTTCATACGTCGTGCCAGATAGCCATCGAAATAATCAGTAACCGACGCTAAAAAAAACAGTACGGTGGCTACAAGAAATGCCCATGGTTGATTCACCAGAACCAGGATAAATATAATGACAGTTGCCAGAAGCCGACTGATACTCAAGATGTTGGGGAGGTTACGCATATGGTACTCCTTATGACAGACGCCCTCCATGCTCAGGCGCAGCATTCTTTTCAGGTTTTCTGTTTCTCGACGCAGATCAGCCACGCGATACCGCTCTACACTTCATATTCTTGCCTGATAAACCCAACAAGCGATCAACTCCATTATGAAGAATAATAAGTGGCTGTGTCCTCATTATAGTAGAAGCAAGACACAATGTATAGTTCATCCATAAAGCTGTCAGCGCGAAAAGTGATTATCGTTTTACACCAACAATAATGTCACGCCGCTTAATCACACGATCCACGGCATGACCCAGTTGCGTATAGGGTGGCTCATCCAGCACCTGAAGTCCCGTATGCAATCGTAACAGGCCTACCATCTCTTCACGAGCAATACGAGTCGCGTTCCAGGATAAAGCAATCGTGCCACCCGGGAAAAGAAGTTGCTCCCAGACTGGTAAAGCCTCACGAAAGAGAGCTTCGATCTCAGCGAAATGCTGAATACCATACGGTAAATCCCCAACAACGGCATGCACACGCGGACCACCAACAACTTCGCGGAGATGCGTCTGCGCCTCCACAGAATTACCATGCACCAGTACACAATGCCGGATATCGCCTTTGCGCCCTACTTCAAACTGATAGCGGCGACCCGCACGGCGACCTTTCTCATCAATCTCTTTATACGAGATCCGCTCACCCTGCAAAAACTGGCGTACAAACACAGCGGTACTCTCTACATCCTGTCGCCCCTGCTCAATTCCAAAAGCATCATACCCATAGGCAAGCGCGAGGAAGAGGGTTGTCCCCCCACCACTCAACGGATCAAGAACGCGCAGTCGCTCACCAACCCGTTCCGCATAATCCCCCGCGAACAAAGCAACATTCAACAGAACCCGTGTAAACGTCTCGTTGGTCTTTCCTTTATATCTTCGTGCCTCAGCCATTTCCAATGGCACAAAAGGCGTAAATAGCGGCTCCACCGGGCGCAATAAGGGGCCAGGAACCGATGCTATCTGGTCAAAATACTCATACACGCCACTTGTTGCACCCAGCAGAGAGAATACATGTTGCGCAAAAGACGTTGTAATAAGTGTATCGTCAGCGGTGAGTAATAAATATTCTTGTCCGGCCAATTTGATTGGTTGTACATCCTGAATCGCAGGCCCTAACGGGCTTGCCAGCAATTCAGGCGCAGCCAGCGCAGCCGTCATATGCGCATATTGAGTGCTACGTTGTGGTGTGATTTTTAGTGCTAATTTCATAGATGCAGTATAGCATAGCACCAGATCATATCGATAGCGAAACCATACGGTGGTGAATCTCCCTTTCACATTTATTCGTGCAGACATTAAAATACATACAGAAAAGAAAATTGCAGTTATCAGGAGGATACGTATGCATATCGTCACCGTCTCTGAGATGAGAGAACTGGAAGCTCAGGCAGATAAGAAGTATGGCCTGACATCACAGATCCTCATGAGTAATGCAGGAAAAAGCGCGGCTGATGTTTTTCTAACACACCTGCTGCCTGAGCAGAGTATACATGATCTGGAAGTTTTGTTTCTCATTGGTCCTGGTAATAATGGTGGCGATGGGTTAGTTATGGCGGATCACCTGAAACAGGCCGGAGTACTGGTAAATTTTTATTACTGGAAAGAAGAAAAGCTGACCGTCCATGACGAAGAGGTAGAGCAGGGAAAAGTCGCGACCAGATTAGAAAAACTCATCAAAGAAGCTGATTATATTATCGATGCCCTGCTGGGTATCGGCAGTTCACGACCACTCTCCAACTCCATGCGTACATTACTGGCACGCGTGAAAAAAGAACGCGAACAGCGAGCAACCCTGCGCATCGTCGCGATTGATCTGCCAACCGGCGTCAATGCCGATACTGGTGAGGCTGATCCCGGTACAATCGAAGTTGACACAACAATCACATTAGCATGCCCCAAACAGGGGTTCTTCTTTTTCCCGGCACGAGACTATATGGGAGATCTTCGTGTGGGTGAGATTGGCCTCCCACCTGAATTGGAGGAACATCTCCACACAGAGATAATTACCGGGCAACAGGCCCACAGATTGCTACCAGAGCGTCCACTGAACAGTAACAAAGGCACCTTTGGCAAAGTCATGCTGTACTGTGGTTCACTCCCTTATCCTGGCTCGATGTTTCTGGCTGGTTCGGCGGCTGGCCGTGTCGGTGCTGGACTGATCACGCTGGCAGTGACTGAAAAGATGCTACCCATCTATGCCGGTAGCTTCCATGAGACAACGTTCACCATACTGCCAGAAGAGAAAGAACCAAGCTATGATCGCGCCAGAGCATTGATTGACCATCTTGATGGCTACAAAGCATTATTAATGGGACCGGGACTAGGCCAGTCATCAAATACACGAGAGGTTATTCTACAAATCCTCGAACACTTACGCTCAACGCCAGAAGAGAAACGTCCGCGCCTTATCATTGATGCTGATGGATTAAATAATCTTTCCGCGCTAGAGCACTGGTGGACCCTGTTACCAAAGGACACAGTAATTACTCCCCACCCTGGTGAGATGGGACGTCTCTGTGGTGGTATAAAGGTGTCAGGTGGCAATATCGAACGCCTGGAACTGGCACGACGCAAAGCCCAGGAATGGCAGGTACACCTTGTCTTAAAAGGAGCCTGTACCATTGTCACCAACCCGACAGGACAAACACGCATCAACTGGTGGGGCAACCCGGCTCTGGCGACTGCGGGTACAGGTGATGTACTGGCAGGTATGGTCGCGGGCTTCCTCTCACAGGGCATGAATTCATTTGACGCCGCCAGTTCCGCTGTCTACCTGCATACAGCTGCGGCTGACCTTGTTGTCTCGGCAATGAAAATGGGACGAGCAGGGCTACTGGCTTCTGATCTGCTCCCCCACCTCCCTCAGGCACTCGCCAATACCGCACATTCAGAATTATAAACTTAAAGAGAAAGGCGGGTGGAAGCATATAGCTTTTACCACCTTTCTCTTTATCGTACATCAAGAAGGTAACAGAAAAAAACGATACTGGCCATCAGATAAACTGCCAGCAGAGGAATAAGGCTGAGTGAAGAAAAAATAAAAATGACCGTCACTAATTGGGAACCTCCTACCAGTGAGATAAGAGGTGCAATGACGGTCAAAGCCAATAGATAATAGAGCCAACGTGGCATAGTATCTCCAAATTGTTAAGCCCACATATACAAAGGCTTAACCTTGTAGATTACTCAGCAGCAGCCGCCGCACCAGCTTCATCAACTACATTCACGGTAATCTTTGGCTCCAATTGAGTCGCAATTCGGACGGAAACACTGAAAGTGCCCAAAGCACGAATTGGATCAGGGAGTTCGATCACACGACGATCAATAGTAATGTCTTGCGCATCACGTAACGCAGTCGCGATATCCTGACTTGTGATTGAACCATAAAGACGGCCCTGTGCGCCAACTTTTGCCTTAAAGGTCAGAGAGACCTGACCAAGTTTCTCCGCCAATTGACGATTTTGTTCTGCCAACTTCTCCACGCGACGCTGCTCAGCAGCGATATGCTGATCACGATTAGCTAACAGACTTGGTGTTGCACCAGCCGCCAGCCGACGTGGCAAGAGGTAGTTGCGGGCATAACCATTGGCGACATCTTTTAAATCTCCGGCTTTACCCAGTTTCTGAACATCCTGTAAAAGAATTACTTTCATTTTAAAATTAGCTCCTCATAGAGGGGGGGCAAAAACCCGACTTCCTCCACACGCGATAATACGCATGCTATTCTAGCATTAATAAAGGGTCATGTCTACCGTTGCTTGCGTATTTGGTATGAGTCTGCAACAAATTAGGCGTGCCAGGACTCGTCCATAGAAGATTATAAACGTACCTTCTCTCTGCTGTCAAAGCACCCCGATTAATTTATAAGGAACAGTTTGAGAACAGATCTATGCCATACCCATATAGTCTTAACAATGAACGGTTGAAATAACTTCGCCTCGCACCCTAAAATAAACCAAAAGAAAATATTGTAGTACATTCAGCTTCATAGTTCGTGAATTGTAAGCGCCCTTCACTCCTATCGTTAGCTGCCATTATGGGTAGAGCAGAAATGCAAACTTCACGAAACACAAATTATCGCCTATAATGGCGCTAAACGACAGGAATCATAATTTATCTGTGAACTCATCTATTACAAAAAGGATTCCACACATGAATATCGAAGGAACACGTACACTACAAGCTCCACCAATAATAGTCTGGAGTAGCTTGCTGGATCGCCCGGCACTGCTCGCCACCCTTCCAGGAGTAGAGGATATACAGCCTATTAAAGAGGGCCAATTCGAGATTACTGTCTCCATGAAATCTCCACCCTTCAATGGCACATATCACGCCAATCTCACCTTTGCCGACCAGCAATATCCCCGCCACTATCGTTTTACGCTTGAAGGGAAAACCCTACAATGCACAGGAGATGTCAATCTCACCGGTCAAGGGAATATGACCATCGTTGACTATAAGGGTTCTATCACGCTGAAGAAAACAGGAGCACGCGTCACGCCAATGCTGGTCAAAGGGGGCGCAAAATTATTTATGCAGCAATATTTTCACGCGTTAGCTGACTATTTACATACCATAGAGCCTGCAACATCTACGACAGAACAGCATGAGGCAGCCAACCATACGAACATTATTATCCCACCACCGCCGCTTAAAACCGTACCGCCGACCATCATGGCACGCCTGATCCATTTGTTTCGCATCGGGCATGGCGATCCAACGCAAGAAGCACGATGGGAACACAAAATACGTCGCTTCAGTATGATTTCGGGCCTGCTCATTCTGGTCTGGGTAGGAACACGCTTACCACGACGTCATTAATACAGAGGATAATCACAGACGGCTTCTCAACACGCGTCAGCAGACTATTGCACGTTCGCGCGAACCATGAGGAGCCGCTTATACCATTACGGCTTAATGAGCATCGTGGGGATCAAGGAAAGAGCGTAACTGCGACTTCCAATCAGTATCATCATTTCCCTTATCCTGGGGATTCTCCACCACCCAGCTCCGCGTACCATCCGCAGCGGTTTTGGGGGTCGTCTCACGACGATGACGTACATCTTTGGCAAGTAAGTTTTTTAACGCGGTCTGGGCCGCCTTGCGCACATCCAGCACAGGATCTCTCAAAAGCTGGCTGATCGCTTCAATCGCTGATTTCGCGCCCAGGCGCCCCAAAGCCCGTGCGCTGGCGGAGCGTTCATCCGAAGTCTCAGCCTGTAATAACGGCAATAGATCAGGCACCAGTTGCGCCAGAGAAAGATCCGCGATCAAACGCAACAAGCGACTTCGATGCATAGGATGCTTAATATTCGCCAGTGCCATTCTGCAATCAGCCACAATTTGTGCGCGATTATGTACAATACCCAGCGATTTAGCTTCCGCGACAGCCATCTCCGGCGAAATAGAGGGATTTCCTTTTAAAAATGGCTCAATCCAGATCGCGACCTGTTCAGGTTGTCCAGTTACCTCGTGAAGCTGCAAAATGGAGTGAAAATAGGTATCCAGCCAATGGTAAAGCGAAAGGGTCACCTCAGCATCACGCGCAGCATACGCAATCATAGCAGGAGGCAGAGGGCGGCGAGTCCAGTCGGTTCGTTGTAGGCTTTTATCCAGATGAATGCCAAAGGCTCGCTGTAGCATAGCAGCCAGTGATGACTCATGCTGACCAAAGATAGAACGGCATGTCGCCTCAAGGTCATAATAATGAACGACAAGCAAACCACGCTCAGCCATTACGCGCATATCAGCACCAGCGCCATGAAGTAAAACCGCGATATCAGGATTACCAACAACCCTGGTGAGAGGGGATAAATCTTGTATCCTCAGCGCATCGATAATGAAACATTGATTTGCAATGGCTAATTGGAGGAGTGAAAGACGAGGAACATTAGAACCCGCTTCATGTGGTACACGCGAACGCACCTGCATAAACTCTGCATCTACAGCAACAACCGACGCTTGCTTTAATATATTCACCGCCTGTTGTAGCTGAGCAGGGCGATCAACCCAAAAGCGCTCACCTCGCGATGGCGCACGACCATGCGGTGGTGTTGAACCAAGATAGCCTTGTGCGTTAACGAGATCCTCTAAATCTGTTAATGGTACTTTGTCATTCAACGAATTGCCATTCTGCCTTCTAAAAACCTTGACCTCGCAATGGTGTTTACTCTACACTATACCATACCGGATACTTTTAGTCTAGTTTATAACAGGCTATAAACCACCGATAAAAGCACTTTAGCTTGACTAGCAGGGCGCAAACGAATGTAATTGCGGCACATCGAGATACCTATCCTCTTAACCTTTCAATTGATTCCATATGCCCTTTCTCGTCATCTAAAGAATAAAAAATAATAGAGAATTTATATGGCAGATGCAGCAAAACGAACGGATTTTATCTTGCAAGAACTTATGACACATGGGCGTGTCTGTGCGGATACCCTCAGTCAAAAATTGCAGGTCAATCCTTCAACTATCCGACGTGATCTGGAAAAACTGGAACGCCAGAATCTGCTCCGTCGTATCCACGGGGGTGCAGTCCCATTAGATAACCTCTCTTACACAACCTACGCCGAAGATCTCACCTTCCAGAAAAACATGAATAAACTGCTGGAAGAGAAAAATCGTATCGCGATAGCGGCCCTTAAACTTATTGAACCCGGCGATACTCTGGCCCTTTCCCCAGGTACAACAACCACCTTGCTCGCTCGCTGTCTGCGCCGTGCTCAAATTCCTGACCTGACTGTTGTTACCAATGCGGTGAATATCGCGATGGAACTCACCGGAGTCAAGGGTATTACCGTCACCCTGACTGGTGGTCTGCTACTGCCTGATTTCTTCGCACTGGTTGGACCACTCGCGGAACAGAGCCTCAGTCAAATGTTTGTGGCAAAAGCATTTGTCGGTGTCGCTGGTCTGAGTCCTGAATACGGCATCACCAGTCCCAATCAGCTAGAGGCCTTAACGCATCGCATGACTATTCAGCGAGCACAACAGACCATCGTGCTGGCCGATCATACCAAACTGGGACATATCGCACTCCATTCAATTACCCCCATCACTGCAATCCACACGCTTATCACAGATCAGAGTGCGCCGGACCTCCTCCTTTCCACGTTACAAGAACAGGGTATTACTGTTATCCATGCTTGATACAATACTAGAGAGTATGATTAAATAAACACTGCCATTCATTTTTTGTTTGCTATTGAGCAAATACATTCACAATCGTTCTATGCTCCTGATCTTTCCCATGTACAGGAGCACGCTGCGCGAAACAAGTAGCATTTTTGCGCGAATGAGCATTGACTCGACACGTTTCGCGCAGTATACTTTTTATATCAGGAACTCTTGTAGAGAGAATATTGGAGGTTTGGTCTTGAAAGTACTTGTAACAGGTGGGGCTGGTTATATTGGCTCTCATACGATCCGCGAATTAACGGCTCGCGGTCATGAAGTCATCGCCCTCGACACGCTTGAACGCGGATACAAGCAAGTTCTTTTAGGGGTCCCCTTTGCACAGGCAGATATCGCAGATGGAGAGCGTCTGGATGAAGTGTTTGCAAAGGAGAAACCCGCTGCGGTGATCCATTTTGCAGCATATAAAGCTCCCGGCGAATCGATGCAAGAACCAGCGAAATATTTTCGCAATAACGTCGCAGGCACCCTTTCGCTGTTAGAGGCAATGTTACGCCATGATTGCCATACAATCATTTTCTCTTCTAGCTGCTCTGTCTTCGGTACACCAAAATCTTTACCTGTGACCGAGGATGCACCTTTCGGACCGGAGAGCGTCTATGGTGAGAGTAAGCTTATGGTTGAGAAAATGCTAGGCTGGTTTGACAAAACAACACCGCTACGTTCGGCCTCCTTGCGTTACTTTAATGCCGCTGGAGCATCCTTCGACAATAAGATTGGCGAAGATTGGAACTATACAGGGAACCTGATCCCGCTGGTCATGAAAGCCGCACTGGGCAAATCATCAGCAGCGAAGATCTTCGGTACAGATTATCCCACACCTGATGGAACAGCTATTCGTGACTATATTCATGTCGTCGATCTGGCTCAAGCCCATGTGAAAGCACTCGAATACGTTGCGAGCACCAGGAAGAGTACCGCATTCAATCTGGGTACAGGCGTGGGCAGTAGCGTGAAAGAAGTGATTGATGCGACAAAGCGCATCAGTGGCATTGACTTCCGTGTGGATAACGAACCACGTCGCCCTGGTGATCCTGTCGCCATCTACGCAGATAACAGTAAAGCACGCAGCGAATTAGACTGGCAGCCTCAGTACACACTGGAAGATATCGTTCGCACAGCATGGCAATGGCATAGCACGCACCCGGATGGTATTCCTGCACAGTAAGCTGTCACTGTAACAAGCAAAGGAAGAATGAATGAGCAGTACATTCCCTTCTATCCAAACCAAATGGGAAGAGCGCTGGCACCCACTTCGTGAAGAGTGGGTTGTCATCGCTGCCCATCGCCAAAATCGCCCCTGGATTGGTGAAACCATCTCGTTTCAAGATAAAGATATTCCCTCCTATCAACCCGATTGCTACCTCTGTCCACAGAATAGCCGTGTTTCTGGAGCAAGTAACCCGCCTTATGCAGGTGTCTATGTTTTCGATAATGATCATCCCTGTGTGGGATTAAACGCCCCCGAAGACCCAACAGCAACCATTGCGCCACCATATCAGGTGCGCCCGGCTCAGGGTCTGGCACGCGTCATCTGTTATAGCCCACATCACAATCTGACCATGGCATTGATGAACACTAATGCCATTGAAAATGTTATCAATGTCTGGCAACAACAGACCTATGAACTGGGACAGACACCCGGTGTCAAACATGTACTCTGTTTTGAAAATAAAGGTGATGTGGTTGGTGTCTCAAATCCACATCCTCATGGACAATTGTACGCAACAAACTTTGTCTTCAAAACCATTGAAATTGAACTCCACGCCTCCGAGCACTATCTGAATGAACACGGACGAACCCTCTTCACTGACATTATCGCAGCCGAACAACAGGATGGTCGCCGCATTCTGTTTGAAGATGAATATACTATCGCCTTCGTACCTTATTTCGCACGGTACGCCTACGAAGTCTATGTCGCACCTAAACGGCGTGTTGCCCATATCTATGAGATGAATGATGCTGAAGTCCAATCGTATGCTCGTGCATTGAAGAATATTACTGTACGATTTGATAATCTCTGGCGTATGTCTTTCCCCTATGTCATGGCCCATCATCAGGCACCGATGGATGGCAGTTACGATGCATATCATTTCTTCACACTTTTCCATCCTCCCCTGCGCCAACCCGGCTTGCTTAAATATCTGGCTGGTCCAGAAATCGGTGGCGGCAATTTCATCAGTGATACGTTACCAGAGGATAAAGCGGCTGAACTGCAGGCACAGTCAACAATTCATTATCGTGAACAATCTGTGGAGGAATGATCAATTATGATACGAGCCGTTGATGATCTTCTCACGTATATCCGCCATATCCACGCTGCGATCCGCGATGAAGTGGTAGCAACCAGTGAACGATCGGCCATCAGTGCGCTAAGCGAGATTGTAGCGGAACAGGCAGGGGACACAATTTTTGCCATTGACCGTGTATCTGAAGAGATCTTACTCGAACATTTTCGGACACTCAGCAACCAGTGGTCATTCATCCTTGTAGCCGAGGGCGTAGGCGAAGAGGGCACGATGGTCTTCCCCCCTGATTGCCCACCAGAACAGGCGGAACTGATCATTATCATTGATCCCATCGATGGCACTCGTGGCTTGATGTATCAGAAACGACCCGCCTGGATATTAACAGGAGTCGCCCCTAACCACGGTGCACAGACGACAATCGCCGATATAGAACTGGCGGTGCAGACCGAAATTCCACTCGTCAAGCAACATCTGAGCGATAGCCTCTGGGCCATTGCTGGTCAGGGAGCAGCGGGTGAACGCTACAATCGCATGACGAGAGAGAGCCAACCACTTACATTCCAGCCATCACAGGCACATACAATAGCACAGGGATACGGCAATCTCGCACGTTTCTTTCCAGGGCCTCGCGCCGAGTTGGCTGCCATTGACGATGAACTCATTACACAAGTACTGGGACCAAGTCAGAGTGGCAAAGTCAGAACGTTCGAAGATCAATACATCTGTAGTGGCGGTCAGTTCTATGAACTCATCATGGGCCATGATCGCTGGATGGCTGATCTACGCCCTCTCGTTGAACCACTGTTACAGGCACGCGGGGAAGCATTAGGACTCTGCTGCCATCCCTACGATCTCGCGACAGAATTGATTGCACGTGAGGTGGGCATTATTGTCACAGATGAGCATGGCGCTCGTCTTGCGGCTCCACTTGATGTCTCAACGAATATGTCCTGGATCGGTTACGCCAATCAGGCTATCCATGATCAAGTTGCTCCTGTACTACGAACAGTACTTGAGCATCATCAATTACTTAAACCTTAAACGAAAGGAGTTTAGGGACGCATGTGGACGTGCGATACTCTTCCTCTGGACAATACGCGTGCAGATATTGAGCGCTTTCTAGCTCTGCTCAATACGCAGGTACATGACTTCTTTTCACCCGCCATACCACTCACAGTTGGGCGTGCCCCAGGACGACTCGACTTGATGGGAGGCATTGCCGATTATTCAGGCTCTCTCGTCCTACAAATGCCATTAGCGGTCGCAACTATCGTCGCGCTACAATCTATCTCCGAGCCAACACTGGTCGTTTGTAGCACTACAGCCAGCGAGATCGCGGGCGATACAATCGTACAACTACCGCTCGATCAACTCCACCAGCAAGGGCAACCTATCAGTTATAAGGAAGCCCATACCCTGTTCAACCAGCATGACACAACATCCTGGGCTGCCTATGTGCTTGGTATCATTGTCTCCTTGCAGTTTGAACAATACCTGACACTCAAACATGGTTTACGTATCCTCGTCCATTGTGAAGTGCCGATTGGCAAAGGCGTCAGCTCATCAGCGGCACTTGAAGTTGCAACCATGCAAGCTCTATGCGCCCATTTTAAGCTGTCACTGAATGGTCATGATATAGCACGCCTCTGTCAGAAAGTCGAAAATGTGATTGTTGGCGCACCTTGCGGAATCATGGATCAGATGGCCTCAACCTATGGTGAGAATAACAGTCTCCTTGCTTTACTCTGCCAGCCAGCGGTGCTTCTAGACGCGGTACCACTCCCTGAGGGTATAGAGATCTGGGGCATCGATTCAGGCGTGCGCCATGCAGTATCCGGTGCCGATTATGGCTCAGTACGCGTTGGAGCATTTATGGGTTACCGCATGATCGCAGAAATGGCTGGCCTCACAGCCATTCTCCATGAACCAGAATCCATCACCATCGATGATCCATACTGGCAGGGCTATCTGGCAAACATCCCCCCTTCACTATGGGAAACAATGTATCGAGAGAAAATTCCCGTGACAATGCGGGGTGACGAGTTTTTACAGCGCTATAGTGGCACAACAGATCCAGTCACGCACATTGATCCCGGGCTTGTCTATGCCATACGCCAACCAACCGCCCATCCAATCTATGAACATCATCGCGTCCAACTTTTCCGCGCCTTGCTCCAACTACCACAACCGGGAGAAGCAGAATACACGCTCCTGGGAGAATTAATGTATCAATCACATGCAAGTTATAGTGCATGCCAACTGGGTTCGAATGGTACCAATATGCTGGTTGAACTGGTACGACAGCAAGGCCCACAGGCAGGACTCTATGGTGCCAAAATCACAGGCGGCGGGAGCGGTGGCACAGTCGCAATTCTGGCTCGCAACGGTTCTGAACCTCATCTACAACAGATCATCAAGCAATATGAACAGGAAACCGGCCTCACAACCACTATTCTGCATGGAACTTCATCCGGTGCCAAAGCCTGGGGATACCTGCAATTCCATAGCACATAGTCGTACAGACATAAAAAAGGGTCGGAAATCTAGAAATTTGAGCACACATTCTGCATGTGAATTGTTTCACATGCAGAATACATTATCATGGTCTCCATTGCCAATGCTCTCGTTAACGCCAGATAATCGGACATTGAATAAGCCAACAAGCAATATTCAAAAATTGCAGCAGAATATCTTTTACTAAAATATAAGCTGTATAACGCCTATTTCATTGCAAAACCAATTGACCTCCTTAACTTTCATGCAGTATATTGTGCGAGAGAGAAACCACAAGCTGATTTTATGCTCTCCAACAACCGATAGTATGACTGTGGAAACACAGAAAAAACAGTTACAGACATTACTAAGAGGTATAATCGATGATCAATGAAATACTGAACAATAACAAACAATTTCTCCAGCAGACAAACGTGCCACAGGTTGGACATGCGCCATGCAAGCGGACAGCCATCGTGACCTGTATGGACTGCCGTCTGGTAGGCATGTTTGAATCCGCACTTGGCCTTGAACGAGGTGATGTGCTGGAACTCCGTACAGCAGGAGCCACTATTTCGCAACCAGATCGCGTCAATGCCAACAACGACCTTATTCGCTCACTCGCAGGCGGTATCTACCTGCTTGGTGTACGGGAAATCATCGTGGTTGGTCATACCGAATGTGGACTGACAAAGATCAATCCAACAGCCCTCTCAGCCTCGATGCAAGCGATGGGAGTAGATCCTAAAACATTGATTGAGCAGGAACATCTCGGCAACATGGACGGCCTTGTGAACTGGATGGGAGCATTTCAGGATGTCCACATTAATGTCCAGCAAGTCGTCGATGTCATCAAAAAAAGCCCATTCCTGCCAGATATCCCAGTACATGGTCTGGTTATCGATATTAATACTGGAGAATTAACAACAGCCGATACCATCCAATAAATCACAGCCTGGTGCCATTTTGTGATACAATGCGGGTAATCGTGGCACGAAAGCTTTCTTGCGATCCTGAAGCGGACTTCCCTTCATGAACTGCATGGTAAGAAATAGTCGCGGCTGAGTCGGTCCAGATTACACGTATTATCACTACGTGTCTTTTTTAACTTTAACCATTAAGAACTCTCACTGTAGAGAGGGAAAAGATGGAGAGGACACCTAACCAATGGCAAATAAAACCCCAATTACAGTAGCCCACGGTGACGGCATTGGACCCGAAATTATGGATGCAACGCTCCATATCATCGAAGCAGCAGGTGCTCAGATCGAAGTCGAAACAATCGAAGTCGGTGAACAGGTCTATTTACGTGGCATCAACGCAGGCATTGAGCCGAGCGCCTGGGAGTCTCTACGCCGCACCAGGGTCTTTCTCAAAGCGCCTATTACCACACCACAGGGCGGTGGCTATAAAAGCTTGAACGTCACCACCCGCGTAACCTTTGGCCTGTATGCCAATGTCCGCCCTTGCGTTGCTTACCATCCTTTCATTGACACCAAACATCCTGATATGGATGTTGTTATTATCCGTGAAAATGAAGAAGATACCTATACAGGCATTGAATATCGTCAGACAAACGATATGGTGGAAACGCTGAAGCTGATCAGTCATCCCGGTTCTGAAAAAATTATTCGCTATGCATTCGAATATGCCCGCAGTAATAATCGTAAAAAAGTCACCTGCTTCATGAAAGATAATATCATGAAGATGACTGATGGCCTCTTCCATAAAATCTTCGACGAAGTGGCGCAGGAATATCCAGACCTGGAGCATGAAAGCTGGATTGTCGATATTGGCGCAGCAAAAATGGCGGATACACCAGAAAACTTTGATGTCATCGTGATGCCAAATCTGTATGGTGATATCCTCTCCGATGTAGCAGCACAAATCGCTGGCTCCGTTGGTCTGGCAGGTTCGGCAAATATTGGGGATCAATGCGCAATGTTTGAGGCCATTCACGGCTCAGCTCCACGCCGCGCTGGTCAGAATCTCGCCAATCCGTCCGGCCTTCTGCTGGCAGCGGTCCAGATGCTTGTCCATATTGATCAGCCAGATGTCGCAACTCGCGTCCATAACGCCTGGTTACGAACCATCGAAGAAGGTATCCATACATACGACATTTTTGCTGAAGGGGTCAGCAAACAACGTGTGGGCACAAAAGAGTTCGCCGAAGCCGTTATCGCTCGCCTCGACCAGAAACCCCAGACCCTGAAAGCCGTGTCCTATGTCTCTTCGCCCAAGAAAGCCGTTGATGAAAAAGCCAGCCTGCCACACAAAGCAAGCAAGAAAGAATTGGTTGGTGTCGATGTCTTCCTCGACTGGAAAACAGGAACCGCAAACGAGCTTGGTGAAGAACTGCAAAAAGCAAACGATGGTGGTCTGCATCTAACATTAATCACCAATCGTGGCGCTCGCGTCTGGCCGCATGGTTTGCCTGAAACATTCACGACAGATCACTGGCGTTGTCGCTTCCAGTCCAATGAAAGTATCACCCATGCTCAAATTACAGCGCTCCTCAATCGGATAGCAGAACTGGGTCTGGACTTTATCAAAACAGAGAACCTCTACAATTTTGATGGAGAGCCAGCCTTCTCCTCTGTCTCCGGTGCCTGAGCATAAGTTAAGCCTATTTCATACCTCAACGGCTCTA
>DATJIE010000004.1:0-4626 GCA_035493535.1 Dictyobacter sp.
CAAGATAAGTTGTCTCATTGTTCTTCGGAGCAATAAAGATCCCAGGAAGATGACCTGGTAGATAGACGACGAGTGGACGCCTGGTAACAGGTGGAGCGAAGTCGCCCTAATGATCGTACGGCTTGTTTCATCTAGGATCTTCACTCTGTTTCTTTCTGGCTTCGACAAAATTGAGGTAAGAATACAATTATACTGTTTATATGTTCTGTTTTTCTCTTTTACATAGAGTGATACATGCTGTCTTGCATTGTTCTTATGGCGCATTCGTCTAGTGGTTTAGGACATCGCCCTTTCAAGGCGGAGATCACGGGTTCGAATCCCGTATGCGCTACCTTTATGGAGACGCTCTTCTGAAGAATTCGGGAGAGCGTCTCTTTTTTGCATAACATTCGTATCCTGTAGTATAAGTCTGTGCCTATTTACAATTATCAATAAGGATAAGCTACACTTTAGCTAGATATATGTTTATTGAAATAAGTTGACACGATAGCTTATTATTACTGTGAATGTAGAGGTTGGGAACCCCTATTTTCTCTCTATGATTGACATCAGGCCTGTTGTTTAGTTATACTAAATCTGATTGCCAACTAAATTCAGTGTTGAACATATAGGTGAGACGGAAAGAGGAGCCTCCTTCAAGTAAGGCTTCTATCGTAACGCATATGGACCACGTTTATCCTGCTAGCACCTATAGAACGTTGCTGCAATCATAATCGATTTACGCCGCTGTAAAGATTTCGTTCGTTTCTGCCCCTTCGACGTTCGCATATCATGCCATAATGAGTGGAATATGGGTATTTTATTTTTCTCATTTCCGGGTTGATGGTATGTCGATTTGTTGTATTAGTTGCCTGCGTAAAGGAAGCCGACGTGATCATTGACACCGTGCGCTTTTCTCATATTCTAGAGGCTAATGGCCTCTATGATCTGAACCAATTTCTCACTCGTACTGCGTTTATTATCTCGCATAAGAATGAGAGCCTTGAAACCCTGGTTAGCGTGATCTGGTACTTACCTGTTGAAAGCCCAGTTCTGATCCTTACCAACTGCTCTGAGTCAGAGAGAGATGAACTGAGACAGAATCTGGCTGAGCGTCTGGTACGACATCAGCACGTTTACTTTATCCATCAAAAAGATGAGACAATTGCTCGCTTCTTTGCCGAACATGGCGTTTATACTATTCTTGGTTCCGATGGCAAAGTTTTGAATGGTAAAGGTGAGGGGATGTATATTGGTGCGCTTATTGCGTCTCTTCTCAATTACCCTGAGTGGATTGTCTTTTTTGATGCTGACAATTTTGTTCCCAGTGCTTTACTTGAGTATACTTTTGCGATGGGACGATTGTTCCTGCAGGAACGTGTCAGTACTGCTCTTGATGCTAGCGAGGTTCAGCATTTGCATAATGTCCGCATTTGCTGGTCATCTAAGCCAACCCTGGGTGGTCCTATTGTTCCTGGTGTATTGGGTCGTTGTACGAGAGTCGTTTCACCTCTGGTGGCCGGGTTAGTTGAAGAATGGTTTGGTCTTTATGACTCAAACATGATTTCATCAAATGCTGGTGAGCAAGGCTTCTCTATGGTTACTGCTCAAGAACTCCATTTTTCTTCTGGTTACTCCGTTGAGACATTTCAGTTACTGGACCTCCTTTCCAGAGCACATCATTCCGATCTGATTGCGCAGCCGGAACGGGTGCTTCTACAGCAATACCAGGCTCAGAGTCCACATTTCCATGAAAAAGGTGATGAGGAACACATTAACCGCATGATTGCTGATAGTCTGGGTTGTTTTGAACATTTTAAAGATGAACTCCCTGCCAGTGTGAAAGCGTTGGTTGAGCAAACATACGAACAGTTACAGCTCGATTTTCGTTTGCCGATCGTTTACCCCACCATTCGTGAGTTGTTGCGTGATCAGCACATACTGTTTGCTGATGCCTATAAGATCTCGGGGCAAAAGGATACTATATTTGCTCAGCAGGAGGCTGTGTGAGGCTGATTGTTGTGCGTCATGGAGAGACGCTGTATAACACGAACCATCGTCTGACTGGTCAGTCCGATGTTCCGCTGAACCCTCTGGGTATACGACAGGCGCGACTGGTTGCTGCTTATCTGGCATCTGAACATCTGGACGTTATTGTGTCCTCTGATTTAGAACGGACCCGTGCTACTGCTGGTGAGATTGCCAGACATCATGGGTTACCTGTTCTCGAAGATCCTGACATACGTGAGATTTCTCTTGGTGAATGGGAGGGGAAAACATTGGTTGAGGTAGAGGCTACTGATCCAGATGTGATTGCACAGTGGCGTGCCAATCCCGCCCTCCATGCACCAGTTGGTGGGGAGACGCTTATTCAAGTCCGAGAGCGTATTCAGCGTGCGTTACATTCCTGGTACGCACGTTATCCTGATGGTGATGTTGTCTGGGTAGCTCATGGTGGATTGATCGGGGTTTTAATTTGCCACCTGTTGGACATTGATATTAATCGGCGTCATCAATTTCATCATGCCAATGCCTCTGTGAATGAGTTTTTGTATAGTCCAGAGCGCATTAGCATTGTGCGTTTAAATGAAATCGCCTTCCTGCGTGAATTGGAAGGAACCGTGCTTATTGATACTGTGGTGTAAGTCTCAAGCATCTGCTCGTTAGCTGACTGTCGTGATAGTGTTGTGAGTCAGTCTTTTTCACGACAACACAATTGTTTCTACCCGTAAATGAAGTAACTATAAACAGCCCTGCTCATATAAGCAGGGCTGTTTTCTACTACTTTCCAAAAGGATAAGTAAGACAAATACTATAACTGGTATTTTTGAGTTTACATGGATACATTATTTCAATGTATTGAATTTATGGGAAAGATGGAATCTAAATCTCATTGTTCGGTTGGCACCACTTCTTCAGATATACTATTGTCTTATCAACTTACAAATTTGATGTCAGTCGTTTTGGGTCTAGTATATATGACTATTCCTTCTCTTCTCTTCATTAATCTATGGCGTTCGGACTGCTGAAGTTTTATTTGAGCGTTGATGAAGATGGTATGGCTTATTTTACAGAGAACGAGCCAGAAAGCCCCGTTCATTCATGGCGGGGATGAATGACTCTTCCTTTTTGACCTGGGGGGAGACCTATGGGCACATGCATGGGATCACCATGGTGGCAGTTCCGCCCAAATATACCAGCCAGGATTGTTCAGGCTGTGACAAACGGGTCTGGAAAACCTTGAGTGTCCGTACCCATAGCTGTCCGCACTGCGGCCTTCTGCTTGATCGGGATCAGAATGCCGCTCTCAATATCCTGAAGCAGGTCACCTGTACCGTATGGGAACAAGCGATCCACCGAGATCGTAAAACGCTTCTGGACATCGGGCCTCTACGCATTGGCGCACGACCAGTGGGCACGTCAGATGGACGAAGGAAGAATCCCCCTGGATTTATCCCTGACATTTATACACAAAAGAAGACGTGTGAAAGAGAGGTGCAAGAAAGAGCAAAGGAGAAGAGATGATGGACATCACAGAACCAGAAAATGTGAAGAAATGGGCCATAGAAACGTTTGGATCGGTGGAATGCGGAGATCCGCGACGGACAGATCGCTTGATCAAGGTGGCAAGCGCATTGGCAAACAACCCATCGGCCTCGCTGCCTTGCGTTCTAGAAACTTGGGGAGAAACGCTCGGGGCCTATCGTTTGTTGGAGAATCCAGCTATGAGCTACGGGCAGATCATCACCCCTCACTGGAGTCAAACCTACCACGAAGCGACTCAAGGTTCTCGTACGTTGTTGTTGGGAGACACCACCGAGATGGACTTTTCGACGCACAAGGCCGTCAAGGGATTGGCTCCAATTGGTAACCCAGAGCAGGACATCAGTTTCAGCGTACACACCGTCCTGGCAATGGATCCGCAGACCCAGCGCCTCCTGGGGTGTATCACCCAGGAACCGTTCCGACGCAAGCTGGCCCCAAAGGGGAAACGAAGGAACAACGGAAAAAACGAGAGCGGAGAGCGCGAATCGCAGCTGTGGGAGCGCAGTGTGAAGAGACTCGGGCGGGTGCCTCAAAACCAACAATGGATCTATGTGGGAGATAGCGGCAGCGATATCTACACGTTCTGGCAGACCTGTGTGGATTTGGGCTATGACATTGCGGTTCGAGTGGCCCAAGATCGTGTGATTGAAATGGCTCCGGAGGATGCCCTTGAGGAGAGTGATGAGAAATACCTCAAAACGCTCGCTCGCGCCTTGCCTGCCACATCTGCTCGTTTTCTCAGTATCCCAACCCATACGCATCAGCCAAAACGAGAGGTCTTTTTGCAGGGGAGTGTCAATATCTACATGTAGCGATCCAATGTATTGATTGAAGTTGGATATAGTGGGGTCTTGGGAGGCAATGATAGATGATGATTAGGAGCAGGGGGGATGGCACATATGATTTCTGTGCTTGTGGTTTGGCTTATCAGTTGTTTCTGAATTGAGCATGACAGACATAAAAAAAACACCTGTGATGGGCGGGTGAGACGGCGACGTCCTATTTTCCCATGCAGCTACCCACATAGTATCGTAGGGGCTGAAGAGCTTAACTTCCGTGTTCGGGATGGGAACGGGTGTGCCCTCTTCGCTATTGTCACCA
>DATJIE010000005.1:0-326927 GCA_035493535.1 Dictyobacter sp.
CCTGCCACAATTCCCAGGTGATCCAATCGTTCATTTCGGTAGTTTTCAACCGTTTGCATGGTACCTTTTGCCTTTCACAATGTGTTGTCACTACCTTACCCAATTTCTTTTTTTGTGTCAATTACCCTGCGGAATGTGGGATATATGCGTGTTTCTCCTATTTTGGCATTGCTTTAGGAAAAAGGGTACAGCAACACTAAATGGTGGATGGGAATAGGGGACTTGAAAAATGACGCGTTGCACGGCATGCTTTTTGTATGCAAAAAATCAAAAAAAGAGCCAATGAACGCGTCACTTCAATTTTGCCCCAATCAGGCGTGTTCTGCAAGAGACAAAACGGGGCATGCCAACTCCTCTGAATTGGCATAACTGAAGGAAAGAAAAAAGCCTTCATAGCCAATGCTAGAAGGCTCATTACAACCTCATAAATAACAAAGGCGTATACAAAAGGAGTACAAACAGTATCAATGATTATTGTGGAAAGGATTTCCTAATGATACATGATGCCGAAAAAACACCATGTCCTGAATGTGGTGGAAGACGTGTCCGTGTCACAGCGTTTACTCATCATGGACAAGTCGCTGTTCCACATACCCTCGATTTGAAACAACCAAATCGCTCACTTCTCTCACGTCTCCAAGGAAAATCGAATTCTACCCCAGCGTATGCAATCGCCTGCACCATCTGTGGATATACGTCATTTTATGCGACACAACCGAAAAATCTCATACCAGATGATTAATGTCTCTAAAGAAGCCCTTATAGCAGGCACTATAAGGGCTGATTTGACAAACGTTACAAAAGAAACTAAAAACCTCGTTCTCGCTCTATTCGCTCACGACATCGCTTACACACATAGTACAAACGCCAACCATTCTGACCGCATATCGCTTTGCGGTATTCTTCTCGCAACACTGACACTTTGCCATTGTTTCATCCTCCAACAAAAAAACCTCACAGTTTGTGCTATAAGGGCTGATTATTTCACGTCTGTATACTTTTTTTCGTTTGAAACGTATAAAAACAAATGTGCTGTTTGTAAATATTTCTAATCCTTTTCCACTATTTCCCACTGACATCAGCACATTTATTATTTTTATTCGCATTCTAGCGCCAACATAAGAACTGATTATCGGGCAACTTTCTTCACTTCCCTACAGGGGTTCTCTCTGCATAACAAACCGGGCAACACCACCCACCCGGATCGTGCATCCAACAGTATTCAGGACCAATAGGAATATTTGTTGGCTCAATTTCCTGCATGCTCAGCTCAACGCTTTTCCACAAAGCGACAAGGTTCTTGTGCTCATCAGACGTCAATTCGCTCTCATCACTACTGAACATATTTTTCTGTTTCTCTGGCATCTCTCACCCTCCTAAACGACGTGATTACGCTGTTCTGCATTAAACGATAACCAGGACAGAAACCAGCGAGACGCTAACATGTGTATCACGAGCAGCATAACCTCTTGATCAGAACCAGAATAAACTCACCACCGTGAGACATTGGGGTATACTTCGTTTCCTCATCTGGAATAGCTCGCCAGCCAGGAAAATCACTGCCGTTCCAAACGGATCGTGATAATGATATTAGGCAGATAACGAAACCGATGTACCGCTATGCTGGCACTTCATCCATCGCAAATATAGCTTTTTCTTACCATAACACAACACGAAGATATATTAATGAATTATAATATTATAACCAACATCTATGATATAAAATATTTAAAAGGGTAAGAGGGATTTGATATGCATAACGTCCCCCAACACTCCCAAAAACCGAGTATGAAATCATCATCTCCATACTGGCTAAAGATATGTAGCATACTGTTTAGTCTCATTGGTGCTGGCATGGTCATCTTTGGCGTTGTCACTTCACTCTCCAAACATACCTTGCCACCTTCTATCATTGTATGGCTGGCTATAGGTGGTGGAATTATAGTGCTGGGCGGGATTACTTCTACCCTTACAAAATTCATCAGGAAGTGGTGATAATGTTGAAAAACAACCACACAGAGGAACAATAAAACCTTATTATTGCAAAGTATCATACCTGAATTCCAGAGGATCAGAAAAGAAAAATGCTTGCAACACTTCTAAATACCGTCCTCAAACACTAGCAGTGTATATAAAAAATCGGCAATATATAGACTTTCACATAGCACATCTTGTATAATATCACAAAACATGATGGATATCGGATAATGAGTATTTACCTGCTTACAGTCATATATCATGCTAGATGATAAACATGTAAATAATCAACTTCCAGACCTGGAAAAAATCCTTTAGGAGTCTCGCTTATGTCTGTCCATCCATCACCAATCGAACTCTTTATTTCCTATGCCCATAAAGATGAAGTTCTCAAAGAAGAACTCGTCAAATATCTAAAAAATTTGCAGCAACAAGGGATTATCACAGGTTGGCATGATCGCCTCATTCGCCCCGGTCAGAACTGGTCCATCGAAATTGATATCCACCTCAATAGTGCCTCTCTCATTCTTCTATTGATCAGTATCGATTTCATGGCATCACAATATTGCTATGGCATCGAAATGCGACGCGCGCTGGAACGTAATGCAAACGGGAACGCTCGTGTCATTCCTATCATCTTGCGTCCAACTGACTTGAAAGGTGCACCATTTGCCCACCTACAAGCACTTCCCCAAAACGCAAAACCGATCACCAGTTGGGCACAACAAGACGAAGCATTTGTCAATACAATTGCTGGTATCCGGGCTGTCATTGAGGAGCTACAAGAGATCCCACCACAACGCACAAATCTGTCCTCAATCAATAATCTTCCGTTTGAGCGTAACTATCTCTTCACAGGCAGAGAGGAAATCCTTCAAGATATCTACACTTCACTTCATACAGATCAATTTACTGCCCTGACCCAGATGATCAGCGGACTTGGAGGTATTGGCAAAACACAAACAGCACTTGAATATGCTTATCGTTATCAAGATGAATATGATTCCATCTTCTGGGTGACAGCAGAAACCTATGAGCGCACACTTTCTGATTTAAATGCGATTGCTCATCGGCTCCATCTTCCAGAACAGGATCAACGAGATGGAACAGCGGTTGTCAACAGCATAAAATCCTGGCTACAAACCCATACACGCTGGCTGCTCATTCTTGACAATGCAGATGATGTCACCCTGATTACCAATATCTTACCCATTCGCCATCAAGGGCACATCCTCATGACTACAAGAAGTCACATTACAGGTCGGGTCGCGCACCGCACAGAAATCAAACAAATGGAATTAGAACAAGGCGCTCTTTTTCTCTTAAAACGTGCGATGACACTAAATATAAATGATACGCTCAAAGAGGCATCTCAAGAAGAACAGCGTCTTGCCAGAGCCATTACTGATGAGCTTGGCGGTCTTCCTCTGGCTCTTGATCAGGCAGGGGCCTATATCGAAGAGACACGCTGTGGACTCCAGGGTTACCTGACTCTCTACCAGCAGCGCAATCTCGATTTACTCAACCATCGCGGCAAACTGATTGCCGATCATCCAAATCCTGTCGCTACAACCTGGTCGCTTTCATTTGAAAAAGTGCAACAGAATAATCCTATTGCCACCGAAATCCTGCATCTTTGTGCTTTTTTTGATGCCGATGCCATCCCAGAAGAACTTTTCACAATCAGTGCCGCAAAACTTGGTCCAATACTCAAACCTCTTATCAGAGCATCCTGGCACTTCGATCAGGCCATCTCTGATTTACTGGACTATTCCCTGGTCATTCGCAATGCCAATCATACCCTCAGCATGCATCGTCTGGTTCAGGTAATTGTTAGAGAGAATATCCGCAAATCAGACCAGAAAAAATATATCGAGCGCATCATCAAAGCCTTTGCCCCTCTGCTCCCACCTCCGGAGCAAGCACACTGGCAGAAATGCCTCTTTTTCTTTCCACAGGCACTACACTGCACAAACCTTATCCTCAAATGGCATATCACCTTCACAGAAGCAAATATCATGCTCCGCTGGGTCGCTCTCATTTTCAATCGACAAGCACAATATCATCTGGCTGAACCTCTCTTCCAGCAAGTTCTCACCATTACAGAACAAACTCTCGGCTCTGACCATCTTGACACCGCTTCTGCACTGAATAATCTCGCTGAACTTTACCGTTATCAAGGCAAATATCATCTCGCCGAACCTCTTTTACAACGTGCCCTCTCCATTGATGAGCAATCACTCAGTCCTGATCATCCAGACACCGCTTCTACTCTCAATAATCTCGCCAACCTCTATCGCTATCAAGGTAAATTTGATCTGGCTGAACCTCTCTTCCAACGCGCCCTCTCCATTGATGAGCAGGCACTCGGCCCTGACCACCCTCATACGGCTTCTACCCTCAACAATCTCGCTAACCTCTATCTCAGTCAGGGCAATTTTGACCTCGCGGAATCACCTTTACTGCGTGCTCTTTCCATCCGAGAACAAACGTTAGGACCGAACAATTCTGCCACAGGCTCTAGTCTCAATAACCTGGGTTTACTCTATCTCAAACAGAATAAGTTTAATCTGGCTGAACCTCTCTTACAACGTGCCCTCTCTATCCATGAGCAAACACTCAGTTCTACTGCTACCAATCTCCATAATCTCGCAGTTCTCTACCTTAATCAGAATAAATTTGATCTGGCGGAATCTCTCTTCCAATCAACACAACCAGGATCAGATAATCAAAAGAATCCAATCAACCAACAGAGTAACTTCACGCCACCAGAATCAGGAAAACGAGACGAGCCTCAATAGTCCTTCCTACTCGAGTAGGACACAATCCAACAGGGCAGGCAGGATACACAACACAACCAGCGATGAAATTTTTATGGATCAGATGGCTGGCCCTGGCGCTGCCAGTGGAGAAGTTCTTCTTCTGTAGGGAGTCTCCATCCCTGAGTGCTATACCATTTTCCTCGTAGCACCTGACTGAGTGAACTTTGACGTAAACCATGCTCGCGTGCAAATGATAATTGATTCTTGACCTGATAAATAGCACCATCAGGACGACGAATTAATTTTTCATCTGAAGTTGCTCGTTGGGGCTGTTTTTGTGAGGGTTTAGAGCACTGCTCATCCTGAACGGGAAAGACTAGTTCCTCTCTGAGTTTCAAGGTTGCCATATAGGCTTCGCCATGCTTAATCGCAGCAGCTTGTCTGCCTTTTTGCCCTGCCGCTATCAGGTGTGCGCGACCATGCCTGGCAACCGTGGCTTTTCCACCTTTGCGCCCAGTTGCAACCAGGTATTCTTTACCATAGCGAGCAATCGTCGTCTGTCCACCTTTACGTCCAAGCATAGCCATATAGACATTGCAACAATTAGTGACCATGGATGGTTCACTCTCACTCACTGGCGTTTCGTGTTGTTGCAATCCTTGAGATGTGATTGTGCGATTCTCCACCTGGAGAAGCACCTCTTCTCATTCTTGTGGAGTGAGATGGGCACATAAGGTGTTGACAATAGCTTGATCTATCACATGCTCAGACATCACGTCTTGCGCTATATCTTTCGATACGCTATCTTCCATATTAGCCTTTGATTCAAACATATATAAACAGTATCCTCTATCACGAAATGTCCGTGCATATTTATACTATTACGGACACATTGAAAGAAATACTTTCTTTTCTTTCAACCTCAGGTAACAACACAATATCTTTCTGTGAAGGGCATGCGCACCCTTATTCTAACATACCGTTCAATTGCTTCACCCTCCCAGGATTTCATGATGAAACAGTCTGATTACTGTTGGTCTTGCATTGTTTAGCAACCATAAGGTACACTACCAGAGAATAAGGGCTGTGCCGGGAAGTCTGGTCGGCGTCCACCATTGTATTGCATCATGGTGGACTCATAGTGTGCTACCTACTTATTATTGCACAGGAAGGGACCAGCATCATGCCAGCAAAAATATCAGTGCTCCATCCAAACAAAAATCCTCTAGTCGAACAGCTATTACATCCCTTTCAGGCATTCGTACAAGCAGAAACATCCAGCGGTATCCTTTTACTCTTCTGTACACTTCTGGCGTTACTCTGGGCAAACTCACCTTTCAATCAGAGCTATCATCAACTCTGGGAACTCCATTTCGTCATTGGGCTAGCGACAATGCACATCGACGCGCCATTACATGTATGGATCAATGACGGGCTGATGGCGCTTTTCTTTGTACTGGTAGGTCTGGAAATCAAACGTGAACTACTGGTCGGAGAACTGGCACATGTCCGTCAGGCAGTTTTACCTATCGTAGCCGCTATGGGCGGTGCCATCATGCCAGCACTCATCTATCTAGCCTTCAACTGGCAAACCCCCAATGCCACCGGATGGGGCAGTGCAATAGCGACGGATATCGCGTTTGCACTAGGCGTGCTGTTTCTGGTTGGCCAACGTACTCCACCAGCGCTACGCGTCTTTCTTACCGCGCTGGCTATTGTCGATGACCTGATCGCAGTACTTGCTATCGCGATCTTCTACTCAAAAGGAATCTCCTGGCTCGCGCTCATCTGTGCAGGAGCAATAGTCATCATACTCTTACTCTGTAATTTCATAGGTATTCGTCGCACCTGGGTCTATGCCTTATTAGGTTTAGTGCTCTGGTTAGCTATCTTCCAATCAGGCATACATGCCACCATTGCAGGAGTGCTACTGGCCCTGACAATACCGGTACGTTCACGTATCGATCCACAAACCTTTCTGCGCCAGAGTCGAGAAATGCTAACTAATTTCGAACAGGGTAGCACCCCTGGCATCGGTCTGGTTATGGATGATCGGCAACAAACGGCGGTACAGACATTAGAGACAACGGCAACAGAAATTCAAGCGCCACTGCAACGAATAGAACGCGCATTGTATATCCCTGTCTCCTATCTGATTATACCGCTCTTTATACTGGCGAACGCTGGCGTCAGCTTACAAGGAAAGAGCATTACAGCAGCGTTGAGTAGCGGAGTAAGTCTGGGTATCGTCATGGGGTTGCTCATAGGCAAACAACTTGGCATCACACTAAGCTCATGGGTGATGATCAAACTCGGTTGGGCAGATCTTCCAGATGGAGTAACATGGCGACATCTCTATGGAGTGAGTTGGCTGGGAGGAATTGGCTTTACGATGTCACTCTTCATCGCAGATCTTGCCTTTGGTTCAACCCAACCAGCCACATTAGATCAAGCCAAAGTAGGTATTCTGTTTGCGCTCATTGTAGCAAGTACAGTTGGCTATATATTCTTGCGTTTTTTGACATCCACACAGAAATCTCAATCACCCACCGCACACAACGACTGCTAAAATACACAAACACGACGGACAACGTTCACAACCTTATCTCCTAAATAGGGTACATTGTAGTCCCATGAATATCTTCATAAAAAGAGTATTATATCTGCTAATACTCATAAACGAATACACATACAATAATAAATTGATAAGTTACTATATGCAAAGCATGCAAACTCCTGAAGCATATTCCTACTGACGGTCGTTTATCTAGATGTAATGGAAATTTTTTGTTATGGACGACACCTTACTGTTAATTACAGCAAAAACAGAGAAAGGTGATCCAGATGAATATTGATCAAGAGCAGATCAAACAGTTAGTAAGTCAAGTTCACTTTCCCGTGAACAGAGATCAAATCATTCAGGTGGCAAAAGACCATGGGGCAAATAATCTTGTCATCGGCTTGCTTCAGCGTCTCCCCGATAAAACCTACAATTCTCCCCAGGATGTTCGCAACGAGTTAGGAAACCTGGGCGGCTTCAAAATCTAAGCAACACAGAAGACGTTACAAGGGCAACCATCGTGATGCGGATAGCACTGTACAACCTGTATTAGCAGTTGCAGAGCTATCTGCATACAACAACAAAACATCACACCTCCATGCCATTCTGCGTTCCAACCATACCCTTCCCTTGTTAGAACAGGGGTATTTTTTCGGTCACCCCTGTGGTCATCACACGAAGCAATCTAATCTGCCCTCTGGCACGATCCAAAGAGGTCTGATTGGGCGGATCAGGTAGTGGAAAACCAGCCTGACGGCAGAGTTGTTCCAACCGTGGGTATGTAGCTAAGGAAAAGTACTGCATAGCATGCTGCATCAAGTCTTCTCCCACAAAAAAGAGCTCTTCGTTCTGTAAGCGCTGGGTAGCCTCACTCAACTTCGTACGATCAAAATTCATATTGTATGAGAGGATATATCGCCCACGAATCACACGACGTAACTGATCCAGAGCAATCTGTATAGAAACGCCGCTTGTATTCACCTGGGCACCCGTAATACCAGTCAGACTTGTTGTCTGCTGTGAAAGCTGCATCGATGGTTTGACCAGTTGATCCAGAAGCAGATGTTCTCGTGCATCAAACACAGTCAATCGTACAATCTCCGCATCCACCCCCAGACCAGTCGTATCAACTTCAAGAAACGCGAGATTGGGCATAGCGAACATTGCTTGCGCCCATCGAACAGTACTCATAGGAGGGAGGGCTGGCATGCGTTTCGCCTGCTCACGTAACGCCCGCACCTCTGTATCCAACGCTTTCAAATGCGAGCGTAACAGTTCGCGCCGTTGCCAGCGTGCCTCATACTCTTCCAGGCTCGTCACTGGATTACTATGCTGCTCTTGATCAAGAATCGCGCGAATCTCATGCACAATGGTGCCAAATTCCATCTGAACGCCCCCTGACAAACTTCACACATACTCCTGATAGCAGAGTCTCGACACATTAATGGTTACATCTTTCACGCCTGACCAGGATAGATTGTCAACATCTATCCATTGTCCATAAAAAGAAGTATTGCATAATGGCATCATCCATTACGCAATCAGCGTTACCTTATTAGAAGACAACATACATACAGAGGAATAACGTCCAGGGCAACAGAGGATCATAACCATGACAGTTTGTGTGCTCATCGTAGATGAATATCAAATTGTACGTGAAGGGCTACGCGCACTTCTCCAACGAGATCATAGTATCAGCATTGTCGGAGAGGCCACCAATGGCGCGGAGGCAATTGAGCAAGCACGTCAACTCAAACCAGAGGTGGTGTTACTGGATATAGCGCTACCAGTCGTCGATGGCATCACGGTGACAACGATCATTCGACACGAACTCCCTTCAACGAAGGTACTCATCCTGACAGGAGTACAAGAACAACATGCAGTACTTACAGCTATTCAAGCGGGCGCAAGCGGCTACCTGCTGAAAGATATTCATGGGATTGATCTGCGCAAAGCTGTCAAAGCCACCGCAAATGGACAAACTCAGTTCTCACCAGCCATATCAATATACCTGCTTCATGCAATTCAAATTCCAGAACAGCTCATAAAAGTTACGGAACGAGAAAAAGATGTGCTCCATCTCCTGTCTTATGGCTATACAAACAAAGAAATTGCACACTTCTTAGATGTTACTGAAGACACAATCAAAACCCATGTCCATCATTTACTGGCAAAACTGGGAGTGCGCCGACGTTCCCAGGCGATGCTGGCAGCCATGCAAATGGGAATGATCTCAACAATCCAGCAGAAATCCCGACCATAACATCTTGCTACATCCATAAAACATGAGCCTATATTACCAATTACACACACCGTCATCATCATCGGTCAGGCACAACGCTCCATGCAAATTATCGGACCTTACCAGCGTTGTGCGCTATTCACAACGCACAAAATCACCCATTTGAGTAACTTCTCACTCAATCTTTTGGGGCAACAAAAAAATCATTCGTTCGCATGACGTACTCTCTTCTCTGTCCATTTTATACTTCTAGGAAGAAGGTGGCTTGTACTCATTTCTCTGTATAGAACAGATTGTAAAGAGCATAACACGAGAAAGTGAGCAATACCATGTCAATGCCGACAGAATCGCATGAAGTACAGGTAAATCCACTTAAACAGCGTTATTCAGCAAAAGTGTATCTGATCGCCCTGGTGGCAGCAATTGGAGGGTTTCTCTTTGGATATGACACGGGCGTTATTTCCGGAGCGCTACTCTTTCTCAAACAAGATTTCGCATTGAACCCGAATCAACAGGAAATCGCAGTGAGCACAGTTCTGATTGGCTGTATCATTGGTGCCCTGGTAGGAGGGCGTATGAGTGACTGGTTAGGGCGTCGACTCTCTCTCATTGTCATGGGTCTGGTGTTTGCCATCGGGGCTATTCTAGCGGCATTCGCACCTACATTTGGCTGGTTTCTCGTATGGCGTTTCGTCATTGGCCTGGGTATTGGTGTCACATCAATGCTTGCCCCAATGTACATCGCAGAAATGGCCCCTCCCTCTTTACGTGGTGGATTAGTGGCATTAGATCAATTACTCATCACGGCAGGCATCTCCATTTCGTACTGGGTTGATCTCGCTTTTGCTCATGCCGGTATGGGATGGCGTCCTATGATTGGTGTCGCGGCTATTCCAGGCATCATTCTCTTGATAGGTATGCTGTTCTTAACAGAAACACCACGCTGGTTAGGAAAACGCAATCGCTGGGATGAAGCAGAAAAAGCACTTAATCATTTTAAACCGGAAGAGAAACGCAATGAACTCGCGGCTATTCATATGGCACTTCAGGAGGGCAAAAACGTTTCTTTCAAAGACTTTTTCCGCTCTGGCCTGACATGGGCATTAATCGCAGGTATTGGTCTGGCGGTTTTCCAGCAGTTTGTCGGCATCAACACCGTCATCTACTATGCCCCAACCATCTTCGGCTTCGCGGGCTTCACCACTGCATCGGGAGCCATTCTGGCAACCAGTATTGTCGGTCTAGTCAACTTTATCACCACGCTGGTCGCGGTCTTGATCCTGGATCGCGTTGGTCGCCGCCCGGTCCTCCTTGGTGGATTGGTCGGTATGTTTATCGCGCTCATCATCATGGGCATCATTTTCGCCATCGGTCCTACACAGGCAGGATTCTTTGTACTGGGCGCGTTAATCCTCTATATCATCTCCTTTGCTATCGGCATGGGTCCGGTTTTCTGGTTAATGAGTTCTGAAATCTTCCCCACCAGCGTCCGAGCCAGTGGCGCAAGCATCTCAACCTTCTTTAACTGGGCCGCTAATTTCCTCATTAGCGTCACCTTTCTTTCACTCATTGGCCTGATTGGTATCTCAAATACCTTCTGGCTCTATGCATTCTTCGCTGTACTGGCATTCATCTTCTGCTGGTTTGTCATTCCTGAAACGAAAGGCAAACGTCTGGAAGATATTGAGGCATACTGGCGCAATGGTCGCAGTTGGACACCAGCGGTCGACACAGTCCCCAAACCAGCACACTAACACGACACACCTGATACATCATCCAAGGATGACTGGTTTTCTTTAAGACCAGTCATCCTCTTACATGAACACAAACATACACAGTTTCACCTCATCCCGAAGAACTGTATGGTACGTATACCAAATAGCATCTATTGAAGTTGTTCACATTCTTGTCCACAAGATGATAAAAAGGAATATAGAGATATATAGGAACTTTTTATGAAAAAAGGAATAATCGATCATGAACATCATGCTCAAGAACAAAAGACCAGTGCGATCATTATAGCCAACCCTACGGCAGGAAGCTACATCCAGAATAAAAAACAAATTGACGAAACCCTCTCATATTTACGCGCTCACAACTGGATTGTGGAACTCAAATTGACAGAAGGTCAGCACGACGGACAGAGAATTGCACGCGCAGCAGTACAACAAAAGCTCGACGTTGTTATTGCGGTTGGTGGTGATGGTACCGTCAACGAAGTTGTACAGGAACTTGCGGAAAGCGATACCGCACTGGGTGTGATCCCCAGTGGCACAGTAAATGTATGGGCACGAGAAATAGGTATTCCTCTAGATCTGGTGGGTGCAAGAGAGATTCTTACCAGTGGACAAAAACGACGTATCGATCTTGGGCAGGTCAATGATCGTTATTTTCTCCTGATGGCATCGATTGGTTTAGATGCAGAAATAACCCATGCGGTCGAAAAGCACACCATCAAACGCCTTGGAGTCCTCGGTTATGCATTTCTGGGCACTGCGTTAGGCATTGGTTTTCCTAATTTCATCTCTTTCTTACAGATCGGTCAACAAACCATTCGTGCACGCGCCTTACAGGTTATTCTGGGCAATACACAATTATATGGAGGGGCTGTAAAATTCGCATGGAAAGCCAGATGTGATGATGGACAACTGGATCTGATCATTGTGCGCAATCAAAAGTTGTTTGGACGCATCAGTGTCTTGATTGACTTTCTCATGCACCGAAAAGAACGCGCCCACTGGGTACAATATGAACGAGTCAAAGAAGTGAAAATCCATACCAATGCACCGGTAGCAATACAAGCAGATGGTGATCCGATCGGATATACCAACAAGAGCGGCTTTCCGCCAACAATCTTTCGTGTCGTTCCCAGCGCACTGACCGTTGTCGTGCCACAAAAACTGCCAGAAAGTCTGTTCAGTCAACCATAGAAAGAACTTGTTTATTTCCATACAGACAAAATGCGCACTGTACATGAATACAGTGCGCATTTTGTCTGTTCTATAGTACCATCACAGCTTAACGTGAACGCGGTACCTGTGATGGTCTGGATGGCGTAGCTTGATTGGATGGACTGGACGAACCAGGCATATCACCAGCGCCGCCTTGTTGCCGCATCAATGCTTGATACTGACTTGCCAGTTTATCACGCATTCTGGTCGTTTGCTCCAACTTCAAGCGCAAATCTTTGTTCTCACGCATAAGCTTCTCTACACTTGCATGCAAGGTATCTTTCTCATGTGTGACCAGCTTTAATTCCTCTTCATCAAGATCATGCTCATCGTGAAATTTCTCAAGTTCCGCCTCTAATCTATTAATCGTCGATTGCTTATCATTCACGCTCGCCACCAGGACAGTCATCTCTTTCATCAGCGTGTCGCGTTGCGCCTCAAGATCATATTTCAGCTTGGCGATCTGTGGCTCATAGCGCCACCCCAGCAAAATGTTAAACACCTCGCGTGCGGGATCATCCTCCGCCGTCATATCTAATAACTGATGCAACGTCTGCGCATCCCATTGTCCGCTGGCGAGCAAGCCTCCCAGAGCGCGCAACGAAATCGCCAGTTGATCCGAACTAAAGTATTCTTTCCGTGTGGCAGCCGTTGTCCCAGATAAACCATACATACTGATATTACGCGCATAATCAACCATCACCGCAGGAGTTATTGTCATACTGAGAATAGTGGCAATATCTACCCGCAATGCAGCAGGCGTTGAAGGATTAGAAAACACATTCAACAATCCCTGCTGGGTCTGGCTACTCATTAATAAGAATGCGTACAGCAGTTGTCGCTGCGACGATGGATGTTCAGTCAATGCCTGCAGAAGATGATCAACGATAGTTTGCTCACCCAGCAAGAGCAAGAGAGCAATGATACGAAGATTTGTTTCCTCAACCTGATACGTCTGCACATATTTAATGAGTTCTGGGACCATCACCTGATCAACGTAATTGAGTTGAGACATCTCTTCATGAATACGCTCAATCAGCAAAGACATCGCCATCGAAATATCATCGCGATTATCACTGACCAGCAACGCCACCAGTTCATCTTTGATCATTTCAGGAGGCATGCTATGGAAAACTGCTCTGGCAGCCTCTCGCCTCTCAGCATTATTACGATCACTATAGGCGGTCCAGATGAACGACAGCGCAGGAACACCGATTTCGCCCAGAATATATCTGGCTGCTTTCTCAAGACCCGAATCTTCGTGAACAATCAACTCACCGATACGCCCAACAGAAGGAGCACCGATACGAATCAACGCAATTTCAGCCCCAAGCCGCAATTTTTCATTTGAAAGAGACGCAATCAACTGATCTAAGATGGCCTCCTGTTGCGCTGGTTTACGGCACAGGCGCACAAAGATTTCCGCGACATCTTCAATCAGATATGCATCTTCCAATCCATCAAGCAAGGTAGGAACACCAATATTTGCCAGATCTGTAGACCAGATCTGAAGCAATGCTTCACGAACACGTTGAACCGGTTGAGGATGGAAAAGTTGCAACGCTTCTTGCAGCAGTGGGCGCTGGTCTTTGCCGCGCTTCTGTCGTATAAGCTTCACAATAGCTTTACGCGCCCGCTCACGAGCGATATCTCGCGAATCATCCAGCCCAACCAGCAACGGACGCAACGCCGCGGCACCAAACTGCGGCAATAATTCTGCCACCAGCGATCCACGCTCATCTTCACCAAGCAATGCCACCAACGGATCAATCGCAGCATCAGGATAGCGCAACAAAAAAGTGCTGACAACATCATTTAATTCTGCTCGTCCCAGCACTGACATTAAAGCCGGTACTGTAATCGTACCGGGCATCTGTTGCAACGTCTCATGGATCAACGTACGTACACGCTCATCCTGATGTAACAGATGCTGTACCAGCATCTGTGCTCCATCCCGTCCACGAGCCTTGAAGACCTGCATGATCTGCATTGATTGCCCCTGGCTACCATGCTCCAATGCATCAATAAGCATTGTGCCAGCAAAGGGCGAAATACCAAGGATTGCACGACGTACACGCGGTATAACGACAGTTTCGTTCTCGACATCTAATTCCGCAATCAGACCAGGCAACGCAATCTCGCCCAACTGACTCAAGGCGGTAATAGCCTCTTCATATAACTGCGGATTCGTATTCGTCAACACCGAAAGTAACGGAGTCACCACGCGTTTATCAGGAAACTGACAGAGAGCGCGTATGATAGCAATAACCAGTAACGGCTCTAACTGTGGTTGCTCAAGCAGGCTCACCAGAGCGGGTACCGCACGTGGATCACGGATCAATGCTAACACCTGCACCAGGAAACGTGTTCGTCCTGGTACAACATTAGACAGAACCTCAATGATCGACCCAACAACAGACTCACCAATACTAATCAAAATCTGAGCCGTACGATCTGCCACCGTATCATCAGGTCCGTGCAACACCAGATCAATCAAACTGGCAATGCTTTCAGGTGCGAAATGACGAAGCGTCTGCGCCACACGCTGCTGAATAGCAGGACTGGTATCACCCAGCAATGTTAGCAAAACAGGCAAAGATTGCATATCCCGTACAGTATGCAATATATCGACAATAGCTAATTGCACCGTTTCATTTGCCGACTTGAGCTGTGACAGCAGAGGAGGAACAGCAGGAGAACCAATCTCCTGTAAGATCGTTACAATATTATGCACCATCAGCTCATCTTGAGATGACAGGTGCTGGATTGCACGCTCTATTGCCTGTTCCCAACGATTATCATTGACAGTGGGGGAAACAATTCTGGTCGCATGTCGCCCCTGCCGCACCAGTATCTCATGCACCTGCTCCTGAATAACCACCAGCATTTCATATTTCGCGCCGAGAAGCGGTAGCATATGCTCGATACATTGCTGATATTGTGTCAGAGTGAGTTGACGTTGTGGATCTTGCTCATCTAAAAATTTTGCCAGAATCGTCAGGATTGCCTGTGGAACATAGGGGGAAACGTCACCCGGTACCACCTGATCCAGCGTCTCAAACAGATGAGAAAGCACAAACATCGGGCCGAGACGGAATAACGCATTGGTGGCTCGACCAACGATGAACATATCAGCATCACTCAGGCGAGCCATCAACGGCTCAACCGCGAGGATTTCGTTGGTGCCTCCCAGCGTATTGATCGCCGCAGCGCGTAGACGCAGGCTCCTTTCAGGAGCAGGCAACGTTAATTGTGCCGCCCGATCGATGATAATATCACCAAAACGCCCCAGCACACGAGCAATCCGTTTCACCTGAACATCATAGGCGATCTCATCTACCGCATCTTCTAATTGCGTGAAGAGGATATCTGGCACGATATTTTTATCTAAGAGGACCAGCAGATCATCAACACCATCGATAGTAATGAGCGGAAGCAGGGAACGATATACTTCCTGTCCACCCTCCTCCGCAGCACGCGTAAAGAAACGGGCTAATTCTTCACGATCTGGCTGTTTTTGTACCGCCAATGTCAGAGCATCGGCAAGACCAGCAGGTAATGCGACCGCATGTTGTACTTCTGCCTGTGGAGGCGTCCAGAGCACACCGACACAGACAAGCCCTAGCGTTAATGCCTGCAATAGATATTCACGATGCTGCACACCAAAGGTGCCGAAACAAGCAGCTAATTGTAAGGGATCATCGAGTAAACCAGCCCAGATCGCGACCGGCTCACTCCAACGTGCGACATCCTGAAATAATTCAACACGTAACGGCCGGCCCGGCGCTATATGAGGAGCGGCAACAACAAAAAATTCCGCAACGAAGTACTCCGCGATTAATTCATGACGGAAACTCAATGCCCCATCAGGACTGACCTCAATCAATGCCGCACTCAATGCGAATTGCAGCAGTTCAACCCCATGCTCATATGGTTGTGAAGCCTGGCGTTCATCAGATATGAAAGGGCCATATGCAGGGTGCTCAGTCAACCAATCACGCAGATCAGCAGCAACTTCTTTTACTTTTACTGGTTGCCTTCCACCTCTGAGTAAAACAGTCGTCGAAGAGGTACTACGCAACTGGATCGCATTCCGATCATTGCCCCAACGCGCCGCGCTGGCAAGTTCACTCAAGAAACCCAGAATATCCTGCTCGGCAGGAGCCGCGAAATTCCAACGTGGATTATCCTGCTCCTGCACAATCAACTGATGCACATATTCACGCAGCAGTTGACCACGCGTATCTATCTGCTGTTCCTGCTCCAACCCGATATGATCGATGAGTCGCATCAGCGTAAACAGCATCATCGGATTCGTACAATGATAGCGCAAACGACTCCGATCAATCACCTGCATAATCCGATCAGCAGTGCTTTGCCATTGATCATCCTGTGTCGAGACATAGCGCTCAATAAATTCATACACCTGCTCAGGTTGCAATGGATGAATAACCGCTTGCACAGCCCCCCCAACCTCAACAAGCTGCACAAAATCACTCTGTTCCCGATAATCAACCTCACGACACGTAATCACAAAACGGTTGGAGGTATTGCTCATCATATCGGTGATTTCATTACATACCTGCTTCAGATAATCAGGATCAACCTCATTCAACCCATCACAGAGGAAAAGCAAGCGCCCTTGCGCAAAAAGATGAGGAAGAGAACGCCGTAAACGCCGCATCCCTGGCAGATCGCTCTGTTCCAGATACGGAAGCAACGTCTCTTCCAATGTGGGTATCTCACCCTCTTCAAGTGGCTCCTCTGGCTGCTGATGCTTGAGAAAAAGACTATAGTTTTTCATCGGGATATACACAGGAATTTTTCCCCGTGCAAAGAGCAACTTCACAGGATATTGCGACGCACTATACTGATAGACACGTAACGCGGTCGTCTTCCCGGCTCCCGGTAAACCAAGGATAAGCTGATGCTGCTCCTCCTGCTGGACCAGATCCAGAATAGAAATCCGCTCTTCCTGCACAACCAGTTCAGGCTCCTCGAAACCCTCATGTTCAGTCTCAACATGCGTACGAATATTTGCTAAAGCCGTAAGCGGAATGTATAAATCATGATATTCTTTTTGAGCACGATGCACCGCCCGCAGATAACGAACTACGGCCCATGGCTCAGCAATAAAAAAGAACAGAAAAGAAATTCCGATAAGTTCCAATAAAGGAATAAGGAAAAATACAGTTGTATGTGAAATAACAGCAAGTATATGAAATGGTATAAAGATTAAAATTTCTAAGATTGTTAGAACACAGGTTACTCCCAGACCAATAAGGAAGCAGGAGAGAAGACGCTGCGCTTTCAAGCTCTGTAACGGGCCATTACGTGGATGAATCGACACGATGGATTGCTGCTCCTGTTCCATGAATGCGACAGCTTCCTTTCTTTAATTTTGTAGTAAAAACAGTATATCTCAGTCACTCCATCTAAACAAGCAGTAGTGATTATCAATTCACATCCATATTTACAGAATCTATCAGTATCTCTCCTTGAAGTAGAGTAAAAAATCTTAAATACTATCTACCATTTCAACACCAAAAATACATTATAAAACATAAGTAACACAAAAATTCTTTATTTACATCATCGCATACATTCATGCTTCTATCGCAAAAGATGCTATTGCTCAATAGACTTCTTTCATACGAAACATTGCTTTCATAGTTTTCTTCATTTTCACATTAAATACATATATATTTTACTATTAATAAAATCCAACAAAACACATTTCGTTATTATCAGCAAAAACAATCCACTATCACATAGAATATGAAAAATCATTTTTCACATTTCAATGGTATAATACAGAAAAGATATAGTATTTCACCGTTTTATTATCTTAAAACCGCAAAATATTATGTCAAAACAGAACAAAATGTCCTTATTTCATGTTTTGACAGATGATGCATTCCTGTCGAAAGGGTTCATATTATGGGGTCAGTCACTCCAAAACCACGACAAAAAACGCCCGACCACATCGATCAATTAGATACGGCACGTCTGCCAGGCTATATTCCACAATCGACACAACCCGAAACCAGGCGGTCCCATTCACACAAACAACTATTTCTCTACTTCTATCTACTCTGTCTCATCACCATCCATCCATTCTATATGGATGGAACCCAATTTTTGGGTACACAGGGCTGGGCAAACATTCTGGCACAGAATACAGCCGCAACAAAAGTGCATAATCTTCTCAGCAATATTCCCCCAGGAACGGATAGACACAATAAGACAGAAAAAATCGTGGTAAAACAGGCCATTGAACATATTGTGAATCAGATGTCTCTCGACCAGAAAATAGGCCAGATGCTGATGATCCAATTCGTTGGACCAACATTTTCTTTACCCTTAAGTACTATGATCAACCAATATTACATCGGGTCGGTATTGTTATTTTCAGCAAATGGCAATATAGAAAATAAAAGCCAACTCACCGAACTCACCCAACAAATGCAACAAGATAGTAAGCAGAATAACGCCGGACTGCCAGTGAGTATCGCCATCGATCAGGAAGGTGGTGCTGTTGATCGTCTCCGTCAACTTGATGGTACACGCCCTGCGGAGGCTGTTCTAGGTGCCAGTAATGATCCGAATAAGGCCAGAGAAGCGGGGCAACAGGATGCTCGCAACCTATCTTCCTACGGTATCACACTTAACCTTGCCCCTGTAGTCGATGTTGATTCACAACCTGACTCTGAACTCCATCGGGATCAAAGAACCTATGGAGAGACACCAGCCATAGTAACGAGCATGGCGAATGCCTACCTGCAAGGATTGCAACAGAGCGGCAAAGTTGTCGGTACCTTAAAACACTTCCCCGGTTTAGGCAGTGTCGTCGTCGATCCACACTTTGGCATTCCTAGCCTTACGCGCACACAAAATGAACTGGAGAACATTGACTGGAAACCATATCGGGACCTGATTCACACTGGTCGCGTCCATGCCATTATGGTTACCCATGAACTGGTACCAGCCATTGAAAATACGCTGCCGTCTTCCCTTTCACCAACCATCGTACACCATATACTGCGCGATGAGATGGGCTTCAAAGGCGTTATCATGACCGATAGCCTGACCATGACTGGCATCACATCCTACTATACTCCCAGTCAGGCAGCGGTCCTCGCGATTAAAGCCGGATCAGATATGATTATGGGCACCAGTACGCCAGATGAAGTTGCGACAACCATTGCCAGCATCAAACAGGCAATAAACACTGGCATACTCACGCAAAATCGAATCGATATGTCGGTTCGTCGCATACTCTTTTTGAAGTACCAGATGGGCCTACTACCAATGCTCAAACACCAGTTTATGCACTATACTCATTAAAAAGGATACGTATATCCCAATTACAAACACCATTCGTTATACTCGTTATACGCGCAAATAATTTTGCCTGAAGGAGGTCGCCAATGCTGCAAAATCCAGCACTCTCTCACCAGATAGATAAGTACGCACAACCAATCAGTCTAACGCTGATCATCCTTGAAACAGTTCTTGTCTTATTGGCGCTGGTCCCGGCTCAACTCTGGACACGCATCTTTCCCACCGAGCCAAATGCTGCTTTCGATGGACCATTTCCAGCTACGCTTGCGCCCATCGTCACGCTCCTGCTCTATCTCACACCAACCGTCATTGGTTTCCTATGTCGTGACTGGAAAAAAGCACTTCTCTATGCTACCATCCCGGCATGGCTGGGGCTGGGCATCTTCCTGATTACTGCGACAACGAAAGTCGGAGCTTTTTATTTTGTTTCTGCCGATCATGCCACATCAAATGCCAGCATACTCGAATTATTTGCGGCACTAGGATGTATTGGCTGGTTAGGACGAGCTTTATTTAAGTTGGGTTAAAATAACACTATGCAGAAACTACCGTTTCGTCCATTACGACTCATTCAGTTTGACCATGCCCAACTGCAAAGCGAGCAGAACAACAAAAAAGTAGTCGGGCAATCGTCAATACCGGTAGAGCAGGATGCATCGGCAACGCCGGAAAAACAAGCACATTCTGGTGGAGCAAATAAATATCAAACCAACCAATTAGAAGTTGGCCTATTATCTGTTGAGATATCAAATACTATGTTAGAAAAAACTTCATCGCATAATCAGCCTATCATTCAGACGGAAACAACAACAGGACATTTATTAAAACGTACACCAAATAACTATGTTCTCAATCAGATATATGGCTTGTGGTTCTATATTTCTTCCTTCCTGTTCACCATACTGCTCACCCATACTGTTAGCAACTCTCAGTATGGGGTCTATGCAGTGATACAAACAAACTTCAATACCATTCTTTATATTGTTGCATTTGGTCTGGAAGATGCACTCACAACCTTCGTACCACGGATCATCTCGGAACGCGAGGAGATTGTGGCAGCACAAATAACACGCTACCTGCTCACGATTCGCGTGGTTGTGCTTCTCTTGAGTATTGGTGTATTGCTCTTTGGCTTGCCGTTACTGGCAACACTGGCCACACTCCTCCCTCTCGCAAATGCACAGCAGATCTCGCAAGGTATCCAGAACCAGATGCTGATCTCCTACAGTCAACCCCTGGCGTTATATATTCTTGGTAGCGGGATTATCAATTTGCTCAGCGCACTCTGTGCAGCGCAGATGCGCATCAAAATTGTATTTGTGATCAGTGGTACCATTCAAGCGGCACAGTTAATCTTCAGCTTTATTCTACTCCATCTTGGCTGGGGTATCACGGGGGTAATCTGGCTTCAGGCCATCATTTCATTGCTGGGAGCGGCTGCATTCCTCGGCTGGCAAGCGCCATTTCTATTCCAACAGGCAAGGCAGCATAAAAAAATGTCAGCGTCGGTTTCACACAAAGAACTCTGGCAGCTTGGTATTTCAGCGTGGCTCACCAACCTGGCGTCTGGCGCACTGCTCAAACAGATCTCGATATCCATGCTTGGTATATTTGCCGTCTCTATCATCAATATTGGATACTTTAATCTCTCATTCCAACTTGCAGACGCCGCCAATACATTATTAGTCGCAGGCTTCGCAGGGGTCGGTGGTTCAGCACTGGCAGCGGCATTCGCAGGTAAAAACGCGACCCGTCTGGCACAAACCTGGGACGCGCTCATTAAAGTAGAAACATTATTGGCTGCGCCGGGATTGGTGTTCTGCCTCTTTAATGCATCCAATATCGCGCATGCGCTTTATGGTAGCCGCTTTGATGCGGTCGGTCCCCTGTTAGCAATTTTTATTTTCTTTAATCTACTTGTGCGTATTTTAGGCACGACTATGCATCAGGCAAGCATGTACGTAGTCGGTGAACCCAAGCGTGTTGTTTTGAGTCAATGGGTAGCTATCATCGTGCTGATTCTCAGTGGCATTGTGTTGATTCCACGATATGGTCCGGCTGGAGCGCTGATCGCTGATGGTATTGCTCGTACCGTCACTGGCCTCATGCTGCTCTTCTTTCTTGTACGCCATTTTCCCAAACAGTATCCACGTGATCTGTTCATCTTTACGCTGCGCTTCCTGCTGGCCTTGATCATCGCAGCCCTACCAGGCATTCTCTGGCATCCCGGTAGTCGTATCATGCTGGTTCTTTCAGGCGTACTTTTCTTGTGCCTCTGTCTGGGACTCTTGCTCTGGTTGAAACCCCTGAGCGCAACAGACTTCGCGATGATTGAGGGCATGAACCCCAAAATTGCCAGATTTATTCGTTATTTCGCACGTAGATAGATTCATACAAAAGCACTATGTATAACAAGCAACGTACATGAAGCGAGGGAACAAGGTAAAACGATATGGCAAAACAATCTTCCCGTTTATTAAGCCCGGAGCTGGTAGTCAACGCCTACGCGCAGGGTATATTTCCGATGGCCGATGAGGCTGGCATTATACGCTGGTATGCCCCGGACCCACGTGCTATTCTGGAACACGATAATCTTCATGTTTCACGTTCATTACGTGCTACACTAAACAAAGGTATCTACACCATCCGTATGGACACAGCGTTTGAACAGGTGATGCACGGTTGTGCCGGGCGAACAGAGACCTGGATCAATCAGCAATTCATCGATGTCTACACTTTTTTGCATACCCACGGCTTCGCGCATAGTATTGAAGCCTGGAAAGATGGCAAACTGGTTGGTGGATTATATGGAGTCACCATTGGGGGGGCATTTATGGGGGAAAGTATGTTCTCTCTCGCCACAGATGCCTCTAAAGTGTGTCTGGTCACACTGGTCCGCCATCTCCAACAACAGGGCTTCAGCCTGCATGATACACAATTTCTCACGCCGCATCTGGCCTCACTTGGTGTGACCGAAATTCCACGACGTGAGTATGAGCGACGCCTGGACATTGCCATACAACAACCCTGTCACTGGTCTTCGTATAACTCCTGACACACTGGTTTCTCTTACAGTACGTGGTCTATCGCATGAAACACGAGCAGATCGTCAACCTTGTTCCACCTCTTCCCACTCAGCCTCATCAATCATTTCTTCCATTGCCAGTTGTCGTTCAATATCTTCCATGCGCGTTTTCTCTTCAAGCTCTCGTAGCCAGTGGAAAAACAGTGGTGTCATGACAATAACATCTACCACACCGGGGACCAACAATAGAGCACCCGCCACAGTCTGATCGCTATAGAGTGTCAGATGCCAGTCCTGCCAGAACGTCGGCAAATGGTACATCGGGAACAACGTTGTGCCACAATAGACAAGCACAAACGCAAATATATCCATCGGCAGACCATCAAAGAAGGCGTAGAGCATCTGAGCCGGATAACTCGCTTGTCGCCAATCATGCACCGAGCCAACCAGCGGCCACCAGTTCACCACCGACACACACAATAACCAGAGCATCATCAGACTGTACATATTGCTATTTGCTAACGCCATGGTATACAACCTGGGAGAATGCCAGAGCAAAAAGGAGAGATTGAAAATAATCGACGCCACCACGGGAGAAAGCATAAAAGAGAGCACCACTTTTCCGCCTGGGAGCGCATTGAGTGGCTGTAACACTCTGGCGGGACAACCCGCAATAAGCAGTGGAGCCGCAATTGTATTGAGCAGGACAACTTGTGCCATATGCACAGAAAAAAGCTGTGTACGCCCAATCGTATTGATTGGAGAGAGCAATAACAGCCCCACGCATAACACCCCACCGTAAAAGGAGACAGCACGCCAGAGCGAAATCCGCTCTACTTCTCCCTCATAGCGTTGCCACCTGCTGCAATACCAGATTGCACAGAGATAGAGCAAACTTATCGCAGCTAAAAAGGCACAACTAAGTGGATCAAACGTCCATGAAAAATCGAGACCATTAAACATAGTATGCTCCACCAAGACATTTCAGAGAACAAAATATCATGAAAGGTGTAGAGAGAACGCACTTCTTAGTATAGGGCGGATTGTGAGAGGATGCAAATGAAACAGGCACGAAAGCAAATCTTCAGTCGTATTTATCTGTTATAATCATACATATTTATGCCAATCACTGTTTATTCGCATCTGAGGAGAGGGTTGAAATGCACATACTTATCGCTCCACAGTCACTCAAAGGGAGCCTGTCAGCAGCAGAAGCAGGCAACGCCATCGCGCAGGGCGTACACAACGTCTTTCCCACTGCCCAGATCACCATGGTTCCCATCGCCGATGGTGGAGAGGGAACCGTACAAGCATTGGTTGATGCCACAAACGGCACCATCATCCATCATACCGTCACTGGCCCACTCAACGAACCAGTCACAGCTTTTTTTGGCCTGCTCGGCAATGGCAAGACAGCAGTTATCGAAATGGCTGCATGTGCAGGCCTCCCCCTCATTCAACCCGAACAGAGAAATCCACTCATCACAACAACCTATGGTGTCGGTGAGCTGATCAGCGCGGCCCTCGATCACGGCTGTCGACACTTTATTCTGGGCATCGGCGGAAGCGCAACGAATGATGGCGGAGCCGGGATGGCTCAGGCACTGGGCGTCTCGCTTACCAGAACCGATGGCACCACATTACCGCGTGGCGGCGCGGCACTGGCCCAACTCGCTCATATTTCTACGGAAACGATAGATCCACGTCTACATGAATGCATCTTTGAGGTCGCCTGTGATGTCACCAATCCACTCTATGGGCCAACTGGAGCATCCGCGATCTATGGTCCACAAAAAGGCGCAACCCCCGCAATGATCACACAACTCGACGCCGCGCTGGCGCACTACGCCACGATCATTAAACAGGACATCAAGCTCGCGGTGGCGGATATTCCCGGTGCTGGTGCAGCCGGTGGACTGGGCGCTGGTATGCTCGCTTTTCTCGCCGCTACATTACGAGCAGGCGCACAGATTGTCCTTGAAGCCCTCCAGTTAGAGCAACATGTCGCGCAAGCAGATCTGATCATCAGCGCGGAAGGGCAACTCGATAGTCAGACCGCCTATGGCAAAAGCGTTGGAGCCGTCGCGGAACTCGCCAGAAAACATCATGTGCCAATGCTTGCTATCGCGGGTAGTCTGGGTGAAAACTATCAAGCGCTCTATGAACTTGGCATCACAGCCATCACCACTCTCCCTTCTGGCCCCATGTCCCTGGACTATTCAATGCAACATGCGGCCCAACTTACCACTGATGCCATCGAACGTGCATTACGGCTGATCCAACTGGGTATTATGCTCCCTGAATCAGGAACCTGACACAGGCAAACGAGCAGACGATATTCCAGTGGACGAAGGTAGGATTCTGTGCTAGACTATAAGCAATATTCTCCACATACCATACCTTCCACCTTGAAGCATGCACCCACATTCTCACCTGCTACATTTTATGAATGCAAAGGCCGTTATTTTCTTCCAGGCCAAACGTTTGTTATAAGTAGAGTGTGGAACTGCTCTCTCTGATGATCAAGGAAGGCAAGGGACTGTTTATCGGGAAGAAATTTATGGCTGCAGGGAAATGTTGTATATAGCGAGAAGTTTTTGTGCGTCTATAAGATACCACCCATAAAGAGAATAGAGAACAACACGAAAAAGTCTCGGCTATGCTCAGTCATGTAGGTTGTTCAGTTTTATTCTTTACAAGGGAGCTTGCAACTATGCCAGAACATTCTTATGCGACAGATGATGTAGAATTTCAAAATCTTCTTTCACTGGGATTTACTGAAATGGAGGCCGCGCAGCTCATTTATATGAAAGAACATGTCACTGAGCAAACAGAATATCGGGAACTCATCGAAGAGAGTCGACGTCTCAATTTTATCCGCTGGTTGATTGAACATGATCGGATTAGTCGGTAGAACGACGGGCGTTATCATACCATACATTCTTCTTAAGAAAAGAAGGAAGGCTGGTTTATGCCAGCCTTCCTTCTTTGTATGTTCAGGGACATGGAAAACCATAAGCCGAATTCTGTTCCAGCACATCTTACAATTATGCTGGCGGCAATCATCTATCTAGGATAGCAGTTACCTGCTACCTCAAGCGCCCAACCCGAAGGTTAACAGACGAGCAATCTGCCAGATCAATTGATCTGCTCCCTCTGCTTGGACTTGCTCCAGATGGGGTTTACCCAGCCAATCAGTCACCTGATTGCTGGTGAGCTCTTACCTCACCATTTCGCCCTTACCGACGTCTCCGAAGAGACGCAGGCGGTATGTTTCTGTGGCACTTTCCTTGAAGTCACCTTCACTGGCCGTTAACCAGCATCTTGCTCTCTGGAGTTCGGACTTTCCTCGGATCTTACGACCCGCGATTGCCAGTTTTTCCCATCCCTGCCCACAACAGGGTACCACATTCGCCTCATCCCGTCTATAGCATCGCAAGGCTCAGCCAGAGGGCACTCCATTGAATCCCTTCAATCGACAATACCACGGCGCAAATTGCTCCTCATGCACATTGCAGTTCACCCCAAAACACGATACAATGAACGGCGATAAACTATAGCTTAGCGCATACGATAGCGGATTGCTTTTCACCCATTGATACTTTTCCTGCTATTGCTGCCATGAAGGCGTCGAAGCGATGGGTGTGTGAGAATGTCCGCAACTGTCAAACGGACAACGTGCAATCGCAACCATTGAAACGACACTCTTAGCCATTACGGGTTGCGCTGGCTTCCAGGATTTCATTCTGGCACTCTGGAGATTTTTCACTCGCTCACAATCCATCTCCACGGAGAAGAGGCCAGAACCCTTATCTTAGAGGTACATGAATGCAAGAACAACTAGAAGAAATTTTAGGGGTACATTTCCAAAATCCACAACTGCTGCGCCTGGCTCTCACTCATCGTTCGTTTATTTACGAAACGCCTGGCGTGGGACAAAGCTCAAATGAACGCCTGGAATTTCTTGGCGACTCAATCCTTGCGTTGATCAGCGCAGACTTTCTCTATCGCACATTTCCGGATCTGACAGAAGGAGAACTTACCGATGTCCGGGCGGTCCTTGTGCGAACAGAAACATTAGCGAACTTTGCTCGTGATATTACGCTGGGCAAATTCCTGCTGATGGGAAAGGGCGAACAACAAAGTGGTGGCGGACAACGCGTACAGGCGTCCGCGTTTGAAGCAGTGCTCGGTGCGATCTATCTGGATCAGGGGCTAGAAGCGGTTCGTTCCTTTTTACTCCCGCGCCTGGACCCATTAGCCCATACAATTATCACCAAACGCCTGTTCAAGGACAATAAATCACGTTTTCAGGAGCAGGCCCAGGCCCATGAGGGTATTACGCCATCATATCGGCTAGTCAGTCAGGAAGGCCCTTCGCATAATCGCGAATTCACGGTTGAGGTCTTACTGGGTGAGAAGGTGTCTGGTCGTGGACAGGGTCGTAACAAGCAAATGGCTGAACAGGAAGCAGCTCGTAATGCGCTAGAAAGTCATGGCTGGATCTAGACACTTTGCTCACATTCACATTGCGTTGCTTGCCTGCGTCAGAGACGACGCAGCAACCTCGTTTCTACCGCAATGTGCTTTTTGCATTCCTTTTCCTTCACATTCATCGGCTTAACACATTGGCGAAAAGGGGTATTGTAGGGTATGCGATTGGAACACACGCCAAGGCCAGAACATACAGTACGCGTGAGCGCACGACTCATCACTTCGAGTACCATTCTACATCTCTCTGCGGATGAGTTGGAACGCTCCATTGATCATGAACAAACAGAAAATCCTGCGTTAGAAGTTACCGAACAACGCGTTTGCCTCTTCTGCTCAACTCCACTCTATGGGCCGAGTTGCTCGGTCTGTCAACGTCCCGTCCCAAATACGCAACCACTCATCTTCTCACATGAACATAGTGCTCCTTTTGAGACGCATAGATACACGGAACAGCCACAGATCTTTTTTGATATCGATAACTATAGCTTCACAGAAGCCGATAGTGATGAGGATCAAGATACATTCGCACGCATTTCTCTTGGGGAAACGCTGGCTGAAGAATTATTACAACAACTTGAAGCCATTGTCTCTCCTGACGATGCTGCGATTGCGGAACAGCTCGTTGGAAATCTGAATGAACATGGCTATCTGGAAATCGATCCTGAAGAGATTGCACAACAACTTCAGGTACCATCTCAACGCGTAACCTATGTCCTCAGCCAGTTACAGACATTAGAACCATTAGGCATCGGCGCACGTGATGCGCGCGAGTGCCTGCTACTACAGCTACAGGTTATCAGCGAACAGCATCCCCCACATCCACTGGCGGCAACCCTGATCGAAAACCATCTCCATCAACTGGGACGCAACCAGTTCACGGAGATCGCACGACAACTGCGGGTCAAAGAGCAAGAGGTACGGCAAGCATACAGCTACATTCGCAGTATGCTGCACCCATTCCCAACCTATCTATATCACGCCACCACCAGCGACTCACGCCTTGGCAATAGCGCGACATATATTCGTCCAGATATCATCATTCGCAAAGGGGAAACAGGCTTCGAGGTAGAGTTAATGGAAGAGAAACGCTATCAATTTCACGTCGGGACACAATACACAGAAACACTCCCCACACTATCTGCTGGTCGCACATCTTCTGATATCCAGCACTATATGTTTCAACATCGAGATCGCGCTAAATTTTTTGTTGATTGCGTCCAACGACGCTGGCGTACCTTACGAGGCGTCGCCGAATACATTGTGTCCTATCAGCATGATTTTCTGGAGAAAGGCATTCGCTCCTTACGCCCACTGACCAGAGCTGAAGTTGCACATCATCTTCACCTCGACGAAGGCACAGTCAGTCGTACTACCGCGAATAAATACGCGCTTCTTCCTAATGGTCGGCTTATTCCGCTCGCAGACTTCTTTGATGGGTCACTCGGTATTAAAGATATTCTCAGGGAACTTATCCAAACCGAGCAACCACACCATCGTCTGAGCGATGAGGAACTGGCCCGTATGCTCACGGCACGTGGTATTCCACTGGCACGACGCACCATTACCAAGTATCGTGAGGAGATGGGCATAGGTTCCTCACGTGAGAGAAACAACTAAACAAATGACTATTTGCCCTGCTTCAGGAACTGTAAGGCTTTATCCGGCTCAACATAGATTGTATGCTCTCTCTCATAGATGACCATGCCAGGACCACCACCTTTCATATGGCGCACATGGCGCTGGAGGGTATAATCGACGGGAGCACTTGTCGAACCTCGCGCTTCACTATAATATGCGGCCAGACTCGCGGCCTGATCGATGGCGGCACGAGGAATTTCACGACCGGCTGCTTTGACGATCACGTGAGCGCCAGCGACCCCACGTGCATGCAACCACATGTCGTTGCCAGTCGCCTGCCGAAACGTAACTTCTTCGTTCTGGCGGCTGTTCTTCCCGATCAAGAAGGTAAATCCTTCGTGGCTCTGTACATGCATGGGTATACCACCACCAGGAGGCACTGGCTTCCCTTTGGCTCGTTTATTATTTTTGCCCTTTTTAGCAGCCTTGAGCGCTTTCTTATCCAGCGCAGCCTTACCACGAATGTAGCCAGCCGCCAGAATCTCATCGCGAACGTGTGTCACCTCACCCGCATTTTCAGCAAGCTTCAGATCCGCCAGCAATTGTCCAATCGTCGCCAACTCAACATTATTCTGTTCCGCCTGTTCTGGCACCAATTCCAGCGCACGACGCATCTTACGATAGCGCGTGAAGTAACGATTCGCATTCCCAACCGCATCAAAACGTGGATCTAATGGGATAGCTACAGTGGGATTCTCACCGCTTTCATCAAATGAAAAATAATTTTCCACAGTTGCCGTTTTCTGACCCTGCTCAATCTCCTGCTGGTGGGCAATCAGCAAATCACCATATAATCGATACTGATTGGCCTCCTCTTCCGAGTCCATCTCATGCTGCAAAAGATCAGCTTTGCGCTTACAACGATCAAGGTGAGTCTGCAATAAACGACGCAACGGCGCACGCAAACCATCCAGTGCATCATGCCACTCTCCACGCTGATAATATTCATCCAGCAAGACGTTCATTGCTGGCGATTCCCGTACAAAGAAATCTGGCATAGATGCATACTGCTCAAGCACATATGGCGCGAACGCCACAGGAACCTTTTGCTCAGCATCAGCCCCCTGCGGGCGATGTTCTTTTTCCTCAGCCGTCGGCTCACGCTCAATTAATTGTGGCTGCCAGTGATGGCTATCGTAGACTGCGCTGAGATCACGCACATTCCAGGCTAATTCCTCCCAGACCGCTTCGTTGGCATCGGAAGCCAGAAATTCAGCATTTTCAGTGGCGCGATAGACCATCTCACGTGCTACCAGTGGGCTACATCCTAATAAATGCTTCGAGAGGAGTTGCCAGAGCTTCAGCTGTTCTGTACTCCGTTTCCGTTTGCGCGTCCCTTGCTGAACATTTTCTTCTTCAGGAACCTCAGCCGCACAGATTGAAAGTTGTGCCGCCGTGACTGTCGTCGGCTCCAGACGCGGCAATGATTGACCAGCTAACAGGCGCTGTTGCGGTGGGGGCGGAGTGTAAGGGATACCAGCAGCAATCACACGGTAACGGTTAATATCCGCTCCGACCCGTTTTAGACTGCCAAGGATCATCCCATTCTCATCACAAAAGACAATATTACTCACACGCCCCATAATCTCAATAATGATGCGAAAACGAATTCGCTCCTCACTATCGGGACTTCTGCGATAACCCGCCACAATTTCCAGCACACGTTCCCAGCGCGATTGCTCAATCGCCTCAATACGAGCACCCTCAAGATGCTTACGTAACAACATAATAAAAGGAGGAGGTTCACTCGCAATTCTTTGTGGCCGCAAAGCCGTAATATGTGCCCGTGCTAACTGTGGGTGCGCAGAAAGATACACCCAGCGATTCTGTCCACCCTGCCCCTCCTGATTAGGCGCGTAACATTGGATTGCCACAGCATGTTCAGTCGGTTGAATAATCGTATCAATACGGGCACCGATCAGCAATTTCCGCCATTCATCAGCGACCGCAGCCAGGGTTATAGCATCTACATACATACCAGATTCCAATCTCTTCTTCATTTTCTTGCACTTATCAGGCAAGCGACTTTCGTGATACTCGACTGTGTTGTACAATAACAGTGCGAGCACGTATTTCTATTATTAGCGAGTGGCATTGACTACTCTGCAAATTGTGCTCATCGATGTACAGTAAGTATAGCAAAGAGATGTTTGTTCGTATACAAATCCTCTCTCTATTTGAGCAGTATCAGGAAGGAAAGCATGCAACTTGAGACTCAATTCACCCCAGAGCGGCGGGAACATACATCAACCACTGCCAAAGCAGGGCTGCTATTCGTGTTATCCGCACCCTCTGGAACTGGAAAAGATACGGTTATCAATGCCTTGAAAGAGCAAGGCGCTGATTTCCATGTCGTTGCATCAGTAACGACGCGGACTCCTCGTCCAGGCGAAAGCGAAGGGAATCCCTATCACTTCGTCACCGTTGATCAATTCCAGACAATGGTGAAAAAAGATGAACTCATCGAGCATGCACAGGTTCATGGCAACTGGTATGGTCAACCCATACAACAGATACGGGAAAACCTGCAAAAGGGCCGTGACGTCCTGCTGAAAATTGACGTCCAGGGAGCCGCAACCGTCCGGCAAAAGCTTCCTGGTGCTATTTATATCTTTCTGGTGCCGGGTTCACCAGAGGAACTTGTTGAGCGCCTCACGAACCGTCAAACAGAGACAGAGCAAGAACGACAACGCAGACTTGAAGATGCCAAGCAAGAACTGGCTCAACGCACTCACTATGACTATACGATAGTGAATCGTCAGGGTAAATTGGACGAAACGGTTGAGAACTTGCGAGCCATCATGCAAGCAGAGCATTGTCGGACTCACCTTCGCATGATCACGATATAACACGAACAACATATAGAGGAAATGACAATATGGAATCACAAGATGAACGCTTTGAGCGATCAGGTACACGCGAACGTAACCTTGGCATGGAGCTGGTTCGTGTAACTGAAGCTGCAGCCTTAAATTCGGGTCGCTGGATGGGTAAAGGCAACAAAGAGTTGGTCGATCAGGCTGCGGTAGATGCAATGCGCCATGCTGTTGATGGCGTTGATATGCATGGAGTAGTCGTTATTGGTGAAGGCGAAAAAGACGAGGCTCCGATGCTGTATGTCGGAGAGGAAATCGGGAATGGCTCCAATCCAGATGTCGACGTCGCAGTTGATCCAGTAGATGGCACACGCCTGCTGGCACTGGGTCTGCCCGGTTCACTCGCAATCATTGCTACTGCCGAGCGTGGTACCATGTACTCCGCACCTGCGGGCGTCTATTACATGGACAAGATCGCGGTTGGCCCTGCCGCCAAAAATGTTATTGATATTAATGCGCCAGTCGCAGTCAACCTGGACCGCATTGCTCGTGTACGTCAGGCACGCATGGAAGACATCACAGTTGCGGTTCTGGATCGCCCACGTCACCAGGAGTTGATTCGCCAGATCCGCGAAGTCGGCGCACGTATCCGCCTGATTACGGATGGTGATGTTGCCGCAGCTATTCAGGCTGCGATGGAAGATTATCGCGGTATTGATGTCGTCATGGGCGTTGGTGGTGCACCAGAGGCTGTTCTGGCCGCTGCCGCGATCAAATGTCTGGGCGGTGAAATCCAGACAAAGATCTGGCCTCGCACAGAAGAAGAGCGCGAGAAATTTAAAGCTGATGGCATCGATCTGGAACAGGTTTTCCGCATTGATGATCTGGTCAAAGGGAATGATGTAAGCTTTGCCGCAACGGGTATCACCACGGGAGAACTTCTTGAAGGGGTGCAATATTATGGTTGGGGCGCACGCACCTCATCAGTCATGATGCGTTCACGCTCTGGCACGGTCCGCTACATTCATGCTCGCCACAAATGGCGTCAGGGAGCCGTCTCAGAGGATTAGTACAGATAATAAGATCTATATATTCTGATGTTATCACTCCCTGGGAGCCGTAAGAAGAGCTTCATAGCTGGAGGCTCTTCTTACGGCTCCCATGCTTTCTTCAATATCCAGCACATTGACACTGGCAATCAGGAAAGGCGCTGGAGCAAATCGATCACTGCATCCGCAACCTGCGACGTACTCACAGCGGTCGGGTCATCCGGTCGAGGTTTGAGATCATAGGTCACAAATTTCCCCTCAGCCAGTACCTTCATTAATGCCTGCTCAAGACGTCTGGCAGCATCGCGTTCACCAAGATGCCGTAACATCATCACCCCAGAAAACATCATTGCCATAGGATTGACCTTATTTTGTCCTGCATATTTGGGAGCACTGCCATGAACAGGTTCAAACACAGCATACAGGCTACCAATATTCGCGCCAGGAGCGACACCTAGCCCACCAATCAACCCGGCAGACAAATCAGAAATAATATCACCATACAAATTTGGGAGCACCAAAACATCATACAGCTCTGGTTTTTGCACCAGTTGCATACACATATTATCTACAATACGGTCTTCATATTGAATATCGGGATATTCTTTTGCCACCTCATGAGCAGTTGATAAAAAAAGCCCATCAGACATACGCATAATATTGGCTTTATGCACGGCAGTTACCTTACGGCGAAAATTGGCACGTGCATATTCAAAAGCAAATTTGACTATACGGCGGGTAGCGGCAACCGAAATATATTTAATACTCATTGCGGAATTATGGTCAAGTTGATGACCAGTGGTACGCCCGATTAGTTCAACTAATGCTTCAAGTTCTGCGGTCCCACGCTGGAATTCAATACCAGCATAAAGATCCTCAGTATTTTCGCGTACAATTACGAGGTCAATATTCTCATAGCGAGATCGAAGTCCTGGATATGTCTTCGCGGGGCGAATATTCGCATATAGATCAAGTTTTTTGCGCAATGTGACATTCGCGCTGCGTTGACCTCTGCCAACAGGGGTGGTGATTGGCCCCTTCAACCCTACACGGGTACGCTTAATAGACTCAATCACATCATCTGGCAACACTGTTCCATACTTCGCCAGCATCTCAGCTCCTGCCAGGCGCACGTCCCATTCAAATTGCACTCCCGTCGCTTCGAGGACACGACGGGTCGCTTCTGTAATCTCAGGCCCGGTTCCGTCGCCAGGGATCAGCGTCACTGCATGCGGCATGTAATCCTCCGTAAAAGCAGAACTTACCGTAGATAGGAGGATTTTCGAAAAACCCTCCTTTTAATTATCCTCAGATTATATCATACTTTCTACCGGTAGTTCTGCTCTTTTGGGTTCATTTCGCCGCTTTTGTTGCCTACTGGATAGCTTCTGCAGTGGCCGTTGGAGTCTTCCGTTGCCGCGTGGTCGTTTTCTTTGCGGTGCTGGCACTGGCCTTCTTCCTGGTAGGCTTACTTCCTGCTTCGGTTCCTTTCGTATCCTCCACAGTCTTTTTCCGTGTGGTTGCAGCTTTTTTCGCCCGCGTGGTCTTCGCCCCGGCACGCGTGGTGGTTGTCTTGCGCGTCGTTCGCTTCGCCGTAGTTTTGCTCTCGCCTGCCTGCAATGGACGCTCCTCCGTTCCACGTTGTGGAACGATAACCTCCTCATAACAGACCGGTTCCTGCCCGGGCTTCTGAATAACCATTAAACCACCACACTTTGGACATGGCTCTGGAACTGGCTTCTCCCAGATCGCAAAGTTACAGGCCGGATAATTGCCGCAACCATAGAAGATACGTTTCTTCTGCCGCGTCTTCCGTTCAACCAGATCGCCATGACAGATGGGACAGAGCGCCCCGGTCTTATTAACCATTGAACGCCGATATTTACATTCCGGAAAAGCGGAACAGGAGTAAAAACGTCCAAAGCGACCTGTACGAATGACAAGATTGCGACCACAATCCGGACAGATCTCATCCGTCTCTTCCAATGGTTTCTGCACACGGTTCATCTCAGATTCGGCTTTATCCAGGGTCGTCTTAAAGTCACCATAGAAGGTTTTCAAAAATTCAACCCAGGGACGTTTCCCCTCTTCGACATCATCCAGTCTACGCTCCATCTCAGCAGTAAAACCAGTATCAACGATATCGGGAAAATGCTTATTCATCACTTCGTTGACAGTATCACCTAACCATGTTGGGACAAAGCGCCGCTGTTCCTGATCTACATAGCCACGATCCTGAATGGTACTGATGATCGCAACATAGGTACTTGGACGACCCACCCCCTGTTCTTCCAGTTCTTTAATCAGACTGGCTTCAGTAAAGCGTGGAGGTGGCTGCGTAAAGTGCTGCTCTGGCTTCAAGCCATGCGAATCCAGTTTCTCATCTACCTGTAACACTGGCAACAAACGCTCATCTTCTTCACGAGGCCAGACTGCATAAAAACCTGGGAATTTCAGGTTCGAACCAGTTGCCCGAAAAACAAACTGCTTTGCCACAATATCGACACGTACCGTATCAAACACAGCAGGTGTCATAAAGCTCGCCACAAAGCGTCGCCAGATTAAATTGTACAGTTTAAACTGATCAGCCGAAAGAAACGGCTTCACAATTTGTGGGGTCAATGCCACATCAGTTGGTCGTATCGCCTCGTGCGCATCCTGCGTCGTGGCTTTCGCCTTCCCGGTGCGTCCCTGCCCCACATATGGTTTGCCATATGTCTCATCAATATATGCCTTAACACGTCCCTGAGCCTCCTCAGAGATACGCGTTGAATCGGTACGCATATACGTGATCAAACCTTGCTGACCACGTTCACCCAACTCCATCCCTTCATATAACTGCTGGGCCAGACTCATCGTCTTCTTCGGCTTAAAATACAGGCGGGAGGAAGCATCCTGTTGCATCGTACTGGTTGTATACGGCAAAGGTGCCTGTCGACGTTGCTCGCGCTCATCATATTTCAAGACACTATACGTGGCCCCTTGTAGTTCACGCAGAATCGCCTCTGCTTCTTCCTGTGAAGAGATCTTGATGCGACCTTTCTCAACTTTTGTTGATCGGGCCCCACCAGCCTGTTGTCCACCCTCAGCCCCTGAATCCTCCCCCATGCTTACAGCGTCATCATTCGCGGCAGATGAAAAATCCGCGAGCCGCGAGATCAAAGTTGCTTCAAAACGTTCTGCGTGGGCGTGCTTGCTCAAGGTCGCAGTAATGCTCCAGTATTCTTCTGGAACAAACGCACGAATTTCAGCTTCACGATCACAGATCACACGAAGGGCAACTGATTGTACGCGCCCTGCACTGGTGCCGGACTGGATACGCCGCCACAACAAAGGACTGATCTTATATCCCACCAGGCGATCCAACACACGTCGCGCCTGCTGAGCATTAAAAAGATCTTCGTTAATCTGTCGTGGTTTCTTAATGGCATCCTGAACAGCCCGTTTGGTAATCTCATGAAAAACTGCACGGCGCGGATTCTGTAAGCCCAGAATATTTTTCAATGACCAGGCAATAAACTCACCTTCACGGTCAGGGTCGGGGGCCAGGTAGATCTCATCAGCTTTTTTGGAAGCTGCCTTCAGTTCATCAATCAGTTTATCTTTCTTCTCGATAATCTCATACTTGGGTGCAAAATCTTTGCGCGTATTGACACCAAGTCCTTTTTTTGGCAAATCAATGATATGCCCCATAGAAGCCCGGACTTCAAAATCGCGTCCGAGAAACTTCTCAATGGTTTTCGCTTTGGCTGGTGACTCTACAATTACAAGTTTCTTTGCCATTGAATTGTTACCTGACCTTCAAACTATCGCAAAACCCGCATGTCTATGAGTGTTCGTCTTAAAGGATAGAATAGCATATCTTGACAAGTAGGTATTCTATCCTTTTCTGCATCTAATCAACATCAAAAGTCGTCAAAAAATTTCCTTAGAAGCATACCACATCATAGCAAGAGGATTTGTTCTTTTTATGTTGTCGTCCTACCACTCTGTCATCTTTACTATCTTGCTATCTACTTGACCACAATAAGCTTGCATGCTATGCTGCAAACAGCTACTACTATAAGAGAATAGAAGCAGAAGCGCCGATGCGGAGGAACAGCATGCGAAAAGAAAAATCATCTCAGCCAATCTCGCCCGAGGAGCCTGAGCAGCCACTCCAGTCTGATCAGCTACATACAACCGAATCTCCGCCTTCTCCTCATACTCCGGAAAAAAAACGTTCCCCCAAAAACCGTGGAAATATTAGAGCCGGACTGGCAGTCATTGCTGGACGTAGCGTTGGCGCATTAAGTCGCCGTCTCCATTTAGGGGGTGGAACCAGTATTGTTGGTGTGGTCGCGCAACGTGTCTACCCCGATATTGTTGAGCATCTGGCAACTGAGCTTGAACATGGGAGTATCATGGTGACAGGCACCAATGGCAAAACAACAACTAGCAGTTTCATCTCAGCAATTTTACGCGATGGTGGCTTACGTGTCTGGCAGAATCGTGAAGGGTCAAACCTGATGCGCGGCGTTGCCAGTTCACTCATTATTCGCGCTCGTCCCAATGGTCATCTGCGCCGCTCCGGAGCAGCAATCTCTATCTTTGAAGTTGATGAAGCAGCACTTCCTCAACTGGTACAAATGATTCCGCCACGGGTGGCCGTCTTCACAAATCTGTTCCGCGATCAACTTGATCGTTACGGAGAAGTAGATAGCGTGGTGGGACACTGGAAACGAGCAATCCAACTGCTACCAAACGATACGATACTGGTCCTGAACGCGGACGATCCTGCTATCGCACAACTTGGAGAAGCCTTCTCCGGCAAAGTACTCTACTACGGTATTACTGATTTTACGCTGGCTCAGCCAGAGCCACAGGATGAAAAACGACATCAGGTTGTCGATACTCGCTCCTGCCCTCACTGTGGCAACGAATACAATTACGATGTACGCTTTTATAGTCATATGGGTCACTACCATTGTCCAAATTGTGGAGACCGCCGACCAAATCCCACAATTCAGGCTACCAATATTCAACAAGAAAGTTTTGATCGATACCGAATTCAAGTACAAATAGAAGATAAAACACTACCAATCACAGTTCCACTACCGGGATTGTATAACATCTATAATGCCCTGGCCGCTATTACAGCAACGCATGCGCTCCATATCGATTGGGAACCAATCACGAGCGGTATCGAACAATCAAAACCTGTATTTGGACGAGGGGAACGCATTCAGGCCGAAGGGAAAACAATGCGTTTGCTCCTGGCAAAAAATCCTACAGGATTTAATGAGGTATTGCGTACACTCTTCACCGAGGAGGGTTCACATCATATTCTTTTCGTGTTAAATGATAACATCGCTGATGGTCAGGATATTTCCTGGATCTGGGACGTCGATTTTGAGCGCATGGCTCAGCAGACACAAACATTAGTAGTTACAGGAACACGGGCGCTTGATCTCGCCCTACGCCTACGCTATGCGGGCATTCGTGAACAGGATATGCAGATTATACCACCTGCTCCACTCCGAGCGCAGAAACAACGCCAGCCAGTTCGTACACGCCTGCGCCGTAACAAAAAACATAAACTGGCAGAAATTGCCGCCACGCCGTCCTCTACAACAGCAACACAGCACCTCTATGGCTTAAAAAATGCGCTTGATCAAGCATTACAACAGACGCCAGAAGGTGAAACTCTCTTTATCGTACCGACGTATACAGGGTTACTGGAAGTGCATCACGAATTAGAACAACGAGGACTAACGCCACATTACTGGGAAGGGAGAGACGCATAAACCAATGGCACAAGATTACACACAGTCGCTCCAATTAACGCTAGGACATCTCTATCCAGATCAACTGAATCTCTATGGTGATCGTGGCAACATCCTGACGTTACGCCGCCGCTGCCAGTTACGTGGCATTGAACTACGGGTTGTTGGCCTGGGTGTTGGAGATGCCCTGGCCCCGGATGAATATGATATGCTTTTCATAGGCGGAGGGCAGGATAAAGAACAGGCACCGGTAGCGCAAGACCTCCACACGATGAAGGGCATCGGCCTATGGGCGGCAATCGAAGATGATATGCCTGTACTGGCAGTGTGCGGCGGGTATCAGTTGCTGGCTCACTATTATCGACCGGCAGATGGACCTGACATGCGTGGACTGGGTGTCTTCGATGCATGGACAGAGCACAAAGGTGCTCATGTCGCACGTTGTATCGGCGATATCGCCATCCGTTGGAATAATATGACTCTTGTAGGTTTTGAAAATCATGGCGGTCGCACCTACCTGGGAACAGCCAAACCCCTGGGAATAGTGCTCAAAGGCAACGGGAATAACGCAGAGGATCGCACAGAAGGTGCCATCTATCGCAATACCTTCGGCACCTATCTACATGGATCGCTCTTGCCAAAGAATCCACATTTTGCTGATTATCTCATCGAACTGGCTCTACAACGAAAATACGGACAAGGTAGCCCGGTAGGAAACATTGTAGCGCTTAACGGAACTGGAACCCATCATACCAGCTCATCTAACCATGCAACCAACATATACGTAGATACCTCAGAAAGAGCGGCAGGATCAACGCCCGCAGTGGCACTTCGCCCCCTGCTCTCTCCGTTGGATGACTCGTTAGAATGGGAGACACACGCCAGCATGCTTGAACGTTTAGGATTATATAGTGAGGCCACAACGGTATTGCAAAAACATACTAGCTAAGGCGATGATGCTTTTGCTAGCCTGACTAGCATTGGGGAATACTATGAGTTTTGATCAGTCAATGGCTCGCTGCTCGTTCTGTGGTCGGCATAATACAGAGGTGCGCCGTTTGATCGCGGGACCAGGAGCAGCATACATCTGTGATGACTGCTTACAATTATGCAACGATATTCTCCGCGATCCAACGCCTTTTTCAGCCAAAGCGTTGGAACTAGCGTCACGTCCGCCAGTCGTCATAGCCGCACCCCAGCCTCAGACCATGGAAAAAGAATCCCCCTCTGCTCCACCAGCCAGTTCAGTCAACCGAACCGTGCTGCTAGAATTAGAGCAGAAACAACATGGCATGACCTTAATTCTACACCAGCTTCAGTATTATCAGAACCATTTTGAACTTCATTATCTCTGGATCCGTCCTCCATTTGCGCCAGGCTTTACCTTTGTCCCGCGACTTATTTTTTTCTTAAAAGATAATAGTGGTACACACTGGCCGGGCGATAACGGCGGAATGATTCTGGCACGACCCGATTTAGCCAGTGGTCCGAATAATGCGGTCTATCAAGGGCATGCACGCTTCCGACCACTCCCATCATCAGAAACACGGACATTAACTATCCGTGCGGCTGATCCTTTGGGACAGTTTGAAGATACACCTCCCCAACCCTGGCACTTTGAGGTTACACTCTACAATCCACTATAGAAATATACCACTCTACGTGCAACAAAAAGGAGGGTCTGAACAAACGGCAATCAGAACCCTCCTTTTTGTTGCCTTCCATCAACAACAAAACATCCCAGGGAACATAAAAGCCCATAAATACACTGCGAATTCTCCACATGAAAAACATGTTATGTAATTGCATCTATACATACAAGCAAATCCTAATAAATGAATAATATTTCACATTATATTGTGATTTATTCACGTAATTTTCATTTAATAATGCTATGATAAGGATATCTATGAAAAGGCCGTGATTCTGTTTAGTGGAAGGGAAAGTGGTTCATGACAGAGATTCCAAGTGACCAGCATATAACATATCAGCTCCAATATCGTAAGTGTGGCAAAACGTCATGTAGCACATGTCGTAATGGTCAGGGGCACGGACCCTACTGGTATGCGTACTGGCGGGAGGGATCGCGTTTAAAATCAGGCTATATAGGAAAAACAAATCCGCCCAAACAAAAGGTGGCTGAAGCTGCCGTTTTAGGATCGAAGAATGCACCAGCGAAGAAAAGCGCGGAAGAGCGTACAGTTGCAACAGCTTCTGTATAATCACCCAGACGCACGAGATATGATAAAATTGCCTCTACCGATATACGGCACTGAAGTACTGTGATAAAATGTCTCTAAATTAAAAAGCTATTCTCAGTAAGGATTTGGGGACGAAGGATGAAATGTCCTTTTTGTGGAGGCACAGAATCAAGAGTCAAGGACTCACGTGACATCGGAGATGCAATTCACCGACGCCGCGAATGTGAACACTGCAAAGGCCGCTTTAGCACCTATGAACGTGTTGAAAAATTTCACCTGATGGTCATTAAACGTGATCAACGACGTGAGTCATTTGATCGACAAAAACTCTACGTCGGTCTGCGTAAAGCTCTGGAGAAACGTCCATTGCCCGCAGGAGAAATTGAAAAAGCCGTCGAGGAGATTGAACAGGAACTCTATCGCTTCGGACGACAGGAAATTGACAGCAGTGTAATTGGTGAACTGGTGATGGATCGTTTACGGCATATGGATAAAATCGCGTACATCCGTTTCGCCAGTGTCTATCGCTCTTTCGATGATGTTGATGCTTTGATGAAATTTATGACCGAGAAGTTGTAAGGACGCTTACAACTCTTTTGAGTATGCTATCTACCGTCTGGCGGATGCTCGAATGCCGGAAAAAGATACTCTTTTGCCTGCAACAACATCCTACACAGACGAGGTTACTATACCGCAATGGTCATTTCCTGTGCAATCGATGATGAATACCAAACAGTGGGAGCAACATACTCCCAAAGAGAAATGAAGCACGCTATCTGTAAGGAAGAGTATTCCAACTCATTCTTCTATAGAACATCGTTGATATTCACTTCGGTGGGAATACTCTTCTCTATTATTCAGATTGAGCAGTCAAATATAATCGGTACTTACTCGTGTCTGAGTGACTCAGCTTTCCGCAAACGACGGCTCAGGACACTCAACAATTTCAATGTTGCATCAGGATGATCTCGTAAAAATGTACGGAAATCCCAGATCGGCAAGATCAGTGTCTCGACATCTTCACTGGCAGTGGCTGTGGCGGAACGAGGTAAATCATCCAGCAAAGACATCTCACCCAGGACATCTCCAGCGATCATTGAACCCATGTCCTCTTCTTTCCCCTCCACAGTCCTTGTCACATGTACACTACCGCTATTTATCACATACAGCCCAACTCCGCTGTCCCCCTGTTGAATAATCGTCGTACCAGCGGGGAATGAACGTTCCTGGCAACTTGTTGCAAGCGTTTGTAGTTCTTTCTTGTCTAGTGTAGAAAAAAGGTCTACCCGAGCAAGTACATCTTCCTTCATAACCACTGCCTTTCTAAAAAGATTCGCTACGACGAGCAGCCCAGTTGCCCAAATACACCATTGGTTGGTCACTGTTCTGCTGTAGTGCAGATGTCCAGACTTGAGAATATACATATCTGCATTCAGCTCTCTATTTTCTCTGCTATTATAACATCCTGGTTCTTGCTTGTGTATATTTTTCTTCACCAAACTCAACACACTCCCGCCGTCACTTAATCCTCCATTCAAACGTACCACTATACAGAAATCAGCTATTACAGCTGATTTTTGACTTTCCCTGATCCACGAACTACAATGAAATGTGAGCTTCATGCCTAATTGCATCTACACTCAACAATTTCTGAGTTTGAGGATACATTTCTATGACTACTTCAGAGCATGAGAAGAAAGAACAAAGTCGTAAACAAGCTGAAAAGAGTTTGAAAAACGGCTTCGAAGCGTACAATAATGGAAATATGGAAAAGGCTGCTGATTCTTTCAGCGATGCCGAAATCCGTTTCCGTATGGCTGGCGAATTCAAACGTGCTGGCGATAGCCGTTCGATGGTAGCCGATGTACAGGATCAGAGTGGTCTGTTTGATCAGGCTATTAATAGCTATCAACGTGCCATCCGGCTCTATCAAGATGCTGAGGCTCCTGCTAACATTGCCGCCAGTTACCTTTCAATCGGACATATTGAACGTCGACAGGCACGTCTAGACCGTGCCCAGGACGCCTACCAGAATGCCCAGCAGCGCTACCACGAACTGCATGAAACCAAAGGGCGAGGCAATGTTGAACTGGCGCTGGGACATATCGAACTCCAACGCGGCAACATGGAATATGCGGCTGAACACTATCAAGACGCTATCCGCTTTTATGAAGAAGCCAATGAGCAGGTGAATGCTGCCGACGCCAGTCGCAGTCTGGCTGATATCCAACGCATCGCACGGCAATTCGCCGAGGCGGAGATAGCCTATAAACATGCGCTTGAGATTTATCAACAGACACGGGATAACTATGGTATTGTCGATACACAGATCGGCCTTGGCCGTATCTATCTGGAACAGGAACGTCTTGATGAGGCTACTGATGCCTTTGCTGAGGCAGCAACCCTCTCAGATACGATTGAATATTTATTAGGAAAAGCTGATGCCAGTCTGGGCATTGCTGAAATCTACTTCGCGCAGGCACAGATCGATCAGGCGCTGTTAGGAGCGGAGGCAGCAGTACAGATCTATACTGAGCAGAACAACGGCTTAGGAACCGCCCATGCAGGACGCGTTCTCGCAGAGATTCAACTCAGACGCGGACAATTAGCCTATGCCAGTTCTATCATGGAACGTACAGTGCGTACTTATAAATCAATTGCCTATAATCTCGGTCAGGCAGAATCAAGTGTTGTGCTGGGTCAGATTCAATTTCAACGCGGCTTCCTTCATCGCGCACAACAATCACTGGCAAGTGGACAACAACAGGCCCATAAGCTCGGAAACAGTCTCATTGAGAGTCGAGCATTGATCGGTCTGGGCGATGTACTACGTCAGGAAGGACAACTGGGGCAGGCCCGTGCCACCTATAGCGATGCCCGTGTACAGGGTGAAGCATTTGGCGAAGTTGTCGGTGCCAGTTCCATTGCCACTGCGGAAACACGTCTGGCACGTGTTGCCCTGCTCGCAGGTGAAATCAAAGAGGCTGAGACTCATCTCAATGCCGCAGTCGCCGCGATAGGGAAAAATCCCTTAGCCAGACAGCTCCTCGCGACCGTCGAATGGGTACAGGGACAGCAACTGCTGATTGAGGGCGACTTTAGCGCGGCAGAAAAACACTTTAGCAATGCCTTTAATCAGGCGGAAGCGCAACAAGAACCATTACTCGCCACAGAGGCGCTACTCGGTCAGGCTCAGGCTCGGCTTGCTGGCGGTTCAGATGAAGCGGCGCTCACTACCTTCATCGAGACTGGTCGCCAATTTCAGATTCTGGAAAATACCGATGGTGACGGCTCCGCTGTACTGGGGGTAGCACAGGTTAATGTCAGCCGTCAAAACTGGGATGAGGCACTCGAAAATTGTGAAGCAGCCATCGTGCGTTTCAGGCAGACTGAAGATCATATCAATGAAGCCGATGCATTATTAACGCGTGGCCTGATTCGTCGTTCACAAGAAGAGTACGATAGCGCGCTGACCGACTTTGAGCAGGCACTGCGTCTCTATCACCAACAACGTCGTCCATCAGGTGTCTCCGATACACGCTTCGCTCGTGGCTCTATCTACCTGCTGCGTGGCGATTATGAGCATGCGCGTGATGAACAGACCAAAGCCATCGTTCAGGTTGAGCGTGTCATGAATAGTATCAACAAACCTGAGCGCTGGTCCAGTTACCTGATCCAATACGCAGACCAATACGCAGAGACAGCAATCACCGATATGCGTCGTGAACAGGATGAGCAGGCACTGACCCTGCTACAGGGTTTCATTCGCATCGCCGGGAAATCCGCCGTTGACCATTCGCTCCAGTTGTATGAAGAAACGCTGGTAACGGGAGGAGAAGACATATCCGAGGAAGAACTCCAACGGAACAATGATCTCGTCAAGAGAATACGGCAATTGCGGAACAGTCTCTAGCACATCCATGTTGCTAACAATGATATACTAAAAGACGTGCCATGTGCTTACGTGAAAACGCAGCAGCCAGACTGATCCTGTGTTGGAAATTAAAATATGAGCACAGGCATGCACGCAATATCAGGATAACGTTAGCACATAGAACAGTAATAATGGGATAACACAACAATAGAGTGGTTACATCCCATGCATTGGAGGAACACTTCGTTATGGGTATCCAGTTTTTACGTGGGAGTGCACAAGCTCCTAAAGGACATGCTATTTTCATCGCACGAAATAGCAGCAATCCTCGGATTGTCTACAGTACCTATTGTCTCGTTCCACCGATACCGATGTCCATTGCGAAGTATCTTCCCCCTCTCTTCGCCGCACAAATACCTTCCGAAGAACTGCAAGGGGCAAATAACATCGCGGGCATGCCTATCCCTCCCATGTTAGAAGAAGGGATCAGTCTGGATCAGCTAGAACTCATCGCTGAGCGTCGAGATGATGACCTGTGTGACCTTGGCTCTGTCTCAGGAGAAGAAGTAGAACGAATGCAAATGGCGACCATGAATAGTCAGGAATATGCTCAATTGTACGCTCAATACATTTCCACTGCTTCCCATCGTCCTACCCCTCAGCCACAGGTTACCACAACGAAAAAAAGCGAACCAGACCACAAAGAGATGGATGCGGATGATCTACTATTACACTCCATGTCAGATCGTCAGAAGCTAGCCGAAGTCGGGAAACTGGTGGGAATGGCACGCTATGCCTTAGAAGGCAAAGATACCACTCTCCTTCAGGATACCCAACAACGTCTGGAACGCATCACCCGCCTGCTCGCAGAAAAATATCGCGGTGGAGAAATCACCAGAGCGGCAGTAGCCCCCAACGAACGGGGTGCGAAACTCGCTGAACTTTATTTAAGCCGGGCCTATAAATTGCTCGACGAGGAATATGCAGACATCCCCAGCATCGAGAATCAAATCCGTGATTTAAAGGATTAGCCTATTCTCATGCATATTCATAGACTTAACCTGTACTTATCATATTGTATATAGGAGTCACACTATGGCGGCAGTAGAATTAAGAGTTGACCTCACTGCGTTACTTGATGCCATTGTAGCTGGCAACACAGAGCGCGTTACTCTCATAACACGCGAACTCTTAGCGGAAGATCGCAACGCAGATGTCCTGATTGGACGTATTGGTATTCAGGCTCTACTCGGAGATGAGGACGGCCATGTTGGGATCACTATCGGGTCACTGGCAATGATCGCCCGTATGTTGCGTGTCCGACCAGCACCACTGGATCAGCAGATTCCGCCACAAACACGCGCCCTACCTCTTTTCCTGCGTGCAGCTCAAATCGCTGCACCGGCTCTCCGCGCAGCCCAGACGAAGACCTACACCGAACCAGAAGCCTTCTTCCCAAGCGAATTACTCGATAGTGGCAAGAGCATGAATGAGGTCATCAATCAGGCTGTACAACAAGGCGATACCAGGCAAGTTGAACGAATGCTCCTTGGTTTCTATGGCACAGGCGCAGATTATCGCACACTGGAAGTACGCGCATACGAGGCACTTACCACTACATTCCATAATAACGGTCATCCTTTAATCGCGACTATTCGCGGCTTCCAATTACTTGATGCGGTGGAATGGGCCAAACGTGTTCCGGCTCTGTTACACTGGTTAGCGCCATTGTTAACTGCCCAGACCGGGACAGAACAGACAGCCTGGATCGGTGAAGTTCATAGCTATGCTGTTGAGCCAGCACATAGTCTGGCGAGCATCCGCACACGTCTCGCCGCGCCGAAAGATGAAAATGCGCTGGCAGTTCGCGATGCAGTACTCAGCAATACTAATACGACACAGGTTTGCCAGACTATTTTTGATGCGATCATTAAAAATGGGGCGACCCCACGTGCCGTCGCTTCCGTCCTCGCTCTATCAGCAGCCGAACTGCTACAACAGGTTGATGACAGCAATCGTGCTCAATTTATTGATGTGGCTCATGGCCTGCTCTATGCATCCGCCACACGCATTGTCTTCAGTCGCGTACAGGATGTAGAGGCACTCAATCTGATCTATACAGCAGGTGCATATATTAATGCCCTCTATAAACAGGTCACAGCCCAGAACCAGAAAGCGCAACCGATTATTCCTTCAACGCCAACAACCGGCTCTGGCGGTATGATCGCAATTACACAGTTAGAGACGATTGAAGAACTTTTGAAGAACAAAGATACACGTAGCGCTCTGGCAACCGCCCAACGCTATCTGAATCTGGGTCACGATGCTCGCGCTCTCTTTGGCACTATTGGTCTGGGTGCAACACGCAACGATGCCTCTATTGACCAGGGACATAGTCTACAGATCGTTCAGGCAGCCGGAGAAGAGTACGTTGCATGGCCTCGCGCATTGGCAGGCACCAATATCGATGCTTTCTTGCAGGCAGCATTACGAGCAGCGGCATTTGGACAACGCGATACGCTGATCCCCGAATAAGGGTCAGCGGCAATCCAGACGCACTGTTCACTCTATCTATGTGTTACTAACGTTTTGTGCCACCATACAGGTATGTGGGCACTATCCTGAAGGCAGAAAAAGCGACGGACGCAAACACAGCGCCTCCGTCGCTTTTCACTTTTTTGACATTACTATACGAAGGAGACGAGCACAATGCTCATATCAGGAAGGACATATCAGGCGAAATTTCTCTCAGTAGCATTCTGCCTGTTATCACTCTTCTTGCTCACTGCATGTAATATCTTTGGGAACGGCAATACAACCTCACCACAGTCAAACAAAGCAGCACCAGACTTACAGACGTTCACCAGTGCTGATGCGGGTGTTTCTACTATTAGCACCCTCGACCCGGCACTGGCACAAGACCCATCCTCGATAGCAGCGATCCAGATGCTCTATACCGGACTGGTGCAACTCAATGATCAACTACAGGTGCAACCACAATTAGCACAAAACTGGTCTGTCGGCAAGGACGGGGTAACATGGACATTTCATCTCAAGCCGCACCTCACTTTCAGTGATGGCACACCGTTAACCTCCGCGGATGTTGCCTACAGTATCAACCGCGCACTTCAACCCGCCACAAAATCACAGACCGCCCCCATCTATCTCAGCATGCTCAAGGATGCCAACCAGTTGTTGACTGGTCATATCCCGACACTGATCAATGATAGTATCCTGACACCTGATCCAAATACAGTTGTACTGATTACCAGTAAACCCGCGCCGTATTTCCTGACAATGTTAGCTCAACCTTGCTCTTATGTCGTTGAAAAATCGCTCGTCCAGAAATACGGGTCCGCATTTACGACTCATTTGAAGAGCGGTGGCGGAGCAGGCCCATTCACAGTCGCAAGTTATGTACCCGATTCACACATCAGTTTTGTCCCAGACACCCATTATTACGGTCCCCAACCACAACTGCATAAAGTAACATTTGCCTTCTATGCCAATGCCAATAGCGCCTATCAGGCATATCAGAACCATCAGGTTGATCAGGCTCCCGTGCCGTTGAATATGCTCAATGATGAACAAAAACAGAATGATTTTCATCAAATACCGCAATTATGGCTCAATTACTACGGCATGAACTATCTCACGAAACCTTTTGATAATATTCACATTCGTCAGGCTTTTGCGCTCGCAATAAATAAAGTCGCGCTCGCGCAAAATGTCTGGCATGGTTCAGTCATCCCCACCAATCATATCGTGCCACAGGGCATGGTAGGCTATAATCCAGCACTGACAGGTCCAGATGGCACCCAGAACCTCAGTGGGAATAGCAGTAAAGCACAGGCACTCTTACAACAGGGATTAGCAGAAGAACACTGGAACTCAGTCAGCCAGATCCCCCCGATCCATCTCACCTATGCGAAAGGCGATCCAGAGCTCGATCAAGAGATATCGACACTGATCCAGAGCTGGCAAAACGTCCTGCATATCCAGGTCATTCCCAATCCAGTTGACTATAACACCCTGTTACGTCAGGTCACCGCCGCCACAAACAATACGCATGGTATCCAGATGTGGGAACTCTCCTGGGTGGGAGAATATCCAGACCCCCAGAACTGGCTCACGTACCAGTTTGGGAAAGGGGCAACATATAATAATATGAACTATGGAGAGAACACCAGTTCCGATGCCGCCCAACAACAGAAGATACAAGCACAATTAGCGCTTGCTGATAGCACAACAAATAACAGCACCCGCATCAAACTCTATCAACAGGCTGAGCAACAGATTGTGAATGATGTCGGCTGGATACCAATGGAACAGGTCACGAATACCTTCGTACGCAATCCTGCTATTGTCGGTATTGTGGATAACGCACAGGGTACCATCCCTCCGAACGATTGGGCACATATCTATCGTGCCCGCTAAGGAATCCTACACAAATTATGCAATCTATCTATAGAGCGTGAAAAAGTCATCTGCTATAAAAGCTGTATGCTTTATCTATAGATAGATCGTATATAAAAGGACTTTTTCAAGTGATTATGTGAAAAGTATGTGAAAGCTATCTCTACACACGCTAAATCAAAAAATGATTCTTTGAAAAACAGAAGAAAGCCCTGACGTATTATCTACTAATACAGACAGTTCTGACTCACCATTTGCACTGTCTAAAGAACAGATCGCTCAAAAAATCTGGAAGAGCAGCATGCTTGCGACCAACCACATTGTGCCGCAAGGACAACTCGGCTACGATCCCAATCTCAAAGGGGTCGATGGCACAACCAACCTAACGGGCAATCCAACCTTAGCAAAAAAACTTCTGCAAGAAGGGTTAAAACAAGAAGGATGGACAAGTGTCAAGCAGATGCCACAAATCACCCTGACCTATTCCAGTGCAGGCGTTCAGGCCGATCAGGATGAGGTCGCCCAGATGATACAGGACTGGAAAGAGGTGCTTGGCGTAACCGTCAATTCCAGCAATGTTGAACTGAGTCTCCTGTTTAGCGAAGAAAGTGAAGGGGCGAAAAATCCATTACAGTTCTATACCGGGCCCGCATGGGGTGCCGATTATCCCGATCCGCAGGACTGGACAACCCTGCAATTTGATAAAGGCGCATCCCAGAATGGTATGAACTATGGACAAAATAATAGCACGGATGCCGCCAGACAACAGGCAACACAAAAACTATTGGAACAGGCTGATGTCGAACCCGATAAGAGTATCCGTATCGCCGACTACAATAAAGCAGAACAGCAATTGGTCGATGATGTAGCCTGGATGCCGATGTATCAACAATATGCTTTTGGGTTGCGCAAACCAGCGTCCAGGGTATCGTAAACAGTCCATTTGGCGCGATGCCTCCTGCCAACAACTGGAGTAACGTCTATATTTCAGATGCAACATGCGCCAATGCCACTGTTTCATCATAGTACACGCCATCCCAGATATATAACGACTACTACCTACAAAACATCCTGGCTCTTCAATAAAGAGGAGCCGGGATGTTTTTATCTATAGACAAGATATCTACAGAAATCAAGCGTTTACAGCCCTGTATGAAATTGGAGTGAAGAAAATATTGCAGAAATTTAAAATTTCTTTTAAATTTCTGTGAGAGATTTTAAAAAAAATGAGCGTATTAACTAATAACAGAATAACTCATAATGCTACTTGTAATGAGAGGAAATATTTGATGCTTTCCCCTCCTGACATAGAAAATCTTCATTTCGATATCGCACTGTTTCAGCATATTACTATATGAAGAACCTGCAGAATACTCTGCTGGCTGGTTTTCTATGTCCGGGTAGTACACAAGAACAAACAATGGGGGAAACAGAAGGTTATCGTCATTATGTTTGCATATATCAATAATGCATATAAAACCTTCTTTATCACGAATCCTCTACTATTTGTCCTTTATTTTAGGAGTAGGTAATGCAAGGAACCAAAAAATTCCACATACGAGCTGCATATCTCTTACCCAGTCTCCTCTGTCTGGTGGCAATGCTAATGACCGCCTGCGGTAGTGGCAGCACCAACAATTCCACGACAAAAGCAGCAGCGAACAAGCAAATACTTGTCACAACTGTTCCGACAGCCGGAACGCAGGATATAGCAACGATGGACCCCGCGCTGGCGACAGATCTTCCTTCGGGAGATTCACTTGAACCAGTGTTCACCGGCCTTGTCTCTCTCAATGATGCTGGTAGCGTTCAGGCTCAGATGGCAAGCAGTTGGGATGTTTCTGCAGACAAATTGACCTATACCTTCCACCTGAAACCAAACCTGAAGTTCAGCGATGGCACACCATTAACCGCTACTGATGTTGCCTATAGCATTAATCGTGCCTTAGACCCCGCTACCCAATCACCAACCGCTCCTTATTATTTGCGCTATATTAAGGATGCCACCACATTCAATAGCGGCAAAATCAAAACGCTGATCGGTGATAGCCTCATCGTTGTGAACGACTCCACGCTGGAAATCAAACTTTCACAGCCTATTTCCTTCTTCCTCTACACATTGACCTATCCGTGTTCCTTCGTGGTCGAAAAAAGCTTGATCACCAAATATGGCAATCAATGGATCAACCATCTGGATCAAGGTGGCGGTGATGGCCCATTCAAGGTTGTCAAATGGACCCATAATGTAGGTATCACTTACGTGCCTAATCCCGATTACTATGGTCCGCAGCCGCAATTAAAAGAGCTAGAGGAAACATTCTATGGCAGTGCCGATGCCACCAGTTCGGACTATCTGGCAGGCAAAGTCGATGATGCCACCGTTCCCCTGGCAGACTATGCATCCTATTCAAAACGCCCAGATTTCTATAAGAGCCTCTTGCTCCAGTTGAATTCCTATGCGATGAACTTCAACATGCCACCATTCAATAATATTGATATTCGTAAAGCTATCGACCTTGCCATCAATAAACAACAAATCACCAGTAAAATCTGGTACAACTCCATGTTGCCCACCAACCATATGATTCCGCAGGGCATGATCGGCTACAACCCCAACCTGAAGGGACCTGATGGCACCACCAGCGTCACGGGTAATCCCACCATGGCCAAACAACTCCTACAAGAGGGCATGAAACAGGAAGGCTGGACCAGCGTCAAGCAGATCCCCAGCATTACTCTGACCACAGTCGATAGTGGTATACAGGCGCAAAAAGAAGAATCCGCGGTAATCCAGCAGGATATTCAGGATGTGCTTGGTATCCACATCAACATTGAGACAGTTACCTTCGATACCTGGCTCTCCAACACCGGTAAAGGTTCTGCAAATCCATATCAGTTCTACTGGTATGCATGGATTGCGGACTATGGCTATCCTGAAGACTGGACCTCGCTGCTCTTTGAGCCGGGAGCCAGCAACAACAACATGAACTATGGACAGAACCATAGCTCAGACGCCGCCGCTCAGCAAGCGGTCCAAAAAGAAATGACCCAGGCTGATACTACCTCAAATCAAACTCAGGCGCTAGCAATGTATGATGACATTGAACAAAAACTGGTCAATGATGTCACACTTATTCCAATGGAACAGGCATTTCTCACCGTATTACGCAAACCCTGTGTTCAGGGTGTACAACCCAATCCAATGGAACAAACACCACCAGATGACTGGGCCAAGGTTTACATCTCAACCGCCAGCTGCGCAAATGTTAGCATCTCGTAAATAGACGCATCATACGCATAACCGTTTCATATGTAATGGCTCCAGCCTTTATAAGAGGCTGGAGCCATTCATCCTTTACAGAATATTCTTCACGTTTATACCTTTTAACTACCTAAAAAACCACAAAACAAATACAAATCCTGCATTTCACAATTACTTCCTTCCTATCAAGATACTCAGTATCATCCACTATACCTCTAGAATAGTTTTCTATCTAGAAACACATCAATTATGCAATTATAAAACTTACTATACAGGTATCTTAAAATATTTTTATGAAATCTTTAAATTTTAATCACATTATGGTGAGAGATTTTCAAGAGAATGGACGTAGTAACTATTGATGTCACTCGCCATAAGAGGAAACTTTGAATCATTTCCACCTTCTACATCAATAGAAATTAACATTAAAATCAGGAAATCTTCATTTCTCTGGCGCATCGTGCGCCCAATTGCGATTGAAAAACACCCATCACAAGTTGTCCGCTTGTATTGTTACCAATCCACGCAGTGTCATCAGAGCACAATACTAAGAGAAAAGAACAACTTTCATGTTGATGTCCACACGGTTGATGGATTATCATCATATTCTGTTTTGCCTCTGGTAATTACATTTGTCATTATTCAGGAGTAGATAATGCAAGGAATGAAAAAATTCCACTTTCGTAAAGTATATCTCTTACCCAGCTTTCTCTGTCTGGTCGCAATGCTGATGACCGCCTGTGGTAGCGGTGCTAATAGTACCTCAACCACAAAGGCAGCAGCCAACAAACAGATACTCGTAACAAGCTTCCCTACAGCTGGAACCCAGGATGTTCAAACGTTAGATCCAGCTCTGTTAAGCGATCTTCCTTCAAATAATGCATCGGAGCCAGTGTTCACCGGCCTTGTCTCTCTCAATGATACTGGTAACGTTCAGGCTCAGATGGCAAGCAGTTGGGATGTTTCTGCTGACAAACTGACTTATACCTTCCACCTGAAACCAAACCTGAAGTTCAGCGACGGCACACCATTAACCGCTACTGATGTCGCCTATAGCATCAATCGCGCCTTAGATCCGGCCACCCAATCACCGACCGCTCCTTATTATTTGCGCTATATTAAAGATGCAACCGCATTCAATAGTGGAACAGGAAACATCAAAACACTGATCGGTGATAGCCTGATCGTTGTAAATGACTCCACGCTGGAAATCAAACTTTCACAGCCTATTTCCTTCTTCCTCTACACATTGACCTATCCATGCTCATATGTGGTTGAGAAGAGTTTGATTACCAAATATGGCAACCAGTGGACCAATCATCTGGATCAAGGTGGTGGTGATGGCCCATTTAAAGTGGTTAAGTGGACACATAATGTAGGTATCACCTTCGTACCAAATCCCAACTACTATGGTCCGCAACCACAATTAAAAGAGCTGGACGAAGTTTTCTACGGCAATGCGGACTCTACCAGTTCAGATTATCTGGCGGGAAAAATCGACGATGCCACCGTTCCCCTGGCAGACTATGCATCCTATTCAAAACGCTCAGATTTCCATAAGAATCTCGCGCTCCAGTTAAATTCCTATGCGATGAACTACAACATCGCACCATTCAACAACATCGACATTCGTAAAGCTTTCGACCTGGCGATTAATAAACAACAGATCACCAGTAAAATCTGGTATAACTCCATGTTGCCAACCAATCACCTGATTCCCCAGGGTATGCTGGGCTACAACCCCAACTTAAAAGGCCCGGATGGCACCACCAGCGTCACAGGCAATCCCACCCTGGCCAAACAACTCTTACAAGAGGGTATGAAACAAGAAGGCTGGACAAGCATCAAACAAATCCCAACAGTCACTCTGACGGTGGTAAACTCTGGCGTACAGGCACAATCCGAAGAAGCTGCCGTCATGCAACAAGATATATTAGATGTACTGGGTATCCACATCAATATTGAGCCAGTGACGTATGATACCTGGGTCACCAATATAAATAAAGGTGCCGCCAATCCATATCAGTACTACACATACACCTGGATTGCTGACTATGGTTATCCTGAAGACTGGACCTCGCTACTCTTTGAGCCGGGAGCCAGCAACAACAACATGAACTATGGACAGAATCATAGCTCGGACGCCGCCGCTCAGCAAGCGGTCCAGAAAGAAATGGCTCAGGCGGATATCACCACCAATCAAACCAAAGCGATAGCAATGTATGATGATATCGAACAAAAACTGGTCAATGATGTCGTGATTATGCCAATGGATCAGCAATATCTCACTGAATTACGCAAACCCTGTGTTCAGGGAGTGCAACCCAATGCGATGGAACAGACACCGCCAGATGATTGGGCCAAGATTTATATCTCAACGGCCAGTTGCGCAAACGTTAGCGTTTCAGTTTCATAGGTAGACATTTCATACACAATGGCTCCAATCCTTCCTTGAGGGACTGGAGCCATTTTCTTTTGTCAGACAAAAAATCGTACGCTTGCTGAAATAAAAATGCGATGCGAAGCAAAAAAAAACAGTGAATTTTCTATTTTGCCAAAGATATGTGAGAGATTTCATACATAGAGTACGTATTATATATGGGCAATACTTCACATAAAGGCGTTCTAAAATTCTATCACCTTTAGTGGTAAAATATGCCAAAGATAAAAATAATAGAGAGCGTAAATTATCAATATATCTCGATGTTTAATTATAAAGCCAAATGTATTGGCAGGTCATGCTATAGCCAATCTCAGGACTAGATAATCATTGAGTTATTATGCCTTCTGATATTTTCCGACCAGAGGCTAAAACAAAGGCTTTCTATATTTTATCCTATTCCCATTTCCAAACCATTTCATTTTTTGAGGAGCAAACATGTTAGGGAGAAGAAAACTCCGTACAGCTGCGTTGTTGCCAACAATGCTCTGCCTTGTCGCCATGTTGATGACAGCATGTGGCGCTGGTGGCAATAACACATCGACAACCAAAGCAGCAGCCAACAAACAGGTGCTGATAAGCACAACAGTCGGTGCTGGTGAATCGGATATCGCAACCTTTGATCCAGCACTGGACAACGACCTCTACTCCGGCATCGCCATTGGTGATGTATTTACCGGATTGGTATCCCTGAATGACCAGGGCCAGGTTCAGCCTCAACTGGCACAAAGCTATGATGTATCTAGCAACCACCTGGACTACACGTTCCATCTCAGACCAAATCTGAAATTTAGCGATGGCACCCCATTGACTGCTTCTGATGTTGCCTACAGCATCAATCGTGCCCTGGCTCCTGCTACGGCATCCTCGACTGGTCCTTATTACCTGCGCTACATCAAAGATGCAGCAGCATTGAATAGTGGCAAAATCAAAACCCTCATTGGTGATAGCTTGATCGTCGAAAATCCGACCACCATTGAAATTATTGCCAGCTCACCAGTAGCCTTCTTCCTGGATACACTGACCTATGTCTGTGCAGACGTCGTTGAGCCAAGTTTAATCCAGAAATATGGTAGCCAATGGACCAACCACTTAACCGCTGGCGGCGGTGATGGCCCATTTGAAGTCAAAGCATGGGAGCATAACAAACAAATTGATCTGGTTCCCAATCCTACCTGGTATGGCCCTAAGGTACAATTAAAGGAACTCATCTATCCTTTCTATCAGAGTCAGGATGCCACCTATGCTGACTTTCAGGCTGGAAAACTGGATGATGCCACTGTGCCACTGGCTAATGTAAGCTCAGTACAAAACAGCCCGGACTACTTCAAGTACCCTGAATTGTCGATCAATTACTATGCGATGAACTACGATATCAAACCTTTCGATAATATCGACATTCGTCAGGCTTTTGAACTGGCAATCAATAAACAACAGATTGTAAGCCAGATCTGGAAAAATACCTTCATCGCAACCAACCATATCATCCCACAGGGACAACCTGGCTATGATCCTAGCTTAAAAGGCCCTGATGGCACCACCAGCCTGACTGGCGATCCCACATTAGCCAAACAACTCTTACAAGAAGGTATGAAACAAGAAGGCTGGACCAGCGTCAAACAGATACCTCAAATCACATTGACTTACTCCAGCGCTGGTAACCAGGCAACCGTAAACGAGGTTTCACAACTACTGCAAGATTGGAAAGATGTGTTAGGCATCAATGTCAATACCAGTGACATTGAGTTGAATACCATCTTCAAATATGAGGCAGAGGGTGCCAAAAATCCGATGATGTTCTACTCCGGTCCTGGCTGGATCGCAGATTATCCTGATCCAGAAGACTGGACAACCCTCCAGTTCTCACAGGGCTCTGCTCAGAATGGCATGAACTATGGACAGAACAATAGCACTGATGCCGCCGCTCAGGTAGCTAACCAGAACCTCATGGCACAGGCTGATGCTGATCAGAACCCAACCACACGTATGGCCGACTACAACAAAATCGAGCAGCAGCTCGTCAATGATGTAGCCTGGATGCCAATGGAACAACAAGAGGCGTTTGGTGTCCGTAAGCCCTGTGTTCAGGGTTGGACCAACAGTTCAACCGGCATTATGCCAGCGAACGACTGGGGTAAAGTTTATATCTCCACCGCGACCTGCGCAAATACAACATCCTACTCCTAAACTGTAGATTGTATAGATAGAATAGCTGTGTAATATTTATACAGCTATTCTATCTATCTTAAGTTCTAATTTTTTCCTTTTTACAGTCCATAATTTGTAAGATGGGAAAAAAATATGCAGCGAGCATCTAAGCTTGACAACAAGTTGGACTGTACCTTAAAATGTTGAAAATTTATAAATTGACAGACACTTGCATATCAGAATTATAAGTTTAATTGTGAATATATTGGTGCCAAAATTCCATTTAGACTTGATCTGAATGTGCAATACAAAAATCCATCACATTAGTTGACATACATCGTCATAAAGGCTAACAACGTATGCTCAACGCACACCTCGATCTCGACACAAGAGGACATTTCACATGGTACAATTTTTAGTCAAACGGCTCATAGGGCTTATTTTTGTCCTGATTGGTGTTACCTTTATTACCTTTATGATGGGATATTGGTCACCAATCACGCCGGTACAGATTTTAATGGGGAACCACTTTGATCCTCAGCTCTACAACCAACTTATGCATCAATATGGTCTGGACCTTCCCTGGTATCAACAGTATTACAACTTTCTCGTCAATCTAATCCACTTGAACTTCGGTCAATCCTATCAACATCGTGGTGAGAGCGTCTGGAGCATCATTGCACAAGGTGTGCCGATCACGCTGGAACTGGGCTTCTGGGGTTTGATTCTCCAATTTGTTATTGGTGTTCCGCTGGGTATCTTATCTGCACTCAAAGCCAACACCTGGATTGACACAGCAAACATGGGTACCCTGCTCTTCTTATATGCAATTCCTGTGTTTGTATTAGCCGTCTTTGTACGCGTCGTTATCGTATGGCTGGACCTGAACGCTGGCGCGAACTGGCCTCCAACCGGCTGGGGTACACCCTGGGCATACGACTGGACGGACCTGCAATATAAGATAGCACCAATTCTTGTCTTTGCTATTGGTGGTGCAGCGTATATTGCCCGTATGGCTCGTACCAGTTTTCTGGAAGTTTTCCGCCAGGACTACATTCGTACGGCTCGTGCCAAAGGATTAATTGAACGTATTGTTATTTATCGTCACGCCTTTCGTAACGCTCTAATTCCACTCGTCACCATCTTTGGCCTCTCCATCGGCTTTCTGGTTACTGGCTCCTTCTTCATTGAAAATATCTTTAACATCCCAGGGATCGCGAACACAACCATTGTGTCGGTCACGGGACAGGATTTCCCGGTCATTCAGGGAACAACCGTGATCCTTGCGGTATTCGTTGTACTGGGAAATTTGATCTCAGATATTCTCTATACTATCATTGATCCACGTATTAAATATTAACAGAAGCTTGGAGATCACTTATGGACACGACAAATAGAAATCAGGATTTGACCACTCCAGGCGTTATGGTACCGGGTAACAGTACACATCCCGATCCCTCCCAGATTGGTTCTACGCCACCAACTCCTGGTAGTGACAATGTGTCAGCGGGAACAACTCAAAAATCATTGACACCTTTTCAGGAGTCGATGAAACGCCTGCGGCGTGACAAGCGTGCAATGGTTAGTGCTTTTCTGTTGCTTTTCTTTGTCTTAATTGCCATCGTTGGACCACCAATCTATATGCATATTGGCGGTACCGTTACGACACCAGAAGGCATTAAGATGAGTCCAGCAATCTACCATAGCCCATTTCGCAACAACCTGGATTATGAAGATCTGGCCCCAAATGGAATGTTCTGGCTGGGTACAGACGCGGTTGGACATGATCTGTTAGCCCGTTTGATGCAGAGTCTGCTTATCTCACTGATTGCTGCCGTGCTAGTAGAAATCATCGATATTAGCTTTGGTATCACCGTTGGTGTGCTGGCAGGTTTCTATGGTGGCTGGATTGATCAGATTCTGGCACGTTTTACCGACATCATGTTTGCTTTTCCAAGCTTCCTCTTCCTGATGTTGCTTGCGGCTATCTTTGGTCCCTGGGCCGATACACACCTCAATAATATTCCAATTCTCGGTCAAAATGGTAATGCACGTCTGCTGCTGATTTCACTCGCGGTAGCGTTGACCAGTTGGCCTGCAATGGCCCGTTATGTACGTGGTCAAACTTTGCAGATAAAAGAGAGTCAGTACATTGAGGCCGCACGCACATCAGGTACCAACGATTTCAAAATTCTTACTCGCCATATTGTCCCAAACCTCTTCAGTATCGTAATTGTGGCGTCTACCCTGAACATTTCAAATACGATCATCAATGAAGCTGGTATCAGCATGCTAGGCTTAGGTGTGAAAGCCCCTGGTTCAAGTCTGGGTCTAATGATTTCCGACTCATTAGGCTCCATCGAAACACCACATAGCTGGGAAGTCTTGCTTCCTTGTATAGTTCTCGCTATTATTGTTCTCGCATTCTCATTCCTTGGTGATGGATTGCGTGACGCATTTGATCCTCGCTCTAAAGACTAATAAACCTTTAGATAGCTATACTCAGGTTAAGTGGAGATAACAACATATGGCAGCAAATTTGCTGGAAGTAAAAAATCTACAAACCCATTTCATTAGCAGAGGCGGCGTTGTGAAAGCCGTAGATAATGTGTCGTTCACCATGAAACCAGGCGAAACCCTGGGTGTTGTGGGGGAAAGCGGCTCTGGTAAAAGCGTCACAGCCCTCTCTGTAATGCGCTTAATCGCCAGCCCTCCAGGTAAAATCGTCGGTGGCGAAATTAACTTTGAGGGCGAAAACATTCTGGATAAAAGTCTGGATGAACTCACAGAGCTTCGCGGCAGCAAAATCTCCATGATCTTCCAGGATCCAATGACATCACTCAATCCGGTTTTTACTGTCGGATATCAAATCGCTGAAACGGTCAAACGTCACCGGAAAGATGTCAACAGCGACCAGGCATGGCGTCGTGCCGTTGAGATGTTAGATCTGGTCCGTATTCCTGACGCGAAACGGCGTGCGAAAAGTTATCCCCACGAGTTCAGTGGTGGTATGCGCCAACGTGTGATGATCGCGATTGCGCTGGCCTGTAATCCTCAGTTGCTGATCGCGGACGAACCAACAACTGCGCTGGACGTTACCATCCAGGCACAGGTACTGGAACTCATGAAGGGCCTTTCCTCAGAATTTGGCACCGCTGTAATGATGATCACGCACGACCTTGGTGTTGTCGCAGGTACCTGCCAGAACGTCAATGTGATGTACGCCGGACATATTGTTGAGTCAGCACCAGTGAAACAAATCTTCGAAAAGCCAGCCCATCCTTACACACTTGGATTGTTACAATCAATTCCCCGTATGGATCAGGAGCGCGGCTCCAAACTGACACCAATCGCGGGTCAGCCCCCCGATATGATGCACCCACCAAAGGGTTGTCCATATGCGGCTCGTTGTCCAAAAGTCCAATCACGATGTCTTGAAGAGCTTCCACCACTCATTTCAGTCGGTCGTGGTGAACAAGTCGCAGCGTGTTTCTATCCAAACTAATAAGGGGAGAAATCAATGGTACAACAAGTTCAAACGCCCAAAGAGACAGGAACAACCCTGGTTGAAGTCAAAGGTTTAAAAGTCCACTTTCCCGTAAAAGGCGGTTTACTCGGTCGCACCGTCGGCCATGTGAAAGCGGTCGATGGTGTGGATATGTTCATCCGCAAAGGTGAAACATTGGGACTGGTAGGTGAAAGTGGTTGTGGAAAATCAACCACCGGTCGTGCGATCCTGCAATTGATCAAGCCGACATCAGGCAGTGTGAAGCTGGATGGAACAGAGTTGACAAAGGCATCCGCCAATGAAATACGCCGGAAACGCGCTGAGATGCAGATGGTGTTTCAGGATCCCTTCAGTTCACTTGATCCACGCTACACCATTGGTCAGATTATCTCTGAACCACTCCAGAACTTTGGCCGTGGCAACGCGAAGGAAGTACAGGAGCAGGTTTCTCATCTGATGGAAACTGTCGGACTCAATCCATATTATGTCAATCGTTTCGCACATGAATTCAGTGGTGGTCAGAGACAACGTATCGGTATCGCTCGTGCGCTGGCACTGCACCCCTCATTCGTGGTTGCGGACGAACCTGTTTCAGCGCTGGATGTATCCATCCAGGCACAGGTGCTGAACCTGTTGCAAGATCTCCAGTCGAAATTTGGTTTGACCTATCTGTTTGTGGCACACAATCTGTCCGTCGTCAAACACATCAGTGATCGTGTCGCAGTGATGTACCTTGGACGTGTGGTTGAACTGGCGGATAGTGAGAAGCTCTATGAGACACCGCTACACCCATATACACAGGCGCTCTTATCCGCAATTCCAGTTCCTGATCCGGAAGTAGAGTTGCGTCGTCGTCGTATTATTCTCGAAGGTGATGTGCCCAGCCCGGTCAATCCGCCCAGTGGCTGTAACTTCCATCCTCGCTGCTGGAAAGCGCAAGCTGTCTGTCGTGAGGTTATTCCTGCATTAGAAGAGAAACAGCCCAATCATTATGCAGCCTGTCACTTCCCTGGCTAAAGAAAACCCGGCCAGGGAAACCTGGCCTGGGACTTGCCCGGAAAGTCACTATGCTGTTGTACGATGTTCAAGGTGCTTAATACGAGCCAACAGTCTGATGCGTGCCATCAAATGGCGCGCATCAAATGGCTTTACAACATAATCATCCGTCCCCGCATCAAACCCCGCGATCTTATCTTGTAATGTAGCTCGTGAAGTAAGCAACATAATTGGTAAATGGCGCAAAGATGCCATACTACGTACATAGCGGCATAAATCCAAACCACTCTCCTGACCAATAAGAACCTCGGAGATTAAGATATCAGGAAGGGTCGTATTTAAATACGCTCTGGCTGCTGAGATCGATTCTACACACTGTACAACAAAACCATCACTCAACATTTGCTTTATTTTGTTATGTGCTTGTGGATTGCTATCTATAAAAAGAATGTGTAACGTTCGCAATGTTATCGCTCACGAGTGCATGCACCAGAAGGTGCTTCAACAAAAGACAAGAAAAATGCGTATCCTCTTCTTAAATACGAAAAAGATACGCGCTCCATTTTCCCGCAACTGTATTGCGGAGATGACCGTACCTTACAAAGGAACTCGCTTACGTATCTTGCTCATCCTGCGATTGAGACAGAGTGTCTGTGCGTTGTTGCCGTTCAGAGGAGGTAAGTCGCAGAACACGTTCAATAGCCGCGTTTAACGCTGTTGGTTTAAATGGCTTTGTCAGATATTCATCGGCTCCAGACAACAATCCAGTTAGCTGATCTTCTTCACGCGTCATTGCGCTTAATATTATAAGAGGAATCTCTGCGGTCAAAGTGTCTCCTCGTAAACAGCGAACTAATTGATATCCATCCATCTTTGGCATCTTGACGTCAATAATGACACAATCGGGCTGTTCGTCAAATACCCGTTCAAGGCCCTGTTGTCCATCGTAGGCAACGACAACTTGATAGATACCCTGTAGATTCACGGCATACTTGATAAGCTCTACTATCGTCAGGTTGTCGTCGATAACCAATACCTTCTTGTTCGCATTCCTGTTGCTCATATGATTGCTCCTTGCGAAGCATTGCACAATGTACTGGTTACAGATGATCAAATAATAATTACCCTCTCCGCATTGTAACACAGTTACGTGTGCCTGCCAACTTATGCACTCTTCAAATAACACTTCGACAGGTAGAGGCAAGCCTTATCATACGCTCCCCATCCACTTGCATTACCTGTTGAACACTGTTATGTTCTCTATTCAGCATGTCTTTATGGCTGCACTTCTCTATCAGAAAAACGGAAAGCCATGCTGGTTCCTGTTTTCATGAAATCATTCTATACTTACGAGGCATATAATACCATAAAACACCATAAAACACTCATTAAAATATTATCTATATTACATCTTCCCTCAGCCTCGCTATGGCTCACATACTTGCGTATGCGCACTGTTCTCCGCGTAGTACTTGCCATTTCTTCAGCTCTCTTTACGCTCTGCGTTACATACAATACCACAAAAAGACTACTCTTTTCTCTCTACAACTTCGCTTTTCTGCTTTTTTGCTGCTCAGTTGTCGATTACCTTTTTATGCCTGCCACAAAGGAATTTCTATGCAGAGCCAGAAGGCCAACGGCACCTACCATGCCTGATCCTTTTTACTGATGCATAAATCAGGTCCGTCTATTCGTGCTATTGTGCTAAAATACAGAAGATCGGTAGCGTATCTACCTTAACATACCAGAAGGGATGAAGAATTATGCTCGACCGCTATTCACGCCAAACACTGTTTGCACCGATCGGCAAAGCAGGACAGGAACGCTTGCGTGAGGCAACCGTTACTGTGATCGGCTGTGGTGCGCTGGGAACAGTACTAGCAAATAACCTGTGCCGTGCGGGCATCGGCCATCTCATTATCGCTGACCGTGACTACATCGAGCTAAACAATCTTCAACGCCAGATTCTGTTCGATGAAGAGGATGTCACACAACATCTACCAAAAGCCATTGTAGCCGCTGACAAACTACGGCGCATTAATAGTGAGATCGAAATCAAAGCCCTGGTAGAGGATATTAATGTTGACGGTATTGAGTCGCTTGTACGTGAAACAGATCTGGTCATTGATGCCACAGACAATTTTGAAACTCGCTATCTACTTAATGATGCCTGCATTAAATATCAGCGCCCCTGGATCTATAGTGGTGTTATTGCCTCCTACGGCGTCAGCATGAACATCTTGCCCGGAGAGACCGCATGTCTGCGCTGTGCCTTTCCGGAGATACCACAACCGGGCACCACGCCAACCTGCGATACAGCAGGGGTCTTGAATGGTATTGTGGGAGCAATCGCGGGACTCGCCTCAACGGAAGCCCTGAAAATCCTGCTCCACAATGAGAAAATCAGCCGTGATATTGTCTGGATGGATCTCTGGGAGAATACCTTTGAACGAATCGAACTGCCACGCCAACCTGATTGCCCGGCTTGTGGACAGCACCAGTATACGTTTCTGGACAGTATGGATGGAGTGAAAAGCGCCAGCCTCTGTGGGAGAAACGCGGTACAGGTTCGCGCCACTATACGCAAAGAACAGACAAAACTCGATTTTGCTGATCTTGCCGCCCGCTTACAGTCTATTGGAACGGTCAATTACAATCAGTTTCTTTTACGCTTTACTATTGATCAATATGATATGACCGTTTTCCCCGATGCTCGTGCCATCATCAAAGGGACAGATGATGAGCAGGTCGCTCGTTCTGTCTACGCACGCTATATCGGTATGTAACCAGGACTGAGCAATAAAACAGGACATATGCCTTGTGCGAAGACGCGGCTATTGATATAATAGCCGTCATAGCCCCTGCATATGGATTCCTGATCCGCTACTTATAAGGGGTTATCACTGGTTCTTCGTCCAGAACCTGACATTCACTTGCTAGTGCGAACCAGTCCTCCCCCACCTGGACAATATTCCGTGGAGAACGTAAGGGAGTTTTTCAATAAAAATGAATGAACATATTCTTGTTTGCGTAGCCTGGCCGTATGCCAAAAGCTCTACGCATGTTGGACAAATCGTCGGAGCATATCTTCCGGCTGACACCTTTGCACGTTACCAGCGTATGGCGGGGAACCATGTCCTGATGGTGTCGGGGAGTGACGAACACGGAACTCCTATTCTTGTTGAATCAGAGCGCCTGGGCATCACTCCACGTGAGTTCGTTGCCAATTATCACGCGCAAATTTGCGAGGTCTGGGAACGTCTGGGGATGTCCTGGGATCTCTATACAGAGACAGGGACAGAAAATCATTATCGCCTCACACAAGAATTCTTCCTGACTTTGTATAAAAACGGCTATATCTTTAAGGATACGATGGAGTCCCCCTATTGTCCGACGGATAAACGTTTCTTACCAGATCGTTATATCGAAGGTACATGCCCGCATTGTGGCTATACAGGCGCTCGTGGTGACCAATGCGATAATTGTGGTCATACCCTTGATCCGGTTGATCTGATCGATGCGAAATGCCGTCTCTGCGGCAGTAAAGACAGCAAGTTGGAGATGCGCCAGACCGATCACTTCTTCCTCGATCTGCCAAAGTTACAGCAACCGCTTGATAATTGGCTGTCACAGGGAAAAGAACACTGGCGACCAAACACACTGGCATTTGCCCGTAACTGGATCAAAGAAGGGTTACGCGCCAGAGCGATTACACGCGATCTGGATTGGGGTGTGCCAATTCCTCTGGAAGGCTATGAGAACAAACGTATTTACGTCTGGTTCGACGCCGTGATTGGCTATTATTCAGCCTCGGTTGAATGGGCGACCAAACAGGGTAATCCTGATGCATGGCAAGAATGGTGGATACCGGGACGCACAGAGACACCCGTGAAACCTTACTACTTTATCGGAAAAGATAATATTCCATTCCATGCGATTATCTGGCCCGCAATGCTCCTTGGCTATGGAGATCGCAATCTGCCTTACGACGTGCCCGCCAATGAGTTTATGACCATGAGTGGCGCGAAAGCATCCAGTAGCCGTGGTAATGTTATCTGGACCCGCGATGTACTGGATCGCTATAGTCCCGATACTTTACGCTATTATCTCTCAGCCACTGCTCCTGAAGGCCGCGACACAGACTTTACCTTTGATGAAATGATTCGTCGTAACAATGACGAATTGGTCGCGGCATACGGCAACGTCGTTCATCGTACCCTGACATTCTTGCAAAGTAAGTTTGGTGGCGTGGTACCAGAACCTCTGGCATTGCGTAACGCGGATAAAGCTATCCTGGCTGAAGTTGAGCGTGGTCTGACAGAGGTGGGACAGAATATCGCCCAATGTCATATCAAAGATGGTTTGAATACTGCTATGAGCATCGCACGCGCAGCTAATCGTTATCTGGATGAACAGGCACCATGGAAACAGATCAAAACAGATCGCGAAGCAGCCGGAACAACCATCTATGTGATGATACAGGTCATCAGCGGCCTGCACATTCTCTTCTGCCCATATCTCCCCTTCTCTGCCCAGAAACTGCATGGTTTGCTTGGCTTTGAGGGAAATGTAAGTGAGCAAAACTGGCAGTTACATACCGTAGCCGCTGGATCACATCTGCCTGTACCTTCACCACTCTTCCCCAAATTAGAAGAGCCAGCAGCCGTTTAATCCTCACTCAGACAAAAAAACAGACGGAATGGAGAAGTATCTCCATTCCGCTTTTCTATGGTAACTGCGCATTTACGTTATGTGCCGTAATCATCACCGGGAACACAGATCAACCGCTTCCCCATAAAAATAGCTACCTCATAGGCGTAGGGGCCAGGAGGATAAAAATGGCGGTGAATACTCCATATCTCCAGACCATTTTGCAGGTAAAACTGGATCGCAGGATAATTAGTATTTTGTGTCTCCAGTAGAATGGCCCGGCAATCATGATTACGTGCCCAATCCAACGCACATCGTAGCAAGAGTGTTCCAACACCATAGCGCCGAAATGGACGCCCTACAATCATAGCTTTAATCTGTGTTACAGAGCGAAATGCATCCATAACCAGAAAGATACCACCAGCCACAACCCCATTCGCCAGCGCCACAAAACCACCATCGCCCTGCTGAATCATAGACTCAATATCAGCAGGGGAACTAGCACATGTACGATAATCCTTATACAGAGGTGGATCGACAGGTGTCTCAACCAGAGAGAAGTCAAATGCAGACGTGTGGGCGGTTTGAGTTGGAGTGGTTTGAATATGCGGCGCCAGTTGATCATGGATTTTCAATGTATACACACGATCTGTTTCAAAATCATAATCAAGCTCATGCAACGCCGGAGCATCATCGACTTGTACAACACGCACTTCGATGTGAGGTGTCTCTTCGTCCATTCATTTTCCCCGCTTTGCTATCTATATGCTCATCCATACAGATTTAATACCCATAAGCACTCAGAAACGCAACCCTTCGTTGTTGCTAGAACTGAGCCTGAACCCGGTTCTTATCTGAGTGCAAGAAAACGTGAGGAAATTAGTTTGAGGAGTTTCCTTACAGCCAGATCATCAGTACAATTAATACTTATAACCTGCCGCAATCGCGCCCAGAGCCGCAGCACCAACTACTCCTGAAAAATCACCCAGTTTTGTACGCAGGATAGGCGTCTTCTTCCCCGGAGCAGATAACGCCGCAATCCGCGCACGCCGAACCGCCGTTTCATAGAGCAGATCAACAGCTTCTATAACCCCACCACCAAGAATAATACTCTCAGGATTATAAAAATTGAGTACCGCAGCCAGACCATAGCCAAGAAAATTAGCTGCTTCGGTGACTGCTTCAATCACTAGCTCATCCTTCTGCTGAATAGCATTGGCGAGCACGCCGGAGCGGATAACCGTATCTCCCTCTTTTAGTACATCCTGTGACAGCACAGAGGAACGACCATGATGAATCTCTGCGAGAATAGCCTTCGTGATCGCAGTCCGTGAAGCATACGCTTCCAGACAGCCACGACTCCCACAGCCACAGATACGTCCATCAGCCTGGATCGCAATATGACCAACTTCACCCGCGGTTCCCGTCAGTCCAGTATACATATGTCCATTCTGGACAATACCAGAGCCAATTCCCGTTCCTACAAAGATGCAAACAAAATTAGTATAATTCTTACCGGCACCATAGATTGACTCACCCATAGCCGCCACTTCGACATCATTCCCAACATAAACCGGCACATCGAACTGCTTCTTCAGAATCGCACCCAGATTCATATTCTGCACGCCAAGATTAGGAGCAGCAGTAATAATGCCTTCTTTCCGATCAACCTGACCAGCCGCACCAACCCCAATAGCCATAAGCTCAGATCCATTGGGGAGTTTCGCATCCTCAAGCGCAGCCGTTGCTAACTCAATAGTGCGCTGTGCTACAAAATCCTGACCACGTTCTGCCCGCGTTCGCTTACGTGCAGAAGATACTACATCACCTGAAAACAGATCAATAACAGCAGCCAGCGTTTTTGTTCCCCCCAGGTCAATACCCAGAGCGTATGATTTTTGCTTTGGCATTACCTTACCCCTGCTTTCTAAACGGCAAGCTTAAACCAGGCTGTACATCCAACTCAGGACCATGCTGTTCACCAAGACAAAGATGGAAAAAAGCAGCGCTGGCAATCATGGCAGCATTATCTGTACAAAACTCAATCGGCGGATAATTCAAACGAATACCAAGTGGCTGTAACTCCTGTTTCAGACGTGCTCGCAAACTCGCGTTCGCCGCTACGCCACCGGCGAGAATCACCTGTTTCACCTGATACTCCTGCGCCGCCATACGTGTCTTCACAGCCAATACATCAACAACAGCCTCTTGAAAACCAGCCGCCAACAACGCCACATCAGGCATCCCATGTTGAGCCGCTTGCTCTCCCATACGTGTATAACGTGTCTGCTGCCTCGTTGGCTTCCCATCATCAGAAAATTCTTTATCCGCAGCTCCTTCCGCCAGATGAAGCATTGCTGTTTTAAGGCCACTAAAGCTAAAATCGTAGGTTCCGCGTATCCAGGCACGTGGTAAGCGATAGACCTTTCGAGCCGCACTGGCGGGTTTCCCTTGCTGTATAAAAGACGCTTCTGCTTGCTGCGCCATACGCTGAATGGCTGGTCCCCCCGGATAACCAAGACCCAACACACGCGAGACTTTATCAAATGCCTCACCCGCCGCATCATCACGTGTGCGACCGAGCAACTCATAATCACCATGCTCACGCACAAGCACCAGTTCGCTATGCGCACCAGAGATAACTAGACACAACAAAGGAAAAGTAGGGTCCCCCTCCCGCTGACGCCAATCCTCATTGCTCACGACAGGAGACTCATCTGAACCGGAATGTAACCAGTTCGCATACATATGCGCCTCTAAGTGATTGACACCCAGAAATGGCAGACCACGTGCCAGCGCAATGGTCTTACCAGCAGTCAACCCCACCAGCAAGGAACCGGCTAACCCTGGACCATACGTCGCCGCCACAGCATCAATATCATCCCAGGAACAACCTGCCTGCTCAAGCGCAGACTCAAGGACCGGGATAATTGCCGCCATCTGGTGACGAGACGCAACTTCAGGCACAACCCCACCATAGCGATTATGGATCTCAATCTGTGATGCCACCACATTAGAAAGGATTGTACGACCATCCTTTACAATCGCTGCGCCTGTCTCATCACATGAGCTTTCAATACCAAGTACAAGCATACACCCTATACCTATTATACAGCAGAGCTGCTTATACCCCTCAGGACTCTGTTTCCAGCCTTTGGAGCAATTTCGTCTTTAATTCTAAATATTTTTGTTTATATTCAGGCGAATTAATCTCATCCGTCCACATAATCAATGCATCTTCTTGATTATCACTGTAGTAGCGATGCCGCACACCAGCTTCACGGAAACCGTATTTACGATACAGATTTTGAGCGACGATATTCGAGACACGGACCTCAAGCGTGACCCATTTAGCCCCGATATCATAGGAGATGCCAATTAAGCTCATCAGCATAAATTCACCCAGGCCCCGACCATGAAATTCAGGATGCATTGCAATGGTCGTAACATGTGCCTCATCCACCATCAGCCATAATCCGGCGAATCCAATAATCGAAGCCAGATCAGGAGACGAAGATAGCAACGTTGACTTATTAGGCAACAGGGATAGCGGGAAGGGACGATTCTTCCGCATCTTCTCTGTATCTTGAGGAATAGCAGTAGCTTGTTCCACCAGTTGTTTATCTCGTAGTACGATGTAATGCGCCCAACGATTATCCTGTAATTCTTTCCGATAGGCGCTCGGCGGCCACGTTGAGGGATAGGCTAAACGCTCAATCTCAACAACACGAGGCACGTCCGACATCGTCATTCTATCAATGACGTAACGCACCCTCTTCCCTTTCTGTTTTCTCTTGACCCATTGGTTGCTGAGACGCCCCGCCCAACAGCGGCTGCTTCCGCGTACTTTTTGTGATAGACGGGCGCCGAAGATATAAGGGTTCTAGCTCAAAGGGACTATCGACCCTGTGTTCCCGCACACGTGGAACCGCGAGCAAAGCCAGCATTTCCGCATGCCTTGCCGCGTCTATAGGGCGCATAAACACACATTGCTCTGGCAACTGCGCTTGCAATGCCTGACGCGAAGCAACATGAATCTCACCACAAAAAAGCACTGGTGGCTGCGTTTCGTGATGATCGGTCGCGAACCAGCTTTCTTCATGCTCACGTAAATAGGTCACAAGCTGCTGTGGTGAAAATAAGAGATAGTCACTCAAGCGTTCCTGTTGAAATAGTAACTCTCCGCCCTGATCACGTACCGTCCCCACTCGATAAAAGGCAGCGTATAATTCAGAACGACCAGCTTCCAGCACAGCGCAACAGAGTCCTTGCCAATGCCTCTGTTGAGCCGCGATCACATCCAGCGTGCTGATCCCCACCAACGGCTTATTCGTCGCGAACGCTAACGACTTTGCCGCAGTCAAAGCGACCCTCACGCCATTAAACGAACCTGGCCCTGTTGCAACAGCCACGACATCCAACTGTTGTAGCGTCAGATGATGCTCGGCGGTCGCACGTTGGACATAGCCAAGCAACTCAGTGCTGTGGTTGTTGCCGGAAAACCACGAATATTCACTAAGCAACTCCGTCTCCGTGCAAAGAGCTACACTGGAATAACGAGTTGAAGTATCAAGAGCTAGTAGTAGCATATGTATTCTTCTGAAACTGCCGCAACAGTTCACAATAGCGCTTCCCCGTTGCGACAAACAACAGGTGACGCTGAGTCTCATCTACCATACTCAGACGAATGTCTAACCGTTCGGCAGGCCAGATACCACCGGCTTTCTCTGCCCACTCAATAATACAAACGCCAGAGCCATAAAAATAGTCCTCAAAACCAAGATCGAGAACTTCTTCGGGATCATCCAGTCGATAAAAATCAAAGTGATAAAGTGCCTCTGGCTGCGCCAGAACAGATTTCGTTACGCCTGGCACAAATGACAATGGATACTCTTTCAGGAGCGTAAATGTAGGACTGTTCACAACATCAGTAATGTTCAATCCCTGCGCCAATCCCTGGGTAAACGTGGTTTTCCCGGCTCCCAGGTTCCCTTCTAACAAAATCAGATCGCCAGCCAGCAAAAGCAAGCCAAGTTGTGTTCCCAGACTCCGAGTTTGCTCAATACTCTGACTGGTAATCGCAAAGGTATAGGTTTCCTGGCGCATCGCCTGTTCATCACGACTTTCTCCCACACCGATCTCCCTACCTAACGTATGTGCTTATGCGAATTCGCACAAGCATTATTGCGGCACCCTTTTCGTAATGGATAAACCAACTACATACATCACAAATACAAACCTATCCCCCTCACTCTACACAACCGTGGAAATGATGCGAACACCTCTCCATAACCAGTGGGGGAATGGTGTAACTCATTATAGCATACGCAAGCTTTACCGGGATATCAAACTGCCATTAATAATATACAGCAGATCATTACAGCTGCATCCATCGTATTTTAAATTGCCTAAGCGATATACTTCCCCATAAGGAAGGGGAGATTACGCGCACAGCATCAATATGAGGTAATGTTCCCCCCATCGGAGAGGGAACATTACCTCATATTGATGCTGTGCTGCGTTTGTGCTCTACAAGATGATCATCTCTACTCAATGTGAGTAGGTGACAGAAGAAGAAGAGAGACTTTCTTCCTCCTTCGTCGGAGGGCTTGTACGCAACTGAAATGGCTTCATGCCTTTCTTCTTTGGTAACAAGGTTGCCTGATATCTTGACACAAAGTAACTTCCAAGCACGACAACAAGCGCTACCAGTTGCATAAGCACAGTCTCTACATTAGGGAAGATAGAGAACCACAAACCTGCCCAATCGGGAATCCATTGCAACCAGCTTATATTTGTCGTACTTATCCAACCAGCCAGTTGCATCTCATTGGCTTCCTCACCTACCATGACAAATAAAACAATTACCAGCAAAATACCTGTATATATCAACATTCTCTTGTAAGGTAAATGTTGATGACCAATAAATGTCAGGATCGCAACAATTCCTGAGAGAATAAGCCCGATCACCGCACCATACAGGACAATCCAGCCTCCCATTTGTAAGCGATAGCTCTGCAAGAAGAGCACGACTTCAAAACCCTCACGATAAAATGACGCAAAACCTAATACACCCAATCCCCATAATAGACGTGACTTTGATGTACCCGGTGTCTTCGCTTCCTGTAAAAGATCGCGTTTCTTACGATTCTGAAAAGAGATCCATCCAGTCCAGTACACCTTGTGGAAAAACCAGTTCATGACGATAAGTAACACCACAATTGCCAGTAGCCCTGTCGCGGCCTGGACAGAAAGTGCTGAAAAATTATCAACCAGACTATTGACAATAACGACCGCAATACACCAGGTAAGCAACGTTGCCAGAAAACCGACACTGGCACCAATGCCGATAGGGCGACGATAAGGCTGGTTACTCCCCATCAAGCTAGCAACAATAGCAGAGAGAACCAATGTACACTCCAACCCTTCACGGAAGACCAGTGCAGCAATATCAAGTACCGCCACAAATGAACTGGTATGTGGAGCTGTGGGATCAGGGCTTCCAGCCGAGGTAATCCCTTGCCAGACTAAAAGAGCGATAACTATCAATGCTCCGATAACCATACCTGCAAGCGCCAGAGGGTGCAATTGACGTTTCGTATGAGAAGTCGTATCAATAGCCATAATGTAAATCCTTTACGGTAAAAATCTCAACACATGCTAGAGTCACATATCAGTGCAAGATACATATTCACTCATGACCTGATGGCTGGACATGCTACCTTCCGACAGTACTCAAATGCAAGCTGTATCTATTACAACAACTGGCATCCAATATCTGCAATATTAGGCCATGCTAATATCCTACCTCACAACTAGGATATTAGCATGGCCTAATACAAAAATCAAGATGTATCACGTCATTATCCAATAATTCACAGAATATATGCATTCTGCTGCACTATCAGCGAATCAATAACGCAATGTATCTATAAGACAAATAATAATGTCATCGAAGGTTCTATTGGGGAAGGGGGAAAACTCTCGCGTGTTGTAGAAACAAAAACGAGCCGCAGACACAAAAATATCCAGCAGTAGTAAGCAAGGAGACAAACAATGCGCCTTCCCTTACCCGCTACCGCTGGATATCTTTTAGTTATGCATATCCAGGTGCGCTGTTACTAGCTCACCTTCGCGCCACAGTTACGGCAATACAAAGAGCCAGGACGTACTGCATTCCCACATTGTGGACAACGAGTTGATGGCTGTGAGCCTGCCGCACTATTTCCGGCGTTATAGTTTGGAATCTGCCCACCAACGGGATGCACCGGGTTCTGTGGTGATGGAGTTGAGGATGAAGATGTCGGCGGCGCATAATTCATCGTTGGGCCGGGAGCAAACTGATCAGCCGGATATGTCTCACCCTTTACTTGTTGTAACTGAGTTTCGCGATTGCGCAAATCATGGTCCAGTTCAAAAATACTGGCACAGAGACGGGATAAATGAGAATCGGTAAGTGCTCCCTGCTGATAGAGATTCATAGCTGTCTGTCCTAACTCATCTACCAGCTTACGACGCTGCTCAACCAATGTATCAATCTCTCCCTGCTTCCCCCGCACACGCATTTGTTTTTGTGCCTCCCAGCTTGTCCGACTGACAGCCGAGTTGACAAAGTTTTTCGCCGACTCAAAAAAGTCGCTCATTATCTGCCTCCAAGTTTTTCTTCTCTATTAATTGCTATCGCAGTGGTGATAGATCGGCAAACGACACCGCATATTTCAAAAAGTATCAATTATAACATGTGGATGAACGCGTATCGTTTCCAGCCCACCGGCAGTACTGAATTGTAAAGCAACAACGTCAACACGCCAGGCTCGCTCACATTCAGAATGTCTATCCAGATAATACAATGCCACACGTATGATGTGTTGCAACTTCTGGCGCGTCACGGCCTCTTCAGGGATACCATAGGTACAACCTCGTCGTGTCTTCACCTCGATAAAGACCAGATCTTGCTCGTGCTCAGCAATAATATCTATCTCTCCATAACGACAACGAAAATTGAGTTCCCGAATACAATAACCCAAATTTTGTAGATGCTCAGCAGCCAGTCGCTCACCAAGTCGTCCTAATGTTATCCGCGCAGACTCAGAGCTGCGATCCATAAAAATCCCCTTCCCCACATCAGTCCTGTACAATTAACTACGCTATTGCAAGCTCTGTGTTGTAACATCAGAGCTATTTCAGTATCTACCTCATCCACTCCTTGACTATACGAAAATCCATTATAAAACAGAGCGCTTGTCTTCTCCCCTCGACGCTCGATAGTCGTTCGTGTTAAAATAGGCCCGACAGCAATTGCAAAAGCACACCAGTAAACGTATGCGCAATGCATATTTTATACATCAATTTGATTGAAAGGACTAAGGGAGCAACAATATGTCAGGTCACTCAAAATGGGCACAGATTCGCCGTTCAAAAGGCGTCAACGACGCACGCCGTGGACAACTGTTTACTCGACTCGGACGAGAAATCGCCGTCGCAGTACGAGAGGGCGGTGGTGGTGATCCTGAGGCCAATTTCCGCCTGCGTATGGCAATTCAACGTGCGCGTGACGCCAATATGCCCCTCGACAACATCGAGCGAACGATTAAACGGGTAGTGGGCGGTGGTGAAGGCAACAACCTTGAAGAGATTACCTATGAGGGGTATGGTCCAGGTGGTACCGCTATGCTGGTCCAAACCCTGACGGATAATCGCAACCGTACAGTTGCCGAAGTTCGTAACGCATTCAACCGTAACGGTGGGAATATGGGTGAAAATGGTTGCGTCGATTGGATGTTCGAATATAAAGGAGTCATTGAAGTCGAACTCAATGGTCGTGATGCTGACGAACTCTCTATCGAGGCGATGGAATGGGGCGCGGATGATATCGAACAGGCTCAAGAAGGCGATGAGACACTGGTCATCTATACTGATCCCTCTAACCTTGAAGAGGTACGCCAGACGCTGGAAAAGAATTCCATTACCATTCTCAGATCCGAAGCTACCATGGTCGCCAAGACGAAGACCGACATCACAGACGAAAAGGTCGCACACCAGACAATCCGCCTGATCGAGAAACTCGAAGATCTGGATGACGTGCAGAACGTCTACACCAGCGCGGAATTCTCGGATGAATTCGCGTCCTCCTATGATGCTTAGATCACAGGGGCAGAAAGGGAGCAACGCATGAATACTCATTCTGCTGCTCCCCCCCCTCCCAATGCACGCATTGCGCTGGGTATTGATCCAGGGACGGCAATTGTTGGTTACGCGGTAGTGATGGCACAGGGCAACAAACTCAGTCTGCTGGCTTGCGATGTCATCACTACGCCAGCGAAAAAGCCGCTGGCACAACGACTACAAATTATCTATGAAGGTTTAAGCAAGCTGATCGCAACCTATAAACCACAGGAAGCGGCAATGGAAGAGCTGTTCTTTTCTAAGAACACTCGAACAGCGATGACGGTGGGACAGGCACGAGGTGTTGCGATGCTCGCGCTGGCAAATGGGGGGCTCTCAGTTGCTGAGTATACACCCAAACAGGTGAAACAAGCGGTTACCGGTTATGGGGGGGCCGATAAGAATCAGGTAGGAGAGATGGTTCGTATGCTGCTGAAGCTTTCAGCGATTCCCCGCCCTGATGATGCCGCTGATGCCGCTGCAGTTGCTATCTGTCATTTGAATACGGCATCATACGGCGTTCGTTTCCCTGAACAATATCGCTGATCCGTCAGAGCGCTACGCTAACACATATTTCTTTATTTCGCTTCCCACTCAGGGAAAACCTGTTTGCCTCAAACATGATCTGGTTTGATCGGGCAAACAGCCAAGAACAGAACAGCTACAGAAGAAGGTGGAGATTAGGAGCAATGATCACAAGCATTCATGGGACATTAGAAGCCACGGGTGTTGACTATGCAATCATTCGCGTTGGTGGTTTTGGCATCCGTGTGTTCGCTCCAGGCTCCACGCTCCATCATCTTACTGAGCCAGGAATCGAAGTTTCACTGCACACGCATTTTCATATGCGTGAAGATGGTATCTCTCTGTATGGCTTCACGACAGCAATGGACCGTGATGCATTTGAACAACTCATCAACATCAGTGGTGTTGGTCCCAAGGTCGCGCTCTCATTGCTTTCAATGATGGATGCTACAACATTCTATAAGGCCATTGCGGATGAAGACCAGCAACGTCTGGGACTGGCAAAAGGCGTAGGCAAAAAACTGGCGGCCCATATTGTGCTGGAACTCAAAGGAAAGTTACCCTCACTGGCTGCGCTGAGCAGCAACAATGCGGCCCCTACGGCAGCGAATGGCAAAGTACAGGCTGAAGTGCTTGAAGCGTTAATCGGTCTTGGTTTCTCAAATGCAGAAGCCCAATCAGCATTGGCTAAAATCCCACAGGATCAGGCTATGACCCTGGAGGAGCAAGTCACCTATGCCCTGCGCACATTTTCCCGTTCTTAAATCCCACTACATACAGTATCATTACTGATAGACACACTTATGCCATATGTTGTAGATGGTCCCAACTCTGTATCGGCAGATCCTCATATTGACCCTGCGCATGATGCATACGTAACCCTGTAGATGCGGTAGTAATCTCGCCAATCACCGTCACGCTGGTGCCAGTCTCCATGCGCACGGCGTCAATCACCTCCTGGCACCGATCAGGAGCCACTGTAAACAGCAATTCATAATCCTCCCCACCATGCAATACCCACGTCAACGGATCACGCTGCATCCAGGTAGCCACAGTCCGAAGCGCGGGAGAGAGAGGAAGACGTTCCACTTCCAACGTTGCTCCCACCACGCTCTGTATACAGAGATGCTGTAGATCACCGCTCAAGCCATCACTGATATCCAGCATTGCCGTCACTACCTGCGGACCCAAACGACTGAGCACACGTCCTTCATGCACGCGTGGTGTAGGAGTCCGATGTCGTGCCTGAACAGTGTGAACCGCTGCGGTTTCACCATCAGCAATGGGCTGTATCAGTGTTGCCAGACCAGCAGCAGAATCCCCTAATGTTCCAGTAACACAGAGCAGATCACCCACCCGTGCCCCGGCACGTGAGATGACACGCCCCCGCTCAATGCTCCCCAACAACGTAATATCAAGCACCAGCCGCTCAGTTTTGCCTGTGCCTGCAATATTACCACCAACGACAGCTACTTGATGTGCTGCTGCTTCCTGCCGCAAACCAGCATAGATACCATCCAACACCTGCAATGGCAGATGTGCCGGTAAAACCAGTGAGATCAGCGCATAGCGTGGTCGTCCTCCCATCGCGGCAATATCACTGATATTAATTGCCAGGGCTTTACGACCAATCTGCTCAGGGAGAGCAGTCTGCAACGAAAAATGCACCTCTTCAATCTGACTATCAGTTGTCGCCAGCAGTAAATCCTCACCACCAGGATCAAGCACCGCACAATCATCCCCCACACCCAGTTCACCAGTTGAGGATATAGCCAGACCCTCGGTAAGGCGAGCAATCAATGCAAACTCACTTAAAGCTGAAATATCCATAGCAATCTCTATCGCCTGCCCCCTCTAAGCATAAGTACAATGAAATGCAGTACTTATGTCAAACAATGCAACTCACAAATCTAATAGGAGTATACATTCTGACACATACATACAAGCACAATATTTATACGCTATTTTGCGAATGCTGACAATTGGATCATTTCACTTGCGCCGTATCTTTTGCTATGCTATGCTATCTAACATATATTTTTCTACTTATTCTTACGTAAAAGCAGGTGGGTGGTATTTGTGCAGCATAATACAGAGCTATTAGTGGTTACTATAATCTATACAGAAGCAAAAGCAGACGCCGATGTCCAGGTCCACATCCGCACGATGATCCAGCGTATGCACAACGCACCAGAACTCACGACACTCCGTACCTATCGCAGTCGCAGTGCTGATCTATACTATATCATGCTCACAACGTGGAAAGATGTCGCAAGTTGGCAGCATGCCCGCGATCACTATGATCCACAACAATTGTTTCAGCCCATCGCACATCTATTGACCTCGGCCCCCCAACAATGGTATCTCGCATATACCTGGGGCTATACGCGCCCTGCTGCCGCGCCCACAATCGCCTCCGTACATCTCACCCATGTAGCGCCACATTATCTCCCGCTGGTACAGAAAGGCTGGTTACAAGGAATCCATCACTATCCACTCCAATTCTCACTGGCATTTGCTTTCATGGCACAGGAACAGATGAAAACACAGTCCACACCTGACCACATAGCCTCTATACAGAACAACGAACAGAGAGATGAGGAACGTAAGCAGAAATTACTCCACTTCAGCTTCTTTAGCTGGGCCGGAGAATCTGAACGAGCAGCCTTTTACGCCACACCAAACTATCAGATGGTCACCAAATTCATCAAAGGTATGGGAACCATCCGAACGCTCTCACTGGAATTATTCTAAATAGAGCCACCGCACGCACCCCCTGAGCACAAGAGAGCAGAGAGAAAATTGAAAACCATCACAACAAAGGAGAGAGCTATTATTAATCAGAGGAGGCTTCAGCGACAGGCCGATCATAATATTTTTTCAGTTCTGACTGTAAGAACATCCGATCAGACCACATCACACTGGTAAATGTATGATATTCACCATCACAGATAGGCATAGGAGCAGCACATTTTCGATGCTCCTGTAAACGGAACAGCAATGTATTTCCGCGCACCTCCACCCACATATGACGCAACGTTGATGGAGTGCCCCATTTGAACAAAACAAAAGAGTCGTATTCTTCAAAATGGCCTCGACCCTTGAGTAGATTGGTGTTGATCGCCTTTAGCATTTCCGCCATACCACTATCACGCAACACTCGTTTTGCATTCTCACGGATCTCTAAACGTCGAGCCTCTTGTTCTGCTTCACCCAAATTATGCACTTGTTCGGATAAGATATCACCGCTATATTCAGAAGCGCTCATCATTGTATCCTTCCCTTACACAGGATAACATCACCGTTGCAACCTAGCATAGCATAAAGCATGGAAAGATACCAGCAAACAACCGCTATAAGAATACCAGTATGAACGCTAAAAAATGTTATTTTGACTCAGCCAGCGCATCCTCTTCTGCCAGATAAAAGGCACCAGAATTAAAACTGTGTACCAGGCTTAAAGGTAACGATACATGCGTACGCTCAGGAACACTCCAGCGCGGAGAAACATGTGAGACATTACTAGAAGAGCGTTTCGCCAGACGTTTCGCCTCCGCAGTCAACGTACTGATCTCATCAGGAGAGTGGTGACTACGCAAACGATCACTGACAACACCAATAGAAAGAGAAACAAGAGGATACTGATACGGCATACCATTGCGATCTATCCCATTAATAGATCCCCGTTGGACATCTTCCGAGCGATAAAACACAAGGCTCTCTTCTTTATAACGGTCCAGAATATGTGCGCACAATAATTGCTCACGGTCAGGAGTGGTCACAATCACAAAATCATCGCCCCCCACATGACCCACAAAATCATCGGCATTCCCATACTCATAGACCACCTGCTGACAAATATGACTGACAAGTAGAATCATATCATTGCCAGCCAGAAAACCATAGGCATCATTGAAAGCCTTAAAATGGTCAAGATCAAGATACAAAACGCTCCACGGATCAGAGCCACGCAGTTTATAGTCGATAGCTCGCTCTAATTGTAAACCACCAGGGAGGCGCGTCAGAGGAGAAAGTGTATTCTGCTGCATGCGCCGTAATTGCCGCCGGACATGAGCTATCAACTCATCACAGCTAAAAGGCGCAGTAATATAGCTATCAATCCCTAATTCATATGCACGAACTTTCTCAACGAGAGAAGTGCAGGGACTAATCAAAATTAAGGGGATATGCATACTCTTGGGATGATCGCGTAGTTGTTGTATCAATTTATAGCAATTTCCATCTGGCAGCGTGCGATAGACAATTGCCAGACAGGGCATTTCACGTAATGTAAAGCGCACAGCATCATCGCCGTTCTCAATCATAACAGCGTTATATCCCTCACATCCCAAACATGCATCAACTATTTTTGTAATTTCCCCTTCGCCTTCAACGACTAAAATGCTGGACATATGTGCTCCTACCTCTACATTCCACTATATGTATCGATTATTCTTAGGAAAACTCACATCAACATATAGCCAATCTTTTTTCATACAACAAAATGAATGCATTTCGTGAGTCATAGTTCTCCGGTTTCCCTATGCATGACGTAATTGAACATCTTCAATAAAAAAACGCAATCGATGCCGTACAGAATGGCTGTTACAAACACAATAGTATTCCTTATACATGAAAATGTAATGAGAACGTTCCGAAATTATATGAGAAACCAGGATCGCTAGAGGGCATGAACCAGAGCGAGATAGCACATCTACCGCATCACTCCCAATTAGTCTGATACCTCGAAGATTACACTTCGTCTATCACGGGCGATGCACAGAATAACTCCACAATTGCTCTTGTTTCTCTCTATACTGTTATGCGCCCCCCCCAACTTGTAATCTCCGGGAATTGAAATAATAGCCAGCCCGCACTTTTGCCATCTTCGTATTGCTATACGTCGATGTTACTATCCCCCATAGTATCAAAAACACAGGTTGCTTCTGAGCATTTCCAGAACAAGGCTACTGTATAAAAAGGTATCCTTACAAAAATAGAGGATTCTATTTCAATTATGAATACCATCTCCATAACGAGATATGCTATATGTTCACCCCGGAATGAAAAAAACAATTAAATATAGGAACAATTGTCCTTGATTGAACACATGATACCAACATGAACAAAAATAAGTATACATATGTCATAGTTAGTATAACATCCTTCAGCCTACATGCAAAGGTTTTGTTGAACAAATCACAACATTTTGTACTATAATACAGGTATTCTTTCTTTATTCTTCAAATCTCAAAACTCATCAGTGTATTGGGATACGTAAAAATCAGTAGACTATTTTTGTGTAATCACACGCTGCAAAATTCACAGTACGAGAAACGTTGACGCTTGAGTCACACTAGGTTAATATTGAGTCACTAAAGCTACAACTCTTAGCAAGGGAAGCAGAAGGATAAGTGATGACCTTATCAGAACAAGCGGCACGACCGCTCACATTTCATAGCAAAGGCCAACCACCACTGCTTTTAGAAGGTACGGTGCATACCCCCTCCAAAGCAGAGAACGCCCCTATCGTTATTCTCTGTCATCCACAACCGGCGAGCAGCGATATGAATGATCCCTTGCTGGTAACTCTTGCCAGAAGTATTGCAGAAGCAGGGATGATTGCATTTCGCTTCAACTTTCGTGGTGTGGGTCATAGCCAGGGACAACAAAGCGATGGACGTCTTGAGCCGTTAGATCTTGCGGGTGCTATCGATGCCGCATTAAAAATTCCTGGTGGCAATCCTACCAAATTATGTATTATTGGTGAGGGATTTGGCGCATACATCACCATGTTGTATGCTCCTTTTGACGTGCGTATACGCACTGTTGTTGCCATCAGTCTACCACTCTTCCGTGCCGCCAGTGGCTTTCCACGGCCATTTGAACGCCCAAAATTATTTGTCACGGGTGAATTTGATGAAATCTGCCCACTTTATAAACTTGAACCGTTTGTTGAACAACTCACTGGTCGCAGGGGAATTAAAGTTATCGTTGGTGCTCGATATCTGATGCGTGGATATGAACAACAAACGACAACAACCATCTTGAAATTCCTGCAAGCCTGGGCCAAAGAGGTAGAGGTATAAGCTAATGGATCTAAGTCGTCCAATCATTGTACAGAGTGACCGTACAATCTTATTGGAAGTTGATAATCCGCTTCATGCAGAGGCACGTGATGCTCTGGCCCAGTTCGCCGAGATTGAAAAATCGCCCGAACATATCCATACGTATCGTCTCTCGCCACTTTCGTTATGGAATGCTGCTTCTGGTGGCATCACCGCTGACAGTATCATTGAGCAGTTAAATACCTATAGTAAATATCCAGTTCCCGCGAATATTGTCAGTGAAATTCATGACTATATTCGCCGCTATGGTCGGGTCAAGCTGTTTCACGAGCAAGATATGCTCCTGCTCCATTCAGATGATACTGCTTTGATTGCTGAAATTACGCACAACAAACATACACAGCCATATATCATCCGCTCAATCAATCCAACCACCTTGCAAGTCGAAGCCTCGCGCCGTGGTCATATTAAACAGGCACTCATTGCAATTGGCTTTCCTGCTGAGGATCTTGCTGGCTATACCGATGGTTCACCACTCCCCATTCAACTGCTAACGACGACACAACAGGGAAATGAATTTGAACCTCGTACCTATCAAAAAGAGGCGGCAGCGGCCTTCTATGCTGGTGGATCTACCGCAGGTGGCAGTGGCGTTGTGGTGCTCCCATGTGGCTCTGGCAAAACGATCGTAGGGCTGGCAACGATCACGGATGTACAGCGTGCAACACTAATCCTGACACCCAATACAGTCGCGGTTCGACAATGGATACAAGAAATTCTAGATAAGACAGATATTCCACCAGAAATGGTTGCTGAATATACAGGTGACCGCAAAGATATCGCGCCCATCACCGTCAGCACCTACCAGATTCTGACCTATCGACGTAAGAAAGAACTGTCAGAAAATAGTTATGATCCTGCGAATTATCCTCACTTTTCGCTCTTTACCGATTACGATTGGGGTCTAATTATCTACGACGAGGTCCATCTCTTGCCCGCGCCGGTCTTTCGCTTCACGGCTGAGTTACAGGCAAAAAGACGTCTGGGGTTAACAGCAACCCTCATACGTGAAGACGGACGTGAGAGCGATGTCTTCAGCCTGATCGGTCCAAAAAAATACGATGTTCCCTGGCGTGTACTGGAACAGCAGGGCTGGATCGCCACCGCCGAATGTCACGAGATCCGGGTCAGTTTACCAGAAGACGAACAGATGGGCTACGCGATGGCGGAAACCCGCGAGAAATATCGCCTCGCCGCTGAAAATTCAGCGAAGTTACCAATCGCACGCTATCTCACCGAACGCCATCACAATGACCAGATTCTGATTATCGGTCAATATCTGGATCAGCTCCAATGTCTGGCAGACGAATTTCATGCCCCTTTGCTGACCGGTCGCACACCAACCGCACAACGAGAGAAACTGTACGAGCAATTCCGCACTGGTGAAATCAAATTACTGATCGTCAGTAAAGTCGCAAACTTCGCCATTGATCTACCCGATGCGAACGTCGCAATACAGGTATCAGGAACCTTTGGCTCACGGCAGGAAGAGGCACAACGTCTGGGTCGCATTCTACGTCCTAAAAGTAATGGCAACACTGCCTACTTTTACACCATAGTAACTCGCGATACACGTGACCAGGAGTTTTCGGCAAATCGCCAGTTGTTTTTAACAGAGCAAGGATACCGCTACTTTATCGATGATGCGGAGCAACTGTTGACCGCGCAAACATAATATTTGCGCGGTAGACAATCCATGCTACAATAAGGCGGCGCTTTTCTTGACAATCACCCGGTAGGGTGATACCTTGAAAAACAATGGCAGAAATCAAATACCAACAACAAGAGGGTGGTATGGCAGACAGCTATATTGAGGTAACACCAGAAAATTTTACAGAGCAAGTGTTAAACTCTTCAGACTTTTTGATCGCCAACATCTCAGCTCCACAAAGTGAAGCATGTAAGATCCAGGAGCCAGAATTCGAGGCTATCAGTAAAGAATACCAGGGGCGGGCAACTTTTGCTCGCGTTCATGTCTCCAGTGAAGATGATCTGGTCAGCCGCTGGAACATTGAAGGAGTTCCAACTTTACTCTTCTTTAAGGGCGGAAAAGAGATCTATCGCATCTCTGGTATTGTGATGAGACACAAACTCCGCCGCCAAATCGAGGGTATTTTACTGGTCAACTAAACACATATTTAACGTTGTCGACGTTGCAGGAGTTTACTGTGTCGTATCTATACCCTATTCGTTTACAACCTTCATTGCACGAAACTATCTGGGGTGGTCGTCGTCTCGAACGCGATCAATGGAAAACATTACCTTCAAATGAGGTTGCTATTGGAGAGTCCTGGGAAACTGAAGTCAGTAATATTGTTGAGAATGGTGAATATGAGGGCCGTACTCTCGGCGATCTCGTCAAAGATTTAGGCGAAGCACTCCTGGGTGAACAGGCCATTACTATTTTTGGACAACGTTTCCCTCTCCTTGCTAAATTTATTGATGCCAACGCACAATTGTCTGTTCAGGTACATCCGAAAGACACGTATGCTGCGCAATTTGAAAATGGCAAACTGGGAAAAACAGAATTCTGGTATATTTTAGCCGCCGAACCAGATGCAAAGTTAGTGCATGGCTTTAAAATGTCAACCAACGCTGCGGAAGCGCGCGAAGCCATTGAACAGGTCGCCCTTGACCAATTAATACATGAAGAGTCTGTACAGGCGGGTGATATAGTCTTTGTTCCTGCTGGCACTGTACATGCAATTGGCAGTGGTATCCTTCTGTACGAACTACAGGAGTATTCAGACGTTACCTACCGAATGTACGATTATGGTCGCCTTACTGCCTCTGGACAGCCTCGCGAACTCCATATAGAACGTTCACTGGAAGTTTCTCATTTTTATCCTTCCCCACAGGTAAAAATGCATCCAGTCCAATTAGCAAACACACCAGATTATGAGGATCGCTGCCTTGTCGCCTGTCACTATTTTGTCTCACGCGAGTTGCGCCTGAAGGAAACCAACAGCGCGATCGTCGGGACAACCGGCGGCAGTTGTATCATTCTCACGTCGCTTGGTGCTGAAGTACAGGTCTACTATGGAGAAAAGCTAGATCAAGCAGAAACGCTTTCCCGTGGTCAAACCATGATATTACCAGCAAAATTAGGAACCTATCGCATTCAAGGGAGCGGCAACTTGCTCTTCTCGTATGTACCAGGACCAACAGATGAGGCAAAAAAAGTCTGGACTGCACAGAATCCTGAGAGTGCTCTATAAGAGCACTCTCATTCCCCCATGCGCCGCTTCATGCGCTCTTCATCCAGATTTGTAATCGTGCCTTCGACAACGTTTGATCTTTCCTCCGGCTCACTATCGCCACGAGAAAAAGACATATAGGGATTGCGGAATAACGTCTCTGGCTGCTGTTGAAAACGCTTCATATCAGTCATCGCCTGCTGAATACTGGTCGCGATGTTGACGACCACCTGCAACCCATAGAGCAAAGCCCAGACAATCAGACCAATAAACAGTGTGGTGACGCCACTTCCCAATCCATTTAACGCTCCACCCATCGTCCAATTGTGATACACCTCATAGAGCACAACAATGATCAGCGGTATCCAGAAAAAATGGACCAGAACCCGTAATAACCAGTGGAGAAACCAGCCCACAGTTTTCATCGGGCCTGATGGCATATCCCAGGACGGAGCTAAATCTCGTATCCTTTTGCGCGTACTCACGTTCATCCTTCTTTATCCATATATCTCTATCCATACTGTGCAATTATGTGTATGGTAACGACACACATGTTCTAGCGCTTACCATTGGCCTCACATGCTAACCGCTAGAGAAACAATGGCATCATTCTCTCACATGTTCTACTGTATATACGGATAGGTGATAGCGATGTTTCAAATCCATACAGCCACCCTGGAGCGCCTTATGGCAGGAGAAGCAGTGAAACGGGGGAAAGGGATTTGCTCAGAAGAGCGCTACTCATAAGAGGGGTTGTAATTGTGTAACTACTGGTCACGATAAGATGCCTTTACAGTACCACATGATGAACCATCATAGTCTACTCATTAGAATGCTGGATAGCAGGCATGAGCAGCAGCGCCCAAACCAGCCATATCCCGATCAAACCACCAGGGGCCTGATGATGATCATAGACCATTAGTGTCCTTCTGCTCATCACATATGGCCCCCGGAAAACACATTACCAGGAGTACGCATATCTACTGCAAGATTCTCCTTACCGCATCAATCGTAGCCTTCACAGTTCGACCATCCAGATTTTGCGGAATTCCAGTCTTACTATCTTTCAGTAGATTGCCTGTCAGCACACCAACAACCTGTTCATCGTGTTTGATCACACCCTGCGCCACCAACTTACGAACGCCAGCGAGCGTTGCGGCAGAAGCTGGCTCACAACCAATACCAGCACGATCAATTACAGCCTTGGCTGCCAGTATCTCCTCATCAGTCACCTGTTCCACAATACCATCGCACTCTTCAATCACACGACGTGCGCGAGTAAAGCTCACAGGATTACCAATGCGAATCGCGGTTGCCACAGTATCAGCCTGCACACTCTCACGTTGCGCAAACCCCTGCTTGTAACTGCGATAGAATGGATTCGCGCCAGCGGCCTGAATAGCCGCAATGCGAGGCATATGACTGATCAGCGATAAATTATACGCCTGCCGGAATGCTTTCCCAATCGCGGACGTATTGCCCAGATTACCAGCAGGCAAGACCAACCAATCAGGTGCCTGCCAATCAAGTTGCTGCAAAATTTCGAAACCAATCGCCTTCTGACCTTCCACGCGAAATGGATTTAACGAATTCAGCAGATAAATACCGAGTTCATCACAAACCTGCTCAACCAGACGCATCGCATCATCAAAATCACCATCAATCTGTACCGTCTTCGCCCCATAAGCCAGAGACTGCGCCAGTTTGCCACCTGCCACATTCCCGGCAGGCAAAAACACCAGCGCCTGCAGACCAGCCTGAGCCGCATATGAAGCCAGTGACGCAGACGTATTGCCAGTAGATGCGCAGGCCACCGCCTTCGCGCCCAGAACATTCGCCATCGTCACCCCTGCAGTCATACCGCGATCCTTAAAGCTACCGGAAGGATTTTCCCCTTCATGCTTCAAGAAAAAGCGCTCCAGACCAGCATAAGCGCCAATCTGTCGATGACCCGCACGACCAGCCCCACAATTTTCGATGCCAACTGGATACAGACCCGTATTTCCTTCAGGACGACTCACAATAAAACGTTCAGGAGCAGGCAGAATCAGCTCGCGATAGCGCCAGACGCCACTTGCGTCCAGCATTAACTTATCGGTGCTTATCGGCCAGATAGGTGGATTTGAGGCACGCTCATCAAACACCTGACGCCAGAGAGCGCCAGCCGAAGGAGTGCCACTATCAAGATCACCGGTAAACCCATAGAGCATATCATCAACATGCTCATCTTTGGCGCGGATATACTGCTTGGGCAATTGAAAATCAGTCTCAACATCAAGCACACCACCACAATCGCAGCGATAGCGTGGAGGCTGACCCACCTCAATAGCAGGATATATCGTCGAACATTCAACACAGTGTAAGCGGGTTGAGGACAAAGCCTCAACCACGTCAGGAGAAAGAGATGTCTGCAAACTATTTTGCTCCTCGCCCGCTCCCCGATCTGGCTGGAGACCAGTAGAATTGATCGCCATAACGCGCACTGACTTCCTTTCGTATGCGACTACGAGACGTATTAAGTACTCGCGCACCGTTCAAATCAGCCCGTAATACCATACCAGTTCCATCAACACCAGCAGCACGAGCAGTATTCTGCATAGCATTTAATACATCATCAAAACGAGAACTGGCAAGCGCGATAAGAGATGAACCGCCTCCAGAAAGGCTTGCACCGTGGGCACCAGCATCGATAGCTGCTTGTATAATATCGGGCATCGCCGGAAAAAGTGCCTGCCGATATGGTTGGTGTAATCGATCTTGCATCGCTTCACCAATCAATTCATAACGCCCCGTTTGCAAGGCCGTCAGCAATAACGCGACACGCCCCGTATTAAACGTGACATCAGCTTTAGGGTAACTCGCTGGCAACAACCCGCGGCCTGCCACCGTATCCATAGGGAATGATGGTGTAAAGATCACTGCCTTTAACGCTTTGGGGAATTTCGTTTTTATGGCCTGTATCTCTTCTCCCATATGCGTCGTAGCGACCAGTCCACCAAGAAGTGCAGGAGCAACGTTATCTGGATGATTACCCGCCTCAGCCTCCACCGCCAGTTCAAGAAGATCTTTCTTTTCAACCGCCAGGCCAAGTGGGCGCACCCACTCATTTGCCACCACTAACCCACCAACAACAGCAGTTGCACTACTCCCCAGACCACAACCCGGAGGAATTTGAATTGTCATACGAATACGAATTGAAGGTAGGGGAACTTGAAGACGCTCAAACAACAAAGCAAAGGACCGAAAGAACAAATTATCAGGCCCGGTCGATAATCCCTCGCCAAGCGAACCAAACACCTCAATCAGAGGATGCTCTGGATCCTCTCCCCACTCTTCAACTTCAAAACGATTATAGAGCTGTAATGCTAACCCCAGGCTATCAAAACCAGGCCCTAAATTAGCTGATGTCGCTGGAGCCAAAACGGTAACTGAGACAGGTAATACCAGTGCCATCGGCGGCTACCTGCCTTTCTGATGACGTGTGCATTGTTCATCCTTTCTGGATTTCTCCATTTTACCACGATCTGTCGTTGCTACATTTATTCAGTACCAAAGTGGCTATACCTTACAGTTACATGTAAAGTTTTCTATGGTTCAGACCTTAGAAACATAACCATATTCTCAATTACGCACGTTAACCGAAACACAACCATTTGTCAAGCAAGGGGCGATTATACAGCCCATAACAAAAACGAGCACTACCCTGGCATACAAAAGCTCATACTCGTTTACAACAACATGTAGATCGTTGGCAATGAGAACAATGTTTTACTCTTCCTCCTGAGAAATGATCCTCATGCTCTACAATACGGCGCAATACGTATCTATCTCAGGAGAAAGCACATTAAATTTAGTATAACGACATTATTTAGCAACGACAATACATATTTTTGCGTACGGGTAAACCATTATTTTTGCGAATAAATACGCGTACTAAATGGCCGCAGGCGTCTCCATGCTACTCTGGACGATATACTGTAGATCATCATCTGTTACGGATTTTTTCTCGTCAGCCAGGACAACAAAACGTTGATATGCCGCTTTCAATTCTTCCGCTGAAAGTTTATGACCAAGCTTACGTAAGCGTGCATCCAGACCATGACGACCCGAATGTTTCCCCAGTACCAGATTTGTATCTTCCCAACCCACGGACTGTGGCGTCATAATCTCGTAGGTCTGTCGATTTTTCAACATGCCATCCTGATGGATGCCTGCCTCATGAGCAAATGCATTTATACCCACGATAGCCTTGTTTGGCTGCACAGGTATTGCTGTCAAACGGCTCACCAGCATGCTTGCTCCCAGCAATGCCTGTGAATGAACCTTTGTACTAACGAGGTTAAACGCGTCTGGACGTGTCTGTAATGCCATGACGACTTCTTCAAGAGCCGTATTCCCAGCACGTTCTCCAATACCATTAATCGTCACTTCAACCTGACGCGCTCCCCCTTTAATCGCGGCCAATGTATTAGCAGTCGCCATCCCTAAGTCATCATGACAATGGGCACTGAACGTGATCTGCTCTGCTCCTGGTACATGACTATTCAGATAGCGGAACAGATCCTCATACTCTTGTGGGGAAGTATACCCAACAGTATCAGGCACGTTGATTGTGGTTGCACCAGCCTGGATCGCCGCCGCGAAGACCTGACACAAGTATTCTCGATCACTTCGCGTTGCATCTTCCGCAGAAAACTGAATCGTCGGACATAAACTACAAGCATACGCGACCATTGATTTCACACGCTGCAACGCCTCTTCACGACTTAAATGTAATTTATACTGCAAATGAATATCAGAGGTCGCAAGAAACACATGGATAACAGGTTTTTCCGCTTCTGAAATGGCTTTCCACGCAGTATCAATATCATTGCTATTGGCACGCGCAAGAGCAGCCACGGATACGCCACGCACTCGTTTCGCAATCGCCTGTACAGCAGCAAGGTCTCCAGGTGAAGCTGCAGGGAAACCGGCTTCGATTATATCCACATTGAGAGCCATTAGTTGATCCGCTACCTGCAGTTTCTCCTCCAATGACATCGTTGCTCCTGGGGATTGTTCGCCATCACGCAGGGTTGTATCAAAAATTCTTACGACAGATGGATCTCCCATGGTTTTGTTTCCTCCTTATTCGTCCATCAGGGTTTGGGCTGCGGTTGAGATCACTAGCTTGCGATCTCAACCATCTCATCTTAGCTTAGCTTAGCTTAGTTCTTTGTCTCTGCTGCTTCTTGTTGTGGTGTCTTCAACCACGACATCATACCACGTAATTCACGGCCAACCTGCTCGATCTGATGTTCAGCATGAGCTTTGCGCATCGCCAGGAACGATGGGCGTCCAGCATTATTTTCTAATATCCAGTTTTTGGCAAATGTACCATTCTGGATCTCTTTCAATACCTGACGCATCGCCTCACGTGTCTGATCGGTCACAATGCGCTCGCCGCTGGAATAATCGCCATATTCGGCGGTATTACTGATCGAATAACGCATATAGCTCAGACCACCCTGGTACATAAGATCAACGATCAGTTTCATCTCGTGCATACACTCAAAATACGCGATCTCAGGCTGATATCCAGCCTCAACCAGTGTCTCAAATCCTGACTGGATCAGCGCAGAAACGCCACCACACAACACTGCTTGCTCGCCAAAGAGGTCTGTCTCAGTCTCTTCTTTAATGGTTGTTTCCAGCACACCTGCACGGGTACCACCAATACCGCGTGTATAGGAAAGAGTCAGTGCCTGAGCATTGCCGGTAACATCCTGGTGGATTGCGAAAACAGCAGGAACACCAGCTCCTTCTTCAAACACACTCCGCACCAGATGTCCAGGTCCCTTTGGAGCAACCATCGCAACGTCAACATCAGGTGGCGGCACCATTTGCGCAAAATGCAAACTGAAACCATGAGCGGTCAAAAGCAACTTTCCTGGTGCCAGGGCCGGGCGAATATCGCGCTCAAAAACCTCTTTATGCAGTTCATCAGGGATCAAGATCATGATGACATCTGCCTGTTGAGCGGCATCAGCAGGTGTGAGAACGCGCAAGCCTCCAGCCTCTGCCTTCGCACGGCTTTTACTGCCTGATGGAAGCCCAATTACAACATCACAACCATTATCTTTTAAGTTCAATGCATGTGCATGGCCCTGACTGCCATATCCAATGATAGCAATGCGTTTCTGCTGGATAAGCTCTAAATCCGCATCGGTGTCATAATATACACGTACCATTGTTTCTTCACTCCTTATATCTAAAATGAAATGTAATCGATGATGCTATAAAAATCGACTAGCTATTCTCGCTGTACGAGCATGCCGCACAACTTGAATGAGCAATCTCATGCATTCCATAGCTTTGCAAAGCGGTTGACAACTCCTGTAACTGCTTTGCATCGCCAACGGCCTCCATGATCACAGCCTGAGCTGTGACATCAACGACGGACGCTCCATAGCGGCGACCAGTCGTAATAACCTCAGATACCAATGCCGCAGGCGCATCTACGTGTATCAGAGTGTATTCACGAACAATTGCCTGTTCAGTTGATACAGACCGGGCTACACGCACATCGAATATCTTGCGTACCTGTTCCACGAGATGATCTACAGCAACCTCAGTATCCTTCACCTGAGCAGTAACCCGCATTATATCAGCCTGCTCGCTCGGTGCAAGTGACAGAGACAACAAATTCGCCCGTTTGCGACGTAACACGCCAACTAACCGATCAATCGATCCGGGGCGGTCTTCTATTTCAATAAACAGGATATGGACATGTTCAGTCCCCTGCGGCGCATCTGAATATCCTGTCCGTATAGCTGTTGCAGCGGGATTGGTATTAGTCATGACTGTTATCCTCTTCGACTTTCTCTTCAATCATGGTTGTAATCGCTGCCCCAGGGGCAACCATTGGATACACATTCGCAGCAGAGTCAATAATAAACTCAACAATCACGGTGTCATTCGACTCCATGGCTTCACGAACAGCAGCCTCAACATCTTCCCGCTTTGTTACACGGATCCCTTTAAATCCATAGGCATCAGCCAGTTTAATATGATCGGGACCACTCATTGGTGTCTCAGAATAATTGCGAGAGTGGAAAAACTCCTGCCACTGACGGACCATGCCCAGATACCCATTATTCATAATGGCAACCTTAACCGCGATCCCTTCCTGTCGTAGTGTCGCCAGTTCCTGAATATTCATCTGAATACCACCATCACCTGCAACCACCCATACAGGAGCATCCGGCACACCCATCTTTACACCCATCGCCGCAGGCAACGCAAATCCCATTGTTCCTAACCCACCTGATGTGATATGGCTATTAGGACGTGTCCATTGATAGAAGCGAGCGGTCCACATCTGGTGCTGACCCACATCCGTTACCACAATAGCATCCCCATCCGTCACTTTATTAATCGCATTAAGAATGCCAACTGGATCAGGAAGCTCTTCATTTCGCTTCACCTGACTTCCACGCGCATTATTAGCCGCTTCCCATGAACGGATCTCCTGCAACCAGGCAGGATCGGCACTACTCTCCACCACAGCAGTCAACGCTGCCAGAGCGACTTTCGCATCAGAGACAATCGGTACAGTCGCAAATTTGATCTTGTTCATCTCTGACACATCAATATCGATATGGATAATCTGCGCATTGGCGGCAAAGGTTTTTACGTCACCCGTTACGCGATCATCAAAACGCAAACCCACACCAATAATCAGATCTGCCGCCGCAATTGCGTTATTCACATGTGCTGGACCATGCATACCTGGCAGACCAATATGTAATGGATGATCTTCAGGAAACGCACTCTGACCTAACAACGTCGTAATAACCGGGATCTCAGACTTCTGCGCAAAGGCGAACAACTCATCATAAGCGTTTGACAGGATGACACCATGACCAGCCATAATCAGGGGTCGTTGTGCCTGTGCGATAAGTTCCGCAGCCTGCGCCAGCAGTTCAGTCGAGATCGACTGCACCTGCGCCAGTTGCTGCTGTAGCAGCGTCTCTGACGTAATATGATCTGACGCACGATAGGTTGTTTTAGCGAACTGGATATCCTTCGGCACATCTACCAGCACAGGTCCAGGTCGACCACTGCGTGCCACGAGGAAAGCTTTGTGGATAACGTCAGCCAACTCATCAACATCGCGCACAAGAAAATTGTGTTTTGTGATTGGCTGCGTGATACCAAGAATATCCGTCTCCTGGAACCCATCCCGGCCAATCAGATTACGGGCCACCTGTCCTGTGATAGCAACTATAGGCGTCGAGTCCATAAAAGCTGTTGCCAGACCAGTTACCAGATTTGTAGCGCCAGGACCACTGGTAGCAACACAGACACCTACTTTGCCAGTCGAACGAGCATACCCATCCGCCGCATGAGCCGCAGCCTGCTCATGTCGCACCAGTACGTGATGTAAAACAGAATAGGAGGTAAGTGCATCATAGAAGGGCATAATTGTACCGCCAGGATACCCATATAATAGCTCTACCCCTTCACGTACCAATGACTCACAAATGATCTGACTGCCCGTGAGTTCGCGGCCCTTGTCCTCTGCCCCCCCGGATTGGTTCATTGTACCCGACTGCTGAATGATCTTTGCAGCGATAGCCATAATTCCTCCTAGAGTATGCATTAATTACACGAAAGAGGACCTCCCATGCTGGGAGGTCCTCGTCAGGATACCTTCTTCGGATCGGGTGGCTTCGTCGCTCCCTTTAATCTCCCTGTGCATGTCTTGCGTCTGGCTCCTCGATAAGCCCTACCAGACTAATGAGCCATATAAGTCCGGTAAGGCCAATAAGTAGGAGACTAATCAGACCCACAACAAGACCTACAAGAAGAAGGGAAACAACTCCAATAATTTCTGTAATGGTAATTCCTATAATGTATACAGCAAGCATAAACAAAGAAACCGACGTTATTACGTCGGTCTTGTGAATGAAATTTGCGTTTGCAGCACCAGGCATACATGCATTCATCTTTTTAGCAAAGAAAGGCATGAAGGGATGACGACTAGAACTTGCATGTATAGCGTTCTGGTAGTTATAAGCCATCGCCATCATATTCCTGACTCCAATTCCTTTATAAGATAGAAAACTGCTTGCCAGCATACATTGATTCACTCTTACTGATACCAAGCTACAACAGCTACTTCGCTGGAGCAATGTGTATCATGTCTTCGTTGTATTGGAGAATACACCACCGCGCAAATACTTGTCAACCCTGAAATAGCGCATTAACGCGAGTTTTGGAGAAACCATACACGCTAAATTCATATGCTATGTATGCTTAGTACATATAAATTTTCCAGAACCCCTTGATTTTGCAGCATATTCTATGGTATACTATACAGACATAACTCCAAATAGGAATATAAATTTTTAGTAAAATACCGCCCATATTCTTCCTCTTTGCGAAGTATGTCATTATGTCTTCTTCCTCACAAAACAGTACGCTCTTAGATAAGAAAGTATAATGTCATATTACTGCTCTTCTGCTTATTCTATATTCACAACTCAACATCATTTGAGTATTTTTTTTGTTCCTCAAAATCCGGGCAGAGGGATGCCATTTTTGACGCTATTATGTGGGAGAAAAGGGGCAAATTTTGAGAGGCGTATATTGAGCACCACTACGCAACAATTCACTCTTCATTACTGCAATTGCTTTAGCTGTAAAGGTCTCTCGCGAGGCAAACTGTTGTGGGCCACCATGTAAGATTGCTTGCAGACGTTCCAGTTCGGTTACTGGAAGAGGAGCTTTAATCCGTGCCAGTGTCAGATGGGGCGCAAATGGACGTGTATCGACGCTAAACCCGCGCCGCGCTAAATCCTGCTGCAAACGCGCATGTACATGTAACAATGTACCAGATCGCTCTTCTATGCCAGTCCAGATGACACGTGGTTGACGTGCCGCCCCAAATGAACCTGGATGTGTCAGGCGATAAGAGAATGAATGTGTTTCCTGCGCAACTGTCGTAGCAGCAGCTATCGTCTCCTGCAACTGGTTATCATCAAGTTCTCCTAAAAAAGCCAGCGTCAGGTGAATACCCGCAGGATTAACCCAGCGGATTGAAGGCAAAACAGACGACACCTGATGGATTACATCCGTCAGGTGTCGCTGAACTGCTTTATTCATCTCAAGAGCAATAAATGTTCGTGTCATGCAACAAATAACATCCTATCAAGTTCTTCACCATCAATCGTTTCAACCTGGATCAGATGCTCGGAGATCGCAACAAGCTTCTCACGTTGTTCACGAAGAACACGCAAAGCCGTCTCATAGGCCTGATCGATTAGCACAGAAACTTCTTTATCAATTCTGGACGCCATCTCAGCACCCATGACCGTGTTTCCCTCAGCATCAGCCTTCAAGGAAACATTTCCTAAAGGCGACATACCAAACTCGCAGACCATACGACGGGCAATATTTGTCACATAATCAATATCCTGACTCGCCCCGGTCGTAATATCACCAAAGATAATCTCTTCCGCAGCACGACCCCCCATCGCCCCCGCCATTTTCGCGACAAGTTCCGAGCGCCGCAGCAAATAGCGATCCTCTGCGGGAGCCTGTACAGTAATACCAAGCGCCATACCTCGAGCAATCGCTGAAACCTTCTGTACCGGATCAGCACCTGGCATCATCCGCATCACAATAGCGTGACCAACTTCATGATACGCAATAATAGCTTTTTCACTCTCAGTAATCAAGCGACTTCTGCGCTCAGGGCCAGCCATTACACGTAAAATGGCCTCATCCAATTCAGCATGTCCAATCGTCAACAAATCTTTACGAGCGGTAAGAAGCGCAGCTTCATTCAAAAGATTCGCCAGATCAGCACCAGAGAAACCAGCCGTCTGTCGGGCAATTGTACTCAGCGTCACCTCTTCAGCTAATGGCTTTCCAAGCGCATGAACCGCAAGGATCTCTTCTCGGCCACGAATATCAGGTTTATCCAGCATGACACGACGATCAAAACGCCCCGGACGTAACAATGCCTGATCAAGCACATCAGGACGGTTCGTCGCCGCAATGACGACAATATTAGTATGCCTATCGAAACCATCCATCTCAACCAGCAACTGGTTCAATGTCTGTTCACGCTCATCATTCCCACCAGTACCCGAATTTGTCCGTTGGCGACCAACCGCATCAATCTCATCGATAAAGACGATACATGGTGCATGCTCTTTCGCTTCTTTAAATAGATCGCGCACACGTGCCGCACCAACACCAACAAACATCTCGACAAATTCTGAACCGCTCACACTATAGAAAGAAACACCGGCTTCACCAGCAACAGCACGCGAAATCAAGGTTTTGCCAGTGCCAGGAGCACCGACCAGCAAGACACCTTTAGGCGTACGAGCACCCATCGCAGTAAAACGCTGCGGTTGCTTCAAGAACTCAACAATCTCTTGTAGTTCAAGCTTAGCTTCTTCAACCCCCGCCACGTCCCTGAAAAGAACAGTTGGACGTGACTCATTGAAACGCCGCGCCTTAGAACGCGCAAATGGCATCGCCTGCCCCCCCAGATTGCCACGCTTGATAAACACAAACGTCAGGGCAGCAATCAAGAGAATGATCAACAGATCAACAAGGCCCTGTACCCATTGAGAACCTTGACTGTTATCGATGTTCACCACAACACCATCACGCCAGAACAAATCTGTCACGGACTGCCCATCTTCTTTTATAGCATGGTATTTCGCGCCTGCAGTGCTGGTCGCAGTAATAGTATTGCCATCAATTGTCACGGACTTCAATTGATGATGAGCTGCCATACTCAACACATCACTGATTGGTTTGTCCTGTATCATAGCGCTCGCATGTGCAACTTCATAGATGCGCACACCAGCAAATGCCAACAAGAGCACTCCTACAACAACTAATGAGATAGGAATAGCATAACGTGTCAGTAGCTGTTTTCTTTTTGCCATTTTCTGTATGGAATTTCGTGTATCTGAGTTTGTTCCTTTGCGGTCATCTTTCGGAGGCATCGATAACGTTAGACCCTTCTTAAAAACTTGTCCAAATCTACAAACTACCAGGCATGTATCAGCGTATATCTCAGCACATTTCTGCTGCTCAGTATGATACTTAAAGCAAGTATAGACGATAGAAATTACTTTCGCAAGATAAGTTTATGCTTAGAAAGCTTAGAAAAATTAGAGAAAAGTACTAAGATAGATCACCATACAAGGCAATCCATCCTGAACAAATCTCATCCAATAATCAGAAATAAGCTATAGGAAATAAGTACCCATAAATAATTACTCCAGAAGCAAAATCACAAAACTGCCCCGTCCATATAGATAGTTGTGCTACAATACAAACGAACTTTTCAAAACTCCTTTTTTGAGGAAGTCCTAGAATGCGTCGATGATAAAAAACCAACAGTTTATAGAGTGAATAGATATCATTTATTAATTTATTGTTGATTATTCATTGCTGCAGTTTCACAGAAGTTATAAGTAAGGAATAAAGACCGATGGTAGATAACATGAAAGGATCTGATACGATCCATAACGTTGTCTCCAATCTGTTGCAAATTGGTCACAACAAAAAATCCTTTAGTAAGGAAAGCGTTGGGAAGGCACCACGCATTCGCGACGCTCAGGTTGTAAAGAGTGTTTGTCCATATTGTGCAACCGGTTGCGGACAAAATATCTACGTCAAAGACGGACAGATTATTGACATTGAGGGCAATCCAGATAGCCCGATTAGCTTTGGGACGCTCTGTCCGAAAGGTTCCGCGACATTCCAATACACGGTTAACCCAAACCGTATCTCCGAAGTCCTCTACCGCGCCCCTTATAGCGATCACTGGGAAGTTAAACCACTCGATTGGGCGATGGATCGCATCGCGCAGCGTGTGAAAGAAGCCCGTGACGAAACATTTGTCACGCACCTTGAAGATGGTCGTGAAATCAATCACACATTAGGTATCGCGTCCCTCGGTGGTGCGACCCTGGACGTTGAAGAGAACTATCTGATCAAGAAGCTGTTCTCTGGTGGATTGGGCATTTCCTCAATCGAAAACCAGGCCCGTATATGACACAGCTCCACAGTACCCGGTCTGGGTACAACATTCGGACGTGGTGGTGCTACGTCTTATCCACGCGATCTGCTGAATAGCGATTGTATCTTCATTATTGGTAGTAATATGGCGGAAGCTCATCCTGTTGCCTTTAGAAATGTAATTCAGGCAAAGGATAAAGGAGTTCCCGTAATTCATGTTGACCCGCACTATTCGCGCACATCTGCGCTTGCTAATATGTACGTCGCGACTCGTGCAGGTTCAGATATTGTGTTCCTCGGTTCATTGATTCATTATATGCTGGAGAACAACGCTTACTTCCATGATTATGTAGTGAATTACACAAATGCACCAATGATCATTAATGAAAACTTTAAAGATACTGAAGATCTGGATGGCGTTTTCTCTGGTTACGACCCAGAAACAGGCTCCTATACAGATCCCGGTAGCTGGCGCTATGAATTAGACGAGAACGGCTGTCCCAAAACAGACCCGACGTTGCAACATCCACGTAGTGTCTTCCAGATTATGCGCCGTCACTATGCTCGCTATACACCAGAGATGGTTGAAGACGTCTGTGGCGTTTCCCGTGAGCAGTGGCTCAAAGTAGCACAAATATTGGCGGAAAATTCTGGTCGCGAAAAGACAACCATGCTCTGTTACGCTACTGGCTGGACACAACAGTCCAAAGGTGTACAGATCATTCGTGCAGCCGCGATGTTCCAGCTGCTGATGGGTAACATTGGTCGCCCTGGTGGTGGTATCCTCGCTCTGCGTGGTCATGCCTCAATTCAGGGATCGAGCGATGTCCCGACACTGTACGACTTACTGGCTGGTTATATGCCTCAGCCAAGTGCAGTCCTGCCTCCTCAGTTGAAGAAGCAAGATGCCGAGTCCCTCAGTAAGGAAGATCTCTTCGCCAATTCGCAGCAAACGCTTGAAGACTATATCAGAGTCAACGGTCAGAAAACTGGCTGGTGGTCAAATACGCCGAAATATATGAGAAGCCTGCTTAAAGCCTGGTATGGCGAGGCGGCAGATGATCCCCAAAACGACTATGGTTATCATTGGATACCCAAAAACACAGGCGATCATTCTCACTTAATGACGACGTACGAGATGCTGGAAGGTAAAGTCAAAGGCTACTTCCTCCTGGGTCAAAATCCGTCGGCTGGTAGCTCAGACTCACGCTTACAACGCAAAGCACTGGAACAACTCGATTGGCTGGTAGTACGCGACCTGTATGAAATCGAGTCAGCCACATTCTGGTATAAAGGTACTGAAGCGGTTGATCCGAAAACAATGAAAACCGAGGTCTTCTTTATGCCAGCAGCGGCCCATGCCGAAAAAGAAGGCAGCTTTACCAACACGCAACGACTGGTCCAATGGCGAGATAAAGCAATCGATCCACCTGGAGATGCTCGCTCCGACCTGTGGTTCATCTATCATCTTGGCAAACGTTTGAAAGCCTTATACGCAGATAGTACCGATCCTAAAGATCAGCCTATCCAGAATCTCACCTGGGAGTATGAAGGCGGACATCATGATCCACACTCCAAGATTAAAGATGAGCCAGATGCATTACTGGTACTCAAAGAGATGAATGGTTATCATGTCAAAAAGGCTGGTGAGCAAACATCTTATACACTCCATGACGCGCCACACGCGAAAAGCTTTACCGAGCTAAAAGATGATGGCAGCACAGCCTGTGGTGCCTGGATCTATAGCGGTGTCTATCCAGAACCTGGCAAAAACCTGGCTGCGTCACGCGTCACCGACGATAAACTGAATCACGAATGGGGCTTCGCATGGCCTGCGAACCGCCGTGTGCTCTATAATCGTGCTTCAGCCGATCCACAGGGACGCCCATGGTCAGAGCGCAAAAAACTGATCTGGTGGGATGAGGAGCAGAAAAAATGGACAGGCAATGATATTCCTGATTTCCCGGCAGACAAAGCCCCTGATTATCGACCAGCCCCTGGCGCAACCGGCATGGATGCGATCTCAGGTATTGATCCATTCATGATGAAACCTGATGGCAAAGGCTGGTTATACGCCCCAACAGGATTAAAAGATGGCCCATTGCCAACGCACTATGAAGCCATCGAATCTCCGGTACACAACGCGCTGTATAAACAGCAGAACAACCCGGCGGCGAACCTGAATAAGGGCAAAAAATACAATAAACTTTCCGCTGTTGGCGACAAGGATTATCCAATTGTGATAACCACCTATCGTCTGACAGAGCATCACGTCAGTGGACCGATGAGCCGCTGGTTACCGTGGCTTAACGCTCTACAACCAGCCCTCTTTGCCGAAATCAGTCCAGAACTGGCAGCAGAGAAGCAGATTAAGCACGGCGAGTGGATGGTTATCAACACTCCACGTGGTGAAATCGAAGCACGGGCGATGGTCACACGACGTATTCAACCACTCCGTATGCGAGGACGCACCGTACACCAGATTGGTATACCTTTCCACTGGGGTTTCCAGGGAAGAAGCACGGGCGGCATTACCAACGACCTTGCTCACATGGCACTGGAACCAAACGTGAGTATTGAAGAGGCGAAAGCGTTCACCTGTAACGTTCGCGCCGGACGTCTATCGTAAGGAGCATTTGAATGGCTATCGTAAGAGAATTTAAGCGATCAAATCTGCCTGTACTTAATTTTGGTATCCAGCAGGCGGAGAAAGTTCTGACATCATTTCCGGTGCAGAAGCCAATCCCAGAGCAACCTGCGATGGGCTTCTTTACCGATACCAGTGTGTGTATTGGCTGTAAAGCCTGCGAAGTTGCCTGTAAACAGTGGAATCAGTTGCCTGCAATTGATCCCGAATGGACAGGCACCAGCTATGACAATACACAACGTTTTGGCGCGAACACATGGCGACATGTGCAATTTATTGAACAGGTGGGACGGCGCAAACCAGCACAGGAAAAGGCTCCAGAGCCAATGGTGAGCGTCAATGCCAACGGACAGAAAAAGCCTAATCTGGATCTTCCAATGTTCGAAGAGGCATTCCCTAATTTCAAATTAAATGGTCCAATCTCAGAGGCTCCCGCAGCACCGGCAGCATTCAACACAACGTTACCTTTCGTCAAGGAAGATCGCTGGTTGATGCATAGCGATGTCTGCAAACACTGTGCCAATGCTCCCTGTCAGGAAGGATGTCCAACCGGAGCGATCATCCGCACCGAGTTCGACACAGTCTATGTCCAACAGGATATCTGTAATGGTTGTGGCTATTGTGTCGTTTGTTGTCCTTTTGGGGTAATCGAGCGCGACTCCATTACCATCGGCGATGGTCGAGCACATAAATGTACCCTGTGCTATGACCGTCTGAAGGACGGGATGGAACCGGCCTGTGCCAAGGCTTGCCCAACTGACTCCATTCAATTTGGTGAAGTTGCCAAGCTCAAAGAGCAGGCACGAGCACGCCTGGGCTACTTGCATGAGCAAGGTGTTGAAGAAGCACAGCTCTATGGCGTTGATGACAACATCCTGGATGGCGGGTTGAATTCGTTCTTCCTGCTTCTTGATGAGCCAGAGGTATACAATCTGCCAAAAAATCCACCACGCCCAATGCATAACGTGATGCCCACGTCATTCTGGGGCCTGGTAACGGCTGTGATAATTGGTATCTTCGGTATTCTGTTCTTCACACAAAAAGATTAGTCATAGAGGGTGAGATGCCTTTGTTCATAAGAGCATCTCACCCATCTGTGAATGGAGAAGTTCCTATGAAGGCAATGCGTGTTCCTGAACTTGGAACACAAACGATACAATCGGTGGTGACATCCATCCGCGAAACGATGGAGGCACCCAATAAACCAGCCAATCTGCTCGAATGGCTGGCGCTGCTGACAACTGGCTATCTGCCCGATCCAGAGCAAGAAAAAGACGAAAATTCCTATTATGACTATCCATCATTAAAACCAGCCGTCTGGCACTGGGAAATCGTCTGGTATTTCTATTTCGGAGGACTGGCTGCTGGTTGTTACTTGCTGGCAACGCTGGCATCTGTATTTGGCTCCGACGAGGATAAGAAAGCTCTGCGTCTGGGATATTATCTCTCGATGCTGGCGTTCTTACCCTGCCCTCCCCTGCTGATTAAAGACCTGGGTCGTCCTGAGCGCTTCCTGAATATGATGCGTATCGTCAAAGTGAAATCACCAATGTCAATGGGTTCCTGGAGCCTTGCGGCCTTTGGCACTTTCGCTGGCGCAACACTCGTCAGTCAGGGCGCACGTGATGGCCTGCTGGGCAAATGGTGGGGAGCCAGACTGATTGCCAGATTTCCACAGAAATTGATTACGATCCCTGGTTCATTCGCTGCACTCTTCCTGGGCGGCTATACCGGCGTCTTGCTCGCTGCTACCAGTAATCCACTCTGGTCACGTAGCCGCATGATGACAGCGATGTTCTTCCCATCAGCGATGTCCACCAGCACGGCGTTAATGTCCACGATTTTGCGCTTCATCCGCACACCTGCCTCTGTTTTGCACAAACTGGAAAAGCTCGAATGGATCAACATGATTGTCGAGCTGATCAGCATGCTAACCTTCTTACGGCAGTCTGGTCGCGCAGCACGTCCACTGGTCGGGACAGGACCCAAAGAACTGGGACCAACCTTCTGGCGCTTTATGTTTGGTGGTGGCCTTGTGCTCCCCTGGTTCTTACAGACCTTTATGCTGTCACGCCATAAAAAGCATGAACAGAAAGCAGCTAAAGCGAAAAAGAATAACAAACAGAGCGGCAAGAGCAAACACTTTGAGCCAATGAGCCTCTTTGTTTCCTTGCTCGTTCTCGTCGGCGGTTACTTCCTGCGTAAAACGATTGTCTACGCGGGTCATGAATCCAGTAAAGACGCACGTACCACATTCTGGAACGCACGCCGCTAAGATCCTCTTGAACTTGAGTATGCAGGTGCTCTGTACCCGCACACTCAAGTTCAACAAAAACCAGTACCAGAATTACTCCTCCAACTTTCCCTTTTGTCTTTCGTAATAATGTTGCACCCAACAAGATGCAAGCACTACCTATAGCATGCCTATAGGCGTAAAGAGAGGAATATATGGAGGAGCCACAAACAACTCATTCCAGTAACAGCTCCGACACGACAACACGAATTACAGCCAAGCTTTCACCGGAAGATACCTCTACCCAAAGCACAGATGAGCCAATCACAACTGGCGCGCCTGCTACCGACGAGGAAACCCCACCACCAGCTATCGAAAGCTTACAACTTGTCGTCGTCGAGGGATTTCAAGTGGGACGAGGGGTCGCACGTATAGACCCAAATGATATAGCACGACTTGGTTGCCAATCTGGAGACATTGTTCTCATTACAGGCGCACGTACAACAGCAGCCCGTATTGCTCCCAGTGCTCTGGTTGATCGTGGCCGACAGGCGATCCAGATGGACAGTCAGGTGCGACAGAATAGTGCCTCTGGACTGGGTGAGCGCGTGACCATTCGCAAAGCACGCGTCAGCGCCGCTGAAAAAATCACCCTGCTCCCACTCACAACAGGTACACCTATTCAGGAAAGCGATCTCCAATATATTGCCCGCTATCTCATTGGATTACCTGTCACTATCGGCGATCTCTTACGTGTAGGGACACCCGGGACGGCCCCACGCGAATTCCTGATCATCAGTACGACCCCTGCCACACCAGCCTATACACGTTTGCGCCAATCACCTGACGAGCTACCTTTTGTAACACCCCCACAAAACACCACGGATACCGATGCAGTCCTGATTCAAACAGGAACCATCGTACGCGCGCAGGCCCGTGGAGCAGCGAACGGCTCAACAGGTCGTGTCAGCTATGAAGATATTGGTGGCTTAGGCAAGGAACTACAGCGCATTCGTGAAATGATTGAACTACCACTGAAATATCCAGCCGTTTTCGACCGCCTCGGTGTGGAACCACCAAAGGGTGTACTGCTCTATGGACCGCCAGGAACTGGAAAGACGCTGATCGCCCGTGTGGTTGCCGCTGAAACCAATGCATCATTCTTTATCATCAATGGCCCTGAAGTTATTAATAAGTTTTATGGCGAAAGCGAATCACGGTTACGTTCAGTCTTTCAGGAAGCGCAACGTCGCTCCCCCAGCATTATCTTTATTGATGAGATTGATGCGCTGGCCCCACGACGTAGCGAAACAGGTGGTGAAGTAGAAAGGCGCATCGTCGGTCAATTGCTGGCATTGATGGATGGTCTGGAATCACGTGGTCAGGTTATGATTATTGGCGCAACTAACCAGCCAAACGCGCTCGATCCTGCTCTCCGCCGCCCCGGTCGTTTTGATCGTGAGATCTCACTGCGCGTACCAGATGTGCGTGGACGTACAGAGATCCTGCAAATTCATAGCCGCGATGCCGCGATGGCCAATGATGTTGATTTCGCACGCATTGCTCAACTCACACCTGGCTTTGTCGGTGCGGATCTTGAAGCCCTCTGTCGAGAGGCAGCGATGATCGCCCTACGCCGCGTGCTACCACATATCGACTATCAACGCGGCTATATTCCTTATGAGACACTGGTCAATCTGAGCATTACAATGGCAGACTTTCAGGAGGCATTACGCGAAGTTGAACCCTCCACAACGCGTGAAGTCTATGTCGAAGTAAGCGACACCAGTTGGGATGACATTGGCGGACTGGAATATACAAAAAACCTGCTCACAGAAGGCGTGGAATGGCCATTGCGCTATCCAGAAATGTATACAGCCGCGAAGGTCGAACCACCACGTGGTATCATTCTCTCGGGCCCTCCGGGTTCAGGTAAAACACTGATCGCCCGTGCGCTGGCAAACCAATGTGAGGCAAGCTTCATTTCCATCAAAGGTCCAGAACTGCTCTCAAAATGGGTCGGCGAATCAGAAAAAGGTATTCGCGAAATCTTTCGTCGTGCCAAGCAGGCCGCACCCTGTCTGGTATTCTTTGACGAGCTTGATGCGCTGGCTCCACGCCGTGGCGGCAGCATTGATGGCAATGTCGGCGATAGAGTCATTGCTCAACTACTCACCGAAATGGATGGTATCGAAGGGCGCGAGGGTGTTATTGTTCTGGCAGCCACCAACCGACCAGATATGATTGATCCTGCGCTGTTACGACCCGGTCGCTTTGATCTATCCATCGAACTGCAGTACCCTGATAAGCAAGAACGAGCCGCAATCTTCCAGGTCCATTTGCGGAACCGACCCATCACGCCGGAAATCACAGCCGAAGAACTGGCTCGTCTGACCCCGGATCGCAGTGGTGCTGACATCGAAGCAATCTGCCGACGTGCAGCCCTGCTCGCTTTACGCGAATGGATCACTCCCCGCTTAGAAATAGGGCAGGTACAGATCACACAGATTAATGAGAATGAACAGGAGTCAGATACCCGGGAACAAACACCAAAAGAAGAAGTCACAGGTCCAACCCCACCACGTGCAGGCAGCTTCCTTATTCGTCAGGAACACTTCCAACGAGCAATTGACGAGCAAAACGAACGCTATACACGACAGGCACATGACGAAGAAGAGCGGATGCGACAGGAGCATGGACGACAGCGCCTGATAGACATGGCAGCAAATTATGAAACAGGAGGAAAACCTCCACTGAGAGGATTCCGTCTCTGGCTCGCACGTTTGTTTGGACTCGTTTAAACTACAACAGAACATACTACGCCTCATGCAATCTATACTCATCATATCACAGCCAGATATAAAACGTATTTATATCTGGCTGTGTAGATAATGTATATCTATTGCAGTCTATATATTGTAGGTACCATACACTTACAATATATAGGTGGCTATGCTATAATAAACTACGGAGAGCGTTACCGAGCAGCGAAGGGAGAACACAGTGTTACCTATACGTGAAAACTCCTCTTCCATCTCCCGTGAGCAAGTTACAGAGGCGTATCTTAAAGCCATTGGGTTGATCGATGAGCGAGTGGCTCCTTATCTAGGAAAGGCCACTACCCGCGCTTTAGTACAAGGTGCGGCAAGGAGGATACAGAATAACTATCCGTTTCTCAGTTGCTTTATCAATCGCCCCTACACTGATGTCGCACCGGCGGTCCTGAAAGAACAACTGAGTGGCGTAGATCCTACGGAACTCATGGAGGGCCTGAATGTACTCTTAGATGAGTGTTTTGCAGGACTACGGGAACTGACTGGCGATCTTATCGTCCCTCCTATCCATGATGAAGTCACACATACATTAAGACAATTACAATAAGGGTGTAGCATGGAGAGTAGCGTGCACTCAACACCAAGGGTCTTAGATAATGCATTCCACTCCCCTGATGGACAGGGTGTTAATCGTCTGTTCGCAATTCGGCAAGAAATGGAATATCTCAATACAATCGGGAAACGTTTTGTTGCCGCGCTGGATCGTTTTCAAGTCCACCGGGCATTACTGGCCGCGTTGCAAGAACTCTACAGCTTTTCAGCATGCTGTATTCTATTAAAAGGGGACCCATATGAACTGTTCATTATCCCCTGTTATCCACTTGAAGCTTCCTTCCTCGAATCTATGTTTCAGCGCATTGGCAATGCTGCTAGCTATCTCAATTTTCCGGCTATTACCCCAGAACAATTAGCACGTACAGCGTATTTTGACGCCCCCGATGAACTCGCGCAATCACGAGTCAAACGTGACAATGACAACGTCAATAAAGAAAAAGCCGCTAACGACGCAGACGACGAGGCTCAAATTGGTTCTTGCTTAAACATACCACTCACGGTCGAAAATCGTATCATCGGGATGCTCAGTCTTTTTGATGAACACGTTGGCACTTTCGATACAAATTTGTTGCAATTAACCACGATGATCGCAGATTATGCTGCGGTCGCATTAGAGAATGTACGTTTGCGTGAGCGCGAAAACGCGCTCTGGCGTGAAACTGAGATTGAACGGATGCGGCTCGAATTGATCATCGGAAGTATGGCCGAAGGGCTGTTGATTACCGATGCACGTGGTGCCATCACCTCGTTAAATAAGTCAGCCGAACAGCTACTCGCGCAGGGACTCTGTGATTGTGAGTCGGGCGTCCCATTGCACAAAATTGCCGAAACCAGTAGTGCTACCTGGCTACCACGATTGGTAGAGATCATTGGACAGGCCCTTTCGGGCAAAACTGTCAAAAATCAGGAAGTGGTAGCGGGGAACGTCGAAGAACGGGTACCGCTCACACTAAATATCAGTGCCTCTCCACTCCATGACTCCAGCAGGCCCTTCTCGCAACCGATTGGCGTCGTGGCTGTACTCAATGATGTAACATCTAATAAACAGATCGAGCGTCTTAAAGATGACTTTGTCTCCGTTGTATCACATGAGTTACGAACGCCCCTTACCGCGATTAAGGGCTATACTCAGCATCTGGTACGGCGCCTGGAACGGCGCTTGCGTAAGCCCTTGCGCAATCAGAGTCTGGATAGCGAACAGGTAGAATTACCAGAACAATATGATCTGCGCAACCTGAATATTATTCAAAGTCAGACAGCGCATCTTGAACGTCTGGTGAATGATCTACTTGATCTTTCTCAGGTCCAATGGGGCCAGCTCAACCTACATTATGAAACATTCTCTCTTACAGATGTTCTGACTGAAAATGTCCATTTAATCCAGGCCAGCGCGGAACAACATACAATGATCACTGATATCCAGACACAAGATACCAATATATCAGCCGACCGCGCACGTATTGGACAGGTGATAGGCAACATTCTGGATAACGCCGTCAAATATTCTCCCCATGGGGGGCAGATCAAAGTAACCTTACACAGAGAGTCGAACAACTATCTCGTCAGTGTAGAAGATCATGGCATTGGTATCAGTCCAGAACACTTTGAACACATCTTTGAACGGTTCTACCGTATCCACAATACCGCCAGCCAAAATTATTCAGGCATTGGACTGGGTCTCTATGTTGCGAAAGCCATTGTCAATAAACATGGCGGACGTATCTGGCTCGCGAATAATCAAAACACAGGTAGCACATTCTACTTTACCCTGCCTATCGTCCAACCGCACTAATACAGTATAATTGTATGCACAAAAAAGTCCGGCAATAGAATGCCGGACATGCTTCTGTTATAGCATATAAATTAGCAGAATAACATCATACAGAGTATATCAGAGTGAAAGAACCTGCAATAATTCAGTCGGATTAAAACCAAAATGAGTGCGAACATAAGAATAGCCGAAAGGCGTAAAATGAATTTTTGTCCAGAGAGACGGCAACAATTGTATCGAACGTAATACACGGGCCTCGCCCCACAACGGATACCGTACATCTCGTATAACGCGAATCATATCTACCGTACTGGTTAGTAACAGACCAATCGCAAATAAAAGAATTTTAAACACAGGATCATGTAAGTAATCTATCGGGCTCCACATTGTAAACAAGCCAAGGTACAAAACTCCCCCAGATATCAGAGCGGGAAAGAGAAAACCTATCCAGAGGTAGAGCAGCGAAGGCTCACACAATACCATCAGAGTTAATCCAAAAGGGCCAATAGCCCAACCAATTACAGGCTCATGACGTACCAATACAACAACAATATGAGCTAGTTCATAGAAAGCAACCCAGAGCACCAGCAACATTAATAACCCTGGCACACTGGCAACATGTATACGACCAAGCAAACCTGGCATGTACTAACTCCTCCACTGCACAGCGTAACCACGCCTACAGAGTACATTCTATATTGTTAATTATAAACAAGGATGTCCCTCTATGCAATTGTACAGGAAAAATAGCTCGTGTAAAACTTGCCTCCACTCCCCTTCTATCGTAAAAGATGAAACATTTTGCCAGAGGCTACGTAATAGAATTAGAGTGAAGAAATGTACTGGTTAGCTTGTACAAGATAGTATACAACGAAAACAAGAAGAAAAGTTGTGGATCTCAATAAAAAGAGGATGGGCGATACTGGTTTCGAACCAGTGGCCTCTTCGGTGTGAACGAAGCGCTCTCCCACTGAGCTAATCGCCCGTGCTAGTAACGAATGGAACTATACCACTCGCGACGCAAATTGTCAAGCACCTTTACAGCTTTTTGTACATGTACAAATTCGTCACCGACAACAGGGTACATGTAACGTTCATATAAAAGCAAGTATCTTATCGCCAGCAGATCTTTTCTAATGCTCATCGTCGTCAAAGGAGCCAGATTATGTCAGCGTTGCTTATTATTGTCGCCATACTCATTGTGCTCATCCTTCTGTTTATCGTACTGCCAGGATTTCGCGTCGTACAGCAGTACGAACGAGGAGTCACCTTTATTCTTGGTCACTTAAGTGGAGCACGAGGGCCTGGCTTATTCTGGGTACCGCCCCTCATCACACGTATGATCAAGGTCGACCTGCGTACGGTTACTATGCAGGTTCCACCACAGGAAGTTATCACCAGGGATAATGTTACCATACGTGTCACAGCGGTTGTTTACTTCCATGTCGTCAATCCAGAAGTAGCAGTCATTAATGTTGTGAACTTTATTGATGCCACCATGCAAATTGGACAGACCACGCTACGCAACGTGCTTGGTCAATCCGATATGGATGAATTACTTGCTCAACGCAACAAAATCAACCAGAGTTTACAAGGTATCATTGATGAGTATACCGAACGCTGGGGCATAAAAGTGACAGCGGTTGAAATCAAAGATATTGAGTTGCCGGGCACAATGCAGCGAGCAATGGCTCGTCAGGCAGAAGCGGAACGTGAAAAACGTGCCAAGATCATTCATGCCGAAGGTGAACTTCAAGCCTCGACACAACTGGCACAGGCAGCAAGCGTGATCGGCTCACAACCTAGCGCACTTCAGTTGCGCTATCTGCAAACACTTACAGAGATCGCTGTCGAGAAAAATTCAACGATTATCTTCCCTCTACCAATGGATGTAATTGAACCAGTACTCAATTCAATACGTGGAGCGGCAGATAACCAGCACCATGAGCAACCACCACACCCAACTGCACCCGTAGAACCTATCTATACTGAAAAGAGCAGTGATGAAGAAGTCCGCACATATGAGGAACCTGTAACAACCAGAGCACAGGGAGACTAATCCACCAGAGAGAGGGATCAAAGCCGATCTCTCCCGATGTATGTCTGTGAGTTGAGCCGTATACGGTGCAACTCACAGGCAAGGGAGCATCAATCACATGAAAAAAACATTAGCAAAATGGCTGGTCGGGGCAGTTGTGCTGCCAGCAGTCGTTCTTTCATTACGAAAACGCATCTTCGCATGGATTGATGACCACATGTAATGTGTAAACCATTTCTAGTTACAAATCAGCATTCCTTCTTATGATATACTGAAGAACAGAATCATAATACATGTTCTTCAGGAGACACAAATGGACGAAAAAACCTCAAGCTCCAGTGTTTCAGCGGAGCCGAAAAGCAGCACTTCAATGAAAGAAGTTGCTGCGGCAGTTCAAAAGTCAGATTCCTCGACAGAACGAACAGCCAGCGAACATAGACAGGCCTATGGTACGGCAAAAACTGAGAACTTGCGGGATTCTGGCCTCTGGCGTCTGGTTACACCTGTTGTTGTTATTCTGTTCTGTCTGGCCTTACTCATTATTCCCTTACTCATTCTTGGACCGCTACTGTATAATTCAGTTTCGGCCATCGGCACAAACAATCAACAGGAAACGCAACTCATCTGGCTCTGGATTACCATGATCGTCCTTGAAATAATCATCTGGTTGATCATTGTAAGAGGACTTATTAAGGTATTTATGACACAGACGGTGAACTATCGCCAGGCACGATAGCAACACAGTAACACAATAGAGAGACGCAGGGTGGAAATATCCCCACCCTGCGTCTCTCTCAATTAAGAATCTTCCAGGGAGCAGGTGAACAGTTCAAGATCATGTAAAAATTTCAGATGATACACCATTTTATGGCTAAAATTCCTTGACAATTATATCTCTGCCAAGTACACTCAATATCAGTTAAGTAATTTCTATCACCGTTTCCTTAGTCCATACAGATTTCAAAATTTTTAATGGAGGTGAGTTCTATGCAAAATGTACTGATTTTAACGCGTACAATGAGAAGAGACGGAACTCATCGTCACAACAATACAAAAGCATAAGAAATAGCTATTTCTACTTGCTCCTGCTTGTGACTGATTCTTACTTTAAAATATGTTGTCTCCGATCTTCCTCATAATACGCACTTTTTCCTCACTATAATTAGTCATTCAAACTTCGCCATACAGAGAAAGTAATATGACATACGCAGGTACGTTATACATCCGTTTCGCTTTATGTTCTGACAACAGCAGGTTCATATCTATACGACATACATATGCCTGTTTGTCAAAAGCAAGCGATCTACGATGGCATACGCAGAAACACCATAACCTCAACGGAGAGGAGGTGATAGCATGAGAGGCAAATTGCGTGATAAACACGCCTCATCCAAACGCGATACGAATCGTTACAAAGAGGGGGCTGCTCGTCGCAATTCGTATAAGCGTGATACGCGAGATATCCTTCGTATCGACCAACAAATGGAGGATGAATATGATGAGTTGTACGAACTGGACGAGGAACTGTATATCGACGATGATATAGCAATGGAGGAAGAACTAAATCCCATACAACAACACAAAAAATAACGATGGGTAATCTTTATCCATCATAAAGGATAGATCATGTACGGGAGCTTATCTACGCGCTATGTGTCGATAAGCTCCCGATTTTTTTATATGCACTTACGCTTTTGGCACTCTCGCCTGCTGCGCCAACAACGCTAACAGGGTACGCGGTAAAACGATCTTGTATGCTGGATCAAGTCGCTGTACAACTTGTTGTAGTTGGCCTGGACTCATTGTCCAGGCCATAACATAGACATTGAGAAAAAGGGGACGCTCTTTCTTCGTCGCCACTGCACGCGTAATGAGAGCAACTGTACGATCCACGGTGTCAGCCAGACCAAGGTTTTGATAGAGAGGCAGATCAGCAACCATACGCCAACCAGCAGGCTTCAACAAAAAACCAGCCCCATTTAACAGACCTTCGACGCCGTATGCAGACAATACACGAACGAACACCGTCAATCGCTCCATATTGGTACAGGCCATTCCATTGAGACTGATCAGTGATAATAAAGGCAGACCCGAACAATAGCATGGATCAGCATCTAATACTTCAAGCGTTGTCAGTCCCATCGTGCGCATCAATGCTCCTGTTTGATGTAGAATCGCCTCCAGACGCTCTTCAGGGAGATAGGAAGGAAAAAAATATCCCACACCATCTGGCCCTGCGATAAGTTCATCATTCGCACTGGCTGATTGGATATAATAATTCGCCAGCGCAGGCGCTACCTCCTGCAATATAGGAGCAATCGTCCAACCAATAGGAATAGTTCCACGTGCTGTACCTTGCCAGAGCGTCCGCATACGATGTTGACAATATTGCAAATTATCGCCATCACTCATGGTGAAGGAAATATAGACATCGTCGCCAACATTCACACCATCCGACTGAAGCGGAAACAATGATTGTGCTATACGCACAGGTTGATATGCCAACCAGATCTCCAGATTAGCAAAATAATCTGATGCCAGCACCATCATGCCTCTCGCAGAGGTCAGAGCAACACCACTCGGCTCATTGATAAACCAGCCCAGATGGAGCGCATCAGGCTGTAAAGAAGCAAACAACTGGCGCATCAGATCGCGCTCGGCATACAGATCAGGCACCCGCAGACGAGCATCAAGCCAGTAGACAAACGTTTTTGTTGCTACCAGAAAAGAACGCAACTGACAGGTCGTACGCGGATTCAAACCAGCGATGGCGCGTGATGTTGTTGCTGGCATCACCTCTTGCCATGCCCAGCGATAAGCTTGCAGGCGCGTCTTCCAATGGAACGTACGCAGATCCATCACAACTGCTAGCCAGGAATAGGATTGCAGTAGACGTTGCGCCAGTTCAGGTGAAACAACAAGACTATCACGTACGCCAGCAAGCGTCGTCGCAACATTGATCGTATCAGGCAGAGCAGGATCGTAGATTATCAAACCACCATCAATGCGCTCCTGATAGGTATCGAGCAGCGCAAACAAAGCATCTGCACCAGTGCGCGACGCTCTCTTCTGCGGCACCTCTTGCAATACCTGCCGTAGCCAGAACTCATCATCATCCCCACTCATCAAATACACCTGCGGCTGATCTCGATTTATAAGACCCACACAGGTTGTCGCAGTCAACAGCACATCCTGGTCAGCACCCCGTAAATCAAATATAGCTATATCTTTCAATGCACGCAATACCGGAAAAGTATGGCCTATAAACCAACCATACTCCTCACCCTGATGCTTCATCCAATATCACCCGCTTCTTTTCTACTTGCGCTTGACCAGCACAAATGATACAGTTATGCTATAAACACATATGAAACAGTACTAATTGCGAAGAGACATGTTATCCTTTTATATTCTCTCAATGTATAGCAGTGCTCACTGTTGAGTTACCGCCGAAAGGACTCACCCATGTCAAAAAAAATGTTCGCACCTGAACTCTTTCGCCCGCTGATTGATTTTCCTGCTACCTCCTATGATATGCTTTTCCGTTCAACCGCCAGTCGAAATCCCGATAAGGTTGCGATCTTTTTCCACGAGCTATCGCTTACCTATCGTGAAGTGCTGGGCATGGTCAATTGCGTCACTAATAGCCTGCATGAACTGGGATTACGTAAAGGTGACCGTCTCTGCCTCTTCATCCAGAACCGCCCTGAATACATCATCACCTTTCTCGCTGCTGCCACTCTTGGCATCATCATCAGCCCGATGAACCCATCCTATAAAGAACGGGAGATCAACTACCAACTGGAAAACTCAGAAGCAAAGGCGATCCTCGTGCAAAAAGAACTGGTACCAATCTTCCACTTTGCACAATCACAGCATCAATTTCCACACTTACGATACGTTTTGACCACTGGAAATCGTCCACCAGAGGAACTCCCCACTGCCATTCCGTTCGCAACGCTCCTACGGCAATCTTCTCCCAAACAACTCTATCAGATAGACGTTCGCAGCAGTGATATTCTTGCCCTGCCTTATTCTTCTGGTACCACTGGCTTACCCAAGGGCACACTTCTCACACACAGCAATCTCATCGCCAACAATATCCAATTCACCACAGCACTAAGCCTGAATGACACAGATATCGCTCTGCTCTTCTTACCGTTCTATCACATCTATGGTTCAATGTTAACCGGCAGTTTTCTCGCTTGCGGCGGAACTCAGGTCATCATGGAGCGCTTTGATATGCTCCAATCGCTCGAACTCTGCGCCAAACATCATGTCACCTACTATTTTGCGGTCCCTCCTATTGTCCTTGCGCTGGCAAATGCCCCCCTGGACCTCAGCAAACTCAACACAGTACACTACATCTTCTCCGGTGCCGCTCCTCTTGCGGTTGATCCTGCACAAAGGCTACAGAAAAAAACATCAGCACAGGTAGTACAGGGCTATGGATTAACTGAAGCTTCACCTTTGACACACGCGCAACCCTACGATGTAGAGTTCAAACGGCTTAATAGTATCGGTTTACCAACACACAATACCGACCAAAAAATCGTTGATCTCGAAACAGGCGAACTGGAACTACCTGTTGGTGAAATGGGCGAACTGGTTGTGCGCGGTCCACAGGTAATGAAGGGATATTGGAAAGCGCCAGAGGAAACAGCACGCACATTGCGCAATGGCTGGCTCTACACTGGCGATGTCGCGTACATTGATGAAGATGGCTATACATACATCGTTGACCGCAAGAAAGAGATGATCAAATACAAAGGCTTTGGCGTGGCACCAGCCGAGTTAGAAGCGCTCCTGCTCGAACATCCCTCGGTCGTCGATGCGGCAGTGATAGGCATCCCTGACGCTGAAGCTGGCGAGCTGATTAAAGGATTTGTCGTATTGCGTCCGGATCAACACCACCCCACGGAAGACATTATCGCCTTTGCCAATAGCAAACTCTCTGGCTATAAGCACATTCATCTGTTGGAGATTGTCAACACCATACCCAAAACAGCCTCTGGCAAGATCCTGCGCAGAGATTTAGCGGCGCATGAAAAAACGAATTTATGACAGGCATAAACAACATACGCCGTGGAAACATGTCTCTATTAGCAGACACGCTTTCACGGCTCTATACCATAATGATCAAAATACGCGCTGAAGGAGCACTACAACCCACCCAGGAATAAACCTCGCGACATAATCTCACCTGCCAGAGCACAAACCACAACCAGATACAACATGCCCGTAGCGGATTGAAAAGAACGATCCCGAATTAAAATCCAGGCCAACCCACCCAATACCAGTGGCATAATGAAACCGACCAGCACACGAATCCAACCAATGACATTAGCGCTCAAGGGAGTCACCGTTGGCACATTACTCGGCTTCACCTGAGCGGAGGATGTCGCCGTTGCTGTCGCCTGAACGGTCACAGGTGGCGTCTGACTCTGAACATGATTAGCTGCAATAGCGGTAGGACCAGCAGCAACAAAAAAGATAATCTGTGCCAGCACTGCCAGTAACACCAGAGACGTTGAAAATTGCAACGGCTTTTCCGAAAGAGCCGGCGTCACCAGATACCAGTGCCCCAACCACATTGATGTCAAAACACCACCCAATGCGAATGTAGCCGCGAAAAAGCTCGCAATAGTAAAAACACCACCCAGATTGGCACCACCAAGTGGACGATAGATCATCGCTACTACAAAAACAGTAATCAAACCAACAATCACGGTAATCACACCGCTCAATAAACGTAAGACGCGTAAGGTCGATGGGCGAACGTGAACACTGGTCTTCTCTGCCTCATCCTCATCACCTTTCTTTTTCTGCACACCAGCTTTTTTATCCAGCAATAACAGGAAGCTATAAGGGATCAGCAGCAGGAAAAAGAGCAATAATGGCAATGATAACAACCCGGTCCAGGACTTATCCAGTTGGGCATACGTATTCAGAAGCTGAGGCGTTGAAAAAGATTGCTGAAACCAGTAGGTCAAACCAGATAGCACCAGATAAATAAGCGCATATGAAATGAGGAAACCACGCTTCACTTCATTGCGCCAATCAAGAAAGACAAGCACGCTCACAGCACCAACAGAAACTTCAATCAAAACAATGAACAGAACTAACGGCAATGTTTGTAGCATGATATTCTTTTATCCTTTTAGTGCGTCTATCAATGCACAGGGAACGAACCCTACCACGATCTTTCAGATTATAACGCTGTTCTTGAAAGGTGACAACGTTTCTCTGATGAGTTCTGTTAAAAATCATGTGTCAATCGAAAACTACGACTATTTTCTTGCCGAGCAGACACTATCAGACAAAACAGTATCTTGATCATGCTCTTGTGCATGCACATCGTATTGACAGCACGAACGCATTCATCTACACTAGGGATCGCATACCTTCATGTAAGGTTCATGAAGACGTAATTTAAGACAGAGAGATACAACACAAATAGAGAAAAACCATGCCACGTTGCCTGAATCCTCGCTGCCAACTTGATTATCCGCCAGGAACTATTCAATGTACGAATCCTTTTTGCCAATGCGTGTTACCAGAATCTATCATCGCAGGCCGCTATCGCATTGAAACACTGATCGGCGTCGGCGGTATGGGAGCTGTCTATCGCGTCAGTGACACGTTTGAAATGGAACAGGTCGCGCTCAAAATTCTGACGCTGACAGCCAGTGTTGTAGACATTCAAGTTGCCAGCGAACGCTTTCGCCGTGAAGCTCGTTACGCGCATCAACTCAAACATAAAAATATTGTTCCGGTATTGAATTTTGGGCAGGATAAAGATCTGCTTTTTATCAGTATGCCCATAATTACGGGCGGAACATTGAAATCACTCCTGAAAGCAGAACATCCACTCGCTATTCAACAAACCCAACGTTACTTAAATGAACTGGCCGAAGCCGTCGACGCCATCCATAATCATCCCCAACAAATCGTTCATCGTGATATCAAGCCATCAAACTTATTGATTCATCAGGACGATGGACGTTTGATGGTAGCCGATTTTGGTATCGCTCGCGCCATGCAAGAGGAAGCGCCTTTGACACAGCGAGGATGGCATCTGGGCACAGAACACTACATCGCACCAGAACAATTGCATGGGAATCCAGAACCAGCCAGCGATATGTACGCGATGGGCGTCATTGCCTATCAGATGCTCACTGGACTGTTGCCATTTCAGGCTGTGGTCAAAAATCAGGCCGCCGAACTACCCGCACCCAGCGATCTCAATCTGGCTCTGCCACCTGCGATCAACGACGTTATCTTGCGGGCGATGGAAATTGACCCACAGTTACGGTATTCATCAGGACAGGACTTCGCACAGGCGCTCAATAACGCGCTCACGCAGGATACATTCTACTCAGAACCAACTATTTTAGATACCAGCAAACCAATGCTCATAGCCCAGAGCAGCGCGAACATTATGACCCGTACAATGACACCAGAAAATCCATGCTGGCATTGTGGTCAGGAAAATCGCAGCACCTCACGTTTCTGTCGTCGTTGTGGTAATAGTCTGGGAGAAACGATACCTATCATCACTACTACCTATCAGGTAGGTTATGGAAGCGATATTGGTCAACAGGCTCAGGATAACGAGGATATGCTCCTTGTCATCCAGGGTCTATGTCAGACCCTTATCCCGCCACACCCATTTACGCTACTGGCGATAGCTGATGGTTTACGTGGGCCACAGGGAGCAACAACGGGAGGTCATGAAGCCAGCCGCCTGGCCATTGAAACTGTCGCGGATATCGTCTTACCACTTCTGGCTGGCAGTGCTTCATCACACACACCTCATTCTCCAACACTCAGAAACACCAATACCCAACAGACCTATACTACTCCCACACGAACAGTACCCACAGAAGCGATGCTCACCCAATGGGTAAACGACGCGGTACGGCAAGCCAATCAGGTCATCTATCACTGCAATGCTGATTACGATACAGAGATGAAAAGTACACTCACGGTAGCCCTTATCTATAAACATAGTATCGCCATCGCCAATATTGGCGATAGTAGAGCATATCATTACAGCCAACGCCAGCAAACATTACGCCAGCTTACCAGAGATCATACCTTTGCCGCCAATCTGGTTGAAGCCAAACTGATGCACGCCAACGAAGTGTATAACAGCCCCAAAAGACACCAACATTATCGTTATCTCGGACAAAATTATCAGATCCCTATCGACCAACAGCAAGAACATCTTGAGGTAAACGATTTAATCCTACTCTGCACAGATGGACTCTGGCATATGCTACGCGATGAGAAGATTCAGGAAATCATAAGCAACGAGAACGATCCACAACAGATCGCCCAGGAACTCATTGATGCAGCCAATGCCGCAGGGGAAACCGGGAATATCAGCGCCATTGTAGTACGCATCCAGTAAACAACATTCGGCATGTGCATCAATACACCTGCGTTTCACGCACGGGGAGAAATGGCATGTTCCGCACCATGACTATAAGACACTCATATAAATTGGGGCAAGAGAAACCCGCCAGCAATCGTGCCCATCAATGTGGAGAGTTACAAGCGGGTTTCTGCTACTGGTAGCATTATTTCGTTACTTCACGAACCTGCAGCCAGCAACGTAACAATTCAGCAATGCTGGTTGCCTGTGCGAAACAGCCGCCCATTCCATATGGAGGCTCCGGTTCCGCAACCTCATCAAGTGTACCCAGACAACCATGCCACAACTGCCGCAAAAGCGCGTCCAACAGAGGTCGTAATGCGGCTCGATCATTATGAATGCGCAAATGTACGTCAATGTACACACCGATCAGCCAGGGCCACGCAGTTCCCTGATGATACGCACTATCTCGCTGCTGCTGACTCCCAGCGAAATGATCATGGTATGCTGGATCGTATGGGCTAAGCGAACGCAATCCCATCGGAGTCAACAGATGCTCGGTTACTTTTTGCAAGATACTCGCTAACTGCTCTTCAGTAAACAAATCATAAGCCAGAGACGCGGCGAAGAGCTGATTAGGACGTAGTGCTGTATCATGAACACCGGATGTACCTTCAACATCCAGCACATCATACAGATAGCCACCATCTTGATACCAGAAACGTTGCACAAAATGTTGTCGCACCTGACTGCGCAACTGACCATAATGGGTTGCATCGACCGAGAGATGAACGGCCCAATTCTCCATCATCGTCAGAGCGTAATACCACAGAGCATTAATCTCAACTGGTTTGCCCCAGCGTGGCGTCACTACTGCGTCGCCAATGCGAGCATCCATCCAGGTAAGTTGTACACCCGGTACACCAGCGCGTAGCAACCCATCATCTGGATCAAGGCCAATACCATAGTCAGTACCTTCAACATGATAATGAATGATTGTCTGCAACGTCACGAAAATATCTTTGAGCAACGACCAATCACCAGTCATGGAGATATAACGATCAATGGCATAGAACATCCAGAGCGTCGCATCCGCAGTATTGTACTCTGGAACCTCTCCATTATCGGGAAAACGATTGGGAATCAAACCATGATGCGCAAAAGAGGCAAAAGCTTTCAGCAAACCACGCGCTTCACCATAGCGCCCGGTGGATAACAACAAACCCGGCAACGCGATCATGCTATCCCGTCCCCAATCAGTGAACCAGGGATAGCCAGCAATAATAGTCTTGCGCTCAGGCGTCAAACGTAGCGGCTGATGTGTAATCGCGGGATTGGAATAGTCTGGACGCGCAACAATAAACTGATCGGCTGCAACAATGAGACGCGCAAAAACAGCATCTCGTACCTGCAACTTGCGTGTAGAGCGATCCGCCACCATCAATAGATGTTTTACACGCAATCGATGGCGCATCAACGCCTGCGCAACCACCTCTTCATGTTCTATCCCCCCATATCCACAACAACAGGTTGTCTCCGTCTCAGCGGATAAAACAAAAGCACGAGGGACACCCGGCTCCAGATGTAAGGTAAAGATGCCGGGGAGATAAAAATCTTCTGTATCGGACAAACCGCGCTCAGACTCACGCCGATGCCGTACGTGCCAGTACCACTCACCTGTAGGCGTAAATGTCGATGAGGGATCAGCAATCAAATGATACGCAGGAGCACCATCATACGCCTGGATACGGCAACGATTCTCCTGTTGCTCTAAATAAAAACGCCAATGCGTACTTCCCTGTGTTGTTCCATGATAATCACGCGACAGGCAAAATGGTCGTAGATGGAGCAGAAAAGCGTCATCGTCAGCAGACTGCTCTTCATTATGGCATGACAACCCGGACCGCTGATCGATCAGAGTATACTGGACATACGTAATATTCTGACCATATTCCATCCAGATGCGCTTTTCTAATAAGAGATGTTCTGCAACACGATAGGTAAAACATGGAATATCCCCTTCTAAAGAAACTGCTTCAAGATACAAATACCCCTGCGGATGAAAAGAACCATCTTGATATTCATTCACCCCCAGTTTTACCACCTGTCCATCAGGCAATTGCAACTCTTCATCAACTTTAGCCACCAACACAACGCGCTCGACTGGCGGCTTCAACGTTGCCACCAACAAGCCATGATAACTGCGCGTCGTCGCCCCAACAATTGACCCGGCAGCATATCCCCCCAGACCATTCGTGACCAGCCATTCACGGTCCAATGCTGCTTGAACATCGTGGCAAATGTCACTGGTAATATGTAAATGCCAGGCGTTTGCACAAACATGCGGTGGTGTCGAAATACCCTGCTTCAGGACCATAACCCACTTCCTCTTACGTTTTTTTCATAAAACGTCTGTTTGTCAACATTCCTTTTCCCAATAAAGAAAGCTATCCCACACAAACATTGACTGGCATGCAAACACTCTCTTAAAGTTTTTTCCTGAATTATGACATTTCTTTCATAAAGAAGAGCATCTCCAGTAAAAACGAGATGCTCTTCTTTATGACCTATCGCTGCTGTAATGCGCCACGCATACGCTCAAGCGCAATGCTGAGCCGTTCTTCAGGAGCCGTCATGGAAATACGGACGTATCCCTCACCTGCCGCACCAAAATTGGTCCCTGGTGTCACAAACACACCAGTTTCATCGAAGAGCCAATTCGCGAATTCACTGGATGTAAAACCCTCTGGCACATGTGCCCAGACATACAATCCAGCCCGTGTTTTCTCCGCTCGCAAGCCTAATTCATTACAGCCTTCAACCAGAATATCGCGCCGACGACGATAAATAGCGTTCCGCTGCTCCAACCAGGAAGAGGGCAGTTGTAATGCTTCAATTGCCGCATACTGAACCGGACGAAAAATACCGCTATCGATGTTACTCTTCAAACGTCCAACCGCGTCAACCAATTCAGGGTTCCCCACCAGCATCCCAATGCGAAAACCTGCCATATTGTATGTTTTACTTAATGAGTGCAATTCAACAGCGACCTCACTTGCACCCGGTATTTGTAATATACTCAATGGGCGAAAATCATCGAAATATACTTCCGCATAGGCCATATCATGAACAATGGCAATATTATGGCGATGAGCAAACGCTACAACCTGTTCAAAGAACTCCCACGTCGCATCGGCTGCGGTGGGATTATTCGGATAGTTCAACCAGAGCAGACGAGACTTCTTGAGAATATCAGCAGGAATGCTCTCAAAATCTGGCAAATACCCATTCTCTTTTGTGAGAGGCAGCATGTATGGCTCCGCGCCAAGTGTGGTCGCGGCTGTCAGGTAGACCGGATAATATGGGTCTGGCGTGAGGGCAATATCACCAGCATTCAGTACAGCCGATGCAGCATAAACCAGACCCTCTTTTGAACCCAATAGTGGTAAAATATCTCGCTCTGGCGTCAGGCGCACACCAAAACGCTGCTCAAACCAGTTGGCGATAGCCTCATGCAGCGCTCGCATACCACGATACTCTGGATAACGGTGATTTTCGCCATCCTCCATCGCACTACAGAGTCGCTCGACAACAGCCTTTGGCGCAGGTAAGTCTGGATCACCCACGGATAAGGTAATCACATCGACACCAGCGGCCTGTTTATCGGCAATCAATTTCTTGGCATTGGCAAAGTGAAATGGGGGTAGGTTATTAATCAGATTTGATAGTTGCACGTCTATTCGCTCCTCTATAGAGATTTTTCTTGAAACCATCGACGCCAAAGCAAGCATCTGTCTCTATAGTTATACCATGGGTTCGGCCTCATACCAATTTTTCCCCATTTTCATCTCTACCTTAATCGGCACATCCAGTTGCGCGACACCTTCCATCTGCGCTTTGATTACTTTGCTGGCACGTTCGATTTCTTCAACGGGTACCTCAAAGACCAGTTCATCATGCACCTGCAAAATCATGCGGGTCTTCAGACGTTGCTTTTTGATCTCATGTTGCATATGCAACATAGCGATTTTAATCAGGTCCGCGTTCGAACCCTGAATTGGCATGTTAATTGCCTCACGCTCTAACGCCTGACGCTCGGTATATGACAGCGCACGCATATCGGGAAAGAAGCGCTTACGTCCGTACAGGGTATTCACATATCCCTGTGTACGTGCCTGCTCCAGAGTGCTATCGACATACATTTTAATGTTCGGGAACGTCTCATGATAACGACGGATAAAGTCGGCAGATTCTGAATTGCTCATACCAGTCACCTGCGATAGGCCGAACGCGGATTGACCATACAACACAGCGTAGACTACTGTTTTTGCCAGACGCCTCTGATCTGGAACGACTTGCTCGACAGGCACACCAAACAAGGATGAGGCAGTAATCGCATGAATATCCTCATTGTTGGTAAAGGCTTCCACCAACCGTGGCTCATGGGTGATATGCGCCAGAATACGCAACTCAAACTGCGAATAGTCAGCAGTCAGCAGGGTATAACTGGGATCAGCAATAAATGCTCGTCGTATCTGGCGACCAAGCTCTGTACGTACTGGAATATTTTGCAGATTTGGATTACTGGACGAGAGACGACCACTGGAAGCAATTGTCTGATTGAATGAGGTATAAACGCGTCCTGTATGCGGGTCCATCAAAGACAACAGACCGTCGATATACGTCGACTTGAGCTTGTTGAGCTGACGATACTCCAGCAGGAAATCAACGACGTCGTGCTTCCCTCGTAAACCTTCAATAACATCCGCGTTCACAGAATAGCCGGTCTTGGTCTTACGTCCCGTTGGGAGCTTCAGTTCGACAAAGAGTACATCAGCCAGTTGCTTCGTTGAGTTGATATTGAATTGATGTCCGACAACATCATAAATAGTACGTTCTAATGCACGCAACTGTTCTTCGGTAACATCGCCAAACTCACGCAAGAAATCAGCATCCAGCGCGACTCCATAGAGTTCCATCTGCATCAAGACATAGATCAATGGTAGCTCAATGCGCTGATACATATCCAGCAAACCATTTTGCTGTAACAATGTCTGAATTGGCTCAACCAGACGCAGCGTCATATCAGCATCCGCTCCGGCATAATCGGCCACCTTCTTGATTGGTACCTGTGCCATACTGATCGCTTTACTGCCGGTACCAATAAGCTCAGAAATGGCGGTCATCACAATACCCAGACGTTGAAATGCCTGATCTTTGAGCCCCAGACCACGACGTCCCGGTTCAGCCAGATATGCTCCGAGCATGGTATCAAAGGTTAGCCCACGCACCTCAACGCCATTGCGTAACAGAATTGCCAGATCAAACTTGGCGTTATGCATGTATTTGTGGACCGACTCATCTTCCAATATCGCTTTCAACTGCCCCATCACATACAAACAGGAGAGTTGTGGACCCGGTTCCTGCCCATCGACCGTCTGGATATGTCCTACGGGAATATAATAGGCCTCACCAGGAGCCATCGAGAGCGAGATACCCACCAGTTGCGCCTTACGTGGCTCCTCGGAGGTCGTTTCCGTATCCAGCGCGAAATGGCCCGCATCATACAGACTTTTGATCAAGACACGCAAAGCCTCTTCCGTATCAATAATCATCGTGTTGGTATGCGAATCAGTCAACTCAGCATCAATAAAAAGGGAAGAAGACGGTTGAGCAGCACGTGGGAGATGGAGTTTATGGACCACCTCTTCATGAGGCGTTTCCACCTCAAACAGACTGAGTTGTAATGGTGACTCTTCCAGCGTCGAAACCACCGTCTCGATCTCTTGCTCTGGCTCTTGCTGCCGCACCTGGATCATGTTTTCAATCTGCTGATCATCAGCGTTCTGCAACATGGCTAACTCTGTACCGGGAGGTGGTGGAGGAGCCATGATAGAAACAACCCCGATCGGCGGCGCGTATAACAGGTTATCACGCTCATTTTCTGGTGCTGCTACCAGCTCCTGCTGCTCTATACCCTGTTCGATCTCACTGGCAGGCATACTAGTCGTCACACCTAATTCGCGGAAAAAGACCCGCACGCGCTCCACCAGTGTACGGAACTCCAACTGTCTGAAAAGCGCCATAATCTGATCACTATTCATGTGAGTCAGTCGGCAGGCTTCCAGATCCAACTGCACCGGAACATCCAGCACAATTGTCGCCAGATATTTACTCTGCCGTGCCTGCTCTGCGCCTTCACGTAACAACTTCTGCTCTTTGGGTTTCAGTTCATCAACATGCGCCAGAATACCCTCTAAATCGCCATACTCAGCCAACAAGCGTGTTGCTGTCTTCGCACCAATACCAGGAACACCAGGAATGTTATCTGACTTATCGCCAACCAGCCCTTTAAAGTCCGGCAAAAGTTGGGGAACAAAACCATAACGCTCCTGTACTTCAGCCTCATCATACTCTGTCACTTCAGAAATCCCACGCTTCGCAACCTTGACCAGCACATGCTCATTCACAAGTTGCAGCGTATCCATATCACCCGTGTAAATGATGGTATCCACACCCTGCTGTCGTCCCTGCACAGAAAGCGTACCCAGCACATCATCAGCCTCATAGCCATCTTTTTCATAAATTTGCAGACCAAACGCCTGCACCACTTCACGAATACGTGCGAACTGTGGCTTCATATTATCTGGTAATGTCGGACGATGCGCTTTATATTGCACATACGCGGTATGGCGGAACGTTGGTACCGGACGATCAAACGTCACCGCAACATAATCCGGCTTCTCTTCGAGCAGCGCCTTCATCAACATCGAAGTAAAACCAAAAGTCGCATTCACCGGTTCACCAGAACTGGTTGAAAAATCTTCTGGCACAGCATGGAAGGCACGGTGAATAATAGCATGCCCATCAATTAGAACTATCTTCTTTCTGCTCATCTCTTTTGTCATCTGTCATTTAACCCAATCTTTTCTTATTATTATTTCCAATCCGCGTGCCAGAAAGCGGTAATGATTCGCTGATCGCTAACAGCGATCTCTTCCACGCACAGCCACCACCATCACCTCTCAAAAAATAAGATAGCACACGACATATGAAGCTGTCTTGAATCGTATAAACCAATCAGTGGATCAGAAAAATAGAAGCCCCTCCCCGCTATCTTAACGACTTTCAAACCATGTCTATTTTTGCGGCTGACATATTCTTCTGCTGTATTTTAATATGTTTGTGCCGAGATGTATAGTATAGTTAGCTGACAGGCAGTGATGTAAGTTGGCACTTGATTTAACTATACATCACCATGTCAGGACGTCCTTATTACCTGCTCAATTAGCAGCAAGTGCCTATATCTCTTTTCCGGGTTGTTATCATAACGCCCCCATAAATGCAGGAGGAATATCAGGATGGCCGAAGAACAACACGACGAGTTACTGACCGTACGCGAAGTAGCTCGCCGTTTGCGTGTAGATGACACCACCGTACGTCGCTGGATCAAAAGCGGCGCACTTGATGCAATCACGCTTCCCCATAGAGGAAAGCGACAGGCATATCGTGTCAAAAGAGGCACGCTTGACAGGCTTTTAAGCGAAACGCAGGCATAGATTTTACCAGCAAGACACCCATAACACACAGCCATATTAATGACCCGTACACATACCACGCACACATACAATACGGGTCATTCTATTATCCAATTTTACCTGTTTGCAACGAATGGCTGAACATCATAGACGATGTTTGCCTGTGTATGCATGCTAATACACATATGCCTCCTCATCAATAGGCGAAAGAGATACACTAAATAAGAGGGGATATAAACAACATGTTGAGCCTTCTCCATCCAGAGCGGGGAACTGCACGCACAGATAATGATACAAGAAACGCAGTATCCAGCCCTTTATTCTGAAGATAAGCAGCATATTGACACCTTTCGCCCTACATTGAGCATGGTAAGCAAAAAATATAGTAGATGTATGGAGAGTCCAGATATGAAAATCGCAATTATTGGTGGTGCAGGATTTATCGGAACCCAGTTAGCCAGAGCGTATTTAGATGCCAGACATGATGTTTTTGTGATCGATAATCTATCAAATGGAAATCCTCAACATCTCGACTCAAGGGTGCGCCTGTATCAGATAGATATCCGCGACACCAAATTACATACCATCTTACAGCATGAGCGACCAGATATCGTGAGTCATCACGCAACGCAGAACGTTGCGCAAAATCCAGGCGAGCACACACTTGCTGACGCGGATATTCATGTCCGAGGCTTACTCCACCTGCTGGATGGCTGTGTACAGGCCAATGTCAAGAAATTCATCTTCGCCTCTGGTGGCAATGGTTTCTATGAACGATCAACTCAGGAACAGCTCCCTATTGATGAGAATGCACCACTTCATCCCCATAGCGCCCACGATATCAGCAGACTGGCTGGTGAATGGTATGTCCGTTACTATACAAAACAGTTCGGCTTACAACACACAATACTACGCTACGCGGACGTCTATGGTGAACATCGCTACCAGCGTCTGCGCCATCCCATCAGCTATTTCATAACCATGCTCACGCAAAAACAACGCCCAGTAATACGTGGTACTGGTGAGACACTACAGGATCACATATTTATTGATGATGTCGTTGCCGCGAATATCCAGGCACTTCTGGCTGGCAATAACGCAACCATCCATATCAGCTCGGCCCACGGCTATTCACTCAACCAGCTCTATCAACTGGTCGCAGAGGCGCTCGACAGCTACGAGACTCCCATACATCTCTCTTCAACACTCGCGGAACAATCCTCTATAGTGCTTGATAACACACGAGCATGTCAGCTACTCAAATGGCAACCTGCCATCTCAATCGAAAAAGGGATCGAACAAGCGATTGCACAGCTAAAAACACCAGGACCACAGATGGCCTCTCGTGACATCGAGCTGCCAGTACCCAAACTCATCATTCCGGTCAAACCAACGCTGACACATGCATAACGTGCCACAATAACCCGGCATGAATAGAACATACATAAAAAACAACGGACCAACGCTGCACTCTGCTCAGAAAAACCGATAAGAACACAGCGTTAGCCCGTTGCACTGTTTAACAGCAGGTTACTGCTCTATATCCTTACTGCTGCAAACCGCTGACAACGCGAGCATATTTCTCAGCCAGAGCCTGAGCCTGCTCGGTTGACACCGACTCAGCAAACACATGGAACAGGGGACTATCAGCGTCAGGTAAGACCAACACCCATTCTTTTCCCAGATCAATCTTGATCCCATCGATAGGTTTCGAGCGGCGTTCACGATACTGCTCACTCAGAATACGCATCACCTTCCCCTTATTCTCCCATGCACAGTTCACACTTGCACTACTCATATAATAAGCAGGGAGGTCATCAACAACCTCTGAGAGCCGCATATCAAACATCGCCAGCGACTCCAGCAATTTGGCAATTGCCAGCATACCATCAAACGCGGGATGCATCTCAGGGAACGCAAACTGTCCATTACCATCCCCCACCAGCACAACCCCCTCACGGCCAGCCGCAGTCATCAACGCATGAGCCAACACCTTGGTATGTTGAATATACCCATCATAACGCTGCGCGATATGTTGTAGAGCACTTGGAGCAGTGACAGGAGCAGCCACAGTACCATTACGGTGACGGCGTAAAAACAGGCTGGACATCACTGTCAGCATCTTCATCCCATCCAGGATACGCCCACGGTCATCAACGACCAGAATACTCTCGCCACTGGGATCAATCCGTATGCCCATATCAGTATTCAAAGCTGAACTGATCGTTGCCAGGCGCTGCATATCCTTATTCAATTCATCGGCAGTCCGAGCAGTTTGAGCATCATCACTACCAGCATTCAGCACAATCACCTCACATCCGAGATCAGCCAGAATCCCTGATAGAATGGGCGTCGTACTGCCATGTGCATAATCAACCACTAGCTGGAATTTGCGCTTGCGCACAACGTCATAATCGACAACCTTGTTAAAGCCTTCCAGATAATGCCCGATGACAGAATTATTGCTCAACACATCAATCGCGCCGATTTCATCCAGATACACCCGGCGAAAATCCTCACGAAAGAAAAGATTCTCTATTTTGCGCTCAGTCGTTTTATTAATATCCAGACCATTCTGATCAAAGATCTTAATATCAACCACACGCTGATCTTCTGGCGAAACACTCACATGAACGCCACCAGCAGCACCAGTGGTACGAATATAGTAGCGTGCAATCGGTAACGGCACCTGATTAATATCATGCACATTTATACCTGCCGAAGGCATACCAGCATTAATGCCACGCTTAATCATACGCGAAGTCCGATTAGAATCGCGGTTAAGGCAGACAATTGCGCCTTTCTTCAGAATGCCACCATAGGCCGCGCCAAGTTTCGTCGCGAACTCAGGAGTAAGATCAACATTCACCAGCCCGGTCACACCATTGCGGCTAAAAAGACTGCGCCGCCCCTGTGACCCCCAGATAATACTGGTATTAATCACAGCTCCGGCCTCAATCTCCTTATCCGGCCATATTTTCACATTTGGCTGAACGATTGCGCCATCCTGAATAATCGAATTATCACCAATAACCGATCCTTCAAACATCACCGCTTTACTCTTAATGTTTGAACCGGAACCGACAATTGCGCCACGCAACTCCGCACGATCACCAATATACGAGTTATTCCATACAATACTGCGATCGACCTGTGCTCGCTCATCAACGATAGAATAGCTACCAATCATGCTAGGACCATGAATAATCGCCCCTGAACGCACCTTACAGTCCCGACCCAGATAGACAGGGCCATAAATCTGGGCATCCGGACTGATCTCAGCCCCTTCTTCACACCAGATGCTCCCCCCCATATTCTGAGCAGGAACCTCCATATCCACATTCCCCTGCAAGATATCCGCATTGGCCCGCATATACTCACTCAGGTTGCCCACATCACACCAATAGCCCTTTGAGGCGACATAGCCATAAATGGGATCACCCTTTTTGAGCATCATCGGGAACAGTTCCTGACTGAAATCGAACTGCTTATCCTTCTCAAAGTAAGAGAATATGGTGGGATCCAGCATGTAAATGCCGGTATTAATAGTATCGCTAAAGACCTCGCCCCAACTCGGTTTCTCCAGGAATTGCGAGATATGACCATCCTCGTTGGTAATGATCACTCCATACTCTAAAGGATTATGAACATGAGCCAGCAGAAGAGTCGCCAGGGACTTCTTCTCATTATGATAATCAATCAAAGCAGACAGATCATAATCAGTCAGAGCATCACCACTAATCACAAGAAAAGGTTCGGTAAGCTGCTCTTCAGCATTTTTCACACTACCAGCAGTTCCAAGAGGTACATCTTCCCTGGAATACGTAATATGCATCCCCAATTGTGAACCATTACCGAAGTAATCTTCAATGTTGCTCGCCAGATACTGAACCGTGACGACGACCTCGGTGATGCCATGACGTTTCAACAAATTAAGAATATGCTCCATAACCGGCTTTCCCGCGATCGGAACCATCGGTTTGGGCCGTCGAATCGTCAATGGTCGCAGCCTCGATCCTTCCCCGCCGGCCATAACAACCGCTTTCATAGAGGCCTCCCCTGTGTTAAGGACAATTTGCTTAGTCACCCGCGCTGGATGCGGAAACCAGAAGGACGACGTAGCAATGCCACGCCGTCCCATTTGCTCCACTCTCTTTATTGTACAACATCCATGAAGAATACCGCAAGTTCACTTGTGCATCTTGCATAGGTACAATTACCACTCGCTTAAACGTCCATGTTCTACCAGCCAGCGTACAAAACGATGATAATTTGTCTCTTCAAGAGCTTTTTGTTCTTCATACGCTTCTTGTAGTTGAATTAGACGCAGAGCTTCGGCTAAAGTAAATCCCTCATCCAGGAGGGCATCGACAAGCAGGTCAACATATTGATGCTGCATAACAAGTCCTCCTTACCATGAATAGAAAAAAGGAATGGATGAATGGATAAGTTCCACTCTACATATATGTTCACGACCACAACAACCAGCGAGTTGCAAATTATCCTTACAATGTCCTTGCTATACCCTAAACAAATGATATCCACTCAAGCCTGTAGTACAACACACACCACATCTTCCCCTCACCATCAAAAAACCTGGATAACACATTTCTGATCAAATGTACGTCATTCTCGCTATATCAACATTTTCCAACCATAGTATAGCACGATAAATCTTTCATCCGCCATAATCCCTGCATACCCATAAACCAGACTTCCTGCGATAGGCCAGGCCACATTTTCTCGGCCAGATTAACTGCCCTTCCATTTTACTATCACCTCATTTGCTATTCCCTTCACATTCGCCCAAAAATAAACTATTCTTCACAATTCCACGTAAAGAATTTCACACAATATTCACATTGAACTGTAGAGCATCAAGCCTCATCACAGGCTGTTTGTGCGTGTAATGCGCCTCTAGATCCTGAGTGAGTTTTCAGAAAAAGCTTGACAACAGTTAAATATCAATGATACAATACCGTCAACGAAAGGAGGTGGTGTGTAGATGGACGAACATAGTCGCTGCACAGGCATCTGTGTAGAATCCCACACCTTCCAGAAGAGAGGGCTTGGGCGTTAGTTCGCCTGTGCTTTTCTTCTCAGTGTCCAGGAAAATTGGTTTTCCCTGGCTCACTAAGGTATGAAAACTCACTGGTAGGTAGTGCATTCTATCTGCTTGTGCAGCACGCCAGGGCAAGGGTGATGCATACATAATTGCCCTTCCCCTGGCTCTTTATAATCTCATAAAAACCATGCACGCTTGCAAAAACATCCTCAAAATATTATTTCTACAAAAGAAGCAGCCAATATGATCCTGATAAAAAGCTTCTGCTAATCTGATCAATGCGATAGCGTGCGATACATCCTACGCCAGACCACTCTTTTCAAAGCCATACAACAACTCAGATTATTGTTCCTTTTTTCATGCTGGAAGACACGGTTGAGATTGAACGAGAAACTTACATTTGATTATTCCGAAAATATCAATTCCAGACAACTTGATATACATTTTTTGCAAGATTGTCTAAACACAGAGATTCTTGGTAACACGAAGCGTCTGATGTACGTACCAGTTATCGACTCAACGAATTCATTTGCAATGAAACTGGCTCGTGAAGGGTCAGAGGAAGGGGTTGTTGTACTTACCGATAAGCAGACAGCCGGTAAGGGGAGACAAGGACGGCGCTGGCTCGATGTTGCTGGATGGAATGCTCTCTCATCCACAATTCTTCGACCGGCATTTCCACCTCATTTCTTGATTATGATTGCGTCTCTCGCGGTGGTTTCCGCGATCACAGATACCTGCGGTATCGCTGCCACGATTAAATGGCCGAACGATGTCCTCATCGGTTTACAAAAAGTTGCGGGTATATTGATAGAGACAAGCCATGATCATGAAGGCCGCTTCGTCGCTATTCTGGGCATCGGGGTAAATGTCAATGGGCGGATCTCACAATTTACAGAGGAAAACTCATCCACTGCGGACCAGACCACTCTAGGGCTTGCTACCAAAGCCACAACGCTTGAGGAAGAATATGGTCAGGCTGTAAGGCGCGAAGTTTTCATCGCTCATCTACTTCAACATATTGAGACATATTACCTTGCACTGCAACAGGAGGCACAACAAGATCTCGCGCGACCCGGCTACGGACCAATCGCACGGCGCATACGTGACGATTGGCGCAATCAACTTTCCACACTTGGTCGCACTGTCCAGGTCAGACAAGGCGAAAAACTCCTCAGCGGCGTTGCTGAAGATGTGAATGATCAGGGAGAGCTGTTACTCCGTAGTCATTCAGGTGAATATACATGGATTACCTGGGGTGATGTAGGCTAACAGGAGCCTTCATCCATCACAGGCAATTTGGAGAGATGATAAATGATTTGGAGGCTCCCCCCTCCAAAACAAACGAGAGGAAAAGAACATGGAGTCACAAGAAATATTCCTCACCAGTGATGGTCTTAAGCGCGCTATGAACCAGTTAGAATTCCTGCGCACAGTAAAACGCGCTGAGATTGCTCAATATCTCCATGATGCAAAAGAGTCCGGCGATTTAATCGATAATGCTGCCTATGAAGAGGCGAAAACTCAGCATGCTCATCTTGAAGGTCGCATTACGGAACTCGAACAAATGGTATCAAAAGCCAAACTCATCGACAATGTGCAGTCGGATGTTATCTCTCTCGGCTCCGTTGTCCACCTCCGCACTGAGAATAATGGTCGCGAATACCGCTATAAGATCGTTGGTGCTTTTGAAGCAGAACCCAGCCGTGGTTGTATCTCCAATGAGTCTCCTGTTGGAAAATCACTGCTCGGCCATAAAGCAGGGGATTTGATTATTGTGTCAACACCCGGTGGTGTCAAAGAGTACACTATTCTCTCCGTCGAATAAACATTCTCGGATCCATTACTGATACTTTGGCCTGTGGGCTTGTTATTGTTGCAAATCCACAGGCTTTTCTTTGTTTACTCCTCTACTCCTTTTTAGTATGCTTATTTCTTATTCATACTTTTTCTCACTACCAATCAAACTCAGACAATGCTACAATTGTTTAAATATATACTTGCATGAAAGCTACAAAAGCTCTGCATGGTTTTCTCTGGAGGAACTATAAAAGTATGGCTGACGAACGGGACATACGTATCCAACGTTTGCAGACTTTGCGGGAACAGGGCGTTGATCCCTATCCTCACTCAGCCCAACGTTCACATACTATCGCTGATGTACTGCAACACTTCGAGGCTTTTGTGGGGCCAGATGGATCATATACGCTGGTCGGACGCATCCGTTTAATGCGCGAAATGGGCAAGGCCGCATTCGCGAAAATTGAAGATGGCACCGGAAGCATACAGGTCTACTTCCGTATCAATGATATCGGAGCCGAAGCGTATCGCGCCCTGAAACTACTCGACCTTGGCGACTTTATCCAGGTTACCGGGTTTCTCTTTCTTACCCGCACAGGCGAACGGACACTTCATGTCCAACACTATACTCTGCTGACGAAAAGCATTCATCCACTGCCAGAAAAATATCATGGTCTGGAAGATAAAGATCTACGACAGCGCAAACGCTACCTTGATCTGATCGCGAATGGCGATGAAATCAAACGCACATTCATTATCCGCAGTCGTACGATCACTGCGATGCGCCGTTTTCTGGACAACCATGATTTTATTGAGGTGGAAACCCCCATCCTGCAACCTTTATATGGTGGGGCTACCGCTCGCCCATTTATCACACATCACAATACGCTTGATCGCGATCTCTATTTACGCATTGCCGTTGAGCTGTATCATAAACGCCTGATCGTGGGTGGCTTTGAACGAGTCTATGAAATTGGTCGCGATTTCCGCAATGAGGGCATCGACCGCACCCATAATCCTGAGTTTACGGTGCTCGAATTCTATATGGCATTCGCCGATTATCACGATACGATGAGACTGGTGGAAGAGATGGTTGCGGCTATCGCACTGGAAACGCATGGCACTACCCACATTCGCTATCAGGGCACTGAGATTGATCTGACACCACCCTGGAAACGCTATACACTTCTGGACGCTATTCATGAGTTTACAGGCATCAATATTCACGCCTGCCCCGATCGTGATAGTCTGGCGGCGGCGATGCAGTCCAAACACTATGAGGTTGATCCGAAACTGGGCTACGGTCGCCTGATTGACGATCTCAAAAACATGATGTTCCGTCAGAAAATACCTGCATTGCAGCAGGCGTTATTCCTGATTGATTACCCACTAGATGTTTCGCCTCTGACAAAACAACATCGCACCACACCAGAATTAGCGGAACGCTTTCAACCATTTATCGGGGGTCTGGAGTGTGGAAATGCTTTTACAGAACTCAATGATCCATTCATTCAACGCGCACGCTTCGAAGATCAAGCCAGACAACGAGCGGCAGGTGATGATGAAGCTCAACCCTTCGATGAGGACTTTCTGGAGGCACTAGAGGTGGGTATGCCGCCAACCAGCGGCGTAGGTATGGGTGTTGATCGTCTGGTAATGCTCATGGCAGATCAGGAAACGATACGCGACGTAATTCTTTTTCCCACGATGCGCAAAGCCCCCGGCGAAGCATAACAGCCACAAAGAGCGCAGCCTGAAAGCAAATCACTGCGCTCCGCGTTCATTCTACAGTCGTTAGCAACTGTACAGTTACAACACATGTTCATATATCACAACTTGCACATAAAAATATAATAACTATAGCACCTCTCAATAAAAACGAAGGTAGAAAAGAGCATGTATAGAGGAAAACGCATCATACAACAGTTCCTGGATATCCTTTTCCCCCCTTCTTGCGCTTACTGCCATAAAGGAGGATATCTGTTATGCCCGACCTGTCTTTCTCGCGTCCGCGTTCCATCAGCCCCCCTTTGTCCTCGATGTCACACTCCCTGGCACGCACATCAAACACAACGCTGCTACCATCAACAACCCATGAATATGAGTGGCATTTGTGCTGCTGGCTACTATCAAGACCCATTACGAACCTGTATTTATAAACTCAAATACGAAGGTTATACACGGCTGGCACAACCACTCAGCCACTTATTGACCCGAACCTACCAAATGGCTCGTTTGCAGGCTGACGTGATTATTCCGGTCCCTCTCCATCATCAACGTGAACAGAAACGTGGCTATAATCAGGCGCATCTGCTAGCAACCTTCTGCGCGGAACAGCTTCAAATACCACTGAATTCATCACTACTCATCCGTACCCGTGAAACAGCAGCACAGGCACATTTAAACCTGTACGAAAGAAAACATAATGTTGCTCACGCCTTTCAATGTCACCCACATCAGTCGATGTCCACAATTAGAGACCGTAGCGTTCTTATTATTGATGATGTTTGTACAACCGGAGCCACCCTGGAAGCATGCAGTCTCGCGCTTCTCATGGCAGGAGCACGAGAGGTGTGGGGGTTAGTGTTAGCACGACCCATGTAACTTTGCTGTAACATATAGACCCGACTATACGTAAATTGTTTAACGCATACATCAATAGGGCAACTTTACCGAGCAAGAGAGGGATACGATCCTCGTATTAGTACTTTTTACTTACTTCTCTTCTCAAAAATTTCTAGAAGCAAGAGTTTTAATTCTTGTTTTCGCTATACATATTGATGAGTTCGATAGCGTATCATCATGTCTGTACATACCCAAAACACAGGTATGTACGCACACTCTAAGAGTGCTGAAGAGGTAGAAGAGGAGAGGAGAAGACAGAAGCGTATCTGCACAGATATTGCACAAGAGATTTAACAACACGTGTGCTATAATAAAGCACACAAGAATCAAGCAATAAATGCCAGGTAGTCTAATGTATCAAAGAAGAAAAACATATTCCCTCGCGCTACTTATGCTGACCATATCAATAGAGAGGAGCCCCCATGTCGAATAATGGCAAATGGCTCAGAAGAAGCTTTCTCTGGCTCCTGACCTTGTTAGTCGCTATTCTGATCGTCGCATTTATTTTCCGACCTCAGACATATGCGAAGCCTGTTGCGCTCTCTATATTGATGAACAATCTCAAAGGAGATGTCGCGCAACACCAGATCGACACGCTCATAGTAGCAAATGGGAAACTGACACTAACCAGAGGCCAGGCAGTCAATGCGTCACAAGAAGTAGCCACTATTGACAACTCATTTGATGTCACAACGGTACTCAAAGACAACAACATTGATTATACAAATCCCAATGTTATCAAATTACAGTATGAATCGCCAAGTCCGCTTCTGGGTTGGTTAGCACCATTGGGAGTACTCATTCCAACCATTCTCCTGGTAGGTGTCATCATTGTTTTGTTACGACAAGGTCAGGGCAATAATAATCAGGCGCTCACATTTGGCAAGAGCCGTGCCCGTATATTTATGGGCAACAAGCCTTCAGTTACGTTCGCAGACGTGGCAGGTGTCGAAGAAGCTAAACAAGAACTGCAAGAGATTGTTGAATTTCTCAAGTATCCCGAAAAATTCGCGGCACTTGGTGCGCGTATCCCCAAAGGGTTGCTGCTGGTTGGCCCCCCCGGAACCGGAAAGACGCTGATCTCCCGCGCAGTCGCTGGCGAAGCAGGTGTCCCATTTTTCAGTATCAGTGGCTCTGAATTTGTCGAAATGTTTGTTGGTGTCGGAGCCAGTCGCGTACGCGATCTCTTCGAACAGGCCAAACGCAACAGTCCCTGCATTGTCTTTGTTGATGAAATTGATGCCGTGGGCAGACAGCGCGGCGCTGGCTTAGGCGGCTCACACGACGAGCGTGAACAGACCCTCAATCAGATACTCGTCGAGATGGATGGTTTTGATACGAACACCAATGTTATTGTCATTGCTGCCACGAATCGTCCAGATGTGCTGGACCCTGCACTTTTACGTCCGGGCCGCTTTGACCGACAAGTTACCCTTGATCGTCCTGATATCCGGGGCCGCATCGCTATTCTGAAAGTACACGCTCAAGGAAAACCCATCGATGCCAATGTTTCACTGGAATTATTAGCCAAACAAACTCCCGGTTTTTCTGGAGCGGATATCGCAAATCTCCTGAACGAAGCGGCAATTCTAGCCGCACGTCGAAACAAGCAGACCATCAGTATGGAAGAGCTTGAGGAAGCAATTGATCGTGTGGTAGCCGGTCCAGCACGCAAGAGCCGTATTATCAGCGAACGAGAAAAATCCATTACCGCTTATCACGAAGTGGGTCATGCGCTGGTCGCACGTCTGTTACGAAACACAGATCCCGTTCATAAGGTATCTATCGTCGCCCGTGGTCAGGCAGGTGGATTCACCATGCTCCTGCCAACTGAAGACCGCTATCTCTGGAGCAAACCCCAGTTTGAGGATATCCTCGCCTATGCCCTTGGTGGTCATGTGGCGGAACTTATTATCTTTGGCGAAGTGACTACTGGCGCATCGAATGATATCGAGCGTGTAACTAAAATTGCGCGTTCGATGGTCACTGAATACGGTATGAGTGACCGCGTTGGTCCCATTGCGCTCGGGCACAAAGATGAATTGGTCTTCCTTGGACGTGATTTTGGTGAACAACGAAACTATAGTGAACAAACAGCACGTGAAATCGATGAAGAGGTTCATCGTATTGTACAGGAAGCCTTTGATAAGGCCCACAATATTTTGTTGCAGAACAAAACCCGACTGATTATGATCAGTGAACGCTTGATTAAAGAAGAAACACTTGAAGGCCCGATATTTGAGTCACTTTTTAATCAACCACTCAATGAAGAACAATACGACGCACCATCTATTCTGGCTGGTATGCCAGCACAAGAGTCGAACATGGATCATGAACCCAGAGGATTGCCACTCCCCAAAGCATCCTATCCAGTTCCCCCCCAACTTCAACCTCCGTATCAACATAAACGTGGTACGATGCATTAATGTAGTCAGAGCAAGCAACGGAATGGAGAAGTCTAACACCTCTGTTCCAGCTTATTACAAGTCAGGAAGTCCATAAGTAAACGGGCCTCCTGCCTTGTTTTATCCACGTTTTTCCTGGCGCATAACTTTTGCATCTGGTTGAATGAGTTCCTGCAACGGCCATCTTTTGCTGACTTGATTGATTACATTTATTATACACAAGATAAGGCGTCAAATAGGATCTGGACACCCACCCTTCTCCTGTTAAATGGTATGCTCAATCCATCTCAAAGTGGCCCTTGTCAGCAGACCATCTTCTGGCTAAGATAACTGCACAGATTGTAAACATGTAACGTCACTTAGCCGCAACCATTTAAGAAAAAGGTTGTGCACCAGATACAGCACATAGTACAATGAAAAAAGACAATAGTTCCAGCTTGCGCTTACACTTACCATTCTTAAGAGGTAAGTGTTGAGGAACCCAGCGCAACAAACTGGAGCTTTTCTCTTTTGAGGGAGATCTGCTTGCCTGCGTCCGTTTTGCTATTTCATTTTGCCCGGAAGTAACAACTGACAAGCATACATTCCTCTCTGTACACCCAAGGTACATCAGACTAACAGAGGAGCGAGAACCATGACGACAACTGAAACAAATAAACGTGATTGGCCTGCGCTTGAACAAAAATATTATCAGGGAACGTTCAAACGTAATCCAATTACACTCGTTCGTGGCGAAGGAACACACGTATGGGATGCCGATGGCAAAGAGTACATTGACTTTGTTGCAGGTATTGCAGTGAATGTTCTGGGCCATTGCCATCCAGCCATTGTTGAGGCAGTACAGCAACAGGTTTCTCAGCTTGTGCATGTATCAAACCTCTATTATAATGTGCGCCAGATCGAATTAGCTGAATTACTTGGCATTCAAAGCAATGGTATGCGCTCCTTCTTCTCCAATAGTGGCGCAGAAGCCAATGAAGGCGCACTCAAACTCGCACGAAAATATGGTCGCACCCAGCGCAATGGCGCTTATGAAATTATCAGTATGAACAATAGCTTCCATGGGCGCACATTAGCAACAACCGCCGCCACCGGACAGCCTGCGTATCAGGCTTCATGGGCCCCCGTTCCTGATGGCTTTAAACAGGTACCTTTTAATGACCTCCAGGCTGTCAAAGAAGCGACCAGCGAAAAAACCGCTGCGATTCTGGTCGAATCGATTCAGGGTGAGGGGGGCATCTGGCCCGCCACCAAAGAGTTCATGCAAGGATTACGTGCCTGGTGTGATGAAAATAATCTGGTACTGATCTGCGATGAGATTCAGGCAGGTATAGGACGCACCGGAAAATTCTTTGGCTGGGAACATTATGGTATTCGCCCTGATATTGTAACGTTAGCCAAAGGGTTAGCTGGCGGTGTGCCAATCGGAGCAATGCTTACTGATCCTCGCACTGACATTTTTGTTCCCGGTGAACATGGCACAACCTTTGGTGGCAATCCACTCGCCTGCGCTGCGGCTATCGCCACAATCAAAACCATTCAAGAGCAGAATCTGGTGGAGAATGCTGCCCAGATGGGTGAGTATTGGAATAGCAAGCTGACAGAATTCTGCGCACGCTATAGTTTTATTGACAGCCCGCGTGGCATCGGACTGATGAGAGCAATTCATGTCTCGGGTAATCTGGCTCCCGTGATTGTACAGAAAGCACTTGAAAATGGCCTGCTTATCAACAACACCAGTGCTGATACGCTGCGCATGGTTCCACCATTGGTTTTGACGAAGGCAGACATTGATGAAGCCGCTGAACTGCTAGATCGCACCCTGGCGGCTGTAGCAGAACTTCCTGCCGCTCAAGCATAAATAATACTTCACTTTCGACATATAAGCAGATAAATAACACAGGAAACATTCCGAAATTTGAGTTCGGGATAACATACAAAGAGAAACCTCCTCGGTGAGAAGCGAAGGGGGTTTCTCTTTGTATGCTCAATATGGCACATTCATCCTTGCAAGATGATATAGTAAAAATGATTTTATCATCGATATCAGTCGATGAAACCCACTGAAGAGATGGCTCAGATTGCCAGATACCACCCTGAGGCGGACTTATCCAGAGTAGGATAAATAGTATAGAAAGGGAATTTATGTCAGATCGCGTTACAATCCCGTCTTCACCTGTTCAGAATACTATTCATCCACAAGAGGAATCATCTTTAATAGAAACATCCATCAAAGGTACACAATGGATACTCCTGATCAGTATTTGCCTCGGCTGGTTTATGGCATCTCTTGATAATACGATTGTGAATGTCGCGCTCAAAAGTATTGGCACAAATCTTCAGACCGATGTGACAGGACTGCAATGGGTTGTTGATAGCTATGCACTCGTCTTTGCGAGCATCCTGCTGACTGCTGGTGCGCTTGGAGATCGTCTGGGCAACAAGCAAATGTACCTGACTGGATTGTTAATCTTCTCAGCCGCCTCAACGCTCTGTGGCTGTGCTCCAACATTATGGATACTGATTGCGGCTCGTGCTGCGCAGGGTCTGGGAGCGGCTCTGATGACGCCAAATACTCTGGCATTGATCAGCAGAAACTTTGCCAACTCGGTGGTACGAGTCAAAGCCATCGCAATCTGGGCGATGATTGGGGCCGTAGCTCTAACTGTCGGCCCTATGATCGGAGGCTTTCTTATTGACACCCTGGGTTGGAGAAGTATCTTTTTTATCAATTTGCCCATCGGCATTATCGCTTTCTTCCTGACATTACGCTCCGTCCCCACGTCCTCGCTTCTTGGTAAACGTCAGTTGGATCTGGCAGCGCAGATGACAATTATCATCGCGCTGAGTGCTCTGACATTTGCACTCATCGAGGGAAGCAAGCAGGGATGGCTCTCACCTTTTATTCTCTGTGCTATCGTCCTGTTTGTGATTGCTGGAGGAATTTTCATCCTGATCGAACTGCACAGCCAGGCACCCATGTTACCTCTGAATCTTTTCCGCATTCCTGCCTTTTCAGCAACAACGGGAGTAGGCTTAATTCTCAATTTTGGGTATTACGGCTTTATTTTCTTGATTAGCCTATTCTTTGAACAGATACGAGGTTATACACCACTCATCGCCGGTCTGGCTCTTTTTCCGATGACAGCCAGCACGTTCGCAGGTAATATACTCGCCGGGCGAATGACAGGCCAGTATGGTCCACGCTGGCCTTTGAGCCTTGGTATCGCAGCATGTGGCCTTAGTTTGCTGGTTCAGGGCTTCATTCCGGCACATGCTTCTTATCTCTTTTTTTTCTTCATTCTACTGTTTACCGGCTTTGGATTGGGTCTCGCGGTTCCACCCCTGACCTCTGCACTGCTGGGGACTGTTTCCCATGAACGATCAGGAGTTGCTTCCGGTGTGCTCAACGCAAGTCGACAGGTAGGAGGAGTAATTGGGGTGGCTCTTTTTGGATCACTCATTCAGGCCAACAATTCGTTCATCAGTGGCTGGCATCTCTCAGCGATTACTGCCGGATGTGCGCTACTAATTGGCTGCATCATCACATGGTATACCGTATAACGTCTTATCTTCCTTGAAGATACTATGCACATCTTCAAGGTGAAATCTGGATTCTTTTTGTTTCCGGTTTCATCTTGAAGGATGCTTTTGGCAAGCTCCCCTCGCCACACTAAATTCAAAATGCTTCCCGTTTCACTCATCCTCAATATTTTTTCATGACTTGACGCCACAAAGCTGTCCGCATATACTAATAAGCAGAGAACATTCACACATTCGATGACAATCCTGTATCATCATTATCACATACCAAACCAGTCATCTGAATGTGACCAACCAGAATACTTGAAAATCTGCAGGCAACTGGCGATACAGTGGAGCAACCACGAGGAAGCCTGGAGAATGTGAACGAGACAGTCGCTCGCCTGGGCTGTAAATATGCAATGAACGTGTTGACGTTCATGTAATATCTATAGCAAAGGAGAGAACGGCAATGAGCACAATAGCATCTCAACCATCCCTCTTAATTCGCTACCTGAACAACTTAAATGGGTCAGTGCCCAGCTCTGCGGCAGCAGCTTTCTATGCCTCACTTGATCAGGTCAGTACCGTTTCCCCTTCTATCGCGACCAATATTGTGCGCGAATTACAGGACCAACGCAGGAACTTGAAAATGATCGCCAGTGAAAATTTCAGTTCATTGGCAACACAATTAGCAATGGGAAATCTACTCACCGACAAATATGCGGAAGGCTATCCACACCACCGTTTCTACGCGGGTTGTGATAACGTCGATGCCATCGAGTCAGAGGCAGCCGAACTTGCGCAAGAACTTTTCGGCGCGGATTACGCCTATATACAACCCCACTCCGGTGCTGATGCCAATCTTGTCGCCTTCTTAGCCATTCTTTCCGCGAAAGCTCAGAAACCAGTATTGACCGAGCTAGGCTATGAAGATCCTGCCAAATTGTCGCGTGAAGACTGGGGCAAAGTACGAGCAGCGGTCCATAACCAGAGATTGCTCTCCCTCGACTACTATTCTGGTGGACACCTGACGCATGGCTATCGCCACAATATTTCCAGCCAGCTCTTCGATGTGTATACCTATTCCGTCGATCCAGCAACCAGCCTGATTGATCTCGATGCACTACGCCAGCAGTTGCACGAGGTTAAACCATTGATCCTGCTCGCTGGCTACAGTGCCTATCCACGCAAACTTAATTTCGCGAAAATGCGTGAGTTGGCGGACGAAGTTGGAGCCGTGCTGATGGTTGATATGGCTCACTTCGCAGGTCTCGTGGCTGGTAAAGTATTTACAGGCGACTATAACCCCATCCCCCACGCTCACATTGTGACAACCACCACCCACAAAACCCTGCGCGGTCCACGTGGTGGTATGGTGTTGGCAACCGCAGAATACGCGGAATGGGTCAACAAAGGTTGCCCGATTATGCTCGGTGGTCCCCTACCCCATGTGATGGCGGCTAAAGCCATTGCGTTCCGCGAAGCATTAACACCTGAATTCCAGACCTATGCGCATAAAATTGTCGAAAACTCACAGGCACTGGCAGCGGCATGTGTTGAGGAAGAGTTAAACGTCCTGACAAACGGTACGGATAATCACCTGCTGTTAATTGATGTTGCTAAGACTTTTGGTCTGACCGGACGACAGGCAGAGTCAGTGTTACGTGAGAGCAATATCACATTGAACCGCAACTCACTGCCGTTTGATGCGAATGGACCCTGGTATACCAGTGGACTGCGCATTGGCACTCCCGCAACAACAACGCTTGGCATGGGAACACAGGAAATGCAGGAAATCGCTCGGATTATCAAACTGGTCCTGTCCAACACGACGCCAACAACAACACCAAGCGGCAAAAAGAGCCTGACCAAATATGCACTTGATGCATCCATTCTGAACGAGGCACAGCAACGCGTGCAAGCATTGCTCAATAAACATCTTCTCTATCCAGAACTCGATGCAGCACTGCTACAATCATTTAGCTCAGACACAACAACAGCAGAGTAGCACAATAATACCATTATTCAACTGCTGGCAGCATTGCACAGCACTATCATCCATACCGCCTTATATACTATTAGGAAAAGGAACATGACAAACAACGAACTGACTCTACGTTACGGTTGTAATCCACATCAAACCCCGGCACGTGTCTCCTCACAGAATGAGAGCCTGCCATTTACTGTACTCAATGGAGCCCCTGGCTATATTAATCTGCTCGATGCTATGAATTCATGGCAGCTTGTCAAAGAACTCAGACAGGTTCTCAATATGCCTGCCGCTGCTTCGTTTAAACACGTCAGCCCTGCCGGGGCCGCCGTTGGACTACCATTGAGCGACACCCTTAAAGAAGCATATGGCGTTGCAGATCTGGAGCTTTCACCACTGGCAACAGCGTATGCACGTGCTCGTGGCGCAGATCGCCTCTGCTCCTTTGGCGACTGGGCAGCACTCAGCGATGTCGTTGATGTTCCAACCGCTCGCTTGATCAGTCGTGAAGTCTCTGATGGTGTAATCGCACCAGGATACGAGCCAGCCGCGCTCGAAATTCTGCGCAAAAAACAGAAGGGACGCTATATTGTCCTGCAAATCGACCCTGAGTATGTTCCGACAGAAGTTGAACATCGCGAAGTCTTCGGTGTCACTTTCGAGCAGAAGCGCAATACCGCACTGGCTAGCCTCGACTGGTTACAGAATGTACCTACCCAGAATAAAGAACTGCCAGAGAGTGCCAAACGCGACATGCTGATCTCATTGATCGCGCTGAAATACACACAATCGAATTCTATCTGCTTCGCCGTTGATGGGCAGACCGTTGGTATCGGTGCTGGTCAACAATCCCGTATTCACTGCACACGGCTGGCAGCTTCGAAGACCGCAGTCTGGTATCTGCGCCAACATCCACGTATCGCTGAGTTCAAATGGAAACCAGAAGTCAAACGTCAGGATCGTGTGAATGCGATTGATATCTACCTGCAGGATAACGTTACACCAGCAGAATTAGAACTCTGGGAAGAGAACTTTGAAGAAGTGCCAGCTCGCCTGACTGCTGAAGAGAAGCGCGAATGGCTGGCGGGTTTACAGGATGTCGTACTGGGTTCGGATGCATTTATTCCGTTCCGTGACAGTGTCGACTGTGGAGCGCTTTACGGGGTGAAATACGTCGCACAACCCGGCGGCTCCCTGCGTGACGACAACGTCATCGCAGCCTGTGACACGTATGGAATGGCGATGGCCTTTACCGGCGTTCGTCTATTCCATCACTAAACCCATTTTCATTGTCATTTCCCTTCGATTTACCCTTGAACGGCTTCTTTCTCTGCGAGAGCAGAGGAGGAAGCCGTTCTTCTTTTATGACCATTGACGGATTATTCCACCTTTTGGAGGAAGCGTTCCGGAATCAATATCTGCTATAGTGCGACCATATATAGAATACCATCCAGGCATTCGCGAGATTTCAGCAACGAGATACACTATACAATGAAAGGCTCTTGCTCTATGGCACATGAAGAGAAAACAACAACGAAAAATAATCATCCCATCACAAATATACTGAAGGCCGCTATCAATACAAAGCAACCGATCAAGCTACAAAAAAGGGAAAACATAGCTCAACCAGCACAATCATCTACGCGGAAGCCGCACGTTGTCATCATCGGTGCTGGCTTTGGTGGACTAGCTGCGGCAAAAGGACTACGTGATCTGGCAGTAGATGTGACACTTATTGATCAGAACAACTTCCATCTCTTCCAACCCATGCTCTATCAGGTCGCTACTGCTGGTCTCTCAAGCGTAAATATTTCAGCGCCCATTCGTGAAATCATTCGCAAACAACACAATGCAGAGGTCTTACTCGCCGAAGTAACTGGTATTGACCCACAGCAGCAAAAAGTCTTACTGAAAGATAAAACCCCACTCTCGTATGACTATCTGATCCTGGCAACTGGTGCCAGTACCAACTATTTTCAGCACCCAGAGTGGCAAACATTCGCCCCCAGCATGAAAACCATCAGCGATGCATTGCTGATTCGCAATATGCTTCTGAACGCGTTTGAGCAGGCTGAATATGAACCGGATGAAGAGAAACGCAGAAAACTACTGACCTTCGTGCTAATTGGTGCGGGTCCAACCGGGGTTGAACTGGCTGGCAGCATGGCAGAACTTACACAAAAAACACTCCTGCGAGATTTTCATCATCTGCACCCACACCAGATCCGCATCATACTGGTCGATGCGATGCCGCGTATCCTGGTGTCATTTCCCGCCCAGCTCTCACAAAAAGCGAACCAACGGCTTCATCGACTCGGTGTTGAAATCAAAACTGGTCAGATGGTGACAAATGTGCAACAGGATGGCATTACCCTCATGCCCTTTTCGTCCAACAAAACAGAACCACCAGCAGAGCAGACCTTTCTGGAGACAACACATATGATCTGGACGGCTGGCGTACTGGCTTCTCCGGCTGGAAAATGGCTTCGCACCAGTACAGACAAGAATGGACGTGTACAGGTGAACGCGGATCTTTCTATTCCTGGTTACAGCAACATTTTTGTCATTGGCGACACAGCAACCCGTGTCCAGAATGGCAACCCACTACCAGGAGTTGCGCCGGTTGCCATTCAAGAAGGCCACTATGTCACTCAGATCATAGCCAAAAAAGTGAAGAATAGCCAGAAAAAGCTCCCACCATTTCGTTACGTCGATCAGGGAACCATGACAATTGTCGGACGGGCATACGCCATTGTCAGTAGTGGTCCTTTGAAAACAGCAGGCTTCATTGGCTGGCTGCTATGGATCGGCGTCCATATCGCCAATCTGATTAATTTCCGCAATCGACTGGCAGTCACATTCCAATATGCCTGGAATTACCTGACATATCAGCGCAGTGCCCGTATCATGCACGCCGAACCCTGTGAATAGAGCACTACCGCGAACGCGCACCACTGCGTGATCGCTGCTGCTGGATTCGCCGTTCTTCATCATACTCCTCAACATTGACTGCAAAACCACTATCAGTAAGGATCTTGCTGGTCAAATCCAGGGGAAAACCATAGGTATCATGCAGCTTAAACGCCTCACGTCCAGAAAGAATTTGCCGCTGCTCTTGCCGCATACTCTGGATGACCGCATCAAGATGGCGTAAACCTGATGACAATGTACGGCGGAAACGCTGCTCCTCCTGCGTCGTCCACAACAGGATCTGTTGCTCATGCTCGCGCAACTCTGGATACGCTTCACCCATCATCTCAATTACCATTGGCACCACATCCGCCAGAAACGGGGTATCATGACCTACGGTCCTTCCCAGATAGGACGCACGCCGCAGAATACGCCGAACGACATAACTATGCTCGTTATTCCCGGGCTGTATGCCCTCCGCCAGCAAAAACGCCAGCGCACGACTATGATCCGCAATCGCCTTGTAGACCGCCATATGCGCATGATACTTTTCGTTATCCGCCCCCAGTACCACCAGTATGTGTTTGATAAGCGGCTGGAAGAGATCCGTCTCATAATTTGTATTGACACCTTGCAGCACCGATACAATACGCTCAAATCCCATCCCGGTATCCACCATAGGCATCGGCAATGGTGTCAGAGTGCCATCCAGTTCGCGATTGTACTGCATAAACACAAGATTCCAGATCTCCATATAATCGTCTTCCGAATTCACGCCTTCAGGCCGTTGATGTGCTACATCCTTGCCACGATAATAGTGAATCTCAGAACAGGGACCACATGGACCTGTATCGCCCATCGACCAGAAATTTTCATCATCCCCAAAGCACAGAATACGTCCACGATCTACGCCAACGTCCTCCCAGATGCGCACCGCACCATCATCACTCTCATGGACGGAGATCCAGAGCCGTTCTACGGGTAAACGATACTCACGGGTTAATAGCTCCCACGCGAATTGTATCGCCTCCCGCTTAAAGTAACCTCCAAATGAAAAATTACCCAACATTTCAAAAAATGTGTGATGGCGAGGCGACAAACCAACTTGCTCCAGATCATTATGCTTCCCTGATACACGCATACATTTCTGCACGGAACAGATGCGAGACGCAGGCGGCTGTCTCCTCCCTAGAAACACATCCTTGAATGGCACCATACCAGCATTCACGAATAGAAGCGTTTGATCATTCATTGGGACAAGCGGACTACTTGATAAACGCATATGTCCCTGTTGCTCAAAGTAATCAAGAAAGGTACGCCGAATTGTATTACTATCCATCTGCCATCTCCTTTTATAATTCTGTTACTCTTCTTGAGAAAACCTTATCCCCCAGATCGTAAACGCATGCCTGCAAAGGCAGAACAAACAAAAATCCCGTCCCGAGACAATGCTCAGGACGGGACTATCATCTATAATACCCGTGGTACCACCTGACTTGAAAAACCACGATAATGTGCGCGTTTTTCCTCTCATCAGGCACGGAACAATAGCAAGTATTTATCAATAACATTTACTGGCTATTTTCGATGCCCTGCCTTGTGGTAACGGAAGGCTTCCGGCAAGAATTACTGACGAGCAAGAATGTTGCTCGCGTTTGTTCCGCGTCGCGATCTGATAAACACACTGCATCAGATCAGAGGGGGGCATTCTATGTCTTTGTGCGGTATTGACCTCTCACCATCGTCAATTCGCTGTTGGGCACACCAACGTAAATTCTTCCCTCGTAACGACCTGTCAACATATACTATATCAAGTATACACAGAAGCAGATGCAGCGTCAAGTTCGCTAAAACAGAACAGAACACTGTATCGGTAATCTGGCTGGAAGCAAGCGCAATCAAAGGAGAACACAAACTATTTTATACTGAAGCAGTCGTGCCATCATTAAGCTGTAAAATATAGCCACTGACTTCATAGCCACGACCGGGCCGATCATTTGTTGGCAGATCTGAAATAAAATCCCACTGCCGCTCTTCAAACACCGTGAATGTATCACTGATCAAATCAGGGAAAGTCCGTGGCACCACCGGAAGATAGCGACGATGCACATTGTCATGCTCCGTGCCCATCACATTGAAGACAAAACCACGCACATCAGAGATCAACACACAGACGCCCCCAATATCCAGCAATGAACGTATATGATGCAAATGAGCGGCGATAATACGCGAACGAAAGGCTTGCGCGGCTTCTTGATAACGACGATGACGCTCCTGTTCACCCACCAGAGCAGGCGTAACCCCTTGCACCATATCCATCACGTCCAGCAGCGGATTACTGTACAACTGCGATACCACCAATGAGCTAACGATCACGCCAAAATCCGCTGGTCGCAATGTATAAATCTCTGGTGGATCAGGTACAACACACTGCTCCAGACACTCCGCCACCGCATCAAAGAGTACACGTGCGCCAGAAATACGCAGTTTGCGCCAGTCCAGTCGCCGCAATAAACCATTCAAATTCGTACTGACACCAGCGGTAAGATCGCATTGAACAAAACGAATACGCCGCTGCGCCACGCGTGACTCCAGTTCATCACGCGCATGCTGCATCGCCACCAGATCGATATCCGCCAGCACGACCTCCTGCGAATGACGCGCCAGATCAGCTAATGGCACCTCGGTACAGGCACCCGCACCCATCACAAGCGTACTACGTGATGTTTCGGGTAAACGCAAAGAGAGCGCACGTGATGAAACATATTTACATTCCTGTAAATGCAGAGGAGCATGTTCAAGCAGCCATGTACGTCTGGCTGGCCCCTGTATTTGATGATTTGTTTGCGGTAGAGTTTCGATACGCACGGTTTATTCTTCCCTTTTAGTCTTACAATTTTGTGGAGGGGGTATCCAGCATCAGCACTTCCAACGCCACACGCGCATTGACATTTTGCGCAAGAGCCTCCTGCACCTGCAAAATCGCACGTATCATACGTTCCGCCTCAACTGTACCAATCTTCGCCGCCTGCTTCTGCAACACATCCCGCAAATCAACGTTGACCGTCAGATCCAGGCAATTATTGGCGGCTAACACAATATCACGCCACCATAATAGCCACAATTCCAGAAGCGCACGAACGCGCTCAGTATCGGTCCCCTGCTGCTGCACAAACGCAAAACGCTGTACCTTATCGAGAGTGGGAACTTTCGCCAGCAACGCGAGTTGCTCTTGCCGCTCCTGCAACATATCTTCATCCTCAATCGCCTGGACAGCCCATCCCATCCGACCAGCAGCCAGCGCAGAGATCAGTTCTGCTTCATCAGGCTCCGCATGCCAGCGTTCCATCAGCGCACGCTTAATTTGTGAAGAGGTTAATAATTGCAAGGCAATTATTTGCACACGCGACATAATAGTGGGCAGCAACAAACCAGCATCAGGCACTGTCAACACAAGCACAACGTTCAGCTCAGGCTCTTCAAGCGTCTTCAGCAAACTATTTGCAGCTTGAGAATTCATCTCGTGCGCGTTCTCAATAATAAAGATATTCCGCCGCCCCTCCATCGTACGTCTGGCTGCATCACTCTGTAGTTCACGAATCTGCTCAATCAAAATAAACTGCTTATCCGACGCCCGTACAATCACATGTACATCGGGATGATTGCCATGCAGAACTTTGCGACATGCCAGACAGACATTACAGGGTTCAGTTGGCGATTGTTGAGGATCAGGACCGCCAGTACATAAGAGTGTCTGCGCGAAACGCTGAGCAAGCAGACTCTTACCTATCCGTTGCGGACCAGCAAGTAGATAAGCATGGCGCACCTGTTGTGCCGCTAACGTGCGCTGCAAAATATCAATCGCATGCTCATGGCCGACAATATTCCAGCCATTTTTCTGTGTCTGATCGGTTTCCATGAAATCATGGTAGCAGAATAAACCAGGAATAGCAAGATAGTCTGACAAATCAAGCAGAATGAATCATAAATCGATAACACAAGTTGCGTTCAAACATTATAATATGCTTAGTATTCTTCCATGAAGCTAACATCTTAGCATAAAAGGGGTATAAGAAGCGGCAACCTCAAGAGAAATATGGTATACTTACCGACATAAGTGCTTGTTTCACTGAAATGCGTCAGATATCCTAATCGCAAAATACAGACTGGACCGCAAAATCACAGGCTGGCGTACTGACAAGCCACTGCGAAACCGCAAATGCAGGCTTGTAGAAACCAATCTACAAGTTTTACTATATGAACAGCATATTCATGCAAACGTCTCACACGTCGAGAGTAACAATGTAGTTGATATTAGCGGAAAATTTTTATCGCTAAGGAAGTGACAGAGAAAAAACATTGCAATCCGGCACAGATTTTTCTCGTGTCGCAGCAATTTCTACGCCTGCCCGAAATCCTGTGTCTGGCAACAAGATAGACCTGTGCGATGCTAACGATAACTCTTCGTATGCCATTCATTTCGTTAAGGAAGTGTTAAAACTCTGCATATTATAAGGCCGATGTAACCGATGGATACCTCTGTACGTTTCTACAATACGAATAGCAGAATGAGTTCATCTGATAATGATGAACGCCAGAGCCATTCGAATATTCCGTTATCAGAAGATGAAGAGAATAACGCGACGCCAGCCACTACGGCACAGATGGAAATACAACCAGCAACGCCAGTAGAGGCCACGCAAACGGCACCTGTCCTGCAGGTAAACGTGGAGAACTTTGAAGCGATATTTTTACGCTATCAAATACCTATCACAAACTTCATCTATCATTTGATCGGCAATCGGGAACAGGCCAGTGACCTTGCTCAAGACGTTTTCGTAAAAGCATACAGAGCAATACTTGGTGGTACTGTTGTTCAGCCAGGGGCATTATCCGCCTGGCTCTATCGTATCGCAACCAACACCACCACAGATACATTACGACGAAGACGGCTGATTTCGTGGTTACCATTATCACTCTTCAATGAAGATCGAGGAATCGGAGCAGGGGTTGTTTCAGATGCAAGTAACACTACCGCAGAAAACCCCAATGGATCTGGGGATGAACGAAGCAACGAACCACGATCAAGCACTGTAAGTTCGATGTATGAGCGTAACGGATACGACGGTGGTCGTTTCGAAAGTCGAGTCGCAGACCGAGAAATTGTGGAGCACGTATTCCAGCAACTCCCACAAAAATATTCAGTGTGCCTCTGGTTATATGAAAATGACGGTTTATCCTGCGCAGAAATCGCAAATGTTCTGGATATCAGCCCTTCGGCTGTCAAAATGCGATTAATGCGTGCAAGGGAACGGTTTATTGGATTGTATAAAAAAGAGGTCGGTGAAGATTGAACTGTAGCCATGCGCGGGCGCTGCTCGCCACATATCGTGAACTTAATAGCAATCCAAAAGAAGCTTCTGAGCTAGAAGAACATTTGGCGCATTGTCAGTCATGCCAGAATGCACTCGCACAATATCAATCGATTGGGGAGCGCATTCGTTCCATACCATCTATTGAGTCGCCATCTGATGCCCATCAGAAACTCATGCAGGCGTTGGCAGCCGAACATGTGCGTTTCCTACAGCGCATATCTTCTTCTGCTGCTTCAACACCGGCACCAGCATTTCTAAAACCTTATTTGAAGGATATTACAGGGTCTACCCCTCAGACAGAACATCTGGTCACTTTATCTACGGCGAATACAGGCCCACTTCCTGTTATCCAGCCAATCAAAACACGACGCCCATATAAAATGAATCATGTTGCTATATTAGGTCTGGCGGCCTCATTCCTTATGGTGGTACTGATGGGTGGACTGACATCATTGCTGTTACTCGCAAATCAGAAAGGCACGCCACCACCACAACCTAATCTGTCGGTAGCCTCGGTGGTGAAACCATCACAGGTTGATGCTATTCCTTATACAACCACAACGCAATATCCACATGTTGCCAGCGCGGTTGCGAATGGCACAACCGTCTACTATACAAGCTATAGCGATGATACAAAAAGCTGGATGTTAGGAAAATTCCTTCAGCAAAGTACCAATAATACAAGCATGAGTACGCCACTTCTCACTGATCCAGCCACACATCCCATGATTGTGCTCGGCGCGGACCAGAACTGGTTACTCTGGTATCAGATTGATACACCACTCAAACAACCAAAAAATCATACGAATAGTAGCACGCAGTCAACCACGACAAATAACCTGCAGGGTTCGTGGAGTTTGCATGCACTCTATATCGGTGATACAACTCAACAGGCCGATCCGACAGATTCGCTGGTACTCTATAAAAATACTTTTATGACCAGCACTGCACCATCATGGGTGAATACCCCTGTACAAGGGCTTTGGCTCTCACAAAATCAGGTACTTGTCTCCGTCATTGATAAAAAAGGGAACTCCTATTTGTTCAACGACCAATTGACACCAAACGCAATAGCAGATACACAGCAACTGGCCGAGGGACAGAAGGGGCATGTCTTGAGTTCTCCCACTGCCACTGCCGGGGGCAATAATATCTACTGGTCAGATGAATGGATAAATCAAAATAATCAGCTTGCCAGCAACATCTGGACACAGCAGATTGAAAATGAACAACCTGAAAATACTGGACGTTGGGCCGCACATATGCAGTCAGAGACGTATCTGCTCCGCAACAATGGCAGTTCATTCCATCCACAGGTGGTACACAACACACTCTTTTACATCAGTCACCCACCTGTAACCGATCAGGTTATCCAAAACACACCAACCAGTACACCACAGGCAACAGGAACCGCACAACCATCGCAAACACCAAATGGACAGACAACTGTGACGCCACAGATACAACAGACTGGCACACCAGTTGCCACGCCGACACCGACAACAGTGAATGCGTCCACCTTCCTGGGGGGCACAACACGCGTTGATCCAACCATGCAAACACCACAGATCGATGAAACAATTTCAGGCGATCTGGAAGCCTATACGGCAAACGGTTTGACACCTGTCACGTTATCCATTAACGCACAGAATAATGTTTCAGCGCTACAGGGTGGTGGACGCTTTATCATCTGGGAAAATACCGCCACGAAATCATTCGAAATGTATGATGTTATCGCTAATGCACCTGTGATTATTGGAGCTAACGATATTCCTGCTACCGCGGCATTCCTGGCAACGAATGGAAATACCGCTGTATGGGCAAAATTCACCCCTCTCAGCACTGGTGCGACTAACAGTAGCGATACGTCGACAAACACGGCTCAAGGGCAAAATACAAACAACACAACTGATTCAAAGGACACTACTATAACAAATACAACAAGTACGCCTGTATCAGTTAACTTTGGTGTTTTGAACTGGCCCAAAAACTGATTTTAAAGCAAGCATAGCGAAGAGAACTACCAGCTAACATAATGGCTGATGGTTCTCTTTTTTATGCAAAGTATAGCTAGCAACCAAGCTGCTTGGCAATAACCATACGCTGTACCTCGCTGGTTCCTTCACCAATCTCATTAATTTTGACACTACGCCAGTAGCGAGACACTGGATACTCATCCATATACCCGTACCCACCATGAATCTGTACCGCTTGATCTGCGACCCGCTTGGCTGTTTCGGATGCAAAGAGCTTTGCCATCGAAGCTTCACGCCGGTATGGTAATCCCTGCATATGTAACCAGGCGGCCTTATAATACATCAAACGCGCCAATTCAATTTCCATATCCATATCCGCAAGCTTGAACTGTATAGCCTGAAAAGAGCTAATAGGTTGTCCAAACTGTTTACGCTGTTTCGCATACAACAATGCTTCATCCAAGCAGGCTTGCGCGAGTCCTACCGAGAGCGCGGCAATCGCCACACGACCACCATCGAGAATCTGCATAAATTGCTTGAAGCCATCACCAGGATGACCCAAAACATTCTCGGCAGGCACAAGGCAATCCTCAAAGGCCACCGGTCGTGTATCGGATGCTTTCCACCCCATCTTCTTATATGGTTGTCCAATGGTATAGCCAGAGGTACCCTTTGGTACAACAATATTAGAGATCTCTTTACGACCATTGGATGCCACACCGGTAACTGCAGTAATGGTAATGCCACCGCTCATATCAGTACCGGCATTTGTAATAAATGCTTTTGCGCCATTGATTCGCCACTGACCATCCTCTAATACAGCCCTCGTCTGCGTTCCCCCAGAATCGGAACCAGCTTCTGGCTCAGTCAGGCCAAAAGCCCATAATTGCTTACCACTGGCAAGCGGATATAAAAATGACTCTTTCTGCTGCTGGTTGCCAAACAGATAGAAAGGAGTCGCGCCTAATGAGGTATGGGCCTCCATCGTAATGCCGATCGAAGTATCGCCACGAGAAATCTCTTCTATCGCAAGACAATATGAGAGAAAATCAGCTCCCGCCCCTCCGTACTCTTCAGGAAAGGGAAGTCCCAATAAACCTAAATCACCCATCTGCTGAATTAATGAATATGGAAACTCACCAGTGGTATCCAGCTTCTCAGCCAATGGCTTAATCTCTTGCTTCGCAAACTCCCGACAGGTTTGACGGATCGCAGTCTGTTCTTCAGTGAGTGTAAAGTCCATATGCGGCTCCCTTTCTGTTGCATTTATTACGATCTGGCATTCCAGGCGCACATAACTGTTCTAACAGATGCTCACTTTCACTTGCAATAAGTGATTATCCTATATCATATATTACAGCACTATGCCTATAGAGAATAGTGATTTCTTCATATATATCTACAACAAAACGATATTATCTATCAAAACACCATTTCATAAATCATTTTATATAAACATTAAATATAGTTCTACATTCTCTCTGCTATCCCTTTATACTCATACATAATCGTTGACAGTATAAAGGTAAGCAAATAAAAAAACTCACCACCGACAAATGACGATGGTGAGCTATAAGCGTTATGCAAAATTTTCGTTAGGACAGAACTTCGCTCGCACGCACGGACTCGCGTAATGCGGCAACTTTGTCCAGCGCCTCCCAGGGCAGATCTACATCGGTACGACCAAAGTGCCCAAACGCAGCCGTTGGACGATAGATCGGACGACGCAGGTTCAATTCCTGAATAATGCCAGCAGGTCGCAGATCAAAATGCTCATTAATCAAGCGGATAATTTCTTCATCGGATACTTTACCAGTACCAAATGTCTCCACAAATAAGGACAATGGTCGTGCAACACCAATTGCATAAGATATTTGCAACTCAACACGCTCTGCCAAGCCAGCCGCTACTATATTCTTCGCGATATGACGAGCCGCATATGCAGCCGAGCGGTCAACCTTGGTCGGATCTTTGCCGCTGAAAGCGCCACCACCATGACGAGCCATGCCGCCATAGGTATCAACAATAATCTTACGACCCGTCAAGCCAGCATCACCCATTGGGCCACCAGTGACAAAACGCCCGGTTGGATTAATAAAAAATTTCGTCTCACTATCCAATAGATTCGCAGGGACAACAGGTTTAATAATATGCTCAAGAACATCACTACGAATCTGTTCCTGATCAATATAATCAGCATGCTGTGTCGAAATCACAATGGTGTCGACGCGTACAGGCTGACCGTTCTCATACTGTACCGTTACCTGAGCCTTACCATCAGGACGCAGATAACTCATCGGGCCATCCCCACCCCAGGACTGACGGCGCACCTGAGACAAACGACGGGTCAATTTATGAGCCAGGCTGATTGGCATTGGCATAAACTCTGGTGTCTCGTTACAGGCAAAACCAATCATCATACCCTGGTCGCCTGCGCCAATACGCTCAAGCTCATCATCGCTCAGTTGTACAACCTCGCGACCACGTGCCTCTAATGAATTGCTCACACCTTGATCAATGTCAGGCGACTGCTTACCAATCGAAGTTGTCACGCCACATGTGCGATAGTCAAAACCATAATCGGCATTAATATAGCCAACCTGCTCAATCGTCTTACGGACAACAGCAGGCATATCAATCCACGCCGTCGTGGAAATCTCGCCAGCAACAAGCACCAGACCAGTAGTTGTTGCTGTTTCGCAGGCCACACGAGCCATCGGGTCCTGCGTAAGAATCGCATCCAGAATCGCATCCGAAATCTGATCACACAGTTTATCTGGATGACCTTCTGTCACCGACTCACTAGTGAAAAAAGTCTTTGGGCTGCGCATGAAACTAGTCATGAGCCATTCCTTTCTCTACAAGAAAAAATACACATGTGGACATATCGAATAAACCATCCTCTGTATAAAACCGAGGAAAGTGGAAAATTGCTCAAAAGAGGGCATAAAAAAACCCCTGCATTTCAGGGGCATGTGGCGTTTTTTGCACATTCCCCTCATCTTGCGGTTGCGCCGCCGGAATTGGCACCCTTCCTGTTTAGGACAAGTGGGTTGCCGGGCTTCATAGGGCCGTTTCCCTCCACCTCTCTTGATGAGAGCAATCTCACTGATATGTTCAGTTGTTCGGGTTCTAGCAATTTATAGTATCTTATTGCTGTCTATTTTCTATTATTGTACGTCACAGATGTGGCAAATGTCAACATGCGAGAAAACTCGTCCGCATCCTCCATCTCCCTACCCACAGGAAAGCACCATCTCCCGGCAGATAATACGTTTAACCCGGTTCAAAAAGTAAATACAAACTTTTCTGCTCATATCACCATCAAGCAACGCCAAATCACCTGATCTACAAAGATCTGGCTAGCATACAGAGATGCCAACCAGACTTGAGCATATTTTCATGTTTCCTTGTGATGATTAGGTTCCAGACTCCCAGGAGTTGAGGTAGTGCTCCTGCTCAGCCGTCAGGGTATCAAGCTTGATGCCCATCGCCTGCAATTTGAGACCAGCAATCTCTTTGTCCATCTCCTGCGGAATGGTGTATACTTGTGGTACCATCTCTTTCGCATGCTGGAGCATGTACTCAGAACCCAATGCCTGATTTGCGAAACTCATATCCATTACGCTGGCCGGATGTCCCTCAGCAGCCGAGAGGTTCACCAGACGACCCTCAGCTAACAGATAGACAACCCGCCCATCAGCATAGGTATACTCATCAACGAAATCACGAATACGGCGTTTCCCGGTAGCCATCTTCTCAAGAGCTGGAATATTGATTTCGTCGTTGAAGTGACCAGAGTTCGCAATCATTACACCATCTTTTGCATTATCTAGATGGACCTGATCGATCACGTTGATATCACCGGTTACAGTGATCATGATGTCAGCGATAGCAGCAGCCTCGGCACCAGGCATCACACGATAACCATCCATAACAGCTTCTAACGCGCGTACTGGATCAACTTCACAAACAACAATATTGGCACCCAGACCATGTGCGCGTGAAGCAACACCACGGCCACACCAACCATAACCAAACACAACAACCGTACGACCAGCGATCAAAATATTCGTTGCACGGATGATAGCATCCAGTGAACTCTGACCCGTACCATAGCGATTATCAAACATATGCTTGGTATCGGAGTCATTTACAGCCAGCACAGGGAACTTCAAAACGCCCTGGCTCTGCATGCTACGCAGGCGGATAACACCTGTTGTTGTCTCTTCCATACCACCGATAATGTTTGGAATGAGATCTGTACGTGTCGTATGCAATGTCGAAACCAGATCACAACCATCATCCATGGTCATGTTTGGCTTGTGGTCCAACACTGCGTTGATGTGCTGATAATATACCTGCTCGTCCTCGCCCTTGATCGCGTAGGTTGGAATACCATACTCGCTCACCAGAGCAGCGGCGACATCATCCTGTGTCGACAGAGGATTGGAAGCACATAACACAAGGTCAGCACCACCAGCCTTGAGCGTAATTGCCAGATTAGCGGTTTCAGTTGTGATATGCAAACAGCCAGACATACGAACGCCTTTGAGTGGCTGCTCCTTGATGAATCGTTCGCGAATCAGACGCAACACAGGCATTTCTTTAGCTGCCCACTCGATGCGGTCTTTACCACGAGCAGCTAAAGAGATGTCACGTACATCGCCTTTTGTTGATGACGTTGTCATTCTTCGTGTATGTTCCCTTCTATAGCAATAAAAAACTACATTATAAATTTGCTACGTAAACACAACATATTTGTGAGTCCGTTGTGAATTGTACTACACGTAGGCAAGTCCTGTTCAGAGCAGAAAAACTTTCTATGTATACTACCCCTACCTGCTATGCAATCGGCTTCCATTCAGGATCAAAGTGCGAATACGATACCAGTTCCTGATAGCGCTGGCGAATATCAGCCATCGTTAACTCACGGATGCCACCGATACCAAATTCAGTGCAGGCGAACGATCCAACGATATTACCATGTACCACAGCTCGCTGCAAATCCATGCGTGAAAAGCGGCCAGTCGCATCAGGCTGCACCGTTGATAAGTATCCCAGGAAACCACCCGCAAAAGAGTCACCCGCACCAGTCGGGTCAAACACCTCTTCAAGTGGATATGAAGGCGCACTAAAATATGTTCCGTCAGCACCAAAGAGCAATGCTCCATAGCTTCCCAGTTTCACAACAACATATTTCAAGCCCAGTTCAAACAGTTGACGTACCGCAACCAGAATACTTGCCTGTCCGGTAAACTGGCGTACTTCCTCTTCACTCATCAATAACACATCAACCTGCTTCATCACCTCGACCAGTTGCGAACGCGCAGTATTAATCCACAGCTCCATAGTATCAAGTACCGTCAAATTGGTCTTTGACACCTGTTGCAATACTTCCAACTGTAACTCAGGCTGAATATTTGCCAGAAACACCAGCGAACTTTGCGCATACTCCGCAGGCATCGTTGGATGAAAATCGCCGAACACGCCAAGCTGCGTATCAAGCGTATCACGGGAATTCATATCCATGTGATAACGACCATGCCAGTGGAAAGTCTTGCCCTCCTGCACCTGCAATCCAGCCAGATCAACATTGTGATTACGCCAGAAATCAAGATACTCCTGTGGGAAATCGCTACCCACAATACCAATCAGGTTCACCTGATCATATAATGACGCCGCAGTTGCAAAATGAGAGGCAGCACCACCCAGAACGCCCTCGCGTTTGGCGAATGGAGTCTCTACAGTGTCCAGAGCCACCGAACCAACAACAAGAATTGACAACGTTTTCCTCCAAATACAATGGATCTTTGCTTAAATAGCCACTAAACCGGCGTTGCATCACCAAGATGCTCAATCACGCCATCCAAAAATGCCAGAGTTTGATTAAACTTGCTCCGCGCCATCTCACGAGCCGGATCTGTATATAAAGACTGGAACAATTCGATAAAACGCTCTTCAATGTGGCGCAAAATCGCCGCCAGCACATCACCAGTCACCGCACGATTGGGATAGCGTGCCCCAAATTCAATGAGTGAAGTAACCACCGCTAATCCACTGAGCCGCCCTAATTTATCCGCATCATAGAGTACATGCCCTTCGGTAATTGGCCCATCGTGCTCGCCCTCAGGCAACACCACCGTATGCGTCAAAATAGCTTGCTCGATTTGCTTGATACGCTCTTCGGGCACATCCTGCGTTTTGAGAAACTCAACCGCCATCTCGGCTGATTTCACATTATGCTCGGCAAACCCATAAGCAACCGTTGAAATATCATGAAAATAGGCCGCGATTACTAATGCATCAATGTCTACATGAACAGGCTGTTCCTCCTGTGCCTCTAACTCCAAGGCGAGCATCTTACAATTTGCTACCACCACGCTCACATAGCGAAAACCTTCGCTCCCCATCACCTCTTCAACATATTGAGCAACAGCCGGTACAACACCTGTATCCATTACTTCGACACCTTCCAAACTTGAGAATATTCCACATAGCTGAGATCGTACCACCATGGATCATTCATATGTGGATTTTAAGCTATACCTTCCTTTATGATCATAGTGGGTCCACATAGAAAGAAACGAGGATCGGCACCAACAGTGGAAATATGATGGAAATAATAACAGCTTTCTGATACGCATCCCCTCTCCCTCATGCCGCATACAATTGACAAAAACCCCTTTTATGTAACGAAGGGACAACATATGCTGCACTTTGTTTACCCAATAGTACTAAGATATCAGTTAATGTTTGCTGTATTTCCACCAGAGTATGTTACCATGATAGACGATACATCACCCAACTGCAAGTGTACATGACTGCTCAGCATGTTACTGATAGCGTGGGTTGTCCGTTCCACTAGACAGAAGGAAAAAGCGTTTCCACACGCATGACCGTTTTCCTATACGCAGGTTGCATAAAGAGAAGTATAGGAATTGCGCATACAGCGATAGTACGCTGCTCACTCTTGTATGGAACGGACAAGAAATTACAGTAGCTATCGAAGGGATTAGTAGCGCATGATCCGGGTGGAAACCAAGGAAAACTCCTGGTCATTTGAACAAATTTACGACGAATACAAAACACCTATTTATAATTATGTGTATCACCTGGTAGGCGACCGCGAACAGGCCGACGACCTGACGCAAGATACTTTTTTAAAAGCCTTTCGGGCACTGCCCAAGATGGACGCGAACCTGAAGTTATCCGCATGGCTGTATCGTATCGCGACAAATACGGCATACGATGCGTTACGCCGTCGTAAACTTATCGCCTGGTTACCATGGCAAGATCTTGATCACGAGCCAGCCGATATTGAAGGGACCGATCCACAAGAGATATATGGCACAACCGAGATGGTTCGTGCGGCTCTTCGCCATATGCCGCAGCAGTACAGGGCGGCCCTTCTCCTGTATACACAGGAGGGGTTCTCCTACAGTGAGATCGCCCATACGTTAAATATTGCTGAAAGTGGCGTTAAAATGTATCTTTCGCGTGCGCGCCAGTCATTCCGCGAACATTATCGTGCCCTGGAAAAGGGAGGAGTAGTAAAATGAGTTGCGAGCAAGTCAAGGATTTGCTCAGTGCCTACCTTGACAATCAGCTCGCAGCAGGAGAACGTCAAAGCATTGCACTGCATTTACAACTATGCAACTCTTGTCGTGACATTCTTAGTGATTACCGTTACTTTGACGACCTCCTGGCACAGCTACCTCGCATTACGCCACAACCAGCGTTACGAAGTGAGCTTTTCTTATCTCTGGAAGAATATCTAACAGTGACCGGGACATCAAACAACTATAACGTCACACGCCATTATGCGGATTCAACCACCTCTTCTATCCGCGATTGGCATAATTTCCAGACCAGAACTATTGCAGACAGCCATAGCTCTATTGATGTCCTGGCCTTTTTCTCTCGTCCAATTCATCTCTTACAAGCTCTGACGACACTTTTTCTGGTCTTGCTCGCGTTTAATATCGGCTTCCTCTCTGCAACGCTCTTCCGCACGAAACGCAACAAACAATATTGATATTCTCCAACTTGCAGCGAACACTATAATTTATTGAGGAAGCCTTTCTATTTGGTAGGTATTTTCTATCGCATGCCAATGGGCATGCTCAAAAACGTTACGCTCACATTGATCTTCGGCTCATCTAGCCGCCGGTATTTGCATTACAGGGTTGTTTTCTTCATCTACTTTTCTTTGTCCACGTTCTAGTATTTTGTTTGTTTCACGTCATTTGAAAGGCGCATTTGCCGGTGGCTTGTCTGCTGGCCGGGTTCATACACAGGGTCTCCCCCTTTAGAAACTCTGACTGGACCTGGCCTCGTTCCTCAGACTCACACAACTGGTAAGCCTTTCACAGCAGCAAATTAAAACGCTAGTTCTTTGAGATGTCATCCATCTGTTCCGCTATTGGGTTGGAATTGGGGATGTGGTGTGTTGGTGAAAGGGATAAAGACACGATGGCAGTAACACAGGAATTATCTCTCAGATATGTAGCTTCAGCTCATCTTCTCGCTGACCTTGAGGAGATGGCTCAACGCGGCATTTACGCAATATTTCGCGCCAGAGAAGTTGCGATGTCTCATACTATTCTGGAGAGTATTGACCGGAAAGATCGCATTATTCTCCTCTTACTTAATGGTGAACGTACGCTGCATGATATTGCTCAACTTACACACCGTACCGAACTCGACATTGCCTATACCCTGGTATATTTGCTACGGCGCGGCTATGTTGAGTTTTTAAATTCTTCGACAAGCAATACAGCTCTCATCATCAGAGGTATGGAAAAAAGTTAAAATACACTATTTACTATATCCTATTAAAAAACGGTGAAATTATTTAAACTGTCAATTTTCAACCCAAAAACGATAACAATTTGCTCACTCATACGTTATAATACATAGACCTGGGATGGATAGCAGGATATACGTTAGCAAGCAGATCTACCTCAACGAACAGCTTGTCTCGTATATTTAGAGTATGTGCAACCTTTTCCCCATGAGCTTGTACATGCATCTCCCAGCGTTGCCGCGTTGCAAGACCTTGCATACGCGTGGTAAGGGGAGGACGAGATGGCACCCCATCCTCCTCTTACTTTTGAGATGGTAGGGAGGATGAATGCAGATGAAGGTACGATCATTTGGTGGAAAACTCATTGTGGTCACGAGTTTGATGTTTGTGATCTGCCTGACTTTCTTCACAGTTCTCTCCTGGTCAATATTGCTCTTGTATACTCATCAGAGCAATAACCACATTGCGATCTCTTCGTTGCTCGCTCTTTTCGAGCCTACACATACCAAACCACGGCTCCTCATCATCGGTATCGCGATTCTGACATTGGGCTTCTCTATCTTACTCTACACATTGGTGACACATGTACTTTTCCTCAAGCCGTTGCAGCAACTGCAGGCATATGCGCAAGCCCTGGTGACCAGTACGACCGGAACACCTCTGGAAACAGAGCAAGAAGAAGAGGATGAGATACACCTTCTGACGCGTACACTTTCTCTCCTTACGACCTCACTACAAGATGAAAGTCAGGCGGTAACGACCCGGATGAGTAATCTACTCACGCTCCATGATGCGCTGATGTCTACACTCAATCTTGAGCAACTGCTCGGAGAATTTGTGACGCGGATCGGGACAATTATGAAAGTCAAACATGTGGCACTCTATCTATATGGTCGAGAGGCTAATTCTCTCTGGGCAGTTGCCCATTGGTCAGGTCCTGTTTCTGCAAATGTACAAAATACCCATACTTCATCTATTTCATCACAGACGTTGCTTTCTGTTTATGTCAGTCCCGATGAAGATATCGCTAATGTGATTACAAAAAAATTGCAGGCTATCCCTTCCTCACTTGCAACCAGAAAACCAGCGTCCACATATCCTCGTCAACCAGAAACGAAATTTGTCCCACCAACCCTATCTACCCCTCTTTCATCGTCCAAACATTCACGCATTCCTCCACAGGCAATACGTGAACTGGATATTATTCTAACGCGAATGGCAATCCAACGGCAGAAAATCATGTGCGCGGAAGATATTCCTGCCATTCATCAAGAACACAAAGATCGCTGGACACACATGGCACTGAAAGCAGGCTATCAATCAGCTATTGCGGTCCCTCTCTTACTACAAGATCAAGCCATTGGTGCATTTATACTTTACGACACACATACAAATGCGATCAGTCATCATGAGAGTTTTCTGCTGAGTACAGCGGCACTGCAAACCACAATGGCAATTGAAAATGCCTTGCTCTTCGCGGAAGCCAATGAAAAGAATACCGCGCTTGAACATGCGAATCAATTGAAATCCCAATTTCTAGCGAACGTAACTCATGAGTTACGCACACCATTACACAGCATTATCAGTTACGGCGCACTCATACTGGAAGGATTTGTCGACGGGTCACTGACAGCCGAACAAGAACAACATATTCAATTTATTGTGAGAAGAGCCGAAGACCTTTCCCATCTTGTCGATGATATGTTGGATCTCTCAAAAATTGAAGCAGACCGAATTGAAGTAAAACTTGAAGCGTTAGATCTTCCACCCTGCCTGGCAGAGGTTATTGAACAGCTAAAACCACTTGCCAGAAGTAAAGAGCTGATACTGCGCCTGGAAACGGAGAGCAACCTGCCGCTAGCCCTGGCAGATAGCCATCGCATTCGGCAGGTTCTGATTAACCTTGTCTCAAATGCACTCAAGTTCACAGAAAAAGGCAATGTCACAATTCGCTGTAGCAGGATACCACAACTCAACCTTGTGTGTGTAGCCGTGTCTGATACTGGCATTGGCATTTCACCAGCAGCCCTCAGCTACATTTTTGAAGCCTTTCGGCAGGCAGATGGTAGTACCACACGCAGTTTCGGAGGCACCGGCTTGGGGCTGACGATAGCAAAAAAACTCGTTGAACTCCAGGGCGGTGAAATTTCCGTCGAAAGCGTTCCAGGAGAAGGGACCACGTTCTCATTCCTGCTACCCATCGCCTCATCATCATAATGAACTATTCCACATACAACAAACTATCCGATCTATCTTGTACTCACACACCAAGTAAAAATGAGAGGAAACATGAATACATTAGCACAACCACCTCATCAGGCTACAATACTGGTGATTGAAAATGAAATATCAAACCGCATTCTTGTCGAACGCGTCCTATCTACCAGCGGCTATCGTTGTGTCTCTGCTGCCAATGGACGTGAAGCACTCGATCTCCTTGATCATGAGCAGGTCGATCTCATCTTGACTGACCTTTCTATGCCTGTATTGGACGGCTATCGTACAACACAATTGATCCGCTCACGACCGGGACTTGCCGACATCCCTATTGTCGCTGTTACTGCTTTTGCACTCAATGACGAGGGTGAAGCGGCAAAACAGATTGGTTGCACTGAATACCTGACAAAACCATTTAAGCCTCGCCAACTCCTTGAAGTAGTTGGACGCTTGCTTCATACACAAAGCAGGCAATAAACCACTCCATTTATTGCATCTCGCCCATCCCACGGGGTATCATAATGATATTATTCAAAGCGATGGATTGCCTACTGGCAGGCCGATCAGTTGATCCTGATCGGTTCGCTTGTTTTATGTCGCACACACATTGCTTTGCTTGTTCTTGTGTTATAACAGGAACAATACAGAGAGGAGTACCATCTATGGAATTTCGCGTAGTAAGTCAGGACATACAGGCTCTTACTGCGGATGCCATTGTTGTTGGCGCAGTTCGCACTGCGGACAAATCATCCCCGGTCGAACTGACATCTACAGCCTCTAGTGTCAACTCAGCACTCTCAGGTTTGATCACCGACAGTTGTGCTAATGGAGAATTTAAAGGCAGTCTGGGAGAGTTACTTACACTTCATACTACCGGCAAATTAGCAAGCAAACGCGTCATTGTCGTTGGTCTGGGCAGCAGTGAGAAAATCACCCCGCAACTCCTTCAACGCGCCAGCGCAACAGCGGCACGTTATGCACAAAATACAGGTGTTCATCATATCGCTCTTGCGATTGATTGGACAAGCGCAAGTATGAATGTAAGCCAGAGTGTTCAAGCGCAAGTCGAGGGAACACTACTTGGCACATATACATTCAAAAAATATTTCAGCTCTGATGCACCTGAGAGCACGATTGAGAATGTTTCAGTTGTCGCGCCCACAGCAGATACGGCACTGGTCGAAAAGGCACTTGAAAAAGGCCGCATTCTCGCGGAGGCAACCAACTTCGCACGCACGTTGGTCAACGAACCACCCAATGTTCTTACTCCAACCGAATTAGCCAATCGTGCGAAGAATATGGCAAACGAGACTGGCCTGGAATGTGAAATCTTTGATAAAGAAAAAATTACAGAACTGGGTATGGGTGGACTCCTCGCTGTTACCAAAGGAAGTGCAGAACCTCCTCAGTTCATTATCCTCCGTCACAAAGGTGGTAACAGTTCAGACAAAGGGTTAGCCCTGGTGGGAAAAGGCATCACGTTTGATACCGGCGGGATCTCCCTGAAACCAGCCGCTGGCATGGATGAAATGAAGGGCGACATGGGTGGCGCTGCGGCAGTCCTTGGCGCTATGCAGGCCATCGCACAGCTCAAACCTGATATGAACGTTACCGCATTCGTTCCTACCTGTGAAAACAGACCAAGCTCCACCTCATTCCTTCCTGGCGATATCCTGCGTTTCTTTAATGGAAAAACGATGGAGATCGTCAATACAGATGCTGAGGGACGCTTGATTCTGGCTGACGGGTTGTCATACGCTGTCAGTGAAGGGCATTCACCTGTTATCGATCTGGCAACGCTGACCGGAGCAATTGTTGTTGGTCTGGGTACTGTCAATACTGGCCTGTACAGCAACAATGATCAACTTACGCAAGACATTGTCTCATCCGGGTATGCTGCTGGTGAAAAGTACTGGCCAATGCCTCTTGATGACGAGTATGCAGATCAGATTCGCAGTGATGTCGCGGATATCAAACAGACAGGCGGTCGCGAAGGCGGTTCTGTAACTGCGGCAAAAATCCTTGAGAATTTCGTGGGGGATGCCAATTGGGCACACCTCGATATTGCGGGTACCAGCTATCTGAGCAGCAAGAAATCGCATCAGGAAAAAGGTGGTACTGGTGTCGGTGTTCGTATGCTGACAGAACTTGTGTTAAAAAGAGCCACACGGCAATAGTGCTCTGCCTCACATTATTTACATAACGCACAAGATAGAGAAGTGAACACCATATATGTGCACTTCTCTATCTTGTGCGTTTGTTTGCCCCTCACAACCTTTCCGCTTTATATTCTATACTAACAATAGTAAGCATAAGTAGGAAGGATATTGGCTATGCATGACAAAACTGATAACACAGTACTGACAGGAACACCCGCCCCGGACTTTACACTATCTACCCAGGACGGGACTCCATTACGCTTAAGCGATTTTCGCGGAAAGAAAGCTGTTGTATTGTATTTCTATCCGAAAGACAATACCCCTGGTTGTACTACAGAAGCCTGCTCATTTCGTGATAGCTATGAAATATTTCAAGAAGCTGGTGCGGAGGTCATTGGTATCAGTTCCGACTCAGTGACATCACATCAACGCTTTGCGCAACGCTACCATCTGCCTTTTACATTGCTGAGCGATCCACAAGGAAGTGTACGGAGACAGTATCGTATTCCTGCCACCTTTGGTCTGCTCCCCGGTCGCGTCACCTACATCATCGACAAACAGGGTATCATACGACATACATTCTCTTCCCAGTTCGCACCGGAAAAACATATTACCGAAGCACTCAATATCATTAAGCAGATCTAGAGAAAACGCGGCTCCTTCCGCTCTCTGTCTCGCTTTCCTCTATCAAGGTAAACCAACCCTGATAGCATGTGTCCTGAGAAACGAGAATCATCCTGCTGAAAGTTTATCTATGAGCCACCATCTACGGCACAAAACGATTACGAACAAGGATACGGCTGGAGCCATCCTGGGCCGAGATCTGCTTGACGGCAAGCGCGACCCTATTTTCAGCGTTGAGCGCGTTCCAGTACATGTCGAGAACAGTCTCCGCTGTACCAGCACAGGGCAATAATAATGGATCACCACTAAAGCTAGGGAGCGGATTTCCATCACCACGGTACGTCGTTAATCCCATTCCTAGCCCACGTGGAGATTTCGCTGGGCGATAAGTATAACGATCTGTACTGGCAGGATTCGCAGGATTCGCTTTGAGAATACTGAGTGTCACTGTACCAGGGTAGGTATGCATATCCACCATACCACTGATACGCGGTGTATAGTGTGGTGCATCTGGTTCTCTTTCGCGCTTCTCTAATGCTGAATCAAAAGAGCCGCCTGCCAGCAACGCATCATAAATAGTTCTGGTTTGATCACCATTACTGACCAGATAGATACTATCCAATTCAAGCATGGCGTCGTAGATGAGCAGTTCCGGGTTGTCCATCTTACTGGTGTCGATTGGCTCGGTTCTGAGCGTGTTACCAGCAACCACGAACTTACGATTACGGCTCGACGCACTGCGCCCCATAATCCAGTAGATCATCAACCACGCATCATCAACAGATGAGCGTCCTATTACCAATCCTCTACCAGGATAAGGATTCTTGCGTAGCTGTTCAAAATTTGCGCTTGCAATTGCACTTGAGTCCATGAGTCGACTACTTTCTCCCTTTTTTCTTCAAGCTTCTGTTTCACAGAAACTTTCTAATGGCAGTATATATGAAAATTGAAAGGACGTAAAACAGCAAATCTGAAAAACAAGTGGTAACGCACGCTTCCTATTACGCCAGCACTGTCCGCAAAGCCGCTTGCGCAGCATAATATCCACACAAACCATGAACACCACCACCCGGTGGAGTTGAGGCGGAACACACAAAGAGCTTTTTCAGCGGAGTTGTGTACGGATCTAAGCGCCAGACAGGTCGCGTAAAGAGTTGCCCGATATCCAGCACACCACTATTAATATCCCCACCAATATAATTTGGGTTATAGCGCTCCATATCCTGTGCGGATAACACGGAACGAGCAAGCACACGCTCACGAAATCCAGGCGCGAAGCGTTCTATTTGTGCTTCAATGCGCTCAGTCATATCAACTGGTGAGCCATGTGGAACATGACAATACGCCCAGAAGGTCTGCTTTCCCTGCGGAGCACGTGTCGGATCTAACAGACTTTGCTGCGCCACGAGCACATAGGGACGCTCAGATGGCCCACCCGCCCAGATCATACGTTCAGAGCGAGCGATTTCTTCGTATGAGCCACCAAGGTGTACCGTTCCTGCACGCAGACACTCTTGCGCCTGCCAGGGCGCAGGACCATCCAATGCGTAATCGACCTTGAAGACCCCTGGACCATAGCGATAGCGTGCTAAACTCTTCGTATAATGCTCAGGAAGACGATGCCCTGCGATGCTTACCAGTTGTCGTGGAGTAACATCACACAGAATAGCTCTGGCAGGCGGCAACTCATCGATATTCTGCACTGAGACTCCTGTCTGGATCTCCCCGCCCATAGCATGCAGATATGCAGCCAGTGCGTTTGTAATCGCCTGTGCGCCTCCACGTGGAACAGGCCAACCATAGGTATGACCAGCCAGTGCCAGCATCAAACCGGCAGCCGCACTCATCATACGCTCAAATGGCAGGATTGAATGGGCAGACAGGCCCGCGAAGAGAACACGAGCACGTTCTCCCTGGAAGGTATGCTCAACCAGATTTCGTGTTGAGCGCAATGCCTCCAAACCAAAGGATGCAGAAAGAAAAGGATGAAAAAACAGCTCTTTACGGAATGGTCCTAAAAACGCCCGCGTAATCTCATCCCAATGTCGCTGAAAAGGATTCATCAGACATTCATACGCACGAGCATCAATACCAAGTTCCCTCGCAGTCTCAGCCACTGAACGGCGTAAGAGCAACGCCGAACCATCATCCAGAGGATGTGCAAGTGCCACTTCCGGCTGTATCCATTCCAATCCATACTGCTCTAAGGGGAGCGTCCTCAAGAAAGGTGAACTAATACCCAGAGGGTGTACGGCTGAACACACATCATGATAGAATCCTGGTAACGTCAGTTCCTGGGTACGAGCTCCACCACCAATGGTGCTACTCGCTTCGAGCACTAACACTGATCGTCCAGCCTGCGCCAATGCCACCGCCGCTGACAGACCATTAGGCCCGGCTCCAATAATAATCGCATCATACATATATTTTATATACGTCCAAACATCGGTTTTTGCCTAGTGCTTCCCACACAAGTCCCATCATTGCTCTAGCCACATCATAGTTGGGATGAGCGATGACGTCCAAACAAATAAGAGGTATAATAAAACACTGTATCATTGCCTTGAACTCAAACAGATGAGCGCATCGCCTGATAATGGTAAAAAGCAATAGTCAGTACCATTTAAAGTCTGGAGGCACACGAAAAAACATACTATGAAAGTTTCTATTCGTTATTTTGCATCATTGCGAGAAATTACGGGTCAGGCCAGTGAAACACTGGAACTGGCAGAGAACGCCAGCATTGCCGATGCTCGCACTGTTCTGCTCGAGCGTTACCCACGTCTGCAACCAGTCATGGAACGTTCCGTCTGCGCGGTCAACCGCCGCTATGTCCCGGCAGAAACTTCATTACACAATGGTGATGAAATTGCCTTTATCCCCCCAACAGGAGGAGGCCAACCTTGGAGCCCATCATTCAATTAACCCATAAGCCACTGAATCGCGATCAACTGATCGCAGCAGTCAGTCACCCAGAAGTCGGAGGCATCGTCACGTTTGAAGGTGTCGTCCGCAATAATGCACGCGGAAAACAGGTCCGTTATCTCGAATATGAAGTCTATGAAGAGATGGCAACGCAACAGATACAAACCATCATTACCGAAGCCCAGCAGCGTTGGGGGGTCGACCGTGTAGCAGTTGCTCATCGCTTCGGTCGCCTGGAAATCGGAGAAGCCAGCGTAATCATCGTCGTCGCCAGCCCACATCGTTCCGAAGCTTTTGAAGCCTGCCGCTATATCATTGATACGCTGAAAAAAACCGTCCCGATCTGGAAAAAAGAAGTTGCCACGAATGGCGAGGAATGGGTGGAAGGATAACGTGACCTGAACAGTCACGTCCCCTTCCCTACCAAATCCGCTAAGGATGAGGAACCACAACCTCTCCAGGTCTTTTTATACAAGGCAAAAATCATTATTTTATGGTATTATAATTCTATAAGGCATAGTAATAATAATCGTCTCTTGTATACAGAAAGGTGCCTTACTATTATTAGCTACCATATAGACGCTGCATTACGTTCACCTGACTCCACATCTCAGCAGGCATAAAAAAGACACATTGAGTTCTAACGGTATAGAATGTGACCTGAGACAACGCTCCTAAACACGGTCCAGGATTTCTCCCGGAGGTCGTTGATGAACTTATTCGAAAAGCAGTCACAGCTCAACCAGTTCTTCGCTCAGAGTCCGGTCAACGCAGCCTACCTCACCGGCTCTCTATCCAATCGTGCAACGTTCGGCCACCTGACTGATATCGACGTGGCGGTATTGCTCATGGACCAGATCAAAGCTGATCAATTTATTGACTATCAATTCTATTTTCTCAGTGAACTGGCAAAACGCCTGGAATCCGATGCGGTCGATGTCCTCATTCTCAATCAGGCATCGCTTCTCCTCAAATTACAAGTCATCAAATATGGGCAAATCCTGTTCAGTCGGAATGAAAAACAACGTGTCTCGTTTGAGACAAAAGCGGTGATGGACTACCTGGACTTCAAAAAATTTGATGAGCTCCAGAACAAAGCACTTGGTCGTCGCCTCTATGGGCAGATGATGCCAATTGATAAAGATTTACTCCAGAAACCGCTCAAACAGCTACACACAGCAATTACTATTCTGCATGATCTGGGACAGACAGAACAGGACAAATTTCTAACCGATTACCGCATTTACAGTCTGGCTGAGCGCTACCTCCAATTAGCTATCGAAGCATGTCTACAGACATGTAGCATTCTGATCGCAGCTTTTGGCTTGCGCCGTGCGGAAGCCTATCATGAACTACTCAGTATCATCGCGGGACAACAGATCATTCCACAGGCTCTGGCCTACCGGCTGGAAATCTTTTCTACCTTGCGTGACCAACTTGTCCATGAAGCAGATACACTCAACCACGAACTACTCTACGATATTCTTCAGCACCATATCGACGATTTTCAGGAGTTTATCGATATCATTGAGAACAGAGCCAGCAATAGAACAAACTGATCCATAAAAAAACAAAAAACTGACGCTGAGTTCAACGTCAGTTTCCCTGTGGGCGTGAAATATGCTGCCTAATCGTGTTCATTCGCGGAGCGCAACATATTCGCCTGACTTGTTGCTTCGACCGCCTCATCACTGCGTCCGGTTTCCTCATAGATCTGTGCCATCGTCTCATACGCTAAAATCAGCGACGGTTCCAGAGCAATCGCCTGTTGAACAGTATCGAGCGCCTCATCATAGCGTTTGACCTCACGCAGTGTATCGGCCAGATCATTATAGTAATCAGCATTAAGGGGATCACTCTCAATAGCGTTCTGATAACTACTTATTGCATCATCATAACGGCCCAGGCCATCATAAGCGGTCGCCAGTTGATAATACCCCTCAGGATCATCCTCTGAGCGTTCCAACAGTGCTTCAGACGTCGTTATCGCCTCATCATAGCGATCAAGTGAATTGTACGTCTCAGCTAATCCAGCATATGCTGCTGCCAGATCATCGGTCTGTAATTCACCTCGCTCGGCGCTCTCTACCATTTCCAGATAGAGACGCAAAGCATCATCATAGCGTTCTGTCTCCAGATAGGTTTCCGCCAGACTAAAACGCGCTGTCACACGCTGTGGATCAATCTCGATAGCATGGGAATACGCCTCAATCGCAGCGGTCTGATTGCCCTGCAAAGAACGCCATGTGCCGAAATGTTCCCAGGCTTCAGCATCGTCCGGGTCCATCGCCACAATACGACTATAGATCTCAGCCGCCTGATCACGCTCCCCCATCTGCTCATAAATAGCAGCCAGAGCGTCATACCCAATACGACCATCAGGATCAAGCGTCAGGATCTGATTCGCCGTAGAGAGGGCATCATCATAACGGCGCATATCCAGATAAATGCTGGATAACTCCGCATAACGAGCGGGATCTGCAGGATCTTCATCAATCAGATGCTCTTGATCCATGACACGCCGCCATTGCTCATTGACGCGCTCACGGACGTCACGCAGATTATCAGCTACCAGCGTATTCTCAGGATTAAGCATCAACGCCTGACGATATGCCTGTATGGCATCCTGATAGAGATTCTGAGTTTTATATGCATCACCAACACTCACATAAAACTCATCATTCTGAGGATCAAGCTCAAGGCCCTGCTGGAATGTCTCAAGCGACTCCTCATACAGTCCCAGTTCCCCGTACAGATTACCCAGATTGTTATAAGCATCAATCAACTGCGGGTCAAGGTCAATCGCACGACGATAACCGGCAATCGCTGTTTCAGCATCGCCCAGATACTGCTGAGCCAGAGCCAGATTATAGCGAGCACGCGCATTATCTGGACTGATTTCGACCACCTGGGCAAAAATATCGACCGCCGTTTCGTAATCGCCTTCCTGAGCCGCAACATTGCCCCGATCAGTCAACGATTGCTCATCACGAGCGAGTTCACTGCGCTTCACGAATTGGATTGGAACACCCTGATTTGTATTATTCGTAGGATTATTACCTGCATCACCTTGCGTATCATTCATCATTTGCCTCTTTTCTCCAGTGCATCACATTTTTCTAGTATCTACGAGCACATGGAAACACTCGTGTAGTATAGCACGCATCCTCATCCTACTGTAACACCCAGATGTCTTACTGCCCAACATTTGCCCGCTCTCTCTAAACAAAGCAGATAAAGAGCGAGCAGCCATCGGGTTAGCTGTAAGACAAGTCAGCTCATCAGGGTAATTAGTAGTATAGAATTCCGTACATCCTATGACACTACAAAAAAGAACACTGGTCAGTTCTTGAGACGAGTAACGTGCCCATCTCAAGAACGTTACTCATTGCTCCTACTTAGTAACACGCAGGGTTAAATGGAACTCATACAGATTATCGGGGAAAAAAGACTCGGTGTACTCGATAGGGGCACCCGTCTCATCGAACGCGGTGGAGAACAGGCGAATACCAACGGTACCAGAAGAAATACGCAGCACTTCAGCCTCACGCTCGGAAGCGCTATCAGCTTTGAATGACTGCTCGGAGATATATGGTTGCAAACCTTCGGATGCCATTAAACTGTAAAGAGATCCATCCGCAATCTCTTTCGCACGTTGATATACACTTGCCGAACGGGGATAGGGCAGGTAATCAACCTCATAAGCAACAGGCATATCATTCGCGGTGCGTAGACGCTCCAGACGAACAACCTGCTCCTCATCCGTTAAACGCAATTGCTCACGTACTGCTTGTGAACCACGAACAAGTTCGCTCACAAATAACATTCCACCCGGACGTTTCCCACGACGGCGCAGCTCCTCAGAAAAACTGGTCAGTTCACTCACCGTTTGTTGCTGCACACGTGGTTCACACACAAAGGTACCACGACCATGTTGCCGATAGAGTAATCCCTCATGCACCAGTTCAGTCAGTGCCTGACGTACAGTCGCACGGCTTACATGATATTGTGTCACTAATTCTGGTTCCGACGGAATTGCAGTATGCGGTGCCAGATGCCCGGCACGGATTTGCTGTTTCAACACTTCTTTTAATTGATAGTAAAGTGGTAGTGGATTTGAGCGCTCTAATATTGGCATATACGGTTCCCCTTATGTCCATACAACAGATTTAAGGATATGAAGTATTATGGGAAGAATATATCACAAAAAAGGAACATAGTCGAGGGGTTAAACGTATAAATTTGCATAAACGCGAAAAAATGACCCGGTAGAAGCATAAATCTACCAGGTCATATTCCACCACTTATGCGACAGCAATGCCATTTTCGACCAATACGCGATCAATTTCACTTTTCAGGCGTGCAGGATGTGGGCCAACCATACGACCAATCATCTGTCCGTCTTTAAAAATCATCAGTGTTGGGATAGCTTGAATGCCAAGGCGTGTTGCTGTTTGACCATGGGCATCGGTATCCATTTTCGCAAACTTGAGCTTGCCCTCATACTCACCGCTCAAACGCTCAAACACTGGAGCAATCGCGCGACAGGGACCACACCATGTTGCCCAGAAATCCACAATTACAGGGGTATCTGATTTGAGTACCTGGGCCTCAAAATCAGCATCGCCAACATGAAACAAATTCGCTGATGTTGCCATAACAGTATTCACTCTCTTTCTAAATTTTCTATCTACTCTTCGCTCTTTTGATGAGTCGAGCGCTTCTGATATTACCTTACAATTTAAAAGAACACAATGGGAATGAGCTTTATTCCACTGTGTTCTCTCAAGGCTGCAATCTGGGCAAAAGCCTCATATACGCTGAAACATGTTTTACTAACGTCGACGGCCATTTCCCTGCAAAATTGTCAACAATTCCAGAATATACAGGAACAGGTTGAGAAGGGTAATAAAGAGTGAAACAGTTAATCCAATCGCGTTCGGCATGGTATCAGCCACATATTTGGCACGCTGCACGTAATACAGAACATAGCCAGAAAAGATAGCGATACCTACAACCGAGATGACAAGCGCGAATAGCGTCGAATGAAAGAAGATGCCAATGATACTTGCCACAATCAGCAGCAATACCCCCACGAAGAGGTAATCTCCGATCCGTGAGAAATCGCGTTTCGTAGTCCAGGAATACACAGCCAGACCAAACGACGTCAGGGCGGTAATCACAAACGCCTCAAAGAGGATAAAAGAGAGTCCACTGGCGAGATATGCTCCTACAAGTGGTCCCAACCCCATCCCTTCAATAAACGTAAACAGGTATAACAAAAACAGGTTAATCCCTGGTTTCTGAATGAGAAAATGCAGAGCGATCAGGACCACAAAACCAGCGATAACTACGCCCAGATACGGAAGCCCTGTTAACTGCAAACCCACAAAGGCACCGATCGCAGCGAAGATAAAAGAGAAAGCCAGTAAAGCCATTACTTTCCCGATCAAGCCACTTGTTTGTGTCCCTTGCATGCCATATGGCAACGTCTGATACTGATAATTTGAGCCAAAACCGCGTCGATTTGGTCTTTGCCCGTATGGACCGCCCCAACCACCATTTCCACCATTATAGAGATTATTATAATTATTCATACTGAGCCTCACGGTTGAACATTATTTGACAACACATGAACAGATAATCCGCTCTTGCCGTTCAAAAGCAGGACTCTTCATCACGTATATACGGACAACCACAACGCCCGGTTACAGTATCTATCCCGTTGTCTATCGACAGGCACCACCCGATACCTGTCACAGATACAACCCGACCATTCACATGAAACGTGCTCTCAACAAGACAGAGAGCAATAGATAGTGGATAAAGAACCCAAGCGAGGGTGCGCAAGCAGATACGTTGGAAAAATGCGCAGGTTGGCTATTCTTCTCCCACCCACAAAGCTCCAGCACATCTTAGCTCTTTGCAACTAGCCAGCTAGAAGAGACGAATGCATTTCTCATGGACCTACGATAGATAGTCTCACGTGCTCATCTGAAGTAGCCACAGAAAGTACGCTTACATAACGCTCCATACGCCACAAATTTCGCAGAAAGCCACACCAACTTCACCAAAGGTTTTACTGCGTGTATTCCAACGATCATAAACAATCGCAAGAGAACCACAGCTCCAACAACGTGCTCGCCCTCCAGCTTTACTCTCATTCGCAAGTTGCTGCAACAAGACGCTCCGGGCTTCATCAGACCCTGTATAACCAGGATTATAGGCAAGGTGGAGCAAATTTCCTAAGGGCAGGCTGATTTCATGCGATGGAGCCTGTAATGGGGCAGACGTCACAGGAGTTGGCATTGGTTGTGCTACGGGTGGCTGTGGTGGACGACGGAACAATTCTCCACGAGCAGTACGACGCCCTCCTTCAATGGATGGTGTATAGTCACGCTCCGTACGACCCATACGTTGTTCTGTACGCTCTCCATTTGGGAGTTGTGGCGTCGGAGGTGTTACTGGCACATACCCTTGTACAGCTTCAGTCGCATGTTCGCGTGAGGCTGATACGCTGGTAGCATCTGCATGCCGCACTGCTACATCCTGGTCCTGTTTTTTTCCTTCAGCCTCTGAGGCCTGCTGAGATGTCGATGCAATCGCAGCAGCATCGGTAGCGGCTGTCGCTTCCGATGATTGTTCCACGGCACGTTGCTCAACAGTATTGCTGTTTTCGGGTTGTTCGGGTGGATTGGCACGTCTTCGTCGAGTAATTGGCATAGAGGTGTACTCCATCAACAAAAGAAGTATAGGTGCATACAATGTAGCTGCAACACCTGTATTATAACACAATGTAGAGAAAGATAAAAAATACGCTGGTGAGATTTAGATGATCACACGACTTCTAGCTTGCGCTATTGCTCTAGCTGCAAAGTTCTGGTCTTAAACCCACTTCAGTATAGAGGGTTGTCCATACGATGTCAATTGCTTTTTGCTCTTTTATCTCTATCAATTCGTCTGTTCCAATCGCTCTTTTCCGTCTCTCTTGTTCCTCCACATATTTTCTCACCAGTCCCCCTAGCAATTGGCGTCTGCCGCGCTTTTACATCCTTTGGCACTCTCAATAGAGAGATGTGAAAACGCTACTTCAGAACCGGGATCATCAACATACAAACCAACAGATCCTTTACTCAGCACCGGGGTAGCAGTATCCGAGATGGTAAATCCCAAATAAGAACCATTGATACGAAACGAGAAGGTATTGCCCTGCGCGACGATAGTCACAGTGTTACTTTGTCCCTGTTTTGTATGTAACGAAGGAGCCTGACCACTGGAGATTACCTGCCAGGAGTTGTCACTATTATTCTGAGTGCTATTATCATAGCGCAGAAACTCATACTGCTTGTTGTTGGTCGGTGAAATCTCAAAGAGGTAATAATGGAAAAAATCAGAACTGGCGCGAAAGACAACCCCATAGTAATCTTCACCGATCGGGGAACTTTTCAGTTCATTCATAGTAATCGTCAGCTGGAAATCTTGAAACTGATACCCCATATATGACGACAACGCCGCCAGATTATCAGACGACTGATTCAAAACGTAGTACTCCTGCTTCTTCCGATTAAAATAGGATGTGCTACTTTGTGGCCAGGCCACCATATTCGCCAACAAATCAGTTTGGGGCGTATTGGCAATAACTGTGGTGCTGGCTGAAACCGACGGCTGATTTACTCGTGGACCTGTATGATTACTATTAGCCTGTAACATCCAGAACAGGGATACGCTTAAAGAAGCAATGATGAGAACACAGATACTAGCGAGACTGAACAGCCCTTTTTGGCTCCGACCACGCAACCAGGATGGTTTCACCCGTACAGCAGCAACTTGAGGCAAACTATGTTGCTCTACAATGGAAAGCGACGGATCAGATTTACTCCATACACGAGCTAACTTATGCTCGCTTGCCGCCGTTAATGCGTTCGCAAATGCGACATTAAACTCGCCCGCAGTCTGAAAGCGATCTTTGGGATCTTTCGCCAATGTTCTGAGCACGGTATAATCCAGTTCAGATGTAACATCAGCACGTAATAACGTCAGCGAGGGCGGTACTTCATGAACATGCTGTAAAGCAAGAGCAATAGTTGATTCAGCCCGAAATGGTAATCGTTTGGTTAAAACAAAAAAAAGTGTAATACCAAGCGAATACACATCAGAACGCCCATCCAGATGCTTCCCTAACGCTTGCTCCGGAGAAATATAATCAGGTGTGCCTAACACTGCTTCATGATGGGTCACCTTTGTCTGTTGCGGATCTACATCAGTACGTGCAAGACGAGCGATGCCGAAATCAGATAAGAGCACATGACCATCACTGTCTAAAAGAATGTTCGCTGGTTTAACATCACAATGCACACACCCTTGCTCATGCGCGTAATCAAGCGCAGAGGCAATCTGTGCGAGATACCACTGCGCTTCTTTCAGAGAAAGTGGCCCACGTTTTGACATATAATCTGCCAGCGTACCACCTTCCATATACGGCATGACAATATAAGGTAACCCGTCCTGTTCCCCATACGCATAAATAGGTAAAATATGAGCGTGATCTAATTGGCTAACTGCTTCAGCCTCACGTAAAAAACGTCGGTAAAAATCGCGCTGCATATGATCATCCATACCCGACCTTGGAAGGAATACTTTCACAGCGACTTTCCGTTGAGGATTACGTTGCTGCGCTAAAAAAACTGCACTCGATCCGCCATGTCCTAATAATTTCTCCAACACACATGAGCCTAATACTTTTCCAATCAAGTGTTGTCCCTTGACTACAACCACATTGATGCTCCTCTCTAGCCCCACCCCAAAGAACATGTATTGAAACAGTTTACAAGATTATACGTGTTTATGCTACCAATTTTAATCTTCGATCTTCATCAATGTCAATGCTATACCACAAAAGATAATAACGCAAAAATTACACTTATAGCAGTAGCATCATACAGGGCATCTCATTTAAATAATCACCGCTCGAATTATTTTTTACTACTTATGTAAGTATTGCGCTATTATCTTTTCGTTATAGCCACAACTATACGCATGGGGAATACAACTCAGGGCTAGATGATAAATTGCCCATCGCGCATGATGACACGACTGTCAACTTCAATCGTACAGTTTGTCGGAATCACATCCACATGAATAGATGCATCCCAGTCTGCCCCTGTAAATTCAGGATATGGATTACCAAAGGCCACATGCAATCCAGGTAATTTCTCATCCTGTAAGAGATTTCCCACAAGCCGCTTCAAGCTGGTCAATGTGCCAATAGCAAATTCACCTGCACGATTCCCATTGGGTACTGAGAAGAGATAGTCACGAACCTCTCTGGCAATCTCCTCGTTCTCGCTGGTTACATCGGTAGCATAGCCATCTTTTACCGTAACAACCAGGGGTTTCTCCAGCACGCCATACTTTTCTGAGAAGAAATCTCCCAGGACATCACAAACCAGCACGCCATTGACAGTCGCGGGAGCCGTATAGGTTTCTCCTTCCGGCAGATTGCCCCAGCTCCCCTGCTCCCAATAACGTCCATGACAGGGAACCCATTTCCAATCAGGGTGGAACGTCGCAGTGACATCAGTACCCTTCTCTGATGTGACATGAATCGTTCTGGCATTTTTTACTACATCATAAATCTTATTAGTGATTGTGTAGACCTCATCATAATCTGCACACATCCCATCAACCATCAACTCATCGTCAATGCCAATCATATGACCATGACGCACTTTTAATTCTCTTGCCAGGAAAGGTAACAATGGGATGCGAAACGCAATCTCACCCGGTTGAGATGTCGCGATATAATACGTCACAGTCGGACGAGTATTCAGTAAATCCTGACGCAACTCATCACTAAATGCAGTTAATGGACGCTCGCCATACTGCTCAAGAAAACGGACAGTCACTGCGGCATGTCTGGCAAGCGCACCACTCGCAACCAACCGAGCAATATTCTCGCGTCTATAATCAGTAATAATAAAGACGCGATCCTGGGCGGTTACATTCAAACAGTTCAGGGCATTCTCTGCCCCCAGTTGCATACGCTCGGCAAAGGACAGTTCCACAGCGGATTGCTGTTTTTTTTCACTCATAACAAACAAACTCCTTCAGTCATGTACCAGACAGAACAACTAACAGATACAACATAATCTACACACCCATCCGGCCTGCTGCCAGAAAGTATCCCATGCTTCATTAGTAAAGAAACAAGGACATACGGTATCAGAATAACATTTTTTATCTCTTCTGCCCATATTTTTTGCGCCTGGAAAAAACCATACCCTATCTTCAATATTTCTTAACCCCAAATAGGACATCTGTGTGAATTCTGTGATTTGCAAAACAGAAACAAAGCTCAATACGATAAGATCAATATGGTATACTTTGAAAGAATATTGATGTGCTATAGACCCTTTACTTCCTGGATTAATAATAAGGAGAACTTCATGGCTGATAGCTTCAGCATCCCACACATTACCAACTATTTAACTCGTATGGGTGTTAAAATCGGACGTATCAATAAAGAGCGTCAGACCATTGAACTGTCATTTCACGGGAACGAGGGTTCCTGGCAAATGATTATTGGCTTTCAACAACGTGGCGATGTGCGGAAGCTTATGTTCGTCGTTCCCAATATAGCTAACCTGGCAAGCCGCAAACGGTTAGAATGCCTGGAAGCACTGATGGCAGTAAATTATCGTATTGCGATTGGTAAATTTGGGCTTGATCTTAGCGATGGTGAAATCAGACTTGAAGAAAGCCTGCCACTCGCCAATGACTCCATTTCGTTTGATCAATTCCGCCTGACGTTCAATGCTATCATGCAAACGGTACTGATCTATCATGATCTACTACCCCGTATCGTCAATCAGAATGTGAGCGTACAGGCAGCTCTACAGACCTGCGAAAATGAATTTTTCGAAAAAGAAGATCACCCTACGCTGATAAGTGCTCATGAAGAACCAGCACGACCTACAGATAGAAGTAGTAGTATGACAGAAGAAGCGCTCCCAGAACTGAACGTGGAAGATGTTCTGGCTGAAGTTTCACGTCTACTCGGTCAACGCTCGGAATAACGCACTGTCACGCGTGAACAAATACATCCAATGCCTGATAAGCATTCAGCAACATCATCTTGTTGGGAGCAAGATGCTTTGCTACGCATATTAATCATCTCATATTTGAGAGTACAACAGCATCTTAGCTTGATCTGAATAAAAAAAGAAACTTGCTTTTTGCGCGAAATAAAGCAAAGAAGCAGGATATACTCTTGCGCTCTTCACATCCCTCATCACCAACCTACTTGCTCGGCTTATTTCCCGGTATTTTTCGCGGGTTGATTTTTTGCGGGCATCGTATTAGCAGGTTGTGTCGTCGCAGGCGTGGCCTTTGTATTCGTTCCCGGTTTTTGATGCAATACATCTTGATCGAATGCGTTGACGATGTTATGCATATTCATCGTAACTTCACCGGCAACAGCGGCTGCCCCACCAACAACCAGAGCGAATATGATACCGCGTCGTGTCCATTTACGTCCACCAGAAGGCTTACGAGATGCATCGGCAGCGAAATTATCCAACGACCAGTCTGGCTCTTGCGGAGCCACGCGCTGCATATTTGCAGGGGCTGCCTGCTGACGTAACACAACCTGCTCCTGATTCGTATTCTTGCGAGGTTGCTGTGCGTGCTGTTTGGTAGATACTTGTTCGGAATAGGACCACCAGGCATAATCCTGGATCAGGCGCTCTTCATCTTCAGGAGTCTCAGGAAGCATTGTCCGTTGTGCCATCTCCTGTAACTCATCCGTGCGCGGCGCACGTGAAGATTCCCCTCTTTGCTTCTGGCGCGGTCGACCATCACGACCTGCAGCAGGCCGTGCCGTAGGAGGAGGTACTGGCAATGAACCAGACGTGTTGATATTCCGCGCTTCCATCTCAGGAGAAGGAGGCGTTGAAGCTCTCACGACAGGCAATTTTCCAGAAACAATCGGTGGTACAAATTGCCAGTTATCACTGACACGACGCCCTACGCTCGGTTGTTTCCCTGTCCCCATTTCATCATTCGCTCGGTGGTCATGAAGTCCAGACGTGATACGTTGTCCTGGTTGCACTGCTGGCTGTTTAGCACTATTAAAACTTATAGCTCCACTAGATGCCTGCATAAAAGCTTCATATAATTCATCGATCTGCTGGAAACGCTGGTCTGGATCACGCTCAAGTGCTTGTCTGACAACGGTACCAAGCACAACAGGGATATCTGTAGCGAGTGTGCGCAATGCTGGAATTGAGCCTGTTACCTGTAAACGAGCAAGCGCCAGCGGATCATCCCCCACGAACGGAGTCCGTCCAGCTAAAAGCTCATAGATGATACAACCCAATGCATAGACATCTGAACGATGATCAGGGGCTTTGCCCTCAATAATCTCCGGTGCAAGGTAGGCAGGATCAACGAGCAAGGTATTGGCCACACTAAAAAGATGATCGGATGACTGCCTGGTCTGTGTCACTCCACGTCGCTGAAACATCTGTAACAAGCCAAATCCAGCCACCTGCAAGCTATTGCGCTCATCCAGCAGAATATTCCCTGGCTTCAGGGTACCATGATAAGAACGTTGACTATGTGCATAACTCAGGCCACTGACAACTGGCTGCAAAAGATTGCTCACATACATATGATCACAGCGACCTTTGCGCTTGATAACATCTGCAAGTGATCCATGAGTCATATAAGGTGTCACCAGATACGGTAACCCCATATATTCTCCAAACGCATTTATCGGCAAAATATGCTCATGTTTCAATGCAATGGTCTCGGTTACCACATGGCGGAAACGCGCTACAAAACGCGTACGTTCCTCATTTGAAAATTGTTCTGGGATAAAGTAAAGAGTGAGAGCATCAACACGTGAAGATGAAAGATGCCGAGCCAGAAAAACTGCACTTAAACGTCCTTTGCCCAAAAAACGTTCAAGACGATAATTCCCTAATGCTTGCCCAACAAGTTGATCCACCGCAATCGGCTGCATGTAACCTCTCCTCAATCATAAATATGCCCCAGAGCACTCTCCTTGTGCTTGTTACCTAACATAGTACACAATATTATCTATTCTGAGAGACAAGTCTACACTCTTCATCAGATCACGTCAATATAAAACCGCAAAATCAGGACCAGTGGTCCATAACAAGAATTTCATTATAGTAGCAGTATGCACGCATGACAATCTCAGCCATAATCTCCCATCGCCACGAACATGATACAATGACCACAGCATCTCTTACGAGACGTTACAGAGAAGACGCATACTTCTGTCTATACGGCAACATATACCCGGAAACACATCTCTTGTACGTCATTCTCGATCAAGAGCGTTCTTGCATGTCTAAAACAAAAAACAGAACTGGAGAAAGATAAGTATGGCCGACGTTCAACCACTTCGTGGACTACGATACGATCTGGAAAAGGTCAAGGATCTTACAGAGGTTATCACACCTCCTTTCGACGTCATTTCCCCGGCAGCACAACAACGCTATTACGAGCGCAACCCATACAACATTATCCGTCTGGAGCTTGGCAAAGAGTCTTCAACTGATGATGATCTCAACAACGTCTATACACGGGCAGCAACTACTTTTGCCGAGTGGCGTTTACAAAACGTTCTCCGTCAGGAGGCGCAGCCAGCATACTATTTCTATCAACAACGCTTTTCCTATGAAGGGAAAGAGTATACACGCACAAGCCTGCTGGCGCGTGTGCGGCTGGAACCCTGGAGTTCCCGCGTGGTACTGCCACATGAAAATACCCGCAAGAAGGACAAAGAAGATCGCTTAAATCTGCTGCGTGCCTGCTCAAGTAATTTCAGCCCGATCATGAGTATGTACGATGATCCACAGGGCCGTATTCGCAAGTTGCTACAACAATACGCGCAACATCCAGAAGTGCAGATACGCGATGAGGTTGGCGAAGAGCATATTCTCCATCCCGTCACTGACGAACAACAACTCCAATTAATTCGGGATTTCTTCGCGGAACGCCAGATCTATATTGCGGATGGACATCATCGTTATACAACCGCACTCAATTATCGCGATGAAGTACATCAGCAGCGTCAGGATATGGACCCGATGGATGGAGTGAACTTTGTAATGATGGCCCTGATCGATATTGACGATCCAGGGATGCTGGTCTTACCGACCCATCGTCTCCTCAGCGATCTACCAACCGAACGGTTACAAACATTGACCCTATCACACCTTTCTGAGCATTTCACAGTACTGGAAATGCCTGCGACAGCAACAAAAGAAGAGTTGCAGCGCCGCCTGGCACAGGCAGGGGAACAGGCACCTTCCTTTGTTGTGAAAACTGCGGAACGTACTCTATTACTCAGCATCGATGACGCCGGACAACAGCGCATGCAAGCAAGCGGTCATTCTGATGCCTGGAACAAACTTGACGTTGCCATCGTACAAAAATTACTGTTTGAAAATGTTCTGGGTATCACCGAAGAAGATGTTGCGGCAGGTCGTTATATTCGTTATTCGCATGAAACGGAACAGACATTGCAGGCGTTACAAAATGGTGAAGCCCAGGCAGTAATCCTACTTAATGGCATACCATTCCAGCAGGTACGTGATGTTGCCATTGCCGATGATCGTATGCCACAGAAATCTACGTATCTCTATCCTAAACTGATCTCAGGGTTGGTCATCAATCCACTCTGGTAAGACAAACTCACACCTGTATATTTGCCCTACAATAGGATTGGTTACAAGGATGGCGGGTTATGGCAATATCCTGCCATCCCTCCTTTTCAGTTGGGGATATCATCCATTTGCACGTTCATACCTGACAGATACCATATGTAGAACGAAGGGCTGCTGGATCACATCTGCTCATTCATCTCTGACTGATGGTATATTCGCAGGAGAAAGGAGAAGCGATGAGGAGGCGTCCTCCCTTTATCAGGAGAGCTACCACATCGCGAAACATACATGATCATTATTGTCGGTGCAGGACTCGCAGGATTAACCTGTGCAAAATTATTGGCAGAGGCCAAACAGGATGTTCTGGTACTGGAGGCTGCCGATCAGGTTGGAGGTCGCGTCCGTACTGATTACCATCAGGATGGCTATCGGCTCGACAGAGGCTTTCAGGTTCTTTTCACCGCGTATCCAACCGTGCAAAGACATCTCAATATCACAACGCTCAAACAGCGCAAATTTGATCCTGGTGCCATTCTGGTCAAAAACGGCAAACGCTACGAGATTTCCGATCCCTTGCGTGAACCAGCACAACTCTTAAACAGTACCTTCAATCCTTTGATCTCCCCCAAAGATAAATTGAATGTCATGCGATTACGTATACAGTTGGCACGCAAATCGGCTGGAGCAATTTTTTCAGGAGCGCTACAAATCAATCAACAGGACGAAACAACGGAAAGCTATCTGCGCCATCAGGGCTTTTCAGATACCTTTCTGGATAATTTCATTCGCCCTTTCTATGGTGGCATCTTCATTGACCGCACATTACAAACCAGCGCACGGATGTTCCAGTTTACATTCAAAATGCTTGCTGAAGGAGATATCATTATCCCGGCGGAAGGTATCCAGCGCATTCCGGAACAATTGGCCTCTCATCTGCCAAAGGGCAGCGTTCGCACCAATAGGCGCGTAGAGGAAATTCTGGTTGCTGATGGCAGAGTACGGGGTGTCCGATTGGTAACTGGAGAACGGATTGAAGCGGATCAAGTAATCGTTGCGACCTCCAGCCCACTGGCGGCAAAGTTTGTCCAGAAAGAGCTTCCGACCACCCCTGTCAGCGTCACCAGTCTCTACTTCGCGGGCGATGAACGGCTCTATCCACAGCGGAAAATTCTGCTCAATACAGACCCACATGCCTACGTCAATAACGCGGTGCTCCTGACCAATATCGCACCGACCTATGCACCACCACGCAAACATCTACTCTCGGTAACGGTATTAGGAAATCCAGCGGAGGACGATGAAACAGTCGCGCAACGTAGCCGCGCCGAACTTGCCCAATGGTTCCCTGATCACAACTTAAACCACTGGCAACTACTCGCGCTCTACCGCATTCCGTTCGCACAGTTCGCGCAACCAGCAGGCATTTACGATCAGTTACCTGACAACAAAACCAATGTTGAAGGATTATTCCTGACAGGAGAATATACCAAATCCAGTAGTATCCAAGGAGCTATGCACAGTGGTGAATACGCGGCCAAAGCGGTACTCCAGGCCAACACACCTGTCCTCAACTACTAGCACGCAAACAAATTATGGATGCAGTACAGTATAATCACTGCATCCATCTTATCGTCAGTCAGGGATTGGGTTAATCAAATCCAGGGGAATAGCGTCAGGCAGACTATTCTGTAAAGACTCTATCATTAAGCGCAGCGGCCCTTGCTCAATCGAAAGGCGCATAAAGGCACGTGGAAAAGCCTGTTCACGTACAGGCACCAATGAATCCGGGCGCAATAGAGCCGCGACCGCACAGATCAGATCAGACTCATCCTTGCGTCCTACCTGCGCGAAGATCGCAGCCTGACGGCGTAAGCGAGACTCATACTGTTCGCGCCATTTCTCATCAATCAACACATCCAGGGCTTCATTGACTAATTGTTCCAGCGCCTCTCTGATTTTTTGTGTCTCAACAGCACTGACTCTTTTCTTCCGTGGTTTCTGCGTACTCTGACCTTGTAGTATCCAATAGCGATGAATAAACGGCTCTAAACGCTCAACTGGCTCATATAACCAGGAAAGGAACTCTTTAACCTGGTATAATTGTTCCCCCTGTTCAGATAGCGCCTTGATATGCTCATCAAGTTGCACTGGTGGCAGAACAACATCAGTTCCCGGCGGATTTTTCTTATCCGCGGCACCTGCATCAATCAATGGTCGCCAGATTGAATACGCAATCGGTACCTTCCGGCGTGCTCGTCGCGTGATCACACGCGCATTCGTCAAGATAGCACGTGCATAATCGAACGGTACAATATAACTGCTAAAACCTTGCTCATGCAAATCATCGACAAGCACACGCCATTGCTCTTTATTCATCTCATCAATGCCATAGCAATCTTTCAAGCCAAGCTGGTCCTGAAACAGAATATTGATGCCTTTCACCAGACCATCGGGACGCAACCAGGAAAGCATAATAAGCTGCGTACCAGAACCATCCAGAGAACTGACCCGGACCTCAAACAGAGGAAGTTTCTCGCTCTTCGCCTCCATCATCGCCACATCTTCAGTGCCCAGCATCGATTGCATGGTCAGACGCCCCAACGCCGCACGCGCATGCTGCTTGACCTGACGATTTGAACTTGTCGTAATCACATAATTGAGCGCGGGTATCGTCAGATTGACAGCAATTGGACCAAGTTGTTCCAACGCCTCAATAATGGCCGAAGCCATCTTTCCCGTCTGATTCTCCAGTAATGGGATTAGTAAGCTAGCGGCCCGTGGATCATTACTGTTTCCCAACCAACTAACAAAGGCATAACGACGGTCCATCGGCATCGACACCACATCTTCCAGAATCGTCTCAACGCCCATCTCATTCTGCCCAACCAGATCAAGCAAGCGCATCTGCATCTGACGAATCGCCCCCGCTGGATCGTTCAGATATTCAACGATACCTTCGTCCGCCATATCAGAACCGAGTTCTTTTAAGATAGGTGATAAAGACAGCTTTGCCAGATCGCTCACAGTAGGATCAGTAACGAAATCCTCCAGTTCATCAATGTCAAAATCAGTCGCTAACTCGGTCAGTATCCGCAATGCTGCGGACTGAGCCATAGCATCACTACTCCGTAATAGATGCAACACTTTATCACGCGCACCTTCAGCCCATTCCTCATCCAAGCGGTCAAGATAATGCGACATTATCTCCACATCTATATCTTCACGACGACTAATCGCAAGCAGTATACTATCAATACTCTCCTGGGGGGATCCTTTGCGTCCTCTTGGCATAAGCATGCACTCTCCTTATCAAATGAGGAGTTTTTCTACATGAACCCGCCTGGAATATAGGGTTCATATCAATGCAAGGCATTGTACCACGTTCACCTCGAAGAGTCGAGATCATCTTTGCCAAAAGCGATGCAAGGTAACTACCAACACTACCTTGCATCCAACATCATCTCTCACACCAATTTTTCACTGATGATACCGTGCAAAAGCAAAAAACAAACCCATAAAAGGCTCTCTAACGTCACCTATTAATGCGCCATATCCAGAAATCCCAGCGCCAGCGCCAGCAAAATACCCAGCCCGGCAGTCATACAGACCAGAAAGATGGCCCCCAATGACCATAGGATAAATTCAAGCCGCCCTGGATATAACAACCACCAGCGAATACGATCCTTGACCAACAATGGGGCAGAAAAAGAAACCTGACGATCATTTTCTGCCAGCACTGTTTTTGAATGCATCTCCTGTGTTGGTATTTCATCAATATATTGTGCGCTCTTTTGTGTAGGCTGTGTGGGTATCTCAACAAGCAATTGATCACGCTCGGAGCGATCCTGGTCAGCACACGCAACCTCACGGAGATTGAATGTACGATTCTTTCCAAGCCTTGCATCATGCTGACATGGCAGGGCATCACAGGGATCTGGAGCAGTAGGCATACGTGTAATATCTTGATAGATGCTGGCTCGCCTCTGAGATGCATCAGCCAGATAGAAACGTCGCTTCACAGCGACAGAGGGGTGTGCAGAAGCACGTCTAGGAATAGGGGAATAAGGCCTTCCTTTCATGGCCGGGCTATATATATCCTGCATAAAACGTCCACGTTGCGATCCTAAACCATATGCGAAAGTCGAGGTTTGTGCCATAGAGTAACCATCTCCATCAAATCAACAAGGAGAGAAAGTAGAAAACTTACACCAGAACATCCCCATACAACTACCCTCTTTGAATCCCTCTACCTTCATCACCATCAACACATCTCATTCAAAATAAACGTACTTTCCTCGCCTTTTTGTAAATAATTTACACAAACCTCTAATATTGCTTCTCTATCTTTTTACATGATTGGCAGATAGCCAACAAAATAAATTGAGGAAAAATCCACAACAATTGGAAATTTTTTCCACTTCCGACTACAGTTCCAGCACTATACGAAACCAATAGCCTGATCATCCTCCCCAGAAATAGACATATTTGCGACGTTACATCCCTGAACCTCTATATTGGCACATATCTTGCACTAATAGTAATTTGGGGGGATATGCCCGAAAATATTTCGGGTCAGGTGTTACTGGTATAACGTCGTTTAATCGCTTAAAGCAGAAGGAGTATATCAGTATCGCGCGTCTCCGGTTACCAAATTGTGGAATGGGATTTGAGGTATTAAGGAGTTGGTATATGGTAGCCACAGCGAAAAAAACACAACATATTGACATTGAAGTGCAACAAGCAGTTTCACCTACTCTATGTAAGGAAGCACAGGCACCCGCGAAACGCAAAATCACATCAGTCCGCTCACAAACAGTGGCGAAAAAAGGCAAACACAACAAACAGGTAGAGTATGATGAACATACTCCATGTCTGACTAATACACATGATGAATATGATTCTAACGCATCAAAATCACATGCTCCCCGTCGTGGGAAAGAACATCAAAATCATGAAGAAATACGGTATGACGATGATGAATACCTGGATGAAGATGAAGAAATTACCGATGATGATGAGGGCGATGTCGATAATGCTATTCGCCAATACCTGGCGGAAATCGGACGTTATCCACTGCTAACAGCAGAACAAGAAATGCGCCTCGCTCAACGTATCATTATCGGTGAGATTGAAGCACAACAACGCCTGGTTGAAGCAAACTTACGCCTGGTGGTAAGCATCGCAAAACGTTACAATAATCATGGTGTCTCATTACTCGACCTCATACAGGAAGGCAACCTGGGTCTGATCCGCGCAGCCCAGAAGTTTGATCCAGTGCGCGGTTTTCGCTTCAGCACCTACGCTACATGGTGGATTCGTCAGGCCATCAGTCGCGCCGTTGCCGAACACACCCGGACTATTCATATTCCTGTACACGTTGTTGAATTAATATATAAGATGAAGCGTGTGACACGTCAACTGTATCAAGATCTCGGTCGTGATCCATTTCCAGAGGAAATTGCAAAAGCCATTAATCTGACCAAAGAACGTGTAGTTGAACTCCAGAGTATGGCTGATGCCCCCATCTCTCTTGATGCTCCTCTTATTGATGATGAACAGTATCATCTTGCCGATACCATTATCGATACCCACGCTGCCGCGCCTGCTGATGTCGTCACACATCAAGTCTTGCGCGATCAAATCTCACGTGCGCTGGAAACGCTCAGCCAACGCGAACGTCAGGTTATCGAACTACGATATGGATTACAGGATGGTTATTGCCATACACTGGAGGAACTTAGCATCTACTTTAAACTCACACGCGAACGTATCCGACAAATTGAAGTGAAAGCACTTCGCACACTACGACAACCCGTGCAGGTTCATCTGCTACGCGATTTCGCTTAATCTTATTCTTTATACTCTATACTCTATAATCTATGATCAGTGTGTTTCGTATTCGCATAGAGGTTTATTCACTCTTCCCCTATAGCGATACGAAACATACTGCTATCTTGTTTTTCTCTTTCTTTCCAAATATTCTTTCCTTCTCTTCCTGATTCATCCCCTACTCCTACTTTTCCTCCTGATACAATTCTTCGCAATCCCAATAGTTAAGAATCTAAAAATCCCTCTCTACTATAAAAAAACACACAGAAACTCTTCAGCTTTCTGTAAAAAGAATAAGAGGCACTACAAAAAACAAGGCATTATTCTTTCACAACGAACTCTTTCGTAACTCATACGTTTATATACATTATAAAAGCATGACCAAATATGCACCCATTTCTCTACTAATCATCTATAAACATCTGATATCAGTAAATATCTTTTTTCGATTCTTATACATTTATATATACAGGTACATTCTTCCAAATACTTGACATCTCTTTTACAGACCACCTACACTAAGTTCAGTCCTATGTCCTTATCCTGCCAGGAATTATTATCTTTATCAGATCTCTCAATCGCAAAGAACGTCCATTTCAGCCCAAATGCTGTTCTTTCATACTGGAGAAATGATACCGCAAACAAAGCCGGGTGAATGAATACATGATTAAGATTTTTCAAAAGTATTATAGGTTATTCGTCTGTGGTATTCTTTTATTTTTATCTGGTATTGGCGTCCTATGTCTGGATACCCAGGCATACGCACAGTCATTTCAACCACATACAACATCATATTTGTTTGGCACATCGCGCTTTGCATCTCCAGATACCACAGATGTCTCGGTAACAGATACGCCTACCGATACACCTACCGAGACGCCAACGAATACATCGACACCAACCAGTACGCCGACGAACACACCAACACCAACGCCAACATCAAAATCAACACCCCCTCCCCCCCCTACGCCAACACCGACTCCGACACAACCACCTATCAAGTCAACACTACCAGTACAGGCGACACCAACAACAGGTTCGTTTATCCCGCCTGTGCAAGGAACTGCGACCACACCTGTTCCTAGCGCAACACCGCAACCTTCGCCTACGCTGACGCCGTCTGTTTCTACCACACCAACAACAAATAGCAACTCAACACTACCAGACTCAACGGATGATAGCTCAAATTCACAACAGGCGAACACTATGAAGGCAGGCTTAGGATCATCACTCCTCTTGCCTATTGGAGCCGTGGTTATCATCCTGTTATTGGCCGGGGGGGGGCTTATTTTCTTGTTATTCCACAAACAACCAGCAAGCGCAACACCTATGGTCGCGCAGTCTTTGCCACAATCACATACACCATCGTTAACCTTAAATTCATACCAAACACCCGAAACGCTCTTGTCTGGATCACCAAATGAAGCAACATTAGCGGTCACTCCGGCGATTCCTCCCATCAATCCCTCGTTGCTGGCGGAGCCATCAACAATGGCGTCGATGGCTCCGATGACACAACGAATGGATACAAACTTGCAGCAACCATCACCATTCGCAACTATCAACCAGACATATATGCCAACCGATCTACAACCAATCACTGCCGCACAGATTCCTGTCGCGCCACCAAACATGAAAAACTCGGCACCAGCGAAAGATATGCGTCCACTTTCTCTTGATAGCCTGGATTTTGCTACGGTTCTGGAACAGGTTGACAAGGGTCAGTCACTACCGAATCTCTTCCAACCATCAGATTCCACGACTCAGGCGGCGCAATATCTGATGCAGTCACCTCAGGCTCCAGATCCTGTTATCACAAACGCACCATTACAAAACATTGTGCTCCCTGACATTCAGGGTGATCCTATTCTGGAGACAATTATGCGTCAGGCTCAAATGGGACTCTACGCAGCGCCAATACGCAATCACGACGATCCGAATGAGGCAGAAGAAGAACTCTTCTAATATCAGGTATCCCAGATGTCACAAGGCTCTCTACTATGTGGAGAGCCTTGTTGCATTTTCCGTACATTCCTCCCTTGATCCCATACCCCACCCTACCCCTCTTACCCATGCATTTGGAAATTCCATATACTAGCAGTACGATAATAGAAGAGCTGAAAATGAAAAATGACTGAGAGAAATTGTATGTTTGCACATCTTTACGGTTTTAACTGGAATAGCTACTCAGAACAGGTGATGCCTGCTTTCGCGCAGTGGCTCTTAAAAAACGATGAAACAGTTATGCAGTCTCTTTTCCAGCAAACACGTTGCGCACGTGAAGAGCTATTTATATCCCCAATCCTCCAACACATACAAACCTGGCCTCGTGCTCAGGCATTTGTGAAAAAATTATCTATCGGCCCCCACACCCGAAGTGAATATCAACTCCTCTGTTCAGCAGAACAATTTACAGATTTAAGCGATCAGTATATCCATCATCATCCCCCACAATTCTATCCCAACTCGGATATCTTGCGCGTGATCTGGAATGCAGTTGTTGAGGAACATTGTCAGATACAACTACTACCAGCATCAACACCTTTATCTCTCCCACCAGAAGATACACCCGCGCAATCTCCTGATGTAGGTATCAACCACCAGGAATTCATGAACCTTCTCAAGGCGGCAGGATTAGAGGCACTGGCACTGGAAATTAATGAGCAGAGCAACATTGAGGATAATCATCTGGATGAAGATCTGGAGCAAACTGCTACCATGACACAGAACCAGGGTATCACCATTGGACATCATCCCGCAACACTTCAGCTGCGTGGCTGGTTAGCCTCCATTTCCATACGTGCAATGGCGCTCTTTGAACTCCTGACCTGCGGGCGACGCGTACTTCCATTTGGCACCCGCATAGGAGAGCCATACGAAAGCTACATCGGCTATTTAACGCCAAACGAAGTCTGGCAGCTCGCGACAAGCTTGCAATATGCAACCGCCCCCGATGCGGCACTGGCGGAAAATGACTATATACTCTTTCGCATCCAGAAAAAGCAAACCGCACAGCAGTTTCGGATGATTGACGAGGTATTACCCTCTCATGCCGCTCGGTTTCTACAAATTGTGCATACGGCTTCTCAATATAAATCAGGACTCCTATGTAGCATGTTTTGATTATTATCTCCTATTTTCTATATTCCATATGGATATAATCCTCTATAGTAAACAACCGGTGAACTAATCGGCAGAGCAAAATAAGCACCAATTCCTCCATAAACATATGATCTTATATGTGCAAATACACCCTCTTTATTGATTGACATTCTGTATAAAATACCTTAGGATTACTTCAAGCAATGACAGTATAGATAAACGCAGTAGATAGTAATGGGGCTATCACATATCCTGTGCTATTCCATTTTTCTCACACTTCATTTACACATCTGTATTTTTTACTTCTATATTATCGGAAAGCACATGTCATGTTCAGCTTGTATTACTTTCTATCTTCTGTGTTACTGAGAAGGGAGCTTCTATATGCTTGCAACCTCAAATGCAAAGAAAAGAGGCCGTCGCTGGTTTCAACTCCTGCTTATTGTTCCTTTTATTGCTTTGTTGATACCGTCCTTTTATAATTTTTGGACGCCATCACTGATCGGCATTCCATTCTTCTACTGGTATCAAATGCTCTGGATTATCATCACATCCATCATTACAGCATTTATCTATTTTGTGGGAGCATAGATATTATTACTCTTTTATACTATTTTTTCTCCATACGCCTTTACTTCAATGGTTCGGTGCAAGGGAGAGTGGATTCGGCGAATTATTCCTTCAAGGAAGGGAGATCACATCAATGAGATGGGACGCTCTTGCGGTCTTTATTTTCTTTTTCCTCCTTGTCACAGTACTGGGATTTATCGCAGCACGCTGGCGACGCGGTGATTTGAATTTACTTCACGAATGGGGACTCGCTGGCAGACGCTTTGGCACCCTTATTACATGGTTCCTGTTAGGTGGCGATCTCTATACGGCGTATACATTTATCGCGATTCCCGCTGCAATGTATGGGACGGGCGCTGTCTCCGGCTTCTTCGCTATCCCTTACACGATCCTTATCTATCCTCTTGTGTATCTCCTGATGCCAAAATTCTGGTCAGTTTGTAAGCAGCGCGGCTATGTTACTGCTTCTGACTTTGTACGCGATCGCTTTGGCAGTAAAGGTCTTGCTCTGGCTGTGGCCTTTACCGGTATTCTTGCCACGATGCCGTATATCGCTTTACAGATGTATGGTATCCAGGTTTCGCTGGCGGCACTGGGCATTCCACTCTCGGTACCAATTCTCGGTATACATGTTGATATTCCGCTGCTGATTGCCTTTGTTATTCTGGCTGCTTACACATATACCAGCGGACTACGCGCACCTGCGATGATCGCCTTAGTGAAAGATCTGATGATCTTCATTGTTCTGTTCGCAGCGATCATCATTATTCCTGCCAGGTTAGGCGGATTTGCGCCCATCTTTGGGGCAGCCCAACAAAAAGCGATCGCCAATCCTAAAACCTTCTCTGCGCTAATTCCCAAAAATTCCTATGTTGCCTATGCGACACTGGCGCTGGGTTCAGCGATGGCACTCTTCCTGTATCCTCACTCCATCACAGGAGTATTAAGTAGTAGCGGCACAAAAATCGTCAAACGCAATGCTGCGCTATTGCCTATTTATTCGCTCATGCTGGGCTTTCTGGCGTTCCTTGGTTATATGGCAATTGCTGCGAAAGTGCCGCTGATCCCAGGATTTGCTGCAAACAGTGCTATTCCTTCACTCTTCAATGTGGAATTTCCTGGCTGGTTCGCAGGCTTCGCATTCGCCGCACTCTCTATCGGTGCTCTGGTTCCTGCGGCAGTAATGTCCATTGCCGCCGCGAACCTTTTTACACGCAACATCTACAAAGAGTATGTTCGTCGCAATGCAACCGACTACGAAGAAGCACGAGTAGCAAAACTCTCCTCACTGGTTGTAAAATTTGGGGCATTGCTTTTTATCGTCCTGATCCAACCATCACAGGTTGTTTACTTCCAGCTTCTGGGAGGTATCTGGATTTTACAGACCTTACCATCCGTCTTCCTGGGATTGTATACAAACTGGTTCAATCGCTGGGCGCTCATCATTGGCTGGGCAGTCTCAATGATTGCTGGTACCTACCTGTTCATTGCAGCAGGAGATAAACCAACCGCCAGTGTCCTTGGTGTTCCTGTCTATACGGCTGTGACTGTATTGATATTGAACGTTGTGCTGGCGATCATCTTAACACCAATTTTTGAGGCTATTGGTGCCAGACGCGGGCAGGACGTTACCCATTCTTCTGATTATGAAGAGGAATATGCTCCCATTGAGTCCAGCGAAACCGGGCAAGAAGCACTAGGCTAGGCTAAACATTCATCCACGTAATTTCACTGGCTTTTTGAGGGATACCTGATCAAGTGGTATCCCTCTTCTTACCATCTGCTCCTGTGTTACCTTCTTCCTTCAACGCATCCACCTGCACAAACAACCGACTGGCTTGCACTGCTATGCTACCATTATTATAAATATGCCATAGATCGACAAAAAGGACATTTGCCCAATGGATTTTGAGGACAACTTTTCTGACGAGACAACAGAAATTGGTAGTGATGAACTTCTCTCCGATGACAATCTTCGCCTCCCTGATGGTGCCAGCCCACTGGTACGCCTGCACGCTATTCGCGCATGGCTGGCACGACGTCAAAGAGAAGTCAAAATTGAGATGGGTGAGACTGCTCTGTCAATGCAAGAATTTCAGGAACACGATCGCTTAGAACCACAGATGCGTCGCCGCGAACGCGAGGCGTTGGCGAACCGTATACAGACTTTGCAGCAGCATATGCAAAAAACACAAGAACAATTAGAAGCGTATCAGGAAGCAGAAGTACGCTTAGAAGATTGCGTAGATCATACAACAGTCGGTGAACGCTTATTGGTGGAATACTATCTGGACCTTGATGCCATTATTCAGGATGATTTTCAGCAGCATGATCATACAATAACCCCACGTGTCGAAGCGCTGGTTGATGTGCAACAGCGGATCGAGCATGTTGGAACTTCACACGAAGAAGATTAGCCTGTTTGATACACGGATACAGAACTGAGAGGAACGCAGTTCTGATTTCGATGCCTGCGTTCTCTCCGCTCTGTCTGCATCGATTATGCTTGCAAGGGAATGGTCTGTGTCCCAAATTGCAACTTCAAGGCTGCGATATCGACCTGCTCCGAAAGGGGAAAATCGATGCCTCCACTTTGTGGTTGCCCTGGTAACTCGACCGCATTAATCGAGACATATTGCGCAGCAACGCTACGCCCATCAGGAAGGATAAGTTTCGCCAGAGAGGCATATTGTACCCCAACAGGCCCCTGTGTCTGATTGTTGGTATTCAGATAGACACGCACGGTATATGGACCACCATCCTTAATATCGTCTGAAAAACTGCTGGCAAGCACCGCTTTGGTAAAAGAAATAGCGACACCATGATATACAATATTATGCTGAAATGAGGTGGATGCGATAGCATTTGTGGTGACGACAGCCGGGGTAGCCGGAGCACCAAATAAGGGACTGTACTCAGGATCATGTGGTCCTGAACGTAAAACTCCTATCACCGCTAGTATAATAACAATAATACCAACGATTGTTCCCCAGCGTCGGGAGAGAAATGACTGCTTCTTCGCCGTTTGTTCCATATTCTTGCCTTCGTTCGTCTAAAAATCCTGCAATATGCTTCTTCGTATTATAGCAAAGGCAGTACAGAGCAAACACAGATGAATTATCATTCTCACTGTGAGGTCTTGCTTCAGATACAACAGACGATATATAGTAAACTCAATTATGTCGCAGGGAGTTACCAGTAGTGCAAACAACCCATGAATCTCATTCTCATGACAATGAAAACATCCCAACACCATCAACCAGAGCCATCTCACCTTTCCCGCTGACAATAGGCATCACCTGTATGTTACTCTTACTGGTGATGATTTTGCCACTACATGGACTCTGGTTTATGACTGCATCACTACCAGCAGGTTTACAGCAGGTCGTGCTGCTACCAGTGCGCACCCTTTTTCCGGCATGGTCCATTACACCGACGCTGATCGGTCAGAAAAACACTGCGCCCCCGATCTCTATAAGCTGGCTGACAGTCGTGATCCTGATCGGGGTCTTCGCGTTGCTCCACTGTTTCTATCTACTAGCCCTGCGCTGGCTACCCCAATCTATTTCACGTCGCTCAATCATACTCTCTACGCTTCTTTTTGGTCTGATCTGTACCTGTATTCCCATTATTACTTCACAGGACATTTTTTCATACATTGGTTATGCACGGATCGGCATCCTCTATCATTTGAATCCGCTGACAACTACGCCATTAGCAATACCACATGATCCGGTCTTTCCACTCATCTACTGGAAAAATCAACCTTCGGCCTATGGTCCAACCTGGATTGGCTTTCTCTGCCTGCTCCAATGGCTCACAACGCCATTTGGTACGACAACGGTTGCGCCAATGGTGCTTGCCCTCCGGCTCAGTGGCCTGCTAGCCCACCTCTGCTCCAGTGGGCTAATCTGGATTATCAGCGGTCGCTTACTTCCTGATAATGCCGCCAATACAAAGAGACGGATGCGAGCAATGCTGACCTTTGCCTGGAATCCACTTCTCCTCTTCGAGGCATGCACCAATGCGCATGTTGATACGTTTCTATTACTGGCGTTGCTCACTCTTCTCTGGTGCTTTGTCTACGCTATTCAGGAACACAATCGCTGCGCTCTGTTAGCAACAACCATTCTGTTCGCGCTCGGCACCTGTCTGAAAGTCAATCTCGTCCTTTTATTTCCAGCGCTATTGCTCTATTTATGGAGTCAGACAACACCATCCACCAGCATCATGCACCGCATAAAACCGCTCATCCTGCTTTGTGCGCTCTATCTGGGTATCATCCTGCTGCTGTATCTACCATTCTGGCAACATGGCGCGTTACTCAATCTCCTGACCGTCAATCCAGGTGCTTCTCGTAATATTAATAATTACGCGGAATTCCTGACCCATTTCATCAATGGCGTCTCTCCGTGGCTTGGTGCCCCCCAGGTCAGTGACCTCTATTCTCCCCTTGAGATTGCGCTACATACGATAAGCCTGATCTTGTTCAGTGTGAGCTACCTTGTGCTCATCGCACGCTCTATCTGGCCCAGGTACCAGTTACAGTCACCACTACAAATTATCCGCTGGATGGCTCAGGCATGGCTTCTCTATTGTTTTATTGGTGCGCCGTGGTTCTGGCCGTGGTACCTGATTACGTTTTTCGGCCTTTTCGCATTGCTTGAGGCAACCTCCACACCACTATTCAAGACGTGGACAACAGCACAAAATGAGGCTCGCATAGTCCATTTACTCTCATTTTCTATGCTGAGCCTCTATAGTTTTTATGCCTATGCCCCTTACGCGACAATGGCTCCGCTCCTTATTCGCTTCCGTTGGGCCTACATTCGTGGCATATGGGCATGGTGTATTCCAATGTTTGCATATAAGCGCGGTGCCAGAAAACCAGAAGCGTTATAAATACTGATTAATTGGTTAATGAATGCACAATATCCAACAATTCTCGCACATGAAATGGCTTTAAAATAACTCGTTCGACCCCCAGGCTCACAACATCACTGCGATGCCCAGCGGTAATAACAATAATAGCAGGCATGGGGGTAGAAGCATAAAGCCTCGTCCATTGTTGGCGCAAATGAACAAGGAACGTGCTACCATCCATCCCTGGCATTGCCAGATCAAGCAAAATGGCAGACGGACAGCGACCTTCCTGAGCAGCATTATAGATCCAATTGAGCGCTTCCTGGCCTTCAGTCGCTTCGGCTGCTTCAAAACCATCCATAGCTAAAGCCCAGGAAACCATATCTCTAATTGCAGAATTATCATCAACTATCAGGACAACTGGTAACTGATTTTGTGTTTGTAGCAATGATTGAGGCATGGGCACTCCTCATATATTCGCATCAGCGTTGCGCTCTTTATTAGGACAGCATCCCATATCAGGGATGCTGTTTTGTTCATGTTCTTTGTTGTTTAATGCAGTTCCAATTACACCGCTGTCAGCAAAAAGCTACGAATTGCCGCCAGAAATGCATCAGGTTGCTCAAGATTTGCGAGGTGACCGGCATGGGGGATCACAGCCATACGAGCACTGGAAATCTCTTTCGTATACTCCTGAACCACAGATGGAGGAGTTAACGCATCATGCTCTCCCACCAATACCAGTGTGGGAAACTGGATTTGAGATAGTAGATCAGTCGCATCCTGACGCTGAGCCATGCCACGCGATGCAGCGGCAATTCCCTGTGGACTTGCAGTGCTGATCAACTGTCGTACTCGCTCCTCAACAGCGGGATGATGCTGCCGCGTATCTTCAGAAATCAATTTGGACATTTGCAGATCCGCGATGGCATCAGCCCCCTGTGTCTCCGCGACTTGTGCCAGTCGCACCCGGTTTGCCTTGCCAGTTTCATCATCCGCGCCCGGTCGCGTATCAGATAAAATCAGACCACGGATGCGTTGCGGATATTTGCGTAAAAACGCAAACGCAGCATAGCCACCCATTGAGAGTCCACAGAGAATCGCCTGTGGTATTCCCAAAGCATCCATCACTCCGGCGATGCAATCCGCGAAAGACTCCATCGTGGAAATATCAGTTGAGAGCACACTCTCACCAAAACCAGGCCAATCCAGCGTGATCAGACGAAATCGCTGTTCATCCAATAATGCGGAAACCTGTCCATCCCACATATGGCGATTCAGGGGAAAGGCGTGCAGGAATATGACGGGAATACCAACCCCATGATCATCATACGCAACCTCAACAGAATTGATTATCAGCCTCACTGCGTGCATTACTCCTTTGCGGCTTCTATCGCCTCGTCATCCTGTTCATGAGCATGATAGGAACTACGCACAAATGGGCCTGCCTCAACATGGCGGAACCCCATCTTCTTGCCTTCAATCTTCAAGGCTTCATATTCTTCCAACGGCGCATAACGTTGGATCGCCAGATGCTGGAACGATGGGCGGAGATACTGACCGATGGTCAAAATATCAACATCATGCTCACGCAAATCATGCATAACTTCCAGAATCTCATCCCATGTCTCGCCCAGTCCCAGCATAAAACCAGACTTGGTGCGTGCCACCGGATTCATCTCTTTTGCCCATTTCAGCACCTGCAACGAACGCTGATAGACAGCCTGCGGACGTACTGGCTTGTAAAGTCTGGGAATCGTCTCAACATTATGATTGAAGACATCCGGTTTCGCGTCAATAACCACTTTGAGGGCTGCCTCGACACCTTTGAAATCAGGGGTCAGGACTTCCACCCGACAGTCGGGATTCAGGCGGCGAATCCAGCGGATCGTGGCGGCAAAAACTGCGGCACCACCATCGGTTAATTCATCACGGTTTACCGACGTCACCACCGCATGACGTAACCCCATCTGCTGTACCGCTTCGGCAACGCGCTTTGGTTCTTCCCAGTCCAGCCCCAGAGGTCGGCCTGTAGCGACCGCGCAGAAACCACAGCTCCGCGTACAAACGCTGCCAAGAATCATAAATGTCGCGGTCTTATGCCCCCAACATTCACCAATATTCGGACAACGGGCCTCTTCACAGACGGTGTGCAGTGATTGCCCACGCATCAGTTGCTTGAGATTGCTATAATTTTCACCTTTCGGTGCTCGCACACGCAACCACTCCGGGCGGCGCTGTGGAATAATGGTCGTCATGGTCTGTTCCTTTAATATTCCTTCTTTAAGTAATTGGTTCTGTCTTTAGTATACATCTATCTCACGACCATAGCTTTGCAACCTGGTTCGTACCACTTGTAAAAAACCACCTGCTCCTGCACCATCCAGAACACGATGGTCAAATGAGAGTGACATATACATCATATGACGCACCGCAATTGCATCATCCTCAATGACAACAGGCCGCTTCACCACTGCATCTGTGCTCAAAATGCCCGCATGAGGCTGATTGATAATCGGCATAGATATAATTGTACCAAACACACCAGGATTATTCACCACAAAGGTGCTATTCTGCAAATCTTGCACTGTGAGTTTATTGGCACGAGCACGTTGCGCTATTTGCGCTACCTGTCTGGCTAATCCTGCCAACGTATACTGGTCTGCATCATAAATGGTGGGCACAACCAGACCCGTTTCAGTGGCAACCGCTACGCCCAGGTTGATGTGCTTCTTAATGACGATGGTGTTCTCCGGCGTCCAGGTCGAATTGATGATTGGGAACTTGCGAATTCCTTCACAAACAGCTTTCATGACAAAAGGAACAAAACTAATGCCATATCCTTCCCGACGCTTAAACTCTGCTTTATTGCGCTCTAACCACCGCGCAATGTTGGTCATATCAACTTCAACCACTGTGGTCGCATGTGGTGAGGTACGCTTACTGCGTACCATATGCTCGGCAATCGCCAGACGCATACGATCAGGAACGATGATTTCATCGTCGGCTGCTATCACTGGTGCCACTGGCGCGGCAGCAACAGAAGGTGTGACAACCTTTGCCGGATGCTCAGTACCATTCATAGCAGGTCTATCCAGTACGGTGGCAGCAATTTTCCCCTGGCCTGGCTGATGTTGCGCTACATACGCCAGAATATCTTCTTTCCGTACGCGCCCACCTGCACCTGTGCCAACAATATCGCGCAAATCCACACCGTTATCACGAGCTAGTCGACGCGCTAAAGGCGAAATACGCTGCCGCTCCTCTTCCTCTCCATCGAGCACACGCTCAATAGTTCGCTTGTAACCATTCGTTGACGAGCCTGTACTGATCACAGGTCGAGTCCCCTGCGCTGTCGATTGCACTGGAGCAGCATCAGGGACTGGAGCTGGATGTGGTGCGGCATTATCCGGTGCAACGGCAATATCTGCACTTTCTTCGATCAAGGCAATATCAGTCCCGACCGCAACTGTTTCATCAGTCTGGACGATAATTTTTGTTAGCCGACCTGCGACAGGCGAAGGAAGCTCAGCGTTGATTTTATCGGTAATGATTTCAGCAATAGCCTCGTCTTTTTCTACCAGATCACCTTCGTTTTTCAACCAGCTCCCAATAGTTCCCTCTGCAACAGATTCCCCCAGGCGCGGCATCGTTACTGGCGTTGCCATAAATCCACTCCTTTTTCTCCGTTGCTTCTACGGTTTCTGCGATCTACCGCTCGTCTGACATCATCCAACATAAAACTTCTCAACCTCTATTTTCTTCGGTATCTAATATGCAGCCAGTTCTCTAGCTGCGGCAAGAATTATTTCAGCATTGGAACCATATGCTTCATTCAGGAGTGAGGCATAGGGCGAAAATACATCCGAGGTCGCAACCTGTGTAATTGGACCCTCCAGATATTCAAACAGGCCTTCGGTCAGCAGCGCGGATAACATGCTACCAATACCACCTGTGAATGTGTTTTCGTGGACAATTAACGCTTTGTTCGTCCGTTTCACGGATTCGAGAATCGCATCTCGATCTAAAGGAGAAAGGCTGCGCAAATCCAACACCTCGGCGGCAATATCGTCATCTTCTTCTAATACCTGCGCCGCTTTTAACGATTGATGGACCAGTGCTCCATAGGTCAGAATCGTCATATCATCTCCTTCACGCCGGATAATGGCTTTTCCCAGGGGGACGGTATAATCTTCCCCTGGCAGTTCCTCACGCAAATCTGACATGCGATAGAGCAATTTATGTTCTAAATAGAGTACCGGCTCGTCGTCTCGGATCGCGGCCTTGAGCATTCCCTTGGCATCATAAACGGTCGAAGGCGTAACAACCTTCACACCAGGCATATGGAATAACCAGGCTTCCGGGCTTATCGTCCGCAACACACTCTCTTTCATTCCCCCACCAGAAGCACCGCGAATCACGAGAGGCACAGGCATATCAATGCGCCAGTACATTTTCGACGCCATATCAATGATCTGATCAAAACCACAGGAAATAAAATCAATGAGGTTCATCTCGGCAACCGGTCGCATTCCCATCAATGCTGCGCCCACAGCAGAACCAATCACTGCTGCCTCCGACATCGGGGTATCAATCACACGCTCTGCCCCGAATTCCGCCAGTAGACGCGCACTCATACGGAGAGCTCCACCGGAATCATCTCCATCTTCACCTAGAAGAAAAACAGCATCATCACGGCGCATTTCTTCACGAATGGCCTGACTGATTGCTTCCAGATAGGTCACTTTGTTGTCGCTCATCGTCGCCCAGCGCTCTCCTCTGCCTTATCAATACTAGAAGATAGTTAGCCGCTACGATCATCAAACGCGTTTGTCAAAACGCCGACCATACACATCATGGGCACTTACTAATGGCAATCGGCTCACCCGGCACAAAGCTATACATCACCCCCCTGATCTTTCCCTTTCTCCACTGCTCACGCTCACACCTGGCGATACTGATAGCCTATCCTTCACAGGTCTAGTCCAGATCAGGCCCGTCTCCTCTTATGCTAACATGCCATTCAGGCACAAAGTAGACATAAACTCACCAGAGTACCACCATGCTAACATGCTCCCAGAAGGGGTGTCAAGCTCGCCCAAATCGCTTCAAATGGCCTTCTGCCCGGACCCTTTTACAGGCCACTCAATAACACTACTGCAAAGCCATCTCTGCATCAATAATATCTTTGCGTAGCCGTTGAATTCGCTGCCGATAGGCATCTTCTGGCTGGATATAGCCCAGCTTTGGCTTATCTCCCATATTCACATGCCATTTACGAAATGCCAACCCTATCTCTGTCTGATACAGGGCTTCCACACGCCACCATTGCTTTATACCATGATGGAAAAAGACCTGTCGCTCGACCTTTGTACGCAAGAACGAATGCTGTAAAAGCGCGTATTCATCGACGGTGACAACCCCCCGCTCGACCTCCGCCGCCAGAAACTCACGGATAATCGCAGCCTCATGAGCCAGTGCTCGCATCAAACAATAAAGAATACCCAACTGCGCTATAAAAGGAAGAATATAGTCACTCACACTGGCGATCAGTGAGAAAAGAACGATCTGCGAATTATTCGGATACGTTAAAATCAGCGCATTCGAGAAAAAATTGACGAAATCAAAGGCAGTATGTAATCCAACAGCCAGCAGATAGCTGCCAAAAGGAATCAAGATATGCCGCCAGCGTATTCTAGTATGACGAATATAGCCCAGACCAACCCCAAAAATAGCAGTGAAGGTAGAATGGCTTAGCCATCCTAGAACAATACGACCAATCACCAGAAAGAAAACGGAATGAGGATTACCAGTAAAAATCAGAAAATTTTCACCCATCGCGAAGCCCGCACCAATCAACGCGCCATACACAATTCCGTCAGTCACATTATCAAACTCATCACGCAGCACAAAAAAGAGCAATAACAAACCCAACCCTTTGATTGTTTCTTCTGTCACTCCTGCGTTTAACCCATCAAAAAAAGAGCGTAACGCATTACTTGGCTGTGTGCCAATGAAAAACGCCTGCTGGTTCAATATAAACTGTTCAATAAGTGCGGTAGCTGGAATAGAAATAAGTGCTCCCCATAGGAAAGCAGAGAGGCGCAAAACCCAGGGTTCACGCTCAAAGCGATCAATGAAATTAACAAGTAGGGTAATCCCCAACGCTGGAATGATTGGAATAGTCACGACTGCCATCACATTTAATGGACCTTCCTGAATAGTTCCCCCTAGTAGATGATGTACCGTAATAACCAGAACCGTACCCAGCAGGAGCATCAGCAGAATAAGCAATGGAATCAACCAGCGAGCGCGTTGCCTTAAAAAAGCGGGAAAGGTAGACTGTAATGTTACGCCAATACCAAGCAAACTATCCCGCTCTCGGTCAACCCATGTTTTAACAACCGATGGTGTCACAAACGCATTCGCAGCAACGACTGGTTGTGTAAATGGGATAGATGTTCTGTACTTTTTCTCATGTGAGAGCGAAACATCTTGAGGACACACCTCCTGCTGTTGAAGGTCCGTAACACGCTGATCAGAAATGAAAGGAGGAAGTGCTTGTAAGCGAGAATACTCCTGTACAAGATCATGCGCTTCAACTGGCTGTACTACCGCACCATCATCTTTCAGTGAGCCGTTCGCAGGAGCTACAAGTTGGAGCATAGTGCCACCCAGAAGCAGAAAATCCTGTGGAACAATACGCACACACTCACCACTTGCGATACCGTTACCATTAACCTGCACTTCACTTTGCTCACTCAAATTCTGAAGCAACCAGCCCTGTTCGTCAAAAAACAAGCGGGCATGATGCCGTGAAACGGTGGGATCCATCAGTATGAGATCATTACTCAGGGAACGCCCAATCATCGTCTCACGACGTGTCAACAAATGAATTAAACGTTCGCAGGGAAATCGACTAGCAGCATAGTTTGCGGGCTGTTTTGTGAACTGTGCAACATTCCCTCTCTGCACAACGCGCAATACCCCATAACTCTGACTTATGCTCATGCAAACATTCCTACCATACAACTGCTCTACACATCATGTAGAGAACCTCTTTGCTTGATCCAGGTCTTCCTCTTTGAGCAGATAGAACGCTCATCCATCGTTATCAATTGGCAGAAGAAGACCAGAAAAAGCTGTTTCTGCATACATATAAATATTACAGAGGCTTCATACATCGTCCTGGTCCAGAGCCAGTATTGTCCATCTCATGGCATCCCATCCCATCAAAGCTAAACAATACTATACATGGGATACATTGCAAAAACAAGCTCTTCTTTTCCTGACAGTGAGAAAGCTGTACAGCGCTACCAGCACATCCAGAAATCAGACATTCCTCCCAACTTTTCCACTTGCAACAAGCAACAGAAACCAACTGAAACAGCAAGACCAGGATATTAGTTATACGAAATAGCAATACTCTGGTTTGATAGTTTTATCATATCCTCAAACAACATTTGTTGCCACTATCAGGATCGCTAACTACTCTCCATACCATAGACAAAGGTGATACTATAAAAAGCAGGAACTTTTCAGCCACATTCTTCTAAACGATCTATTTGCTTGTATTCAGGAAGTCTGAAACAGCACATATCATGAATACCTATGGGTATGAGCACTTATGCAAGAAACATATTTTTCATTAGACACCTGGACGTTGCATATCCTCCGTCTGACGACGCACTTTTTTTCCAACGCACAGCAGCAGGCCTATCTGGTGGGCGGCTCTGTGCGCAACTTGCTTCTTCACGAACCATGCCTTGATTGGGATATTGCGGCAACGGGCGATACAGCACAACTGACCAGCCAGTTGGCTCAACAGCTCGGCGGCTTCTATGCGCCGATGCATGAAAAAGCCAGTCGCATCGTTCTCAAACATGATCAACAAGAAATTATTATTGATATCGCTCCTCTGCATGGAGCAACGATTGAAACTGATTTACACCAGCGCGACTTTACGATCAATGCGATCGCGCTTTCGCTCTCTTCTCTACTGCACGCGCTGGATACAAACGTTGCCCCAACGTATATTGACCCTTTTTCGGGTATCTCAGCACTTGAGGCTCGACAGATACGAGCTGTCTCTTCTGATATCTTCATTCAAGATCCGTTGCGTATGCTTCGCGCTGTTCGCTTTATGACACGCTATCATCTGACCATCGAACCCGCGACAGAACGACTCATCCACCAGTATGCGACACGTTTGCCAACCGTTGCGCCTGAACGTGTTCATGAAGAGTTATATATGATCCTGCAACCTGAAAATGCGACGGAACGCCTGCGCTATCTGGACCGGCTGGGTCTCTTCATGGTGCTCTTCCCTGAATTCCAATCCGCACGCCATATGCAGCAACCAGCCCTGCACCACTGGGATGTGCTTGATCACTCATTAGAGACGGTAGCGACCCTTGAACGGCTCGCAAAAGAACTGCAACAACCAATTGAGGAGGCACGTCACTCTGCGCTCGACATCAACCAGCAGGGAGACATCATGGAACTCCAACGCCTTTTATATGAGGCAGAAGAACAGGATTTATTCCATTTTTCGATGCTGCTCTCCCCACAGATAAAACTGGGCGCATTACTCCACGACATTGGCAAAACAGTGACATATGCCTGTGATGAGGCAGGTCATATCACGTTCTACCATCATCCACAGGCTGGTGTACCCTTCGCTCAGCAGATCATGAAACGGCTCCATAGTAGCGTCAGTGATCGCCGTCTGGTCCAACAAATCGTCGCTCATCATATGCGCCCCGGTCAGCTCAGTCAGGATCAGGTGACCAAAAGGGCTATCCGGCGCTATTTTGTTGACCTCGGCCCATCAGGGATTTATGTTGGACTAGTGGCACTGGCTGACCATTTATCTATGCGTGGCCCTGAGCCTTTGACCGTACACTGGCAACGCCATCTGGCAACTATACGACTGATGTTTACCAGCTATATCCGTGAGCGCAAACAATTGCTGCCACCACGTCTAATTCAGGCAGACGAACTTATGCGCCACCTCCATATCACACCCGGCCCCATCGTCGGACAATTGCTGGAAGCTATCTCCGAGGCACAAACAGAAGGCCAGTTACAATCGAAAGAAGAAGTCATCTGGTTCGCGGAGGAAAAATTGCAACAACTTATGCCGCCTATCTAAACTGATCTGCATCAAAATATACACACACATAAGAACATTTATACAAATCTCGTAGTTGACAATGCTTTTCTCATGGCGTACCATTACAGAGGCTTGAAATGTAAGGGCGGCACCTCGTGCTTGCCCTCACTTGCCAATTTGGAGAGATGTGTGAAGACAATTGGAATATTCTACCAGGGACGAAAACAGGTAACATCTGAGTTCGCAGCCAAGCTAGCTCCATCCTTGCAAAAAAGGGGATACGATATCCATATCGTTGATCTACTGAACAAAGGACAAGAATGCGACGAGGAGCAAATTCAAGATGTCGATTTAGCCCTGGTATTAGGTGGTGACGGAACAATCGTACATGCTGCACGGCTCTGCGCTCGTAACAGCACTCCTATTGTTGGTATTGATTTCGGGCGCGTTGGCTTTCTGACAGAGCTTGAGCCAGACGAAATCTCAACTCAATTGGACTATTATCTCAATGGAGATTCGTCCGTCTGGGTTGATGAACGTGCTATGCTTGTTGCTGCTCTTGAGCAGGATGGACAACGCGAAGAATTTATTGCGCTCAATGAAATTGTAATCGCGCGTGGTACCTGGCCTCGTGGTGTGCAAATCCGCGTATGGGTTGATGAATACTACTATAATACCGAATACGCTGACGGCATGATTATTTCAACGGCCACCGGATCGACTGCGTACAATATGGCAGTCGGTGGCCCATTACTTCATCCGCACGTACAGAGTTGCGTCCTGACACCAATTGCACCCCATCTGGCTTTTGATCGTTCACTCATTCTACCGCCGGAAGCTCGTATCAAACTGCAAATTTTCCCCGGTTCACAACAAGGGGTATTTTCAGCCGACGGTCAGACGAACCGCGAAATCAAAGATGGTGCGATTATTACTGTACAAAAAAGTAAATTTGTGACCCGTTTTCTCCGTCGTCGACCACCTACGTACTTCTATCAAATTATTAATGAGAAGTTAAAAAACGATAGCTCAGCCACATCCGAAAATCGCCATGCTACTTGAATTAACGATTAAAGATTTCGCTATCATTGATCGCCTGCAAATACAATTAGACCGGAACTTTAATGTGTTTACCGGCGAAACTGGCGCAGGCAAATCAATTATTATTGACGCCGTGAATGCTTTACTCGGCGGAAAGATCGGCGCGGAATTTGTTCGGGCAGGTTGTGTACGTGCCACCGTTGAGGGAGTCTTTACCGTTGGTCCACTCCCTCACATTGAGGACGATGGCTTTTCTTTCCCGGTTCCTGATACCGCAACCGACTCCTCTTCTCTGGTTGATCTGTTTGATCAACAGGCGGAAGATCCGGAGAATAATTCCACAAATCTAGAAAACGCCGATGCACAGGTTGCTCTCGCCAACCTGCTACATGAATATGATATTGAACCTGACGAAGGTCAGATTATCCTGACCCGCGATATCCATCAATCAGGTCGTACGGTGGCACGTATTAATGGCCGTGCCTACTCACTCGCTATTCTACAGCGGGTGGCTAGCTGGCTGGTAGATATCCATGGTCAGAGCGAGAATATCAGTCTGCTCCGCTCCGATCAACATATCAATTTTCTGGATCGCTACGCAGAGACACTTCCACTCCGCACCAGAATCAGTGATAAGGTAACTGAATGGCGCAATATACGGAAGAAGTTACACTCGCTACAACAGAATATTCGCGAACAGGAACGCAGGGCAGAATTTCTACGCTTTGAAATTGAAGAGATTGAGAAAGCCGAACTCCATGTGGGTGAGGTTGAGGAACTTGAGGAAGAACGCAAAGTCTTAGGGAACGCTGAACGGCTACGCGAATTGTGCGCGACAACACATGATGCCATTCAGGGTTCTGACTATAGCAATGATGATTTCCAATCAGCCCTCGATCAACTACGGCAGGCTCAGCAAAGCTTAAGCGAACTCGCTCGCCTGGATAAAACGATGGCAGAGTACGAGGATACGCTGGCCGGAGCCATCTATCAACTTGAAGATGTAGCCGGGGCCATGAGCAGTTACGCCAGCGATATTGAAGATGATCCCCGTCGCCTGACCGATATCGAGGAACGTCTGGACCTGATCACCAAACTCAAACGCAAATATGGTGCGACGATTGAGGAGATCCTTGAGCGCGTCGTGGCTGATCAGGCCGAACTGGATACAATTGAAAATCGTGATGAGTTGATTGCGCAACTGCAACGCCAGGATATCCAATTCCGTCAGGACATCGGGACGCTGGCGCAACAGCTTTCTGAACAACGCTCTATGGCCGCTCAAGAACTTGCAACGGCAATGGAGGAACAACTCAACGATCTCAATATGCGCCGCGCTCGTTTTAAGGTTGAAATGGTTCAGACACCCGCAGAGGATGGGGTTCCTGTACGACTGCAGGAACAATCAACCACTCACTATGCCTGCGATACCAGCGGGATTGATCGGGTGCAGTTCCTGATTGCCCCTAATCCAGGGGAACCATTCAAACCGCTGACAAAAATCGCATCCGGTGGTGAAACTTCCCGTTTGATGCTGGCCCTTAAAACAATTCTTGCTGATGCTGATGCCACACCTACACTTATTTTCGATGAAATCGATGCCGGTATCAGCGGACGCAGTGGTCAGGTAGTGGGTGAAAAACTCTGGCAACTTACTCAAAACCATCAGATCATTTGTGTTACCCATTTACCTCAGATTGCAGCTTTTGCCGATTCACATTACAATGTGAGTAAACAAATACTCGATGATCGCACAAAAACAATTGTGAATACATTACATACCGAGCAACGCGCACGCGAAATTGCTCATATTATGGGAGGCGATGTCACAGCGATCTCACTTCAAAGCGGTGAAGAGATGCTCGCTCGCTCTAATCAATGGAAAGAAAATTGGCAACGCCAACACGCTCAATCAGCAGAGCACACAAAAACAGCCGTTAACTCATAAGAAGTATACAGGTTCACAATGGTAGATCAACCATCCGTCGCCATTATCGGTGCTGGTATGAGTGGCCTCGCCGCCGCTCATACCTACCGTGACGCCGGTTATATAGTAACACACTTTGAACAAAGTGCTATGGCTGGTGGTCGTGCTTCGACACGAACACAATCAGGCTTTAGCTATGACCACGGCGCACAATATGTGAAACAGGTCCATCCTGATACGATCTCTTTTATTACCCAACGCTTCCAGACACCTGATCTGCTCACTATTCCTAAACCAATCTGGATCTTTGACCGCGCTGGCTCCATTCAGGAAGGAGATCCACAACAAAATGCTGAACCCAGATGGAGTTATCGCTATGGCCTCTCTTCGCTGGCACAAACATTGTCCGCATCGTTAACAATTCAATACACAACCAGTGTGACATATGTACAGCAACAAGGCCACCAGTGGCTCCTCTCTCTGAGAAAGAACGGGCACCCCGACACAATCAGCAGCGCTGGTCCATATGATCTCCTGCTGATTACATTACCACTACCACAGGCCCACACGTTGCTTGAACAGAGCCAGCTGGATGCTGAACTGAAACACACCATTCTCACGAGGCTTGCTCAGTCCCATTATCACCCACTGCTCTCCGTAGCTCTTGGTTATCAACCATGCCCACAAACACGACCATACTATGCGCTGGTCAATACAGATAAAGGTCATACGATATCCTGGCTGGCCTGGGAACATGAAAAAGCTCCCGAACGCGCTCCTGCTAACGCTGGCTTACTCATCGCTCAGATGTCACCATCCTTCAGTCAACGCCATTGGGAGACTCCTGATAATGCGCTGGTAAACACTGTCGCGCAGCAGGTCTCCACCCTGCTCAATGAGCCCCTCACGACTCCCTGCTTCAGTGCTATCACACGCTGGCCCAATGCATTACCCACGCAACCACTCACTACGGATCTGAATGAACTAACCATCCCTCATGCCCTCGCCTTCTGTGGCGATGGTTTTGTGGGAGGACGCATCCAACTCGCAATCGAACATGGTATAATAATCAGCTATCAAACAATCTCACACAAGTCGTAAGTATTCAGAATTGGAGTTGTTCTATTCATGTATACCTCACTCCCAGAAACAATCCAACAGGAATTGATCCATCTGACAGCACAGTATGGTCAACCTATCACCCGCACCTATGATTTAGCCTCTGACGGCAACTTTGAACCAGTAAATAAAAAAGATCGCTATGGCGAAGTCTGCATGGTGGTCCGCCGCCCCAATGGTCGCTTATTAACGATGATCAAAACCTACTACCCCGCAAACGCCTATCGGCTGTTAACTGGCGGGATCAATCACGATGAATTTGTCTTTGATGCTTTACTCCGTGAAACCGCCGAGGAAACAGGCTTAGAAGTAACCGTTGAACGTTTTCTGGCCTCAGCAGCCTACCACCTCCCCCATACCGGACCCAACCCTGTATTTTTCACGTTCGCGTTTTTGCTGCAAGAGGTCGGGGGCTCATTGGAAACAATTGATGAAGAAGAACAGGTGGAAGATTTCCGTGAGATCGAAGTCTCAGAATTACCAGCAATAGCAGATCGTCTGGATCAACTGGCTACCACTCCTGAATATAGTAATACTGAATGGGGAGATTGGGGCAAATTTCGCGCCATCATGCATCGCCTCACCTGGGAATCACTACAGAACTAAACACAAGCATATCCCGTATTGCCGTTGATACGAGACGCAAACGCACATCTATGCTATAATACTGAATAATCTATTTATGACTCTCTACGAAGAGAGCAGATTCCATATTAGTTATGCAGGAAATAGATACGATGAGTAAGAGACTTACAAGCACATTGCTGCTATTTGCCGTCTTCATCGGCTTTTTTATCTGGGGCACGTCCATGCTGGTTTCACAGTTCAGTTCCCACACCAAAGATGGTGAAAGTATTGTTTATGCGATCCTGATCCTGGGGTGTTCTTTCGCTGCACTATACGCAATCCTGATCCTGCCCCGTAAAAAATAGTCTTTACGCCGCAAACTGATCGACAAACATATATAGAAGCCCTGTCATGTACCCAACGATGAAGTTGGTGATGCGCCTGATTATTGCCATCTGTGTTGTTCATACTTCCATACAGGTAGATGAAAAGCAATGAAACAGAGTACAATATCAGGTGCAAAAATGACGTTTTCGCTTGCATAAACAGACCACATACCCAGAATTTATTGACTTTGCCACAGGGAGTACTGCAATTTGTGACGAATTTTCTCCCACCTTCGTTTTAAGAAACGGACCGAGGAAAACCGACGTAGTGAGATGGAACCACACACAATAACGTCTCTCGGTACTTTGATGGGAGGTAGAAAAGCGCAATAGCCAGTAGAGACAGCTTGCACATATCGACATCAGTTCTCTTTTCTTATGCACGATGTGAGCAAACATGGCGAAGCGTAAACATATGGCACAGCGACCTGTACTAGCACAGAGTAATATAGCACAATCAAAAGTTTCACGATGGATAGATAAAGTTTCGCGACCGTTTTTCACTGAAGACCCCTCTCCTGAAAATCACAAAATTATCGATCTTCAGCAGCGAGCAATCTGGATCGTCCTCGCATTTTTGCTTCAGGCTCTGGTTGAGATAGACACTGGATGGTATTACCCTTTCATTGCGCCATTTGGTTCTCTTATCCCTTTTGCACTGATCCTCGGTAGCTTCTTTGCAATGTGGATGGCCTTACGTCCCTCCAAAAAGACGCCAGAGGAGATGGTAACTCCATCAAAGCGCTATCGAGGCTGGCAACGTTTCATGCTCCTTGTAGCATTTGTGCTCGCCATTATTGGTGTTGTTGAACTGGGACGTGCGGTCTATGGCAGTTTTGGCGCTCCTCAGTTCTCAAACGATGGCACATCCCTGGATACAAACGCGGCGATCCTGCTGACACAGGGCGAAAATCCCTATACTGATTCAAATATCCCTGAACTTGTACGCCGCTTTAATGGTGATATTCCCCCGGAATGGACCACTCCTCTCCGTGAAGGCCAGTTCGCCAATCGCTTAAACTATCCAAGCGTGGCTGAATTGAATTCGATCTGGAGTACGTCATTTAAAGCAGATGGCAATGTTCCTGAATTTGAGTCAAAGGTAAGCTATCCGGCTCTTTCATTCTTAAGCTTGCTTCCTTATGCTATCGCTCAAAACTACAATGTGATGTCCTTTTACTTGCTTTGCTACTTGCTTATTGTGCTTTTCGCCTGGAAGATATCCCATCCCAAATTGCGCCCGTGGGTACTTCTCCTGGCACTGGCAAACATTCCTATGTGGGTTTCAACTGTCGGCGGTAACCTGGACATTTTCTATACTCTGCTCCTGATTATTTCCTGGATTAAACGCGATCAGCGCTGGGTTTCAGCAATCTTTCTGGGTCTGGCGATGGCGACCAAACAAATTTCCTGGTACTTCGTGCCGTTCTATATCATCCTGATCCTGCAACACTATAACTGGAAAGAGATGATCTATCGCATCAGTATTTCCGGAGGTCTGGCGTTAGCCATCAATCTGCCCTTTATAATGTGGGATCCGTATACCTTCTACGCAGGCATTATGGCCCCTGTCCGTGATCCAATGTTCCCGATGGGAGTGGGCTTGATCGGACTAAGCTGCACACATCTGCTACCATACTTCCCTGAATGGGTCTATTCGGCCCTGGAATATGGCGCGATAGCAGCCACCATCTATGTCTACTGGCGGATCTGCCGTAAAGCGCCAACCGCCGCGCTCTTGCTGGCAGTTATCCCACTCTTCTTTGCCTGGAGAAGCCTATCATCCTACTTTTACTGTGTGGCTTTCCCGATCTTTATGGTCATGCTGGCACAGACCAGTGTCAGTACCCAATCAGTATTTTCATTCCTGAAAACATCAAAGTCGGCGAACGCCAATCAGTTGACGACTGTTCGTATATAGAACCCCAAAAACAAAAAACGCTGTGACACCTCTCAAGCATTCAGAAATAGTTCAGTTTCTGAATGCTTTTTTTATTCCCTTAAACGTCTCACACGACATCCACCTCGACTCTTCACTCTCTTCGTGGTACAATCGTCTCGTCAACGAGTAGCAGGGAGGAAACCAGAGCAACTATGGCAGCAAAAAAAGAAACGCCTGCACAAATCTCAGCCGCAGAAGCTGAGCAAATACAACACATAGTCACAAACTACCGTCATCTTGCGGAACAACTATACCACAGTACAACGCAAGAGCAAGCAGAAGCAACACTGACCGAACTCAATGCACTTTCAGAAGCGGCACAGATTGCTTTCGTAAAGACGCTGGTTAAAACCAATGATCAGGAAACAGCGAATATTCTTACAGCTATACATACACTCAGCCCGAATAAAGAAACACGGAAAGAAGCTCGGCGAGCACTTATTCGTCTGGAAGCAGCAAAAATATATCCAAAGTGGGTTGCTCCTGTCAATAAAGCACCAGCAATCCAGACCCCGGTAGCCCATCCTCCACGCTTCTGGAAAGGTTTTGCCACCCAGACCCGTGAAGAAGGCGAATTGCAGATTTTCCTTATCTGGGAACAGGGAGCGGATTATGCCGAAGCCCAGGCTATATCATTCCTGCTTGATTTCTGGAATGATGGCGTCAAAGATGCCTTTGTCGAGACAGGTACCAAACGCCGCATTGAAAATAGCTTGAATGAGTTACGCACAAGATTAGCGGCATCATCATATACATCGCTGGTATCCTGTACACTGGCCGAGGGCAAACGCTTACTTGAAGAAGCTCTGGCAGTCAACCAGAACAAGAACACGACACCAACGGCGGAATACAAGGCTCATCTACCATTGATCAATCGCTTGATCTTACAGGCCACCGAACTGGATGCTGATCGAGGTACAACATTCATCACGCCTGATCTACAGGAACAGGAAGTGGTAGTGAACTTTATCGGTGCCTGGTCCTTTGGCGATTTTGGATTGGCCTATGATCTGCTAACCAATGAGAGTCCCGTATGCGATCAAATGAGTCGTACAGACTGGATCAATCTGCACCAGCAATGGCATACAGAGGCTCACCCAACACGCATGGAACTGGGCTTTGTTCACGAACTGGCACCGCAGCAACAACATAGTGGCCTCTGGCTCCCCTCTTCAGCCACACAGACCACAGAGACAAAAGACCTGGACGTTGGCTGGTCACTGGAACTTCTCGATACACCATTGAGCGGCACCTTGAAAGAGATGCCAATGGGTACCGCGATCAATAAAGAGACGGGACGCTACTGGTTCTGGAATCGCTTCACCTTGACAAAAGAAAAAGGTGTCTGGCGCATCCAACAATTGCTGGACGAGGGTGCTGCGTTACAGGCGCTTTCGGCTGAGACGCTGCAACAGCGCATCGATGAATACGAGAAAGCAGTCGAAAAACTGGTACAACCAGGACAACAATCACCTGTGGAACCCACCAGAGAAGTCATCGAAGAAGTAGCATGGCGCATGGCACAACTCCTACACCTGGGCGATGCCTTGATTACACAACGCCCGGCAGACTATGAAGTCACCGAACAGGCATATCAACGCGCTATTGTGTCAGGAAATCCTGAACGTGCGATGGTTTACATCGAACGTATGGTACAAAGATTCCCAGAGGTTACGGAGAACCGCGCCACCGCTCTACGAAGTCTGGGAGCTACGCTGGCTGAACTAGCATACCGTGCGCAATCCCAATCCAACAATCTCAAAAATCGCGCAGAACGCTTCCTGGCTCGTGCCGAAGAATTGTTACGCGAGGCACTGACGCTGGATGAAAGCGCGATGGGCTACTCACTCCTTGCGGAGCTTCTGCTCAGCCGAGACAAAATTGAAGAAGCCCAGCGCGAAATGGTCAAAGCACGAGAGTTATTATCTGCCCAGACGACAGAGCCAGAAGAGGGCGTTGAAGCTTCTGTTGAAGCCGGGCTTGGCAATATCGCCATACGTCTGGAAAACGCGGAAGATGCACTCCCCCACTATCAACGTGTAGCAGAACTGGACAGCGATTATCCAGGCATCTGGTTCAGTCTTGGTTTTGTCCAACGCCAGTTAGATCAGTTGGAAGAGGCAGAAAAGACGTATCTACATGGACTACAACTCACGCCAGAAGATATCCGCTTCTATAGTGAACTTACAGCCATCTACGTCAACCGTGAAAATTTCCAGCAGGCTCGTGAGATTCTGGAACAGGGTGTCCGCACAGTACCAAACTCGCTTGAACTACATGCGCTCCTCGGCTCACTTCTCCATGAGATGGGTGATCGTCGGGGCGCACAAAAACAATTAGAAATCGCCGAACAGATGGATGCGAACGCAGACATTGTGCATAGCTTGAAACAACAAATGTCTGGCAAAACTACAAGAAGACGTGTGTAATCAACACGGCAGTGGGAAGAGGCGGCCCAATTATAAAGCCACTCTTCCCACTTTCATGCTGAAAACAGAACACAGGCAATAATAAAAGGGAGTGTTCGACAATGGATTTACGGAACGAGTATCAGGAAATAGCCCAACAATTGCTGCGCTCAGAAACCATGAGTGAAGCAATTGAAGCCCTGGAACCCATAACCAGTCAACCAGATGAAATACAGACCAGCTTTTTGAAATTTCTGGGCAAAGAGTTCAATATAGAATCTGCCAATATTCTTCAGGCTATCCACACACTGAGCGATAGCAAATTAGTACGGAAAGAGGCTCGACGTCGTTTAATCCAGTTAGAAAATAAGAACGTCTATGCCACCTGGACCCCACCCGCTGGCCCTTCACTGAGTCAGGCATTAGAACAATTGACGAATCCAGCACTGAATGCAGATAATTCGGCTGTAGTTGAACTGGAAAGCCTCTTCTCCGATCTTGGTTTTGGTGACATGTTCTCTGAACCAGAATACATTGATCTCATCGACAATTACCTGGATTCATGGCAAGAAGGCGACGGTGCAGGCGCTTATCTCTGTCTATCCGCTGGTAGCCCATTACGAGCTAACCTGACAGAAGAACTCTGGGCTGAACAATTTGAACACTGGCATACTGCTGCTGCCCCAAAGGGATTAACCACCATCTTCATGGAACCCATCAAAGATGAGCAAGGACAGGATACCAACCAGATTAGCGTCGGCTGGTCAATCGAACTGTCAAACAGCACAGTGACACCTTTCGTTCAGGGACTTGTGCCTCAAGCGACCGCAGTATTACAGGAAAACGGACGTCACTGGTTCTGGACTCGCTTTGAACTGGTCGAAAACACAGAGACCGATGAATTGGAGATCCAGAACATCAGTGATGAGGGCGCTCGTCTTCTCTCTCTTTCAACTACAGAACTTGAAAACGGCCTCGCCAATCTGACAGATCAGATCGCCAACCTGAATGACGAGGATGAGGATTATGAAATCATCCCGGCGCAAGAAGACGAGGACGAGGAAGACGAGGACGAGGAAGACGAGGACGAGGAAGACGATTATGATGAGGACGAAGAGGAAGAGAATGCACTATCAAGTCTGCTAGAAACTGGCATCAATCTGGCAGCCCAAACACTCTATTACTATGATGTCCTCGTTGCTCAGGATAACACTAATGAAGAACTGTACGTACGCCCATTCGAACTGGCACATAGCATTGACGAGTTAGAGCATGCCGCCTTCTACATGCAAGAATATGCCGCCCATGTTCCTGGCAAACGGAGTACGGGACTCCGCAACGTCGGACTCATTTACCTGCAATTGGCTGAACAAGCACTCGCTGAAGCACAGGTAGTTGATGAGGACGAAGATGCTGACGATGAAGAAGAAATAAATCAGGAATACCTGGAGCAACAGGCACAGCAATTCTTCGCAGCCAGTGAGCGCGTGCTCCGCGAAGCAGTAGCAATCGATCCACGTCCATTTGTCGCGACGGCCCTGGCGAATTTCCTGGTCCATCGTCGCCAAAAACTGGATGAAGCAGCGGCACTGCTCCACAAAGCAGAGACGGAGGCCACTGATCCAGAAGATCGCTACGAGATTGAGATTGGTCTGGCAATTATCCATCGGGAGCAAAATGAACCAGCGGAAGAACTCAAACGCTATCAAAATGCCATCCAACTCAAACCAGAGAACCAGGACCTCTGGCTACAGATTGGCATGACGCAGAAAAAGCTTCATAACTACGATGATGCCATCACAACACTACAAAATTGTATTGACACAATGCCAACAATGATACAAGCTTATACTGAGCTAGCAAAAATTTATCTTGAGCAAAATGCAGAATCCAAAGCACGCGCAACGTTGAAAGCAGCACGTGAGATGGACGCTCAGGACCCTGAAGTGCTGGCATTACTCACCCAGACCTACCTGAAACGCGGCGATCTACGTACGGCACACAGATTTCTAGAACAGGCCGAGATGTTCGATGAGGAAAATGAGGTGGTGCAAGAAACACGCCAGCTCTACAATGCTCAACGAGAACAACAACATGCCTCGTCAAAGAATACAACACAAAAGAGATCACCAAAGAAGAGATGACACAAACACAATACGAACCACCAACCATCAATCATCATACGGTCGTTCTCGGTCCCCTCGCTCGCAGTGGCGAGGCACAGATTGAGATCACGACGACAGAAGAGTCAGGAGAGGTGCGTACGCGCACCCTTCTGGTTCCTGCCGGTCTGCCCAATGAACGCGTCACCATCGCTGTTGAAGAGCCACCCAAACCCAGGCCGGGGCGCAAACGTCGCCACTGGAAACCTCGACCTCCTCGTGTCTGGATCACCGAAATTCACGAGGCATCACCGCTACGCACTACCGCGCCCTGCCCGGTATTTGGCCCCTGTGGTGGTTGCCAGTTGCAACATATGCAATACGAGAAACAACTGGAATGGAAACGTGATGTGGTGCAACAGCTCCTGCTGGATGTTGGCGGCTTCACGAATCCACCATTACTGAATACCGTACCATGCGATGTGCCGTGGCACTATCGCAACCATATGCGCTTCTCAGTGAACCGTGATGGTCAACCCGGTCTGACTGTACGCGGCACGCATCGCGTTTTGCCACTGACCAACTGCCCCATCGCGCATGAACAGATCAATCAGGTACTCGAAGTTGTGAGCCAGCATCAGAATGCTCGCCCACAGGTTTTGATTCGTACAGCGACAACCAGCAAACAGACCCTGATTCAACCAACCCAAAATGACGAAGTCACTGAGCAATTGCAAGCGGTAGGATTAGACATCCAGACTGATACAATGGAAGAAACGTTAGCTGGCCAGACCTATCGTATCCGTCCCAGTTCATTCTTCCAGACCAACACCGCGCAGGCGGAAAAAATGGTCAGTATGATTCTGGCAGGTCTGCTTGAAGATCAACCAGACGAGAAAGCCAGTCAACTCACTGTGGTTGATGCCTATTGTGGGGTGGGTACGTTCGCTGCGGTTATGGCAAAACATGTTGAAAAAGTTATCGCTATTGAAGAGTCTGCCAGCGCCATCAAAGATGCGCAATGGAATACCCGTGATCTCACCAATGTTGAGATCATCAAAGGGAAAGTTGAAGACATGCTCCCCGGACTCTCAGAACAAATTGACGGTTTTGTGATCGACCCACCACGAGCAGGCTGTATGCCTGTAGTACTGGATGCCCTGCTCAAACATCCGGTCGAACGCATCGTGTATGTCTCCTGTGAGCCATCAACACTGGCACGCGATCTTCGGATTCTCTGTCAGCAGCATCCAACCTATCACCTGCGTTCAATTCAACCATTGGATATGTTTCCACACACAGCTCATATTGAAAGTGTAGCAGTACTGGAGCGTAGAAACTCATGACAGAACTTGCCCCGTTGTTACTTGCCTCCGCCTCACCCAGGCGGAGACAGATTATTTCCGCCCTCGGTTTACCCTATACAATTGGTGTCTCCCCAGCGGATGAAGATGCGGCACAGGCCGAATATCGCGGCCCTATCGAGGGTCTGGCGCAATGGACCGCCGCCCATAAAGCCATTATGATGCTGTCACAGCCAGAAGCAGCAAATCGTATTGTCGTGACGGCTGATACCACAGTTCTCCTTGATGATCAGGTGCTCGGCAAACCACGCGACGCTGACCATGCCCGTGAACTACTGCGCTCATTACGTGGACGCTGGCACCATGTGGTCACAGGTATCGTCGTCAGCAAATTGGTTGATGGACAGCTACAAATGCATGGCACCAGCCGCAGCACCCCTGTACTCATGCGGCCCTACAGCGATCAGGAAATTGCGGATTATATCGCGAGTGGTGATCCAATGGATAAAGCCGGAGCATACGGCATCCAGAATACCAGTTTTCAACCCACCGAGCGCATCGACGGTTGTTATCTGAATGTCGTTGGCTTACCACTCTGCTCGCTGATTGATCTGCTCGCACAATTTGATGTGCATCCCATCATAACTGGACGTACAAACAACGATTGTCCGTGGTCGGAGCTATGCCACAGATAAACATGATGTCAGTACGCGGACGCTATGCTCCCAGTCCTACAGGCATACTTCATCTCGGCAATCTACGCACTGCCTTGCTGGCATGGCTCTACGCACGCAAAGCAGGTGGACAGTTCGTCTTGCGCATCGAAGATCTGGATCGCCCACGCGTTCGTTCTGAAACCAGCACCCGGATACTAGAAGATCTACGCTGGCTTGGTCTTGATTGGGACGAAGGCCCGGACTGCGGCGGCCCTTATGCTCCCTACATACAGAGCGAACGACAGGAAATCTATCAGTATTACTTAAAAAGGCTACAAGAAATGGAGCTTGTCTATCCATGCTATTGTAGCCGTGCGGAGATCGTGCGTGCCGCCAGTGCTCCCCATCTCGGTGAAGAAGGTCCACGCTATCCAGGTACCTGTCGTCATCTCACCACAGCACAGCGCCGTCAGTTCGAAGCCAGTGGGAAACGTCCAGCACTCCGATTTCGTGTTAATGATGAACGTACTGTCCATTTTCAGGATGGTCTGCTGGCGGAGCAACAGCAACAGGTGCAACAGGAGGTAGGAGATTTTATCATTCGCCGCTCTGATGGTATCTTTGCCTATCAATTTGCTGTTGTCGTCGATGATGGGCTTATGCACATCAATCAGGTTGTACGCGGCGCGGATCTGCTCTCTTCGACGGCACGCCAGATTATACTTTTTGAAGCACTTGGTTTCTCTGTACCAACGTTCCTCCACGTGCCACTTGTTCTGGATGAACAGGGTCATCGCCTCTCCAAACGCCAGCGAAGCACAGGACTCCATCCTTTACGAGAGGCAGGCTTAAGCGCATCTCACATCGTGGGACAACTGGCAAGTAGTTGTGGGCTGAAAAGCAAGGGGGCAGTGATTAGCCCAAAAGAACTTGTCCAGCAATATACTCATATTCCATATGATATAATGCGCGCAAAGATACAAAACTGAGCAAGTTTATGTGCCTTGAAATAGAGAGTTGGTGGTTATAGCACGTATGTCTGTACTGGTAAATAATATTGGCGTATTTCGTTCTAGCATAATCATAGCAGCAACAGGTCTACCAAACTCACTGGCAATAGATGCCACTGTCAATTATATTTTGAGTGGTATCACTATTGTTGGAGCACTGATTATTGGTCTACTCCTACGTCGTGTCATCGTACAGAGGCTCAAAAAAACGGTTCTGGATAGCTGGCTCACCCAGACCATTGGTGTTGTCGCCGTGATCATCCCACTCCTGCTAGGAGGCATCGGAGCACTGGCAATCGATAACATGAACCTGGTTAAATATATCCTCAACGTCACAGGCTTCGCCGACGATAAAGGATTAACAGTGCAGGCCAGTACAATCAGCAGCAACCTCATCTGGTCTGTGCTCTTAATCGCCATTGGTATGGGTGTTGCACGTACTATCAGAGCATTAACCATTGGCAGTAAATGGGGCCACAGAATAGATATCAATCTCCGTACGTTCATTGGCCGCATGGTCTATTTCTTTGTACTGGCAATTGCAGCCCTATGGATTCTCTCTGTCTGGCATATTCCATTAACCATCCCGGTCACCGCAATCAGCGTCATTACTGTCGCGGTTTCTTTTGCCATTCAGGACATCTTAAAAGATCTTGTTGCGGGCTTTTATCTCCTGCTGGAACGACCATTCTATATTGGTGATCAGGTCAGTATTACCATTTTCCCGACTGTAACCTACACTGGCAAGGTACAGAGTGTGGAGCTTCGCGCCACAAAGCTACGCCTGATATCAGGTGAAGAGGTAACGATTCCTAATGGGACGCTTTTTGGCAACGTTGTTCTTAACAATACGTATTATGAGAATAGACGTATCGGTATTATCATTGCCATCCCTCAGGAACAATTCAAGCAAAAAGACACAGGGAACGAAATTATACAGGCATTGAAGAAGATAGACACAACGGTCAGCAGACCTGAACCGATGGTGCTCTTCAGAGGCTACGAGGACAAAAAAGCGCACCTGCTGGCACGTTTCTGGGTTGCCAGCGGACATGTGATCGACATCTCAGAAATTATGTATGCATTACATACACTATTACCTGATGCGGATTTAACCGTAAAAGAACCAGCAGACATCGTATAATTTCTCTACTGGACCTGACCGATACGATACTATGCAACGGCGAAGGAGCAGCACAAAACAGTGAACACACAACAACCAACCACACCACGGTTGATTGGCCTACTTGGAGGAACTTTCGATCCTATTCATCATGCGCATCTGATTGTCGCAGAGGAAGTACGCTCGACACTTGGATTAAGCGAGATGGTCTTTATTCCCGCCGGACAACCACCCCATAAACTTGGACGAGCCGTAGCCGCGGCTCACCATCGTCTGGCAATGGTAGAGCTAGCAATCGCATCCAATCCACACTTTAGCATCTCGCGTGTCGAAATTGATCGTCCAGGGCCATCATATCTGGTTGACACCCTTCGCCAACTCCATGAAGAATGGGGAGAAGAGACAGAATTAGGTTTTGTCATTGGCTGGGATAGCCTCAAAGATTTTCCAACATGGTATAATCCACACAGCATTCTTGCCAATCTCTCACGTTTAATAGCAGTACGACGACCAGGCTATGTTGAAAATAAAGAGTATAATAAACAAATAGAAACATGTTTGCCCGCTATGGCAGAACGTCTCTGTGTTGTCGAAGTGCCGCAATTGGATATCTCTTCTACCGATCTGCGTCAACGTATCATAGAAGGTCGTCCTATTAAATATCAGGTTCCAGAAACTGTAGAACAGTATATACAAGAACATCGCCTTTATCGCTCATAAATCACAACATATTCAGGAAAAGAAACATTTTATGCAACCATTACGTTTTGAAATAGGAGATCGTTTACGTCTCCGCAAACAGCATCCGTGTGGAAACTTTGATTGGGAAGTGGTACGATTGGGTGCCGATATTGGCCTCCGCTGTGAAAAATGTGGACGGCGCATCTTGCTCCCTCGTTCCGAAGTTGAACGCCGCATCAAGCAGGTCCTACCACGCTTAGAGCTAGAAGACGGCCTGCTCTATGAGGAGGATTAAGACAAAGAGGCCAATCGTATAGACAATCTTTATGCCTCTACCACACAAACAGTGTATACTGAATATTACGTATCATGGAGAATAAGAATAATGAATAGAGGATTTTTTGCATGGCCGTAGCCCAACGAAATGATGGCTTCCTCACCTTGCGCAAAAAGAAAGATTTCCTGCGTTTATGGATGGCACAACTTATCTCAATGACCATCTTTAACGCATCCAATTATGCATTACTTATTCTCATTGAAAACATTACACACTCAACAACGATGATTGGCTTAGCTATCATCTGTTTTAGCATTCCTGCTATTATCTTCGGTGCACCGGCTGGAGTCTTCGTCGATCATTCAGATAAACGAAGCGTTTTATGGATTAGTAATTGTCTTCGCGCTATCGCAACGTTTATTTTTATCTTATCGCTCATTATTAATCGTAATGAATTATGGCCAGCTTTCTTACTGACGTTCGTCATTTCAGCGATTGCCCAATTTTTTGCACCAGCCGAACAATCTTCTATCCCCAAATTAGTCAGTGAGCAAGAACTGATGCCCGCACTCTCTCTGTTCAACATTACTTTTATGCTATCACAGGCTGTGGGATATGTGTTGCTCGCTCCAATTGCCATCAGCTTACTTCCAACATTTCACTTTGGGACCTTAACTATTGATTCTTTTATTCAACTGTACGCTATTATCGGTATTCTCTATTTAGTCTGCGCATTACTTGTTCTCTTCATCCCGGCACAAAAACTAGCCCGTACGCAAGAAGAAGAGGAAGAAAAAGAACAGACAGAAACCACAGATATCACAGCACAAATCATAGGAACGTTAAAAAATGTCTGGCAAGAGATGGTTCAAGGGTGGAAATTTGTTCGCCATAAAAAAGCGCTCTTTCTCGCGGTGATTCAACTCTCTTTCGCAGGAGTTCTAATTCTTGTTATCGGACAATTAGTAACCCCTATCGTGACACAACTACTCTTTTTACCAGCAAATATGATGGCTTTTATTTTCGCGCCAGCAGGTATCGGGCTGGTTCTTGGCTCCATTGCGATGCCAAGAATTTCACGCCATATTGAGAAATCGCGTGCAGTCTTCATTGGCTGCATCGGCTTAGCGCTGGCAACATTATTACTACCATTATTAACCCTGTGCGCTCGCTGGTTACAACCCGATGGTTGGAATACCAACCTGCTTGTCCTGTTTGGAGTTGCTTTATTGATGTTCGTAGCAGGCATTGCGCTGGATTTTGTTAACATTCCCGCGCAAACCGCGTTACAAGAATTGACACCTGAATGGATCAAAGGGCGCGTGTTGTCACTTCAATTAGTCCTGTACAATGCATGTTCTATTCCTATTATTCTGTTTATTGGTGCGTTTTCAGATATCTTTGGCATTGCAAAGGTACTCTACATTCTTTTCGCGTGTAACCTGGCATTTGGCATCTGGGGGGTCTTTTATGAACGTACCCGTATCAACAAAATGCCACCAGAAGATGACGAACAAATCTTGCAATCTGATGAAATATTTTCATCCAGCGCCTTGAAATCTCATGATTGATGTGGTTTATACTATACAAGATTCACAGAATCCAATTGTGCACCTGTGAAGGAACACAAGCATGTATCCAGATACACAAATTACAGAACAGATCGCTCCATATCAACCCTGGCTTATTATTGCCGGTGTTTTTCTGCTCTTTTTTCTTTTGCGTGTGACCCGGAAAGCCTTGCGCCAGCGTGTTGATGAGGTTGGCTATCGACTCTTCCATGAAAAGGGGTTGATGATCTGGTTCTGGCTGAATGCTCCCGGTGTGATTATCCATGAACTGAGCCATGCACTGGTGGTATTGCTCTTTACCCCATTTGGTTTTCGCATTACCAGTATTACGCTTTTCGGTATCAAACCAATGGGACAGCGCAATGTCAATGGTCGTATGATCCGTCGTGGAGGTCCACAATCATTACAATTGGGTGAGGTGCAATATGTGCGCCCCCAGGGTCAGTTGATGAGTTATGTCGGTGATGGATTGAGTGGCATCGCTCCACTCTTTGGTGGCACCGCTGTGTTCGCGTTTCTCTACTGGGTCGCGACCGGTTATAGTATCTGGGATATTCCGCTTCATGCCTCGCTCCAACAGATACAATTACTGCGTGCTGGTTGGCCCTGGTGGACGCTCACTTTCGCTCCTTACCTCATTCTGACCATTACATCTGAACTCTGGCCGAGCCGTCAGGACTGGCATGGCGCTCGCTGGTTTGTCGGCAGTCTGATCGCTCTGGTTGTGCTGATTTTTGCTGCGCTCTGGTACTTCCAACAACTTGGTGGTCTCTTGCTGATTACAACGTTTGTAGCGTCCAGAATCGATTTTGCGCTGGTAATTCTGGTGTTACTCGATATCATTTTCCTGCTCGCCGCTGAAGCTCTGGTCCGCATGGTCCGTTGAAGAGCCATAAACGATGGCTTACCAGTCAAATTTGTCAATGAGAAAGGCGCGGCTATAGTGTAACAGTATCGGGCTTCCGTGTGGACAGACAGCGGGAGCCATGACCTGTGCTAATGCGTTGAGCAGCGTTTTCTGCTCACCAATACTCAAATCGCGACCACGTTTTAGCGCCGAGTGACAGGCCAGATTAATGAAGAGATGATCCATCCAATCTGTACTATCCTCGGCAGCTATCTCTGTGAGTTCTTGCAGATGCGCGACCAGTTGCTCATACCCTTCCCCACCAGGAACTGAACGTACTAGAAAACTCCTGCCTCCAAAACGTTCACATTCAATCCCCAGACCGCGTAATAACGGCAGACGCTGTTCTAACAATTCCGCTTCATAGCGCTTCATTTCAACGATGACCGGCTCTAAGAGCAGATGCGCATGCCCTTCTCTCTGTTTCTCATCAATGGAACTCCGGCGCAGGTGCTCATAAATTATCCGCTCATGAGCGCGATGCTGATCGACCAGATACAGGCTCCCATCCGGTGCTTCAGCCAGAATGACCGCCTGCTGTAACTGCGCCAGTGGACGCAACTGTTCGATGGCAACAGCACTCTCTGCGTCGGCTGAAGTCGCATGATAACCATCAGCCGTTTCAGCGACATGCAACCCTCGACGCCGTGGCGCGGATAAACGCCGCTGCGTTACCATGATCGGCCCCGGAAAAGCAACTGTCTCCGGCAATGCTGGATTGCGCTCCAATACAGAACGTACGGCCTGTGTTAGTGCGGCTGCGATGCTCTTCTCATAGAGCAGGTGAACGTCAGTCTTCGCGGGATGGATGTTCACATCAACCTCTTCAGGTGGCACCTCGATCATGATGGTGAGCACTGGATGTTTTCCTTTTGGCAACAGATTACGATATCCCTGCTCAAGCGCGTCTTGCAGAGCTGTTACTTGCACCCAGCGACCATTGACAAACATGGCGATATGCTGACGACTACTCTGTGCCAGCACACGATTACCGATAAAACCATATATATGATAGTGCTGCTCGCTATCGTTCAGCGCAATCTCACGCAATACTTCGTCCAACGAGAGTTGATAAAGTTCAGTCATAGCGGTAGCAAGATTGCCGCTACCACTGGTTTGCAGAGCGATATGTTCATCAATCGTGAGATGAAAACGCACCACAGGATAACCCAGCGCATAACGCCGTACCAGTTGCACGATATGCCCATTCTCTGTTCGTGCGCCACGTGTATACTGCAAACGCACCGGAACGTTATGAAACAGATCGACAACTGTCACCGTCGTGCCATGCAGACGAGCACGCTGACCACGCTGTAAGATTTCACCACCGCGCCACGTAATCCAATGAGCTGGTTGCTCTGTGTCTGCACTCTCCGTCTCTTGCGCTCGGCTGAGCACTGTGATTTCCGCTACAGCGGCAATACTAGCCAGGGCTTCACCACGAAATCCCAACGAATGGAGATGGTTGAGATCCTCAAAGACCTGTAACTTGCTGGTCGTATGGCGCAAACAGACATGCTCCAACTCCTCAACAGGGATGCCCACGCCATCATCAATAACACGGATCATACGCAATCCACCGCCGCGCACTTCGATACGCACTTCATGCGCTCCCGCATCCAGCGCATTCTCAACCAGTTCTTTGACTACCGATACTGGTCGCTCTACCACTTCCCCGGCAGCGATCCGCTCTATCACATCAGCAGGCAGTTCACGCAGAGGATTTCGTGCTGGCAACGCTTCATGATCAGATTGAGGGAGAGGAAATTGATTCATGCTCTTGTGTTACTACTTTTCTTCTTTTTTAACAGATAAAGAATATTCAAAGCATCAAGTGGTGTTATCGCATAAAGATCAATAGTATCCAGAAGAGATTCCTGCGTTTCGTCCTGGCTCTGCACGACGGAGGCTGCAATTGCGCGTGCCTCTTCACTCTGCCAGATAAATTGCTCACGTTGCTCCGCGAGGTACTGTTCGGCCTGATCAGCGATACGGCTCATCTGCTGCTCAGCAGCAACCATATCGGTATAGGGATGTTGCTCTCCTGACACAGTTGAAGCCGCCTGTTTCATCATTTCTAATTGACATAATACTTCATCGGCACGTCTGACCACCCCTGGAGGCATACCGGCAAGCTTCGCGACGTGAATACCATAACTGCGATCCGCGCTCCCGGGTATGACCCTATGCAGGAAGACGATATCTCCATGCTCACCTTCACTGATCGCGACAGTATAAACATGCAGTTGGGCTAATTCATCAGCCATAGCGGATAATTCATGATAGTGTGTAGCAAAGAGTGTCCGCGCCATCACATCATTATGCAGATGCTCGACGACAGCCCGCGCGATCGCCAATCCATCATAGGTGCTGGTACCACGCCCGATTTCGTCCAGTACGATGAGGCTATGGCGTGTCGCATGATGCAGAATGGTGGCAGTCTCTTCCATCTCAATCATGAACGTACTCTTACCAGAAGCGATGTCATCTTCAGCTCCCACACGCGTAAAGATGCGATCCACCAGCCCTATACGCGCCGAGCGCGCAGGCACAAAGCTGCCGATATGGGCCAGCAAAGCGATCAATGCCACCTGACGCAGATAGGTTGATTTTCCAGCCATATTCGGGCCAGTCAAAAGAACAATGCGCTCCTGTTCCTCGGCTTCAAGGTGCGTATCGTTGGGAATAAAAACATCACCATCCAGCACATATTCCACCACCGGATGCCGCCCACCTTCAATCTCCAGGCGATAGCCCTGCTCCAACACGGGTCGTACATAGCCCTGATGAGTCGCGACTTCCGCGAAGCTCAATAGCACATCAACTTTCGCCACTACAGCCGCTGTCGTCATCAATTCCTGATAATAAACAGCGATCTGGCGCAACACATCGGTATAGATGCTATGCTCCATCTCTTCAATACGTTCAACGGCATTCAGAATCCGCGCCTCGTGCTCTTTCAATTCCGGCGTGATAAAACGTTCAGCGTTGACCAGCGTCTGTTTGCGCATATAATCCGCAGGCACCAGTTTCAAATTAGCATTACTGACTTCGATATAATAGCCAAAGACCTTGTTAAAACCGACACGCAAGGATTTGATGCCTGTACGCTCACGCTCACGCATCTCCAACGACACCATCCAGCGCCGCGAATCACGAATAGAGCTGAACAGTTCATCGAGTTCCTTATGATAGCCCGCCCGAATCAGACGACCATCATCACCATTCTCATCCTCTTCATCGGCATTCATCAACGCTCGATTCACCAGTTCAACAACCTGTGGGCATGGATGCAAATCATCCGCCAGCGCCAGTAACATCGGGGCATCACAGCTACCCAGAAGATCACGCAATAGTGGAATAATCTGTAGATAATTTCGTAGTCCCAACACCTCACTACGCACTGCTGTTCCCTGCCGAATGCGCCCGGAGATGCGTTCCAGATCGCCAAATTCCTGCAAACACATCGTAAAACGACTGCGCAACGCCGGACGTTCATAGAACTCTGCAACGCTGCTCTGACGACCATTCAACTCATGCAGATCCAACAATGGTTGCGTGATCGTGCGCCGCATCTGACGCGCTCCCATTGGCGTGATCGTGCGATCCATCACGCTCAATAAACTACCCTGCACCGAGTTACTACGCGCTCCCTGCAACAATTCAAGGTTTCGCTGTGTATGCGCATCCAGCACCATATAACTATCTGTACTATATGAATAGCAACCGGTAAGTAAGGAGAGCAGAGAACCATTCATTTTTTCCAGATAGGCCACAATAGCGCCGGCAGCGGCAATCGCCTGTGGAGCGTTCGCGCAACCATATGCATCAAGCGCCTGCACATTAAATTGTCGACAGAGCCGGGTCTGCGCTGTCTCCTGTTGAAAGAAATGGGAGGGACAATAGGTGATTGTTACATTTTTGGTGGGGAATTGATATGAGGATGATTCGCCCCCTTCTAACAACAGGCATTCTACAGGAGCAAGACGCTGCAACTCCGCATCCAGCGCCAGCGGCAACTCTTCCGGCGCGAACCATGTCAGCATAAATTCACCAGTACTGACATCAACCGCAGCCAGACCTGTTTGTGTGCGACTTGCAGCAATCGAAACCAGATAATTATTCTGTCGCGCTGGAAGCAGATTCGGTTCAGAGAGCGTGCCCGCCGTCAAAATACGCGTCACAGCTCGCTCCACCACATCGCGCCCCTTCATGTCGCTGCTCACCTGATCGCAGATAACCACCTTATACCCACGCTGGACCAATTTTCCAACGTAGTTTTCCAGTGCATGCATCGGGATACCAGCAAGCGGCACACGTTCTTTCCCTTTACCATAAGAGCGCGTGGTGCGTACAATCTGCAATTCACGAGACGTGATATAGGCATCCTCATCAAACGTCTCGTAAAAATCCCCAACCTGATACATCAGGATGGCATCAGGGAATTGCTTTTTGAATTCAAGATATTGTTTGCGGGCGGGACTCAAGCTCGACATCAATACCCCCCTCTACTTTACACATATATTTCCTTTCATTCAGATGAGCACATGCTAGCAACGACAGTTGCGTTTCTGAATGCCTATGGTATATGTCATATACAATATTCCCGATTGGAACATCCGTACATTACCCTATTCTAAAAGCGCTGTCAAAATGTAGTACTTGTAGAGTCCCTTATGCCGCTCTCTCTTTCATTCAGATCAGACGCCGACCGCACGCAGGAAATCAGCGAAGACATCGTAGGCGGTGACAGCGGGACCAACTTCATTATCATCTGGCAGATCAATCCCGATTGTCAGACCGGGCAGGACGTCAAGGTCAAAACTTGCACGCATCGAGCCGCCATCAGTCGTCGCCAGCGCATCATTCGCCGCGACACGTTCAGGTCTGACGCTGGCTCGTACTGCACCATCCTCACCACGCTCGATCTGAGCCACCAGTTTATATGGCGTTCCAGCGGCACGAGCCTGCTGCACCTCATCCTGAGTCAATTGTCTGATACCCTGCCGTTCAACATCAGAGAGAGTCAATGACGCACCCATCAGCACCTTCGCAATGGCAAATACCTTCACCGTCGCATCCCAGCCATCAATATCCGCACTGGGATCTGTTTCCGCGATACCCATCTCCTGAGCCGTTCGGATTGCATCCTCAAAGCTACTCCCCTGCTCCATCTGCTGAATAATCACATTGCTGGTCGAATTGACAATGCCACGGAAACGCAGGATATTTGCGGCGGGCAACGAATGGCGAAATAACGAGAACATCGGAACACCACCCATGACCGCAGCCTCACAATAAAAACTTTTGTGCTGCTCCTGCGCGAACTGCTGCAACGCATGATAGGCATGCACCACCGGACCTTTATTCGCTGTTATGGCATGTGCGCCATGTTCCAGAGCCGCATGGAGATAGTCTATCGCTGGTTGCCCTGTCTCCACATTCAGAGAGGACAATTCAAAAAGTACATCCGCCTGAGCAGCCTGCAACCATTCACGCACATATTCTGGTCCAGCCTGTACAGCCGTTTGCGGATACTGACCCGCAAGAATAGCGTCGGACTGCAAACCATCAGCATCCACGATCCACCCAATACGCCGTGAGGCCACACCAGTCAAACGCCAGGAAATATCATAACGCTCCTGTAGCTCACGAGTCTTATCCTGAAATAATTTCACCAGCGCACGCCCAACATTCCCCATCCCGATGATACAAACATTATAGGTGGTTCCCATTCACAATCCTCTGGGTCTTTAAAATATTGACGACAGCATACTTAGCGTCCATTCTAACATATCCGCGGTTCAAGCGTTTGAATAGCGTTACCTGGCAGGCGCTATGCTTCCACCAAAAGAATCAGTTTGCATATGGTTAACTTTGCCACGTAACGACAATAACGCCTTGCTATGCTATGCTATATGGCAGAAAAAAGAGCACAGGCTCTACACTATTTTGCTGAAATATCCACTAACAGAAGGATACTACCCATGCGGTTTAATCTTGAGAAAGCCCGTCAGGAAACGCCAGGATGTCACAACATCTTGCACCTCAATAATGCTGGTGCGTCATTGATGCCACAACCAGTCATTGACGCAACCATAGATCATTTCCAACTCGAAGCTCAGATTGGCGGTTATGAAGCAGCAGCACGCCACCATGACAAACTGGAACACGTCTATGATGCCGCCGCGCAACTCATCAGTGCTTCACGAGATGAGATTGCCTGCATCGAAAATGCCACCCGTGCCTGGGATATGGCGTTCTACTCCATCCCATTTCAAAAAGGGGATCGCATTCTAACCTCGATGGCTGAATACGCCAGCAACTACATCGCCTATTTACAGATTACCCAACGCCTTGGCGTAAGTGTCGAAGCAATCCCCGACGATGAATACGGACAAATCTCGCTGGACGCCCTCCGCGCCTCCATTGATGAACGAGTCAAACTGATCTCTATCACCCATGTCCCAACCAGTGGCGGACTGGTCCAACCAGTCGTAGAAGTCGGGAAAATCGCACGCGCCGCTAACATTCTGTATCTAGTCGACGCCTGCCAATCCGTGGGGCAAATGCCAGTCAACGTACAACAGATCGGCTGCGATATGCTCTCAACCACCGGACGCAAATATTTACGTGGGCCACGCGGCACTGGCTTCCTATATGTACGCAAAGAAGTTCTGGAGAACCTTGAACCACCATTTTTAGACCTGCATGCCGCAACATGGATCGCAAAAGATCGCTATGAGATGCAACCCAACGCACGTCGCTTTGAAAACTGGGAAACAAACTTCGCCGGTAAAATTGGCCTCGCAGCCGCTATTGACTACGCTCTGGAATGGGATTTGAATACCATCTGGCGTCGAGTGAAAGGGCTAGCCTATCAAATGCGCACACAACTCACTCTGCTCCCCGGCGTCATCGTACGAGATCGCGGCATCAATCAGGGTGGTATTGTTACATTCACCGTCGAAGGTGTGGACCATGAACAACTCAAACAGCAGTTGGCAGAGCAAAAGATCAACGTCAGCATCGCCGAAGTCAGTTCCACACGCCTCGATATGGAGGCCCGTCATCTGACCACCATGATCCGCGCTTCGGTCCACTACTTCAACTCTGAAGAAGAGATCGAACACTTCACCACATCACTTTCAGCATTAATTTAATATCTATCAAAAAAATGCAATTGAGGTAAACAGATTGATTCGTAAATCAACCTGTTTACCTGTAAACGCAGGCAAGCACACTTATAGAAATACAGCCATCGCTTCTGTCTGTTGTCATCATGTGATGTTAAGCTGCATTGATGATGTAGATGTCAGCTAATGTGAATCGTCGTCGCACTAATCTTGAAAACGCGAAGAGGACACGCTCCGCGATATGTTTGCTGGTAAATCCCCCTACTTCGACGGTATAAGATTGATAGAGGGGAAGACCCGCTGCACGCGCTAACTGGTCAGAGGTAATGTTGTAGAATCTGCGTAATTGTAGTAAGGTTGGCTTTCGTTCCATTGCTTTCTTCTCCTGTCTGTCCACATATACTCCGCCCTGCGGCAATGAAAAACACTCATTGTTTCGCTCTTTTTTATCGCCCCATATTCTGACTATACGAATTACCAAGCTTCGTCAAACATACAGCTATCCGATTGTTTGAATATAAACCTCAACGGCTATTCTATTCGCTTCCTGCTCACCCACTAACGGTATGAGTTGCTGCTGTATATCCCCGATGCAGCTATATCTGTGATTGATGATGTCATGAGAAGCAGTCGCCTTAAATCCACTTATAGCCTGCTTCATTGCCTCACATTCCAGTTCAATTTGTTTCCGCAGTCGCGCAATCTCACTCAAGGTACGGCCCTTTCTTGTCGATGTATTAATTAAAGTAGCTACTTTGATTGAACCACTTACAAAGATATCATTACAGGTAGTCTTCTGTCAATCTCAATTCCTTGTTACAATCAAACCATGTTGAGATTAAAAGTAAAAGAAGTAGCAAAAGAGAAGGGATTCAGCCAGGGTAAACTTGCAAGAGCCGCTGATATGGCAACAAACACATTGCGGGCAATCTACCGCGATCCATATCGCGAGATATCGACAACAACCCTTAATAAACTTGCAAAAGCCTTGGACCTTCCTGTAACGGATTTAATTGAAGATGTGCCAGAGAGCTTTGCTACAAAAGAAAAGGAAAAGCTAAATAAAGAAATCTAAGCATCTTCAATAGCATTTTTATCATCATAATAATCGTATACTTTACCTCCTTTAGAAATCACATTATATATGTCATTACCTTTTAGCGAAAGTAAGCATAAAATCATAGAATTATGAGACAACAACTTTATGACTATACATAAATGTTGATTAAAAAAGAATTGGGAACAGCGAAACGTCCCTGCGACAAGCGTAGCGCAGTCGGACTCGCTGCGCTTGTCGCAGGGACGTAATATATTCTCTCTAAAACGCGAGTAGAGATTGTTGTACACAGGCAACAAATCTGAATATACAACAATCTCTAGGCATTATGACCACACAATCAATGATGATCTATTCCCATTCTTATTCAGAGGCGGCAAGCGCCTCTTCATAGGGCATGAAGCGCAAAAATTTCTCGCCAAGGATGGCATCTTCTGGTTGAACGTCTTGCATGGTCTGCGCTTTTAACAACTCCACAACCTGACGCGCATCCTGCTCTTTCTCAAAGAGCGCTATCTGACGATCCGCGCCAGTACCCCGTGGATCATGCAACAGGTCATGGATATAGGTCATCTCGCGCCGACTGCCAAGTGTGTCCACGACATCATCAACAAAATCCAGCGTCTGTTGAATCGCTTCACGCATTGGTACGACACGGTGGTGAGCAAAATCGACAAATTCCGCATCGAGTCCGTAACGCATCGCACGCCACTTGTTCTCGTCGATATAATCACGTGCCAGAACAGGCATCTCTTCTCCCTGCTCCGCGAGCATTGTTAACTTTGCGACCAATGCCTGACAGAGTGCTGCCAGCGCCAGCGTATCATTGACTGTGGCAGGCATATCAAAGATGCGAAACTCTACAGTATCAAAGAATGGATGAGGTCGCATATCCCACCAGATCTTCTTGCCGTTATCAATACACTTCGCTTCCACCAGGTTCTGCACAAATTGATCAAAGTGCGACCACGATGGATAAACATCAGGCGTGCCACTACGCGGGAACTGTTTCCAGATCACCGAGCGATACGACTTGATGCCTGTCATGCGTCCAGCCCAGAAAGGCGAATTAGTCGAGAGCGCCAGTAGTTGTGGCAACCACGCTCGTACCTGATTCATGATCGTCACTGCCAGCTCTTTGGTCGGGATCGCCACATGGACATGCAGACCAAAGATGAGGATAGAACGACCTAAATCCTGATATTCTTCCTCCATATCCTCATAACGCTCGTGTTGCGTTCGGGTCTGACTTTGCCATGAAGAGATCGGATGGGTACCAGCACTTACCAGTGCCAGTCCCTCTTTTTCTAATACACGAGCCAATAATGCTCGTGCGGTATAGAGTTCCATACGCGCCGTGCTGATATCCGGTAGAATCGGCGTAATAAACTCTAACGTTGACTGGAGCATCTCTGGCTTGATCTGTTCCGCAAAGACTGGTTCACTCTTTTCCAGAATACTCTGCGCTTTTGAAGCCAGTTCACCCGTCGTTGCATCCACCAGTTGAAACTCTTCTTCTATGCCCAGTGTAAAACGATGCGACATAGCGGTGCCCTCTCTTCTTTCTCTTTATAAAAAGCATCACTGTGCTCGTTATTTCTTCTTTTCTCAAACAATAAGTGACGATAAAACACATCACTCTTGTGTGGCTAATCTCGCGTGTCAGGCAGCATCACAATCCGCAACACCGTGATCATCTACATCCTCAGCGAAGATATACCACTTTTCCTACGGATCGAAGGATAATAGAGTTTCCAACATAGCCTATAGGAGAGAACCGGACAAAAAACAGAATTACTAAAAAATCCTGCTCCCGCATCTCTCCACACACATCACAGAAGCAAATACGCTGATCCAATCTAAGCATGCTATAATAGAGCATAAACATCTATTGACGAAGGAGATTTCAGCATGCGCTTACAGGGAAAAACCATTGGCTACTTTGTTGCACAGGAGGTTGAAGACCTCGAATTCTGGGTGCCTGTCATGCGTCTGCGCGAAGAAGGGGCCAACGTCATTATTATCGGACTAGACACCAGGCCGGTACGAGGCAAACACGGACTCGAAATGCAACCAGATGTCAGTGCCGCAGAAGCCCCAAAGGCCAACGAGCTTGACGGGCTGGTCATTCCTGGTGGCTGGGCACCGGATAAACTGCGCAGGAATCAGGATGTGCTGCGACTTGTTCGTGATATGAACACGGCAGGAAAAATCATTGGCACCATCTGTCATGGTGGATGGGTACCCATCTCAGCAGGCATTCTACATGGACATAAAGCAACAGGGTCAACTGGTATTAAAGACGACATTATCAATGCAGGTGGTATATGGGTCGATAAGGCAGCTTTCCGTGAAGGGAACTTTGTCTGGGGACGTGTTGTTGAGGACATTCCAGCATTTTGCCATGAACTCGTAGAGGCACTTGCAGAAAAGAAGTAGCCAGAGATCGGTTTTCATACAAACACAAAAACCATCATCTGTCACCCGGTTATTCATCGCCCATATCTGTTCTTCCTCTATCACACAAGATGAGCCGCCCTTACAACTGCACAGCTTGTAGAGAAGATCAGGTTGGGATATTTTTGTATGCCTACAAGGCGACAATTATTTATAGACCCATACACTCAATGCCAATAAAAGGCAGCTCGCAATCATTATCCAGATAAACACACAGTAACAATATAAAGAAGACAGCCCCATTTTCTACCAGGGAGTCTTGGAGGGAACATGAGCCGATTTCTCGAAGCACTCGCCCAGCGGGTCTTGATCTACGATGGCGCGATGGGCACCAACATTCAACGCTATCAACTGACTGCCGAGGACTATGGTGGTCAGGCGACCGAGGGATGTAATGAATATCTTATTTTGACCAAACCCACAGTCATTGAAGAGATCCATACAGGGTTTATGGAGGTGGGCTGTGATGTGATTGAAACTGATACCTTTACCGCCAGTCGTCTGAAACTCGACGAATATGGTATCGGTCATTTAACCCACGAGATCAACTATACAGCAGCCCAGATGGCCCGTAAAATCGCGGATAGCTTTAGCACACCAGAACAACCCCGCTTTGTTGCTGGTTCAATCGGCCCCACAGGTATGCTTCCCTCTTCAGACGATCCATTACTCAGTAATATCACCTACCGTCAGCTTGCCGATATTTTCAAAGAACAGGCGACCAGCCTGCTTCAGGGCGGCGTCGATGTGCTACTGATTGAAACCAGTCAGGACATTCTCGAAGTTCGAGCGGCAATCACTGGCTTACGTGAGGCAATGGCCGCCGCCGGGCGCACGGTGCCAATACAGGCTCAGATCTCGCTGGATACCAGTGGTCGTATGTTGTTAGGGACCGATATCGCAGCGGTTATGACAACCCTATCAGCCTTACGCGTCGATATTATCGGCATGAACTGCTCCACTGGTCCTGAACATATGCGTGAACCTGTACGCCATCTATCAGAAAACTGCCCGCTGCCAATCTCCACTATTCCGAATGCAGGTATTCCGATCAATGTGAATGGTCAGGCTGTCTATCCGATGGAACCAGAGCCAATGGCACAGGCTCTACGCGAATTCATCACGGAATTTGGTGTGAATATTGTTGGTGGCTGCTGTGGCAGTAGCCATGAGCATATGCGTGCTATCGTTCAGGCGTGTCGCAATGCCCCACAACACCCGCGCCCGATCGCAGCCCAGAATATCGTGCAGAAAAACTTCCAGGCCATTATTCCACCTTTGCTCTCCAGCGCCATTCGCGCCGTTGATATGCAGCAGAATCCAGCCCCATTGCTGGTCGGTGAACGCGTCAACTCCACTGGCAGCCGTAAAGCAAAGCAGGCATTGCTGGCTGACGACTACGATACTCTGCTAGCGATAGGACGCGAACAGGTCGAAGGTGGCGCTCATGTGCTGGATGTACAGGTTGCTCTTACCGAACGGACTGATGAGGCCCAGCAGATGGCGACCATCGTGAAAAAGCTCTCGATGGGTGTCGAAGCTCCGCTGGTCATCGACTCAACCGAGGCCAACGTCATTCAGGCCGCGCTTGAAATCGCCCCCGGTCGCTGTATCATCAACTCGATCAATATGGAGAATGGTCGCCAGCGTATCGAGCGCGTACTGCCAATGGCGCTTGAACACGGTGCCGCCGTCGTTGCCCTGACAATTGATGAAGAGGGCATGGGCAAAACAACCGAACGCAAAATGGAGATCGCCCACAGAATTTATGATATCTGTGTCAATGAATATGGCCTCCCTCCAACCGCGCTGATCTTTGATCCGCTTACATTTCCGATCACCACAGGTCAGGAAGATCTGCAAACAGCCGCTATCGAAACACTGGATGCGATCAAACGTATCAAAGCAGAGTTACCCGGAGCAATGACCATCCTGGGTGTCAGCAATGGTTCCTTCGGACTGAAACAGCAGGCCCGTGCTGTTTTGAACAGCGTTTTTCTCTATCATGCAGTTAAAGCAGGTCTGGATATGGCAATCGTCAATCCAACCCATATTACGCCATATGCCGAGATCGATCAGGAACAGCGTCAGTTAGCCGATGATCTGATCTATAACCGCCCGGATGCATTGCCACGCTACATTGAATACTTCGAAACCCACAATGTCAAGAATAACCAGAAGGAGGAAAAGGTTGACCCGACTGAGGGTATGAACACCGCTGAACGCATCCACTGGCAGATCCTCCACCGCCGCAAAGAAGGTATCGAGCCACTGATCGATCAGGTTGTGGCGGGGCGTATGACCGATGATGAACTGAGCCAGAATGACGCAGCGGTCAGCGTCCTGAATACGGTCCTGCTCCCGGCGATGAAAGACGTTGGTGATCGCTTTGGCGCGGGCGAACTGATCCTGCCATTCGTGCTGCAATCCGCCGAAGTAATGAAGCGCTCGGTTGCCCATCTGGAAAACTATCTGGAAAAGCAAGAGGGCTACACGAAGGGTAAAGTGGTGCTGGCAACCGTCTTCGGCGATGTGCATGACATCGGCAAAAACCTCGTCAATACCATCCTGAGCAACAACGGCTACACGGTCTACGATCTGGGTAAGCAGGTACCGCTCAATACGATTCTGCAAAAAGCGGTTGAGGTAGATGCCGATGTCATTGGCCTCTCCGCCCTGCTGGTAAGTACCTCCAAACAGATGCCGCTCTGTATACAGGAACTCTACAAACGCAAACTGGCTTTCCCGGTGATTATTGGTGGTGCCGCGATTAACCGTTCCTTTGGCCGCCGTATCGGCTTTGTCGATGAACAGGCACCAGAAAGCAGCCCGGTCGCCTATGATCCTGGTGTATATTATGCTCGTGATGCTTTTGAAGGACTGGATATCGTCGATAAACTGACCAGTTCAGAAGAGGCTCGCGCTTCATTTATGCAACGGATGAAAGATGAAGCCTTAAACGAGCGTTTGAAAAAAGCTAACAAACAAACCGAGACTGCGACAACACAAAGTCAGGTGGTAGATACCACACCATCCGCCAGCATCAAACCAGTGGAGAGCATTCCTACACCACCATTCTGGGGGCCACGCGTACTGGAACGTCTGGGGCTGGAAGATATCGCGGCCTGTCTGGATCTAAATACGCTCTTCCGTATGCAATGGGGCGGCAAAGCGCATGGTGAGGAGTTCCAACGTCTGGCGAAGGAAGAATTCCAACCACGCTTAGAGCGCATGCTTCGTGAAGCCCGACAGCAACGCTACTTGCAGCCAAAGGTAGTCTACGGCTACTATCCATGCCAGTCCAATGGCAATGAACTTATTATCTATGATCCACAGGAATATCAGAAAAATCCTACTACTTCGGGGCTGCGTGAGATCACACGCTTCGGCTTCCCACGTCAGCACGAACGCGACAGACTCTGTCTCGCCGATTACTTCGCGTCCATCCAGAGTGGCAATGTAGATGTTGTGGCCTTTCAGGTCGTCACGATGGGGCACCCCGCCAGTGAAACCATCCAACGACTACAGGACGGCGGCAACTATTCTGAAGCATACTTTGTACATGGTCTGTCGGTACAATTCACCGAAGCACTGGCAGAATACACCAATCAGCTTATCCGCAAAGAACTGGGTATCGAAGAACCACGCGCCCGCCGTTATAGCTGGGGCTATGCCGCGATCCCAGATCTGGAGGACCATGAGAAGCTATTCCGTGTCCTGCCTGTAACGAGCAGCATTGGCGCAACGCTTACCGAAGCGTATCAACTGGTACCGGAGCAATCAACCGCAGCCATTGTCGTACATCACCCACAGTCCTCGTATTTCGCCGTTCGCGCTCAAACGACTGAAACCGCGACTGTCTAAACTTTCCAGTTGCCAATAAAAAAGGCGAGTGGCACTACACACAAAGTGAGCATCACCACTCGCCTTCACCGACTAATCGTCGCTATCGTCAGGTCCAAGCAGAATGGTTGGCTCCGGCTCTTCTTCAAACCGGTCATCATCTACTTGTGACAGTATTAGTTCAGTCAGTTCAACAATCATCACCTTCCCCCCTTCCAACCAGATCGTATATACGATATTTTAACTGATCAATTGCCCTATGACATGACGGGGTACTCATATAAGTGCTACGTGCTCCCGCTTGTCTCTGGCTACATATGAAAGTTTGTACATATTCCGGATTACGCTATTTTCATACTAAATAGATTTTTATCAATAAACGGGCATATTTAAATGAATTGCCTGTGTATACTGGTGATGCCAGGAAATAAAACTATACTTCTCTATGGGATGTGTGCTATACTAACAACAAGAGAACCACGATTGACTAGATTATTGGAGAGATGTTGTGCATATTCTTCGATTTCACAATTGCACCTGTCTGGGCGTTCACAGAGGTAGCCTGTAGTAACTCAGCCCCCTGTGAACGTATCGGCGTGCTCTCCAGCCGGAAATACCCCCCATTGTCTCGCACGTCTCCTGTCTGGGTTACACCTATGCATATACGATGTACTTGCAGAACAGTATCATTGCTATTCACATAATCATTTTTGCAATCGTTAGCGTATACGCTATGCACCATATTACTTTTACAGAACAGAGGAGAGTTGCGCACATGCCAACCGTTTCAAGCAAACCTGTTTATCTCTATAACACGCTCAGCCGTAGTAAAGAACTCTTTGAGCCATTGAATGCTCCCCGCGTCGGCATTTATAGTTGCGGCCCTACGGTGTATAAAGATATCCATATCGGGAACCTGCGCACATTTACTGTGACGGACTGGTTGCGCCGTATCCTTGAATATAACGGCTATGATGTCTATCTAATTCGCAATATCACTGATGTCGGTCATCTGCATGAGAGCGAAGATGCTCGTAATGGTGAAGATAAACTGGAACATGAGGCACGTGAGACAGGGCGCTCAGCCTATGAAATCGCTGCCTCTTACACACGACAGTACGAACATGACTCGGACGAGATGAACATTCTCCGCCCACATATCGCGCCAAAGGCCACCGACCATATTCCGGAGATGATCGATCTCACACAAAAACTGATTCGGAATGGCCTTGCCTATGAGACTGATGGCAACGTCTATTATGATGTCAGCAAGTTCCCACAGTATGGAACTCTTTCCGGCAACACCGTTGAAAATCTGCGTGCAGGTGGACATGGACGCGCTCAGATGGAAGTCGCGGAAGATAAACAGGCACCTGAAGATTTCGCGCTCTGGAAACATGGTGATGTGAGTCGTCAGATGAACTGGGAGAGTCCCTGGGGTCTTGGCTTCCCTGGCTGGCACATCGAGTGCTCCGCTATGTCCAGAAAATACCTGGGTGAGCAGTTTGATATCCACACAGGTGGCATTGATCTTGTTTTCCCACATCATGAGGATGAAATCGCGCAAAGTCAGGGCGCAACTGGCGAACAACCCGTAAAGTACTGGGTACACAGTGAGTTTCTGGATCTGGGTCATAGTAAAATGTCCCGTTCGGTTGGCAACGTCTTCCTGCTCAGTTCTTTGAAGGAGCGCGGTATTGAGCCGATGGCCTATCGCTATTTGCTGTTGACCGCGCACTATCGCTCGAAATTAAACTTTACCGATGACTCAATCAGCGCCGCGCAAAATGCCCTGAACAATCTGCGTTCAGATCTGGCTGCGCTCCCTGTCTCTGAGCCGAACGATGTCTGGTCGCCAGATGCCCAACAGGTTCGTAGCTCCTTCCATGAGGCGATCAATAATGATATGGATCTGCCAATTGCCATCAGCATCACCAGAGAAGCCGTGCGTAACACCAAAATCGACCCGGCAGAGCGCCGACGCCTGATACTCGACTTTGATCGTGTGCTTGGTTTACGATTGGACACAGTAACCCCCAAAGAGGCCGTGACTATCAGTGATGAGGCACTGGAACTGGTTCACCAGCGTGATGCCGCACGCGCCGCACGCAACTGGGCCGAGTCAGATCGCTTACGCGAAGTGCTCAAAAATCTGGGCTTCGAAGTACGTGATACACCTGAAGGCACAAAATTAGTCTAGCACATCTAGCACAGGTACAAGGGAACGAACTGCCCCCCTGTACCTGTGCTAGAGAACAGAAAAGCGCCCATCGACACGCCACCCGAAACCACCCATGCCCGTATCACACACTTCCCTCACATAAATCAAATAAACTATTCTCTTTCTGGCACAATATGCCGAACATGATAAAATATATTCTGAGCAGACATCGATAGTCAGCAATTGTCTATTCGCTTGAAAGAGAGTATGTTATGGCATCCTGGCTGCAAAAAACTTTTCTAACGGCTGAAATGCTTCGTGGCTTTATCCAGGGGAACTATCAACTCCTTCGACATCAACCACAACCACAACGCAGTGGACAAATGCAACTACAAGGGTTACACGCCCCTGTAAAAGTTTTCACTGATCGCTACGGTATCCCACACATCTACGCGCAAAACGAAGAAGATCTCTTCTTCGCGCAAGGGGCCATCCACGCACGTGAACGGCTCTGGCAGATGGAACTCAATCGTCGTATCGGCTCCGGACGTCTCTCCGAACTCTTCGGTTCAGTAACGCTTGAGGTGGATCGCTTTATCCGCCGCATTGGTATGCACCGCGCCGCGCAAAATGAAGTAGAACTATTATCTGATAAGAACAAATGCATCCTTGGAGCATACGCACAGGGCATCAATAGCTTCATCCAGCATAACCATACCCATCTACCAGTTGAATTTACGTTTCTGAACCTCAAACCGCAGCCGTGGCAGATAGCCGATACCCTACTCTGGGGCAAGTTGCAGGGCTGGGGACTCAGTGGCAACTGGGAAATAGAGCTCATTCGCGCACAACTTATCAGTGAAATTGGTCCCGAACGAGCCGCCAGACTGGAAGCAGGCTATGACGCAAATCATCCTCTGATCTTACCACCCGGTACCCGCTATCAGGGTTTAAATCCAGGCTTATTTGAACAATACGATCAAATCAAAACATTAAGTGGCTTTGGCACACTGGGAGGTAGCAATAACTGGGTGGTCGATGGCACAATGACACAGAGTGGCTCAGCCATCCTCTGCAATGATCCACATCTGGGGCAATCGGCACCTTCCATCTGGTTTGCCTGTCATCTCGTCGCCGGTCCAATAAACGTTGCCGGAGCCAGTTTCCCAGGGAGTCCGGGCATCATTATCGGTCACAACCAGCATATCGCCTGGGGCATAACAAACGCTGTCTCAGATGTACAGGATCTCTATGCCGAGAAATTTCAGCCTGAAAATCCCCATCTGTATGAATACAAAGGAGAATGGGAAGAGGCAAAGATCATTCGCGAAGAGATCATGGTACAGGGACAGGATAGCCCGGTCATTGAAGAGGTACGAATAACCAGACATGGCCCGATTATCACGACATTGCCACCTGTCTCCGCCAGTCAGAATGGACGTTCACAAACACCAACCGAGGTGCCACTGGCACTACACTGGACCGGACTCCAACCCAGTCGTATCATTACAGCGGTCAACAAATTGCAGGTCGCGTCCAACTGGCAGGAATTTTGTGAAGCACTGCGTGACTGGGATGTGCCACCACAAAATTTCGTTTATGCCGACAAAGAGGGCAACATCGGCTATATCATGGCAGGTGATATTCCTATCAGGGCGCATGGCGAAACACTCACCCCACAACCGGGCTGGACAGGCACACAGGAATGGACTGGTATGATCCCATTTGAGGAACTACCACAAACCTATAATCCCAAACAGCACTGTATTGTTACCGCCAATAATCGCGTTGTCGACGATAACTACCCCTACTATATCTCGCACGAATGGTTGAATGGCTATCGCGCTGAGCGCATCTGTAATCTGCTCACCAGCAAAGAACAATTGACACCAGACGATATGGCAACAATCCAGATGGATCAATACGCCGCACCTGCAACGGAGATCGTACCAGTCATACTGCAACTTAAGATGGATACGCCTCTCAAACACGCCATTCATGAAATCTTACGCGCCTGGGACTATCAACTGACGGCTGAGAGCATTGCTGCCAGCATCTACACAACCTTCCTGCGCAAATTAGAACGCATCGTCTTTTCCGCAGTGATTGGCGATAGTGAACCACTCTTACATCGCTATCTCGGCAAAGGATTGAGCGCACTGGGGAACGTGAATGGCAACGCCAGCCGCAGTAAACCACTACTGCTGCGCCTGCTCCAGGCACGCGATGATAACTGGTTCGCGCAATCAGCCATTCCCAATGGCCCAACATCCTGGCAGGAAGCACTGGAACGAGCGTTTACAGCAACCATTGAAACACTACGCGACCAGCATGGCAGTAATGTGCTGCACTGGCAATACGGCACCATGCATACCATCACCTATAATCATCCTCTGGGCATGGTCAAAGCACTCAGAAAGATCTTCAATCGTGGTCCATTCCCCTATGGTGGCGATAATGATACGGTAAATATGGGCAGTTCCTCCACTGATGATCCACAGACAGTTACAATTGTTCCTTCTTTCCGACAGATTATTGATCTCGCTAATCTAAGTCGCTCACGGGTTATCCTTTCCCCCGGTCAGTCAGGCATTCCAACGGATACACATTATGATGATATGGACGCTCTGTGGCGCACTGGCGCATCTGTCCCACTGCTCTATACCGAAACCGAGATACAAAAAGCATCAGGTGAGCCACTAGCATTGCTACCAGATTCACCATCCTGAGACAGAAAAATACCTCTTTAGCATGGGCAAAACAGAAAGATCAAAAAAAATTTACAGTTTTATTAATTATTCTTCATAAGTCAGGGGTAGACTTCTCTTATGTAGAGAACAGAGTGGGTCACAGGCTCTGTTCTCTATTACGACGAGGCTTGGTACATGCGAACAAGCCTCCTCTTTTTTTACCCCTTATCCTCCTTCCATCGACATGAGTCAAGCAGACACATTTCCCATCATCCCGGCATGCACCAATAGCCCTTTCAGGTGATTCTTCTTTCCATGCACATTCTCCCTCATTACAATGAGATGAGGCATACAGGCTTCCTTGTATAGCGCAATGAACCATTTCTCCCTGTACAACTTCCTGCTGCCCATCAATAAACGGAAAACTCGCTGTTCCTCATAAATCTGCACAAATACCCTTGACAGCAAAATAGCAGAAAGCTATACTCTATATAGCAAATAGTTATTAGAGGTTGTTTCATGAATTTAGCGGAGAAGATTCGGCATTTACGTGACGTTGAAGGGGAACTCCGAGGGCTTAATCGACCAATGACACAGATGGAAATCGTCAAAGCCATGCAAGAAGAACTGGGTGAAAGCATCAGTCAGGCATATTTATCGCAACTGGAAAGCTCCAAACGTTTGCATTTGACAGCCTCCAGTCGTGATCTCCTGGCTCGCTTCTTTAAAGTACACCCCGGCTATCTTGTCAGTGACCCACCTGAATACAACACCGATCTCCTATCAGAAATGGAGAACGATAACGATCGTCTGGACACCTGGTTGATTGCCAATACCGTTGAATGGCGCACTGATCCGGCAGTGCATGACTTTCTCCAGACACTCAACGAAGTATCTGATCCGCGCCACTATCTAACGGTCCTGACAAAACTTATGAACTTATCTATCGAAGAGCTTGAGGCCATTATCGAAGCCCTGGAAAATCCTCAAGAGGATGAAGAATAAAACCATTGTATTTTTATAAACACATTGCGTTTATATATAGTGGAGTTTGATCGTATAACATTATTATGTAGTAATAAGAGAGGTAAAACCCGTCCCAATCAGGAATAAGTGTTGTGATGAAGAAAAAGTACATACCGTCAGAGCAGTCAAATATGCATTCTATGCATCAGAATAACCATCGACAGCAGCCGTATCTTTTGTTTCGCCGTCACCCGATACTGATCTCTATTTTTCTTCTGGCAAGTGCGGGGAGTTTTGTCGTCGTCAGCTTTCATGCTGATGCACTGTTTCCCATCCTTTCGTTGCTGAATATGCCAACGACCCTGATATGCCGTCTGGCTGCGATTGTCCTGGGAATATGTGGCACACTTACCAGCATCATTAGTGTTCTTGAACGTATCGATGATCGCAATGGTATACGCTTGTTTATGCGTACTCAGGCAAAGGAGCAACAAGTATGATCGAGACAGATCCTCTATCACTTACATTTGCTGCTTGTTTCGCAATCGGTCTACTTTATCTGCTCATCACGGCATTGAGCGGAACCGGGCACGGACAACATCAAGTTGCACATCATCATGTCCACGTTACCAGTCATCCATCTGGAGTACAGGGCGCACACCATACGACTACGCAAACGCACATGAATAATGGCTTCTCGCTGCTGGCGTATCTGAATCCAAATACCTTCGTTTTCTTCCTGTTAGGTTTTGGCTTCTTCGGTTACCTGCTTCATAACACAACAGACTTTGTCCTGCCGCTCATCATACTATTGGCAGCCGTTGGCGGTGTGGTCATCTCAGCCCTCTTACTCGCCTTTATCGCACGGATCTTTGGCAACAGTGAGGCGGCTACGATTCAAGATGTCTCAGACCGCACCGGCTTAATCGGGAAAGTCAGTGTTACGATCCAACCAGATAGTCTGGGTGAGATCCTGTATGTCTCCCCCGGTGGTATGCGCAAAAGCATTCCTGCCAAAAGCACGGGAGGAAGACGCCTTGAACGGGACCAGGAGGTGGTGGTAGTGAATTACCATCGTGGCATTGCTGAAGTCGATACCTGGGAGCACTTTGTCAACCAGGAGGAGATTGAACCATCCGCCACGATGTCTTCTGATACCGATGAGCTTGCAACGTTGCGAGCACTCCTCGGTGAAACAAATATGACCGACTCTGATTCTGTCACTAAAAATGACTCACACAAGGAGTAAATTGTAATGACTATTATTATAGGCGGCATCATCGCCGCGCTGGTAGTCTTAATTATTATCTTTCGTATCTATGGCAGTCTCTTACGAAAAGTTGGTCCCAACCAGGCGCTTATTGTTTTTGGATCAGGTGGCACGCAGGTCATTACGGGTGGATCACATATGGTTATCCCATTACTCCAACGTGCTCAAGATTTTTCGCTGGAATTGATGTCATTTGACGTCGCCCCACAACAATCCCTCTATACAACTCAGGGTGTTGCGGTCAACGTCGAGGCTGTCACCCAGATCAAAGTTCGTTCTGATGATGAGAGTATCAAAACCGCCGCTGAACAATTCTTGAGCAAAACCCAGGATGACCGCGAAAATCTGATCCGTCTGGTTATGGAAGGTCATCTCCGTGGCATCGTTGGTCAGCTCACTGTCGAAGATCTGGTGAAAGATCCTGAAAGTGTTGGTGGCAAAATGCTGCGCACCGTCACGCCAGATATGGAAAAAATGGGCTTAGAAGTCATTTCATTCACGATCAAAGACGTTCGCGATGAGAATGACTATATCACCAACATGGGTCGTCCACAGATCGCACAGATCCGTAAACAGGCTGATATCGCGGCCGCGTTAGCACAACGCGATACCCAGATCCAGCAGGCCAATGCCGCTCGTGAAGCCGCTGTGGCTCGCGCTCTTGCCGATCAAGAACGTGTAAAAGCAGAGGCTGAATCACTGGCAATGCAGGCTGAATCACAACGCAACCTCTCTTTGAAAAAGGCTGCATTTGAGGCTGAAGTCAAGAAACAACAGGCGACCGCGGATAAAGCATACGATATTCAATCAAACGTGACACAACAGCAGGTGATCGCCGAGGCCGTGCGTGTCACCGAAGTTGAAAAGAACGCGCAGATCAAAGTGCAACAGGCCGAAATTCAACGCCGTGAACTGGAACTACAAGCGACGATCCAGAAAGCGGCAGAAGCGGAACGCAGACGCGTTGAGACAGTTGCGGAAGCGGAACGACAGCGCATTATGCTTGAGGCACAAGGTCAGGCTGATGCAGTGAAAGCACACGGTATCGCGGATGCGGAAGCGGAACGCGCTCGTGGTATCGCGGATGCGGAAGTTATTCGTGCCCGTGGTCTCGCCGAAGCAGAGGTTATTCGTGCCAAAGGTGAAGCTGAAGCTGACGCGATGAAAGTCAAGGCAGCGGCATTCCATGAATATAATCAGGCTGCGGTACTGGATAAACTGCTCACTGGCATGCCAGATGTTGTTCGTGCCCTTGCTGAGCCACTGAGTAAAGTTGATAAAGTCACTATTGTTTCGACTGGAAGCAGCGATGGCAATTCCAACGGTGTTGGTGCCAGCCGCCTTACAGGTGATATCATGAATATGGCGGCACAGGTTCCAGCCCTGTTTGAACTCCTCAGTGGGACACGCATCGGTGATTTGATGAACAAAGTTCCTGCATTAAAAAATCAGGAACTTGACGGCACAGCCGATCAAAATGAGTCACACACAAACAGCACCAATGCATCCCAAAATGGCACCAACAATACCGTTGAGAACACCCTGCCAAAGAAATAATAGCAACCCGGGAGAGGTGATCCTCTCAGAAAGGCAGAACGACTTTGAGGTCGTTCTGCCTCAGACCTTACAGACAATGGAGAGGAACATATGAACTTATTGGAACGCGTACTCACCTTACTTAAGGCCAATCTCAACACGATTGTTGAAAAAGCTGATGATCCGGAAAAATCATTGCGCAAACTGCAAATCGATATGCGCAATCAACTGGTTCAGGTCAAAACTGAAGTCGCCAGAACAATCGCGGGCAAACATACACTCAAGCAACGGCATCAGGCGAAACAGGTTGAAGCCACAGATTGGCTCAAGAAAGCTGAGCACGCGGTCCAACAGGGACAAGATAGTAAAGCCCGTGAAGCATTGACTCATTACAATGAGATCAACGCACAGGTAGAACGCTATCATCAACAAACCAGAGAGCAAGACCAGATCGTACAAACACTCCGTACGATCTTACGACAGCTCGAAGAAAAATTGACTGAAGTTGATACGACTATTGATATCATCCTGACCAGACAACGCAACGCGCAGATCCAACAACGTGTTTATGAGGCTCTCCAAAAATCTGGCAAGCTCCAACCCAAAGAACCCTTAGAGCGTATGCAGAATACCACGCTCGATGCCGAGGCTCGCGCCAGCGCACTGGCGGAACTCCAACGCCGCGATATGGAAAAACAACTGCAACAGATCAGTCAGGCACAATCGATTGAACAACAATTGCAACAGATGAAATCCAGTAAATCCAAACCTGCGCAACCCTTGAGGAAAACAGTCTCTACTGGACCACTCAACCTGTCACCGACAATGCAAAGTGAACCCGCAGAGCCAATAACTGAGCGCAACATGAATCTGGAGTATCTGAAAAAGCTGCTCGATACCCCACAAAATGAACACTAGTGATCTATGCTCATAAGCGCTGAAACTATCAACCGTTCAGCGCAAATATACTTAGGATTGAGACACGGGAATATACTTTCCTCATGCTTATTTCGGGAACAGCAAAACGAAGAGAATAATAATCGCCATCGCAATAACACAACCCAGAATAAAAGAGAAACCCTTATTTGGAGCCACTTCTTCCGGCTCCTGCGCATAGCTTCTGTTTTTTTTGCTCATTACAATGCTTCTTTCTGGACTAACGCAACACAGAGCTAATCGACTCTTCGATGTTGGACATCATTTGCAAACTCGCTGTAGGATTTGAAGCACGTGAGGTCACCAACACGTGAAAAATCTTCTTCGGATTTCCAACAACACGCATCATAATATGACTCTTCGCGCTGGTAAGGATCGTATCTCGATATTCGCCCCACTCTCCCTGATCGAATACCAGCAAAGCACTTTTTTGGATGGTACTAAAATACTTACTCATCTTTGAGATGTCGATGCCATCAGCAGCAACCTGTGCAACTGGTTGACCATCACTTGTCAGGATAGCCGTCGCGATAAACCCTGGAACGGAATACCCCAACGACTGCAACGCAGCAATCAGGGTCGTATAATTATGCTGTGCTGCAACGCGTCCGGCCTCGGCAGTCTCACGTGGCGTATTTTCTCGCACTACCTCGTGGCGTGGCGTATTCTCACGTACCACCTCGAACGGAGACATCGTATTACCTATATTACCAGCATTACCAGGTAATATACCACTCATACTATTATTATTTCTCTGCTGCGATGACTCTCCCTGATGCTGAGATTGCTCTTCCCAGGCCGGTGTCACCTGTGAGGGAGATGTTGGAGTAGCAGGTATAAGCCATGAAGAAGGAATAGGTGGCATTGATTCAGAGTCTTGCCACAATGGAGGTACAGACGTATCCGACTGATTCTGGCTATTAGCATTGTCCTGCTTCATCGACCAATCCATAGAGGATGGTGGCAATTCTGGCGTTGATGGAATCGCCGGGATATGGACCGCAGGCGCACTCAGTGAGGGGTTTACGGCTGGCAAATGCGTGGAAGAAGCCTGATCAATCAACCATGAAGGCAAATCCATACGATCGGTACTTGCCGTTGGCTGCACAACTGGCGACGTCGAATTATTGGAGGATCGCATGTCTTGCAAAAGAGATCTAAGCGCATTGGCATCCATAGCCATCGTAGGCGTTTCATCACTGACATCTTTGGGAGTCGGGGCCTGATCGGCTGTAACATTCGCATACTGGCCGGTTTTTTCCCACCATTCTTTTTCAGCAACCGACTCACCACCATCAAAGAAATCTCTTTCAGGGAGAATCCCTTCAGGCTGCTCCGGCTGTAGTGGCGATTGTTGACCATCAGCGGTAAAAACAAAAGGGGAATCATCATATTCGGCATCTGAATACTGTGCTGGCGGTTGTTGAGCCACTGGACGCACTGGCTCAATTTCCCCACTATATTGCTGGCTATTCGCGTATTTTGTGCGATACTGCAATGCCTGAAATATCAGACGCGAAAGGGGTTGCGTTACATTAGAGACAACATTCTCATCCCAGGCCTGTTGTGTAACGGTCCCATTTTTATGCGCTGCCAGGGCAAAAAACGCCTCCTCCCCACGCAACACACCATATTCCGCCCAGACAAGCTCACCTGTCTTAAAACACAGTATGCCCCGCTCCTCCACACCAATATGGATCAGCAAAGCAATGCTCTTACGACTCATAGTAATGATTTGAATAACGTCCAATAGATCAAAGGAATCCAGACTGGCGGAAAAACCAGTCTGCTGCAAGACACGGCGCAATTCCTCACGGAGAGCACGCAAATCGAGCGGCTTCTCAAAATAACTTGCCGCGCCACCCTCCAATGCTTGCATACGTTGCGGAGTTGAGCTTACTTCACCAATCATCATCATATGGGTTCCTGGTCGATAAGCACGAAGCCACTCTAATAGCTCAAAACCATCAGTTCCCGGAGTACTTAAATCATAGATGACTACATTATATTCTTCAGCCCATAAAGCACGCACCGCATCCGGACCGGAGACCACACTATGCACATCATAGCCATCTTTGTGCAGCGAGGTAACTAAATTCTGGTTGAGGCTCTCATCAGCCTCAACAATAAAAATGCGCCAGACATCAGACATCATTACTACCACCTGAAACAGATTAGGCTGTTCCAACCCATACAACGAGAGGATACCATTTCTCTACTGCAAGACATGCTTCAAGACAGTGCAGAGTGCATTGGAGACCTTCTTCATTGTTTGGTTTTGTAATCACTTGAAGAGTGTATCACGACACTCTATCTATGGCAAGATAGCAAACTCAACGGTACCACAGTGGCCTATGGGCATATTTGTAGCATCTTCGAGAAACATGCTATACTTCGACACAGCAGACGCTTTTTCCTAAACAGGGTCAACGAAAAATTTGCTCTTGAACATACCATATTCTACATCTTTTGCCATATGTACAGCAAAACAGCATCTCTATTCTGGCTACTGTTTTCCAACAACATTGCTTGTTTGATTCATACATATGGTGAATTTGGCTCACGTCTCTATTGTTTTCCGACAATCATACGAAGGAGATATATATTATGCCACAGGACGTCCAGCAACAAGATCTCTGGAAAAAGTTGGCGGGGGCAGAAGCTGCGAAATTAGTTGAGAATGGAATGGTGATTGGCTTAGGCACGGGATCGACATCAGCCTATCTGGTACAGGCAATCGCGCAACGGATGCGTGAAACCGGTATCCGGCTTGTCGGAGCTGTACCCAGTTCAATTGCCACTGGTGAACTGGCTGCCAGCCTGGATATTCCCCTGACGACCCTCGATGAGCATCCTGAGTTGGATCTTTACATCGATGGGGCAGATGAGATCGATCCTCAACTCCGTTTGATCAAGGGTGCGGGCGGTGCTTTACTACGTGAAAAGATTGTGGCTTCTTCCGCACGACGCTTTGTAGTGATCGCGGACATATCAAAGAAAGTCGAGCTTCTGGGGACACACTATCCTTTACCCGTCGAGGTGGTGCCACTGGCAACGACCCCTGTTACCCGCAAGTTAACAGCGCTCGACGCACAGGTACAACTACGCCATAAAAACAATCAGGTCTTTGTCACGGATAATCATAACTACATTCTCGACTGCACATTCCCTGAAGGGATTCACAACCCTGAACAACTCAATGCTCAGTTACATACCATTGTCGGCATTGTCGAGACAGGGCTATTTCTGAATATGACTCGACAGGTGATCATTGGTGGACCTGCGGGTGTCGAACGCTTAACCTTACCTTGATAATGGGAGCAACATATCCTCCCATTATGCTACCTTCTATAAGGAGTATGTGATATATGCATGTAGTCCGTACAGTTCAAGCGATGAGGCAAGAACGTGCGCATTTGACAGGACAGATCGGCTTCGTTCCAACGATGGGCTATCTCCACGCAGGGCATCTATCTCTCTTTCAGCAGGCCCGCGCAATGAATCACACGCTCATTGTCAGCATCTTTGTGAATCCAACACAGTTCAGCCCACATGAAGATTTCAATGCTTATCCACGCGATATCGAGAGAGATCTCCATCTGCTCGAACAGCTACAGGTTGATACGGTATTTCTCCCAACAGCAGAGGAGATGTATCCTTCCGGTTTTACGACGTATGTCGTACCGGAGGGTACTCTGGCAACCGAAGTCGAAGGAGCCATACGCCCTAATCATTTTCGCGGCGTCGCCACCGTTGTCCTCAAGCTATTTCAAATTGTCCAACCCCATTATGTCTACTTCGGACAGAAAGATGCGCAACAGGTAGCAGTCATTCGCCGCATGATTGATGATCTTAACCTGCCATTCACTTTATGCGTACTGCCAACTATGCGTGAAACCGATGGTCTGGCAATGAGTAGTCGCAATAGCTATCTAACCCCACCACAACGTCTGGCTGCTCGCGTCCTGTATCAAGCACTTCAAACCGGTCAACAGGCCGTGCTTGCGTATCCTGATGGATCACCAACACTGGCGGAACAGGCGATACGAGAAACAATCCAACAAGAGCCCCAGGCCAGTCTCGAATACGTCGAGATACGCGATCCCTATACCTTTCTTCCGCTATCAACCCTACGAGCACCAGCGCTCCTGGCGCTGGCGGTACGTATCGGCACCACACGGTTAATCGATAATTTCTTACTCCGCGCTGATGGTTTCTGGGATACCGGAACAATTTCTTCTCTCTAGCATCGTAACCACACGGTCCATGAAACAGCAAGATACATATACAGAGGAAACAAAAACACATGAAGAATAAAATGACAGTTCCAGCCATACAGGCCCGCAAACATGGCTCAAAACTCACAATGGTCACAGCCTACGACACACCAATGGCACAGATAGTTGATCAGGCAGGCATTGATATGATTCTCGTCGGCGACTCTCTGGCAACAACGATGCTGGGCTATCAAGATACATTACCCGTTACGATTGATATCATGCTGCATCACACTGCGGCGGTAGCACGCGCCCAACCACAGGCATTAGTTGTCGCCGATATGCCCTGGTTGAGTTATCACATTTCCAGAGAGGAAACCGTTCGTAACGCGGGTCGACTCATTCGTGAAGGCCATGCCGGGGCAGTAAAACTCGAAGGCGGTCGGAAACGCCTGCCGATGATTGAAGCGCTCCTTGATGCCGAGATACCCGTCATGGGACATCTGGGCTTAACACCACAATCGGTTAATACCATGGGCGGTTATCGTGTACAGGGAAAAGATCTTGAGGCTGCCAAAGCCTGCATTGAGGATGCCAGAGTACTGGCACAAACGGGAATGTTCGCGCTGGTGCTGGAAGGGATTCCCGACATCGTCGCGGAAATTATTACCAGTGAAATCGCCATCCCCACTATTGGTATTGGAGCCGGGAACGCCTGTGATGGACAGGTATTGGTCTTTCACGATCTGCTAGGCTTCTCCACAAATAACCACTTACCCAGATTTGTCCGCCAATATGCTCATTTAGCGGATGATGCACTGGCAGCCTTACAACACTATAAACAGGATGTCCAAAATCAGACATTTCCAGCAACAAAAGAAACCTATCATACCAACGATGAAGTAGCACAACATCTCAGAGAATACTATAAATAAAATAGGATAGCAACAAATAAAATAGGATAGCAACAATTGATACTGTCTCATCTCGCACCCTACCCGCCAGCAGACACTTATCATATACAGCTATCAACTCATGCATATTTGCAACAAAACAATGCCACAAAACGTCTAATGTAATAGACACAATACACTCAAATGTTTATAACTTCACAGGCAATAAAAACAGACTGTGCTATTCTATGATATACTCATCTATTCATTAAAATAGATTTTTCTATGTATTCTGTATATATGTAGAAAGAGGCTTTGTACATGCACATGCCACAAAATACATGGCAACACAAAAAACTCAGGATGATGGTACGTAGCCTCATCGTATTGCTTTTATTTGGCATCGGCAGTGATTGGCTCTTATTTCCTCATCAGGCTATTGCTACCACGAATCAATCAAAACAAACAGAACCTGTAATACAGAATATAACAGCAGGTATTGGGGGCAGCTATCAAAATGGAAACTGGGTACCAATCCATGTGACCTTAAGCAACAATGGCACCGCATTTCATGGCAAATTAACCCTGTTCTCACCGCCAACAGGACTGACCCAACGATCTGGCGCTCAAGCAATAAGTAAGTATCAAGAAAATATTGATCTACCATCATTATCCCAGAAACAAATTACCCTTTATCTTCCTTTAAACAATAGTACACGCCTCACTCCAACTCTCGTAACAGCACAACTATTAGAGCCATCCGGCACCGTAATCACCAGCAAAAACACCCAACTCACAAATCCCAATCCAAACGCCATCATTGTTGGTGTGCTCTCCAACCAACCCAATAACTTCAGTACTCTCAATTCAGCCCTGTCTGGAGCGTTCAAAACAACAACCATACAGGATGAAGCATTAGACGCTACTAATTTCCCCCAACAGGCCGCGACGCTCAATAATATAGATGTCATTATCATCGACAATTTCACAACATCCGATCTGAGTCAGAATCAACTGGCGGCGCTACGTACCTGGGTCTATCAAGGAGGCACACTGATTATCGCAGGTGGTCCAGAATGGCATAACACGATGAATACATTGCCAGGCGACCTGCTCCCTGTGACAGTACAGGGCACAACGACGCTCCCGGCTGACACGCCAATCATACCCATCAGTACAAACAACTCAACAGGCGCAACAACGCTCTCCACATCACTCATCATCAGCACAGCACAGACACATGCAGGGAGTATCACCCTGCTAGCGCATAACAACACACCATTAGTTGCCCAGAGCAATGTTGGTCAGGGCAATGTCTCCTATCTTGCCTATGATCCTACCCTTGATCCGCTGGTCAATTGGAACGGTACCGCCAGACTCTGGGCTAATTTACTGCTCCGCCCCCTCGCAGACCAGATGATTACCAATAACACACTTGGTATAGCCTATCAGAACATGAACCAGAATACGACGGCTGGTCCGAACCAGTTGGGGGATTTGCTGCAAACATTTTTCCCTTCCTCCTTCCCACCACTCTGGATTATGCTAATCCTCCTGATTAGCTATGTACTGGTCCTGGGACCAATTCGTTTATTGCTCGTACGCTACCTCAAACGACGTGATTGGAGCTGGCGCATTGTGCTGGCAACCATTCTAATCTTTACATTGCTCAGTTATGGTATCGCGATCCAGCAAAAAGGAACCTCAGTTGTCAGCAGCAGCATCTCGCTTGTACAACTTGATCGTTCAATTACCCCTGCAACAACCGGACATGTCACAACCTACATTGGCGTCTTTGTACCCAATCAGGGAAACTTCAATGTTCATATTCCCGGCAATGGTCTGGTGCAGACAGTAACCAACTCCGGCGATATCAACAGCATATCCTCACAGCAGATACCCAACCAACCCTATACAACCACAGTTGAAACAACACCCGATGGGACCGATGTCCATCTACAAGGTGTAAATATCTGGACTAACCGCACAATCGAAACGCAATACGATATGCCTTTACAAGGGAAACTTACTTCTACACTCACTCTGCAAGGCAATACTGTTACAGGCACAGTCACCAATACCCTTCCCTATACACTCACTGATGCATATGTGCTTGTTGGCAATGACTACCTTGCTATCAGTGATCTTCATCCACAGGAAACAAAAACGGTGAGCATTCCATTAAGCACAAGCCTGACATCACCATCAACCAATGGAAGCACAAACACCAAACCACCTGTTGCAATTGCAGACCGTATCGCACATGCACAGGGACTACCCACCGGGCCATATTCAACATATATAGACCCTGGTCAGGCAACACAAAATGAAGCGCGTAAACATGCCGCTGTGTTAGAAGCACTCAGCGACTCATATTGTTCTGATACGAACGTCGTCATGTGTGGAAACGGCACCGGCATCAAAAATATTACAGGTTCCACCTTTATTCCGACCGGAACCTCAGCCGCGATAGAAGGGCATGATCCTCTGGTCATTCCTGGTGCAGCAGCGACATTGATAGGCTGGCTCCAGACCCCCCTGACACCAAATAGTAACGTCACTGTCAATGGACAGATCCCGGCAGGAATGCAAGAAACACTACTACAAGCGCCATTAGATGTGCAGATGAAAGGTAGAGTAACAATCCCGAACAGTTTCATCACCAGTCAGATTGTCGACCTGCAACAAAATCAAGATAGCAATATTCAGGAACCACTAACAGGAAGCTATAGCATATTAAATGGCGCTATGACATTTGAATATACGCTCCCCACACCACATACAATGCAACATCCAACACTATCCTTTTCGGATACGGTAAGTGCACAGCAGATCACAAATCAGGGCAACGCGACCTCAAGTGATATCAATCACCTTCAGGTCTATCTCTATAACTGGCAAACTGACAAGTGGGACACATATACCTTTACCAGATCGGCGTTGACAATCCCAAATGCCAGTGCATATGTCAATGCGCAAGGACGTGTCTTGCTCCATGTGCGCAATCAAGACTCTGGCGCTGGCGCTGCGCTCTTTGATAAACCGGAGATCAGCATTCAGGGCACAGTGAATAATGCAACTTGAGCGAAAAAATAGGAAGAAGATTGATCTTAAGCCTCCTTCTTCCTGGCCCATACAACGCGATTTTATTCATCTGAAAAGAAACAAAGGGGCATTACACATGGCACAAGCAACGTCTACCATACAAACCGAGGCACCACCACGCCCACTGATTCGCATTCAACATATTTATAAACGCTATCAACAGGTCAACGCCCTGCAAGATCTTAATCTGGCTATCCCACGAGGAACGATCTTCGGGCTGATTGGCCCAAATGGCGCAGGAAAAACGACACTGTTGCGCATACTTGCGGCGCTCCTGCCTCCAACACTGGGGGAAGTCTGGTTCGAAGATCAAGAGGTCAGCCATGCCCCAACCAGGATTCAGCAAAAAGTCGGCTACATGCCAGATTTCTTTGGCGTCTACCCGGACCTGACTGCCGCCGAATACCTTGAATTCTATGCTGGTATCCATCGCATCCCACGCAAGCAACGTGACACCATTGTCACGGATCTGCTCGAACTGGTCGATCTCTCCTCCAAACGCGATGCGCTGGTTGAAACACTTTCCCGTGGCATGAAACAGCGTCTCTGCCTCGCACGCGCTCTGGTTCACGATCCAGAAATATTACTGCTCGATGAACCAGCGTCGGGCCTCGATCCACGTTCGCGTGTCGAACTACGAGAACTGGTCCGTACGCTGCAAACAATAGGAAAAACCATCATCATTAGCTCTCACATTCTCCTCGAACTGGCAGAGATGTGTACCGATATCGCTATATTACAGAATGGACAGCTCATTATTGCTGGCAACGTTGATTCCGTCACACACCAACTGGGTGGAGGACAACAACTCGAAATTCGCCTGCTTGACACGACCCTGCTTCCTGAAGCGCTTGATCTTTTACAGGCCCAACCGGAGATTCAAAACGTGACGCACACAACGGAGGCAAACATTCAGGCTGATTTTCTGGGGGATAATCAAGCGCTCCATAACATACTCAGCACACTTATTAAACGCAACATTCCTATTATCTCCTTCGCGCCACGTACTGGTGGTGGGCGACTTGAAAAGGTATTTATGCATATTACGGAAGGGAATAGCGAGTCATGACCTTTTTTGCGCTCCTGACCAAAGAACTACGTCTGAGCCTGCGCCGTGAACGAACAGTCTGGCTTATCGTGGCCTATATTCTCCTCCTGAGCTTTTTAGGCGGACTCGTGGTTGTTGAAAGTGACGTCAGTAGCACCAATGTCGGAACAATATCCTGGAGCAGCACGGGCATTATTCTCTATACGGTGCTCTTACTGGTACAGCTCTTTCTGATTCTTTTCATCACGCCTGCCTTCACCAGTACGGCAATCAATGGCGAAAAAGAACGTCAAACCTTTGACCTCTTGCTCTGCTCTCACCTTTCGCCATCAACCTTGATCATTGGGAAATTGATAGCGGGATTGTTGAATACACTGTTACTTATTGCGGCCTCTATTCCATTATTCAGTCTGGTCTTTTTCTTTGGTGGTGTATCCCCTGTAGAAACGCTGGAAGCTTTTACCATCTATTTCTTTACAGCAATCACCATCTCAATGGTTGGACTCTTCTTTTCAATTATCATAACACGACCAGCAATCTCTACTGCTATTACCTATATGAGTGTGCTGTTATGGCTGGTATTACCCTTGATCATCACGATTCTAGTCACCGTGATTGGTCCACATAACGGTATAAGCACGGTAGGAACAACAACAGGGACACCAAATACACCACCGCCGCCTCAATGGTACCTGTCGGGAAGCCCCATTACTGGACTATTAAGCACCTATAGCAATTCACTCTGGAACCCAGAAAATTATACATTAGGTGCGATGTCATTCGCGCCCTGGGAGTTTTATCTTGGTCTCTGCATCATTGTAACAGGACTACTTTTTCTATCGAGCCTGATACTCCTACAACCCGCTACGATGTACCGCTCAACAAGAAAATCTTTTACAACGATGAAGAAAGCAGAAACCGGTGCCACACTTTTAACGTGATGGAGTTTGTTGATGTAACGATTATTTTCTCAAGTAGTAGATGTCATTACACATGTACAGCAACAAAGAGGTGATACTCATGGCAGCAACAATGCCATCTCACATTCCCAGAACGACCGAGCCAGATCATCTTGTAACAGTACTACGGCCCTGGAGCAGACGTTTGCTGCTCCAACAAACGATCATGTGGGCATTGGGGGGACTGATTAGTGGTCTGTGCATCGCCAGTCTGTTATTGCTTGGTGCGCGACTATTCCCCTGGGCCACTGCTCCCTACTGGGCCGCTGGATGTATTCTCGTCTGCACACTCATGACTATAGGATATTCTATCTGGGATCGACCATCACTGGTGACCACCGCGCACCAGATTGATCGGAGACTCGTGCTCCACGATCGCGTCAGTACCGCATGGGAGCTACGCACACAAAGCTCCCCTTTCACCAATTTACAGCTACAGAATACACTGACCCATTTACAGGCCCATACACCCGGACAGACTATCTCACTACAGCCCCGCCGCATCACGCTTGCTACAATCACCGGAATACTGGTGCTGCTCACTCTCCTCTATTTTTTACCCAATCCCATGCAAAGCATCCTACAGCAACGCGCCGCCCTGCACGCACAGATCACCAAACAGATCTCAACCATTGATAAAATTCGTCAGAATGTACAAAAACAACCTGATCTCTCAGACGCCGATAAAAAACAACTGGACCAGACGCTTCATGACGTCGAGACACAACTACAACATGCTCAAAATGAGACTGATGCACAACAAGCGCTGGCAAACGCACAGGCTAAAATCAATCAACTCCATGATCCACAGGCCAGCGCCAAACTACAGTCTCAGGTAGACGCGGGCAAATCATTACAGAGCAGCAATAACAGCGGAGCACAGGCATTGGGTCAAGCACTGGCAAAGAATGATCCACAGGGTGTAGACAAAGCCCTGCAAAAAATCTCCTCACAGGCAAACTCACTCTCAAACGGACAACGCCAACAACTCGCGCAGGATCTTGAGCAAGCTGCAAACCAGTCCAATCAGAGCTCCCAACTGAGCTCTTCACTACACCAATTAGCCAAATCACTGACCGATGGGGATACCAGTGAAGTTTCTGATGCCACAAAGGCAGTATCGTCCTCAGCTCAGCAAACCCAGACGACACAAAACCAGGAAAACACCCTTAATCAGACCTCACAGGACCTCCAACAGGCCGCAAATAACCTTGCTGCCGCCAATAACAACACAAATCAGGGCCAGGGGCAAAACCAGAACCAGGGGCAGAGCCCAAATCAAAATCAGGGCCAGGGGCAAAACCAAAAACAGGGGCAAGGTCAGAACCCAAATCAAAATCAGGGCCAGGGGCAAAGTCAAAATCAGGGTCAGGGCCAGGGACACGGCAATGGCAATGGTCAAAATGGAGGAGGCAAACAGCAAGGCAAAAGTGAACAGGTCTACGTTCAGGGTCAGAACGGACAGGGAACAAGCACAGAGAGTAATGGTGGAAGCGGCAATGTTCAATCTGGCTCCAACGTGCCATATTCACAGGTCATTCAGCACTATAATCAACAGGCCCACGATGCTATCGATAATAGCAACGTCTCACCCAATCTCAAAGACGCCGTTCATAACTACTTTGATAACTTAGAAGGGCAGCAATAGCATATGACAAATGAGCATTCCTTCTCAAGCGAAAACAATCCATACCTCGATGAGTATCGTCTTCCTGATAGCAATCAGCCAGCAAACGCTACAGGCCCACAAACGGTAACCGAGACACTCTTGAGCGAAGAAGAGGTAAACCAGTTTATTACCATCTCGCAACAATTGGAGCAGGAACTACAGAGAATCGTGATTGGTCAGGAACGGGTCATTCGTGAATTATTGCTGGTCCTGCTGGCGGGGGGTCATGCGCTATTAGAAGGTGTCCCAGGACTTGGGAAGACATTGCTTGTCCGCACCTTATCTGATGCCCTCTCACTGAAATTCGCACGCGTTCAATTCACACCAGATTTAATGCCAGCAGATATTGTGGGCACCACGATTGTCACAGAAGAGGGTGAAAGTACAGCTGGCGGTGGTCGCCGAGTTTTCAGTTTCCAGCATGGTCCAATTTTCGCCAATATCGTACTGGCAGATGAAATCAATCGCGCCACACCTAAAACACAATCGGCGCTACTGGAAGGGATGCAAGAACGCACTGTCAGCGTCGGTGACCGCACACGCCCACTACCGCAACCATTCTTTGTACTGGCAACACAGAACCCACTAGAAATGGAAGGGACCTATCCATTACCAGAGGCACAGCTTGACCGCTTTATGCTCAAAATCATGGTTAACTTTCCACGTGCTGAAGATCTCTTACGCATCATAGATACCACCATTGGCAATCAGAAATCCCAGGCCCAGACTGTCGCAACAGGCGATCAGTTACAACGCTTGATTGAGATCGCACGAGCGGTCCCGATTGCCAGCCATGTTAAAGAGTACGCAGTGCGCCTGCTGCTGGCAACACACCCGGATCAGGAAGATGCACCAGAGCAAGTGCAGCAATACGTTCGTTATGGAGCCAGCCCACGTGGTTTACAATCCATCATTGCCACTGCCCGCGTCCGAGCGTTGCTAGAAGGTCGCTTCAATGTCGCACTCGACGATATCCAGGCAGTTGCATTCCCGTCCTTACGCCACCGCATCGTCCTCAATTTTGATGGATTAGCAGATAATATCACCGCCGAACAATTGATCTCGGCAATTACCGCAGAGTTAGAACCTGCTTAAAAGCGAGACGATACATGCAAGAGACAACCCGTTTCCCGCTCGATGCACACGTGCTACAACGCCTTGATAATCTGGCACTGCTCACCCGGCATCCAATGGCAACTGGACGCTCCGGACGTCGCCGTTCACCTGCCGCTGGTAGCTCAATGGAGTTCGCTGATTTCCGTCGCTACGCAGCAGGCGACGATTTCCGCCGCATCGATTGGCGAGCCTATGCGCGGTTGGAACGTCTTTTCTTGCGCGTCTTTGAAGCCGAAGAGAATATTACAGTGACGATTCTGCTGGATTGCTCTCGCTCGATGAGTCATGGCACACCAGCAAAAACGCAATTAGCCGTCGCCGTTGCCGCAGCGTTAACCTATATCTCGTTGAAGTGCGAGGATGACGTAATCCTTGCTGGCCTATCTGATCGTCTGTTTAGTTATCAGCGTGTGCGCAGTGGCAACAGTGCTCTCTGGACTGCTGGCAATTTCCTGCAGAAGCTCCCCACTAGCGGGACAACAAATCTCAATCGAGCTTTGTATGATAGTGGACGCGTCATTACAACACCCGGACTGACAATTGTCGTCTCTGATTTTCTGGCTCCCGATGGCTATGAAATTGGCGTGCGTGCTCTACGTCAATTACGGCAGGAAGTCGCACTATTACAAATTCTCTCACCGGATGAAATCGATCCACACATTCAGGGCGATTGGCTCCTGCGCGATAGTGAGAATAATAAGAGTGTTGATGTCAGTACCTCCCCAACCATCATCCAGGCATATCACGCTCGTCTGGCACGCTTTACGGAGGAACTGGCCTCGTGCGCACACACCTATACAGGAACCTATACCCTTATTCCCAGCGATACCGATATCGTTGATGTTGTACAGCGACTCTTACGCCAGATTGAACTGGTTCGATAATGACGAGAGGGATTCTGGATGGATTTTCTTGTTCCAGCCGCGCTCGCATTTAGCGCCATCATACCAATCATTCTCGTTTTCTATTTTATGCGTCCCAAACGCCAGGAACGAGTAATTGGAAGCACATTGCTCTGGCAACAGACCATGCAAGATTTGCAGGCCAGTCGTCCGTGGCAACGCCTACGCATTACACCATTATTGCTCTTGCAACTCCTGGCTGCGCTCCTGATCATACTGATCCTGATTCGTCCTGCTATCTTTACCAACAACCCGGTCAGTGGCAACACCATCATTATTTTACAAACCTCCGCCAGTATGCAGGCAACCGATGTTGCCCCAACCCGCTTTGACAATGCTCGCAATACTATCTCCGATTATATCGATAATCTGGGACCAGACGACTATCTCTCGCTGATTACGATGGCCCGCTCCCCACAGGTGCTGGTGGCAAATTCACAGGATAAAGCCCTGCTTCATAGTCAGTTACAGCAGGCACGGGTCACCAATCAGGATGCCGATCTGACACAGGCGTTATCACTGGCAACGTCGCTCGCAGTTGGAAAAGCCGATACGCAAATACTGGTAATTGGCGATGGACATGTGCTCAAACCAGATCAACAGATTGTTACATCATTTCCTGTGCACTATATCAAAATCGGCACTAACGCCCCCAATGCAGCGATCATGGCCCTCTCATCCCGCACCGTTGATAGTCAATTGATCGCGTTCGCGCAGGTCGCCAATTATAGCCCAACCACACGCGCAATCCCGGTTGAACTCTATACCAACAATACTTTCTTTGGCGTGAAAACCCTGACACTGGCACCAGGAGCAACAGGCACCATCGAATGGGGTCCATTAGCACAATCAACGACCCTGCTCCATGCTCGTTTGATTACCCAGGATGCGCTGAAAAATGACCATGAAGCCTGGGCAATTGCGGGGAACACAATTCATGGCAAAATTTTGCTGGTCACAACCGACAATATCTATTTGCAGACGGCACTGCGCTTACAACCTGGAATCAGCCTCTATGAAACCACGCCCGCCAAATATACACCTGGCAATAACTATGATTTGACCGTATTTGATGGCTATACGCCACCGACCCTACCAGCAGGAAATCTCCTCTTTATCAATCCGCCCACTGGCAATTATCTCTTTGGCACGGTTGAACAAGAAACACATATCAGCCATATCAATACAGGTGACGATCCCAGCAATTTGCTCAGCAACGTCGATCTAAGCACCATTCATACACTGCGTACCACCCATCAACTGAAACCAGCTATCTGGGCACAACCAGTGATAACCACACCGGAAACACCATTGCTGCTCGCTGGTGAGGATAACAATCGGCGTGTTGCGGCCTTTGGCTTTGATTTACATGACTCAGATCTGGCCCTCCAACCATCATTTCCCATCCTAATGCTCAATGTACTGAACTGGTTCTTGCCAGCCCCAGTCGGAGGCAATGGTCAGATACAGGCCGGAATGCCTGTCACGATACAAACGTGGTCAGGAACAGATCGGGTAACTATCACCAACCCCCAACAGCAATCTTCGGTCGTAGGGCCACCATTCCCGGTTAGCCCATATGCTGACACCAACGCGGTCGGCCTCTATCAAGTCGCACAGCGCGTCAATGGACATATCCTCAACGGAGCATTCACGGTCAATCTATTCGATGCCGGACAATCAAATCTGTCTCCTGCCGTTAACCTACCGGTAACGAATGGTAGCATCGTTGCTCCGAGCCACACGATACCACGCCAGTTACGCGAAATCTGGCCCTGGATCGCCGCGTTCTTACTGCTAGTGCTATGCGCCGAATGGTGGCTCTTCAGTCGCAACTATCGCAGCCAGAAAAGCCCATCATCACCGTATGAGAGGGATCTACTGCGCTTCGCCAATAAAAATCATCCAAATCGCAATCGATATTTTACTCGCTGGCGCGATCAATGCGAGCAAGAACTGCATAGCATCAAACGCCAAATAAAAAAAATACGCAAAAACCTCACGAAAAAGCTACGACAGCGAACGAAGGGAGAGCGACGTGCCAACATTTGAACGACCAATTTTGCTCCTACTCTTACTACCTGTCGGTCTATTAATCTATCTCACATGGCAGAACATGTCACTGCCATATGGCAAAAAGCAACGTGGCCTCATTCTGGGAAGCCGCCTCGCTCTCTTTACCAGTCTGATTCTGGCTCTGGCTGGTACCAGTTGGACCTTGCCAGTCAACAAACAGGCAACCGTTTTTGTTGGTGATATTTCAGCCAGCACCAGCGTCCAACGTACTTTTATCGAACAACAAATCCAGACAGCATTGCAACATAAACGGGCAGAAGATCAAGTTGGTATCGTCGCGGTTGGGCGGAACGCACTGGTAGAACAATCCGTACAGACACAGATTGATTTTTCCCATTTCGAATCAACGCCCGATACCAATTATACCGATCTGGCAGCCGGGCTACGCCTTGCATCCGCCATCATGCCTGATAACATCGAACGCCATATCGTGGTATTAACCGATGGACAGCAGAATCTAGAAGATGCACTACAACAGGCTCAGCTCCTGCAACAACAGGGAATACGCCTCGACGTCATCCCATTGCCGGGCACAGCCACAGCAGAAGCACGCATTGATGGTTTCGATGCACCAACCAATCTGCACATTAACGAGCATTTTCCATTACACATCAAAGTCAATAGCAGCGTGGCGCAGACAGCGACCCTGCGCTTATACCAGGATTCCACCCTCATCTCGCAACAAAAAATAACGCTTCCCGCTGGTGAACAGGATTTCAGCCACAATATGATGGCCCCGGACCCCGGCTTCCACTCCTATCGTGTCACCATCGAACCTGAGCACGATACTATCGCGCAAAACAACGAAGCTTCAACCTTTGTCACCGTTGAAGGGCCACCACAGATCCTGGTTATCGAAGGACATCCGGGCAGCGGGCGTAATATTGTCGCGGCACTGCAGGCTACCAAACTCGATGTCACTGTCGGAACACCCGCCGATGTGCCAACCACGCTGGATGCACTGGCGAAATATAGTAGTGTCATCCTCGCGGATGTTCCTGCCATCGAATTAGGTAATACACGCATGCAAATCCTGCAATCCTACGTACGCGATCTGGGACATGGACTGGTGGTCAGTGGTGGACAGAACAGCTATGGTGTCGGAGGCTATTCGAATACCCCCCTTGAACAGACATTGCCAGTCAGCATGGCGATTCCACAACATAAAGAAACTCCCTCCATCGCGGTTGTCCTGATTGTAGAGAGCCTTGAAGAACAGGTACAGATCAATATTTCCAAGGAAGCAGCCAAAGGTGTCATTGGTCTACTCACCCCCAGCGATCAGGTTGGTATCTCGGCAGGCTATGGCACGTTGAGTATCCCGATGCAACATGTCACCAACAAAACCGCAATCGATAAAGCGATTGATGCGATGAATCCGGCTGATCCACCGAGCTATAATCCTGATTTCAAGAACGCGGAGCAGAAACTGCTTGCCACCAACGCCAGGATCAAACATATCATCCTGCTGGGAGATGGTGATGCTTATGATAACTATCAACCAGAAGTAACCAGACTCGCCAGCGAAAACATCACGGTCTCGACCGTCGAAACAAATGCTATGGCTCCGGAAGATTTCGCGACGATGGAAGAGATCGCACAATGGGGTAAAGGACGCTTCTATCGCGCTGATGATCCCTCAACTATTCCACAAATCCTGTTACAGGAGACGGAAACCGCCGCTCGTCGATCGTTAATCAATGATACCTTTACACCTGCCGTGGTAGGATCACAACCAATTCTCAGCGGATTGACCGGCTTTCCAACGCTTGGTGGCTATGTCGCAACCACCCCTAAATCAGCCGCTCAAATGGTACTGGTCAGTCATCTTGATGATCCAGTGCTGGCGGTCTGGCAATATGGATTGGGCAGAGTCGCAGCCTGGACAAGTGATGCACTGGGACTCTGGACCAAAAACTGGCTCACCTGGGATGATAGCGCTCATTGGTGGTCCAATCTTGTCACCTGGACCTTACCAGCAAGCGGTAGCAGTGCGCTCTCCATTAATGATCAGGTGATCAACGGTTCGGCACAGATCACAGTTGATCTGCCACCCGGCACATCCAGTGAAGGAGGACAACAACAGATAAAAATACATATGATCGCGCCCGATCTCTCGCAACAGGACATTAAGCTACAACCAACCGCGCCTGATCGCTGGCAGGGGGATTTTCCCGTTGAACAAGTGGGAACATATCTCTTACAGGTCACGTGGCAAGGAGCCAATACAAAAGAAAGTTTACTTACAGCTACTACTGGTCTGGTTGTACCGTATTCAGCCGAATTTCGCACACAGGGAACCGATATGCGTTTCATCAACTTACTGGCCCATGCCGGAGGAGGAAACGTACTTGATCCTAAAACCACAGCAGAGACGATCTATAACGAAGCTCTTACACCAGCAACAACATCGATACCAATCACCTTCTGGCTCTTGATGCTCGCCGCGCTACTCTTACCGTTCGATATCGCCACACGCCGTCTCTCCAGCCTGGATTTCCTTGCTGAGGGCTATCAATGGCTACACAAACATATGTTGCCCGGTCACAATGAACCAGCTGCAACAGTTGCGAATACGGAAAAACCGGAGCGTGCCACACCACTCAGCGAAATACGAGCGAGGCGCAACAGATTGCGCCCATCACCGCACCCACCAGTACGACCCGCACCAGACAGAAAGAGTGTTACACATACTGAACCATCTACGCCAGTCAAAGATGCACCACGCCAATCAACACCACAACCAACGGAGGAAACAACCGCATCAATAATAGCACGTCTTGTAGAGGAAAAGCGCAAACGTGAACAAAACAAAAAGTAGAGAAAAGCGCAATTGCATGATAACAATACTTTTTTACGAAAAACTATAGACAAAACTGCCATACGTCATGTACCCTACAATCAAGCATTAATGCTACAATCTATGATAATGGCAATGGTAGATACATTGGAAACAGAGTTCGCGCCAGAAGCGCATGCATGCACTCATAGAACAGACAACGTAGACCTCTGACTGCTTATAATAAAACCGGCCAATGCATCGAAACATTCATAGAAAAGGATACTGAATACTATGCAACAGACAACCGTGCGCATTGAAAATGAAGTTGGACTCCATGCTCGTCCAGCGGCACAATTCGTCAAACTCGCCAAACAGCATAAAAGTAACATTACTGTGGCGTGCAATGGTAAAACGGTAAGCGCCAAAAGCCTTGTCCTGCTGCTCAGTCTTGGTGCTGAAAAAGGATCAGAACTGGCTATCTCAGCCGAGGGAGAAGATGAGGAACAGGCAGTTCAGGCATTAACCACCCTGATCCAGAAGAATTTCTCAGAATAACATCAACCCGACCACTGCAAGAAGGGGGCATCAGGTGATGCAGGATACAATGCAACACAAGCTATCCTGCATCGACGCATAACTATTTTACAAAACCAGCCGCTTAACGCAGAAGTTGTTCAATCTCCGCAGAATTTTCCGCGTTCAACACTTGCTCTACCAGTTCACGTGCCTGCTGCGATGATGTCTGCCGAATAACCTGTTTGACAGCATTCAACGATTTAGGCTCCATGCTCAACTCCTGAATACCCAGACCAAGCAAGAAGGCACTTACTCTGGGATCACCAGCCAGTTCACCACACATACCAATCCAACGCTGATGCTCGTTTGCAGAGCGAACCGCGTGGGCAATCGCACGCATCACAGCGGGATGAAAGGGACGATGGAGTTCTCCCAGGCGAGCATTCATACGATCACTTGCCAGCGTATACTGAGCCAGATCATTTGTCCCGATACTGAAAAAATCAGCCTCTTTTGCCAGTTGATCAATCAACCAGACAGCGGCAGGCGTCTCCAGCATAATTCCCTGTTTGATTGCTGGTGATACTGCCTGTGTCAGTTTCCCTTCCTGCAATAACTCCTGCTCTACTTCAACAAGAAAAGCTTTGGCCTGCCGCAATTCGCGCAGATCACAGATCATCGGGAACATAATCCAGAGGTTCCCGGCGGTCTGTTGCGCGGCCTGTAACAGTGCCCGCAACTGTGTGCGGAAAAGTGGCTGATATTCAGAGTCCAGACAGAGCCGTATCCCACGCAAACCAAGGAAAGGGTTATTCTCCTCTGGCAGTGAAAGATAGGAAATATGTTTATCACCACCGATATCCAATGTACGAACGATCACTGGCTTATCAGCAAAAGCGCGTAAGACATCGCTGTACGCCTGCAATTGCTCGGCTTCAGATGGCACCGCATCACGATCAAGAAATAAAAATTCAGTACGGAACAGCCCAACACCACTGGCTCCCGCCTCGACAGCAGGCATAGCATCCCGTGGACGACCAATGTTGGCCGCCAGTTCAAGACTAACCCCATCAGGTGTAATCGCTGGCACTGTGCGCAGAGCTTCTAATTGTTGTTGTTGATCTTTGTATACACTGGCTGCCGCAGTATATCGCTGCACAATCTCTGGCTCTGGATTGAGCACGATTTCGCCACTCCGAGCATCCAGAGCAATCATCAGAGCAGCTGACTCATCAGCACGCACCTGCTCCAATAAGCCTTTCACGCCTACCACAGCGGGAATGCCCATCTGTCGAGCAAGGATCGCGGTATGCGAAGTAGGACCGCCCTCTTCCGTCACGATGCCCAGCACAACCGCCGCATCCAGACCAGCAGTATCAGATGGCAATAGATCACGCGCAATCACAATCACAGGTTCCGACAAATAGCGCAATTGTGGTGTCTGCCGTCCCTGCAAATGATACAGAACCCGTGTGCGAATATCATGAATATCGGTTGCGCGGGCCTGAAAATACTCGTTTTCCAGATCAGCCAGAATCTGAACAAACTCTTCTGTAGACTCCCATAAAGCCCACTCGGCCCCCATCAGGTCTTGCTCAATGTGTTGACGAGAAAGGTCCAGTAATGCTTCATCATCAAGAATAAGCAGATGAGCATCAAAAATAGCGGCCTGTTCCTTGCCAAGTTTCTGCTCTACCTGATCACGCAATTGGGTGACCTCACCAATCGCTTCTTGCAGAGCCTTTTGCAATCGATCCCACTCGTACTCTACACGGTCAGGGGAAATATGTTCCTTTTCAAAGAAGGGGGGCGTCAGGTCATAGACCAGACCAGTTCCCACCACGACTCCACGAGTTGCTGGAATTCCACGTAAAATAGCAGACATCTGGACCCTCTTCATCTTCTTTAAATAAGCAGCAATGACGTTGTAACCAGATACAACAGCTATAGTTATGAGAGAACATTTCCCTCTCGCAGTTGAACAAACACAACTTCGCATGCATCAATGGACACAACACGGGAATTGTAAATTCAGGATGTCTGTTTGTCAATAGACGAGTTAGCACTCAGAATATGGATAAAGTGAACAATCGCTAAAAGCTATAACCGCTCAACGGCATCTTGCTCATCTGGCAATTGCACCATATACTTTAGCTATCAATAATTGGAGTAAAACAGAGTGCTTATACCGAATGAGGCTTTCTGGCATGTACTTGATACACTGGTCCAAACCAGTACGATTGTGATTGATCGACCACGTGGCAGTGCCCATCCACACTATCCGGAGATGATCTATCCACTTGATTATGGCTATCTGCAAGGAACACACGGAGGTGACGGCGCTGGTATCGATGTCTGGGTCGGTAAACTGCCAGATCAGCAAATTACAGCAATTATTGTCTCTGTTGATCTTACCAAACGCGATAGTGAAATTAAGATCCTGCTCGGCTGTACGCCGGATGAGCAACAACTGATCCTGAAAATTCAAAATGCATGGCAAGATCAACAGGCCGGGCTACTCATCGTACATCCGTGATAAACCCTGCAAATTAATCAGATGTGGGGAAAGTAATGACTGCTTTGAGTGTCTGAGCCTGCCGTAAGATCAAAGCATCAAACGCATCCTGATACTCATCCAGGGTAAAACGATGGGAAATAAGCGGAGCCAGTTGCAATGTTCCATGCTGAAAGAGCCTGATCGCATAATCCCAGGCAGCACTATTCGCGCCAAACACACCATAAATCGAAAGCTGCCTATTCACAATGATGTTGCTATCAAAGCTCATAGGTGTATGGGTCGTCAACATGCCCGCAAAAAGGACACTGCCACCGGGACAGGCCAGATGACAGGCTTCTTCCATCGCCTGAGCATGTCCGGTTCCTTCAAAGACCATATTGGCCCCACGTCCAGCAGAGAGTCGTGCAAATACTTCCTGTGGCTCTTCACGACTCATATTCACGGTATGAGTTGCCCCCAGACCACGAGCCAGAGCCAGCCTATCCTCACGAAAACCCAACAGAATCAACGCATGTGGTTGAAACAAACGCGCAAACTGGACTGCTAGCAAACTTTCAATGCCATCACCAACCACAACAATAACGTCATCTGGACGTGGTTGTGCTCGTAAGAAAGCGTGAGCTACAATTGCCGCTGGAGCCAGCAAAGTCATTTCATCATAGGGCACAGTATCCGATAATACATGGATCAGTCGTGCGGGAACCGCGACATACTCAGCTAATCCACCAGTCCGAGTGAAACCCAGTTCCTGATAACCACGCTGACACAAATTGGTCTGCCCCTGACGACAACGAGCACAGACCCCACAGGAAAGAATGCTCTCAATAACCACCCGCGCTCCGGGCTGAATATCCTGTACAACATCACCGATCGCAATCACCTCACCAGCCCACTCATGACCAGGAATAACAGGATACAGAGCCATCCCCTCTTGGCGTCTTCCCTGATACAACTCCACATCACTTTCATTCAATCCCACCGCACGAGAACGCACAAGCACCTCATCAGCCCGCAACACAGGCATATCAATCTCCACGACCTCAGCCATCCCTGGCTCGGTAATCCTTATCGCTTTCAACATAGATCGCCTTTTCTCCACTTCGTAAAAATATTGTTTCCACATATAGCACAAGAGATGAGGAACAAGCAACCAGTACTGTAACAGTACTACCGCCCCGCTCTCTTCTTCATGCGCCCCATCCCTAACAATAGCAGCAGAAAACTCTCGTTGCACACTTTTTTTTGGCTATACGAATGATATTCAGATAAGCTTGCTTTTACGCGAACTATGATCTGGAAGCATCAAGAGTTGAGGGCCTCGCGATTTATAATTGAACGGCTGCTGAAATACGCCCGATCTTTCATACTGAAGCGTGGCCTTTAATTCATCCCACACACTATAGATAAGGCTCTCGGTAGTACGAATATTACTGATTGAGAGCCGTAACGTAAATTTACCACGCAGATATGTATGAGAGAGAAAAAACCGACCATCCCCATTAATGCGATTCACAATACGCTCATTCAGATCATTAAGAACACGTTCATTCTCCATTCCAATAGGATGAGCGCGAAAACAGATTACGCTAAGCGGAACCGGAGCCAGACGCTCAAAATCCGGAGCCGCATCAATCCAATCAACAAAGAGACGTGCTAAGCGGCAATGCTCAGAAATACGAGCAATCAAACCCTCACGTCCAAAATAACGTAATACCATCCAGAGTTTGAGAGCCGGGAAACGATGAGGCAAAGAAAAATCATAATCCATCAGATTGGGTACAACCGCAGAAGAACGCTCTGGATTATCCAGATAATCAGGTGTCAGGCTCAAAGCGGCCTTCAGCAACTCTGGTCGTCGTGTATAAAAAGCACTACAACCAAACGATGTAAAAAGCCATTTATGTGGATTAATTGAAATGGAATCCGCCCGATCACAACCGGCCAACACCCAACGTTTACCCGGCACAATCGCCGCCGCACCGGCATAGGCAGCATCAACGTGCAGCCATAAACGAAAATGCTGACACACCTCAAAGATATGGGGTACTGGATCAATACTTGTCGTTGAAGTCGTGCCAACCGTCGCCACCACAGCGAAAGGAATCAAACCATTCTGCTGATCTTGTCTGATAGCACGAACCAGCTCAGACACATTCATACGATACATATGATCGGTGGCAATCTTCCGCACACCATTCCGACCCAGACCCATAACAATAGCAGCTTTATCAATAGATGCATGTGCCTCCTGAGAGACATAGAGGCGCAAACGGCCTGAATCATGAACCATTCGCTTGTCCAATTGCAACGCTTCTCGTGCCGAAATCAAGGCATGCAACACAGCCGAATTATGATAGAGTAAGCCGAAAAAGGTATCGGGCAGGCCAAGCATTTGCCGTAACCAATTCATGGTAACCTGCTCTAACTCGGTCGCAGCAGGCGATGTACGCCAGAGCATACGGGTCACATTCAACGTTGCATCCAGCATATCCGCCAGAATACTGGGGCCAGAACTACCCAGACCAAAATAGCCCATAAAACGACCCGAGTTCCAGTGTGTAATACCCGGGAGAATGATATTCTGCACATCTTGCAAAATCTGTTCCATCGACTCAGGATGAAGAGGAACTTCAGGAGAGAATTGGCGTTGAATGTCACCAGGATGAACCTGTGAAAGTATTGAATATGGCTGTATATGGAACAGATAATCCATAATCCAATCAACCAGAGAATGTCCGTAGCGTCGTAGCGTCTCCTCATCCATATCACCAGCCTGTGCCTGTGCCTGCTCAAAAAACATATGCATGCCTTACCTCCTCTAACCACCAACAAAACCACATGCTCTATCCTACTGTATTATCTTATCTCATTTCAAATTGTATCATCAGCTCATTACAACACTTTTAGCTTTTTACTTAATTGTATATTTTTTGCTTATATTATTTTATTACGATAGACACGAGCAGCAAACTCATATATGGATATGATACTCACAGCCCCTCAACAGATTGTAAAGTAAAACTCCATAAACGTCAATATAAAACACAAAACACACATCAATATCGACATTTATCTATTTTAACTAAACTATACAGTAAAAAAGTACCAGACATAAAATCCCCGGCGCTCTATCTTTCCGGGTAGTGGAAGAGGGAAATTGTGAGGTCATCTCGCCCTCCGTCAGGGGTTACCGACCCTACATCCTGCTTTCACCCTCAATGATGTAGATGCAAATCTATAAGCAAAAGTGCTATTGACACTTATGCTACCTTTCATATATACGAAAGTTTTAACTTTCTGTACTGTTATAAAAATCTGCGAATAGAGCAGATATAACAGTACTATCGATTGAGCATTTTTTGCTGATGATATGTAGTCAGGGAGGGGATGAAATGCTACCTCAAGAGAGACACATGAATAACGTAGAAGCAGTTGTGCCGTTCACACCCAATGCTACTACGATGAATTTGCCTTCCGAGCATATGGCTCCTCGCATCCTGCCGCAAATCCTGAATAGCAGGGATATGACGGCCACCTTTGTTGTTTCTATTTATTTTGCATCATATGCGACAACAGCAGTAGCTGCAGGACCAGCCGCAATCAGCTATATGCTACTGGTTGGACTGACGTTTTTTCTACCATGTCTGATTGCCACCGCCCAATTAGGCAAACTTTTCCCTTACGAGGGTGCGCTCTATAACTGGGCACATAAAGCGATTGGCGGCTATTGGAGCTTTTTCGCAGGCTTCAGTTCATGGTTCCCCGGCGTCCTTATTTCAAGCAGCCTGGCTAATTTACTGATCACTTACGCTCATAGTCTGAACTTACCCGCGCTCTCTTCCTCATGGGAACAGGGAGTCGCGATCTCTGTTGTATTATTGATTGGTGGATTGGTATCAATACTGCGTTTTCGCATCGTGCAAAACATTATCAATGTACTGGTTGGTTGCATACTGGTTGCCGCCGTTCTGATCGGGTTATCCGGTGCTATCTGGCTCCTGCAAGGACATCCATCATCGACAAATCTGAGCAACTGGGGATCATGGAATATCAAACCAGATAATTATGTGATGTTTGGACTACTGACGTTTGCATACATTGGCACGGATGGTCCTTTGAACATGGCAGGTGAGATCACCGAACAGCATGTCATCAAAAAACATCTATTCTGGGGTGGGCTGATTATCTGTCTACTTTATCTGACCAATACGCTGGCAGTACTCCTTGTCATCGGTCCAAAGGCCGCGTTCAATCCATTCGCCATGGTCACAGTTGTCAATAAGGTGCTTGGCACAACTGCAGGCTATATCACAGCGGTCTGCCTGATGGGATCATTCTTCGCGACTGTACTCGTCTATAATTATCTTTACGCACGCCTGATCTTCGTTGCGGCACTTGATAATCGGCTACCGAAAAAAATGGGACGGCTTAACAAGCAACTCGTACCAGCCCGCGCTATCCTTTTTCAAACAAGCCTTGCCATTGCCTTCACGGTCTTTACCTTTATCATTGCTCCAATGATTGTACAGAACAATACCTCAAACAATTTCGCCAATCAAGTCTATAACATCAGTCAGGCGGCTGCAGCGTTAATCTGGACTATCTCAACTGCGTTCCTCTTCATTTGCTTGCTTGGCTGTTGTCTGCGCCATCCAGAACGATTGCGTCAACGGCGTATTCTGCCAATACCATTATTATGGATCACGGTCTACATCGGGCTGATCAGTTGTCTGTTAACGATCGTCGATACACTCTTCTTTTCCTGGACGTCCCTCATACCCAATACACAATGGTGGTATCTGGTCGGAAGCCTGATGCTCATATTCCTGCTCGTCTCGGCATTCCTGAGCCTGCTAGCTCGTAGCGAGGCCCGCTGGCAAACCATGTACGACTCAGTACAAAAACCCAACATGTTACCCTGAGCATGATGCCTTTTCTACAAAAATACGAAAGTATTGCTGAAATCTCTATTCAGCAATACTTTCGTATATGAACATGCATTTTTGTTATCTCTGTATGCGTAACGAGTACAAGAAGACTCATGCATACAGCATTTATACAAGTGCTACAGTATATTAACCAGCAGCATTGATCTGAACCGTCTTCAACTCAGTGAAGAATTCAATCGCGACTGGTCCCTGCTCACGTGAGTGAGAGCTTGAGCCATGCATGCCACCGAAAGGTGCATGCGGATCAACACCCGTTGTATCGCCATTCACGCGCACCATACCACACTCGATCTCATGGATGTATTCCAGAGCAGAGTTGATATTCTGCGTGAAGAGCGAAACGCTCAAGCCGAAATCGGACATATTGGCGATACGGATCGCGTCACTGACATCACGCGCACGCTCCATCACAAGCACAGGTCCGAAGATCTCTTCCTTCGCGATCCGAGCTTCTGGTGAAACATCGGTAATCAATGTCGGCTCGAAGAAGTAGCCGTTCTTTAACGCGCCCGTGTTCGCAAGGTGTCCACCCATGATCACCTGACCAGATTTCGTTCCCAATTCCGCATACGAGGTGACTGTCTCTAACGAGTCCTGGTTAATCACAGGGCCAACCGCGCTCTGCGTCTCGATTGCCGCAGCCACAGGCAGGGCCTGGATCTCTTTCTTCAATTGCTCGGTAAAGCGATCAATAATTCCTTCAGTCACAATGACACGACTGGTCGCGGTACACTTCTGTCCGGCAAAACGCATAGCACCAGCAGCGACCAGTTTCGCGGCCTGAACCAGATGAGCATCGTCAAGCACCAGAGCAGCGTTCTTACCACCCATCTCTAACTGAAATTTGATGTTGCGTTCAGCCGCGACCTGCGCGATCTGCATACCAACAGCGTTTGAACCAGTAAACGTAATCGCATGAATACCGCTGTGTGCAGGTAACTCTTTGCCGATTACTGAACCTTTGCCATATATCAGATTCAAAACGCCTGCGGGTAGACCCGCGCTATCAAAAACTTCCGCCAATTTCGCTGCGGTCAGCGATGCTACCTCGGCTGGTTTCCAGACAATTGTATTACCATAAGCCAGAGCCGGAGCCATCTTCCACAGAGGAATAGCGACCGGGAAATTCCAGGGCGAAATGACAGCGACAGGACCAAGTGGCTGACGAACAGTAAATTGCAGGCTACCCGACTGTTGTGCCGGAATCACCAGCCCCTGTGGATGAACTGTCTCAGAAGCAAAATAGCGCAAAATCGCGACACCACGATCCACTTCAGGAACAGCCTCACCAATTGGCTTACCAACTTCCTGCGCGACGATCCTACCAATCTCCTCACGGCGCTCCGCAAGTATATTTGCAGCTTTGTAGAGGATTGCCGCACGATCCGGGCCAGCTTTGGCCTTCCAGGCACGAAATGCAGCCTGAGCAGCATCTACCGCGCGATCTACGATCTGGAGATTTCCATGAGGTACACGGGCCAGGATCTGCGTTGTATCAGATGGATTGAGATCATCACTCCAATGATCTTCTTGGGAATGCACCCACTCACCAGCGATGTAGTGCGGTAATAACTCTGTACTCACCATTATCATCCTTAAGCAGTTCAAATTTCTTACGATAGTATTTTATCGATAGATAATTTCCTGCAATTACATACAGTAATTTCTATCCCCCCCATTGTACAACATGTCTCTTCCTTGAATTACCGAAAAATATAGACTCTATCGCTACTTTAGATCTTATAAATAGATACAGATAACTATAAATAGTTCTCGTCAGGATAAAAAAACGGAACAATTGTCCATCCTATTTTATCCCCATATATGCTATTTACAATCCTTAAAATGTTCCGAACAGAAAACTGCGACAGGGAAGGTACCCAATCCATATATGAATTTTCATCAGGAGACGAACTATTGGAACCACGATAGCAGATGTGACGTTCTTACTGTGTGTCTGTACAAACAAATATTCCCATCTCAGATATTCGCCAGACAGACCGTTCTGTCTATTCTATCGTAGATACAGAAATCCTTATATTGACCGATTATATTGACAGATGTGAATCGACAAACGAAAGGATTGGAAATTATGGCAAGAACTGAGGATATCGCAGGTAGCACAAAAGATATTCAGGAACGCTACTTCCATGCTACGGACGATGTACCAGGAGAAATCTGGTATTGGGCCGCATTAGGCTCCATCATTGCGTCAGCACTCCTGTTCGTAGCAAATAAGCGAGATTGGAGCATTTTTGTTGGTCAATGGCCTCCAACGTTCCTGCTCTTTGGCATGTTCCATAAGCTTATTCATCACGAATAAAAACATCACCACGAGAAAAGGCGCAGGGAAAAAGATTAATTATTCCCCTGCGCCTTTTCCATGAAATTACATACATAAGTTAGAACTGTAATCACCACTAAGATAGGGCGGATTCTTGTTTCTGCCCTGGTCGCCGTTGTTGTTGCTTCTCCACCTCTCGTCGTTTTAAGCCAGGTACAGGATAAGGCAATTTGAAAACGGAAAAGAGATAGTACAATGAAGGGAGCAAAAACACCAATCCCACGATAATACCAATGACCAGCGCTTGAATCACCGACGACTCATTCGCCGAATTCGCAATCGTGAAACGTGGCGGTACAATATATGGATATTGTGATAGCCCCCAGGTAGCTAGCATAAAGACCGTTTCTAAGATAATCAGGATGCGAGCAAGACGATAATGGTTAAAAAACAGACTCACAGCGGTTGCCAATCCCAACACCATCGTGACAACAATCAAAGGAATCGCTCGTGCAACCATGCCTTGCCAGAGCATTGGAGCCTCCGAAATGGATAAGGCCAACCCAAGGGCACCTAATACTGCCGTGACCGCCCCGGCGATAATAGCCCTCAAGCGATATGATGCTGTCAGGTGTTCATCTTTTTCTGTATCGTGTGCCTCTACAACAAGATAAATGGCCGCAATAGTCGCGCATAACACGATAGACATCAGCCCAATGACCAGCGCAAATGGTGTTGTCATACTGCTCACATCCGTCGCATCGGGAATACCACTGGAGTTAATCAATTGTCCACTGGCAACCGCTGCCGCCGAAATTCCCAGGAAGAATGGCGTAATCAGGCTGGTAGCACTGAAAACCCGGCTCCATGAATGCGCGAAAAAGCCCTCCGTATCAACCGCGTAGTAACGGAAGACAAAAGCGGCTCCACGCAAGACAACGCCAATCAGCACAATGCTAAATGGCAGAAAGAGCGCAATCGACAGCACCGAAAACGCGGTCGGAAACACGCTGAATAACCCCACAATCAGAAAGATTAACCAGACATGATTAGCTTCCCATACCGGACCTAACGCATGGTTGATCAAGTCATGCTGCTTCTCAGCATTGCGACCAAGCGCGAAGAGATCCCACACACCCGCGCCAAAGTCGGCACCACCAAGCACAGCATAGACCATCAATGCCCACCAGAGGATGATCAAAGCTACAAACGCAATGCTCATCTTACGCACCAACCTTTTCTATTACAGGTTCTTGCACCTCATAACCATCTTCAGATAGCGTTACCTGTGGCAATGGACGATGTACCACCTTTTGCAATAACCAGACCAGCGCCACAGCCAGCAATACATAAATGAGCGAGAACACAAAAAAGCTGATGTTGAGAAATGGGGCAGTCGTCACAGCATCTGCGGTACGCAGATAGTTATAAATGACCCACGGCTGACGACCAAATTCAGTCACCATCCAACCAAGTTCCATCGCAATAAAGGAGAGTGGACCCGCAACGAACACACCAAGCAACATCAAACGCTGCATAGGCAACTGCCGTTTGCGCAACAGGTACAGCCCCCAGAAGATAACCGCAATAAAGAGACAGAAGAAACCAATGCTGACCATGCCATCAAATGATGGATGGACCAACGCGGGATCAGGCCAGTTGACACGCGGAATCTGATCAAGTCCCTTCACCGTAGCATCAGGATTCCAGTAAGCCAGCAGACTCAACCCCTTTGGAATCTCAATCGCATACCGTATGGTATCTGTCTTTGTATCGACCAGACCACCAACCAGAATTGGAGCACCGCTCTGTGTATGATAGACCACTTCCATCGCCGCAAACTTGGCTGGTTGATAATTCGCCAGAAAGCGAGCATTGAAATCACCACTCACAATCTGTAATGGTATCGCAATCAACGCCATCAACATACCAAGCAACAGGCCCTTGCGATAATACTCGGCGCGCCGACCACGGAACAACATCCCAAAGGCATACACAGCGGCAACAGCAAAGCCAGAGACAACGTAACAGGCCAATGCCATATGTACCGTTTCATATGGTGTACTTGGATTAAAAATCGCCTGCCAGGGATTAATGCCAACGATCTGCCCATGCCTGACCTGAAAACCTGCTGGAGTGTTCATCCATGAATTAACACTCACAATGAACCACGACGAGGCTAAACCACTAATCCAGATTGGAAATGAACAGAGCCAGTGAGCACGTGATGAGAGCCGATCCCAACCATACAGATACAAACCCAGAAAAATCGCTTCCAGAAAAAAAGCAAAACCTTCCAGCATAAATGGCAAACCAACAACCGCACCAGCAAACTTGATATAGGTAGGCCAGAGTAATCCCAATTCAAATGAAAGGATGGTACCAGAGACTGCCCCAATCGCGAACAGAATCGCTGTTGCCCTCGCCCAACGCCTTGTTAACATCATCCAGACAGGGTTCTTCGTCTTGAGCGCCAACCCTTCTGCAATACAAAGTAACAATGGCACGCCTACCCCAAGTGCAGAGAATATGATGTGAAATGCAAGTGAAGTACCCATCTGCGCACGTGCAGCAAGTAAGTCTTCCATACCTATTTCCTCTATTTATCACAATGTCTGGTTTATTTATCTACATGCTTATATGATACACTCTCATTGTATAGAGTCGGTTTCATCAGAACAAGGTGAACATATACTGAAATATACCGTAATCACAGCAATAGCTACGGAAAAATACTTAGGGCGGTTTCGACAGTTATGAACCTGCCTGGCATATCCCTTAAATAGATATCAATCCCTATGCAATCGGCACAAAAAACAATCAGGGTGGGGTGTTATCTCATGCCTCCCTGATTTTTTGTCAGGTAAGAAAACTGGTAGCGATAAGTGACTTTACAATAACCCGTAAATATCCTGCCAACCATAGGCCACTTCATCAATCACGCGCCCATCGCGATCTGTCTCCTGACGCTTCTTGATTGGAGTACCACCCAGTGTTTGATAAAAGCGACTGGCGGGATTTTTCTCGATAACCCATACCAGCATAGAAGTCACATCTTGATGCAGAAGATACTGCACAACAGCAGTGGTTAATTTGCGTCCCAGACCAGAGCGCTGAAAAGATTGCTGAATATATATGGCATACAGTTCACCACGATACAAAGGATTATTCTCACGTTCAAGTCCACCGCTACTAAAGCCAATCACATGCCCCTGCTCATCCTCCGCAACGAAAACCCCCGATGTCATTCCACGCAAAATTTCCTGCCACATCTGCTCACGCTGTTGATATGAAAGCTGATCCAGATATGCATCTGATACAATTCCTTTATACGTGGTTCTCCATGTATCTACTTGAACCTGAGCAATGCCATAGGCATCGGCAATACGTGCAGATCTAATGCTTACCATGCGGCTTATGTTCCTTTTCGCAATGTGCTATAATTTTCGCAGATCGACAAGAGAAGAAAGGTCGTACAACGACATGCCAGAAAAATCAGGTGCCGCAGAAAAAATCCTTGCCTCAACGAAAGGATTGCGAGAACACCTACAACCGGAAGAAAAGCCCTTGCTAGCAGTGCCAGCAATCTGGGATGGAGGTCAATCAAAGACCAGTACGGCCTGTGATGTTATTATAACAAACCAACGCGTCATCGCGTATTTCATGCGCAGCTTTCCAAAAACGTTCACTTTTATTGATACACTCAATCTCGCTGATCTTACTGCTATCACCTTCCGCCAGAAAAGCTATGAGCCGGTTTTTCGTGAATTGCAAATCAGTAATGACCAGAGAAAAGTCTTCATCCGTGCGCCGCGCCAGAAACTTGATGCTTTATACACCATGCTACAGTTTGTAACTGGTAGAGACGCCGCTCCTGAAACCACTCCAACGCCACCATCAGAGATAGATACGGAGCAACCAAAAACAGAAAAAGCCAGTCCGATCTATGGTCGCCAGGATATCCAGCGCTCCTTTGATTACTCTCCGATGGCCGCACTACTGCTCTTTTTAGGAGGGATTATTTTTGAAGTTATTGCATTTCTGCTCTGGTCATCTATGCATAGCCTGCAAATCAGCCTGCCGCTCTTTGCTGCGGGACTGATCGCGGTCATAGCCAGTATCCGCATCCGCCGTCAACAAAACACCCAGTAAGGCAAGAGAGGTCTACTTGACCTCTCTGCATAGCTGATTAATGCGTCTGAACAAATGCCTCAATCTCATCTATCTCGGGCTGGCTCAGGCGAAAATCACCAGCACCAACAATCTCTTCCACCTGTCGAGGTGTACGTCCACCCACGATGGCAGCAGTCACCGCTGGATGGCGTAATGTCCAGGCTATCGCAGTTTCACCAGCGGAATGCCCATGACGCTCACCAATCTTCTGTAACAAACCAGCCAGCGCCAGATTGCGCGACAGTTGAGGCTCCTGAAAGATAGGGCTTTTACGCCGCCAATCTGTCTCCGGTAAGCCCTGTACCCGCTCTTCCGACCAGCGACCCGTCAATAAGCCAGAGGCCATCGTGCCATAACCAATTACACCGATGTTATTATCCAGACAATAGTCCAGCACATCAGCTTCAATCTCACGACGCAAAAGCGAATATGGTGGCTGCAATGAACTGATCGGTGCGATAGCCTGAGCACGGCGCATCTGTGCGACATTAAAGTTAGAAACGCCAATATAACGCACTTTCCCCTGTTGCTGTAACTCAGCCATCATCGTCCAGCCCTCTTCAATATCTTCCTCTGGATTGGGCCAATGGACCTGATAAAGATCGATCACATCAACCTGTAAACGGCGCAAGCTATCCTCAACTTCTTCGCGGATCGAGTCAGCCTTCAAAATAGCCTGAATTTTACCATCAGCAGCAGGACGCCGCGAACACTTCGTAAAGATAAAGGGGCACTGCGACACACCTTTTAAGGCGCTAGCAACAACCTCTTCCGCATGACCAAAGCCATACACCGCTGCTGTATCAATCCAGTTCATCCCCAGATCCAGAGCGCGGCGAATTGTCGCGATTGAATCACTATCATCCTGAGGACCCCAGGCGGCAGGCCAACCCTCACCACCAAGGGCGAAGGTCCCAAAACCTACCGTTGAAATATCCATATCAGTATTACCAAGTCGTCGTGTTTGCATTACTGCTCCCTTTTTTGCTGTTGACTACCTTCAGCGAAAAATTGCAATGCGCAGGAACAAACTCAATGCAACCTCACCCTTTCGCTACAAGTAGTCTGACGAATAACACCATTCCCGCTTGGTTTCATGGTACCGCATAATCGTGGCAAACAGCAAAAATAGTGAAGAGAATATTGCACAAAGCAATTGAACCCGATAATGATTTATGAGTCTGTTAGCCAGTTGCGTTGACACACTCTTTTTTTGACAGGTACAATAAAATAACTCAGAGAAACAACGTTGTTTCTCTTATCTCCTACGTCCAACACAACAGAAGACGAGGCGTGAAACGATGAAGATCTTTGTTTGTATAAAGCAAGTACCCGATCCCAATACTACCATCAGCAAACTTGATCCAACCACGAAACGGCTGGTACGAAATGGTGTCTCGCTGGTCCTTGATCCAGGTGATGAGAGCACAATTTCAGCCGCCATCAAATTTCGTGATACGACTGGGAACAGTGAACTGGTGGCCCTGAGCATGGGTCCAAGCAGTGCGCAGGAAGCGATGCGCCGGGCCTTAGCAATGGGTGTAGACCGCGCCATTCTGGTGACAGATCCAGCCCTCGCAGGCTCCGATGCGATAGGTACAGCACGCGTACTGGCTGCGGTCTTGCAGCAGGAGAGGGCCGACATCATCTTTTGTTCCACCGAAAGCACCGATGGCTATACTGGCATGGTTCCAGGCAGCATCGCCGAATTGCTGAGTATACCACAATTGACCTTTGCCCGTGAAATAAAAGTCGAAGGGACAAAGGCTATCATCAAACGTGTGATCCCCAAAGGATATCAAACTGTCGAGTGTACATTACCCGCAGTAGTTACTATCGCCAGCGGATCATTTGACGCCATTTATCCAACCATGAAAGGCATCATGGGCGCACGAAAAAAACCATTCACGCAAAAAAGTCTGGCAGAAGTAGGCGTTGATGCCTCCCTAGTTGGGAGCGCCGGAGCGAGAGAACAGGTTGTAACCATCGGTCAGGCACCAGCCAGAGCCGCCGGACAGATTATCAAAAACGAAGGCGACGCCGCGCAACATATCGCAGAATTTTTGCAACGTTACCAGTTACTCTAAAAATCCTCACAGTCATCCAGAAAAGATTTCACTCTATCAGACATCTGAATGAATGTAAGAAGACGGGAAAAGGCAGGTTTTGCATGGCAAATACAATCTGGGTACTGGTGGAACTAGAGGATGGAACGCCAGTACGCTCCTCACTGGAAGTATTGAGTAAAGCGGCTACACTTGGTCAAGCCGAAGCTATCGTGCTGGGAGCAGGCGCAACCAAGGTTGCTCCAACGCTGGGAATCTACGGAGCAGAGAAAGTCTATGCCCACGCGGACGCAACCTATGACCAATTTTTGACGCTACCAGCCGTTGAAACTCTCTCGTCATTGATTACACAGCATCACCCCTCACTCCTCCTTCTAGCCACAACGTATAATCTTCGTGACATCGCCGCACGCCTCAGCATTCGCAATCAAATGGGCCTGATCACCGATGCCACGGATATCGCCTTTACGGATAATGACATTCACGTCACAGTTCCCTGGGGCGGCGAAACAGTGGTCACCGCGACATTAACAGCACAGCAGGCAGGCATAGTGCTTACACGCCCTAAAGCTTTTGCGCTTGAACAGTTTGAAGGAAGAACCGCAGAGATTGAAACACTCACAGCTCCCCTCAATGACAACACAAAAACCATCAAAGTAATCGAAACAGTGGCAGTTGAAAGCGAAGGGCCAGCCCTGGAAGATGCCACCGTCGTTGTCAGTGGCGGACGCGGCTTAGGGAAAGCTGATAATTATCATCTGGTAGAAGAACTGGCCGAAGCCCTGAATGGAGCACCCGGAGCTACCCGCGCTATTGTCGACGCTGGCTGGCTGCCATATAGCTATCAGGTAGGGCAAACAGGAAAAACTGTCAAACCAACGCTCTATATCGCGGCTGGTATCAGCGGAGCTATTCAACATCTGGCTGGTATGAAGGGGTCTAAATACATCGTCGCCATTAATAAAGATGAACATGCGCCAATCTTCTCTGTCGCTGATTTGGGTGTGGTAGGAGACGCCGTAGAGATCCTGCCACAACTCACCGCAGAAGTAAAGCGCCGCAAGGCATAAATAACACTGGTTGGGCAAGGATGTATGAATCCATCAAGGACAACAGTTTCTATATCCTTGCCCATCAGAGAGAAGTATCCACACAAAGGGCACATAGTTGACGCCCACACCAACGGAGGTTGATATGACTTCCCCTGCAATCTCACCAACCGGGGGGTGGCTCGGAACACTCCTTTTTGTCGTACTGTTCCTGGCAGCCTTCGTATTATTCGGTATGCGTGCCGGTCAACTGGTCGCGCTGCTGAGAAGAGCGCAACCAGAAATGCGCACCGATCATATGGAGAACCGGATCGGTGAATTTCTCAAGGTCGTACTTGGACAGAGTGGAGTTCTGCGCGATCCCGTACCAGGTATCGCTCACTTCTTCACCTTCTGGGGCTTTATCATTATCCAGTTCGGTCTGCTTAATCTGATCCTCGGTGCTTTTAATGGCTCATTGCCATTCATTGGAGAGAGTCGAACATTCGCGATTCTTCTTGATACCTTTGTCATCCTGGTACTCCTGGCATTAATTGTCTTTGCGATTCGCCGTGGCTTTGTACGCCCGAAACAGTTGAATAGCGCATTGCATGGCCCCTGGGATGGGTTCGTTATTCTTGGGCTTATCTTCCTTGTACTGCTCACCCTGGCACTGGTTGAAGGTTTTGAGTATACAGCCAGTGGTGGCGCAGCCTGGACACCGATCGGAGCAGCCATCTCTCCCCTATTCAGTCAAATCAGCCCTGGAGCATCGCTGGTAGCCTATCGTGTTTTCTGGTGGCTCCATATTCTAACCGTCCTCAGTTTTCTGGTCTATCTGCCACGCTCGAAGCACCTCCATCTGATGGCAACACCATTTAACGTATTCTTCCGTAACTATAAACCGAAAGGTGCACTGCCTCTACTGGAAAATCTGGAAGAGCGCGAAGATTATGGCGTTTCCAGAGCAGAACAATTCACATGGAAACAGCTTCTGGATGGCTATGCCTGTACTGAATGCGGACGCTGTAATACCGTGTGTCCCGCTACTAATACGGGCAAACCACTCTTCCCTAAAGAGATTATCCTGGGTGTGAAAGAGTCACTCTTTGTACGTGCTGGCGAAATTCTGGGAGCCGACTCGCTCTATAATAAACTTAGCTTCGCCAGCCTGCCCACAGCTACTACTGCAAGCGAGGAGAAAGCACATGCAGTGCCAATGATTGGCGGCGCAATCAGTAAAGACGCGCTCTGGTCCTGTACGACCTGTATGGCCTGTATGGAAATCTGTCCGGTGGAGATCGAGCACGTACCGAAGATTGTCGATATGCGTCGTTCGCTGGTCATGGAAGAGAGCGACTTCCCACCAGAAGTGACCTCCCTGTTCAATAATATTGAACGCAATGGCAATCCGTGGGAGATCAGCAACGACAAGCGTGCAGAATGGGCAGCAGCATTACATATTCCACTGCTGGCGGAGAAACCAGACGCGGAAGTACTCTACTGGGTTGGCTGTATGGGTTCGTTTGATCGCCGCAATCAGCAAGTAGCAACATCAGTTGCAAAATTATTGCAGGCAGCCCATGTCAACTTCGCAATACTCGGTCCAGAAGAGACATGTACAGGCGATCCCGCCCGGCGCATTGGCAATGAGTATCTCTGGCAAATGCAGGCTATGCAAAATATCGAGACACTCGATGGCTATGGTTTCAATACCAGGACGCCAGAGGGAACCACGCAAGGAACAACAAACAGTATTGAACAACCACGAACGATCATTACCGCCTGTCCACACTGCTTTAATACGCTTGCCAATGAATACCCACAACTACAGGGCAATTATGAGGTCGTCCACCATACTGTTTTTATCAACAACTTGATCTCTGAAAAGAAACTGATCATACCTGCTGACTTTGATCAGCGCAGGCTAACCTATCACGATCCCTGCTACATTGGACGGTATAACGATGTGTATGAAGAACCACGACGTGTACTCAATGTCCTGAACAGCAATGGCATCACAGAGATGCGCCGCAACCAGAACAAAAGCTTCTGTTGCGGCGGTGGCGGTGGTCGCGTCTGGATGGAAGAGAAAATAGGAAAACGCATCAATCAAACACGCGTCAATGAAGCATTGGAAACAAACGCGGAGGTACTCGCTGCCGCTTGTCCATTCTGCATTACCATGTTTGAAGATGGCGTCAAAGGTGTCGAAGCAGAAGAAAAAATGAAGGTCGAAGACATATCAGAAATTCTCGCTCGTGCTATCGATTCTTGAGTAGCAACGAGACGGACAAAGAGGATAACACAAATGCATCAATTAGTGTTATCCTCTTTTCTACTTTACATATAGAAAATAAACGAAAAGCCTCATCAACTACAAGCAGCTAGCCAGTCCCCACTGTGTTAAAATAATGCGTATTATAAATAGCCCTGACACAACAGAAAATTGATCAGGGCGCATATATATCAGCGAATAAGGTAGAAATACATGAATTTTCCAGTCATAGAAGTCATCATCATCTTCGTTCTCATCCTGGCGAACGGCTTTTTCGCCGCGTCTGAGATTGCGATAGTTTCAGCGCGGCGAAGTCGGCTACAACAAGAAGTTGACGCAGGCCACAAACAGGCCCGGAGAGCACTTGAACTCTCAGAGAATCCAGATCGTTTCCTGGCAACTGTACAGATTGGAATCACGCTGATCAGTACACTCGCATCGGCATTTGGTGGCGCCAGCATCAGTGCGCTGCTAGCAAACTGGTTACAGACCTTTCCAGTTCTGGAGCCATACGCAAACGCATTATCGCTGGTCATTGTTGTCCTCATCATCACCTACTTTACACTGGTCCTGGGAGAACTGGCTCCGAAACGGCTGGCGCTACAATCAGCCGAAGGGATTGCATTACGCGTCGCCCCACTGATGACGCGACTCTCCATTATCGCCCGGCCCATCGTCGCGCTGCTCACAACATCAGCTAACCTGATCTTACGGCTTATTGGACAATATAAAGAAACCAAGGGCATTGTCACAGCGGAAGATATTGTCTATCTGGCGCGAGAAGGAACCGTCAGCGGAACCGTGGAGACAGAGGAAGAAGAGTTTATTAACCGCGTCTTTCGCTTTACTGATCAAGACGTAAGTAGCGTCATGATGCCTCGTACCGAAATTGTAGCGGTTGAGCTGGGAACGTCACTTTCACAGGTGATCGAAACCTTTATGAGTTCTGGTTATACACGTCTCCCACTTTATGAAGATTCATTAGATAACGTTCTCGGCGTGCTTTACGCGAAAGATCTGCTACGTTCCCGACAGGGCAACACAAAAGATGAAAATATTGACTTACGAGCTATCGCACGTCCACCTTTTTATATTTCAGAATATCAACATGTCGATGATCTCCTCACTACCTTCCGGCGCAAAGGCATTCATATGGCAATTGTCATCGATGAATACAGTCAGGTAACAGGATTGGTCACCCTGGAAGATGTACTGGAGGAACTGGTCGGTGAAATTCAGGACGAGTATGATCAACCCGAAGATAATCACAAGATCATCCAGCGCGAAGATGGAAGCTGGCTGGTTGACGCAATGCTAGATCATACACTGGTACGCGAAAAGATTGGCATGGAAACATCGGAAGAGCAAGAACATAGTGATTATCATACTCTGGCAGGCATGCTGCTCGCCCATCTTGGTCGCATCCCCAAAACAGGCGACACAACCACTATCCAGAACTTCATCTTTGAAATAGTCGATATGGATGGTCGCCGTATCGATAAAGTGCTGATACGACGTAAACCAGACAACACATCCAATCTGAAAAATCAGGAATAACATCTCCCTGTCTGTTGGTAGAGCTATCTCATAATGCATAGATGAGCGGACAAGAGACACTCTACCAACTATGAACCAATCACAAAACAAAAGACAAAAGCATTCCTTAATATATTGGAATTTATTGTTGATGGACTTTACGCAGAAACTGATTCACAAACAGGAGAGGCAAAGCTCAAAACAGCCATAGCTAGAACACAAAAAGAGCAGCAGAGCAAGCAAAAATATCACAAAAATGTGGGCCAAAGCTCAAACTGAACAACAAAAGACTTGAAAAATAACCAGGGAAAGCGCAAAATAGAAGGCATGAACACATAGACTTCTCACCACAACAATGTATTTTCAGGAATAAGCTCCTGGACAGTGCAAAAAGCCATGACTGCCGCAGCAGAATAGAATTCAGACAAAAAGAAGAGACATTCTGCCAAGAAGGGTATTTATGCGCAAAAAAAGCCCCAATCCCCCTAGCCAAAAGGCAATCTTCATGCTATAATAGCAAAAGAATTGAAGAAACTTTTGGCGAAAAAGTGGGTACCCCCCACTTTTCTGTTTGCCAGAGAGAATTTTCATAAGCACTCGAAAAATGTAGTTAATTACTGGGCGCCAGCGGGAGGAGCATGGCATATGAGGAGCGAATTTCAAGCGGCTATCGCACAATTAATTGCCGAGAAGGGACTACCCCGCGATGTGGTAATGGAAACTGTAGCCACGGCCCTACTAGCGGCTTACCGAAAGAGCTTTGGTGGCGGTGAAAATGTACGCATCGAGGTAGACAAAAACGGTGAAGTCCATGTATGGGCCTCGAAACGAGTGGTAGCCCAGGTCAATGACCCCAACGAAGAGATTTCTCTGGCAGAGGCACAACGTCTTTATCCAAAGGCTGCCCTTGGGCAATTCGTTGATGTTGACTCATCATTTATCTTCTCACGTATCCCAACACAAACTGCAAAACAGGTCATCCTACAACGGATAAGAGAAGCAGAACACGAGCATCTCTATGACCAGTTAAAAGGCTGGGTCGGTGAAATGCGTCACGTGGTTTTGACGCATAAAGATCCTGTGCGCGGCTGGCTGTTAAAGTTCGAACGACTCGAACAGACAGATAAAGTAGAGGGCATTCTCCCCCCTGGAGAAGAGGTTTCTGCGGAACATTATCGTGTAGGAAGCAGACTGCGCGTCTATGTTTATGATGTGCGCCGTGTCCAGGGGCGAATGATTCAAATTCTGGCATCACGGACACACCGCGATCTCGTCCGAAGGTTGTTTGAAGCCGAAGTTCCGGAAATTTATGAAGGAACGGTTGAGATAAAAACCATCGCACGAGAGCCAGGGAGCCGCTCCAAAGTCGCCGTTGTCTCAAGACAAACCGGACTGGACCCAATTGGTTCCTGTGTAGGTGTGCGCGGCACACGTATCAATAACATCGTAAATGAACTGCATGATGAAAAAATTGACATCATTCAGTGGAACGCGGACCAGGCCACCTTTGTCGCAAACGCATTGAGTCCGGTAAAACCACTCAGAGTAGAACTGCGTGAGGATGATCATACAGCGATTGTAACAGTCCCGGAGAAGCAATTGTCTCTTGCCATTGGAAAAGATGGGCAAAACGCACGTCTTGCCGCCAAACTCACCGGATGGCGTGTAGACGTCACCCGCCCGGCTGAAGGTGACGTATTCGAGGAGCCATTTGACGATAATCCCGAAGTCACGGGAACATCGGGTTCACGGCGTTCATCCAATCCAAGACGCAAAAAACAGTACTAATCAATTTATTCTATTCTGCTACTCGCGTACAGCTATGGGCGCATCCAGGGAGCATCTATGGCAAAATCAGCAACCAAACAACCAAAACGGCAAAAACATCAGCCATTGCGCACATGTATCGCTTGCCGTCAAACGAAAACCAAACGTGAGTTGTTACGTATTGTACATACACCAGATGGACACGTGGTCATTGACGCGACCGGGAAGAAGTCAGGCCGGGGAGCGTATCTCTGTGCCCGATATGATTGCTGGCAAAAAGCTTTAAACGAGCGACGGCTTGAGCGTGAGTTTGAGACGGAAATCCCTGCGGAAGACCGTCAGGAGCTGAACACGTACCTCGCAACGTTACCAAAAGACTAAAAGAGCGTCTTTATTGCAAGGATTCATCGAGTAAGCTATACTTAAGCAGTATGTAGTATATTGTCCCTATCTTAGATAGTTTCTTTCAATACTGGCATCTGATCTCCGGGTTAGATGAGGATTGAACAATGTTTCGTTTTTTCTCTACTCGTAACAGAGACACAGCCCCTCGTATACAGGGCAGTCGTAAGCGAATGTTTGCGGAGCGATTAGCTATGAATAAATAAACCATAGCCTCACGCCTATGAGCGCAGACTACATCACGCCTGGCACTGCACCAACGAGGGTCTGTCCCCTACAAAACGTACAAAAAGGGTGACAGACCTTTTTTATGGCTGTGAAGAGAGATTCCGCCGCCACATCTGGCGCAATCAAATGATAGAAGGGAGTCTTCTTCATGAGAGATATAACAGAACTTCCAGGTGGTACTGAGCAGGCCAAAGCAACACCTCAGAAGAATAGATCAACCGCCCGCTCAAAACCAGAGCCTCAAGATACAGGCAGCCAGGAACAGGAGACAAAGCCCGCGTCTCGGCGTCGTACACCAACACAAGATAATGCTTCGGTAGATGATCGACATTCAGGTAGCGAGCAGGGATCGGCCCCGGCACCCCGTCATCCAGGTGGTGAACAGGGATCGGCCCCGGCACCTCGCCATCATTCAGCACCACCGCAGCAACAGCATCCGTCTCAGCCCAACCAGCAAAACCACGGTGGCTTTCAGCGGCAGAACTTTAATGGCCCCGGCCAACGCTCTGACCGCCCGGCAGGACCACGGAATAATACAAGTCCACGTCCTGGTGGTGGCTATCGAGGGCCAAATACCGGATCAGGTGGGACAGGCTACGCGCCACGCCCCAATACTGGCCCTGGTGGTGGTGGCTATGGTCCTTCCCGTCCTTCCGGCCCTGGTGGTGGCTATGGTCATGGTCCTTCCCGTCCTTCCGGCCCTGGTGGTGGCTACGCTCCACGCCCCAGTGGTGGCCCCGGCGGTGGTCCAGGTTACGCGCCACGCCCCAGTGGCGGCCCCGGCGGTGGTCCAGGTTACGCTCCTTCTCGCCCAGGCGCAGGAACACGTGGCAATCACAGTGGACCATCACGAGGCAGCGGTGGATCGAACAGGGGTAGTAGTCACGGAGACAGAGAACGAGGAGATCGTTTCTCTGGTGGTGGAGCCGGACATCGACCATCTGGACGCCCATCTGGCGGTCCTGGCGGGAATCGCTCAGGTGCCCGAACAAACAATAATCGCTCACAGGAGAAGCGCACTGCCGTAGTAAAAGAAAAACTAACGGGACCAATTACCATTCCGCCACAGATTCAGGTCAAAGATCTGGCGGATATGATGGAAATCTCACCAATTGAGATTATTCGTGATCTGATCAGCAAACATTCTGTCTTCGCGAGTATCAATCAGGTTATTGATTACGAAAAAGCAGCATTGGTCGCAAAAGATCATGGCTTTGAGCCTTCGCCCAGTACTGCAAGCGAGACAGCACAGAATAAACAGGCACTCTCAGCTAACGAAGAGATGATCGCCTCCCGTAACAACGATGGTAGCATCATCATACCGCCGGTCGTAACCATTATGGGTCACGTCGACCACGGTAAAACTTCGTTACTGGATACCATCCGTAAAACCAAAGTAGCTGACGGTGAAGCAGGTGGTATTACACAGCACATTGGTGCCTATCAGGTAGAGGTCAACGATAAAAAGATTACCTTCCTGGATACTCCGGGTCACGAAGCGTTCACCGCTATGCGTGCTCGTGGTGCGCAGGTAACTCATATCGCAATTATCGTTGTCGCTGCCGATGATGGTGTGATGCCACAGACCAAAGAAGCTATTGACCATGCGAAGGCCGCGAAAGTGCCGATCATTATTGCCCTAAACAAAATTGATCGCCCGAACGCGAATCCTGACCGTGTTAAACAACAACTGGCTGAGATTGGCGTTCTAATTGAAGAGTATGGTGGTGAAACAGTCCTGGTACCAGTATCCGCAAAAATGGGTCAGGGTATCGATGAACTGCTCGACTATATTCTGCTCGTCGCGGAAGTACAGGACATCCGTGCCAATCCGAATCGTGCCGCCATTGGTGTCATTATCGAGGCCAAACTTGAACGAAACAGTGGTGTCAATGCCTCTGTACTTGTTCAGCAAGGAACACTGAAGATGGGCGACAACTTTGTAGTTGGAACCATCTCTGGTAAAGTGCGTGCCATGTTCAACGATCGTGGCAAACGCATCCAGAAGGCAAGCCCAAGCACGCCGGTCAGTATCCTTGGTCTGGCTGAAGTTCCACAGGCTGGCGATCGTCTGGAGGTAACGACAGATGAGCGTACGGCTAAACAAATGGCACAACAAGAGGTCGACAAGCGTCGAGACGAAGCCAGCACACTGGGTCAGGTCAGCCTGGATACACTGTACATGCAGATGCAGGAAGGAACAGTCAAAGAACTGAATCTGGTCCTGAAGAGTGATGTACAGGGATCACTGGAAGCCATCAAGGGATCGCTCTCCAAATTAAGTGAAGAGAACTTGAAGGTCCGTTTGATCCACGAAGGTATTGGTAACATCAGCGAGACAGACGTTCACCTGGCAAGCGCATCTGGCGCAATCATCATTGGTTTTAATGTTAAGACTGATGGTGCGGCACAACGTGAAGCACAGCGTGAAGGCGTAGATATTCGTTACTACGAGGTCATCTACAAACTGATCGAAGATATTCAGGCGGCACTTACCGGTCTGCTTGAACCAACCTATCGTGAAGTTATCGACGGTCACGCAGAGATTATCCAGACCTTTAAAGCCGGGCGTAATCTGGTTATCGCCGGTTGTCGCATCTCGGACGGTAAAATCACAAGAAACTCGCAGGCACGTATACTGCGTAAAGGTGAGAAGGCCTTTGATGGCAAAGTCGCTTCAATCCGACGCGGTAAAGATGACGTGCGTGAAGTCGCCACAGGCTATGAATGTGGTATTGTGTTAGAAGACTTCAATGAATTTGAAGTTGGTGATGTTATCGAGGCCTACTCACAGGAACGTGTTGTACCTGGAGCATAATAAAAAGCACAACAGCGCAGTGGTGAGGCCAGTCTTCAGTGCATGGTCCACCACTGCCTATTTTGTGTCGAGGGGAGGTTTAGAGCATGCCAAATCTTCATAGACAAGAAAAACTGGGTGAGTTAATTACGGCTGAACTGAGTGACCTGTTACGAACACGCTTAAAAGATCCACGCGTTGGTTTTGCCAGCATTACCCGCGTAGAGGTCAGTGGTGATCTACGCCATGCGAAAGTGTTTGTCAGCGTAATGGGAACAGCCGAAGAACAGACCGCGACAATGGATGGCTTGCGGAATGCCGGTGGCTTCTTACGCCATGAATTGGCTGGTCGCCTGACATTGCGCTATATGCCAGAACTTACCTTTAAACTCGATAAATCTATCGCCGAGGGCGCACGCATTCTGGAACTGATTCGTACTGTTGAGGAAGAGGAGCAGAAACAACAGGCTCAAGCAGCGGTCGAAGCAGGTGCTACTAATGCTCAAACCGGTGATGAATAAACCCATGCTCATGAAAAAGTGGTGGGGCCACCCACCACGCCACTATTTCTTACTCATGCGCACCTTTTAACTCCTCGCTTTCCATCAGGGTTGCCCATAATACAACAAAATCGACCATCACGAAAGGAGAACAGGCGCTGATGTACCTCCATCTTCAAACCACTACATACAGGTACTTCGCGCTGACACTATGACAAATAATCAACCCGCCACTTCCGGCCCATCACTCCTCACACCACTGCTTAATCCAACCCAGATTGAACAAGCAATGGCTCTCATTATGCCAGCACAACGAATTGCGTTGCTGGCTCATGAACACCCTGATGGCGATTGTCTTGGCTCCGCACTTGGTTTTGCGCAGATTCTACGTCAGCTTGGTAAGATATGTGTCCCCGCCTGCGCTGACCCCGCCCCCAGAGCATTCTCATTTCTACCAGGAATAGAAACACTTCAGACTACACTCGGCGATGAAAACTTTGATCTGGTGATCGCACTGGACGCTGGTGAATTAAGCCGTTATGGCGCACTCTACGAACAGCACCGTGAGTTCCTTGATCATGCCACAATCGTCAATATCGACCATCATATCAGTAGTTCCGGTTGTGGACAGGTGAATATCATCGAACCAGAGGCCGCTTCCACCACAGAGTTACTGGTCCTGTTTCAGCAACAGTCAGGTCTACCACTGGGGAAAGAGGCCGCGCTCTGTCTGCTGACTGGTTTGATTACGGATACCGGCTCATTCCAGTATCCCAGCACCACAGCACGCACAATGGAAGCAGGAGCGATTCTGGTCGCAGCAGGCGCGGATGCGGAAACCATCGTCAAACCCATCTTTCGCACACGCCCACTGGCACAGGCTCGTCTGACCGCTCTCGCGGTACAACAGGCACAGACATCATCCGATGGACGGATCATCTGGACCTATGCCACCCGGGAGACATTGACAACGACAGGAGCCACAGCAGACATGGATGATGCCATCGTCGGCACCCTACGTGACATCGAAAATGTACAGGTATCAGCATTCTTTAAATGCTATGATAATCCAGAGACCACACGTGTAAGTCTACGCAGCAACACACCATATAATGTCGCGGCGGTCTGTATGCGTCTTGGTGGCGGTGGTCATCCACGAGCAGCTGGAGCAACCATACATAAACCCTTGCAAGAAACAATTGCGCTGGTCATCGCCGAGATCCAAAAAGAGATGCAGGCAGAAGATCAAACCTCTCACAACAATACTGCACTATTATAAAGAGGGAGTGGACAAAAAAGATAGTGGACGGCATTCTCAACATCAATAAAGCGACCGGCATGACTTCTCACGATGTTGTCGCTCGGATACGGAAATTATTGCATCAGAAACGCGTTGGTCATACTGGCACGCTGGACCCCGCAGCCAATGGTGTACTCCCGATCTGCCTGGGGCAGGCCACACGGGTTGCAGAATATTTAAGCGAAAGTGGCAAAGCCTATCAGGCGGAGATTACCTTCGGTATCGTCACTGATACGTATGACGCGGAAGGTCAGATCCTACGCACAGCCGATGCCTCTGCACTCACACGCGAAAAGATCGAAGCAGCGCTACCAGACTTTCTGGGCATCCAGCAGCAAATGCCGCCACGTTACTCCGCCATCAAAATCAAAGGGCAACCGGCCTACAAACTGGCTCGTGCAGGAACAGAGGTTGAACTCGAAGCGCGTACCGTCACACTGCACACATTACAGATCGTCGCCTGGAACACGCCACGCCTCACGCTGGCTGTCGATTGTAGCAAGGGCACGTATATTCGCTCACTGGCCTATGATCTCGGCGAGAAACTTGGTACGGGTGCCCATCTCTCAGCACTCACGCGCACGCGGAGTGGCCCATTCACCCTTGAGCAAAGCATCACACTCGAACAGCTTGCCAGCGCCATAGAGGAAAACAGTGTCGAAATCCTCCTGTTTCCTGCCGATATCGCGCTGCAGAACTACCCGGCACTCTATCTTGATGAGCAGACAACGGAACGCGTCATGCATGGGAATGCATTCAGCTATCAGATCGCAACACCACCTTCTGATCAAGCGTTAGCACGTGTCTATACACCAGATGGCATATTTCTCGCGATTGCACATTGGGATAGACAGCAACGACAATGGCAACCAAAGAAAGTACTTGTTTAGCCATAGGAGAACAGATACTACATTTGTTGCTAGGACAGTCTTGCTGTGGTACTATAAATCAAAGAATTAACAGGAATTTAGCCCCTCCAGACGAAAACACGGAGGGAGTCCACATAGAATAACAAAATATTAAACGGCCTTATACTGATTGCTAGGACAATTGGAGCAGACAATTCTGGTTACGTATAGAGAATGGTACTAACGTGACCCTGAATGGATGTCTCACGTATATAATGGTGTAGCAATTATTGGGATCCGTCCTACGTTTATAAAAATGAAAAGGAACGCCTGGTCGAGGAGTAAGAGGTCAGCGATCATTTTGATGTTCTGGTCCAAGTGACGTAGTAATCATCGAAAGGTCATGCATCACTTACACGGCGATACAACTTCCCGGACGTGAGGCCTTGAGAAATTAGATTGCTGTCCCTGATTAGTCAGTACAGCAAATTTTAGCAAGTAGGAGGGTGAGCAATTGAAGGCTCGCCAGAACCCATTAGCAAAATTAGAAGCATTTATACAGCGTATTGTTGAAAATCCGTTCGCATGGCTTTTTCCATCGCGTCTGGAACCGATTGAGATTGCCCGGAAACTGGAGCATGCGCTGGAAGATAACACGTTGTTGCAAGGCGAAGGGCGCAGGATCGGCCCAAATGTGTATGACATTTATCTGAGCATTAAAGACCACCAGGAATTGTCACCGGGCCAGACATCTCTTATTCGAGATTGGCAGAATCGTCTGATCGAATTTGCCCGCCAACGTCACTACACCCTGAAAACCGTACCGATTATTCGCTTGCATTCAGATACCTCGTTACGCACTGGTATGGTGCGCATCGAGACAGAACTGGTGGATCAGAATGGCGAAGGGGGATTGATGGCAACGCAAGCGCTGAGCGCGGAACAACTGGCACAGATCCGCAATCAACTGGCACAGCAGCAATCACCGGCGCCTGGCGTGATGAACTCATCGCCCAACCAGCCCATAGCACCACCGGCTCCCCGACGCGGGCAGAGTAATCCAAATTATCCCGCTTATACTGGTGGTAGCAATCCAAACAATTTTGCCCCTCCTGATGGCGCAGCAGGGATGCCTCCGATGGCGACACCGCCGATGCCACAAGCGTGGCTCGTCATTCGCTTACCGCAGGCAGGACAACAAACTTATAATATAGAAAAACCTATTGTCAATATTGGTCGTCAACTCAGTAATGATATTATTGTTGAAGATAAGCGTGTTTCACGTTATCACGCACAAATCAAATTTCAACCTGATGGACAATTTGCCATTTTTGATCTTGGCAGTACCAATGGCATTACTATTAATAATACGCCGCATATGCGCCACCATATTCTGCGCAATGGTGATCGCTTCACCATAGGCAGCTATGATTTCTACTTTGAAAGAAGGTGAGACCGCCGCCTTATGCAACTACCAGAATTTCTATTCATATTACGAATACTTTTTGTGGTATTGATCTATCTGTTCTTGATGCAGGTGGTCATCGCGATCACGCGTGACCTGCGCAGGGCTGCGAACAGCGGTGACAATGCAGTGAAAGGTGCCAATGCATTAGGGCACCTTGTGGTTGTTGATAGTGGTCCAAGTACCGTGGTCCAACCAGGCACACGGTTTAATCTTGAACCACAAACAAGCATCGGACGAGGTCCAACCAATACAATTACTATTACCGATAACTTTATCTCGTCTGAGCATACACGTCTCTGGTATCGTAACGGCGTCTGGTATGTTCAGGATGCAGGTAGCCGTAACGGCACATTTGTCAATGGCCAACCCGCTGTTGAACCCATCTCAGCTCCGCCTGGCGCGATAGTTCGCGTTGGCTACATCCAATTCAAGCTAACACAATAAACAAAGGCAACCAATCTGGTTGCCTTTTGTGCCTCTTCTGATGGCACGTCTCTCAGTCAAAAACAGAGATGCTCGTGCATGCATCTTTCTAGATATTCGAGGATTCCTATTCATGGCACAAATGGCACACTCAACCAATACAAAAAGCGGAAGTCCACCAGTAGCAGGCTTTTTTCGCACAGTAGGCCGCTATCGCTGGACTGAGCTTTTTTTACTCATTATTCCTAGCGCAATACTGCTGCTAGAAATGGCGCAGTTGCTCATTATCAATAGCACAGATCAAACAACAGGAGTAAAAGGAATAACCATCCAAAATTTACCAATTGGCGATGGTCTCACTCCAATCCTTGGTTTCATCGGAGTGCTCTTTGCAGTTCATCTTGTGATGAACATCTTTTTCCGGAAAGCAGATCAGTTCCTCCTCCCGATTACAGGACTATTGACGGGCATGGGTATTTTGATGATGACAAGGTTAGGGCCTGCCCCTTACGTCAATATCCCAAATCTGGGATCACGCCAATTGCTCTGGGCGATACTGGCAATTGCACTCTCGATCATCGTACTCGTAGTCGTACGAAAAACGAGTATGTTATCACGGTATAAATACATCTGGGCATTAGTCAGTATCGCAATGATTTCGCCTAGTGTGTTTCAGGGAGTACAATCGCTTGCGACTGACGCTCCGACCCGCGACACACTTGGTGTCGGAGGATTCAGCCTTCAGCCTTCTGAGTTCTTCAAGATCAGTCTGGTGATTTTCTTCGCTGCGTACTTGAATGATAATCGCGATATGCTGGCACAGGGCTATTTTCGTCTGGGCGGACTGCGCCTTCCACCACTCAGGCAACTAGGGCCATTGATCCTTATGCTTTTCTTAGCACTGCTGATCTTCCTGGTTGTGCGTGAGCTGGGTCTGGCCTTGCTCATCTATGGCATCTTCCTGAGCATGACCTATCTGGCAAATGGCAAGATCAGCTATGTGCTGGTTAACCTGGGACTCTTCTTCGTACTGGGCTTCATTGGTTACACCCTGTTCAGCTATGTGAAAGCGCGTTTCACAGCCGTCGGTATCAATATGACAACCGCATGGACAACGCAAGACGAAACTATATACCAGAGCGGCGGTGAACAAATCGTACAGGGACTGATCGCCTTGAGTTCTGGTGGACTCATAGGTGCTGGTCTTGGTCTGGGTAGCCCGTTTTATACGCCTGTAAGCTACTCGGATATGGTCTTCACTTCCTTTGGTGAAGAGTTCGGCTTAATCGGCATGTTCGCTATCATCGGCCTCTACCTGCTCCTGGTCTATCGCGGCTTCAAAATCGCGGCGGAAGCGAGTGATCCCTTCGATAAACTGCTGGCGGCTGGTCTGACCTGCATCTTCGCCATCCAGACCTTTGTCGTGGCGATGTGTAATATGAAATTCATGCCACTAACCGGTATCCCGCTCCCGTTCCTCAGTAACGGTGGTAGTGCTCTGCTCGGTAACTTTATCGATGTCGGCTTGCTCTTGCGCATCTCGTATAATACTGCGATTGAACGCGAAGGAGCCTAGTTTAAAACAGGCCGAACTCAGTCCAAGCTGAGTTCAGCCTGTTTTGTGTCCCATGCGAAAAAACGCAAAAACAATCGCTATCACAGTTTGACCCTTGTGCATCTCGTGATGCCACTTCTCTTCGTTGATAATCGATGTTTCTCGGTACATCTTTCTAGATATGTGAAGGGAATCTAATCTATGGCACAAATGGCACATCAACCAACCAATACGAAAGGCGGTAGTCCACCGGTAGCAGGCTTTTTTCGCACAGTAGGCCGCTATCGCTGGACCGAGCTTTTTTTACTCATTATTCCTAGCGCAATACTGCTGCTAGAAATGGCGCAGTTGCTCATTATCAATAGCACACCAAACAGCCAGAGCGCGGCAGTCAACATCAAAAATCTGTCTATTGGTAATGGCCTCACTCCAATTCTCGGTTTTGTCGGCGTGCTCTTTGGTGTTCATATCATCATGAACATCTTTTTCCGCAAAGCCGATCAGTTTCTTCTACCCATCACAGGGCTGTTGACAGGTCTCGGTATACTGATGATGACAAGGTTGGGGCCAGATCAATCGCCGATTCCTATTCCTAATCTCGGATCTCATCAATTGCTCTGGGCAATACTGGCAATTGCACTCTCGCTCGTTGTTCTAGCGCTCGTACGGAAAACAAGCATATTATCGCGGTATAAGTACATCTGGGCATTGGTTAGTATCGCAATGATTTCGCCTAGTGTGTTTCAGGGAGTAAAGTCGCTTGCGACTGACGCTCCAACCCGTGACACGCTTGGTGTCGGATCACTAAGCTTTCAGCCATCAGAAATCTTCAAGGTCAGCCTCGTGATTTTCTTCGCTGGCTACCTGAACGATAATCGAGATATACTAGCACAGGGCTATTTCCGTCTGGGCGGGATACGCCTTCCACCACTCAAACAACTAGGGCCATTAGTCCTTATGCTTTTCTTAGCACTGCTAATCTTCCTGGTTGTGCGTGAGTTGGGTCTGGCATTGCTCATCTATGGCATCTTCTTGAGCATGACCTATCTCGCTAATGGTAAGATCAGCTATGTGCTAGTCAACCTGGGGATCTTCCTTGTGTTGGGCTTCATTGGCTACAGCCTGTTCAGTTATGTGAAAGCGCGTTTTGCGACGGTTGGCATCAATATGCTAACATGGACCCCACATGACGAATACTTATATGAGCAACCCGGTGGTGCTGAACAGGTCGTTCTGGGCCTGGTAGCATTAAGTTCCGGTGGTCTGCTTGGAGCGGGTCTTGGTTTGGGTAGCCCGTTCTATACTCCAATCAATTACTCGGATATGGTCTTCACTTCCTTTGGTGAAGAGTTCGGTTTAATTGGCATGTTCGCCATCATCGGCCTCTACTTGCTCCTGGTCTATCGTGGTTTCAAAATCGCGGCGGAAGCGAGTGACCCATTTGACAAACTGCTGGCGGCTGGACTAACCTGCATCTTCGCCATTCAGACCTTTGTCGTGGCGATGTGTAATATGAAATTCATGCCACTGACAGGTATCCCGCTCCCATTTTTAAGCAATGGTGGTAGCGCCTTGCTTGGTAACTTTATCGACATTGGCTTACTCCTGCGCATCTCATATAATACTGCAACTGAATGCGAAGGAATCTAGAAATACTGAGAAAAACGAACAAATTAGGCGTAAATAACCCCAACATTTGACGGGTTATTTGCGTCTATTTTATGTAAAAATACTATTCACATTCCAAATATACTATATGAAATCGTGGTTGCTTGTCTCCTATTGGGCATCATGCTATACTGCCCTTGTGATACCATCGTATAGAACATATGAGGATGATTATGGGCCAATACAGGCAATGGTTGCAGTATCGAGACATTGATCAGCAATTGCATGCACAGCTAGCACTCTTGGAGCAACAAGTCTCACAGATACGTGAGCAGATAGCAAAGCTGGAAACAGACCCCTCCTATACTGAAAATCCTGTTATCCAGAAATTACTTGGTGCATACCACACCGAACAGGTTCTTGCTCGGTGGGAAGAGATTAACCAGATTGCACAAGCAGAGGCAACAAAACAGGCCAGTGGTAGCACACCTTCAGTACAACAGAAGAAACATCACACTGAGAAACCGGAATCGGAAACCACTCTCAGTAATCCCACGCCCCAATTTGTGCCACCCGCCAGACCTGCGCAAATATATCCAATCGCTCCATCGGTACAAGAATTACAGTCAGCAACCTATTTGCAGCATCAACTATTTTCTGTACACACCAATGCCTCGACTGAGGATCATAGCCCCACCGATCCACAAATGAAAATTCCCTGGTGGCTCCGCAATATTTTTAATCACATGCAAGATTCCCAGGGAATGAAACCAATCGATCAGCAAAGTATACGCGACAATCGCCTCATTCAACGCTGGTTCGAGCGCTGGGGACAGCAAACTGATAACAATGCCATTCAGGAGGATCAGCTTCAATGAGTCAAGGCCAGGAAAATTCACAGCAAGAAAAAACATCACAGAAACAACATACGCTTGACTACACGGACCTGGACAACCTGTTTACTCAATTTCAACCACAAGAGATGGAACAGTTCTATCGCATCTATCAACTCTGGTTCCAAAATCGACAATACAAACAATTGCAACAACAGATCCAGGAACTCCAACAACGTATTACCGAAAACGCGGCGTTCATGCAACAATGGGAACCTTCCCCGCTTGCACTTGCAGTGCTCTCACAATTACAAACAAACGGTGTTTCAGATGTTGATCTCCTCGATAAAATGCTGGAGCGAGGCGAAACATGGCTGGATCACTCCCTGCAACTCCTCCAACGTTGCGAAGAATTAGATCTTATTAAGGGCGACTATACGCAATGGTGTGAACATGCCCTTGAAGGCGCTTATGAATGGATCGCGTCAATGAGCGAAGCTGAAGAGGATGTGCCCTCTCCCCACACTCCAACCACAGTTGAACCAGCCAACGAGGAGCAGACAGCGGAACCATTACAGATCGCCACCGAAGATATTTTGCTCCAAAAGCTCATGAGCGATGACGACGATGAAATTACCGTCCAGTCTATCGACGATACCACTGACATCGTTCAAATACGTGACGCGGCTGAGGTCAACACAAACACACCTTTTGAGACAAATATCACCCTACCTGCTGACGAGACAGTGGTCAATGATCCAGATGTAGATACTATTGCTGTCAGTGAGACTGACAATATTTCTCCCACAAATTTGCCTGCTGATACACATGATGATAACAGCGAAAGTATCCCTCCGCTATCCACGGCTGAAGCAGAGTCAGAAGATATTATCACGCCAGAGCATAGTTCTAACATAGGTAATAGCCAGAACACACCAGAACCAGAATCACAAGAAGAAATCTCAGACGAGATTACCGAACACAGCGAACCACAGGTGGAGGAAATACAGAATATCACCCTGCTAATCGAACAAGAACAGCAAACAGATCAAGTACTATATAAAACCGAGCATACAGTATCGGAACAGCCAATCGAACCAGAAATTACTGCTGAAGTCGCTGAAGTGGAAACGGTAAATAAGCAGGTGGAAACGGCTGAAGTTCTCGAAGGAGAGCCTGTAGACGAACCAACAGAAGCTACTGAAACTAGCAAACCGGTTGCGTCCTTACCTGTATCTAATGAGACAGAACAGACTGAGGAAATCATTCCCGCTGCCCGCACAACCGACGCTGAAGTATCGGAACAGTCCTCACAACATGAGATTACTGCTGAAGAAGAACAGGTGGAAATCGCTGAAATAACAATAGACAACTCAACTTTTCCCTCTTGCCCCCCAGAAGAAATATCCCCTGCTACAAAGGTAGAGCCAGCAATCGCGCAAGCTGAAATGGATCTGGCTGCAGAAAAGAATGATATCGTCTCATCAGCCAGCGTGCAAACAGGCGAGAAAGAAGAGAAAGAACCAGAGATCCAGCAGTCATTTGCTGCCGCACACACAAATGGCCACACTCCGGCAGGAGCAGAACAACAATCACAGTGGCCGTTCACTTATACAGAGTTTGCTGCTGAGAAACATGAGCCAGAAAACAAACAGGAATGCCAGGATGGAGCTGAGGTGGAAATATCATCAACCGAGCAGGAAGCAGAAACAGAAGTGGATGAAGAAGTGGAATCAAAGAAGCCTCACCCGGAAACATCATCCAGGCAGCGAGGCTTCTTTACAAGATCATTGGCGAAAATTCTGGGTCGGTAATTCGCCTTGAGGTGGCTGTGGCTGTGATGACATACCCGGCATCGGCATAATTGGTCCAGTAGCAGAACCGGAACTATAATACGCGCCCTGAACAGGCTGAGGCTGCCCCTGCTGTGGGGCAACCGGCATAGGTGCCGTCGTCGTGGTTGTCATATTCACAGGTTTTTGTTGATTGCGTTCAAGTTCCGCGATACGCTGATGTAACTTCTTCATTTCACGGCGATCCTTCAGAGCCGAAGAGACGGAAATGAGATAGAGCAACAAAGCGCCAAGGAAAAGCGTCGCCAGCATCCAAAAACCGACAGGTAGGTCTGGTGTCTGCCAGGAAAGAATCGTGAGGTGTACCTGAGTTGAAAGATTTAACACAGTCACGGCCGCCAATCCTCCACATACTAACAAAAATAGGAGCAGTATGAGGTAGAGCACAACGACCTCCTTAATATAATTCTAAAATTTATACATAACATTTTTGCCATAACCCTGTCTCATTGTCTTCATTGAAAGAAATGAACAAATCACCAGGATTACCATTGATACGTCCTACTTGTCCTATTATATACAAGGTGAGGCTATTAAGAAATACTAATCACCGTAAAATCCTCATATGGACAGGCAAATTGACGTCTTTCGGGATTAGACCTATACTTGTGGAAGTTTGAGGGAGGTTGACGCGTGCTATTTAAAGAATTCGAAAAAGAACAACCGCAGCATAGTCCGGTCCGTTCGCAATATTTAAACATAAAACAACAAAATCCCGATGCCATCCTTTTCTTTCGTATGGGCGACTTCTATGAAATGTTTGATGAAGATGCAGAAATAGTCGCCAGAGAATTAGAGATCGCACTCACACGCCGCGATTTTGGACGCGGCGAGAAATCACCAATGGCAGGTATCCCCCACCATGCCGCTGATGGCTATATTGCTCGTCTGGTCGGCAAAGGGTATCGTGTCGCGATCTGTGAACAGATGAGCGACCCCGCTCTATCCAAAGGACTGGTTGAACGCGAAGTCATTCGCATTGTCACACCAGGGACGATTATCGATCCCGCGATGCTGGCAGCCAAACGAAATAACTTTCTTGCCAGTGTCGTTGTGAACCGTAGCGCAGTCGGCATCGCCTACATTGATATTACCACAGGCGAATTCGCGGTCACACAATTTCAATCAGACGAACCAGAGATCTCAGCACAACAGGAGATCGCACGCGTCAGTCCAGCAGAAGTACTGGTCGAAGCGCATTTTAGCCGTCTTGGTAGCCGCAAAAAACGCTGGCTGGCAACCGTTATGAATGAAAAACAGGTCACAAAGGTAGGCAGTAATGGCAATCCCAATGCCGAAATCCCTGCCCTCCCCACTGAAGATGACGATGATGATGATATCGCGCCACTGGCAAAACTTCTGGAGAACGTAACAGGCCATGTCACCCCGTATGATGCTCGTTATTTTAGCGAGGATAGCGCACGTCATCGACTGCTCCAACAATTTGATGTGGCCTCACTCGAAGGTTTTGGCTGCGCTCAGTTACCACTCGCAATTCGAGCCGCCGGAGCCGTACTCGCATATGTACAAGAAACCCAGAAAGGGCTATTACAGCAGCTCAATGGGCTGGAAACCTATTTCACCAATACGTTTATGACATTGGACCCGTATACACGACGGAATCTCGAACTCTTCGAAACCGGTCGTGGCGGCTCCGTCAAGGGATCTTTACTCTGGGTCTTAGATCGCACACGTAGTCCCATGGGTGGACGACTCTTGCGCCGCTGGATTGGTCAACCACTGCTGGATATCGCGGTACTGCAACAACGTCAGGATGCTATCGCTGAACTGCTCGGTGATACACTCTTACAGGCTCGTCTGGCTGAGGCGCTGAAAAAAGCTGGTGATGTCGAACGGCTGATTAATCGTGTCAAGCAGCGCATCGCCAATCCACGCGATCTGGTCGCGCTGGCAAATGGTCTGCGAGCAGCAAACGATGTACGGCTCTGCCTTTCGGAAGAGGACAACCAGAGCAAACCAGTACTGACACGCCATATCGAATATCTTACCAATAATGATGATATTGTCGAATTGATCGAAAAAGCCATTGTTGAAGAACCACCCGTCAGCATCACAGAGGGTGGCATTCTGCGCCCCGGCTTCAGCAAAGAGCTGGATCAACTGCGTGATGCCTCTAAAAATGGGCGCAAATGGATCACCGAACTGGAACAGCGCGAACGCAAACGCACAGGAATCAACAATCTCAAAGTTGGCTATAACAAAGCCACCGGCTATTTTATTGAAATCACCACAGCCAATATCAGTCGTGCGCCACAAGAATACATTCGTCGGCAAACATTAACCAACTCGGAACGCTACATTACCCCGGACTTAAAAGAATATGAAACACTCATTCTCAACGCGCAGGACCGCATCAACAAGATGGAGAATGAATTTTTCATCCAATTACGCACCGATATCGCCACACATGCCGCTGAACGGATTCAAGCTACAGCACACACGCTCGCCGAGATCGATGTCTATCTGAGTCTGGCGGAAGTTGCAAGCAAACAGAACTATTGTCGTCCCAAACTCACCGAGGACGATACCATTCACATTGTCGCTGGTCGTCACCCGGTTGTTGAACAGGCACAACTTGATACACCATTTATTCCAAATGATACCAATCTCTCCAATCATGAAGCTCAGATCTGCATCATCACTGGTCCCAACATGGCTGGTAAATCAACCTATCTGCGTCAGGTCGCACTGATCTCATTATTGGCCCAGATCGGCAGTTATGTACCAGCCGAAAGCGCGAATATCGGCATCGTGGATCGTATCTTCACACGAATTGGCGCGCAGGATGATCTCGCAACCGGGCAGAGCACTTTTATGGTTGAAATGGTCGAAACCGCCAACATCCTGCATCATGCCACACCACGAAGCCTGATCATCCTCGACGAGATCGGACGTGGTACCAGCACCTATGATGGGTTGGCAATCGCCCGTTCAGTCGTCGAATATTTGCACAACAATAAACGCAGCGGCGCACGCACACTCTTCGCTACCCACTATCACGAACTGGTCGAAGTCGCGCAAGTGCTACCACGTATCCGCTGTATGAATGTCGCAGTCTCAGAAGAGCATGGACAGATCATCTTCCTGCGCAAAATTATTCCGGGTGGAGCGGATAAAAGTTATGGTATCCATGTCGCGCAACTTGCAGGCATCCCACGCCCGGTCATCCATCGAGCAGAAGAGATATTAACGGAACTAGAAAAAACAGGAGACGCGAAAACCCGACGGAAGGTAATGAAAGATATGACCATGCCAGTTGCGTGGCAAATGACCTTATTAGAATCAGAACCTCACCCACTGGTCGAAGAACTGAAAAATCTCGCAATCGACGAATTGACGCCGATTGAAGCAATCAGCAAACTCTATGAACTGCAACAAAAGGCACGAAAGGAAAAGTAATTCTTAAATTTTGTTTAAATCTGGGTAGTTGACATGAATCTCATAGATTTTCCCTTACTCTACCATCCAAATTGTGGTATTATAGAGTTGGTTAGTGTACTGTGTACAATAATTAAAGGGTATATCTGGAGGAAAAATTGACAACCACTCGTTCGCAGACGAATGTCGATAGTAAGGCACTCGAACAGCTCTGCATAAATACAATTCGCACATTATCGATGGACGGCGTTCAGAAAGCTAACTCAGGGCACCCTGGTACTCCAATGGCATTGGCGCCTATTACCTATTTGCTCTATACACGTCACATGCGCCATAACCCACAAAATCCAACATGGGTCAACCGTGACCGCTTCGTGCTTTCAGCCGGACATGCTTCCATGTTGTTGTATAGCACACTTTATCTGACAGGATATGATCTGCCTTTTGAGGAACTGAAAAATTTCCGTCAGTGGGGCAGCCTGACACCAGGTCACCCTGAGTATGGTCATACCAAAGGCGTTGAAACAACCACCGGACCTCTGGGTCAGGGCGTCGGCAATGGTATTGGTATGGCTATCGCTGAACGCTTCCAGGCGAGCCGTTACAATCGCCCGGGTCATTCACTGATTGATCACTACATTTATGCCATTGTCAGTGATGGTGACCTGATGGAAGGTATCGCATCTGAAGCTGCGTCAATCGCCGGGCACTTGAAGCTGGGTCAATTAATTTACTTCTATGATGATAACAATATCACCATCGAAGGCAATACCCAACTGGCATTTACAGAGAACGTTGGCGAGCGCTTTGAAAGCTATGGCTGGCACGTCCAGCGCGTCGCTGATATCAACGATCTTGAAGCACTCGATCAGGCTATCAACACGGCAAAAACCGAGACTGACCGCCCATCAATCATCATCGTAAAAAGCAAAATCGGTTTTGGTAGCCCCAACAAACAGGGTTCACATGAAGCACATGGTGCGCCACTGGGTGCTGAAGAAGTCATCCTTACCAAGCGCAATCTTGGCTGGCCTTCAGAAGAACCATTCTTCGTACCAGAAGAGTCCCTCGCTTACTTCCGTCAGTCCGTCGAGCGTGGTGCCCAACAAGAGCAAGAGTGGCAGACAAAATTCGACGCGTACAAAGCTGAATATCCAGAGTTAGCTGCGCAGTGGTTACGTGAACTGGCAGGAGAACTGCCGGAGGGCTGGGACAAAGATATTCCTACCTTTGCAGGAGACGCAGTTGCTACTCGCGCTGCCGCCGGGAAAGTTCAGAACGCGATCGCAGCCAACCTGCCCAACCTCATTGGTGGATCAGCCGACCTGGCACCGTCAACCAGTACCAACATGAAAGGTCTTGGTGACTTCTCTGGTGATGAAACAGGTCGCAATATGCACTTTGGTATTCGTGAACATGCGATGGGTTCAATCCTCAACGGCATGGCCCTCTATGGTGGCGTAATACCTTTCGGTGCAACCTTCTTGATCTTCTCTGACTACATGCGTCCACCAATCCGCCTGGCAGCCCTGATGGGTACACACGTCATCTATGTCTATACACACGATAGTATCGGCGTTGGTGAAGATGGCCCGACCCACGAGCCAATTGAGCAGCTTTCCGCACTGCGTGCGATCCCGAAAATGGTAGTGTTGCGTCCAGGTGATGCGAACGAAACCGCAGAAGCATGGCGTGTGGCAATCACCCACAAAGGTCCTATTGCACTGGCCTTAACACGTCAGGCATTACCAACACTGGATCGCAATGAAGTTGCCAGCGCAAGTAATGTCGCCAAAGGCGCATACATCCTCTCGGATAGTGCAGAAACCCCACAGGCAATCCTGATGGCAAGCGGTTCCGAAGTTTCGCTCATCTATGATGCAGCCAAACAATTGCGCCAGGAAGGCATCCCAACACGTGTAGTAAGTGTACCCAGCATGGAACTCTTCGAGGCCCAAAGTGCAGAGTACAAAGAGTCAGTACTGCCAAAGAGTATTCGCACTCGTGTCGCAGTCGAAGCCGCATCCTCACAGAGCTGGTATCGCTATATCGGCCTGGATGGCGACACGGTAACAATTGATCACTATGGGGCTTCTGCTCCAGCCAAAATTCTCTTCCAGCAATTTGGCTTCACAGTCGATAATATTGTTGCAAAGACAAAAGCATTACTGACAAACAAATAACCATTACTGCTCAATAGACAGATCAACGAATGATACAAGAGCGGTGCCCGTCATGAGCAACTGCACGAATGATTTTTGTCTGTCAATCATTCGTGCAGTCTACCACAATCGCACCGACGTCGAAGTAGCAAAGGAAAAGGAGTAGTCATATGACGAATCCACTGGTACAACTGCAATCTTACGGACAGAGTGTCTGGTATGATAATATTGATCGCGCTCAGCTACAATCCGGCCAATTCAAAAAGATGCTCGATGAAGATGGTATCCTGGGTGTGACCGCGAACCCAACCATTTTTGAGAAATCAATCAGCTCCGGTCACGCCTATGATGAGCAGATGAGTCAACTTATCAGTGAGGGCAAGAGCACCAACGATATCTACGAAGCCCTGGTCATCAAAGACATCCAGACTGTTGCTGACCTGCTGCGCCCTATCTACGATAGCACAGAAGGCAAAGATGGTTATGTCAGTCTTGAGGTATCACCAGAACTGGCAAACAATACAGAGGGAACAATTGCAGAAGCTAAACGCTTCCATGGGATAGTCAATCGTCCTAACCTGATGATCAAAATCCCTGCCACGCCTGCTGGCATTCCAGCCATCTATGAGGTACTCCGCAGTGGTATCAATGTCAACGTAACACTGATCTTCTCAATCGAGGCATATCGTGACGTTGTCGATGCCTATCAGCGTGCGTTGGAAGACCGCAATAGTCAGGGCGAAGATATCAGCACTCTTGCTTCGGTTGCCAGTTTCTTCGTCAGCCGCGTTGACACTCTGGTTGACCCACTACTTGAGAAACAGATCAAAGCCAGCAGCGATGCGACAGAGCAGCAGACATTGAAGAACCTTGAAGGCAAAGCGGCTATTGCTAATGCTCGCCTCGTCTATCAGGACTTCAAGAAACTCTTCAGCACACCACGCTTCGAGTCACTCAAACAGGCCGGTGCGCATGTACAGCGTCCTCTGTGGGCAAGTACCAGTGTCAAGAATCCAGCTTATCGCGATACCCTGTACGCAGAAGAACTGGTTGGTCCTGACACCGTTGACACCATGCCACTGGAAACCGTTGTTAACTTCCGCGACCACGGAGTTGCAGCAAACCGCATCGAAAATGATCTCAGCGAAGCCCAAACGGCACTGGATGCATTAGAGAAACGCGGCATTGCCTATGCACAGGTCACACAGCAATTGTTGGATGAGGGCGTCCAGAAATTCGTCGACTCCTTCCATCAGCTTTTCGCTGGTATTGATAGCAAGAAAAACGCGATAAAAGAGGGTCAGGTAGCTGACTAACCCTGACTTTTTTCCCTCTTCTATCCAGATTTCTCATACGATCTCTACAGGATTTTCTCACATATCAAGATTAAAAATAATCCTGTAGAGTATCGTCCAACAAGGTTATAGCTCTGCTAAAAAGCTTTCCCCTCGTAAAAAGAGGAGAGCAAGGAGAGCATGCCCAATCCACTTCCTAACTAAAAATAAGTAAGTACGCTTTTTGTGTTGCTGACTTTTCAAAACAGGTGTAGTATGTATAGAGAATCTGGTGAGTGAAACTTATAAACTCATCGATTCTGATGCCCAGACAAAGTATTCCTATGAGCTAAGCATCATCGCTTGTACCGTACTATAGTCATACCCTATGAAATAAAATGTGGTATCATGCAAGCATGCGGTGATGAAGAGTTGAAAGTTTTTATAGGCAGTCTGGTAGTATGATCCGCATACGATAGAACATTGTGTGAAAACGATGTAGTGATGTCTTCGCAAAAAACAAAAAAATATTGCAGACAACAACATACAAGCACGCAATCAGCAAAGATCAGTCGATTTAATCGAAATAAACTTTAGGAGAAATGTTATGCCTCAGCGTAGCGTCGTCGAGGCGCCGAACCCCTTTCGTGAGGGGCTACGCATCAAAGAGAGCATAGAGCCATGTGTTGTGGTCATTTTTGGTGCAACCGGTGATCTGACACATCGCAAATTGCTTCCCGCACTCTATAACCTGGCGCTTGAACATCCATTACCTGCTGGTTTTTCTGTCGTTGCCTTCGCACGACGTCCATATAATGACGAAGTATTCCGCCAACAGGCCCTTGAATCAATCAATCAGCATTCACGACAGAAGCCTGTCAACCCTCAGGTCTGGGAGAGCTTCTCTCAAGGTCTACACTACTTGCAGTCAAGCTTTGACGATCAAGAAGGGTATGCAAAGCTCAATACCCTATTGAACAAGCTCGATCAAGAGCGTGGCACCAACGGCAATCGTATCTTCTACCTCTCCACCCCACCAAGTCAATATCCTGAGATTATTCAACATCTGGGTGCGGCTGGCCTCAACCGAAACCGCAAGGGTTGGACACGTATCATCATCGAGAAACCGTTCGGTCATGATCTCAACACCGCCCGAGAACTGAACCGTCAGGTCAGCAGGGTCTTCCGAGAGGATCAGGTTTATCGCATTGACCATTATCTCGGCAAAGAAACCGTACAGAACATTCTGGTTTTCCGTCTGGCAAATGGTATCTTCGAGCCTGTCTGGAACCGACGTTATGTCGACCATGTACAGATTACCGTTGCTGAACACCTTGGTCTGGAAGGTCGTGCCGGATATTACGAAGAATCAGGTGCCATCCGCGATATGATTCAGAACCATATGCTACAATTGCTCACGCTGGTAGCAATGGAACCGCCAATCGCCTTCGATGGCAACTCTGTTCGTGATGAAAAAGTGAAAGTTCTGCATGCATTACAGCCATTAGTTGGCCGTGATGTCACAACCAACACCATTCGTGCGCAGTACGGTCCCGGTTGGGTCGGTGGACAGCAAGTTCCCGGTTATCTTCAGGAAAATGGCGTATCACCCACATCCACAACTGATACCTATGTTGCACTAAAAGCATATATTGACAACTGGCGTTGGGCTGGCGTACCATTTTACTTACGTACTGGCAAACACTTGCCAAAGCGTGTAACTGAAATCGCTATTCAGTTCAAGCAGCCACCGCTCATGTTATTCAAGAATAGCGACGCTCAGGGACAGGTGGAACCCAATGTTCTCACATTGCGTATCCAGCCAGATGAAGGCATTTCGCTCAAATTTGGTGCTAAGGTACCAGGTACCGATATGCAGATCCGCTCTGTGAACATGGACTTCTTCTATGGGTCTTCCTTCGTCCGTGAGCAGCCAGAAGCGTACGAACGCCTTCTGCTTGACTCCATGCACGGTGAGTCAACGCTCTTCACACGTGGTGATGAGGTCGAGGCACAATGGACATTTGTCCAGGGCATCCTGGATGGATGGGCAGAAGCAGGACGTGAAACTGTCCACACCTATGAATCAGGTTCCTGGGGACCACAGGCCGCCGATGAATTCATCTGGCGTGATGGTCGCCGTTGGCGTCGCCCTTAGCACTTGCAAGCTAAAAAAGAGCATGCGGTGAACGAATAGTACAACGTTGTTAAACGATGAACAATGATGTTCATCACTCTGAGGAAGGGTGCAGGAATGGCAACGGATAACTCCACAACCCCAGGAACTTTTTTACCCTGGGCTGGTAAAAAGGTGTGTCAGGAGCAGGTTGAACAGGAACTGATGTTTCTCTGGCATCTCGCTGCTGACAATATGCGAATCAGTCAAAATATGAATGTTCGTACCAGCGTGCTTAATCTGGTTATCTGTGCTCAGGATGCCAAAACCGCCCATAAGGCGAGTATGCTTCTGCGCGATTTAGCCAGTACTCATATTGCACGAGTTACCTTGATTATCCTCGATATGCGCAATGATGCTCCCACCGATGTTTCAACATGGGTCACATTGCGCTCCTTCCCCATCGTATCAGATATTATGCGCCATCACTTTGAACAGATTACTGTATCTGTGCGTGGCACAGCCGTTCAGTCCGCAGCCACAATTGTGCAACAACTACTGAAACCCGATCTCCCTGTCTATCTCTGGTGGTTACATGACCTTCCATCCAACGAGACTGTTTTTAAACAGTTCGCCGAGATCAGTAGCAGGGTGATTATCGATTCCAGTGACTTTACTCACCCGGAGCAACGTATTCATACGCTGGCTTCGCTAGAACAAACCGCGACCAACCATGCACTCAGCGATTTGAATTGGAGTCGGGTCACTGCCTGGCGTGAACTCATCGCTCAGTTTTTTGATGTCGCGGAATACCGCCCATATTTAGCACGGTGTACGCAGATAGAAATTGAGCATGTGGTGGTGCCACCAACCGAATTCCTGACTGCAGAAAAAGGAGCGCGTGTCATCAAACCAATCAGCGCACTCTTTCTCGCAGCCTGGCTTAAAACACGGCTTGGCTGGCAACTATCCTATGAACAGGATCATAACTTCCGTGATAGTCTTTCCGGAACCTATGCCTGGCATATGCAACAACGGCGACCAAGTCAACAATTATTGCAAACACTTGAAGTGCAACCAAATGGTACACAAAGACGTGTTCAAGAACAGGACGGCATTCAGTTTTACATTCGTCCACGTACGACCATCAACTCCATTGCAGGTACGCTCTGTCTCGTGCGCCTGACTTGCTATGACAATGGAGAAGAGGCATCATTCACCATCGCACGTGGGGATGACGATGATCATGTCCAAACGTCTGTCGAGTTACCGGGGAATACCCCACCACCGCGCACTGTAAGTATCGCGAAAACTCATAAAGAGCGTAATCTCTTACGGAATGAATTCGAGATTACGGGTCGCGATTACCTCTATGAAGATACATTGCGCGAGGTATCAGCACTCCTTGGTTAACGGCATTACTATTTAGGAGCAGTTAGTTTATGGATGTTACTATCTTCTCTGAGGTAGAGAAACTCAGTCAAGCTGCCGCAGAGTATATCGTACGCGTAGCTGGAGACGCCATCCAGCAGCATGGGTCGTTTTCACTTGCCCTATCAGGTGGCTCAACACCAAGAAAACTCTATGGCTTATTAGCCACAGAACCTTACCGGGGCCAGATTGATTGGTCCAAAGTCGAAATCTTCTGGTCCGATGAGCGCTGTGTGCCACCTGATGACCCTGAAAGCAACTATCTCCTGGCTCAGGAGGTAATGTTGAGCAAGCTGCCAATTCCAGCCGAACATATTCACCGTGTACCTGCTGACGAGGCAGATCGCGAGGCAGCTTCCGCAAAATACGCACAGGAAATCAAAAGCGTACTCGGAAATGAGGGTACCCCTCGTTTTGATCTGATCCAGCTTGGTATGGGACCAGAAGCACATACCGCTTCGCTATTCCCGCATCAAGCCTCGTTGCAAGAACATGATCGCTTGATTATGTCTGTGACTGTTCCTAAGCCTCCTCCCCCACGTCTGACATTCACACCACCACTGTTGAATGCAGCAGAACATGTGCTGTTTCTGGTCACCGGAGCGGAAAAGGCTGAAGCAGTACAGGCAGTCTTAGAGGGTGATTATCAACCAGAGGAATATCCTGCGATGATTGTTCGTCCTACCAGCGGTGAAGTAACCTGGATGCTGGATAGTGCCGCAGCCAAGAATTTGCGCCAGCAGCAGTAGGAGATAGAGGAGCTATGCCAAAAGTCGGACTCGTGCCATCAATTCTTTCTGCCGATTTCACTCGCCTTGGTGAACAGGTTCGTGATGCGGCGGCGGCTGGCGCAGATCGCATCCAGATTGATGTTATGGACGGCCATTTTGTTCCCAACATTACGATGGGCTCACTGGTCGTCGAAGCGGTTCGCCGCTGTACCGATCTGACGCTGGAAGCACATTTGATGATTACCAATCCGCAGGATTACATAGAAACCTTTGCGAAAGCTGGGGCTGATGTGATTATTGTGCATCAGGAAGTTTGCCCACATCTCCATCGCATCTTGAAACAGATCAGAGATCTCGGCAAACAGGCAGGTGTCGCCATTAATCCATCAACTCCCACTTTCATGCTACAGGATATGCTCCCTTTCTGCGATCTGATTCTGGTAATGACCATCAATCCTGGCTTCGGTGGTCAGGATTTTATTCCTGAGACACTGCCAAAAATCACCCAGATACGCCGTATGCTTGACGAACGCGGTCTGCAGGCCGATATTGAGGTTGACGGTGGCATCAATGCCCGAACAATTCCTCAAGTCGTCAAAGCCGGAGCAAATCTGCTGGTAGCAGGGTCAGCCGTGTACAACGAAAAAGAAAGTGTGGCACAGACAATGGAGCGGCTACGAACCATTATTCCTGACAGGGCCATTTCATAACTGCCAGCCACTCATTTTTTACGTTGGAAAGCATAGCATCATATACCAAAAGACCCGGAAGTATGGACAGACTTATTCATACTTCCGGGTCTTTTTCTTCCGGGTCTTTTTCCATACTATTCAAACAACCAACCAACATTTAGCAAAGCGCTCATTGACAACCCCCAGCACAATTTTAATCCTCAACCATAACCGTGCAATAATACATTTCACCGCTTCCATGAATTTCATGTATCTTTTTCTTTTATTACGCATCTCATGCAACAGTCAAAAACTATAGAGCTACTTTGCGGGAAAAGAAAAAAAGGAGAAATAATACAAGGGAAAAATCGATCTCACCCTTGTAGCAGTCATAAAAAGAAATAAAAAATCCTTACCTCATAGGTCTGGCAAACAATCCATGGAACAAGGATCAAAAACTACCTGGACAAAAGATGCAAACACCCGAAAGATCAATTTGTTCCCTGTCTTACACAGGAGACAGGGAAAAGATCTTCGATCTGTATCTGGCACAGAATATTCCGTAGCTATAACGAGCGGCTATCGTCCGCCCCATAGCATATGTGCCCCAATCAAAAGGTTAACACAACCATAACCCATAATTGTGATTGAATCACAATTGGGTCTGGCACAGTGCCTGCCCAGGCAAAATCATCTACCTATGCGGTTCAGAAGAATCTGCACAACAATATAGCAACTATGTTCAGTTGGAAGTGAAAAGGCATAAAAGATGCGTCGCTAGCGAACTCCAATTCTGTTTGTCAAGGTTGTAGCATCACAAATAACACAATACCACCGCCAAAAAGCATCAGCACAATGCAAACCATCACGATAAGAACCAGAACATAACGACGAGAGGTCACGAGCAGATCTGGCATCATATCGGCATTACTACGTAACCCGGACGGAAACAACAGCTCCCGCTTGGCAGTCAACGTTTTAAGCCCCCCGGTAGCTAAATCCCAGGAGCGCAGAGCAAACTCAAGTGCATGTTCATGATCTGTATTCAACCCGGTAACCAGCCGTGAAGGAGAGAAAGAGGTACCACCCTGAGCCAGGATGGGAGCAGGGGGAACGGGCATCGAGTGGGTAAGGGGAATATTGTTCGATGGTAATGGCTGGCGTAAAGTAGAACGCAGAAAACGAGCATCAGAACTTGGCAACGTCACAGCCTTTCTTAATCTAGGAACACGTAGCGGTTTCAACACTGCGTTAAAGAGCGGCCTACAACATACGCACTACAAGAATTCGTGTCCGACTATTCTTTATTGTAGTCATTCTGAAGCGTTTCGCAAGACTTCTATGACTAATGGGTAAGATGACATGACATCATGCAGGAGAACTTCCGTCAAATCGCAGTACCGTAAGAAAATGAGAAAGAATATGGCCGGTAGCGCCCCAGATGCAACAGGACGTATAATCATAAAAATAAACGGTACGTTTCTGCCCATCACGCATCCACTCCTCAGTACGTGCAATAGTCGGATCAGCCAGATGGTGCAAAGGCACCACAATAACCTCAGACACCTCACTTTCCTGTAACATCAATGGACCAGGACCAGAGGGAAGAAACGCCACAATCGGCATAATCAGGAAATTGCTAACCACGGTAAAAACCGGTGTAAGCGCGCCTAATACCTGCACACGCAGAGGGTCCAGCCCAATCTCTTCCTGAGCCTCACGGATAGCCGTAGCCGCAGGAGAAGAGTCCTGAGCCTCCACCCGTCCACCAGGAAACGCAATCTCACCACTATGTAAGCGCAAAGAACGCGATCTCCGGATAAAAAGCGTTGACAAAACACCATCATGGAGAAACAAAGGGAGCAAAACAGCCGCCTGCCTGGCCTGTGGTTGTGCCCCCGCAAGTTCATCAACCAGCGTATCTGCCTGCTCAGCAGGCACAAGGCGCTCACGAAGAACCTGAACGATATCGGTTGTAGTTAGCGTATTCAACACATCCATACCAGTATTGTAGCACATCGAGAGGTATTGCACTACTGTGGTACAATGTGAGACAGGAAAAACGTTGGAGAGATTTGTTAAAAGGTCGTAATTTGTCTTGCATTCACAGACGGATTTTGGTATAATGGTAGTATCGAGTGGGGGTATGCTTACATTGAAGCGCACATTATCATGAGTATAATGGCGCTAAACCTTGCGAGTATCGTTTCGTAGACCGTTCTGTAGAGCAAATAATGGGTTATCCGTGCATTCTTGATATCAATCAAGGTAGCACATGCCGAAACGAATACCGCCAAAGCACCTCCTCCGATTAAGCCCAAGTCCGATGGTACACTCCCCAAGGTCCCAACGTGCAGTGCAATCCATCTTGTGTGTTCAAAGTCCAAGGCAGAACTACAAGTTGGAGCAGCTCAGCCTCCTATACACAGGCTGACTATAAAGAGAGCACCGATAAAAATGGATAAGGCACGGGTGTAGTGTCGTAGACGAGGCAAAAACCGTGGATCGAAGGGGGTTAAATACCCATGCAAGCACAACAGCACGGCGACCTTTCGACAATGCCAGCGGAAAATCAAAACAGCGGGCGGGTACAGACGATGACCGAAGGAAATGAGCCACAAGAGCAAGTGAACAGCAGCAACCCCGAAGAAATGGAAGAACAAGAACTCAATCAGAACGAGATGGAAGCGTTGCTGGCAGCCTCAGCCAACCCCATCAATGTCAAACGAGGTGATGTCGTCGAGGGCGAGATCGTGCGTATCGACCAGGACGAAATTCTGGTCGATATTGGCCTCAAATCAGAGGGCGTCCTCTCGACAAAAGAATTGCCAGCTAGTGGTTATGGCTCTTTTGATGAACTGCACGTCAACGACAAAGTTCTGGTCTATGTAATTCAGCCAGAGAATGCCGAAGGACATGCGGTCCTCTCCTTAAAGAGAGCCAATACCGAGCGCCAGTGGCGTATCGCGGAAGAGCAGTACAAAAACAACGAACTGCTGCGTGCCAAAGTTATTGACTTCAACAAAGGCGGCTTGATCGTCGATGTCAATGGCATTCGTGGTTTTGTACCGATCTCTCAGATCCTTAACTTGAAGCGAGAAGAGGTTGCAGCCGGCGGTGAAAACCAGGAGACGGCAGCCAAGCTTCAGGGTATGAAGGATAAAGAGCTTCAATTGAAGATTATTGAGATTAATCGGGCGCGCAACCGCCTGATCCTCTCAGAGCGTCTGGCTGTCCAGGAATGGCGTCAGCGCCGTCGTGAGGAACTTCTTGATGAGTTGAAGCCCGGCGAGGTACGAAAAGGTGTTGTCAGCAATCTGGCGAACTTTGGTGCTTTCGTTGATCTGGGAGGTGCTGACGGACTGGTTCACATCAGCCAGTTAGCATGGAGCCGCGTCAACCATCCAAGTGAAGTGTTACACGTTGGCCAAGAGGTTGAGGTACAGGTTCTGAGTGTTGACAAAGAGAAAAAGAAAATCGCACTCTCAATCAAACGGGCCGAAGTTGATCCCTGGACCACAGTGGAACAGCGCTACACACCAGGACAGGTCGTTACCGGTGTCGTAACCAAGATCGCGCCATTCGGTGCCTTCGCACGAATTGAGGATGGCATTGAGGGTCTGATCCATCTTTCAGAGATCACTCCAGGCGTTGATCCTAAAGCGGTACTACACGAAGGTGCTCAACTGCAATTGCGTATTTTGCGCATTGACGCCGAGCGTCGTCGTCTTGGCTTAAGCCTGCGTCAGGCTGACGAAGTCGACGCACCAGCGACAGCCGAAGAGACAACCGAAGTACCACAGGAGACTGTGACCGAGAGCGAAACAGAAACCCAGGCTCCAGTTGCGGAAACAGTAGCAGCTCCTGTTGTTACTGAAGCCCCTGCAGCAACACCATCATTAGAGTCCCTGCCTACTCATCAAGAGCAGGCACAGGCAAAGCGTGAGGCAAGAGAGGCGCGTCGTGATCGTCAGGATCGCAACAGCGACAATGCTCTTGGCTTAGGTGATGAAGGTGCATTAACTGCAATGGCTGAAGCCTTCCGTGCGGCACGCCAGCGCACCAAAGACGAGGATGAGTCATCTGAGCAGTAAGTTCGGATACACAAACTCAACTGGGAAAACCCAGCATACGCAGATGCGTAATGGCATCTGTCTGTCAAAATAGATAGAGAACCTCCCCATAATTGTTTGAATTGCGGGGAGGTTCCTTAATCTCCCGTTCATAAAACTCATCCACTCTTGAGCCTGATCTTTACAGAATACTCATAATCATCCTTGACGTTATAAAAAGAGTTGTAGTATGATGAAATGCACAGTTAAGTAAGCGATAGGGGGTTCTCTTCAGCGCCAATTTAGAAAACAGAAAGCAAAAAAACGAGACACATGATATCTTATCGTTTTTGTTATAGAATAGATAGATCATCAAAGAACGTTTTTCGACTGGCGGCGATGAAGGGACAACAATCAAAAACCATCATTCTACTTAGCCCCTCGCTTGTCCGCACCTTTTAGAAAGCATCCGGAGACATCTGGATGAATGACGTTTTTTTCACCAGCAAGGCATGTCGTACATGAACAGACGCTCTCAAGACCTCTGCACTCTACATGTCTACGCGAACACAGTGTGGGGGTCGATTGTTTCTCAGTAAGAAGGTTAAAGCGTGTATCGACAGACGGGAGGCTTACGGTTGTTATCCTTGACGCTGTATGATGGGTGTTGTATGATAAATCAAATAGTTTACCTGAGCGACACAGAGGGCTCGGTTCCACCCTCTGCCAATGAAAGGGGGGTGACAAACAGGTGAACGATAGAGATAGGTTTGATAAGTTCACTGAGCGGGCACGAAAAGTTCTGAGCCTTGCTCAAGAAGAAGCGCAACGCTTCCAACATAACTATATTGGTACAGAACACCTCCTACTCGGTCTTGTCCGCGAAGGTGAGGGTGTTGCTGCAAAAGTTCTTGCAAATCTCGGTGTTGAGCTTAACAAAGTTCGCAGCGCCGTTGAATTTATTATTGGCCGTGGTGACCGAATCGTTCTTGGCGAGATTGGCCTGACGCCACGTGCTAAAAAGGTGATCGAGCTTGCTGTTGATGAAGCCCGTCGCCTCAATCATCACTATATCGGGACTGAACATCTTTTATTAGGATTAGTCCGTGAGGGTGAGGGCATTGCCGCTGGCGTGCTTGAAAGTCTCGGGGTTAATCTTGAAAAGGTTCGTTCTCAAACAATTCAGGTGCTCAGTCAATCTGGCGCTCCTCACGAACGTGACGCCAAACACTCCAAGACTCCTACCATCGATCAGATGGGTATCGACCTGACAGCTGCTGCTCGTGCTGGTACGCTTGATCCTGTCGTCGGACGTCATCAGGAGATTGAACGCGTCATCCAAATTCTTTCCCGACGTAATAAGAATAACCCGGCCCTGATCGGTGAACCTGGTGTTGGTAAAACAGCGATCGTTGAAGGTCTTGCACAACGTCTGATTTCAGGTGAAGTACCTGAAACTCTGGCTGGCAAACGCCTGCTGACTCTTGATGTTGGCTCTCTGGTTGCTGGTACCAAGTACCGTGGTGAATTCGAAGAGCGGCTGAAAAAAATCATAGAAGAAATTCGTAATAGCCGCGACTGCATCATCTTTATTGATGAAGTCCATACACTTGTTGGAGCTGGTGCCGCTGAAGGTGCGGTCGATGCAGCCAATATTCTGAAACCCGCCCTCGCCCGTGGTGAATTACAGTGTATTGGTGCGACTACATTGGATGAGTATCGTAAGTATATTGAACGCGATGCTGCACTCCAACGCCGCTTCCAGGAAGTTATTGTAAAAGAGCCATCCGTTGAGGAGACTATTGAGATCCTCAAAGGTATTCGTGAACGCTATGAGCAGCACCATCGCCTGATTATCACTGATGAAGCTCTCAGAGCCGCTACGGAGATGGCAAGCCGCTATATCACTGATCGCTTTATGCCTGATAAAGCAATTGACCTGATTGACGAGGCTGCAAGTCGCGTACGCATGCAGAATTCACTCGCACCGCTGAATTTAAAAGAGGCGATGAAGGGTCTGGAATCTGTCCTGCGTGAGAAAGAGGCTGCGATCCAACAACAGGAATATGAACTGGCCGCAGAACTACGCGAACGTGAGGTAAAACTTCGTGAGCGCATTGCCAAACTGGAATCAGGCTGGCAAAAAGAACGCGGCAGTGATAAACCTACCGTTGGTGAAGAAGAAATTGCTCAGATCGTCTCGATGTGGACTGGTATTCCAGTTATGCGTATCGCCCAGGAAGAGTCTCAGCGACTCTTACAGATGGAAGATGCGCTCCATGCTCGTGTTATCGGTCAGAATGAAGCGATTGAGAAGATTGCTCGTGCCGTCCGCCGCGCTCGTGCTGGCTTAAAAGATCCGAAACGACCAATTGGTTCTTTCATCTTTATGGGTCCGACTGGTGTTGGTAAGACGGAGCTAGCCAAGACGCTGGCCGAATTCATGTTCGGTAGTGAAGAGTCTCTCATCAAAATTGACATGTCAGAGTTCATGGAGCGTCATGCAGCGGCTCGTCTGGTCGGTGCCCCTCCAGGATATGTCGGTTATGAAGAGGGAGGTCAGCTCACCGAGGCTGTACGACGAAAATCGTATAGCGTCATTCTTCTCGACGAAATTGAGAAAGCGCACCCGGATGTCTTCAATATGCTGCTCCAGATTCTGGAAGATGGTAAGTTGACAGACGCGAAAGGTCGCACAGTAGACTTCCGTAACACGGTGATCATCATGACATCGAATGTCGGTGCTGCCCTGCTGAACAAGGAAGCATCACTTGGCTTCAGACAATCGAAAGATAAAGCCAAAGCCAATCAGGCTGACTATGATGCCATGAAGAATAAAGTACTCGGTGAATTGAAGAATACCTTCAAACCAGAGTTCTTAAACCGTATTGATGAGGTGATTGTTTTCCATTCACTACGAATGGAAGAGATGTATACTATCGTCGATCTGTTGCTCAATCGTGTCCGTGCACAACTGACCGAACAGCAAATCGAATTGATTGTGCCACAGCCAGCTAAAGATTTCTTGATCGACAAAGGCTTCGATCCTCAGTATGGTGCTCGCCCATTACGCCGCACCATTCAGAGAATGGTTGAAGACCAGTTGGCAGAAGGATTACTGCAAGGTACATATCACCCTGGAGATCTGGTCGAAGCCATTGTGGCTGACAACGAGTTACTCCTTCAGGTACGCAATCGCATCGAACAATTACCACCACCAGCTTCCGCAACTCCCGAAGCAGCCCTCTCAGCAGGCTCTGAAGGTAGCGGTAGCAGCGAAAACTAGCAACCATAATGAGGGGGCGTGAATGGTTTCACGCCCCTTTTTTCTTTGCCTCTTCTCCCTGACACAAAAAGAATACTTTTGAGAAGAAAACAGTTCTCCGCTAACCGTAGTTCTCTAGCACAATAAAAAGTTGCTTCATGGCTAAAGTAAGAACAAAATACATCTGTCAACAATGTGGTGGTGAACACAGTAAATGGATGGGCAAGTGCCCCGACTGTGGTTCCTGGAATACCCTGGAAGAAGTTACAGAAGTCCCCCAGAGTCCTGTCCAGCAACGGCGACAGGCAT
>DATJIE010000006.1:0-42755 GCA_035493535.1 Dictyobacter sp.
CAAGCACATCATTGGTGCTATAGAACTGCACCCCCATGAAAGAACCACCTGTGCTGATATCTGGCCCCGTACCAGAACCAAGAGCGGTCGTAAACGTCTGGTACCAGTTATTCCAGGGGAGTCCCTGGTATTTCACTGTAATGCCTTTATGGGTGTTGTTAAATTGGGTCACAAGCTGCTTCGCAACATCAAAATAGGAATTATTGCCCCAGTTCATATCCCAGAAATTGATCGTTACATTACCACCACCGCCACCGGTGCTATTATTTCCGCCAAAGCCCCCTGCGCTACATGCCGCGAGAAAACTGGAAAAACTGGCAGCGCCAACCGCTGCTCCGGCTGAATACTTGAGGAATTTACGACGCGTCACACCATCGCCAGTAGAAATAGGTTTGTGGTCTGCCTTGTTGATATCGCTGCCGTTGATATCATTGGCACTGGATTCTTGAGACATAGCATTCATCCCTTCGCTGGGGCTGCATGGCCCTGAACTTGCATCTTCTCGTCTTTTCTACATCCTCAAAAGGAGGAGAAGGTGAGCTAAAAAACAACAATGTCTTTGCCGGGATTCATCAAAAATGAAATCACTTCATGCATGATAACTTTTTACAAGCAGACATCGCTTTTCATTATCATATATTGCAATTCATTTCTGAAAGGGAAAACGTTTTCCCAAATTATATGCTATAAAACTAAGCTCGTCAAGAGCTTTTACCGGGACATTTCTCCTATTTCCATAAATATGTACATGCTAGCTTTAGCGTATCAGTAGGAAGAGATAACTTTGTCTATAGACAAAAACGAGCAAGTAATTATTACAGTAAAGGGATGTACTCTATCCGAACATCATACTCGATTTTTTATTGATCATGTCTTTCCATATACGATATGAGAGATGATGAATTGGGCACATTTTGCTGCTGTGCCAGCCTATGGCAACTGGAACGTTCGATAAATTGTGCAGGTAATATCATCTGTACATGCTCGTTGTCAGGATATTGGAGCCGCTGTAGAAGTTGGGCCACACATTCACGTCCAATATCAACGGTTGGCTGCGCAATCGTTGTCAGAGCAGGCTCAAATGAGGAGGAATAAAGAATATTATCGAAACCAATAATGGAGATGTCATCAGGAATACGTCGTCCTGCCATATGGAGAGTATTGATCGCGCCGAGCGCCATCAAATCATTATAGACAAAAACCGCCGTAAGATCGGGAATGCGTTGCAGCAGTTCCTGCATCGCCTTGCGCCCACTATCAAAGCGTCCATTCCCAACAGTAAAAGCATCCTGGGATAATTCAATACCAGCATCAGCCAGTGCGCGTCGAAAACCAATAATGCGTCTTGATGTATAGGAAAACGGTGGGGAGATCGTGATGCAACCGATACGACGATGATTCAGACGAGCTAAATATTGACCCGCGCAATACCCCCCCTGCTCAGTATCCACCAGCACCTGATCAATCGTCTTCTCTTCTAATGATTCGTCACTATTGGCGAGGACAAATGGCACATTCTCCGTCTGAATGCGCTCCAGCACAGTGGGAGATACAGGCTCTATCAAAATCACGCCATCCACTTTGCGTGACAGTAATACATCGACGTAGAGTTGTTGTTTCTCCTCCGACATATCGGAATTACAGAGGATCACACTATAGCCTGCCGCAAACCCTTCATCTTCTATCGTGCGTGCAACTTCTGCATAAAACGGATTTGAGTTGTCCGGCGTAATCAATCCGATCATCCGTGTATTACGCTGGCGTAATCCACGCGCCAGATAATTTGGTCGATAGTCAAGTTCCTGCATTGCTACCAGCACACGCTCACGGATCTTCGGATCAACAGCACGTGTCCCATTAATAACCCGTGAGACAGTCGCAATGGAGACTTGCGCTCTACGTGCAACATCGCGTATCGTTATCATGGCATAAGTCCCTAATCCACATACGTCTTATTGTACATACTTACATTCCCAATAGAATCTGGGAAGAACAAAATAATCAAACATCCTTGTCTGAACTAGTATACCATGCGATTGATGCATACGCTAACTTTGCTATGACCTATGCTAAGGCAATAACAAAAGCTTTATATCATGAAAAAGAAAAAAATGCATGGTATCCTGTACCGTGATGTGGCTTTCATGAGCATAAACGCGTGAAGAGAAAATCAAACACAGATGTCTTTTCTATATATAGTGTTCAATGCATCCGCAGGATACATTGACAACCAACGAAAATAGTTGGGAACAGGTCAGATCATCGTGTGATGATCTGACCTGTTCCCAACTATTTTTGCAGAGCCTGCATGATCATGCCAAAGAGTTCAAGATCCTGCACAAAGTCCTCTGCGGTCGTCTTCGGCTGTACATCCTGCGTCAACACATCATAGAGATGCTGTAATTCAATCGTATAGGGATCGGTAAAGGTGGGGCGCAACACACTTTCTTCATACGCCTGACCATGTGACTCAACGACAGTCAGTGTTGTTGGCAAGTGACGAATATAGGGGGTATCATACTGAACCCGAATCTCTTTTGTCTCACTATATACCTCAATATGCGCATCAAAACGTACATTCCGATCCACACCTGTTTCAAAAGTGACACAATAATCGTCATACTCAAAAATAGCAGTAATAAAATTGCCACCATGCCATTCGCGTGCGGCTGCTACTCGTCGTGGCATGCCCAGCAGTTCACGCATCGCCGAAAGATCATGACTGCTTAAACCACACAGCAAACGATACACGCGCTGCAATTCCGGTGAAACATCCCCAACAGCAGCATTGACAAGCCGTCTCGCTCGCTCGCTCCGATCACGCGCCGCAGCGGGTGGGAAATCGTTCGGATAGACAACCGCGTTCGCCTGGCTGATTATCAGTGCATTCTGCCCGATAATATCGCGGACACGAGCGTAATTGATCTGCTCCAACGCACGAACCTGCTTGACCGCCTCCACAAAGGCAGGCGCATAACGGCGCATGTAGCCTACCATCACCTTAACACCGGCCTTATCACGAGCGGATATAATCGCGTCCGCCTCCGCACGTGTCAGACACATAGGCTTCTCAATCATCACATGCTTGCCATGCTGGATCGCGGCCAGTGCCGTATCGGTATGATATTCATCACTATTGAGCACAAAAATGACATCCAGATCATCCTGTTGCGCGATTTCATGATAATCAAGGTAGCGATGCTCAACTGGCACGCGGTAGCGCTCTCCCAGAGTGGAGAGCAATTGTTGTGAAATATCACAAAGCGCCGCGATCTCAAATTTATCCGACAGCGCTTGCAAAATGGGTAAATGAGTTATCTGGGCTACTTCGCCTAAACCAACAAGACCTACTTTGATCTTTACCATTTCCGCTACTCCATCCTTACACCAGGTAGCTGGATGCCTATATTCATTTATAGGCATCCAGCAATGTTCTCTCCACTGCGAGCAATGTGCTTTGACGTTGCACATTGCGCACATGAAATTTCAGACACTAACAGGACGTTCCTGCCACCCACAGTTTAAAAAACTGTGTACTAGCCTTTCACAGCGCCAGCAACAACACCCTGGATCATATATTTCTGCACAAACAGGAAGAGCACAATGGTCGGGATCGCCGCCAGTGTCGCCGCCGCCATCAGGCTGCCCCAGTCTGTCGCGTACTGTTGCATGAACATCTGGATACCAACAGGAATCGTCATATCATCCGGACTCTTCAGGAAGATACCGGCGATCAGGAACTCATTGTAACAGAGCAAGAAGGTATAAATGGAGACAGCCGCCGTACCAGGGCCAGATAATGGAATAACCACTTTGGTCAACGCCTGAAAACGGGAACAGCCATCGACAGAAGCCGCCTCTTCCAGTTCACGAGGGATCGCATCAAAAAAGCCCTGGAACATCCAGGTCGCGAACGGTAGATTGAAGATCGTATAAACCAGGATCACTGACCAGTAGGTATCGATCAGACCAACTGTTTTGAAGATGATGAACAGTGGGATCAGAGCCAGAATGATCGGGAACATCTGCACCAGCATCAGGCCACGCGAGTAGCCATTCACAAAACCAATGTGAAAACGCGAGAGCGCATAACCTGCCAGCGCCGCACAGACAATACTGACCACCGTACCAATGCCGGACACAATCATACTACTGAAGAAGTAACCCCAGAAGTTCGTACGCGCACTCAGATACGCGAAGTTCGCCAACGTCGGATGCTGTGGGATGATACTCGTTGACGACAGAATCTCCGCCGTCGTGCGGAACGAATTCAAGAACACAGTCAGAATTGGATAGTCAATAATGAAGACCAGAATCAGCATCAGCAAGGCCAACAACCATTTGCCGAGCGCTTTATTACCACCTCTAGATCTGCGCACTGAGGTCGAAGAACCAGGAACAGCCTGTTGCATAGAAAATCTTCCTTCTATTCTAGTGAAAACATCAACATTGATATCTTACATATCATCTAGTCATCGCGGCTCTGGAAACGGGTCATAACCGTCGCCAACACCATCATAATGATCAGCGAAATGAAGGCAACCGCCGAGCCTGTACCCACAGAGTTACGAGCAAAGGTATCGCGATAAGCCAGCACAATCAGATTCTGAATCGCATTGGAGGGACCACCCTGCGTCAGCAACCAGGGGGTATCGAAGTCATTCACACTCCAGATCGTCATCAAGATCCACAGAATGATTGAAATGTTCTTAATCTGCGGAAAAGTCACATCACGGAACGTCGCCCAGCGACCCGCGCCATCGATATGCGCCGCTTCATAGATACTCGAATCAATCGTTTGCAGAGCAGCGATTAACGAGATCATCATAAATGGATAGCTACGCCAGATCTTAATCACGATCACCGAGACAATCGCCCAGTTCGTTGAGCTTAAGAAAAAGATGGGGCCGAGATGGAACCAGCTCAACATGACATTGACGGAGCCATGCTGGTCCTGAATCAGCCAGCGCCAGCTCACAATCGACACAATAGAAGGAATAATCCAGGGAATGATCAGCAAAACCCGGAATAAACCACGCAGCGGGAAATCTTTAATCAGCAACAGCGCCAGACCTAAACCCAGCAAGTAGCTACCAATCACACTAAACACAGCAAAAATCGCGCTGAAGTAGAGAGCATGGAGAAATTCAGGGTCCGTTAATACATTAATATAGTTCTGTAACCCGATAAATTGGCCATTAGAAAGCAAAGAGCCATTCTTAAAACTATATATCAGGCCAGTTATGAACGGATAAAGCTCGATCAATGCAATCAGCACGAGAGATGGGGCCAGGAATAGATACGGCAGTGTATCAACACGTCTGCGTCTACGTTTTGACGGAGGCGTATTAGACATCAATTTTTCTGGTTCATTGACTACCGATGAAGCACTCATGTTGTACTCTCTTCCTTTGACAGACAACAATGTCACGTTAATCATTAAAGACAGGCACAGAATTGGCAGAGTTCATAAGCAGCCAGTTACTGGCAATAAAAACATCTATACACGTGTGGAATATGCATACGCAATCCACACGTGTTATCCTGCATTAACTGCGAAAAGAACTCTCAATCTGGCTTTTCAGGGTCAGCAACATTAAGCGGGGTATTTTTTCATAATGTTCTGCAAGCCTGTTTCAGCGGTTGCAATAGAGGTCTGGAAGTTCTTCTTCTGCAACAGATTCTGACCGAGCGTCTCCAGAGTTCCATCTCCATCGAAATCATTCAATGCAGGGAAGATCGTATTCGCCTGAGCATAGGCACCTTTGGCAATTGGCACATAGTCAGAGCGGATCGCTTTGATGATTGGAGTATCAAAGTATGAATCGCTATAGAAGGATGAGCGGATTGGAATTGGGGAACAACCGCCCTGTGTCCAGAGAGGCTTATTGTTCTGACTCCACCACAGCATGAACTCTTTCGTCTCATTAGGATGCTTGGTCTGCTTAAAGATCAGCATATTACAGATCCAGTTGATGGTGCCCTTCATACCAGTCGAGCCGGTCATAGGAGGAATAACAGCAACCTGTTTGGCGGAAGTTGCATCCATCTGTGCCGTCCATGCCGGGCCACCCACGGTCATCGCGGCATCACCACGGCTAAAGGCTTTAATGACATCTGCACTGGCATAGCCGACGCTGGCAGGATCGAACGAACCATCAGCGACCATATCAGCGAAGAACTGTAATGCCTGAACGTTGCGAGGATTGTTCGAAAAATCAAGTTGTCCATCAGGAGAGAACAGACCCGCGCCATTGTTAATCATCAGCGCTTCAAGCATATGCTCGGTCACATTATCAGCACCAGGCTGGATGAAACCATACTTCCCATTTTTTGTCAGCGTCTTAGCAGCCGTACGCCACTCATCCCAGGTGGTAGGAAGATTCTTGATCCCCGCAGCCTGGAACATATCTGTACGATAGAAAGGAATACGGATATCCATTGAGAATGGGAATGTTATCGTATGGCCCTTGTACGTCATCGCATCAAAAGCACCGGGCAAGAAGTCATTATATTGACCGTTTGACTTTAGCTCTGACACAACATCGTCAAGCGCCAGCACATCATTATCAGCGTCAAACTGCACACCCATAAATGTACCGCCAGTGCAGATATCAGGAGCAGTACCAGAACCGACCGCAGTGGTGAAGTTTTGATACCAGTTGTTCCAGGGGATACCCGTATACTTCACAGTGATCCCTTTGTGGGTGTTGTTGAACTCGGTAACAAGCTTCTGGGCGGTATCAAAATAGGTGCCACTACCCCAGTTCGCATCCCAGAACTGGATCGTCACATTACCGCCGCTGCTACCACTGCTGTTACCAAAACCACCCGCACTACAGGCAGCTAAGAAACTGGAAAAACTGGCAGCACCAACCGCAGCTCCGGCTGAATATTTGAGGAAATTACGACGAGAAACGCCACTTTTCGGCTTCACACTGGCATTCGTGGTAGCTTCAGGAGCAATATCATTTGTAATGATATCATTGTTGTTGTTGGACTCTAGAGACATGGTATCCCTCCAAAGGCCACATGGCCTATGAATACATCTTTCTCACACATTGCTCATTAACAGCAGAGAATGACTATATAAAAAAACAACAGTGTCTTCGTATGATGCCTTGAGTAATACGTCAGTGAAATCATTTGCCTGGTCATCTGAATGTACTATCAGGCTCGCATCGCCTGACAGGGCAAAAGCTTCACATACGATTACTAGAGTTCTGGAAAACGTTTTCCAGGGAAAACGTTTTCCCAAATTATATGTCATAGATTAAAGCTCGTCAAGGCTTTTTTGCTTAGAAGTTTCTAATTTTATATAAGAGTTTTTTGTGTGATCTCAAAGACAATAAAGAAAGAAGATGGCTCCTCACCAACCATATATACCCAACAATAACGATCTTAATTATGTGTAACTTTTTCACATGTGATTCGTGTAATAGAAATCAATACCTGTTTCTCAGCAGTCAATTACTGGTAAATCACACTCTTATTGTTCTCCTGTAGAAAACGCTTTCTGCTTCATAGGTGCTAGCTATACGCACACAAAGACAGGAGGGATTTGCAATGACCCAGACCGCTACACACACCCTCATCATTGCTCGCTTCTCTGATGAGCAATGTGTCAATCAGGCCGTTGAAAATTTATTGACGTTGCATACACAGGCCCATATCAGTTTTATTATGCCAACCGCTCAGCCTCATACACAATCCGGTTTCGTAGAGCAGAGCAGAGCTACGGGACCACTGGGGTGCAACACAAGCTTTATGTTGCCTGATGTTGGGACAATGACTGTAGGTGGAATGTTCATAAATCAGTTTCAACAGGTTCACGATCAATCAATGCTATGCTCCGCATTTCAGCAGTTGCACATCTCCCCGGAAAATGCACAGACATTGACTGATGACCTGATACATGGACAGGCACTCGTACTGGTCTATTCTGATAATCAGATACAGGAGACAACAATACGTCTGCAGCGAGCAGGCGCAATCCGCATCACGCACCACCCATTTACCGCCACGAGCACACAGCATCCACCCGGCGCAACCACACCGCCTGAAATGGATGTGGTCAATCTTCGACCATCGTTAACGATACCAGCCATCCATCCAGATGAACCTGATCTGGATCTTGAGGAGCCTGCATCACCGGAAGATGATTCACTGAACACACAGACATACTGGGGATAACTGAGAATGGCAACCCGTACCCGCTGTGTGTGCAGCAACGCAGTAACTCGCGTAGAGCGAATTTGATATTCGCTCTACGCGAGTTACTGCCGCGCATGTGCTGGGATGTTTAGCATACCCTCCAGTTATAGACCATTCCTCAAGGGGATCTGTACCGTTGTTGTCTGCCAATCCGGTTGTGCTGCCATAATAAAGCGCCTCCCCTCCTATTCATCACGACCAGGAATCATTTGTTATTTCTCAACAACCAGGCAAAGTTGTTTGTACCACACAATTATGAGATATCATAGAAGATGAAGATTCTCAATACCCTCTCTTATCATCCTCCTCATGTTTGCGACCGATAAGTCCGGGGAGAGAGAATCTTCACTTGCGATGCTATCATTCTCGTCTGTCTGTTTGTTTCATATCCAAGCAGCAGGCAAGATTATAGATGAGATGGAGGATTGTTAAGCATGGATCTCGGATTAAAAGGGACAGTTGCCATCGTGCTGGCGGCAAGTAAAGGATTAGGGCGAGCCAGCGCCGCGGCACTGGCAGCGGAAGGAGCCAATGTCGTCATCGCCGCACGTACCCGGCAAGAACTGGAGCAGACCGCTAGAGAAATTCAGCAAACCACGGGAAGTCGCGCCCTCCCCGTACCAGTCGATGTTACCAAAGCGGAAGATCTCACACAGTTGGTGGAGACCACCATACAAGAGTTTGGCCGTTTAGACATTCTGGTCACAAATGCTGGCGGCCCTCCATTTGGCACCTTCGACAACCTCAACGACGAACAATGGCAGGCGGCCTTTGAGTTGAATCTGCTCAGCACCGTACGCATCATTCGCCTGGCGCTACCACATCTGCGTACATCTGGTCGTGGGCGTATTATCAACATCCAGAGCATGTCAGTTAAAGAGCCAATTATGGGGTTACTGCTCTCCAACTCCATCCGTCCGGGTGTCGCAGGTCTGGCGAAGACACTGGCAACTGAAATTGGCGCGGATCACATCACAATTAATACTGTCTGTCCGGGCAGAATCATGACTGATCGCATCCTTTCACGACCCGACATCAAAGCCAAAATCGAACAGGGGATGAGCAAGGAAGAGGCTACGGCAGATCAGACCCATGACATTCCAGTGGGACGGATCGGAAAACCAGAAGAGTTAGGGGCGCTGGTCACATTTCTGGCTTCCGCCCAGGCTGGTTACATCACCGGAACCAGCATCCCGGTTGATGGTGGGCTGATACGCTCACTGCTCTAAACAGGGGAAAGAAAAAGGAACCCTGTTCGCACATCGATATTGAGAGTGCAAACAGAGTTCCTCTGAATTTATAGCGGCATGATAAGTTGCTTCTAAAAATAGAACCTGATACTTACTACTCCTGGTAATGTAGCAACAGAGCAGCATACTTCCAGTAAATGTACAGTATAGTTTCAATAAACAAAAATTCCAACATCAATGCACTTCAACTTGTTTCCTGGTGAACATATTTTCTTTCCTAACACATAGATATATCTCACATTAGATAGATTTTCTTCTATTTCATCTTTCCTATAAAAAATAAATTTATCTACCATAAAGTGATTAGTTTAGCTACCGATAACAAGTAGTAAGAAAAGGAGCAAATGTATGGAGAGATCATCCAGAACATCCTTTTCTCACTGCTCGACATATGAGTACTGGAAACAGTTATGTTGATATCTTTTATGATATCATCATGCACAATTTCGTGTGTGTGGTACAGAAAGGGACACTATGGCTACTAAGGCCACTATCCAAAATCTACCAGCAGAAGCCGTGGATTTGACCACTGAAGAACTGCTTATCGTTACTGGTGCGGGTAAACACCATTCACACAAAGGTCACGGGGGACATGGTGGACATGGTGGACATGGTCATCATCATGGGCCTAAACATCATGGCGGTCATGGCGGTCATGGCGGTCATAAAAAATCCTGGTAAACTATAGCACTTCGTATGAAAGCGGAGTCACGGAGACTCCAGGTTTCTTAACCGGGCGTGAGATCAGGGCTAAGCCTGATCTCTTCCCCGATTAACACAGCAAATAACGCTTTCAACTGAAGCGCAACAATGTACCAGATCAGAAAGGGATTACAAAACATGTTTACTAAAAGCAATTTACCTGCAGAGGCTGTCGAACTGACAATCGAAGAACTGGCTAGCATCGCTGGCGCTGGTGGCAAAGGCAAAAGCTATTACCAGAACAAATATTCTGGTAAAGGCGGTGGCGGCAAAGGCGGTCATGGTGGACATGGTGGACACGGTGGACATGGGGGACATGGTCATCATCATGGGCCTAAACACCATGGTGGAAACAATTTTCATAACTATGGTGCCACCAATCCTTGCTTTAACTATGGCTTCGGCAACTATGGCTTCGGCAACTATGGCTTCGGCCCTTGCTTTAGCTTCTGCTACTAGTAAAATCATCGCAGGGAAAGCCATTGCTTCGACATGGCAATCCCCAATAGCTCTCTTTGAGCAGGATTTCTTTTCATCTACTGTGAATGCGGGTGAAAAGAATTCCTGCTATAACTACATCTACTTTTACTATTATCATGATACAGTATCCGGTATGACTATAAGGATATGTTATGGCAATGGGTGATCGTCCTCTTTTTCGTCAGCAAGCACTGAATAACTATATGAAGAGTTCATCCCAGATAGAAACACTACCACATGTTTCGCGGCGTTTGCTGCTACTCCTCTGGTTATTGCTGCTGGCAATATGTAGTCTGGGCGTTATAAGCATGTGCTGGCGCATACCCACTTCTCTGGCTGGTACGGCTGCTGTGGTACCAGAACTACCCTCAGCTGCGTCCTCGCCTATAACATCAACGAAACAAACACCTGAACTTATTCTATTATTACCCGCGACATACGCAATTCATATGCGCAATGGACAGACCCTTACGTTTCAACTGGACAGAGCACAGACACCATTACGTAGCACCATCCAATATATCGAATCTGACAACCTGACCACAATTGTACAACGATACCATGTTCAGTTGGATAAAGGGAGCCTGCCAGCCAATACCATCACTGTCGTTACTTCCGCCCAAACGCCGCTTCCAGCCAGTCTCAGTACACATCCTCTGCCCATTTATATCGCGACTGGAAGTTGGAGCATCTGGGATCTGCTACGACAGGAAGGACAACAAAATATGCTTACTACCCATGTCAACGATACACATCAGAATAATGAAAAGCCTGTTCTTCAATAAAACGAAAAGAGGGTAAGAAGCTATGAGAAAAGCAGGAAACCAACAAGCATACCCGGAAATGCCAGCATCCCAACAGCAGCTATCCCGGCGTGAACAACCTGCAACGAAACGACTACCAGCGTATAAACAACCAGCCGTTATCTCATGCATAAATACTTCAACTGCTCGTCTCCGATGGCCCAGCCCCAAAACTGCAATCGGGATAAAAGTAGTACAGGCAATTTTCAACGCTCTAAGTAGACTACTCTGGAAACATGTACCACCGCTCCATCAAGCGAACGATGTTGAATGTGGTGCAACCTGTCTGGCAATGATACTACGCTACTATGGTAGTTATGTTCGTATCGCAGAAATTCATGAATGCTATAGCTCCGAACGCGATGGTCTCTCCGCGTTACAGTTAGTACAGGCCGCGAACGACTATGGGTTACGCGTACGTGCCATCTCGCTCTCAATTGCCAACCTGCAAAACATTCCATTGCCTGCTATTGTCCACTGGGAATTCAATCATTTCATTGTTGTTGAACACTGGTCGCCCACGCAGGTGATGGTGGTTGATCCTGCCATTGGGCGAAAACGCATGACCACGGCTGAATTTGGCGCAGGCTTTACTGGCATTATGCTCCTGCTCGAACCCGGCGATACCTTCTATAAACGCAAAATCTCTACACAAACAACACTGCGCTCCTATGCCGGACGCTATCTGAAACAATCACCTGCTCTGCTCATACAGGTATTAGTAGCCTCGGCACTATTACAAATCACGGGTCTGGGTCTACCACTGCTAACGAAAATCATCATCGATCATATCGTGCCACTCTCACTGACGAACATGATGCCGCTCATCGGCATCGGAATAGGTATACTGCTGCTGACACAAATATTGATCACATTACTGCGACAAATAGTTGTCGTTACGCTGATGACCAATATTGATATCCAGATGGTTTCCCATTTTTTTACGCACATGCTGTACCTGCCACTACGCTTTTTCCAGCAACGCTCTATCGGCGACCTGATCTCACGCATTGAGAGCAATGCGCATATTCGCGATAGTATGAGTTCGGACGCCATCTCAGCAATTCTGGATAGTGGTCTGGTCGTGATCTCACTGGCAATCTTATTTGCTCAATCGTTACAGTTTGGCCTGTTTCTGATCGCCATCGGATTCTTACAGACGCTCATTCTGCTCGTCACAACACCAACCACACGCCAGTTAGCCCGCAGCGAACTCGAAATCAGCGGAAAACTTCAGGGCTATGAAACCGAGATTCTCGCAGGCATCACAACGCTCAAAGCAGCAGGAGCCGAACAACAGGCATTACAACAATGGTCGCAACACTTTTTCAAGCAGATACGGCTCTCTATGAAGCAAAGCTATCTTGCCACGGCAATCGATCTCTGCATCGGATCGCTTCAGTTTATTGCCTCCTTTTTCTTCTTGTGGATAGGGACAATGCAAGTTTTGCAAGGGAAGATGGAGATCGGCACAATGCTGGCACTCGCAGCACTCGCACAGGTCTGTCTGACGCCGCTGACCTCGCTCATCCACACTATTACAAACATTCAACTGGTCAGATCACACCTGGAACGTATCGCCGATGTCATGGAGACAGAGACAGAACAAACCAATCAGGCGAGCTTACCAGCACCACGTTTAGCGGGTCAAATCACCCTTGATCATGTCAGTTTCCGCTATGCGCAGAACGCCGCCAACGTTCTCCATGACATCACGCTGCATATCCAACCGGGACAAAAAATCGCTATCGTGGGCAAGACAGGTTCCGGCAAAAGCACACTGGGCAAACTACTGCTTGGACTCTATCTGCCATCCGAGGGTGAGATCTGCTACGATGGGCAACCACTACGCGAACTCAATTACCAGCAGGTACGCGCTCAGTTTGGTGTCGTCATGCAGGATGCCATGATTTTCAGCGGCTCCATTCGCCACAATATTACGCTTCAACAACCCGGTATCACGCCAGAGGATATGATTGCCGCCGCGCAAGGGGCCGCTTTACACGATGATATTCAAGCGATGCCGATGGGCTACGAAACCTTTGTCGCCGAAGGCGGCAACGCGCTCTCTGGCGGTCAACGTCAACGGCTCGCACTCGCCCGTGCGCTGGCACATCGCCCGGCGGTCCTGCTCCTCGATGAAGCCACCAGTTCGCTTGATGTCAGCACGGAACGCTGTGTCGAACAGAATCTCGCGCAACTCGCATGCACTCAAATTATCATTGCTCACCGCCTGAGCACAGTCCGCAACGCTGATATGATCATCGTGCTCGATCAGGGACAGCTCGTCGAATCCGGCACGCATGAAGAACTGCTGGCGCAAAAAGGATACTATGCCGCCCTCATCGAGAATCAACTCTTTCTGCCTCCATCAGAACAGAGCAATACTCAACAGCAACAGTATGCACTGGCGACAAGCGAATCCGCGTAAAATCATGTACCAAGATCAGACAATCAGAGCCGCTTGAAAAAAGCACTATTCTGTAAGGGTGGAGCTATCCACGCTCCATTTCTTTTGTCATGCCAAGATGTCACCATTCATAACTTCCCGTGTTTCTATAAACGCAAACAAAAAAACCTTTGTATGCACTTCCCGCACATCCCGCCTCATCTATATACAGTATATAAACGCATCCAAATCAGTGATTCAACGTTATACATATTACTTTTAGCCAAACGCCATCGAACAGTAGCACTCTTACTCGTCTCCAAAGATAAAATCAAGTATCGCTATATACAAAGTCAAACTATATAAATAAAAGGAGAACGAAATACCCTATGTTTGAAAGAGATAAGCCCAAACCGCCTGAACAACAGCGTAATACCTCAGCAGGCGACTATCAAAAAACAGATGTTATAAAAAACATGTCAGAATTCACAAGGAGAACTTCAAGCGATCAAGGTGCAGGTGATGCCCTGGTGATACGAGATTTTTATGAAACCAAAAACATTCAACCTTTATCAGAGGCTGAAAAGGTGGAAAAAACAGTTCGCTTCAATGAGCGCTATACAGAAAAGGTTACCCGTACAGGCGATGGAAGATACAAAGTCGAGATAGCATTAAAAAATGGAAATGAATATATTTATACAAATTCGGTAGATTTTAATGACAAAGACATTCAAGGCGAATATAATTATGCGAATCTAGATACAGAGGGAAGCATCCTGGGAAACAAATGGAAAAGAGATCCTGGCAGTATGCAGCTTTCAGATATCAAGTGGCAAACGCTACGCTTAGCAACTGAAGAATTCCAGGAACATCATCCTGAACGAAGCCAGGAAGCCGATATTAATACCTTTCGTCCTAGCGTCATTTCAGGGCATGACATTGAAGAACGCAATCTTTACAAGACGCTCTTCACGAATGAAGATGGGTTAAAACTCGCCCGTAATCAAACATACACCTTTCACAAAGGGACAACAGAATTTAATAAACTCATGAAAACAACACAGGGCAAATCAAATCTTTTTATCATAGGCAATTATTTTTCAGAGCAAACTGTTGACCATGTAACGATTGATACAGGTACAGGAAAATATATAAAAAAAGTTGAATATCATCTTGTTGATAAGAAACCGGCAACTCCAAATACACACTTTATGGGCAATGACAGAAGAGTTCATCTGGAATAACAAAAACAGTAAGGATGCCAGAACAGGTTCTCACCGTAGGATGCTGGCTTGCACAGCCATCCGTGTGCTACTATTAGCGTATTGAACATGTTCTATGTCATTGTTTATACAGCGGGATGAAACAACGATGGAGTCGGTTTCTCATACCCTGCTTTACTTTCTTATCCAAACAAATTGACCAGCAATGTAAGGAGAGACAAAGATGATTGCTCTTGTTCTGGAAAAAGTGAAGGATCTGAAAATCCGCGAGATTGACCTGCCCACCGAAGTAGGTCCACACGATGTACGTATCGCGGTTCATACGGTTGGCATCTGTGGCAGCGATGTTCACTATTATCAGCATGGCGCGATTGGACCATTCGTGGTACGCGAGCCAATGGTGATGGGTCATGAAGCATCTGGCACAGTCGTCGAAGTTGGTAGCGAAGTCACACATCTCAGCGTCGGAGATCGTGTCTGTATGGAACCGGGCATCCCCGATACAAACAGCAAAGCCAGCCGCCTCGGTCTCTATAACCTCGATCCAGCCGTTCGCTTCTGGGCAACCCCACCAATTCATGGCTGCCTGACACCATTCGTTGTGCATCCCGCAGCTTTCACCTTCAAGTTGCCAGATAATGTCAGCTATGGTGAAGGCGCGATGGTCGAGCCACTGGCGGTCGGCGTCCATGCCGCAAACAAAGCAAATATCCATCCAGGGGATATCGCGGTCGTCATGGGCGCGGGTCCAATCGGACTGGTGACAGCACAGGCCGCGCTGGCAGGCGGATGCAGCAAAGTAATCATCACTGATGTCATCCAACAAAAATTGGATCTCGCCGCAACGCTCGGTACGATTATTCCGGTCAATGTCGCGCAACAAAATCTGGTCGAAGTCGTGAATGAACAGACTGATGGTTGGGGCGCGGATATCGTCTTCGAGGCCAGCGGTAATGCCAGATCTATCGCCACCGTCTTCGATCCACTGTGTCCGGGTGGACGTGTGGTTCTGATCGGTATGCCTGCAGGTCCGGTCACGCTCGATATCGTCACAGCGCAATCTAAAGAAGCCCATATCGAAACAATTTTCCGCTACGCAAATGTGTATCCTCGCGCTCTGGCGCTACTCGGAAGCGGCAAGATTGACGTGAAACCGCTGATTACCGACACCTACAATTTTGAGGATAGTATCGCGGCATATGAATATGCGTCAGAGATGAAACCAACCTCGGTCAAAATTCAGATTGTGATGCCGCAACAGGCATAAATATGTCTCGTTGGCATCACGCTCGGGCTGAACAAAAAAGTTTTCTGGAACCTGTAGGAGTGAGCATATCGCTCCTACCCCCTTCTCCATCCAGAACATCATACATAACTACATGCCACTGATCTCCCCACCAACAAATACCATGTCCTCAACGCAGATTTTGCGGGCAGTCCTTGTTTTCTATACGTATAGTGGTATAGACGTATTGACAAGTGCATCAAAGCATGGTACATCTATATACAAGTACATAAATTACGGTATTACTATTATTTTCCTTCCTATAATTATTCCATACAAAAGCGGAATAAAAAAAACGCGATCATGGATGATCGCGTAATAATGCAGCCTACCTTCATGGCAATCTATCCTGACAAGGTCACGACAGAATGTCCAATGAAGCGGTGATAGAGACACTTGATGTTTAGAGCGAGTGATTAGCATTTTCTGGAGGGAACCATAATGAAGCGATCCCGAAAATTTCTATTCTCTGTTCCTATCGTCCTCGTAGCTTTCCTCGCGACTCTGATCGGCAGCAATTCCTTTCAGGCGCACGCGCAATCGACCTTTCCCAGCCAATTTTTTGCCCCATTTGATGATGTCACGGGTGGCCCAACCCTGACCTCAATCTCACAAAATTCCGGTGTCAAATATTACACCCTGGCATTTGTTGATGATGGAGGGAACTGTACGATCAAATGGGCAGGAACCATTCCACTTGACCAGGACTCCACCTATTTGCCCAATCTACAAAGTGATATTTCATATGTACAAAGTCACGGTGGAGATGTTGTCATTTCCTCAGGTGGTGCTAGTGGTCAGGACATCGCGGTTGGCTGTACCAGCGTCAGTTCAATTCAGGCCCAGTACCAGGCTGTCATTAATCGCTATCATGTCAACCACCTTGATTTCGATATCGAAGGTGGTTTCCAGGGTGACGCGACCTCCTATGATCGTCGCGATCAGGCACTTGCCGCATTGCAGCAGGCGAATCCGGGTCTGGTGATCTCATTCACATTACCATCCGCAACAACAGGCTTGTTGAGTGACAGTGTCGGCATGCTGCAAAATGCCATCTCACATGGTGTGAACATCAGTATCGTCAACTTGATGACGATGGATTATGGTAGCCCGGATAGCCAGATGGGTCAAGAAGCAATAAACGCGGCAAACGGCCTGTATTCGGAACTTCAGGGCCTCTATCCATCCAAATCGTCAAGCCAACTCTGGTCTATGGTCGGGGTTACACCCATGATCGGGCAGAATGATACCGTTGGTGAGATCTTTAGCGAACAGAATGCGCAGCAACTACTCACGTTCGCGGAGCAGAAACATATTGGCGAGCTATCAATGTGGGTTGAGAACCGTGATAATGGAAGCTGTGCCGGATCAACAAGAGCTGTTGAGACGTGCAGTGGTATCAGTCAGGGGGATTACGATTTCTCAAAGATCTTTAATCAATTTACCAACGGCTCTGGTACCTCCAGTACACCAACACCGACGCCTACAACAACACAAACACCAACCCCTACGCCTACAATGACACCTACCCCACCACCATCAGGGAGTGGCATCACCAACGCTGGCTTTGAAACCGGCAATCTCTCAGGTTGGACCTGCTCCGCAAACGACCGTGTTGTGACCAGTCCAGTCCATAGTGGTAGTTATGCCTTACAGGTAACGCCCGATAGTTCAACCACCGGACAGTGTCAGCAGACGGTCAGCGTGCAAGCGAACCATACTTACAAATTGACAGCATATGTTGATGGTTCATATGCCTATCTGGGCGTCAATGGCTATGGTACCAACTGGACCAGTAGCAGTAGCTATACACCTTTGAGCTATACGTTCACGACAGGCGCATCTACGACCAGCGTCACAATCACGATCAATGGCTGGTATGCGCAGGGCAATGTCTATGTAGATGATTTCTCGCTACAATAAGCAACTGTTGAGCTTATACAATAGAGCTTGCCTGACTGTAAACGTGCATTACAGCCAGGCATACTCTTTATGGAAACCAGGGTGATAGTGGTATCCGGAATGGTTACTCACCAATCCTGTGCGCGGGATCGCCCGGTGAAAGTTGAGTGGGATCGTTTAGCATGGCTCCCGGTCGAGGTACAACATCTCCCTGTAGCAATGGGTCGTGAGATTCCATCATCCATTGTGTCAGGCGAGTACGCAGGTCGGTCAACACAGAGGCCGCGTCCGGGTCAGCAACCAGATTACGCTGTTCACCCGGATCAAATACCAGATCGTACAGTTCTTCAACAGGCTGCGGACGCTCCTGCCAGCCATGCGCTAACCAGATATCCTTGCTCAGCGAATCATCACAGTTGGCTAAAACCGGACCCCGTTGTTGCTGCTGTTCAGCAAAGTGCCGAATATAACGGTAACGATTAGTACGGATGGAGCGCTGAGGCTCATAGGCAGCGTGAAAAGTGACTTCAGCAAAAACCGCATCATGAATCTCTGCCGTTGACGATTGCAGCAATGGCAGCAAAGATCTGCCCTGTAACCACTGTGGCAGTTCAACCCGCGCCACTTCACAGATGGTCGGAAATATATCCAGCTGCGATATCAGTGCATCAACAACCAATCCCCCACTGAAACCGCCCGGACCACGCATTATCAACATCACCCCTGTACCGCGATCAGTCAGCGTGCTTTTCGCGGCAGGAAAGGCAATACCATGATCGGTCGTACAAATCACCAGTGTATGGTCAGCCAATCCACTCCGCTCTAACGCCTCCAATATCATACCAATACCACCATCAAGCGTACGTACACTGTGCAGGAACGCAGCCATGTCCTGTCGCGTCTCCGGAGTATCGGGCAGATAAGGCGCAGGGGCGCAATACTTTCCCGCTGCGACAGGCACGGGCGCGAAAGGTCGATGCGTTTCAGTGAAACCAACGGAGAGAAAAAACGGCTGTTGTGGAGGCGACAGCAGAAATTCACTCGCCCGGGGAGCTACACGAGCGACAGAGGAATCGTCAGTCTCCCAGATAGCATCATAACCGATCATATGTGGATCGGACGCAACGTGCTGCATACCGATCAGCGTCGAATGATAGCCGCTCTTGCGCAATGTGTGGATAATATGTTGCTGATAATCGTTCAAGGACCAGCCACGATGTGCCAATCCCAACATCCCGCTACTATGAGGATACTGGCCCGTCAACAGTGATGCCCGACTGGGTGAACAGGTGGGTGCAGCGCTAAATGCGCGACGAAAAACCACACCCTGCTCCGCCAATTTCTGCAACGCCGGAGTCTCAACCGGATAGCCGTATGGTTGTATCCAGCGCCCCGTATCATGCGAGTGAATATACAGAATGTTCGGATATGTCGATATTTCAGTTCCCACTGACCACTCCTTCCGTCAGAGCAAAAAAACAATAAGTCCCATTATTATATCCATTTTCAGGCAATACGCAGGCAAAATTTTTTCTCACGAATAGACTATCTATATAACCTATTGTTGTCAGTCACGCCCAAAGGGCAATCTAGCGCAGAGTCTGGCACTGCCAATACGAGGGGATTCATGAAGGCGGAACGTCGTTCAACACTGATACACACAAACGGAAAAGCACAGACCATGACGAACGATGCCAGTAGCCTATCACGCTGGCATATGAACTGGCATCGCCTTATTTTCGGCGCGATCATTGTGCTGGCAACGATTCTGGATGTCTGCCAGTTGAGTCGCGAAGGCTACGGCAATACATACTATGCCGCCACCGTCAAAAGTATGCTGACAAGCTGGCATAACTTTTTCTTTGTCTCGTTTGACGCTGGCGGCTTTGTGACAGTGGATAAACCGCCACTGGGACTGTGGTTACAGGCAGCCAGCGCGTGGCTCTTCGGGTTTACTGGCATCAGTCTGCTGCTACCACAGGCCACCGCTGGCATTATTTCAGTCGCGCTCCTCTATCATCTGGTACGACGTATTTATGGCTATTACGCGGGAGGAATCGCCGCCCTGATCGCTGCGCTCACGCCCATCGCGGTTATCACCAATCGCAATAACACCTTCGATAGCGTGCTGGTCTGTCTGCTGCTACTAGCGACATGGTGTCTCTTTCTCGCAACTGAGACTGGTCGTTTACGCTGGCTCCTCTGCAGCGCCTTGCTGATTGGTCTGGGCTTCAACGTCAAGATGCTGCAAGCCTATCTGGTATTGCCCGCATTCTTGCTAACCTATGCGCTTGGCTCCCCCCAACGCTGGCGCACCCGTATCTGGCATCTGTTGCTAACATGCGGTGTCATCCTCTGCGTCTCACTGATCTGGACCTGCATCGTCGACCTTACACCCACAACACAACGACCCTATATTGGATCAAGCGGCAATAATAGCGAACTGGCGTTAATCCTCGGTTATAATGGCATTGGTAGGCTACTTTCAAGCGCCCAACAATTCGCGCTCTTACATATGCTCTCTTTGCCATTGCAGATAACCCCTACAGCCAGTTTCGCACCAGGAATCGGGCAACCTGGATTCTTCAGGCTCTTCACGCCGTCTATCGGTACACAGATTAGCTGGTTGCTACCACTGGCCCTCTCAGGCATCGTCATTACGACACTGCGTAAACCGTTCCATCTGCCACTCCAACGCGAACAACACAACGCGCTGCTCTGGAGTTGCTGGCTTGCCACAACCACGCTTTATTTCAGCATCTCCGGCAACTTTCATCTGTATTATCTGATTATGATGATGCCCGCCATTGCCGCGCTCTGTAGTATCGTCATTGCCGAATTCACCACGCATGACAGCAACAAACAGGGCGATAACTGGCTACTCATACTGGGAATTATCGGCACTGCCCTGATTCAACTCTCCTTCCTCAATAATGAATCGTGCTGGAATAACTGGCTCAACCTCCTCTGCATCATGGGTTTGATAGGATTAAGTATCCTGCTGATCAAGCTACCAGCGCTAATACGTAAACATAAAATCCCACATATGGCAGAGGCGATTATAAGCCTCAATGTACTCCTGCTGCTCATCGCGCCAACAATCTGGGATATCGCCTCTATTCAACGAGGGAACGGCGGTGCATGGCTACCTGCCGCAACCCTCACCCATCCACTCTATACGGGTCTTTCGTTGAAAATGGCACATGAAGGAGCGCACGAAATACAGAACACGGCATTAAGCTCCGAACTTAATGCAAAGCAAGCATCTACAATCACGCACGAACAGGATCATGTTCATCACAGCGCAGGATTCAAAGGTATTATTTTCAGTGGTTGGGGCGCTCTGACATTCGCTGGTCGCAATTGGAATGTGCTTGATCCACAATTGATCCGCTATCTGCAACAAGAACAGGGAGAGACAACATATCTTGTGGCAACCACAACATCAACCTACGCAAGCCTCTTCATGCTGAAAACCAATCAGCCCGCGTTAGCACTTGGTGGCTATCAAGGATGGGATCGTATCCTGACACCGGCACAACTCGCCGCGAAAGTTCACAACAATACCGTGCGCTTCTTCTATATCCCCATCACACAACCGCTCACTATCCCCTACAGCGTAAATAACCTTCCTGCCATGCATAACGGCGATACTTCCCACGCCAGCACCAACCGGGCCAATCATACGAATGATGATCTCACGCAATGGGTCCATACCCACTGCGCGGCAGTACCGCCGGTACGCTGGCAGACGGATAGTAGCACAGGGATGCATAATATCACCCATCGTGGCGGCATGCAGCTTTACGACTGCCAGCAAAATCCTGCCGTATAGCGACCACCATATCCTGGTCGGATACTGGTATGTCTGACTCCTGCGGTGAAGAAGATCGACGCGGCCAACAATAAAACACCAGTGCCACCAACAACGGTAAAAACATCACCAGACTGAAACGCACAGCCAATTGATAGCCAGGAGCGGCAGGCAGGTATTGTGTATCGATATAGATGAAAAATGAACTGAAGGAGAAAGAGAGTGTATAGCTTACGAGCATCTTTCTCAAGCGGGTTAAAGAGCCAGTAAAGGCCAGAGCAGTCAGAGCAACCGGCCAGATAACATACCATGTATAAAACCAGGGGGTCGTCAGCAACAGGACGCTGAGCAGTACAATACTCACCAGCACCAGCATCTGGAGCGTCGGCGTGCGCCACAAACAATAGATTCCGGCAAGGAACGCAATCCCTAGCGCGATCACATCAATATCATTCCATGTATGGCGCACAGCAAAGATCGAGAGCAGCAAATTCCCCACCGTATGCGGCGCTGGCATACCATACACCTTCATCCACTCAATAAGCACACGCAGAAGCGAATTCTCGGCATACTGCGATGTTGGTGGATTCGCAAAACTGCTGATAATCTCCTGTGGCGTATGCCCGACCCATAGCGGCAAATAACAGAACAGCGTCACCAGCAGAAAAACACCACCAGCCAGCACTATCACGCGGAGCACCGAAGCCCAACGTTGCTTCAATCCAGCAACGACACGCAACGGTTGCAACATCTTCAATGCCAGCAGCAGCACAAAAAACGCACAGACAGGAATCGTCGTAAACTTGATAAGCGTCGCCAGCGTCAACACCACCATCACCGGCAGATAGCCCCGCGCCCGCAACAATTGTCCCTGTTGCTCCGCACGAAATGCCAGAAAAAAACCCAGCAACAACAACGACGTCATACATATATCGTTGTGTGCTCCCATACAACTTTCCAGCAAGATCAACGGGTTCCAGGCATACAAGAATGTCCCCATACGCACAACACGCGGCGTACAACCAGCGCTACGTAACGTTCTCGACACCAACCAGATATTACAGAGGTGGCAGAGCAGACCAAGCAGACGATATGCAAAGAAGTAGGCCAGTGGATTGCTCCCTGCTCCCCAGGCAATCGCCGAACAGATCGCGATCCACACCGGACCATAGGCAGAAACCGTATAGTTCCAACCATCGAGCCGTGTAATCACATCATGAGACACCGCGATAGGCGCAACAAAATAAGGATTCGCCCCATCAGCAACCAGAATATGCCCATAATCAGCATACACAAACAGATCACGCGACAACATCGCAGGCATCGCGACAAAGAGCAAACCAGCCAGCAGTGCCCCAAGCCAGATCAAACGGGAAAGCCAGCGCTCACCATAAACATTCAGCGCCTCATGACGCGATAGATGATAGAGCATCAACCCATACGCGGCACAGGCCACACCCATCAGGAGCAAAAACTCCACCTCCGCCGTACCACTTCCCGGCACTACAGCCGTAGGGCTGGCAGGTAAAACAGAGGCAGAGCTAGCCTCCGGCAACCAGTGCCCCAATAAAGGATAGTAATGAGCCAGAAGCGCAGGGAGCACGATTGGAGCCGGGGCCATGTGAAGCATAGGCTCCGCCACAAACACAATACTGAGTAAAAATATCAGCGCACAGGACAACAGCAGACCAGGATGGTACAACTTCCGTCTGATCAATTGCGTCTGAACAGTAACAACACTGGTCAAAATGACATCCAACTTTTTCGTCATACCTACTAATACGTAGAGCACTATGGAAGAGTCACGACTCATCCATAGCATAGGCAAACACCAGACGCAATTGGAAGTGTATTCCAACCAGCTCTATTTCACATGTAGTTCATAATGCGTTGGATTTTCCAGATCAACAACGGCTGTCACCTCACTACCCGGACCTTTGGCAGGATATTCAGTAAAAGGAAAACTACGGAATGTCAGAACCTCATTCGTATGTGGATGGTGTGTCTCCGCAACAACTATATAAGAAGTACGTTCAACTGTTTGCGAAGGATGGTCCGCAGTTGCGCGTATCAAATGCGTACTTTTCTTTTCATCAATACGTTTCACCGTCGCAGGCAATTTCGTCCAGGAAGCACGTGGATTATTGGCAGCGTTTTGCTGCTTTTTACGCCTGCGATACATATTCCAGAAAAGGAAGATCACCAGCAGAATAATAACGATGAATAGAAGATCCGGTAGCATCTCGTCACCTCACTGTGTAATTGAACCACTTGCATCTGATTGCAAGTTCCCGTCGTTGAGTAAATAGGAACAGCAACACAAAGGAATTGCTCATCTGTCGTCAGTGAAGGAAAATCCCTTACAGCGACAAAAAGACAAAACTGAGAACATCTATCTTATTGCTTTCTAATGTCATCTGTAGATGTGTTTGCCAAATTGTATCATATCTTGCATGTAGAAGAAACCAGGGAATATTTGACAAGACTCATTTGTTGTGTGTTATGACAATTGTGTAAAGATAAAGTAATAGCCAGAATCAGAAAGCAAGAAGTCGTGAAAAGAGTTCTTTTCGCGGCGGAAACAGAACATACTACTTTTTCTTTACATCTTAGAACAATTGGGAGGAAACCAGAGAAAATGGCGAAACATCCATTAAAACTTGGATATAAAGCTTCAGCAGAACAATTTGGTCCACGCCGTTTGATTGACTACTCGGTTGAAGCCGAAAACCTTGGCTTTGATAGTGTCTGGGTCAGTGACCACTTCCAGCCGTGGAGACATACCGATGGTCACGCACCACAGGTATTTGCCTGGTTAGGTGCATTGGGCGAGCGGACACAACGCGTCCAGTTAGGTACCAGTGTGCTGACACCGACTTTCCGTTATCAGCCCGCAGTTGTCGCGCAGGCATTTGGCACCCTCGGTGTATTAAACCCCGGACGTATGATTCTCGGTGTTGGCTCCGGTGAGTCACTCAATGAGGTCGCGGTCACCAACGCGGATTGGCCGGAGCCAAAAGAGCGTCTGGCACGCCTGCGCGAGTCAGTTGCGCTGATCAAACAGCTCTGGAGCGAAGATCTGGTCAACTTTGAAGGTAAATATTACCAGACCAGAAACGCCACCATCTATGACAAACCAGATCAACCAATTCCTATTTTCATCGGTGCTGGTGGCCCAGTGGCAGCGAAATTCGCTGGTCGAGCGGGTGATGGTTTCATCTGTACTTCCGGTAAAGGCGATGCCCTCTATCGCGAAAAACTGATCCCATCCGTTGCGGAAGGCGCACAGGCAGTCGGGAAAAATCCTGACGACATCGAGCGTATGATCGAAGTCAAGGTTTCTTTTGACACTGATCGTGACCGCGCAATGGCAGACACCCGCATCTGGGCGGCGCTGGCCCTACCTGCTGAAGATAAAGTCGAGATTCACGACGCACGCGAAATGGAGCGCAAAGCCCTGACCGTCGCGGATCAGGCCCACAAACGCTGGCTGGTATCAAGCGATCCTGAAGAGCATATTGAGCAGATTCGCCCATACATTGAACTGGGCTTTACGCATCTGGTCTTCCACGCTCCTGGTGAAGATCAGTCACGCTTCCTGCAACTCTATGCAAAAGAGATTCTGCCACGCCTGCGCAAGAATTTTGGTTAATTCACGCCTATCACTGCATAGTCGAAGCATAATATCCTTCCATGGTATGCTCTGCTTAGAAACAAAGAGAGCATACCATGTTTTTTTATATTCAATGCTGAATAATACAAAGGCAGGCGGGAACTTTTCTCACACAGGAAACGTCTCCACCAATGTACCGACAACGCACACCAACAAAGATTGTACGAGGGAGGGATGTTATGAAGAGATTAAAAAAGAGCGCAAGCGTACTCATTTTACTGTTTTTGCTGCTATTACTCATCATCAGCATCTCTCCCTCAATCAATATTATCCTCCATCCACTTGCGACCAGTTCCGCGACACCAACCAATACAGCGCCAAATACATCTCAGCCCTACAATATCAGCAAGGATACGCATGACCACATTTTCATCAATGGTCAGAATACACATGACCATATCTTCTTTACGCCAACAGTTTCACCATAACTATCGCTACTTCCTTTCATCACGCATCCTCCTCATCCACATATAGCATACGAAAAGTAGTATTTCCACATATGATTCATCACATCCAACATACACCAATTCTCCCCGGCATTGGCTATATAGTCCCGTTTTGTGCTATTTCCTTGACTACCCTTCGTGGATTTAGATACATTTAAGGCATAATGTCAATTATATTTATACAGGCTCCTTTTGTGAAAAAAATCTCATAATTTTAGCCTAATGAAAAAAGATGATCGCGGATAAGAGCACACTCACTATTGCTTTTTTATTTACAGGACAGTGGCATCTTATCTATCTGCTGCAAGAGCCAATATTTAAAGAAGGTTACATGTATGTTGTTAAAAAAACCAGCGCTTCAATCAGTAGCCGCGAATGAAGCGCAACCAGAAAATAGCGCGTTTCCTCCTGCACAAAACGTCGACAGCAATAGCAACCTTCCATCTTCAATTGCTGTGGAGGAGCAACCGACCAACGTTAGTCTGGTTGCGGCAGTAGCGGAACCTGCCCCCGTAGGGCCAATACCGTCGACGCCCCGTGACCCTATTATTGTTCCCCGGACTGGAAAGATAAGTTCAGGAACAATGCGACCTCCACAGGGTCGCCGTCTGATTATCCATGCAGGTGCAACAATCATGCTCCTGGTTATTGTCATCGGCACGTTAGTAGCAGTGGTGCCAACGGGAAATAGCCAGGCTCAGGTCGGCCTGCTTGGTATTTTCCATCCCCAGATGGCAGAGAAAGTTTCATCCAGACAGAATAACGTCTTGATCTCCGCGCAGGCCGCGACAGCGACGGCTGTGATGCATGATGGCTATGAATATAATGGCGCGGGTGGCTCATATTCCTGGGCAGGTGTCAACAAAGATTACTCGCTGGGAGATGGAGAATCAACACTTGATATCACCAACGTCGGTACCACCACAACTGGTCAGGTATCCGACGCTGATTTTGTCAATCCATTTACCCCCGGTCAATGCACTTATTGGGCTGACTATCGCTATCACCAATTGACTGGCTATGAAGTCACATGGTCAGGCAACGCCGATGAATGGGCGGCAGGAGCCGCGGCCGCTGGCTGGTATGTATCCAGTGTGCCACATGTACCCTCGATTATGGTGCTGCAACCAGGAGTACAGGGCGCGGCCTATGGTACTGGACATGTCGGTGTTGTGGAATCGTATGATGCCGCTGCCGGAACGGTCTATACCTCCAACTGGAATATTGTCGCTCCCGGTGTACTGACCTATAAAACCTACTATTTAGGTTCTGGCGTCCAATTCGTCTGGCATCCATAATCGTTTAACTATACAGATGATTGTCTTGAATACCTTACCAAAACGCCCTGTCTCTCATCAAGATCAGGGTGCTTTTTTTGTTATGTGAAAATGAAATAATGAATCAGGAACAGCTTGATGTCCCCGTGACAAGCGCAGCGATATCGTCACTCGCGTAGAGCGGGTTTTATACCCGCCGCAACCGCACGGTGCTAGTTGCTCTGTCCCCGCTTGTGTATTGGCGTTCCGGTAAGTGGACCATTGAGGTTATCGTTTTGGCATGCGCATATAAAGTGCGTTCTACGCGTATTTCTGATATTCCATGCTGCATACCTGAGCAATCTGGTTCTCCCACTCCGTTTTTCATTCCCATACATGCACTCTATGCGAGTGGTGCGATGCTTGCGCACACAGCAGACACGCCCGTCAATGCTCATTGTGTACGCAAAAATGTCTGGCAATGTTCAATGAGAGCACGGAAATACGCAACACTATGGTCACAGAAGCGCTCTTTACGTAACGGTAAGTGCTCGTAGAACTGACGCTGACCACCCTCGATACAATAACCACAGCCAACAATCTCCTCACGCTCATCGGTAACGAGCTGTGCGAAATCAGCGAGCGACACCTGAATCATCCCCGCAACCTCCTCTTCCTGCAACGTAAAATCCGCCAGCGTCCCGGCATAATGATAGAGGTAGACATGACAAAATTCTCGATTGATCATGTGTGGAAAGTAATGCTCCTCCACTTGAATACCGACTGCATAGAGATTCTCGAATACAACAGCAATACCAATCTCCTCTACGATTTCACGAACCCCATCACGAGGCGTCTCAGTCGCGAGCAAATGTCCAGCCGCTGTAACATCAAGCGTATTGGGGAAAGCATCTTTCTGAGGTGAACGGAGCTGTAGAAACAACGAAGGGTGTGGTGTAGCCTGAACAAACCAGCAATGAAACGTTTCATGCCAATACCCCTGCTGATGGACCTCTGCACGAGAGCACACACCCTGCGGAACCATAGATTGATCAAAAATAGTAAGCATCTCTTGCTGCATATCATCTCCTCCAACATTCTTCGTCTGATACCCGGAAAGCAGTACTCCTGTACTGCTTGTCCGCCATGATAGTATCATGGCACGGTAGCTTCTCATATGCAAGAGATGCTTTTAGTTACACATAGATCGTGAATGTATCAATGCTAGACGTACATGCGACCATTCGCCACACTAAATTGAATATCGTTCACCGTGTAGGTTGTACCCTTCAAATGATTTAGTGCATGCAAAAGTTGCTCAACCGTATCCAACGTCGTATCAAGACCAATAAAAACGCTCCAGATTGATACATAATTGATATTACTCTCTTTTTCAAGCTCGAATATCGTAATTTTATGCTCAAGACATAATGTGCGGAGCGTTGGTTTCCTTCCTTGCATATAGTTCATCCCTTTGCCAGTACGTGCGGCACTCTATCCATAAAAAGCATTTTCAGAAGTCATAATCGGTTGGGTTGCCTGCCAGAACTGTTTATACAAATATGGTATAAACAGTTCAACAAATTTCATACAATGATACCGTTGTGGCAATAAAAATTGAAATTAATGTATCCTCTTTATTAGACTGCAGAACAGGCATATTCTCTAATAAGAGAGGGAGCAGAATTCTCATATTCAAGAGAATTCATGAATGTACCAATGAAATTGAGAAGAATCTGGCGGAACATGCAACAGAAAGTTTTGCATCCTGGTACATAATTGCGTTTTGTTGTTCAAGCAGACAAGAGGAAACAGAAAAAACAGACAGAGATCCAACCAGATAGAGATCAGATGAGCACGAAAAAAAATACACAAAGCGCAATCGTGATAAAAAATACCAGACAAGATCCCCTCCCCTCCACATTGATCTTCTACATACTATATTGTTACATTCACTTTTTATATGGGTTTGTTATTCTTTTATCACGCTGCGCAGTTTCTGTCAACAAGCTTAGTAGAGAAGGGCTACTTGCAGATATTCATGAACATCAAATGAACTTTCATTCATAATTCAACAATGGGAAAACAACAAAACAAAGAAGCAGGGATAGTAGAGACAAAAGAACAAAAGCAAAATACAACGCAGGGATACAGACAGTGCTCCTGCCTGTATCCCTGCGCAACCGATAAGTCATCGCTATGTACCGTCTACGCTCGCTGCTGCTGCTCAGGTCAATAGCCCCCATAACAGTAAACACCGGAGCAAAAAAACGATAGATGCCAGATCATTAATTAGAAACCGTCGCTATCTGCTGCGGCCCGGTGCTCGATGATGAATCAACATTTATCTGCTCACGAGGCGCTGATGTTGGTGGACGCTGCTCTTGCTTCTTACGCATCGGTCCTTCACGACCAATCAGACGGCTCAGAACCGGGATGCGTAGCAGCACGAGGCTTACAACGATTGCAGCAACGACAGTGACCAACCAGGTCAGAAAAACGCCCAGGTAGCTATGCAGAATACCCGTCAGGTGGGGATCAACATGGTCACGCAGATAGTTGAGGAACAACGCATGGACCAGATAAACACCAAATGAAGCATCAGAGAGCATATGCCAGAAACGATATCCTTTGGGTTTACCATCAGCGTTTTTCTTACTTGCCCAATGAGCCACAAGCCAGAACGCGAAGAGAATCAGGCTCAGACAATAAAACACCATCACAGGCTGAAGAACCGACAATGCATACCCCATACCTTCGTGTTCAACACGTAATTGGATGACAAAGTGCAACCACAACATCACCAGCATTGCCACAAAGCTACTGATCACAAGCCAGCTATTGCGCAACAGGAACTCAGTAATCTGTTTGTAATAGATCGCAGCGAAACCACCTAAAACAAAATAGAACTCGTAGGTAAGTACAAAAGTATCCTCATATTTCGCAAATTTGCGCCAGAACGGATATGCAGACAACACATTCTTTTGAACGTAATGATAGCTAAACCAGAGAAATGCCACTTGAATGAGAAAGCTAATCGCTAATGTAACCCAGGGATGACGAGCCACATATTTCATAAAAAGCAGAAACACTGGTAGAATGATATAAAACTGAATTGTTAACAGAATATAATATAACTGGTATGATGCATTTCCCGTTATAAGGTTATAGTACAATTCATGCAAAAATGGCAAAGGGTTATGATTTGAAAAATTAAACCATGTATATACCGCGCTCCAAAAAACATAAGGGAGTAAAACACCAATACTACGCTTCGCCCAGAAGCGCTTCAGTTGGAATGGCCTGCCAAAGTACACATAGACCATGGCAAAGGCGGTCACAAACATAAACATTTCACGTGTGTAGTGAAATGCGACAACAAGTGCATTCTGAGATAGGCTTCCCAGCGATGACGAATTCAGATAAAGTGTAAAAGCAAGTACGTGTACGGCGACCACACCCATACATGTCGTGGCACGTAAAGGGTCCAATTCAAAGATATGTGGGCGACGCGCCTGTGACTTCTGTACCTGCGCCTGTGCGACTGCCACTTTTCCTTTCCTCACTTCCATAAGCTACAATAAGAGATAAAACTAAACGATGACACTCCATAGCTTCTTTGTGAAGCAGTGGAGTGCTTCTTCCAGTGTTAAAAAGACTATTTTTTCGTGTAACGAGCCTGCTCACGCTGACGCAGGAGCGGTCGTGCGATCTTTCCCGTACCATTACGAGGGAGAGCGTCGAGCACCATAAATTCCACAGGCACTTTCCGCTGGCTCATATGCTGACCCGCGTACTGACGCAGATCATGCAACAAATCATCATTCCAAATCACGCCATCACGCACAGCGAGATATGCAACAACAACTTCGCCATAGATCGGATCAGGACGACCCACAACAGCAATTTCGCGTACCGCAGAATACTGCAACAAGATCTCTTCAATCTCACGCGGCGCTATATTTTCACCACCACGATTAATGACCTCGCGCAGACGTCCCTTGATAAACAGGTAGCCATCTTCGTCCAGGTAGCCCAGATCACCAGTACGGAACCAACCATCCTGAAACGACTCTTCACCTGCGTTATGCTGGTAGGCATCAATCACATTCGGGCCTGCAATACAAACCTCGCCAGTTTCGCCAGCCTTCACATCCTTCAATGGCTCCGCGTCAGCTCCCGTACGAGGCTCACAGATACGCAACTTCACGCCAACCGCCCGCCCGGCTGAACCCGGCTTATGCATCTGCGGTGGAAGAGGATTTGCCACAATCTGACTTGCCGCCTCGGAGAGTCCATATGTCTCAATCACTGGCACACCAAAACGCTGCTCAAATGCCAGCAGATCCGCCGCAGGAAGCGGGGCGGATCCCGTACGCATAAAGCGCAAGGAGCCAGGCAAGAACGCTGGTCGCTCAGTGTCTAGCAGGATAGCCACAATGGTGGGAACAATACTCGCCCAGGTGATCTGATAACGCTCCACCCAGGACCAGAAGGCCCTGCGACTGAAACGGGGCGCAATCACAATAGAACACCCGGCCAACAACGATGAACAGAGACTCACCACAGGAGCATTCACATGGGAAAACGGCAGTACCGTCAAACCGGTATCGTGCTCCGTAAGTTCGTGATTCTTGCGCACATGGTTGGCAGTCCAGGCAATCTGACGCTCATTGAGTTGAACCCCTTTGGGATCACCAGTTGTACCAGAGGTCGTCAACCAGACACGTCCCTCAATCGGCTCAATTACACGCTGTTCAGCATGCGATTGCATCAACTCTTCACACTGTTCATGCGTATAAATGGGAACATTTGAAAATTCATGGACATGTGCGAAATACTGTGCGTCTTCCTGCTGCCGAACGAAAAAAACATCTGCATGGAAACGTCGCGCCATGCGTGCTCGCTCGTCATTGGTTGCATCCATAGAGGTAGGAATGAGTTGATGACCACCACTGAGAGCCGCGAGCCAGATAACAGCATTCGTGATGCCTGAAGGAAGAGCCAACAATAGGCTACGCGGCGTGCTCCCAAGCGCTTCGCGCAAAGCATTCACCGCATGAAGTGTTTGAGCATAGGAGAATGTGCGCCCCGTTTCCGCCTCAACAATATACGGAGCATCCGGCTGCTTCTGTGCCCATTTGACCAGACACAGATAGAGTGAGCCATATGGAAGTTTCTCTAGCGCTACAATTTCTTCCTCTACATCGATCATCTTTATACCCTTTCGCAGGAAATTTCTTTTTTGTAGATATTACTCTTTAAATATATTCACACATATTTATTTAGTCAATTTCGCTGGTACAATTGTCGCAGCCTTTTCGAGCACCTGTCCTCTGGTTTCAGTACCCAGGAGAAAGACCACCAGGACACCAATCACAGCCAGCACCGCGACAAACACATACGATCCGGGGACACCAACATTTGCAAGGGTGAAAGCCATAATAAAAGGAGCCAACGCGCCACCAAAAAGTCGTCCGATGGCCTCAATAGTACTGACACCTGTTTCACGGATGCTGGTCGGATACTGCTCCGCACCATAAATCTTGATCGCGGGATCAACTCCAATACCGAAGAAGGACATAATGCAACCAAAAAACAAAGCCAGACCCTCATTATGGGCCAATCCGAAGAGAACCGCAGCAACAGCGGCAATCAGCGTAAAACTGACCAGCGTAAACTTACGTCCCATACGTTCCAATACAAAACCAGCTACATATTTACCCGGAACAGAGGCAATCACAATGATCGTCGTCAGCAAAAAGGCATCGCCAATCCCATTCCCCTGTTTCACCAGGACAGTAGGCGTATAAGTCTGGATCGCATAGAAAATAAACAGGATACACGCGAAGGAGATCCACATCATTAATGTGCGCTTCAAATAGCCACGATGAAAAATGGCAAGCGGAGAGATTTTCGTCGTCACCACATCCATATTCAATTCGATCTGCGGCTCTGGCAACGGAGTACCAGTACGTTTTTCAATCACTGTCTCAAGATTTTGTAGAACGCGGTTTGCCTCATCCAGACGCCCTTTGCTCTGCAACCAGCGTGGAGACTCAGGCATCCATTTCATAATAAATGGTACATACAGCAATGGAATGCCACCAACGAAAAGCAGTATACGCCAGCTCATATCAGCTGAAGCATGAGCATTGACAAAAAAAGCAAGCAGAGGAGCAAGAAAATAACCGAAAGAAAGGAATGAATCAAGGATAGCTGCCGTCGCGCCGCGAAAACGCTTGGAGATCATTTCAGCAGCCATCGCATAAGGGATCGGGAAAACAGCACCCATCCCTAAGCCTGCGATAAAACGGAGCACAATGAATACAGGCATGTTCGGCGCAAATCCGCAGAGAAAAGAGAAGATAGCATAAAAAGCAGTGCCAATCATCAGCACCTGCTTCCGCCCGATCTGGTCCGCCAATAGACCAGATGGGATCACAGCCACAACAATACCCAGGGTTGAAGCAGTTGAAACCAGACCAGTAGTAACACTTGTGAGGTGATATTGTTTGGAAAGTAACGGGAGCACGCTACCAATAATACCTACATCGTACGACTCGATCAACCATGCAATGCCAGCAAGAAAAAGGATACGCCACATTTCACGACTGAGAGGCAACCTGTCTATGCGTTCAGGAATCGCACGTTGAATTTGTGTTGCTGTATACAAATTCATCTCCTTTAATATTCTATTTTTCTATATGGAAACAGCATTTTTATATACCTTTATTACTGCTTCTCATGTTCGCATACTTCCCTGAAAATTCAGGCAAAAAAAACTGAATTTTTGCTGAATAGAAAAAAAACATCATCATTTCCTGTGACAAAAACACAGAGAACGAAGTTGGCTTGTGCAGGCATGCCTGCATCTCACCTGATTGTATGAAGTATTCTGAAAAGGGACAGGACACAAAAAATCAGAAAGAAACACTTCGTGCAAAGCAATTTGAAGATGTAAGACAAAATACGTATGGTATAATGAAAGTCCTTCGTTCCCAATACTTTTTTCTCTCAATGCGACAAATGGAGGGGGGAGCGCATTATATCTATTACTATGAATACGTGTGCGAGTAAAAAAAGATGACACTATCTCAAGAACAAGACGATACAGCCAACCAGCCCAGAGTGCTGATTGTTGATGATGAACCACAAATCGTTGATTTCTTACAGATGGGTTTTGTCTATGAAGGATTTCAGGTAAACATTGCGACGACTGGCCCTGAAGCAATTCAGTCCTCGATGACACATCAACCTGATATCATCATCCTTGACATCATGCTTCCAGGCTTTGATGGCCTGGAAGTAATACGTCGCCTTCGTCAAAAGCAAGATACAGCGATTATTATGCTCACGGCGAAAGACCATATTGATGATCGGGTAGTTGGTCTTGATCTGGGCGCGGATGATTATCTCACCAAGCCATTCGCGTTTAAAGAGTTAATGGCCCGTGTGCGAGCAGTACTACGGCGGCACGGCAATAACGTTGCGGATACTTTAACCTTTCATGGCGTCATGATGGATCGCGCCACCCGTGTCGTTACACGTGATGGCACAGAAATTGAACTGACACCACGTGAATTTGACCTTTTAGAACTGTTTCTCATGCATCAACGTCAGGTGCTTTCACGAGAGGTCATTCTATCGCGTGTATGGGGCTATGATTATGAAGGGGATGACAATATTATCGAGGTTTATGTACGACATTTGCGTGAGAAATTACATGACAATCCTCCACGATTGTTGCAAACAGTCCGTGGGGTAGGTTATACTCTTCGAGGATAAAAGAAAAAGCTACGTTTATGTGGAGAAAGTGGCATCTTCTAACATTAATGAATCGTCTCTCAATTCGCTGGCGTCTCACGCTGGTGTCATTAGGATTATTAACCATATTATTAAGTGGTCTGGGTTTCATCATTCTCTTTACAGCCGAAAAAGCACTTTTAATCAACGAATCAGTCTCTTTACGCAGTGAAGTGCATGTTTCAGCACGTGACCTGAAAGGCCAATCGCCGCTGGTTCAGGCCGATGGATCTATCTACAAACCTTCAGATTTAGAGATAATGACCAACCCATTAACATCGCCTCCTCCCCCTCCTGGCCCGGCACCCGCTGACTTCGCTGTCGAGGGAGATCTTTTGTTACGACAAATCGTTACAGCCAGCACAGATGCCATAATCCTATCACCATCGGGCACAAAAGTGCTCGTCAAAGAGGATTTTCCCTGGACACCCGCGACGGTCAAGCTCTCATCAAAATTGATCCAACAGGCATTGCTAAGCAAAAATCCAAATAACTATATCATGGCACGTGATCAGAGCGGAGCACGACAACTTGTCATCGTCCTACCCATTACCTCTGATCATCACACGGTTGGGATACTGGAGTTAAACACACCCACCGGACCTTCCGTGGACTCATTTGTGACTACGTTACGGCTCGTCCTGATCCTGGGTATCGTAGGAGCGGTCAGCATCGCGGTAGCGCTGACATTTCCTTTGATTGGGGCCGCCCTCCATCCATTAGTAACGATGGAGCAGACCAGTCGACGGGTCGCGGAAGGTGAACTCTATCTTCGCATGGAAGTTCCGTTGACCGATGATGAAATCGGTCATCTTGCCATCTCATTTAATCGTATGGTGGCGCAACTAGAGGCAGCATTCCAGCGCCAAAAGCAATTTGTAGGCGATGTTTCGCATGAACTGCGCACGCCATTGACGGCACTGAGCGGAAGTATGGAAATGCTGATGATCGGAGCTGATCGCGGGGATATTGAAGCATCACGCCGCCTTGCCCGCAATATGTATGCCGAAGTGCAAAGAATGCACCGTCTCATAGAAGATCTCCTGGCGCTGTCACGGCTGGATGAGCAGAAAATCGCCTTTCGGAAAGACGCCCTCGATATCCGTCCAATTGTGGAAAAAATCTATGATCAAGCACAACAACTGGCACATGATCAAGAGATTTCCTATACCATCGAACCAGGAACACCATTTGTCCTGGCTGATGGTGACCGTCTACAACAAGTGCTCCTCAACGTTGTTGATAATGCGGTAAAATTCACACCGCCGCAGGGAAAAATAAAAATCAGCGTCTACCGTGCTAAACCAGCCTCTATCCGCATTGAAATTCGGGATACAGGCAAAGGCATCCCGCCTGAAGCACTACCACACGTTTTTGATCGTTTCTATCGCGTTGATCCTTCCCGCAGTCGTCTTCCAAAGGGAATCGGGGGAAGTGGACTGGGGCTTGCTATTGCGAAAGAACTCATCGAAGCCCAGGGAGGTTCGATTCTATTAAAAAGTACACTTGAAAGAGGAACAATTGTTACAATACAACTACCAGCCGCGCACCAAATTGCGGAACAAACTGTCACTTCCAGTACAGGAAATGCTTAAGGTCAAGAAAAAATTTTAAATGATGCTCTATGTATTGACCTCTTTTATCTTCTTATTACTACGATTTACTACGATGGAGTCAAAATCAATGCGCTCTTGTATCTCTTTTTTAAAAGTACCACTTTTTGCTCTTATTCTGCTCTGCTTATTCTCTGCCTGTGGTACACGAACACCTGCGCAAACAGAAAATCAACTACAAGATCAATCACATATGCAACAAGTACCAACCTCAATCAACCTTGTTCACCAAACCGCTCTCTCCGGAAATGGGTGTGGTAAAGTATCACCCATTACACCAGGCACGAGCGAGAATATCACATTCCTCTCTGGTGGTATTGAGCGCTTAGTCCGCCTGCACATTCCAACTGACTATAAGCGCACGGTTGAAATCCCTTTTGTCTTAAATTTTCATGGTCATAGCAGTACTGCGGCAAAGCAGGAAACGATGACCGGGATGTCACAACTGGCAAATAGTGCGAATTTTATTGTCGCCTATCCACAGGGCACAATCGGACTGGATAGACATACTGGTTGGAATACTGGCCCCTGGAATTATCCCCATGTCAATGATGTCGCATTTACCAAAAGCATTATTACCAATGTCGAATCGATGTTCTGTGTAAACCCTGACCGTATCTACGCGGTTGGTTTTTCCAACGGCGGTGGTTTCACAAACGTGCTGGCCTGCAAATTATCGAATACAATCGCGGCCTTTGGTATCGTCTCAGGAGGCATGCATCCAGTCGCAGGCGGCTGTACCCCCACACGCCCTGTGCCAATCATCGAATTACATGGCACCGCCGATAAAGTTGTGCCCTATCGAGGAAATCCAAAAAATGATGCGGAACCAGATATTCCACAATGGCTGGCGCATTGGGCTGCGCTGGATAAATGCAGCAGCCAACCACAGGTTTTTCTACAGCAAGGCCGCTACATGGCTGAGCGCTGGAGTTCTTGCGCTGGCAACGCCAGTATTGTTCACTATCGCATCACAGGTGGAACACATGTCTGGCCGGGATCGATTGGCTCACATGAAACACTTGACGCGACCGATGTGCTATGGAACTTTGTTTCAAATTATCGTTTGCCCTCATCCTCTTCATCACCAATGATTGTGAAAGAGCCACCTACACAGAACAATGTTCTGCCAACGATCACAGCAACCCCTGCCGCGCCACCGATTGTGAAAAATGCACAAGATAGAGCAAGCTAAACTGGCAAGCAAAAAAGCAAATCCCCCCAACCGATTAACCGATTGGGGGGATTTGCTTTGCGGGATCTCTACCAATAATCGCTAAAAGACCTGTGAGAACAAGCGCAGGGAGTCTAATTTCGCGGAATCGGCGAAGAAGACGATCAGTTCTTGCACGCCAGCCTCTTCGTACTCAGCCAGACGCTGACGGATCGTCTCCGGTGTACCAATGAGCATACGTGTACGCAGGGTATCCAACTGCTCACGCTCTTCAGGCTTCAACTTCGCCAGAGCCTCTTCTTCCGTCGCACCAATCACACATATTGTGGAGGATGTACGGCGGATCTCGTTATAGTCGCGACCAACACTCGCACAATGCTCTTTAATGACATTGAATTTATGCTTGATGGTTTCAATATCGCCACCCACGTTACAGGCATCACCATACTGAGCAACCAGTTTCAACGTCACTTTTTCGCCGCCGCCACCGATCAACATCGGGATGTGAGGTGTCTGCGCACCCTTCGGCTGGTTGATCGCGCCACGTACCTGATAATATTTCCCCTCGAAGACGGCCTCTTCTTCGGTCCACATTGCGCGGATCACCTTGATGGCCTCACGCAGATAACGCAGACGCTCAGGGGCTTCAGGATAATCATAGCCATACGCTTTATACTCGTGCTCATACCAGCCAGCACCGATACCAAAATCGAGACGACCATGACTGAGCACATCAACTGTGCTTGCCATTTTCGCGAGCAGAGCAGGATTGCGATAGCTATTGCAGGTCACCATCTGACCAATACGGACACGTTTGGTATCACGTGCAAGAGCTGCGGTACTGGTCCAGCACTCAAATGTTAATTCCTGTGTTGGTTCTGGCACAGTGTGGAAATGGTCATAGAGCCAGATTGAATCAAAACCAACTGCCTCAGCTTCCTGAGCCACACGAGTCATTGTTTCATATGCCTCAACTGGATCAGGAATACCGACCAGATCCATACGCCACCCCTGTGGGACCATGACGCCAAATTTCATCGCCATGCGAAATACTCCTTCTTGTGAAGAATGAGAGAAATATCCTGGCAGGAGTAATCAGAAATAATCTAACCACATCTTGTGCCAGGAACAATAAGAAGTGCAACCATTCTATCTATCATCCAATCATTTTGCATAGATAAAACAGGTGCACCCATGAAATAGTAACAGGGAATAATTACCCTGATATATAAAAACAATATCAGGAGCCTGCTTATTCCCTGTATATTCGATTTATTCTGCGGCATCCAATCCATAAATGGCGCTGAACTTTTCAGTCAGATAATTCACCAGATATTGAGGATTGGCGGCTTCACCAGTAACGCGCTGCAACAGATCAGCCGGAAGGTACATCGCACCCAACTGATACAGATGCTCACGCAACCAGTTCAGAATGAAAGAGCTATCACCAGTCGCAAGACGCTCATCCAGATCCGGGTAAGACTGGCGAATCTTATTGGCGATCTGTGCCGAATACAGATTCCCCAGCGTATAACTGGGGAAATAGCCAAAGCCAGAGTTCCAGTGAATATCCTGCAAGATACCAACGGTATCGTTCTCTGGTTCAATGCCCAGATATTCACGGTACTTCGCATTCCACAGTGATGGCAGAGACTCAACCGCCACATCTCCATTTACCATTGCCTTCTCCATTTCAAAGCGAATGATAATATGCAAATTGTAGGTGACTTCATCAGCCTCAACGCGGATCAGGCTTGGCTCAACACGGTTCAATGCATGGGTAAAGGTTTCGACCGGAATCGACTTATACTTCTCAGGGAAAACTTCCTGTACGTGCGCGTATTGACCCTTCCAATACGACAACGAGCGCCCGATCACGTTCTCCCATAAACGCGACTGCGACTCATGGATACCCATCGAAGCGCCGGAAGCAAGATATGTGCGCAAGAACGTACGGCTCACGCTCTGCTCATAAAGGGCATGTCCACCCTCATGCAAGGCAGCCATCATCGCCATTGGCAGATACTGCTCATCAAAACGCACGGTCAGACGTACATCATCAGGAGAACCAAAAGAGCTGGTAAAAGGATGGACCGAACGCGCAAGCAAACCATGCGTAAAGTTATAGCCCATCGCCTTCAGTAATGTTTCACTTAGTTGTGTCTGCTTCTCAGTCGAAAAATTGCCCTCGACCGTCTCGCTCGAAATAGTTTTGCCACTATCCATGATACGACGTAACATCCGTGTGCTGACCTCACGGATGGGCGCAAAGAGTTCTTCAACACGCGACGCCGTAAGTTCTGGCTCACTCCCGTCTAACAGGGCATCATAGCGCGTTTCAACATAACCAAGGCGATCCGCTTTCTCACGCTGCAAAGCAATTGTCCGTGTCAGCCACGGCGCGAAAAGAGCAAAATCTTTCTGCTCACGTGCTTGCAACCAGGCATCAATACTGGCGACCTGAACACGTTCAGCCTCTTCAACCAGCTCGCCCGGTAACTTTGTCGCCTGCTCATAGCTGCGTAGCGCGATACGTACCAGGCCACGATCGGCCTCGGTATACTCTGGTTTTTGCACGACATTGCGCAGCTCGTTGAGCAGTTCACCCAGACGCGGATCAGTGGCACGCTTATGCGTGATACCAGCCAGTGTCGCCATTTGATGCCCACGAACCTCATGAGCGCCAGCAGGCATCACCGTTTGCTGATCCCAATCAGCCAGCGAAGATAACCCGCCAAGGTCGGACAACTCATGTTGCCGCTGGAGCAACTCCTGAATACGCTCATCACTCTGCGTAAATGCTAATGTTTGCAAATTATCTTGTTCTGTAGTTCCCACACGTTTTCTCTTCTTCTCAAGATTGTTTCAACAGTGATTTTATTTCTTTATTATATACTACCCACTTTCGACGGTCTATCCGAGAATGAAATTCTCTGCTCACCGCCTGCTTCTCCCACACCAGATAGTTTGATATCGTCAAATATGTTGACGCCATCTTCATAATATGGTATTTATTAAGAGAGAAAAGGATAAAACAGATAAGAGAACGTCCTCTAACGACAGATCCTCCTCAAACCTATAAGAGGTATGGCTCAACCAATCAGCAGACAACGTTGTCCTCACATCATTCACATCACTTTCAATTGTTCATATTAGACTATAAGAATAACAGGCGTTATCAGAAATATATCGTGCAAGAAAGAAAGGTTTCATGACCGATGCCCAGATTTTATAGCTTTAATCTCCCACAGTATGGCAATGTCAATCCCACACTCGCAATCATCCAGGGACTCATTGAACGTGGTAACGAGATCCATTACTATATTGCAGACTCATTTCGCGAGACAATTGAAGCGACCGGTGCGCAATTTCGCAGCTATGGATCGGTATTTACAGATATATCAATGACAATGAACACGCAAGATCCCAAATTCATGGCGAGCCGCATGGAACGCATGGTGGAGGATTGCCGAAAATTAATACCGGTTGCCCTTGAGGACGCACGTCAGAACCCACCGGATGCCCTTATTTATGGTCAGGCCGCATTAGGAGCACGTATTATAGCTCATATACTACAGGTGCCAGCGATCTTGATCCGCCCCACATACGCATCAAATGAACATTTCAATATGATGGTTGAAATACAAAAATTAACCATCAATACGCCCGTCAATATGGCGGATCGCATGCGACCTATCATCGAAAAGCTGAACACACAATTAGCCGAACTGTGTGCGGAATACAATGTCCCAGCTATATCATTTCTGGAAATGCTCACTCACGCCGAACCGCTCACTATCGTAACCTTGCCCAGGTTCTTCCAGTTCGCAGGTGAGACATTCGACGAACGCTTTCACTTTGTCGGTCCCTGTGTGCTACCACGTCATGACGCAACTGACTTTCCAATGGAACAGCTACAGAGTGAGCGCCCCACACTCTTCATTTCATTGGGAACATCCTTCAATAATCGACCGGAATTTTATCTGTCCTGCTTTGAGGCTTTTGGACAATCGCAGTGGCAAGTTGTGCTCTCCATTGGCAAAACAGTGCAACTGGCAGAACTGGGACCAATCCCAGAGAACTTTATCGTCCACTCCTATGTGCCGCAACTTGAAGTATTGAAAAAGACTGATATATTCATCACACATGGTGGCATGAATAGTACGATGGAAGGGCTTACGCAGGGCATTCCACTGATTGTCGTTCCACAGATGGGCGAACAGGCATTAAGCGCCCGTCGCGTGACAGAACTCGGCGCGGGCCTGACATTGGATGCTACCACAGTCACTTCTGATGATCTCCGTCACGCACTGGAACAGGTCGAGATTGATGCCTCCTATCGCGCCAATGCGAAAAAATTACAGGGCATGATTCAAGAAGCTGGCGGTTATCAAGCTGCCGTTGCGGATATCATGAACTATGTCGCGCAAGAGAGCGAAGTGCATCGCGCAAGCGTGGAAATATAATCCTGATTTCCACGAAGAACATACCATCTGTGGTGATTGCCACCATCTGCTCTATTCAGGGGTTGACAAAACACAAAACAGATGGTATTATTCACTTCGTTGAAAGAAAACCATCTGCATGTGCAGGTGAGCTGGTGACAATAGCGAAGAGGGCACACCCGTTCCCATCCCGAACACGGAAGTTAAGCTCTTCAGCCCCTACGATACTATGTGGGTAGCTGCATGGGAAAATAGGACGTCGCCGTCTCACCCGCCCATC
>DATJIE010000007.1:0-21719 GCA_035493535.1 Dictyobacter sp.
TGAAAAGCCTCCTTCGCTCTCTGTTTGCTTTGTTTTCTACAGTTTAGCGTAGGAGGCTTTTTTTGCCTAGCATCCACTTTTTTGAGCTTCTCATCTCTTCTGAGGCTCGGCTGGTTGCTCAAAAATTCGGGATGATTCATAATGCAGGTTCTCAACATCGTTCTTAGGCGAAAGAGGACAAATATATGAAAAATCAAGACAACAAGCAGCTATAGATCAGTGGGATTTATATTCGTGTTCTCTAAACCAAAAACGAGAATACGCCCACGACTATCACGCATCACTTCAACAGGAGCATCATAGAGACGAGTAAGATTCTCTGTCGTGATAATCTCGTCTGGCTTACCGATAGCTACCTGACCACGTGCGACATAGAGAATACGATCCGTATAGGAAAGGAGCGGGTTGAGATCATGTGTCACCAGCAGCACAGTAATGTTACGGGCACGTGCAATGTCAGAGATCAATTGCGCGATAGCATGAACGTTGCGAATATCCAGACTGGCGAACGGCTCATCCAATAATAAAATTTTCGGCTGAACCAGCAATGCCTGAGCAAGTAAGAGTCGCTGCTGTTCTCCTCCAGAGAGCTTTCCAACAGCACGATGAGCATAAGCTGTTGCGCCAACTGCCTCCAGAGCTTCATCGACTCGCTGCTGATCATTTCTTCTTGATACAAAAGGAATGGGCATACCCCATTTATGCCCATCAACCCCTAACATCACAAAATCACGTGCATGAACCGAGAGCTCAGGATCAAGCGTACGTCGTTGCGGTACATAGCCAATCACCACATTCCCACGATGTGGCGGACGACCAAAGATTTGAACGCTTCCCTGGCTGGCTGGTAATAGACCCAACAATATACGAAGCAGGGTCGATTTACCTGCCCCATTTGGACCAACGATGGTAATGAATTCACCCTCATCGATGGAAAAATGAGCATGTTCCCAGATCGTATGTCCACCCAGACGAATCCCCAGATCATAGGCTGCAATCTGGGTTTGTGCTTCGCTATCTTCCAACTCACCTGTTATCAGATGCTCATCATTTTGCCCTTGCGTTGACATCGTTTCTTTGCCCCCAAACGATAGTTTTATAGCTGCCACTTTGATATAGCTGAATTCCTATATTGATATATAGTTTCAATAAAACAAGCTCAGTGTAACAGTTCCCCTTGCGTTTTGTCAATTCCCACAGAGACAGTATCAGATAATTCATCAACGATGACACAAAGACAGAAAGACCCCAAAAAGGGAGGGTGCAATTACATTCAAAAGAATGTCTACACCCTCCTGAGCAATCCTGCTGTCAACACAAGGTGACGTCACCCACATTGCAGTCAGGATAATAACACATCACCCGTAGCACACATCTTCCCCCCCTCTCTCGACAAACTCAAGCCATGTGCTGAGTGCCAGGCACATTCCCGATTGTTTGCGCGATGGAACGCGTCTGAAAGTAACGGATAATAAACAGTACCCCAAACACAATCGCATAGATGCCAAGCAGCCAGATAACTGTCAGCAGACCAGCCAACGGTTGGAAGGCGATTAGAATACCGAAAATGACAGAGGCGGCACCAGCCAGCAACAACCACCAATCCCAACTACGGTTCTCATCAGCAGGAGAAAAGGCCGCAACCATTTCTACGATGCCCGTGACAATAGCCCACCCAGCCAACAGGTAAATGAAGACAAACGCGGTAATCCCAGGCCAGACAAACGCCACAACACCAGCGATAATACTTACAATTCCCTCAACAAGCAACAATCCCCAGGATTTAAAAGCGTGTCCGCGTATAGCCGCAACAATGTTGGCAATGCCATCAAGAATAGCATATGCGCCAAACAGGTAAATCAAGACGATAAGCGTCTTGCCGGGCCAGACAATAGCCAGAATACCTAAAAGAATAGCAATGATGCCTCGAAACAACAACATCCAACGATAATCACGAACGACTGTTTGTGCTATTTGCATAATCCCCTCCTGGTAAAAAACATAAGGCGAAACAAACATCACTCCATCATTCATAAAAGGCATGCTTCCTGCATATCTACTATTCCTTTGTATTCCTCCATCTTTTATGAATAAACCGATCTCTTTAATATGCAAAACAATATCAATCTCAGAACTGGAACTGAAACCTTTCATCGTTTCGCAAGAGAAAAGATAAGACATAAAACTCATGAAATAATCACAATCCATCATAGTACCATCACAAAAAAATCACAGATATAGTAGTACTATGGCAGATTTAAAATATTAATCAATGCTATCGGTCACCCGTTTATATCCGACAAACCAACGTACAAAGACCAGACGAAAAAAATTCACTGGAGCCTGATCCTTCCTCGATGGAGTATCATATTTATTGCGCAAGCGACAGAGAGCAGCAATCTGACTGTTGTTAAATCCGGCCATACGTAACTGGTCAAAATCAGACTTAGAGTTCATGTCATCCTCCTTGCAGCACGATCTATTCCTGCCCCAATCCCAATAAATGTTTCAACACACAGAACAGAAAGCAGGAAACAGACAGAGGCACAAATTCATCTGATTCCCTCCTAGAACGCCTGCTTAATCGGTATTCTGGAACGAAGGTGAAAGTGGTAAGTGTGACTCGGTATTGGCAAGAGTTGATTGACACATCACAAGTAAGGGTATCTGCACATGATCCCGAATATGTTCCGTGACACTGCCATACCACCAGCGCGGCACACCTCGCCGTCCACTGGTGACCATACCAATCGTACTGAAAGGCCGCCCACCTAACACATTTGTTTGCTGTACAACCCCAATAATTGTTTCCGCACAATCATCATGGCAGGCAACTGAGCTATCGAGATCAAGGGGCAACTGCGTATAACCACTCGACTCTACATGTTCCTTCACCTGCTCCAGATAGGTTCGCGCCGCCTGTATAGCAGCCTGCGTCACCTGCTCTGGCGGCTCATTTGTCGACTCATAATCACAGAGCGAAGGCTGTACGACCCGCATGAGATGCAAAGATCCGGGTGCTGGTGCCGACAACGCCTCGCTAAGCATCGCCGCTGGACGCAACATCGCCTCAGAAGCAGGCGTTCCATCAAGCGCAACCAGTATACGGAATGGACACAGGAGCGGCTCATCTGTATGGCGCACAATTGGCAAATTTTCGCGTAAGTTCAGCACAGGAATTGTGCTCTGACGTTCAAGCAGTTGCGCAATGCTCCCCAGCATAAAGCGTCTGGCTCCTATATACCCACGACTACAGATGACAATGAGATCTATCCCCTGCTTTCTGGCGCTGTTCAGCAACGTATCCGCCAGATTTTGCGTATTGCCCACAATAAGATCTGTCACGATCTCAAGACCAGCCAGCAGTGGAGAATGACTGATGTGGGTGAGATAGGCCATTTCCTGATTGAAACTTGTCTCAGACAGTTTCTCCTCTACGTTCATAATCTCTAGCGGATCACCGTACATCTCTTCTTGAAAACGCTGCACGTGCATGAGTAATATTTTTGCTTTTGTTGCCTGCGCGATGCGAGCCGCGAGTGGCAACGCATGTTCAGCACAAGGAGAACCATCCAGGGGAACAAGAATATATTGAAACATGCCAACCCCCTTCATTCTAGCAGGAAAACATTTCTTTCTCTGTCTCCAAGCATATGAGGTGGCTCTTACAAGGTACTCTCTAAATGGGAAAGAAAAATCACAGGCGCATCACAGGGTGTCAGGCAGTAACAAAACGAAGTAGAAATGAGCGCGAATCGTTTCACACAGAAGGATCATAACAAAGAAGAGGAAGTATATTTTGCACATCAGCATCACATTATTTACATAATCATGGCGCTTATCACAATACAAATTCCCATAAAAAATATACTGTACAACTCGTTTCAGAAGACTCTGATTGTACAGTATATTAAGAAATATTCAGATGCCAATCAGACTGATGTACAACAAATAATGCAATTATCTGTTCACAAGCACAAAGAAGGAATGGGAAGATATCACAAATGAGCAAATACGCATCATACTTTCACCGCAGACACTTCCTCATCAGATGATTTCAACTCGTCGAGGTAGCCATAAATGGTCACTTTGGAGACATTCAGGGCCGTTGCCAGTTCATCAATCGCCCCTTTGATCAGAAATAGCCCCTTATCATTGAGGAATGAGACAATTTTGAGCTTGTCATTCTTGCTCATCTCATGGACCGAGCCAGGATACTCCTGCACAGCGTACCGAATGAGATTGGTAACCACATCCCAGACACTATCGACGATCTCCTTCTCCTCTTTCGGATTCTCCGCTTCCTCCATCGAAACAAACTCTTCGGCGAACTGGCGGGATTTCAACAAATCATCAACATCAAAATTCACACAGAAAGCACCGATCACCATACCACTATCGTCACGGATCAGAGCCGTTGAGGATTTAATCACTCTGCCATCATCAGAAACAGTCTTGTAATTACTTAAATGATCGTTTTTAAAACGACTCGAACTCAACACCTTCGGGAACAGATGGTGAAACGATTGACCTATTTTGCGCCCCGTGACATGACCGTTTTTCGTGTACGCAACAGAAGACTGAGGACGGGTCAAATCATGTAGCACAACTTCGCAGCGCCTCCCGAACATTTCCGCAATAGCATCCGCGATGGGAATAATCTTCTGCAAATATCTATTGTCCATAGATTTCTCTCTACCCTCCAATACATGTCGTATTCGCTCATACAGAGGTATTCATCAAATTGGATAGTGTCCCAGATAAGCCAGACCAATGGTCCTATCACCACCTCCGAGAAGGATTGAGAGGTCAAGGTACCTCCGCCCAAAGGCTCACAGTCCCTTACATCCCTGTTCTCTGCTGAAATCACATACATCCTATCAGGTCAGAAAATACGAATTTCCTATGGGATATTTTCGTCTATCAGCATGATCTTTTCCCTTCCAGAGGGAGGCCCTTTCTTCAAGTGTACATTCTTCATTGCTTTGGATCAAGAGTGGCACTTGACAAACTGGTCTATAAAAATTTATCTTAATAATATAAAATTTTATTAACACCTACTTAATGTCGTCTGGTAGTACTGACATTTTGTTGGCCGCAGAACGGAATGGTCAACAAATTTGTCCTATGTATGGGGAGCGAAACCATAGAGATTTTATGTCTTTCCACACCTGACCTACGAAGTGTCCTGACATTTGATGCGGTAATTGCTGCTGTCGAGCAGGCATATATCGCACATTCTTCAGGAACAGGACACACCTATCCCATTATTCGTGAGAAACTCTCAGCGGATGCCGTATTTGGTGTTAAGGCTGGATTTCTGGAACAGGGCAATGTTTTAGGATTGAAGGCGGCTGGTTACTGGCGGAAAAACAGAGAGCAGAACGAGGAAGCCCACCAGGCAACTGTCGTACTGACCGATCCAGAGACCGGTAAACCCAGAGCATTCATGGATGGCAATTTCATCACGACAATTCGCACAGGCGCGGCTGGCGCGGTCGCAGCGAAATATTTGGCGCGGCAGGATGCGCAGGTACTGGCAATGATTGGCACCGGAGTCCAGGGCAAAATCCAGACCGAAGGCATTCTCCACGTTCGCCCTGGCATCAAGGAAGTGCGGTGCTTCGGTTTAACTGGACGTTCGGTAGCGGATTTCGTAGCCCAATTCCAGAATCGCGTGAAAGTGACTGTCTGCGATGACAGCAAGAGCGCAGCTACAGGGGCCGATATTATTGTGACGGCAACACCCGCAATGCAACCACTCATCTTGAAAGAATACCTCAAGCCCGGTGTCCACATTAACGCAATGGGCGCGGATACCAAAGGCAAATCTGAACTGGATGAGTCAGTATTAACCGACGCCGAATTTTTCACCGATGATCTTCATCAATCGCGCACGATCGGTGAATTACAGAAAAATCCAGATAGGGCCGCAACTGAAATTGGCGCACTGCTACTTGGTAAACATGCGGGTAGACAGCAGGATGAGCAAATCACCATATTTGACTCAACTGGTATTGCACTGCAAGACCTGACGACAGCGGAACTGGCTCTACGAAACGCACGCGAACAAAATATCGGAACACTGTTACATTGGTAACAGCTTCTATGACAACGATGACAGCATAGTCAAGAAACATCCGGGCATACTGACGTTTCCCCATTTTCTATTTTCGCTGTCATTCATGTCATAGGTGATTACTACACATTTCACATATTTGGAGGGTTTACCTATGGGTAGGTATGGAATCGAAGGGCGCGTAGCGCTGGTAACGGGCGGAGCCAAGGGAATTGGTGAAGCTATCGCCACATTAAGTGCTCAAGAGGGGGCTAAAGTGGTGGTGATGGATTATGATGGTACGGCACTGGATGCAACCGTTGCCAGACTTCGAGCCGAGGGCTATGAAGTAACAGGCGTCGTTGGAGACGTATCCAAAGCGGCAGACTGTAAACGCGCCGTCGATACCGCCGTGGAAACGTACGGAACGCTCAATATTCTGTTCCCGAATGCTGGCGTGCCTCTGATTGCCAGCGTCAAAGATGTAGAAATCGCGGATGTGGATAGGGTGGTGGATATTAACCTCAAAGGGATGATCTACATTTGTAAATATGCTATTCCCGAATTAATTAAAGCAGGCGGCGGTGCCATTGTCACAACCGGATCAGAGATGGCTTTTGCGGCTGATCCCGCCAATCCCATTTATGATGCTTCCAAAGCAGGAGTTGTGATGCTCACCAAATCGATGGCACTGGATCTGATTCAGTATAAGATCCGCGTCAACTCCGTCTGTCCTGGCGTAACCAATACCCCTCTCTTACAACAAGAGGTCGAGACAAGTCCAGATCCAGTACAACGCGAAGCAGAAAACAATGCCTGGGCACCAATTGGCCGGGTCGCCGATCCAATGGAAATTGCCCATCCCGCTCTATTCCTGGCATCCGACATGGCTTCATTCATGGTTGCTTCAACGGTGCTGGTCGATGGTGGCTTTACTGCTAAGTAAAGCAGCCATCAAATATGCGAAACGATCCTGTCAAGTCAATTACACACCGTCAAGTTCATTAGACATCTGTCATCTGTACCTTACGTCAAATTAGTAGACTTAGTACACCTGGAGGGCCAATGGATCCAAATTATGAGATGGTTTACGAAACCGTCGATACTTCGGCTAGCCCCGCAAACACTGATGATGAAAAACTTGAAAAAAATGCTGTTGGACTCGCTGGTGCGTTCGGCATGTCATTGGCTTTCATTTCGCCAACTACTGGCGTCCTATTTATCACAACGCTGATAGCTTCAAAAGCAGGGATATCTTCCCCTTTCGCATTTATTATCGGTACCCTCGGCGTACTGCTGATGGCATGGGTCCTCGCTATGTTTGCCCATGAAACACCAGCCGCAGGAACATTCTACACCTTTAACAGTAAGGGCCTCGGACCTCGTGCTGGCTTTATGACTGGCTGGCTACTGCTGATCGCCTATGGGTTGCAGGGACCACTGAACGCCGCACTGTTCGGCTCCTTCACCGCGAATGTTATTCAGGTTATTTTCCATGTGAATATTCCCTGGGAAATTCTGTCGGTCCTGGCAATCGTTTTTGTGAGCTGGCTGGCGTATCGTAGCATCAGCCGTTCGATGAAGGCCGATCTTGTCTTCGTTTGTCTGGAAGTGCTGATTGTCGGTTGTCTGGTCGTGTGGATACTTATCCACGGAGGAGCAGAAGGCCAGCATTTCGCTGCCTTTACGCCTTCACAGTCGATACAGGGGTTCAGCGGTATAGGTCTTTCGTTCGTCTACATCCTGTTCGCCTTCTTTGGCTTTGAGTCTTCAATTACCATTTCCGAGGAAACAAAGAACCCACGCCGCAATGTGCCGATTGCTTTGATCTGTTCCGTTGCCCTCACGGGTCTCTACTTTGCCATCACAACGTACGCCATTGTCGTTGGCTATGGCGCTTCGCATATTCAGGATTTCATTAATAGCCCATCACCTATCAGCTATCTCGCGGATAGATATTTAGGGCATGGTTATGAAATTGCTATCGACCTTGCTGGTATCAGTTCGCTGATCGCTGTTTTGATCGCCGCTCATACCGCGAACTTCCGTGTCCTTTATGCTATGGGACGTGAGGGCGCACTGCCAACATCCCTGGCAAAACTCAGTAAACACCATACCCCCACGAATGCTGTTATTGCTTACTCGACCTTCTCCGTGGTTGTGACCTTGATTACGGGTCTGATCTGGGGACCAGGGGTCAGCGGAGCATATGGCAATCTGGGTTTCTGGGCCAGTCTGGGCGTCATGCCAGTCTACCTGATGGTCTGTATCGCGCTCTGGCGCTTTGCTCGTAAATCAGGTCGGTTCTCATGGTTCAAACATGGTGTCGTGCCATTTATCACCTTGATCTTTTACATCTTCCCGATCATTACCAGTCTCTATCCATATCCGGGTATGCCACTCGCGATCATGCCGTGGTTAACGGTCCTGTTCGCGATTATCGGATTTGGCATTATCTTTGTTATGGGTCGTAGAGACCCGCACTATCTCGACAAGATCGGGAAAACGGTGTTCGAAGAAAAGGCATCGTAACTCTTTACAATAAGGCCGAGGGAGAATATCCCTCGGCCCAAACTCGCGCACGGCATCCTTCTTTCTTTGAAGGCTACCGTGAGCAGCAAATGAGATATAGTTATATCATTACAATATCTAAATAGAAACATTCAGAAACGCGACACATGTTGCGATATTTGTGCGCAAGCACAATATGTGTCTGAATGCGAGGCAATATACATTAGATAGGAGTGGATGATCCACATGCTGCGAGACGAAGTGCAAAAAGCATTCCCCGGAGAAGACTTAAACGCATTACGGGGTAATTTCATTAATAATGAATGGGTGCAGGGAGATGGTCCGTCATTTTCAATTATTTCCCCATCCACAGGAGAAGTGCTGGCTGTCTTGAATGAGGCATCCCAGCAACAGACTGCAGACGCCGTAGCAGGGGTACGTAACTGGTTCGATAATGGTGAACCGCTCACTCCATTTCAACGGTACGAGTTACTTCATACTGTCTCAAAAGAGATTACTGAAAATCTCGAAATCTACGCTCATCTGATCGTCGCTGAATCCGGTAAACCCCTTAAAGATGCCCGTGGTGAAGCAGCGAGAGCGGCCCAAACGTTCCGCCTGGCCAGTGAAGAGGCCAAGCGTATTCATGGTGAAGAGGTTCCTCTCTCCGGTACACCCGGTTCAGAGAATCGCATTGGTATGACGATGCGCATGCCCCTCGGTGTTGTCTGTGCCATCACACCATTCAATGCGCCACTGAACCAGTTAAACCACAAAGCCCCAACCGCGCTGGCAGCCGGAAATGGCGTTGTGATCAAGCCACCCGAAATTACACCATTAAGCGCGATCCGACTGACGAAGGCCATCCAGAAAGCTGGACTTCCTGCTGGCGCGATCAATATGATTCAGGGACGTGGTGAGGTTGTTGGCGAGTGGCTGTTAGAGAACCAGGATATCAACGCCTATACGTTCACTGGCAGTGCTGCAGTCGGAGCACATATCCACCAAAAAGTTGGACTCAGAAAGACGTTGCTCGAACTCGGTTCGAACTCAGCCGTGATCGTCCATAAGGATGCGGATATCTCTCTGGCAAGCAAACTGATCGCTAAAGCGGGCAATGTCTATTCTGGACAGATCTGTATCTCCGTACAACGCGTCTATGTCCATGCCGATGTCTACGCAGAGTTTAGAGAAGCTTTAAGCACTGAGATTAAAAAGTTCGTCGTTGGCGATCCAACGTCAGAGTCAACCGATATCGGTCCAATGATCAGTGTTGAGGCAGCCGAGCGTGCCGCGAGCTGGTTACACGATGCGGTCGAGCAGGGCGCGAAAGTTGTGGTTGGTGGCACCCATGATGGTGCATGGTTCCAGCCAACGGTCGTTGAAAATGTCACCCCCGATATGTTCCTGGTCTGCCGAGAAGTGTTCGCGCCTCTCATGAACATTATCCCTTATACCGATCTTGATGATGCAATCAAACAGTCCAACACGAGCATCTATGGCTTACAGGCAGGTATCTTCACGCAGAATATTGATGTGGCCTTCCACGCTGCGAAGAAATTAGAGGTCGGTGGTGTGATCGTCAATGATACATCGAACTATCGTATCGACCAGATGCCGTATGGTGGGATAAAGCAGAGTGGTATGGGCCGTGAAGGTGTCAGATATGCGATTGAAGAACTGACCGAGCCAAAACTGATTGTGTTAAACCTTCGTACGCCTTCCTTATAAAGAGCGAACCTGGAGAAAAGGAGGCTACGTATGCATATTGATGAGCTGGATACGCCCGCAGTGGTCATTGACCATACAATAGCAACCGCAAATTTGCAGCGGATGCAGGCACTGGCGAACAAATATGGCGTTGCTCTGCGCCCACATATTAAGACGCATAAAAGCGCGTATTGGGCCAGACAACAGATCGCTCTAGGAGCAGTCGGTATCACGGTCGCCAAACTGAGCGAAGCGGAAATACTGGCTCGCCACGGTATCGATAATATCTATATCGCGTATCCATTAATCGGCAAGACCAAAATCGCACGTCTACAGGCACTACTGGCGACGACAGCAGGCTACTTCCGCTTCACCGTGGATAGCGAGGCTGCAATTGATGCGCTGGCAGAGGCGGTAGCCCATATCGAACGCACACTTGATTTCATGATTGAAGTCGATACTGGTATGCGTCGTTGCGGTATCATGACACCGGAAAGTGCTGTGCAGCTCGCGCAGTACTCCCGGCGCTATCCGAAACTGCAACTGATCGGTATCATGACACACGCCGGTCACGCGCACAACACCACTGATGTTGCGGTCATCCGTGAAATCTCGCAAAAAGAGACAAACATCATGGTTGAGACGGCGGCAGCATTGAAAGCGGCTGATTTCAATATCACCGTGATCAGCGCAGGCTCAACCATCACCAGCCAGGATGCTCTGACAGTGCCCGGTCTGACCGAGATCCGTGCGGGAACTTACATCTTTAATGATCTGCGCACGGAAGAGTTGCACCGCTGCGAAATGTCCGACATTGCAGCAACCGTTGTCGCCACAGTCGTCAGTCGCCCCGCGCCTGACCGTCTGATTCTTGACGCCGGATCGAAAACGCTCACACCGACTCAGGATGAGCGCTACGGTTTTGGCCTCGTCGCCGCCTATCCAGATCTGCACATTGCTCGCTTATCTGAAGAACACGGCGTCTGCGAGGTTGATCCAGCAAATCCGCTCAAAATCGGCGACCGTGTTGAGATTATGCCAGTGCATGTCTGTGTCATCATGAATATGTGTCGCGAGACATATCTCCATAGTGAGAAAGAGGTCTTGCGCCCCATTTCAGTTGATGCCCATCTCGGCAATAAGTAGCGCCGTTAGCAGTGGTTCTCAACTACATATACGTATAAATACAAATAGTAGGCACACAAGAAGAATCTTGCGTGCCTACTATTTGTATTATTTCAACAAATAGCCTGCTACTCATTCCTGTTCTCGTCAAAAGAAACCAATTGAAATTTATTATTATATATGTTATAAATAATTTCACCCAAAAATAAATCAATAAAGGTAAATATTAATGATTCATAAAAAATTTCTCATATCGATAATACCGCTGTTTTTTATATGCGCCATCTTATCAACTTGTTCATCATTTTCTCTGGCTTCTCCTGCCCAGAAAATGATGCCAACGGTTACGCCAACATCAACATTAGCACCAGCTTTACAGCAGCTTATTCCAACTCATGGATACTCCAGTATCTATCAGACAAAACAAGTAAACGAAGCATCGACCACTACAGATGCCACGTTGAAAACATTTCCAGCACAGAAGGCTATTATTCTTGTTGGACAATGTTCAGGCACTGGACAATTTACAATGATCCTCAAGTCTCACCTTTCATTACCACTCTCATGTCAATCATCATCCCAACTCAGTGAGCTTGATTTCACTCCTGGCACCATCTCAACAAGTGAAAAATATGAAGTACAAGTCCACATTGAAGGAAATGTTAGGTGGGAAATAATGGTAGAAGTTCATAATACATAAATTACTGGCATTTACTGATGAAATAAACTTATAACAAAAACCACAAATCTTTAGAACCTCTGTCACATGATATATAGACATCGAAATCAAAAAACTCTCTTTGTACAAAAAAATTACACCCACCCTCCTTTCACTCTCCTGTGACAGAACTGTGATGCCAATTGGGTATTCAGAGAGTCTTCTGTGAAACACAAAGCGTATGATTTACCAGGAAATTATATGACACACAATGATACATATGTGTTTCGATAATCGTGAAAGGAACAGTTATGTTTCAACATATTCTAGTTCCACTCGATGGAACTGCATGTTCAGAACAGGCATTACCAATGGCAGCACGTATTGCCAGAGCCAGTAAAGCTAAAATAACATTGATGCGCATAGCCAACATTCCATTGGAATATTATGCATATGCCAATGCATATACTCCCATTTTCACACAACAAATTCTGGAAGTTGACGAGACAGAAGCACAAAAATATCTGGAAAAACTCCGCACAACACCGGCATTGATCTCAATCGATGTACAAACAGAGGTTCTGCAAGGGCAACCAACCGCAAGTATTCTGCTCGAGAACTCCAAATTAATAAATATCGATCTTATTGTCATGTGTAGTCATGGTTATACAGGGATGAAACGCTTCGTCTTTGGTAGTATTGCTCAACAGATCGCTCGTCATTGTTCGATGCCAATCCTGGTGCTCAATGAAAATCAACCAGACCAGACACAGACAGGTAAGTTTCCGATACTCGTAGCGCTGGATGGCACATCACGCGCCGAGACAGCTCTCGCTCCCGCCGCAATGCTCAGCAGTATCCTGTCCACGCCCCAACCCGGACAGATCCACCTTTTACGTGTTGTCCAACCACTCGCGACAAGCATGTTTACTGCAAAAAAGACTATCGAGACGGCGAATGAGATGGCTCTTGAGTCCGCGCAGACATACCTCAAGGCTGTCGCGGAGAAATTGCGCCTTGGCGAACCGGTCAATGTTCCGTTGCAAGTAAGCAGTTCTGTCTGCTGTGACGAAGACATCACGCATGCTCTGCTAACAACCGCCGAACATCAAGCAGAAGATCGCCCATTGCTCAGTGCGCTCGCCATCGCCACTCACGGACGCAGCGGCGTTTCGCGCTGGCTGTCTGGTAGCATCACTGAATCGCTGCTTGGCCGCGCTGAGCTACCATTGCTTATTGTCCGCGAACATGCACTCGAAGCAGAAGGAGCAGATACCCACGCTAACAAAGAGGCAGAGGCAAAGACAAAGAAAGAAGTCCACTCAGAGCCAGCACAAACACCGAACAGTGCCAATGTAGCTCCTCTTAAAAAGGAACCTACCAGTAGCCAGAAACCCTTTCAACGCATATTAGTGCCTCTAGATGGATCGGAACGAGCGGAACAGGCATTACCTGTCGCGGCTCACATCGCCCGTACCTATGGTGGGTCCATCGTTATCATGCAGGCCATTGCCCCATCGTTCTCCAGCACACGATACGCGACAGGTGTAACCGACGAAGCGCTGGCACAGACACACCATTACCTCAAGCTGAAAACGGAACAGTATGATGTGTCAGATCTGCCCATCACATCGCAGGTGTTTGTCGGCCCACCAGCAGAGATGATCTTTACGGCAGCACATTTGAATGAGAGTGATTTGATTGTCATGTGCAGTCATGGTGAAACCGGTTTCAAACGCTGGATACGGGGGAGCGTGGCGCAAAAAGTGACCCGATCCAGTTCAGTACCGGTGTTTGTGCTCTATGATGGCGATCAACCACTGTGGCAACACACTATCGGAACGCACCATCCTGTACGTATCATGGTACCGCTGGATGGCTCGCCTCTGGCAGAAAAAGTCCTGGCTCCGGCAGCCTACCTGAGCACCTGTTTCTCTGCACCTGCACCTGGGTCATTACACCTTGTACGCATTATTCACCTTCCGGCAACGTTTGAATACGGTCAACAGGATAGCGTTGCAGAAGCCATACAACAGGAAACGCCAGCAGCAGAAGAATATCTCCATACTATCGCAAAACGACTCCATACCGGAGAGTTGGCACACCTCAACTTACAGGTCACAACGACAGTCGACCATGATCTGGACATTGGAACCAGATTGCTTAAAGTGGCAACACAATCAGAAGCCGCAAATGCCTGTGATGTGATCGCACTCACAACACATGGACGTAGTGGGTTCAGCCGTCTGATGATGGGCAGCGTTGCAGAACAGCTCGTCAACGAAGCACAACTTCCGATCTTTGTTCTGCACTCAACAAACACCCGGACAGAACAATAGACAAGCACAACACATACTTGAATGGTACGGCTCAAGTAGCGCAAGAAACGACAGACGAATTGGAAGAGAGGGCGTGTGTCAATATCACATTGGCACACGTCTCTATGTATAGACCAACACAGATCAACCAATTACACGCAAACAGGGTGAGGAAGGGAGAACAAGCATATGTCTCTACCACAGATCAACGAGAACCAAATCGTCTTCCATCGTGACCAATTCGCGCAACTACTCACCACGTTGCGTGCGCAAGGCTACCATGTCATCGGCCCCACCATTCGAGAAGAGGCGATTGTTTACGATACCATCACCGAGCCAGAAGATCTCCCGATTGGCTACACCGATGAACAGGGTGGTGGACACTATCGACTCAAAAAGCGTGAAGATAAAGCTCTCTTTGGCTACGCGGTTGGACCACACTCATGGAAGAAATTCCTTCATCCCCCCCTTATTCGCTTATGGCAGGCCAAACGTACAGGCAAAAATATGCAGATCAGTACAGAGGAGCAACACAACCAGACCAGTTATGCGTTCATTGGCGTACGCTCCTGCGAAATCCATGCGATCCAGATTCAGGATAACGTCTTTCTGCGTAATGATTATATCGACCCTATCTATCAAGAACGAAGACAGGGACTATTTATTGTCGCCATCAACTGTGGGCAGGCCGGAGGAACCTGCTTCTGCACCTCAATGCAGACAGGGCCACAGGTTACTACTGGCTACGATATCGCGCTGACAGAGATCATTGATGAACAGGGGCACTACTTTGTAGCCCAAAGCGGGACGGCTCAGGGAGCAGAAGTCATGAGCACGCTGACACATAGACCAGCAACGGCAGATGATCTGACAAAAGCCGAGCAAATCGTCGCCAATACCGCACAACATATGGGTCGTCAGATGGTAGTCTCTCCTATTGAGATGAAGGGACTCCTCACCCGCAATCTGGAACATCCACGCTGGAATGATGTCGCGCAACGCTGTTTGAGCTGTACAAACTGCACGATGGCCTGTCCAACCTGCTTCTGCACAACCGTTGAAGATGTGACTGACCTGAAAGACGAACAGACAGCACGAGTGCGCAAGTGGGATTCATGTTTCACCGTAGATTTCTCCTATGTTGCCGGTGGCAGTGTGCGCACCTCACCCAGATCCCGCTATCGACAGTGGATGACCCACAAATTATCGACATGGTTTGAGCAATTTGGCAGTTCTGGCTGTGTTGGCTGTGGGCGTTGCATTACATGGTGTCCGGTAGGAATTGATATCACCGCAGAAGTACGAGCAATTCATGAAAGCGAACAGGAGCAATAGCAATGCAGATACATGAAATGACACTGGAAGAGCACCCATTTTTGACAGGTATTGCTGCTCAACACCATGCATTGCTCATGGGTTGCGCCCAAAGTGCCACATTCACACCGGGCAGCTACCTGTTTCATGAAGGAGAACCAGCCAATGCATTCTACCTGCTGCTGAAAGGGAAAGTGATGCTGGAAGTTTCAACCAGCAAACAGGCAGCATTGCCTATCGAAACGATTGAAGCGGGCGAAGTACTTGGCTGGTCATGGCTATTCACACCATATCGCTGGCATTTCAGCGCACGAGCGATTGAGCCAGTGCAGGCCAGCGTACTCGATGCGGCATGCTTACGAGCAAAATGCGAAGAGGATCATACCTTTGGCTATACTGTTGTAACAAAAATCGCCAGTATCCTGATGCAAAGACTACAGGCAACTCGTCTGCAATTGCTCGATCTGTATCAGTAACGGGTAGAAAGCATACAATGAGAGTGAAGACGACAGATAACCCAATGCTCCCACGACTCTATCACATATTACACAGACAAAAAGAACTGGCAAACACATTTACATTTATCCTTGAACCATGTGATAACGCGACAGCGCCAGCATTTGCCAGTGGACAATTCAATATGCTCTATATCTTTGGCATCGGAGAGATCCCGCTTTCAATCAGTGGAGATCCTACGCATACAGACCTGCTCATCCATACCGTCCGCAGCGTCGGGAATGTCTCACAGGCAACCTGCGCCCTCAAGCCACAGGACATCGTTGGCATACGCGGACCTTTTGGCAATCCCTGGCCCATTGAGCAGGCCAGAGGTAAAGATCTGCTGCTGATCGCGGGTGGCCTCGGACTGGCCCCATTACGACCAGTCATGTACCAAATCCTCGCGCAGAGAGAACAATACAGAAACGTCACACTGCTGTACGGAGCCAGAACACCAGAGGATATCCTGTACCGCAAAGAATGTGAATCATGGCGAGCACACCTTGATCTCGACATAGCAATTACTGTCGACCGCGCACCCACAACATGGCGTGGCAGTATTGGCGTGGTGACACGGCTCATTCCACGCGCACATTTTGAGCCGCAGAATACAATCGCCTTCATTTGCGGTCCGGAAATCATGATGCGCTTCTCAGCCACCGAGTTAGAGAAACAGGGAATAGCGACAGAGGCTATTTATGTTTCGATGGAGCGCAACATGAAGTGCGCGATTGGCTTCTGTGGGCACTGCCAGTATGGGTCCGCGTTCATCTGTAAAGATGGGCCGGTCCTGCCATATAGCCATGTCCGAAACTTATTCTTTCTACGGGAGATATAGAGATGGTACAGACACAGCAGACACACAAGCCCAAACTCGCGGTCTGGAAATTCGCTTCCTGCGACGGTTGCCAGTTAAGCCTGCTGGACTGTGAAGATGAACTTCTGACCATTGCGGGCGAAGTAGAGATAGCGCACTTTCTGGAAGCATCCAGTATGGTCGTTAAGGGAACGTATGACCTGTCACTGGTTGAGGGATCGATCACCACGCCCCGGGATATAGAGCGTATTCAGCAGATCCGCCGTGCCTCAAAACGCCTTGTCACCATTGGAGCATGTGCGACGGCTGGTGGTATCCAGGCACTGCGCAACTTTCAGGATATTGACGAATATCTCTCGATTGTGTACGCAACCCCACACTATATCTCAACCCTCAGCACATCCACGCCCATCGCTCAGCATGTCCCGGTGGACTTTGAGTTACAGGGCTGCCCGATCAATAAACAACAATTGCTGGAAGTCATCCACGCCTTTCTCCATCAGCGGAAACCAGACATCCCGGCCTATAGCGTCTGTGTCGAATGTAAATTACGAGGTACAGTCTGTGTCATGGTAGCGCACGGTACTCCATGCCTTGGCCCAATCACACATGCTGGCTGTGGTGCCATCTGTCCGGCGTATCGTCGTGGCTGCTACGGCTGCTTTGGTCCACAGGAAACCCCCAATATGGTGTCATTGAGCAAACATTTGAGTCAGCTTGGAGTCTCACAGAGCGGGCGTCGTCGCGTACTCCAGACATTCAATGCCTACGCAAAACCTTTCCGTCAGGAGAGTATGTCTTATGAAAACGAGAACAATCAAGACTAAGGCACTGGCACGCGTTGAAGGTGAAGGGAAAATGTATCTCAAAATCAGCGGCGCTACAGTGCGCGATGTTAAACTGAAAATTATTGAACCACCACGGTTCTTTGAAGCACTACTCCGTGGGCGAGCCATGTCTGAAGCGCCTGATATCACGGCTCGCATCTGTGGCATCTGCCCGATAGCCTATCAGATGAGTGCCGTCCATGCGATAGAAGATGCCTGCGGAGTAACCGTGGATGGACAGCTTCGCGTCCTGCGACGGCTCCTCTATTGTGGTGAGTGGATTGAAAGCCATGCCTTGCACGTCTATCTGCTCCACGCCCCGGACTTTCTTGGCTATCAATCAGCCTGGCAGATGGCACAGGTATATCCTGATATTGTGCAACGAGGTCTACGCATCAAAAAAGCAGGCAACGCGATCATCAGTTTTCTGGGTGGGCGAGCCATCCACCCAATCAATATCCGCATCGGTGGTTTTTACACGGTACCAGCACCAGAAGCTTTTGACGAACTGGTCGAACAATTGATCGCCGGTCGAGAAGCGGCACGGGAAACCGCCCATTGGGCCGCCAGCCTACCCATTCCCGACTATGAACAGGAATATGAATTTGTCGCGCTCAGCCATCCCGACGAATATCCAATGAATGAAGGTCGGTTGATCTCAAACAAGGGACTCAACATTCCCGTGCAGGAATATGACACTTACTTTGCAGAAGAACAGGTCGCTTATTCGAACGCATTGCACTCGATCATCAAAGGACGTGGGGCGTATCTGACCGGGCCACTCGCTCGCTACAATCTCAACTTCCAGCAACTCTCACCTCTGGCACAGGAAACAGCGCACGCCGTTGGACTTGGGAACAGCTGTAATAATCCGTTCAAAAGCATCATTATACGCAGTATAGAAATCCTCTACGCCTTCGACGAGGCGCTACGCCTGATAGGAAACTATACGAAACCAGAAACTGCGGCGCTATCACTACACCCTCGTGCCGCTACTGGCTATGCCTGCACAGAGGCTCCCCGTGGCACACTGTATCATCGCTACACGCTCAATAATGATGGGATAATCCAGGACGCGAAAATTGTTCCACCTACATCACAAAATCAGAAAGCTATCGAACAAGATCTACGCTCCTATGTACCTCAGTTACTCAACATGTCTGATGAAGAACTTACTGTAAGATGTGAGCAGGCAATCCGCAATTATGATCCCTGTATCTCTTGCGCTACCCATTTCCTGAAGATAGAGATTGAGTCTGAATAAAAAAGAAAGGCGATAATGAATGATGCAAACACCAGTACAGGTGATTGGCATTGGCAATGAGTATCGCTGCGACGATAGTGTCGGGCTGGTGGTTGTACGAACACAGGAAATACAAAATATACAAGGCATTCAGTGCCATGAATTGCAAGGTGATGGAATAGCCTTATTAGATTGTTGGACAGCAGATAGTCACGTCATTCTCATTGACGCAGTCTCCTCCGGTAGCAAACCCGGAACGATATTCCGCTGTGATGGGAAGCAAACAGTAACAATATCCGAATCGTTGTTCTCATCACATCTGTGTGGCATAGCAGAGGCACTCCAACTGGCGCAAACGCTACAACACCTACCAGCAAGCCTGAGCATATACGGTATTGTAGGGGAAAATTTTGAGATCGGGACAGAGCTTTCACCAGCCGTCCAATCCGCAGTAAAATCCGTGACTATCGAAATATTGCATAAAATACAAACAATTCGTCAAACTATGTTGCACTGAAAGTCTGAGCAGGAGCAACTATCTCTTTTTCTGCATCAACATCTCAAACAAGCACATAAAAAATCAGGTGTTCGTACCCGTTGCGACGAACACCTGATCATCTGGCAAATTCTGTCTGACACGAACCCGCCCGCTGGCATATCATGCCTGCGCGGATATGTTTACGTCCGCGTCTGGATGGACCACAAGCAATGGCAGTGTTGTTGCTTCAAGAATATGCTCGGTGACACTGCCAAGCGCCCAACGCTGCAAACCACTACGCCCATGTGTAGATAACGCAATCAGATCGCAACCAGTAAAACCCGGTACGTTTTCCACATATGTGCCGTGTTCAGCAATCTCAATCAGTGTCGAGGCAACATCGTCTTGAAGCACCAACGATGATGCCACTAAAGGCTGAGGCGAGACCTGATAACCAGATTGCGCTTTTTGTACGGCCTGATCGAGATATGCCTCTTCGGTCTTGATGATGCGTTCTCGTGTCTCCTGAAAGTTCTCATCACTCTCATTCAACCTGAATCCTTTTGAGGTCGGTAATGGTAAGACTTCCACAATCTGTAGCATTGCTGGTGCCGGGGCGGAGAGCACACTGCTGATCTGTAGCGCCGGTTCTACAACAGCCTCAGCCAATGTGGAACCATCCAATCCAACCAGCACACGTAGCGAATGCTGCCCATCAAAATGGGGAATTACACTACCCTGATCTTCACGGAGCACAAGCACAGGTACCGAACTATGGCGCACCAGTTTATGGGCCACACTCCCAAATGACCAGCGTTTCAAGCCCGTATGTCCATGACTACACACAACCACCAGATCCGCGACGATGCCGGGAATAAGTGCCAGAATCTGCTCGGCGACATTTGCACCAACAAGGATCTTGACTGCTACAGACAAACCCTGCATGACTTCTGACGAAGCGACACGCTCCAGATAACCTGACGCCTCTTTGAGAGAACCATCCTGAACAGGTCCGGCAAAATCGTCTTCGGACTCTGGCAGGCTAACATGATAGCCAGAGGTAACGTGTTCTGGCACAACCCGCACAAGCGTCACTATCGAGCCATACGCTCTGGCAAGCACAGCAACCGTTGGAAGTACCGCTTCGGCACGTTCCGAGCCATCCAATGGAACCAGAATTCGCTTAAACATGTTTTTTCCCTTATCTTTATTTACAATTTTTATTTTCATCTTTATGAAAGGTATACGAATTCCAGCCACGTTGTGGCTCATTTCCCTGCGCAACATAGTAGGTCAACGAACGCTCCTCATAAAGGACCAGTCCCGACTGAAGCGTCTGAAAAACCTGATTTTTCATATTCACAGGTGCGCAGCAGAACATATGAAGCAAATCATGTATTTCCAGTGTATTTTTCTGCTCTTTAAAGAAATGAGTAGTATATTCGTAGCGTTCAATATTTTGTGGTATCATTCCCCGCACAGGTTCACCATGCACAAAATATGGAGGAAGATCTTTACGGTGCTGAAGTGCCTGAATATAATTTGTATGAATAAGGTAGGGATGCTCCTCGCTCGTTTCCAATATCACCATCTCATCCGCAGAACGTTCAATCAGCACCTGCCGCTGCCAATCGGCAATAGACAGACTCAAGGTGCTGAAATGCGGAATCTGACGTAACAGCGCAATAGCCTCATCGACGGTATCCTGTTCGAGCAACAGACGACAGACGAATGTCGCGCCAAGGCCATCGTCATCGCGTTTCTTTCCCTGTGGTAACGTCGTCACAAATAGCGAGAGTCCATTGCTATTTACGCCGATGCCCCCCACCTGCCCGACAAAACCATACATTAGAAGTTGTTTTCCAGGCCATGTATAGCGGAATATACATGGCTTTCCATTGAAATTCAAGGTGTAATCCTTATTCTGTCCATTGAAACGCTTCCCATGTACGTTGCCATTTACAGTCGTACAGCCATATCCCGCGATGGCGTTGACGGTATTCATGCCAATTTTACTTGCGGCCTGCTCGTACACCTCCTCGAACATTTGCAGAAGAAAGACATCCTCAAACGGGAGGCCAGCACCATCAGCGATGCCCTGTATTTCCTCAAGCGCATGCTTCAGATAGCGCTTAATGTCTCGCTTAAAATGTGCCTGATGG
>DATJIE010000008.1:0-15234 GCA_035493535.1 Dictyobacter sp.
TCAGAAAGCGTTTTTGCGGGATCAACGATCAGCGTCAGGATCAGAGCCGTGATATAGCTCGACTCTATATTGACTGGCACATGAAAAACGCGAGCCAGAATAGTATTCATTGCCCAACAGATGAGCAGAAAAAAGCCTGCCGACGCCAGCAGTGAAATCGGAGAAAAGGCAAGCAGCTTAAAAAACGACAGAATCGTCGCAACGCCAATCAAACCAATCAGGACATAGAGCACCAGACGATACATGGTTACTCTATCTAATATATAATCTACAAGTGCTATCATTTGTGAACTACATACCTTTCAAATCCGCTGGTATATGTTGCCATTGCATTAGCATCAATCATATATCCTTCAAAACCAGCTAAATTCTCGATAAATTGTATTCCCCGTTTCCCCATAGCAAAGGCAGCCGTAGCGAAGCGATCAGCTTCATACACATCTGGACCGATAACAGTAATACTCATAACCTCTAACAATGGCTCATCTCGGTTATAAGGATCATAAATGTGCTGCCCACGTATAGCAGTACCGGAAGTTGCAACGCCAGCATCTATGAGTGAGAGTATTTTCACATTCTCACTGCGATTAAAAGGATTACGGATACCAACTTTCCAGGGATTACCATCTTTATGCCCCGCCACCTGTATATCGCCACCTGCATCGACATAAAAATCGCGGAATCCCCGCGATTTCATCATATTCGCGGCATTCAGAATAGCCCAGCCTTTGACAATTCCTGATGGATCATATGCGCCGTTGCGTAGCTGAATATCAAAGTATCCATCGGTAGCTTCTTTTGTCTGTTCGCTTAAAGAGAGAATAGTCTTCATATCTTCGCTATATTGTGCAGGAAGCAGCTCACCATTATTTATTTTTGAAATTTCACTCGTGGATTTATAAGTACTAAAAGTCTCATCGACGCTGATGAAATAGGAGAACACATTGTCTATATCGCCTTGCGTAGCGGTTGCATCCACGACTTCCATCGTTATGGGCATGCCCATAATCAGTCTTGTTTGCTTCATCGTTATGCTTTTGCCTGCGAAAGCGCACTTGAAAGTGATTGAATGAAGGCTTCACTCGAATCGGTTGCCCCGGTAATAACATCAACATTAGCGCTCTGAGCCTGAACAGCTTCCTGAGCAAGTTGTGGATCAGCGTAGCTATTGATCTCTATGGATGTGCCACGATCATTTGGAGCTTGCAAAAATTGAACATTCGTTAATTTTCCATTCTGAATCGTGGCTTTCACTTGAATATACCCATAGGTAGCATCGGCGGTGCTACCAGTATAGGTGCCATCTTTAAACTGACCACCTGAAGAGGTAGAGCCTGTTGTTGATGGAGTCGATGTAGCAGAATTCGTATTAGTCGTGGAGCTTCCTGCAGAAGATGAACTTGAGGATGTACTCGGCTCATTCGACATAGCTGGTGAAATCGCATTAGAGCTTGAGTGGTTGTATATCAGGCTATAAAGAACAAAAACACCTATAATAATAACCGCAACTGTAAATTTCTTCATCTTATATTATTTTTCCCTTCCCGATAGGTATTACAGTGGTTACTCCCACTGCCTATGTTATCGACAGTAGAGATATCCAGACGGATTTTCAGGCTCATACATTCTCGCGATCGAGAATAGCTGTCTTATATCTCTTTTTACCACTATAACATTAAGGTTTGATTGGAATAGCTGATGCAAAAAACTTTCCTCTGTAGAGGAAACGAGCAAGCGGCGATCTCCATACAATATTTGCAATTAACTGAACCTTTTTCACATCTGTATCATCTCATTCTCTAAATGAAGTTAGCATAAATATGCTAACAATTGTATCAATGCCGTAATCATGGAGAAGGAATGATAAAAATAGCAACACAGATCAGCTTTCACAGCAGTTTGCTTAAAGTACTATGAGGTATAAGGGAAGTAAAGATTTCTTTAAAACACAAAAAATCGAGCCGGAGTGGCTCGATTTGTTACCCAAACAGAGAAGTGTCGTGTAAAAATTAATTGCTACGCATGCTGGGTGGACTGTGAAAGAATAGCATCAACCTGTTCAAGCAAGCGATGCGCATTCGCAAAGCCATAGTTGACAGCATGAGCTTTTCCGTCCGCGTCCAGTACAACCGTTGTGGGAACTGTCAATACCTGATAGCGTTGTGCTAACTCTGGCGAAGCAGGAGCATCAATCTCTGTGACAGAGACGCTTTCACCTCGCATATTCTGCACACGCAACAATGCTGGATGCTGTAACCGATGGCACGGAGTACAGTCCTCACTGCTAAAAGCCAGAATGCGAACATGTGGTAACAGTGTTTCCTGTTCATCAGTCGCCACAAAAGGAATAGGGGTGGGCAGAGCATTAAGAGCACGCTGGCGACGTTGTTCAACAAAGCGCCGCCCAGACCAGACAATCAACCAGGTAAATAGCGCTACCAGCAGCAATATACATAGCCGTATAACAAAAGGCGTCATCTTGACTCAGACCCCTCTCCAATGAAAACCACCTTCGTAACGAACATGTGGCAAAATCCCCCAGCGTCCAAGGTGATAATAAACAAAACAACCAGCACAAAAACCAATTGTCAGATTAATACCTGCCAGCACAAACACAATCAGCGTCAATATCCATCCAACCATTGTGGCAGAAGTCAGGAACAGGAGCATACTCGCAACGATCAGAAATGCGGCCCCAACCCCCTGCGCAAAACGATGTGGGGCCGGATCATCCTCAATAATAAGTGGTCGTAACACATGCACTGGACGCAGCACATATTTGTAGAGCAACGCAAATGGACTTATGATCGGAAAAAGTGCGCTGATAACCAGACATATCATCGCAATAAGCACCAGCGCTGGCTGGCTCAAAAGAAACGCCAGTCCGGTTAATATCACAACACAGCCTTGTGAGAATTTCATGAAATTTTTGTCTACACGTGGATTATTTGCATTTGCCAATGATGCCAAAATACACCTCTTCCTCAAAAAGAGCGGTAGCGGATACTTCATATCCTGGCAGCATGTTTCCCAGGATTCCCTCTACCTGACTATGAACAGGTAATTTATCATTTATATAATAATAATATATTAATTTGATCAAATTAGTCAACAATAAACAGCAACCCGAAAATGGAAATTTTTTCAGACAATGGCAGGAGAAAGGCAACGTTGGGGAAAGCTTTCCGTTGATTGGGGAAATCTTTCTAATGACATAAAAAGAGGATGTTCCAACCATTCCACTCAACAGGCTCTATGCAACGGTTAAAAATAACTACACGCGGCCTTGAGAGGATTCCGGAACATCCAACTTATCTCAAAGGAATGAATGGCACCCAAACATTATAAAGAAGAAGGAGGAAGAGGGAACATTACTTTTCCAGAAATGCCAGAATTAAACCACCAAACAGAGCAACATTGCGCACAAAACCGATCAGATGCATATCACGAGCATTTTTTTCGAGATCTTTCTTCCAGAAGGGATAGGCTGTAAGGGTTGTTGGTATCAATGTCCCCATCAAGGCCAGAGATGACAACTTACGGAAGATACCCAGACTGAGAGTTGTTCCGGCTACGGCCATCACCGTAGCATTCAGCGCCACGGACTCTTTCGCCATCGGTAAACCTGCCTTCTCCACAACAGCAATACGTGACGCTGGCTTTCTCAACGTATCCACACCACCATGAATAAAAATACTCCCTAACATGATATGACCCAATGTCCTGACAATCGTTGTTCCAAACATCTCTTTTTCTTCTACAGCTTTTTTATCTTTCTTCATAGCAAATATCCTTTCTTTTTTCTTTCAGATAGCATACTCTTCTCCTCACCCCAACCAACAAAGATATAGGTTTAGCATGCATGCGTTTGCGCAAAGAGTTGTTATTTGTTTCATCTCTGTCTATCAAACAGTATAGTCAGCGATTTATTTAATTGTCAATGAAATTTTCCGTAAATTATTTTTACACATCAAAAGTACCCTGCTGTTTCCGAGAATAATTTATCTTTCACAAAAATAATCGGACTTCTACTGATAAATTTTCATCTTCAGAAAAGTATGTGCTGTAGGTCAATAGCAACCATGCCAGAATCAAAAAGGCTACATGAGGATGTCAAAATCCCTCATGCAATCTTCCTGATGATTTATGAGCACACGTATGTAAAGATGTCGTATATATAAACATCTTCACATACTGTGTATACCATCAATGACGACGCATATGCTGCGCCTCTACCCACATATCTTCAAGATCTTCTCGCACACGTGCGAACATCCACTGCATACGATGACTGGCATCACCACTCCAACTACCAACGTTCTGTCCGACACGATCAACCAGATGTTCAGCTCGCTCCATGATTGCTTGATTAGCCTCATGAGCAGATGGCGCATGCTGAGTTTCCTTGCCCCCAGACGAGGCGGATTTATCCGCATTTCTCTGCTCAATGCGCTCACGTAAAGCGGTTGTCGTTCGACGAACACGCTGGTTCGTGCGTCCCATCAGGTAACCAATGCGTTCACCCGTACGATCCAATAATCGCTCTGCACGCTCTGTCGCTGGTGATATCTCTGGCTCAGCCATAAAGATTTCCCTCCTGATTAAGAACCTTTTGCTCCTCTTTTCCTGGTATGTTGTGCTTCTTCACTGGTGGGTTCAGATACTTACGCCTCAACATTCTGCGATCCCTGCGCATTCTCTTGTGAAGCCCCTGCTCCCCGATGAGCCCCACTGGCTACGGCTCCGTCCCCTTGCTGCAACCCCCTACTTATACTATGGGCAAATGAAGTAACAACATCACCTGCCATCAATGCACCTGCCATACCATAAACAAGACCTCGACGGATAAGTTTACGTGCACCGGGGGAAAACACAACAGCCGCTACAGCCGCAGTTGCTGCTACTTCTGGCTCCAGAAATTCATCAAATTCCATAATCTATTTCCTCCTTTGCAGTGAGATACAGGCATGTTTATTGTCAAGGTTCTTTAATTTGAAGAACGCAGAAAACAGAACCTTAAAAAGGTTTGCGAAATGAGCTTTGTTACCTTAATAACTATGAGTATTGCAATTTACACGAAACAGCCAGGCAAATTGTTACATCCTGTGAATATTTATCGACTATATACAACTCTACAAAAAATGTTATTCTGGCGCTTGATGATGCCAAGCAGATAATTACTATCAATCATTGATTAATTACTTCTCCTTAAAGATTTTTTAACAATAAAATGATACAATTCTCAGTAGAAATGAGGCAACTATTAATGCATAAAATGCACTGTACTGTTGCTCTTCATACATTTTATCTTTCAGCACGAAAAGGAGTAAATATTATGTTTTGGAACCTGATTGCAAAAATTGTTTTTGGCGTCCTTGAGGATTTCCTTGTGAAACTGATTATAAACGCATGTTCCACACTCTGGGAAAATCATCGTAGATCTCAACAGGTACGCTTTGCTTAACCCAATGCGAGATAAAAAAGGGCGTAATAAATGCTCTATTTCACGCCCTTTTTTATCTCGCTCCTCATTCGCTCTGCATTATTACTGTATATTATTCCCCCAATCGCGATCATATACGGACGGACGATAGCTAAGCAGTCGCTAATGGCTGTTCAAGAAAAGCAATATGTGAAGAGGAGAAGATATGATTCAACAAAACGGAAACCAGTGAACTTGCCCCTATCAATAACCATCCCATTGGTGGTGACACCACAAGATTAAGCAGATTCCGTAACGAAGGAACAATTAAAGCCGCCACAAGTAATGCGCCAGAACCAGCAACGGCCCCTAACACTACCCGTGTAAGCCGCCCTTCAGCACGACCAGCATCCAGGGTTTGCGCAAGTTGCGTCGATACAATCGTACTGAACGCTACTGTCTGCGCCGCAGAGCGCTGGCCATATCTGAGTGTGATAAAGAATGATGCAAAAGCCGGGGCAGCACTGGCGATGGCGCGACGAATAATATCGTTTCGCAGTGGGATAGAAAGTGCGGCTGTTCCTTCACGATTCAGACCAGCCAATCTGCGATGTTCGGGCTGTTGCAAAGCAACCGCAAGCGCAGGGAAAAAATCAGTGATAATATTCACTGCCAGAATCTGACGCGCGGTCATAGGGAATGGCAAACCCAGCAAACTGGCCCCGACCAGCAGTCCTAACTCACCCAGATTGCCACCAAGAAGTAATCCTAACGAACGACGAATATTGCGCCAGAAACTCCGTCCTTCAACAAACGCTTCTACCATAGTAGAAAAATTATCGTCAGTAATGATGACATCAGCAACCTGACGTGCGACTTCTGTCCCCCCTTCACCCATTGCCACACCAACATCAGCTAAACGCAGGGCTGGCGCATCATTTACTCCATCACCGGTCATCGCTATTGTATGCCCCAGACGCTTCAAACTTTCGATAATGCGTACTTTATCTAAAGGAGTAGCACGTGCAATAACTGTGACATCTTTCATATACTCGTCAAGCTCACTATCAGGAAGATCTACTATTTCTGGCCCCATCAGCACTTTCCCTTCCCCATTGATCCCGGCCTCTTGCGCAATCGTACGAGCGGTAGATGGATGATCACCTGTGATCATGATGACTCGCACTCCCGCTTCGTGACAACGCTGAATCGTCGCACGAACCGTCGCACGCAACGGGTCGCTGATACCCACAAAGCCCAGAGCTGTCAATCCTGTTGGATTGCCAATAGGTTCGTCAGGTGATCCTTCAGCCACCATGAGCATTCTAAGGCCACGTTCAGCCAAACGATTTGCATGCTCAATCATCTCACGCTTGCTCTCCTCCGTTATTGGTCGCTTCTCTCCCTGTTGAATAATCCATTCACAACGATTAATCAGAATCTCAGGCGCTCCTTTTAAACAAAGCCTGCCCTGTGCAACTGTGGCATAGAAAGAGAGCAGCGGGTCAAATGCTAAATCTGCTTCATGCTCGGTTCGTAAGTGGTGGTCAAGGCCACATTCCTGAGCACCTCTTACAATAGCCAGATCAGTTGGGTGCGCCCCAAGATCAGAGGCATCAGGATGGGGGCTTGCCAGTGCTGCTGTAAGTAATACCTGCCGCAGTTCCACTGGCAATTCTCCCGGGACCGTTCTTTCCTGATCATTATCAGCAACCAGACTTAACGCCAAACTCCCACTGGTCAATGTTCCTGTCTTATCCACACAGGCAATATCGACCCTGCCAAGCGCATCAACAGCAGCCGGGCGGCGTACCAATGCATTTTTATCAGCCAGACGACGTGCAACAGCGGCTTCACTGACGCTGGCAAGCAATGGTAAACCTTCCGGCAGCACGGCAAGCGTTGTTGTTATGGCTACGGTAGCATAGACAAGCAAAGGTTGTTGTTGAAGCAATCCCGCCGCAAGCACAACTCCCCCGCTTGCGATAGAAAGCGGTAGAATGATATTCAGCATACGACTCAAGCGTGAACTCAACGGTGTCTGCTCCATTTTGTCGGTTGATAACGCAATGGTAATAGCACCCATACGTGTCTGCCGCCCCACCGCAACCACAATAGCACTCCCTGAACCAGTGGTAATGCTGCTTCCCTCAAGCAGTATTCGACTGGCCTCATCTCCATTCGCTGGCGTTTTGGCAACAGGCAGCGATTCTCCTGTCAGAGCGGCTTCATCAACTTCCAGACCATTTGAACTGAGGATACGAGCATCCGCTGCTACACGATCTCCCGCTGCCAGCAGGAGAAGATCGCCAGGAACAACCTCTGTCGCTGGTACCATTTGCGCTCGGCCATCACGGAGCACATTAGCAGTCGAGGTTCCCATTCGTTCTAATTCTTCAGCCACACGACTGGCCTTCCGTTCTTGCCAGATTCCCACGACAATATTGGTAATAAGGGTCACAGCAATGATGATGGCATCGCCCGGTGCACCAAAAAACAATGAAAGACCCGCACCAGCAGCATACAAGCTCATAAGAGGTGAGTTGATCTGTTCATAGAGATCACCCAACAGTTTCTGGCGTGTTCTTTGCGCGGTAGCAGGTTGCATGCGTGTCTTCGCCTCCCGGCTTGTAAGACCTGTTTCAGAGGCCTTGAGAAGATGGAGCACTTGCTCAATACTCCGTTGCCCCCACCGTTCTGGATGTGGATCGATTAAATGGGTTGCTACCAATCCATGCCTTTCACCCCCACGCATTCTGAGCCAGCCATCTATCAACGCTCCCAATGCGGTAAGAGCCACATTTCTACCAGCATTTTGTAGACCCGTTCCTCCGCGCCAACCAGAAAATATTCCTAAGAGGTTTGCGACCATCGACAGGCCCATCGCATCACGAACCGTTGCGCCACGCCGTGCGCCCGTGTCGAGGATAGCGCCGATGGCCGCAAAGTCGGAAGCTAGCAGGTCAGCCCGCACAGGAAACTGACTCTGACCATTCGTAAATCCAATTGCCAGATCACAGGTTTCAAATGCTTCAGCGGTACTGGCATTATCGGAAATATAGGCAACATACAAGCCTCTTTGTTGATGTTCCCGTATAATCTCGATTACATCAGTCTGCTCCAACAACATGATGTGAGCACGAGATGTCAGAGCTTGCTCTGTGCTCTGACTGCCATGGGAAATACAGGCAAGCTCAATACCATACTGTTGACATAGCTGTAGCACCGTTTCAATACCTGCCGCTAGCTTTGGACGTAGAGCCAGCATTCCCATTGGTTGTTCTTTGTCCTCACGTTTGAGCAACAAGACAAAATGTCCTCGCCGTTCTGACTGTTCGATGATCGTTGAACGATGGTCAGCAGAAGCAGGGCCAAGGTTATAGCGAATCCCTTCTATATCTGCTACTGCCACGGTACCATCAAAACTACCATGTATCGCGACAATATTACTCATGCTCCTGAATACACGCCCCCAGGGTGATCCAGCCACAGTCGCAATACTTGTTGCATAAGACAAAATATCTTGCTCAGTATACTGCTCGGCAAGTGGCACGATACTACTTATCTCAAGCTCATCAGAAAGAATCCTTCCATTATCCAGCAAAAGTAGATCAGGTATCCGTACAACACGCTCCGGCCTTGTACCAACAACTGTCACACCAGCACGTATCAGACGTGCGGATGCCCCCAGGTCCGCGCTCTCCTGCCCGATCATAGCTGTACGAGGATTAACCAGCAACAATGAGTAAAATGCCCGTCCCCAGGAACGATTCAAAATTCCGGTTACAATAGCATACATCAGGGCAAAGGGACTCAATATCTGTAAATAACGATCATAAAACGATGGTGAAGGAGGCACAACACGCGGCATTGGAGTAAAAGGCTGAAATGTTTTATTTCCTTGCAACTGTACAATAAAAGGCCCACCGTAGAGTATGGTCCCCGGAGGAATCAGGTTCCCTGGTAGCACAGCCACCGGCAAACCATCATATCCGATAGCAGTTCCCACGCCCTCAAGAATGCTGGCTGCGAGTGGCACCCGCTCCCCGGCTTCAACATGAATAGTCACACCCGGTTGTCCGGATACGGCCTTGCTCATTTGTAGCTCATGCTGTTGCCATGCATCTCGTTGCGCAATAGTTTCTGTAAGCAGGCGTAACGCTTCTGTACCAGTCACTATCAGGCCGAGGGGCCTTTCTGCCAGAGTGAGCAATAAGAGTTGAGGGAAATTCACAAGAAAAGCCGCACCTGTACGTCCAAACACTTTCCTCAATCCATATCTCAAGGGAGGAATACTCTGGACGATAGCAATCCCATTCGCAATTTTTTCAGCGGTAGTAGCTCCTGGTAACGGTGTCCGGCTCTGTAAAATCTGGCGTGTGAACAGAATTCCCAGACCCGCTATTGCACATGTTGTACGCATAGCACTCTGTATAAGTACAGCAAGATCAACTGGATAGGCAGGAGGCTTATCCTGCTGACGTTCTGGTGGTTCCAGATTTGCTATCTCCGACAACAGAGTAGATAATTCAACTTCTTGCTGCGTAAACTCGACAAGAATACGTCCGGTCAACATGCTTGCACGTGCATGAACACCCGGATAGCATTCAAGTGTGTTGACTACTTTCTCAGCCAGAGTTGGATCGGTATTAAGTCCTCGTACAGCAACGCGTGCGCGGACATACTGCCCCTGCCCTCCCCGTTCCTTGATAACCGAAGGAGATGATCTTTCTGGCACTATTTCTGAAAAATCTTCCAGATCCAGATCACTCACCGTTGCCAGAATGGACTGAGCACTTGTCACAGCCTTATCGAACTGAATGAGGATGTTCTTGGTAAGAGCATTTACCTGAACCCGCTGAACTCCCTCTACATGACTTATATCTTTTTCCAACGTTGTTTTACCTTGCCCCGACCAGTTGGCAACATGAATACGCATGCGGCCAGGAAGTTCGTGAAGCATACGAGGGCTATCAGCAAGTGCTACGCTCATTTTACTCCTCCCAAATACTCATGGCGACAATTTGATTGGCTCACTTATAGGGCAATCGCATCTAAATTTTTAGGTGGCTTGTAGTGTGCATCTACATCGCAGAGATTAAAAAATTGATTTATTATGAGACAGCTTGTAAAGCCAATTCTCCAAATTAGATGCGATTGCCCTGGGCTCACTTACGGATCATTTGCAATCAAAGAACAAGAAATCACCCATTATATATCATCACGCTCACAGAAAATTTATGTTCACTCAACTATCTTCTGCATGCTGATACACAACAGGCAATGCTACCTTTATCTCAATTATCTCAATACCGCACAACCGATATGGAAAAGCCATCCAGACCATTGAAGATATCATCATGAGGAAGGGCGACACTCACCAACCGAGGATGTTCCAGCATTTTCTGCACATACGCGGCAGCGCCAGCCGCACTCTCATCAGGAGGAGGCGTCTGGAAGGTACGACCATTACGAATAATATTGTCAGCGATAATGAGTGAACCCGTCCGGCTCAACTTGATAGCCCAATCCAGATACTGTGGATTATTCTTTTTATCGGCATCCAGAAAAATCACATCAAACGGCGCTTCAGAGACAAGCGTCGGCAAAATATCAAGCGCGGCTCCCACACGCACCTGCGCTCGATCACTGATACCAGCGGCGACAAAGGTCGCACGCGCCAGTTCCGCATACGGGGGATTAATTTCTAACGAAATAAACTTGCCATCCGCAGGCAGCGCACGCGTCATCCAGATACCTGAATAGCCAGCCATTGAACCTATCTCAAGGATAGCTCGCGCACCACAGCTCATCGCGAGTACCTGAAATAACTTTCCCTGCAACGGCGATATCTGCATGGCAGGTATCCCTTCAGCCTGCGCTCTGGCGATTGCTCCACGCAAAGCGTCATCCTCTGGCGCGAAATGTCGCTCTAATTCACGATTAATAGCAACACGAGACTGTCTGTCATCATCACCGGGTATTGATAAACTCATGGATCACTCTCTTTCTTGAAACAACGAGAAATAACAAATAACAGATATACCCGGTAGATCTCTTTCTATTGCCCACCGGGTATATCTCTTTCTTGCTGCCGTTCCGCATAATTTGCGAGGTTTAGCGCATGCTGGCGCAGAGCATCGCGTAATTCCGGAGGCTGATGAATAATAAATGGCACAGCAAGTCCTGCAAGTAAGCGGGCAGTCCACTGCAAATCATCGACATCACCATGTAAAAGGACACCTTGATTTACTTCCTCAAAATACGCTCTTGAGAGGTTTGACTGCTGCTGTGCCTCCTCCAATGAGGTTTCCAGCCACACTTCAACCTGCCACGCCGCAGGAACAGAGGCCAGTGCCTGCTGTACTTCCGCCAATGCCTGGAAGCCCGCCGGGCGAGTAAATATTTCATTCGTCACCTCAACTGAGATGACACGATCCAGACGAAATAGGCGTTGTCCCTGTCTGAGATGACAATAACCGATGGTATACCATAGACCCTCATGATACACCACGCCATAGGGATCAAATACGCGCAGCGTTGCTTCTGAACTTGCAGCACGATACTGGAGAAGAACGGACTGCTCATGCTGGACAGCAGAACTCAGCACCATCACAGCCGAACTTGAAGGAGAAGTCTGGTGAGTATTCTGCTCAAAGCTCACCGTTCGCTCAACTGCTTGAATACGAGTACGCGTTACTGTGGGCAGGACGCGTTCAACCTTCGCAAGCACACTCTCGAAAGCCGGTGCAGTCTTCGCCAGCCCGGACTGACGTGCTACCAGCAAACTCAATGTCAGCGCAAGAGCTTCGTCTTCAGTAAAAATCAACGGGGGAAGTTTATAACCCGGACGCAGACGATACGCTCCGTAACGACCTCGCTCCGCCTCCACAGGGATGCCAAGATCCTGAAGCGTTGCGACATAATCTCGCACAGTTCGAATATGTACTTCCAGACGCTGAGCAAGTTCTGCACCAGTCATACGCCCATGAGATTGCAATAATTCCAAAACAGTTAACACACGAGCGGTTGGGCGATAAACCAATTTTCTCTCCTGCGCAAATTTCGTTTTAATCAGGGTCAATTCTACCACCTTATCAATATACAATCAATTCTGTAAGCAGCAAGAAAATCGAAAAAATAATTTTACATCGCTTATAAAGGAGAAAATGGCTTATGCCTTTCATCACAACAAATAATCAAAAAACATTGTACTACCGTGATTGGGGAACAGGTACACCTATAGTATTCGTAAGTGCATGGGCGTTGAGCAGTGCTATGTGGGAATATCAGATGGTTCACCTTTCCGACCAGGGTCTGCGCTGTATTGCCTTTGACCGCCGTGGACATGGCCGTTCAGATAATCCGGAGCGAGACTGTTGAATGACGATTTGTTGTCCTTCATCCAGGGATAAGCAGCCCATCTTACAACGACGCTTTTAATGTGTGCTATTACTTGAACATCCATGAAAGTGAGAACATTGATGGAAACTCGGACGATAACCCGGCCAGCACAGGAGATGCAACATCGACTTCAGGCAAAAAGGTGGCTTATGCTCATTGCTACTCTGGGTGCCACTCTGATGGGAGCCATTGATATCTTTATTGTGAATGTAGCAGTTCCTACTATCGAGCGGGAGTTACATACAGGCTTTGCTGAAATTCAACTGGTAATTGCCGGTTATACACTGGCTTATGCCGCATTGCTCGTTACCGGAGGTCGTCTGGGTGATCTTTACGGGCGCAAACGAATCTTTCTGCTCGGAGTCATCACCTTTACACTCTGTTCCGCGCTCTGCGGATTTGCTCCCAACGCGATCTTCTTAATCAGCTTTCGCGTCATCCAGGGCGCAGCGGCAGCGCTGATGACCCCACAGGTCATCTCATTCATTCAGGTAAGTTTTGCGCCACAGGAGCGACAGACCGCGACAAGTGCCTATGTCGTGACTCTTGGTCTGGCATCTATCCTGGGATTGGTGCTCGGAGGTGGTTTGATTGTCGCCAATATTCTGGGTATGGGCTGGCGCAGTATCTTCCTGATCAATATCCCGATTGGCCTTCTTGTTCTGCTTGCCACGCTGCTATGGGTATCGGAATCAAAAGCTCCAGGCTCACAGAACCTGGATTATGGTGGCGTCACATTACTTACACTCTCTCTCATGCTATTCACCTTTGCGCTTATCATGGGTGGCAATACTGGTTGGCCGCTGTGGAGCATAATCTGTCTCGTGTTGTCACTACCATGTATCGTTGCTTTCTGGACGTATGAACGCTGGTTAGCCAAAAGAGGAAAGATAGCACTTATTTCACCTTCACTCTTCCGCTTGCGTCAGTTCACAGCTGGTAATCTGACCAACTTACTCGATGGTACCTTATGGAATGGTATGTTATTCCTGGTTTCCATCTATCTGCAAACCACTTTACATCTATCACCATTACAATCAGGACTCTCGATGACGGTGGGAAGCATCGCATTTATTATTGCATCCAGTGCGAATGCCACTCTTACACGTTGTTTAGGTCGTCTGAGAAAGCGAAATCTCTCGATTGGGGCTGGAATGATGGCAGTAAGCTATCTCCTATTTTTGCTGGCAACGAAATTTCTGGTCGCTCATGGGGGAGTGATTCCAGTCCTGGTAGCCTTCTTCATACTGTGCTTCAGCCACGGTTTCTTCTATACGCTGGTCATGCCAAAAACGCTCGAGGAAGTCACTACGGACCATGTAGGTGCCGCATCCGGCATCTTTACCACAACAGCCGCTATATCTTCTACATTTGGTGTCGCCATTATCGGTATGATCTATGCGGCTCTAACCATTAGCTATAAAAACTCATTAGCAGCATTCGAACTTACAATGCTATTGATCACACTGGTCAGTCTGGGTGTCATCATCTTCGTGCAGCCATTGGAGGCCAGCAGATCCAACATCAGCCAATAATCGAATTGGCGTAAAATAACAGCAACCTGCAAATTTCATCCAGGGATGAGCAACTTTTATGGAGCACAACACAACATTTCATAAAAATTGCTCATCCTCTTCTTCATATGTGCTATTATCTATCTGACAATAAATCCGGGTGGCGTGGATAAAACCGATACAGAACATCAAATAATGCTATTTTAGAGGGGGTAACTCACCATACACACATATGCCTCGTTTCCAGCAGAATATTATCATGTACTCAATAGCAAGAAAAATGTCATTCTCCTTGAAAGTATCCGGCAAGATCATGAAAACATGCACAGCTATCTCTTTACAGATCCCATAGATATCTTGCAGTTGCATCATAGCAACGACTTTCCACAATTTCTACGCACAATAGACCAGTACACCCGGCAGGGTTATTATCTCGCAGGCTACTTTACTTATGAATGTGGTTATCACATCGAAAAGCTCGGACATCATGACTATCAGAGTTCAGATTATCCTCTGGCATGGTTCGGCATCTATCAACATCCCATCACCTTTGACCACTTACGCGGGACCGTTCAGTGTTCATCAGACGTGCATCTAGCAGACTTGCAATCACTTGTACACCCCGACACATCTGACCCATTCCACGTTCACAATCTCCACTTCAACATGGATGAACAGGCATACGCACAAAAAATCGAACGGGTCAAAGAATATATCCGCGCAGGCGATGTCTACCAGATCAACTTCACAGGTCGCTACCATTTCACTTTTACAGGTTCCCCTCTGGCTTTCTACACAACATTAAAACAGCAGCAACACGTCTCCTACGGAGCTTACATTCATACAGAAAATCAGCATATCATCAGCCTGTCGCCAGAATTATTTTTTCGGACA
>DATJIE010000009.1:0-58373 GCA_035493535.1 Dictyobacter sp.
CTATATATACAAGAAAAAAACAACGACTGGACTGAATATTGACTTCAATCTGATTGAAGAAGGACGAAAACAACAGGCAGAACAATACGCGATTTAACATCATTGTTGACAGCATACAGCCTGAATTTTGTCAGACAAAACCAGACAATACTGCTATAGAAAAGCCGGAAAAATAGTAAGGGATTGACCACTATCAAGCGTAGACATTTCGAAAAAAATCATGTACACTACTGAGAAAGTGTGGTTTTAACACCTTTTCTTTTTTGTCAGCGTAGTAAGTGTACAAGTTACACTTTCTCAGAAGGAGAGGAAGGCATGACTCACTACCAACAGTTTGATGTGGTAATCATTGGTGGTGGCATTGCGGGACTTTCAGTTGCCTTACGTTTACCAGCGCATCTGCGCGTAGCACTCTTGACGAAAGGGCAATTGGGCGAGAGTAATACACGGTATGCGCAAGGTGGATTAGCAGTGGCTTTAGGAGCGGATGATAGTTCCGATCTGCACCTGCAAGACACATTGGCGGCTGGTGCAGGGCTTTGTGATGAAGCAGCGGTACGAATCCTGGTGGAGCAAGCTCCTGCTGCGGCACGCTGGCTGATTCAAATGGGCGTTCAGTTTGATCGGGCTGAAGCGGGGAACGACGTTCATGCGACGCCTGATGGCCTGTTACTTGGCCGTGAGGGTGCGCATAGTCGCTGGCGTATATTGCACGCCGGTGGAGACGCAACAGGTGCAGAGATAGAGCGTGCATTGACAGTGGCTTTGCGTGCGCGTCCATCAATTGAACTGTTTGAAGAAACATATGTCGATGCGTTAGTTGTTCAGGATGGTCGTTGCGTTGGTTTACAAGCAATCGATCATCATGGAGCGTCGTTTACCTTACAGGCTGATGCCTGTGTGCTGGCAAATGGTGGTGCTGGTGGGCTTTGGTTACATACCTCGAACCCTTCTGGTGCAACCGCCGATGGTCTGGCTCTGGCCTGGCGTGCTGGCGCTGTGTTGACGGATCTTGAATTCATGCAATTTCATCCAACTGTTCTGGCTGAGCATGGATCATCTCATCTGATTTCTGAAGCGGTGCGTGGGGAAGGCGCATATTTGCGTAATCACGCGAGTGAGCGTTTTATGCCGCGCTATAGTCCGCAGCTTGAACTGGCGCCACGTGATGTGGTGGCCCGTGCCATTTTACAGGAGATGGTGGCAGAGCAGACGGAGTATCAATATCTCGATTTGCGTCATCTTCCATCTGACAAAATGTATCACCGTTTTCCGACGATTTCAGCAATCTGTAAACAGTATGGTCTGGATTTAGCGCACGATCTGATCCCGGTCGCACCGGCAGCCCATTATTTCATGGGGGGGGTGCATGTGGATACTGAAGGGCGTACGACTGTTCCAGGGCTGTTTGCTGTTGGTGAAGTGGCATGTACAGGTGTACATGGTGCAAACAGACTGGCAAGCAATTCATTACTGGAAGGGTTGGTTTATGGGATACGGGTAGCTGACCATTTGACCAGTCATATGGATGTGCGTGCAGTGAGCGATGAGCAACCGGTAGCTGCTGTGATCCATTATGATGCTACATTTGAAGCGGACGGACAGTATTTGTCGGGTAGTCTAGAGAAGCGGACAGCCCAACAGGTACAACGAGATTTACGCCAGCTTATGTGGAAGTACGTTTCATTGAGCCGTGATCATGATGGCCTGCTAGAGGCACGCCGGCAGGTATGTGCGATGCGTCGGGAAATGGTTGCATTGCCACAAGCTGCGCGCGCGGAGCGTGTATTTGCTGAGACAGCCAATATGCTGCTTGTCGCAGAACTGGTCATTGCTGCTGCTTTGGAACGACGAGAGAGTCGTGGTAGCCATTGGCGTCTGGACTACCAGAAGAGTGACGAACGGCTGGCAAAACAGCATGTATCGTTACAATCCGTACATATTGAGACATCTGGATTATCACTTAGAGCGGAGGAGGTTTTGCCTCGTGTATAACAAATTGCTTGTGGATCTTATTCAGCGTGCATTGGAAGAAGATGGAGCGTATGCTGATATCACAACCATAAGTACGGTTCCTGAAGAGCAATGGTCGGCAGGGCATATGATCACCAGACATGCAGGCGTAATTGCTGGTCTGAACTTTGCCCTGGAGGCATTTCGTGTGTTTGATGAGCGTATTCATATTGAGCAATTGATAAAAGATGGCTCATATGTGCAGGCAGGTACAGAACTCGTCTACCTGAAAGGCCCGTCGCGTTCGCTATTGAGCGCTGAGCGCGTTGCATTAAATTTCCTCGGCCGTCTCTCTGGTATTGCCACGCTCACCAATCAATGTGTACGGGTATTGGAAGGGAAACAGACCCGTATACTGGATACTCGCAAAACCACACCGGGTTTACGTGAATTAGAGAAGATGGCTGTACGTCTGGGGGGAGGTCAGAATCATCGCTTTGGGTTGAGTGATGGTGTATTGATCAAAGATAACCATATCAAAGCGGCAGGTGGAGTCGCGCAGGCAGTGACTGCTGCTCGACAGGTGGCTCCTCACCTGATGAAGATTGAGATTGAGTGTGAAACACTGGCTGAAGTACAGGTGGCTCTAGATGCGGGAGCGGATGCGATCTTGCTGGATAACATGGATATTCCTGCCATGAGTCATGCGGTTGAGGTTATTCATCAGCGCGATCCAAAGGTATTGACTGAAGCATCTGGCAATATTGGCACCAATGCTGAAAAGTTAGTCGCAGTAGCAGAAACCGGCGTGAATTTTATCTCACTTGGGGCTTTGACGCATTCCGCTCCGAATTTTGACATTTCACTTGAGTTTACGCGGGAAGCTTAATTCATATCTAGTCGAAGAGATACAGCTACGCATTCAGATGCGCCCATTCGTAGCATTGCTACGAGAACTCTGAATGGTAGGAAATATAAAGGAGAGCAAACATCCATGGCTATCGATGTTTCATGTGCGGAAAGTCAGGAGACTCGTGTATTACCACTGCTCAATCCCAAAACACGGGCCAAACATAACCTTGCTAAGCGGAACGATGTTATTCCTCAATTTTATGCAGAGATGGATGGGGAAGAGTTAGATCGCCGTATCACCGCAGCCAAAGCGGCTTTAGGAGATCGATTGGTCATTCTTGGTCATCATTATCAGCGTGATGAGATTATTAAGTATGCTGATTATCGCGGAGACTCTTTTAAACTATCTCAGCTAGCGGCCCAGCGTCCAGAAGCAGACTATATCCTGTTCTGTGGTGTTCACTTCATGGCTGAAAGTGCCGACGTGCTCAGTGGTGCTCATCAGCAGGTCATCTTGCCGAATCCTGCGGCTGGCTGTTCGATGGCTGATATGGCAAACATTGCAGAAGTGGAAGAATGCTGGGAGATGATCCATGAGTCATTAGGTGAAGACGCAGGTGTGATCCCGGTGACATACATGAATTCCGCCGCGAACCTCAAAGCTTTTTGTGGGCGTAATGGTGGTATTGTCTGTACATCGGCGAACGCACCAGCCGTGATCAACTGGGCTTTCCAGCGTGGCAAGCGTGTTCTCTTCTTCCCTGACGAGCATCTGGGGCGTAATACTGGTTTACGCTATGGTATTCGGGAGGATCAGATGGTGGTCTGGAATCCGAAAGATCCTATGGCGTCGGAAAACGCCGATGAGGAACTTGAGAATGCCAAAATTATTCTCTGGAAGGGGTATTGTTCAACACACATGCGCTTTAGCTTGCAGCAGATCGAGAATGCGCGTGCGCAATATCCAGATATCAATATTCTCGTCCATCCAGAATGTCGCCGTGAGGTCGTTGATGCCGCCGATTACTTCGGCTCAACTGAATACATTATTGAGAAAATTGAAGCGGCTCCTGCTGGTAGCAAGTGGGGAGTTGCGACTGAGATCAATCTTGTGCATCGTATCGCTGAGAGCAATCCTGATAAGATGGTTTTCTGTCTGGACCCTGTGGTCTGCCCTTGCTCGACAATGTATCGCATCCATCCAGCTTATCTCGCATGGGTGATGGAAGCATTGTTAGAGGGTGAAGTGCTCAATCAGGTAACTGTTGATGAAGATACTGCTCACTGGGCACGTGTTGCCCTTGAGCGTATGCTCTCATTGGCGAAATAAGGCGTCTGTTGTAAAAATGGGGTGCAGACATGCGTGTTTATGCACCCCATTTTTTTTCAGGTCATGCTTGTCAGTCAGGATAGACTGTAACGTGTGCGCTTTTGCATTTGTGATAGACTAGAAGACAGCCTTGTTGATGAAGGTTGCTGGATTTTCTGTACTTTTAAGGAGTTGTTTTGTGAGTGATGCGGTCGTCAAGGAGCAAGAACAGGCTCCTGATTTTACGCTACCAGCGATTGGTAGTGATGATGTAGTAATAAATGGACAGGTGCATCTTGCCGATCAGGTTGGGAAGATAATAGTTTTGTATTTTTATCCAAAAGACGATACTCCTGGCTGTACGAAGGAAGCCTGTTCGTTTCGTGATGCTAACCATCTTTTACAGCAGCGCGGAGTGGTTGTATTGGGTGTCAGCGCTGATGATGTTGCATCTCACCAGAAATTCGCAGATAAATTTGGCCTGCAATTCCCTCTGCTGTCTGATACCGATACAACGGTTTCGCAACTGTATGGTGTGTGGAAGGAAAAGAATATGTACGGTAAAAAGTACATGGGTGTGAATCGCGAAACTTTCTTGATTGATAAAACCGGGGTTGTGCGCAAAATATGGCATAAGGTCAGCCCCGAAGGCCATGCTGATGAAGTATTGGCAACGGTAGAAGCATTGCAATTGTAATACTGGACAAGAGATTCCCTGTGTCGGAAGGAATGGCTAACGTATAGTGGTCATCCTTCCGTTTTTTGTTTGCGAGAGGGACAGAGATAGGTTGTTCTATGCCTGTGTAATACCGTATACTTCTTGCTAATAAATCATCTTTCTGTTGAAAGGAGCACAGATGTGTTATGACTCCGTTTGATAAAATTTTCGCACGTTATACGACGTTCCCCGATGTAGACCTGACTCAGGGACGTTGTATTGCCTATTCAAAAAGTACGACCTGCCGGATCATGGAACTGATGGATGGTAACAGTCAGGGCAATGTGCATGGTGGCGTGATTATGCGTATGGTAGATGAAGCGGCGGCGATTGTGGCATTGAAGCATAGTCAGCGTCCAGTTGTTACTGCCAGAGTTGAACGTTTTAATTTTCTTGCTCCGGCTTTCATTGGTGACGTCGTATCGGTCAATTGCGAGTTACAATATGTTGGTCGGACCAGTATGGAAGTAGGGGTGGAGGTAGTTGCTGAAGATCCGATAACTGGAGAGATACGCATGATTGCCAGTAGTTACTTAACCTTCGTCGCGCTTGATGAGCATCGGAAACCTACTCCGGTACCACCACTTGTCCCGCAAAATGAAGAAGAGGCTGCTATCATTGAACGTGCCCGTGTTCGACGTATGCATCAGCAAAAAGTTGATGAAGAATTGGCAAAAATGGAAAGCGACTCCCCGCAAAAGTAATTCATCACCCGGCATTTTTTTCACTTTTCTTGTTTGCTCTTGTATCTTCTTAGATGAATAGAAATATGATATTGTATCTATTTGTCTGCAGGAGATACATTTGTTTTTTGGTGAGTTCGCGTTCACGGTTTATACTGATTGAGCAGGGACTAAGAAAGGTGGATGAGGTATGTATGACAGAAATGAGATGTTGCCATTGGTAGCTGGTCTATTTCGTGAGCATGGGTATCCGTCAATAACGATGCGTGGTATCGCTCGTGCGCTGGATATGCGTGAAGCGCAATTGCGTTCCTACTTTACATTGAAGGATGACCTGTTATGGGAAATTGTTTCGCGTACTGCCCAACTGTTTTTGTTGCAGGCATCCTTGATTCCTCTAACGTTGCCCCCCGATGAGCAGTTACGTCTGCTTGTGCAAAAACATCTGGAAGTGATCGTACATGAATCCGATTATATGACTGTTTTTAATCGCGATTGGAGCCACCTGAGTAGAGAGAGGCAGCATGAAATCAGGCAACGCCGAGAGCAGTATGAGGAGCGCTTTACCAGGATCATAGACGCGGGGCAGCAGCAAGGACTCTTCTCTGTGGCTGATGTTCATGAGGCGACTGCGGTTGTGCTTGCCACATTGCATTGGTATTGCCCCTGTTGTTGGTCCATTGAAACTGCGGACAATGAGCGTTTTTTTCAGCAGTATCAAATAATGGTGACGCGTATGCTCATGGCGCATTCCGTCTGAAGTATTGTGTAATCAGCCGGATCATGTCAGGTAGCGGATGGGGCGTATTATGCATTTTCGTGTGTTAGCCATATCTTTGACTGCCGGACTTTGGAATGTTTAAATAGATAAGAAGAATGATAAAGGAAAAAGAGCAAGAGGGAGGCTAAAAGAACAAAATGAGATAGAGAATTATGTGAACGAATGCTCGTTGTGATATGATGTTTGCATACATTTTTGACACAGGCTATATCTGACATGCATCTGTCTATCACCTTTTCGGCCTGGTATACGTTTGCATATCTATGGGTTATAAAAACTATGGGAAAGTAGCACATGTCACATAAGAGTTTCTTTGTCAGAGGCACCATTCTTAATGCTCCTCATCAAGGAAGGGAGTTAGGAATGGTGTTATTTGCATTCATTTGCACGTGACATATAGTGCTGAAAGATGCGACAGTGTGGGAAAAGAAAGAACGATGTGGGAATTGATAGACAGAAATCTGGAGCGATGAAATCATAGCCGGTTCGTTCGGTTTATGAGGAGGGAGTTATGGAAATTTCGCTGCGGCTGGACACGCTAGGTGTTGTAGAGGTCCGCTATCTGCGTGGTCGTGAACGGTACCGGGATTGGCCTCAGTTTCAGCTATTGGCAGCATCACGCCAGGCAAAGGTTATTTCGTATTTTCCACGAGAAGTAGCAGAGCAGCTTCATCAGCAGATCCTGACGGTTGAGACAGCATTGGGTCTGGATGAGAGTGATGATGTTGATACTGATGACATAGATGAATTGCGTAAGCCGACACATACTGAAGATATTGAGCATGAAGAAGGGACCAGGTCGGCTTCGGCTGAGCGTGAGTCAAGCACGTTTTCACCAGCTTTTGCGCAGGCCCTGAAACAATTAAATGAGCTAGCGCGTCAGCGCCTCCCTGATGGGAATACCGGGAGTGTGCAATCTGGTCGCGATTATGAAGAATTGCTTGAGAGTGAGAGCGAAGAGGATGCTATTGAACAGTTACAGGACGCTTTCGTACAAATGATGGAAGTTGTCAGAGAACTTGCTGAAGAGCTGGCAACGGACGCATTGAAAGTGTCTGGACGTTTTAAGTGTGCTCGTACGCATATTGAGTTTGTGACCCAGGCGATAGAGGAGCAGGCGGAAAGTGAAGATGAGAGGGAACGGGTGATGAACATGTTGGTCAATGAATCGATGACCGATGTAGATGAAGTTGAACTGGTCATGATTTTGCAATTGTTTGAAGAAGGGCGTGCGCGTCCTGACGATTTACCTGCCGTTGAATTGCAATTAGATGTGGATGATTTTGAGCGACTGCATGAGATGTTAGATATCGCCCTTGAGCGTGACCGACGGAACCATCGTCGTCGCTCGTAACCCCTGAACCTGAAGGTGATATCGTAGTAATCAACTCAACATAACAGTTTCATTTGTAGAGAGGTGGGCTTTTTTATGCCAGAGGCGATAGTTCATCAGGAATTTGATCCTCAACATGAGGTCCTTTCTTATTATACCTATGATGTATTGATGAGTATTTTGCAGGAACTGGTCGCTGCCTATCCCCATCTGGCTGAGCTAGAGTCGATAGGGAAAAGTTTTGAGGGGCGTGATTTGTGGGTGGTGACGCTGACAAATAAAGAGACTGGTCCTGCAAGTGAAAAGCCTGCCTATTGGATTGATGGAAATACACATGCTGGCGAGGTTACAGGCTCGACGGTGGTGTTGTACACGCTCTGGTCATATTTACAGCAGTATGGTCAGGACGAGAAAGTGACACGGGTGCTGGATCGTTCCGCGATCTATCTGATGCCACGTATCAGTGTTGATGGAGCCGAGCGTTATCTGACGACGCCTCATACGTTGCGCAGTAGTACGCGTCCGGATCAAGATGCCGATGAGGCGGATGGGTTGTATCAAGAGGATATTGATGGTGATGGACAGATTCTCACGATGAGAATCAAAGATGCCAATGGGGCGTGGAAATGCTCAGAGCATGATGCCCGTATTATGCGTCGGCGCGAGATTGATGATGAGGGGGGCGAATATTATCATATTCTGCCTGAAGGATTTATTCGTAATTTTGATGGTTTTACCATTCCTTTTGCTCCCCGTCGTGAGCGGTTGGACATCAATCGGAACTATCCTTATGATTGGGCACCCGAAGGGACGGAGGCTGGCGCTGGTCCCTATCCATTATCCGAACCTGAGACGCATGCTGAGGTAGAGTTCTGGCGTCAACATACCAATATTTCAGGCTTTGTAACGTATCATACGCATTCTGGTGTATTTCTTCGCCCGTACAGTACGCATCCTGATGAGCATTTTCCTGTGGATGATCTGGCGGTCTATAAATTGCTGGGACAGAAAGGCATGGAACTGACGGGCTACCCTCATGCCTCTACCTATCATGGTTTTCGCTATGGTCCTGATGAGGTGACTCATGGAGCGATGGATGATTATGCGTATGATCATATGGGCTGGTTTGGTTTTACCGTTGAGTTATGGGATCGGCCTACTACCGCAGGTGTCGGACCACGTGATTTTATTCCCTGGATGCGCTGGCATCCCGAAGAAGACGATCTGAAATTATTGCGGTGGAATGATGAGGTGATGGAGGGTGAGGCATTTGTTGATTGGCATGATTTTGAGCATCCGCAATTAGGGCCGGTTGAGATTGGTGGCTGGCGCACAAAACTCTATGTGCAGAATGCTCCATTGAAATACCTGCCGCAGATGTGTGAGCAGCATTGCCGTTTCACGCTCCTGCACGCGTCCCTGAGTCCTTATTTGCAGGTACGGCATCTTGCTGCTCAATCATTAGGAGATGATCTGTTCCGTGTGACCTTCGTCGTGGAAAATGCTGGTTTTCTCCCAACTGATACCAGCCTGAAGGCACGTGAACGCAAGGTAGTGCGCCCGCTTGAAGTTGAGCTTACTCTGCCAGAGACGGTGACGCTTGTTGCGGGCCAGCAGAAACAGACATTGGGTCAACTAGAGGGTAGAAGTAACAAACTTGAAGAAGGATTTTCCCATCAGTCACCAGCCGATATGATGCGGAAAGTGGATTGGATCGTGAAGGGATCGGGGGGAGAGCAGGTGGAGATTACGGTGCGGTCGCAACGAGCCGGAGTCATACGGCGAACAGTGACGCTGGATGTGATACAGTAATATGTGCTGTTGACAGTCGTATAGATTGTTATCATTTTTATTTCCGGAAAGAGGTTGGTGTTATGGCTCGGTCTATTACAATAGATGATTTGTACAAAATGAAGTTTCTGGGGCGACCACGGATTTCCCCTGATGGGAAATATGTGGCCTATGTTGTGACAACAATCGATGAGCACAAACACGCCTATCGTTCTGCTATATGGGTAGCGACGTTAAAGACCGGTGAGGTGCGACGTTTTACCTCTGGTGCTACCAGTGCGAATAGCCCTGTCTGGTCACCTGATGGGCGCTGGTTAGCATTTGTTTCCGCTCGCGAAGGAGATGATCTGAGTGGGGCGGATGCGAAAGAGCAGCAGCAAAAAGGGAAAGGTAAACCGCAGATCTGGATTATCCCGACCGATGGTGGTGAGGCTCGTCAATTAACTTTTCAGGAGCATGGTGCGTCGTCTCCGGTCTGGTCGCCGGATGGTATGCAGGTTTTGTTTAGTGCCGCGGTTGGACCGTCTGAAGAGGAGCCTGTTGATGGTAAGCCGCTGCCGCAGGCTCGTGTCATTGACCAGCTCTGGTATCGTTTGGATGGCGTGGGCTATATTTATGAGCGGCGAAGTCATCTTTTCCTGATCTCGCGGGATGGTGGAGAGGTCAAGCAGTTAACCGAGGGCGATTGGGATGATGGCGAGGCTGCATGGTCGCCAGATGGCACGCAGATTGTCTATGTCTCGAACCATAATGAGGATCGCTGGCGTTGGCCCGGTGATGATGTTTATATCCTGTCTATACAGGATGGCGCAAGCCACCGTTTGACCGATGGGACTCTGGGTTGTAATGCTCCATCATGGTCGCCGGATGGTCAGACGATTGCCTTTCTTGCAGCACCTAAACTGAAATCCGCTGGTTATACGTACCTGAATGTGATCCCTGCCAGGGCTGAGAATGAGCAACCAACTGTCTTGACGCAAGGGATGGAGATTAGTTGTAGTGACTGGCTAAATTCGGATCTGGGTGATGAACATCTCGCTCCGGTGCCAGCGTGGTCGGCTGACGGCAAAACACTCTTTATTCTGGCTTCCTATCACGGCGTGACCAATATCTATGCTCTGCCCGGTACTGCGGGGCAGGGAGAGCCAGTCGTGATAACCCCTGGAAATATGCATGTGCGTGATTTCTCCATTGATGCCGCCAAAGAGACGCTGGCATTGCTCGTTGGTGACGGGACACATGCTGCGGAGATTTTCGTCAGCGCAACTCGCCCGAACAGCGAATTGCAGCGTGTCTCTCATGCGAATGATGAGCTTTTTGCTGAGTTGCAGTTGTCTTCATTGGAGAATATTCAGTATAAAGGGGCTGATGGCTGGTCGATTGAAGGCTGGATTATGAAGCCACATGATTTTGATCCAGCAAAGAAGTATCCGCTGGTGGTCGAGATTCATGGTGGTCCGAATACGTTATATGGTCATGGTTTCTTCCATGAGATGCAATTGCTCACGGCGCAGGGTTATGTGGTCTTCTTCTGTAACCCGCGTGGGAGTATCGGCTATGGCTATGATTTCGCCAATGCGGTTCGTGGTGCCTGGGGTGAGAAAGATTCTATCGACATCATGATGGGAGTCGATGAGGTCATTAAACTGGGTTATATTGATGAGCAGCGTCTGGGTGTCACTGGTGGTAGCTATGGTGGCTTTATGACGAACTGGCTTGTCGGGCATTATGATCGCTTCAAGGTTGCCGTGACAGATCGCTGTGTCTCGAACATGGCATCAATGTTTGGTGCCAGCGATCTTGGCTGGGATCTGGCTGAGGACAATCTGGAAACGACGCCGTGGGAAGATCTCGATAAGTACATGCAGATGTCGCCGATCTCCTACGTGAAGAACATTCATACGCCATTACTGATTATTCACAGCGAGCAAGATCTGCGTTGTGGGATTGAGCAAGGGGAACAGCTTTTCGCCGCGCTGAAGTGGCTTGGACGCGAAACCAAATTCGTGCGCTTTGAAGGTCAGAGTCATGGATTGTCACGTGGCGGTCATCCAAAGTTGCGTAAGGTGCGTTTGCAGCATATCCTCGATTGGTTTGCTCAGTATATGTAGTTAATGTTTTTAAGAAGCAGCAGACCCCTGATATTCCTTGTCTCCATGTTGAGGATGTCAGGGGCTTTTTGTATTCAGGGCACCAGCGAGCCAAGTTGATCCGTACGTGTTTCGGTAAACCAGAGTGTATGATCAATTCCGGTGGCGATACCAATGGGGGCGCTGCCAGAGGTAGGAATGGCGTAGTAGACGAATTGTTGTTTGATAGCATCAAACCGCGCTACGGTATTGTTGCCCATCAGTGTGACCCAGATTGCATTATCGGGAGTAATCGTGATGCCATACATGCCCGAATTTGCTCCCGCTGCTGGGGCTTGATAGGCAGTAAATTGGTAGGTATGTGGTATGAATTTGACCAGGATCGCATGATTGAATGATGTAGCCCAGATAGTACCCTGCTTATCGCTGACTATCTCCATCAGTGGATTATCTGGCGTTGGTTGTGTATAGGTACGAATCTGGCCCGTTACTGGATCAAGATATCCCAGATTATTTGTGCCTGACTCCGTAAACCAGACTTTTCCCTGTGCATCAACGGTAATGCCGTATGGATTGAGTTTTTGTATGGAGCGCTGTTTTGTCAACGGATAGTATGTGAACTGTCCTGTGCTGGTGTTGAGCTTACCAATGGTATCGACATTCATTTCAGTAAACCAGATATTGCCATGTTGATCCCAGGCCAGATCATTAGGGGCTGAGGGCAACGTGAGCTGTTTGCCGGGGTTGGAGGGATCAGGAATATGGACGACAGGGAGGGGATAGGTCTGAAATGTCCCTGTCGTGGGCATATAGTGTCCGATATAGTTGGCGGTTTGTTCTGAAAACCAGACAGAATTATCCGGAGCGATGAGTACACCCATGATGCCACCCTGACCGTGAGGAATCGTTATTTGTGTGAACTGCCGGGTATGGGGATCAAAAGAAGCCAGCGCATTCCGACCCATCTCACCAAACCAGATGCGACCCTGGGCATCAATTACCGGACGCATAAGGCCGTTTTGTTGCTGCGGAAGTGGAAATTCATGGAATGTTCCTGTGCCCTGAATTGCTAGCGCCGCACCGGGTTGCTGAATCATCTGTGGCGTTGGCGGTGGATTAGATTTTCCTGTAGTCGTATCAGCGATTGACATACAGGAGGTGCTGCAGATGAGTATGCCCATCAGCAAGGAAAGGAAAATGAATATGCGCTTCATCGAACACCGTCGTCCTCTTGCTCTTATTCGTCACAATCTATTGATATTGTAGCGCGAAATAGAGGATTGTGGATCCCCTTTGATACGGGGCATTGAGGATGTTCGTATCGTTATTGGGGGTATGATTTTATGGAGTCGTATCCTCTTCATCGTCAAAGTATTCGACGAGATCAAAAGGCATAACGCCTAAGACTTTTGCCAGTTTCTCTAAGGTGCCCAGTTCTACATCTCGATATGGATCGTTACAAATCAACTGAACTGTTCTATAGGCTACATCTGCGTTGCGGGACAGTTTTCCCATACTGAATCCCTGGTTTTGCGCAACTTCTTTCACCCGCAATCTTCGCCGCATTTGATTACTCCACTTTTAAGACTTGGATCAAAATTAGTATAACAGTCTATAAGTATTGAAAGAAGTCATCGTGTAATGCTACTATTATGATTAGTATCTTGAAGTATGATATTTGTGATACATGTATTTTATTATCAGGGTAGTGGAGGAAAATATTGGGAACTGCCAGCGAATGTGCTCGTGTTAGAAAGCAGCTTGAAGCATGTTGTGTCAACATTTTTGATCAGTATACGATTTCGGCCTCTCATAAGGTTATTTCAAGTAAGTTTAGACGGCTTGATATTGTGTATAATCGGTTATCAAAGATGGTGGGTGAAGAGGAGGCCACTGAGATTTTAGTGAGTTCCTATGATAAAGTGTCGCGTGATTTGCTATAAGAGTTATGAGTGAGTGTTTTGCATGTGTGGGTTATGGTGGTATGTATTGGGGTAACTCGGGAGGCGTAGGGCACATTTGTTGTTTGCGTGCCCTACGTTGTCTGGCGGATCAATGACTATCCCTATAGGGGAAGAGTTGAGAATTATCTGGCTGCGACGAAGGTTCCGTGAACGCCATCATCAACAAGATGATTCAAGCGAGCTTTGATGACGGTGTGTTGCCATTCGTGATCTTCAGGGAGATCATGGACTTCGACACGCAGATAATTATCGGTCAAACCTTCCCAGATGCCGTGTTTATTCTGCTCAATCAGCACATCAATGGTTTCGCCAAGAAATTGTTCGCGGAAGAGTCGGCTATGCTCTTCATTCAAGTCAAGTAAGCGCTGGCTGCGGGCTTTTTTGATATCTTCCTTCACGTGAGCACGCATACGTGCGGCAGCCGTGCCCTGACGGGCTGAGAAGCGGAAGACATGTGTCTTGGCGAATTCCAGTTCCTTTGCTAACTGGTAAGTCAGCTCAAAATCTTCATCTGTTTCGCCTGGGAAACCTGTAATGATGTCGGTACTGATTGCTACACCTGGGATCAATTGTTTCGCCGTCTGGATGATCTCACGATAGCGGGCGCTCTTGTAGCGCCGCGCCATACGACGTAGCACATCATCGGAGCCACTTTGCATGGGCAGGTGGAAGTGGCGACACATGCGTGGATTTTTCCATAACTCCAGCCATTCCAGCTCAAAATCTTCCGGTTCCAGAGAAGAGACGCGAATGCGCGGTATCTCTGTCTCCTCCAGTAGTCTCGCGATCAGATCACCCAGATCGAATTTTTTCTCCTCGTCTGGATGGTAGTCACCCAGGTGAATGCCGGTTAACACAATTTCCTGATAGCCAGCGTGAGCTTTGCGTTGAACGTTCTCGACCACCGAAGCAATGCTGCGGCTACGTGATTTTCCACGTACGGTGGGCACAATACAGTAGGTACAGCGATTATTACAGCCGTCCTGTACCTTCATCTGTACACGTGTGCGTGAGAATACGCGCTCACGCGCATTTTCACTGATCGCCGGGACATTCTCGCCAAAAAAAGTCAGGCGTGAAGGATTGTCTGGCTGTGGCTCCTCTTCGGTGGGATCAAATGCCAGTGCCTGATCACTGCCGATATGCTGTGTATCTAATGGCAATACTGGCAATACCCGACCATTGGGGGCAATGGTTGCTATCTCTGTAGCGGTTTCTGTGGCTGCCTGTTGTGGCGCTGCAATCTCGCTCTGCAAGGAGCGCTGGATGGTTTCAATGAGCGAATCTTTGCCAGTATTGCCGATAACCAGATTTACACCCGGCAATGCAGCGACGCCCTGGGGATTTAATTCAGCATAGCAGCCTGTGACGACAAGCAGTGCATCAGGATGGCGACGATGCGCTTGCGCGATGAGCTGGCGGGAACTGCGATCACCTAGATGGGTGACGGTACATGTATTCACAATATAAACATCTGCATCATCGTTGAAATCGCGCTGCTTGAAACCCGCCGCGCTCATCTGGTCACCAATAGCTTCACTGTCAGCCTGATTTACCTTACAGCCCAGTGTCGTGACTGCAAACGTTGTGCGTGATGCTGTATTCTCGGTTTCGGACATACTCTCTCTACTTAGTTTCTTGTTAGTTATCAAATACTGCTTATTCGCAAACCTGCGTACGCAGCACTCATCATGAGAGTGGCGTCGAGTTTTGGAATAAGATCATACGGTAATTTGTTAAAATGAAATCTGCTCTAGCTTTCTTGACTCTTTCTGCCCTCGATTATAGCGCATTGTGACCATGTTGTGTAGATAGATCGAGTTGGACGGAAAGTGCTTATGCCTGTTGTTGGTCAGGAAAAGCCTGCATGAGATCGGCATATTCGATGCGGCCCTCAGCGACCTCGACGCCATTGATCAGAATAACGGGAATGCGATAACGATACCGTTCAAAGAGCGCCATATCGCGGCGAATATCGATTTCAGTCAGTTCATACTCCGTTTCAGCGGCGATTTCATCAAGGATATCACGGGCTTCATCGCATAAGTGACAACCAGCTTTGACATAGAATGTAACTTGAGCAGAGGTATGCTCGGGCATTGTTTCGCCTCCCATGTATGTCTCTATTTGTCGTATTCGTTCAAAGCATAGCATATACGTTGAAAAAAAGGAAATACTCTGCCATTTTTTGCATGAAACTATTGTTTTACCTGTGTAGAGTGCCTGTACATATGCAAGTATGGATTTTATGCAGATGCTCTACACAGGTAGTAATCACCAGCACCAGTATGGGGGAGCAGGGCAGTAGACATAATGTATCGTTGTTACTGTTGTGTGTTGTGTGTTGTGTGTTTGTGCATATGCCTCTATCGATGAATTGAACCAGAGACTGGCGCAGAGAAGTAGTGTCATCGTTGTAACGCAGACGGCCTTGTGATGGTGAATAGCCACAGCAAGCCCCTCCCTTCGTGAGAATATGTGCTACTTTACAATAAAGTTTATGCTTTTTTGTAGATAATCGTCTTCTAGTGCGTTTTTCTTTATATTGTTTGCTGGCAGATATGGGATTGTGGGCGTATTTTGACGCAGTTCAGGTATCTGTGGTGCGTTGATGAGAGGAAAAAGGAGATCATATAAAAAGGTGCTGCCTCGCATGGTATTGGCGAGGCAGCACAGATATTGCAGACAGACGACAGCGACTATTTACCCATTTCATGTGCGCGCATACGTGAACGCTCATGTTGTGTCAGATAGCGTTTGCGCAAGCGGATATTTTGTGGTGTCACTTCTACCAATTCGTCGTCATTAATAAAGTCCAGCGATTGTTCCAGACTCATGAGTACGGGTGGTGTTAAGCGAACTGAGATATCCGAGGTAGAAGAGCGAATATTCGTCTTCTGTTTCTCTTTACAGACATTAACCACCAGATCATCTGGTCGCGCATTAAGGCCGATAATCATCCCTTCATAGACGGGCGTGCTTGGCTCAATAAATGTGTCACCACGCATCTGCGCATTGTTTAAGCCATACGTGACCGCAACGCCCAGTTCGGAAGCAATCAGCGCACCCATACGAGCGGTGCTGATTTTGCCCATCCAGGGAGTAAAGCCATTTAACAGGCTGCTCAGTGCTCCATTTCCTCTGGTAAGGGTCAGGAACGCATTACGGAAACCAATCAAACCACGGGTTGGGATATCATATTCAATACGCACATTGCCATTCCCGTCGTTTGTCATGTTGGTTAACTGCGCTTTACGGATTGAAAGTGCCTCGGTAAGCGCACCAATGAACGTATCTCTGGTATCAATGACGAGATGTTCGATAGGCTCCTGCACATGACCGTTTTCATCGACGTGGGTGATAACCTCAGGACGTGATACCTGTAATTCATACCCTTCACGACGAAGCGTTTCGATCAAGACCGAGAGGTGTAATTCACCACGACCAGACACAATAAATTCATCAGGGGTGTTGCCGTCTTCAACGCGCAGGCTGACATTTGTCTCTAGCTCTCGATACAGGCGAGCGCGTAGTTGACGTGATGTTGAGAATTTTCCTTCCCGGCCTGAGAATGGGCTGGTATTGACGCCAAATGTCATCTTCAAAGTTGGTTCAGAGATGGCAATGGATGGCAGCGCTTCAGGATGATCGATGTCAGCCAGGGTTTCGCCAATGTTGGCATCAGCAATGCCGGTCAGGGCAATAATGTCACCTGCTTTGGCTTCATCTGTCTCCAGGCGTTGTAATCCACGATAGGTCATCACCAGATTCACTTTTTGCCGACTGACCTCACCATCGCGATTGATCCGCGCAACAGCAGTATTTGGTGTAATATGTCCACGAATGATACGTCCAATTGCATATTTGCCTTTATAATCGTCGTAGTCAAGCGCGGTTACAAGAAGTTGGAAGGGAGCCTCGCTATCAACCTTTGGTGCCGGTACATGGCTGATAATCGTATCGAACAGCGGCTGTAAATCTTTGCGTTCATCATCTATGTGTTGCATCGCAACGCCGTCACGCCCGATCGCATACAGAACCGGGAAATCAAGCTGATCGTCGTCGGTTGCGAGTTCCAGGAAAAGATCCTGTGTCTCTTCAATGACTTGATCGGCACGAGCGTCCTTACGGTCAATTTTATTGACAACCACAATAGGATGTAAACGGAGTTCCAGTGCTTTCTGTAACACGAAACGTGTCTGTGGCATAGGACCTTCAGCCGCATCAACAAGAAGGATACAACCATCAGCCATATTTAAAACACGTTCGACCTCACCCCCAAAATCAGCGTGTCCTGGGGTATCAATAATATTGATTTTGGTCCCACGATATTCAATCGCTGTATTTTTTGCCAGAATCGTAATGCCACGTTCTCGTTCCTGGTCATTTGAATCCATGATAAGTTCGCCAACCTGTTGATTATCACGGAAAATGTGGCTTTGTTTTAATAGACCATCTACAAGTGTCGTCTTTCCGTGGTCAACGTGGGCGATGATAGCAACATTGCGGATGTCGGTGCGTTCAATAAGGTTTTGTGATGTTTCTTCGATTGCTTGCATATTCCTGGCAATTACTCCTCATAGGCATAAGAAAACCGGACGGTCTTCATCGCCCGGTGGAATCAGTAAGTTTAAGTACCGACACTTCAATGGTGAATTGTACTTGTTTCCAACGCAAACGTCAAGCTTACGTATGAGCATACCATACATTCATGCTTGTGGCACCTGTATTCTGCTCGCTAGCTGAGTAGTTTACCATCAAGTGCGCGATCCAGGTTATAGCAGGCGCTGATCAGTGCCAGATGGGTAAATGCCTGGGGGAAATTGCCCAGTGCTTCTCCGGTCGGACCAATTTCTTCAGCGAATAGCCCAACATGGTTGGAGTAAGTCAGCATCTTTTCTAAGATCAAGCGTGCTTCGGTCGTTCGTCCTGCGCGTGCCAGTGCCTCTGTATACCAGAAACTACAGGGGCTAAACGTGCCTTCATCGCTCATAAAGCCATCATCGGCGGCCTTTTTCGGATTATAACGGAAGACATGCGAGTCGCTGGTCAGTTCCTTTTGAATCCGTTCGAGCGTACTTGACATTCGTGGGTCAGTGGGACCAGAGAACCGTGTCAGACTCATGAGCAGCGAACTGGCATCAACGGCATCGCTCCCATAGTATTGAATAAAGCTCTGTTTTTGCTCATGCCAGCCTTTATCCATGATTTCCTCATAGATCTGGGCGCTATTGTTGCTCCATTTTGTTAATGGCGCGGGAAGACCACGGTGGCGGGCGATACGGATTGCGCGATCATAAGCGACCCAGCTCATCACACGTGAATGTACGAATTGTCTGGGGCCACCGCGAATTTCCCATATGCCCTCATCCTCTTCCTGCCAGTGTTTATCTAACCAATCAAGTAAGCGACGTAGATTCGTCCAGAGGTCATAGGAAATATCTTGATAGCGATTAAAGATATAAACAGAGTCCATTAATTCGCCGTAGATATCAAGCTGTTTTTGTTTATAGGCGCCATTGCCAATACGTACAGGTCGGCTTTGTTTGTAGCCTTCGAGATGATCGAGCGTGATTTCAGTTAACTCATGACCTCCATCAATAGCATACATCGGTTGCAATGAGCCATTTGGTTCAAGTTCATGGCAGCGTGCATCGATCCAGCCCATAAACGCTTCCGCCTCCTGGCGAAAGCCCAGAATGAGCAGGCTATAAATAGTGAACGCGGCATCGCGTAGCCAGGTGAAGCGATAGTCCCAGTTCCGCTCGCCACCGGGTGTTTCTGGCAGGCTGGTTGTCGGAGCAGCAACGATAGCGCCAGTTGGTTCATAAGTCATAAGTTTCAGGGCAAGGGCAGAGCGTTGAACGACTTCACGCCAGCGTCCCTGATACTTGCTCTGGGCAAGCCATTTTTGCCAGTAGGTCATTGTTTCATTGAATAATGTCTCATATTCATGATGAAGCATCCGTCTGGGGGTGAGGTGATGGTGTTCGGCACTTTCCAGTACAAAATAAGCCCATTGGTTTGTGTGGAGTGTGAAGTTTGCGCGCACGCCTCCTTGCTCATCAATCTCCAGAGGGACACCGGAAGCCAATCCCAGGCTTAAGCTATCGCTATGGAAAACAGCGCCATTTTCTGATACTTCAACAGTATGGGAGTCACGTGCATAGTTAAATGCTGGACGGCAGATGATTTCAAATGGGAGTGAGCCACGAACAACATGGATTGCACGTACAATGTGGTGTTGATGCGCCGAAGTTCCTGATTTTTTGATTGGCATAAAGTCGATCAATTCACCAACACCGTCAACCGTCATAAAGCGGGTAATCAAAATATTTGTTTCGGGAAGGTACATCTGACGGCGCCCCATGTTTGTGGTCTGATCGAATGAAGGCGCGATACTGAAGAAGCCGCCTTTATTGATGTCAAGCAGCGAGCCAAAGACACTGGGTGAATCAAAACGTGGAATACAACACCAGTCGATTGAACCATTTTTTCCTACCAATGCAACGGTATGTAAATCTCCGATCATTGCATAATCTTCAATCGGCTGATACATTGTCGGACCATCAGGGTGGACGAGAACATGTTCCTGTGCCATGAAAAAACCTCTCTATAAGCTAGTCTTGTATATAGCACGTTTATGGTTAGTGAAACGGATGATATAGAAAAAGAATAACATGAATAAGAAGATCTTAACAGCTATATACAGGTCACAAGAAGATGATGTTTGGGGATGGCATGTCCATCAGACCGGGGACAGATTTTTGTAAGAGAAGTGTCTGATGGAAATGAGATGTTTCAGACACTTCTCCATGGGCAGGTGCGTATTAACTGCCAGCAATATGAGTTTCTTACAGTTGAGCCTGTGCTCTCCTGGTGCGAGAACCACGTTTATTGGTTGTACGTGTTGTTGTATCAGGAGGGACTAAAGGTGTGGTTTGGATGCGAGACACTTTTTCGCGTATTAACGATATTTGAGAATGGACAGCTTGCCTGGATTGTTGTAATTTACGTGCGATCTCTGAAGGACGTTCGTTATTAAGGAGATATTGGCAGATAATAGTTTGTTTTTCTGTCAGGCCGACATATGGACTTTCCAGGGCTGCGCGAGCTAGATCCTCCAATGCACCAAATTTGCTGCGTCGATAGCCATCTAAGTCATCTGGCGAAAAGAGCCAGCGGTCAACGACACGCATACCGGGAATCCGTCCCGCTTCAACAAGATGCATGAAGTGCCAATAACTTAAATCTAGCTTTTTTGCTGCTTCGTGAGTTGTCAACAGGCCATCAAGGTGCTGTAAACTATGATGTAAATCACTGCTCCTAAGAACCATGTCGGACGCCTTTCTACGGTTTTTCCGTATGTTCAAAAAGTGTCTGGCAGAGACTTATTCAGTTAAGACGAGTATATCATGGGAAATCATCCTATGGCAAGATGCGTAAAGATTCTTCGTCCATGAAATAACACAAAAACACGAAATATCCAAACAGAAAAGGGTATTAGAATTATCGCATATTAGAAGCGAAAACAGGATAAAATCTTATTTCATGGAGAAGAGGGAGGGGATGCGCATTACCAGCAAGCGATCACCTTCTACTTTGATCTTTCCCGTGAGAAAGGCATTCATGGCATCTAATTGCCCTGTTGTAAGTGCGACCCAATCTTGATCACTTACGGTGAGGGTGACATCAGGTTTCTCAACGCCTCCAGAAATGAGTTCGCATTGTTGATCTGCGATTTTCAGCGCATAGGTACCGTTATCCTGACCCGTGATATGCAACTGAATAATTTTGTTTAAGCCAGCGGCTGCGGATGGTTTAAACGATTGTTGTATTCTGGTTAACGTTTCAGAAACTGTCATTATTGGCTTTCTCCTTTTGCTTCGACATTGGGAAGTGTCTTGCTAGCACTTCTATAGTATAGCACATGTTATGGAAACACCGTTGTCAACGCCGTTTAGCCGTAGCATGTGTAGAAGCCATGGCTTGCATCAAGATGAGGTATGCTGGTTGCACACAGGGGGTAGCCTTTTTGGTTCATGGATGTCAATAAATTTATGACCATGTGTTTTTGTGTGATGGGTGAAAAGGAGACAACGTTTTCTCTTGTTTCTCTCAGTTGTGAATGGTATCCTGTGTACAAAGTTTTTCCTGAATCTTATTCTCTCCACGAGATCAAACGAAACGAGGACCTGGTATGGCTGGTAAGCGGATTGCGCGTAAAGTGAAAGTTGAGGGTGGTTATCTCAATTTTAGTTCTGCCCATTTTATTACGTATGGCGGCAAATGTGAGCGATTACATGGGCATAACTACGGTGTACTGGTGGAGGTAGAGGGGGAGCTTGGTGAGGATAGTCTGGTTTTTGATTTTACCATCCTCAAACGGCATACAAAGGAGATTTGTCGCCATCTGGATCACAGATTTTTATTGCCAATGCGTAATCCGCAGTTAGCATTGACCGCTTCTGATGATACATGGGAAATCCAGTTTCAGGACAAGCGTTATGTCTTTCCACGCACTGATGTCGTGGAGCTTCCGATAGAAAACTCCACTGCGGAAATGCTGGCGGAGTACATCTGTAACGAATTATATCGGATACTTTTGGAGTATGATATTTCGCGTCTCTATAGTATTACCGTTGGCGTTGAAGAGGCCGCGACACAGATGGCCTATTACTCTCGTTCATTGCGGCAAGAGAAATAAGCCTGCTGGTTAAATTTGTGTCACGATTGTGATGAATATGTCAGAAAGCCTGCCAGACTCTGATAGAGCGGCAGGTTTTCCTGTTTTGGTGCCGGATATTATTCCGTGATAAATGAACGTCCTACAGCGCCTGCTACTGACTGTAATTGTGGCATTAATGCTCTGAACTGAGGAATTGTGATTGATTGTGCGCCATCTTTGAGCGCCTCGTCTGGATTTGGATGAACTTCGATCAGAAGAGCATCGGTGCCAGCGGCGACAGAGGCTAACGACATTGGCCCAACCAGATCGCGACGTCCGGTTCCCTGACTGGGATCTGAAATAATGGGCAGATGGGAAAGCTGTTTAATCAATGGAATCGCGCTGATATCCATCGTATTACGCGTTGCTTTTTCGAAAGTACGGATACCACGCTCACAAAGGATCACATTGCGATTCCCCTGAGACAGCACATATTCAGCCGCCAGTAGCCATTCTTCGAAGGTGGCAGACATACCACGCTTCAACACGGCTGGCTTGTTGGAGCGACCAACTTCGTCCAGCAGCATGTAGTTCTGCATATTACGTGTACCGATCTGGAGAATATCAGCGTATTCGCTGACTAATGCCACATCGGAAGGGGTCATAACCTCAGTGATGATTGCCATGCCAAACTCATCACGAGCCTTCGCAAGGAGTTTGAGTCCTGCTTCACCCATACCACGGAAACCATATGGTGAAGTAGATGGCTTAAACGCGCCACCACGCAGGATAACCGCACCCTCTTTGCGCACAGCTTCGGCGGTAGTCATCAATTGTTTTTCGCTTTCGACCGTACAGGGGCCTGCCATCATAACCACTTCTGGACCGCCAATGCGTACGACTCCCCCCGCCACACAGGCAGATGGGATCTCTACAATGGTATCTGCGGGATGGAATTCTCGACTGGCAAGTTTGTAAGGTTTGGAAACACGAATGACGCTATCGACATTTGGCAGTCCACCGAGTGCCTCTTCTATTTCCGGGCTGATGCCACCAATGCCACCGGGAGCGCCAGATGCACCGACCGCGCCAAGAACGCCGATGACTGTACGTTCTACACCCTGAGATGTGTGACCTGATAAACCATGTTTCTCCAGATACTCCACAACGTGCTGAATATCTGCAGCGCTACTAGCTGATTTCATTACAACAATCATTTAAATCTCCTTTAATAGAAGTAAAACAGATCTGTATACTCTTGAATGATTATTGATACACTGTTCGTATAACGGCATATGACACCATTGTTATGGTCTGACTGCCGATAGTCGCCAGGTAAGTTTTCTGTTCCTCTTCAGTTGAACGGAGAAGAGCAGAAAAGGGCTACATCTTAGATTAGAGATCTACAGCGAACGTAGGGCGAAGGGTTACAGCTTCACGCAGATAGACATGTTGTATTTCACCGGCGCTTTTTGTTGTGTTGACATGAATAAGCACCCGAATGCATTTCCCCAGGCTGTTTGGTACCGGGATTTCACGGGTACACATCAACGCCGTTTCTGTCCATCCCAACCCTCGTGCTGCGACTGCCGGGAACTCTGCATCGAGATCTGCCGTCAGTGTAAAGATTGCGCTGGCAATATCTTCAGCTTTCAGATCATTTTTCTCGATGAGCACGAGCAGTAATTCTTTTGTCGCTGCAAGTATTTCTTCTCTATCGTTGTGTTTTACCGTTGTAGCTCCACGAATACCTCTGCAATACATTAGCTTTATCATTCCTTCCTGGTAGGAAATTGGGATCGTTTACCCCATGTGTAAAACTCATATCCCTTTATTGTAAATGATAGTAGCATGTTTGCATCTGTATTTTCTGACCGTTCGTAGGGCCTTCTTTATGTATAGATGGTATGTCTGGGTAATACTATTTTTGCGCGAGGCTTTTGATATAGCTTTTGATTGCCGATGTTTGTTCTGCCTCTGGCTGTTGATCAATAAGATTGATTAATGCACTTCCAACAACTGCTCCTTCCGCGTATTTTGATACTGCTACGATATGCTCTGGTTTTGAAATGCCAAACCCGATTGCCAGTGGAATATTGTATTCCGTTACATATGAACGAACCCTTGTAATAAAGCTTTGTAAGTGAGGGGGCAGTTTGGCGCGTTCGCCAGTGACTCCACTCAGTGAAATGCAGTACAAGAAACTGCCCGGTCCTGCGGCGATGCGTTGTACGACATTGGCGATACGCTTGTCAGGAGTCGTCGGAGGAACCAGGTAAACAATACCCAGACCATGACGATAGGCTATTGCTTGCAATTCATCTGCTTCCTCTGGTGGCAGATCGGGAATAATTAAGCCGCTGACACCATTAGCTATTGCTGTGGTACAAAAACGTTCAAGACCATAGGCGAGAAGCGGATTATAATATCCCATCAGTAGCAATGGAACGTCGCAGTGTGAAGAAACCTCTTTAGCGATCTCCATACACCCCTGAACGGTCATGCCATTGTTGAGTGCAATCTGTCCGGCATGTTGGATAGTTGGCCCATCCGCCAATGGGTCGCTAAACGGCATGCCCAATTCGATAATGTCTGCACCGCCTTCCGCAGCGGCGAGAATAATCTCAGCAGATTTAGTTGCTGAGGGATAACCACACATGAAATAAGGAATGAGAACACTGCGCCCTTCCTTTTTGGCCTGTTGGAAAGCCTGTGTGATCTTCTGTGCTGGTATACCTTGTTGTCTGGCAACGTTTGTGCTCATGGTTCCCATGACTTGCTCCTCTGTGCTACTATGAGATACCTTGATGGTGCGCATCAAGGATACCTGATATGAAAGATCCGCCAATGTATGTTGTTAATAGTTCCTGTAATGTGCTGAGAGCTGAGGCGACATCAGCGGGTCCATTGGTATGATGCGCTTCAATGGCGAAGATTGCGGATGTCGTATCCTGTTGCGCCGCGCTCTGTTCGCTTTGTCGCCAGCACCAGCGTCGGGCAACGACCAGACCCGTGTCGTCAGAGAAGATCACTTCTCCTATTGCTGGATGTTCCGCTTCGCTTTCTCCCAATGTTGTATAGCGTTCTGTTCCATTGGCGAAATGCACAGTGATAGGTCCCTGGAGACTTCTTGTGTCAAAAACCGCAACTGGCAGAGCATAGCGAATGCTGATGAGATTACCGATATCGACAAGGGCATTGATGCTTGGAATATCACCTTTTTTGGTCAGGCGGCGTAAAAGTGCCTCAGCCGCGCAGCGATACTGCGTCGGATTGACATCGAATTTACGAAATGCGCTCCTCCAGGCTGAGAGTGTTGGTAACTCGCTCAGCGCGGTGTTTTCAAGCTCTGTTTTGACACGTTCTTGTTCTGCTTGATACATCGTCAATAGTGGTTCCGGCGTTGGGCCATTTGTCATACCTTGCGCGAGAATAATGCCACCAGTTACTGCGGGAAAGCGTGTGAGAATATCTGGATGATATTGAAAAGTACTCATTACCCCCCTAGAGATGAACGTTGAATGCCTTTGCCACTGTCATCATGTCTTTATCGCCGCGCCCTGATAGGTTAACGATGATCAACGCGCCTTCTGGTAGATTACCTTGTTCGCCCTGTTCAAGCACATAGCCGAGAGCATGGGAGGACTCCAACGCTGGTATGATGCCTTCGCTACGGCTTAAAGCTTCCAGACCATGTAAAGCGGTGGCATCCGAAGCTGAAACATAGGATGCTCGTCCGGTATCTTTCATATAGCTGTGCTCTGGACCGACACCAGGATAGTCCAGACCGGCAGAGATGCTATGGGTATCAATGATCTGACCATCTTCGTTCTGGAGCAGGTAGCTCATGGCACCATGTAGTACACCGGGAGTGCCTGCTACCAGCGTTGACGCGTGGTGGCCTGGTTCCAGGCTGGTTCCGCCTGCCTCAACACCGATAAGCTGTACTTCTGGAACATCGGCGAAAGGATAGAAGATACCAATAGCGTTACTGCCTCCACCGACACAAGCATAGATCTGGTCAGGGTAGCGACCCTCCTGTTTGATGATTTGTTCTCGCGCTTCTTTGCCGATGACTGATTGCAGATCACGGACGATACGAGGGTATGGTGCCGGACCAGCAGCGGTGCCAAATATATAGAAGGTGGTTTCAACGTTTGTGACCCAATCGCGAATGGCTTCATTCACTGCATCTTTGAGCGTTTGACCACCACTTTTGACTGAACGTACTTCAGCACCGAGCAATTTCATGCGGAAGACATTGAGTGATTGCCGTTGAATATCTATTTCACCCATATAGATGATGCAATCTAAACCAAGTTTGGCACAGACAGTTGCCGTTGCCACACCATGTTGACCTGCGCCTGTTTCCGCAATGATACGCTTTTTACCCATACGGCGGGCTAGTAAGCCCTGCCCAAGAGCATTATTGATTTTGTGTGCTCCGGTATGGGCAAGATCTTCACGTTTGAGATAGATTTTGACATTATTCCCGACCATTTCGGAGAAACGAGGAACATATTGTAGCTTTGTTGGACGCCCTACATAGGTATCCAGTTCATAGTTTAACTCTTCAAGGAAGGTGGGATCTTTGATTGCTTCTTCATAGGCGGTTTCAAGTTCAGTTAAATTTTTCATCAAGCTTTCAGGAACAAATTTACCACCAAAATCCCCGAATCGTCCTCGTTTATCAGGAAAGAAATCATGCTGATATGTGCTCTGATCTGATTTTTTCTCTGTCTGCATTGTCTACCTTATTGTCTACCTTTCTCTCTGTTCAATGCTCTTTTGTTTCTGGCAATGAACAGTATGTAATGGTTTTTTCCTGAACGACACGTCTCCCGATGGAGTGTAGGGCTACGGACTCCTGCGAGTTCGTGCTGTTCTTCCCACCCTCAGACCGTCAACAGTGGCGGTGAAAGAGAATGAAAGAAAAAATGAACTATTTGTTTCCGATGGCCTTTTTCTCTTGACGAACGCTGATAAGGAATTTGCATATTTTTTCGCTATCCTTCTCTTTATTCGTCTCGATGCTGCTACTGACATCAACACCCCAGGGTCGAATGGATTGAATTGCCTCTGTTACATTTTCGGCTGTCAGGCCACCAGCGAGCAGGATTTTTGTCTCGTGAGCAGCCAGACGTGCAAGTTCCCAATCATTTGTCTCACCCGATCCGCCCCAGGATGGTGTTGGGGTGTCAATCAGTATGCGCCATGCCACTGATGTGTACTCGTTGATGAGTGCCAGATCATCCTGGCTCTTTAATGAGATTGCTTTAATGATCGGTCGTTTGATTTGCTTGCAGAATTCCGGTGATTCGTTGCCATGCAATTGTATGTAATTGAGGCCCACTTGATCAGCAACTTCATTGATATACGCTGCATCTTCGTTTACAAAGACGCCGACCAGATCTGGTTTTGCCACGCCTGCTGTGCCCTGTGCGTAGCTCTGGCTGGCTTCCAGCAATGCCACTGCCTGTTGTGGTGATATGTAGCGATGGCTTGGCTTATAGAAAATGAAACCAAGCATATCGGCACCTGCTTCAATCGCTGTATTGACATGTTCAGGAGTTTTCAGACCACAGATTTTAACCTGTGTGGTTTCGTTTGCTCCGTGCAATAACATATGTATCTGCGTAGAAATGTCCGGTGAGACAACCAGTGACTCGCCAACCAGCATTGCCTGAACGTCATAGCGAGCCAGACGACGGGTATCCGCTTCTGTATGAATGCCGCTTTCCGCTACGATTACCCGATCAGAAGGCAAGATCGTACGGATCTCACGGATGAGATATGGGTTCATTTTAAAGGTTACCAGATCGCGACTATTGACGCCGATAATTTCTGCTCCGGCTGCGATAGCGCGTTGTGCCTCTTCCTTGCTGTGTACCTCTACCAGCGCCCGCATATGCAATGCCGTCGCGACCTGTAAGAGGTGGCGTAACTGCGTATCATCCAGAATAGCGCAAATTAACAGGATCGCATCCGCACCCCAGGATCGAGCTTCAAACACCTGATACTCATCAATAATAAAATCTTTGCGCAGCACAGGGAGATTGACGGCATGTTTGATGTTCGTCAGAAACTCAGGTGAACCCAGGAAAAAGTGAGGCTCGGTCAGAACCGAGATTGCTGATGCGCCATTGGCTTCATAGAGCTGTGCCGTTGCAACGGGATCAAGATCGGGTGCAAGTAAGCCCTTGGATGGTGAAGCACGTTTCACTTCCGCAATAAGACGAACTCGATCATGTCCCTGCAAAGCAGCTCGTAGATCCCGTGGCTCTGTTTGCTCTGCCGCACGCCGCTCCAGTTCCGCCTGGGGCAGAGATTGCTTGCGTTGTACGAGGTCTTGTTGTGTCTGTGTAACGATGCGTTCGAGAAACATAGTAGCTCCTAAACTATGGCATTATGAATGTTGGTACACTCGATAATTTCGTCAAGCTTGCGTTGAGCACGACCTTCCTTGATAGTGGATCGTGCCAGTTGAATACCTTCTTTAAATGAACCAACCTGTTCGGCTGCCACCAGAGCAGCAGCAGTATTCAAACAAATGAGGTCCGTTGCGGGGGTATCAACGTAGGTTGAAAGTAACTCACGTAAAATCTTCGCATTGTATGTAGGATCGCCCCCACGGATACTTTGATGATCCGTGATTCGTTGTAAACCTACTTCCTCAGGTGTAATTGTATATTCATGGAGATCCTGATTCGCCCGTACTTCACAGATATATGTTGGGGCTGAGAGAGAGCATTCATCAAGCCCATCCGCACCATGAACGATTAACGCATGGTGGCAACCAAGGCGAAGCAGCGTCTCGCCCATCTTGCGTATCCATGACCGATCAGGTACTCCAAGCACCTGATAGGGCGTATGGGCTGGATTGGTGAGCGGACCCAGTATATTGAATACAGTTTTGATGCCTATCTCGCTGCGGATTGGACCCACATATTTCATCGCTGGATGATAGGCTTGCGCGAACATAAAGCCAAAACCACATGTCTGGAGACACCGAGCTAGAGCGTCTGGCCCCAGATCAATCTTTACGCCAAGTGCTTCAAGAACATCCGCGCTTCCACTTTTGCTGGTTGCTGAGCGATTACCGTGTTTCGCGACAATAGTGCCCGCGGCTGCGGCGATAATGCCCGCAGCCGTAGAGACGTTAATCGTGCCCGCACCATCTCCCCCGGTACCGCAGGTATCCAGCGTGCGCATGGCAATTTCTTCGTTTAATTGCACTGGCACCGCTTTATCACGCATGACCCGGGCCAGCCCCGTGATTTCTTCAACCGTTTCACTGCCTGGACGTAAACGTAAAGCGGTGAGAAAGGCTCCCAATTGTGATGGCGTCGCGACGCCGGTCATGATTTCTTCCATCGCAGTGGCGGCTTCTTCGGTTGTTAAGGTAGCTCCTGCTGCGACTTGAGCTATTGCCTCTCGAATCATGTCTCAACCTCTCCCTGGCGTATCAGGTGTAACTGCGGCTCATACGAGCATTGACACAGGTTTTTTACATTCCAAGAAATTTCGGAGTAGATCTTTTCCCGTTGTGGTCATGATCGACTCAGGATGGAATTGCACCCCTTCTACTGGATAGGTGCGGTGTTTTAGACCCATAATGATGCCATCTTCTGTGCTGGCAGTAATTTCAAGGATGTCTGGCAGCGTTTCACGTTCCACAATCAGGCTATGGTAGCGGTTCGCCTCAAATGCCTGTGGAAGATTGCGAAAGATGCCCTGACCCTGGTGATACATCTGTGATGTTTTGCCATGCATTGGCTCGGCGGCACGAATGACTTTTCCGCCATAGACCTGACCGATTGACTGATGCCCCAGACAGACACCCAGGATCGGAATGTGTGCTCCAAAGGTTGCAATGACGTCGCAGGAGATCCCGGCTTCTTTCGGTGTGCATGGGCCAGGTGAAACAACGATATAGTCTGGCTGCATCTCGTCAATCTCTGTGAGTGTCACCTGATCATTGCGCTTCACAACAATATCAGCCCCTAGCTCACCAAGATATTGATACAGGTTAAAGGTAAAGCTGTCATAATTGTCGATGAGTAGTAGCATGATTATTTCCTTTCTCCGGGCAGAGATGCAGAAGTGAGTGATGTTTGCAGGGATGCTCTATTGTGTTGAGCCAGTATTTCGGCTTCATCTAACGCACGCAATTGTGCTTTTGCCTTGTTCAAACTCTCCTGATATTCGTTCTCTGGTGTGGAATCGGCGACCACACCGCCGCCAGCCTGGACGTAGGCACGACCATTTTTCAGCACCATCGTGCGGAGTGCAATGGCTGTCTCCTGATTGCCTGAATGGCTGAAGTAGCCTACTGCTCCGGCATAGACGCCTCGTTGCTCGCCTTCCAGTTCGCTGATGATTTCCATCGCGCGAATTTTCGGTGCGCCAGAGACGGTTCCAGCAGGGAAGCCAGAACGCAAGGCTTCAAATGGCGAGGAGTCTGCGCGTAACTTACCAGTGACATTGGTGACCAGATGCATTACATGAGAATAGCGCTCGATGGTCATGAAGTCGCTGACCTGAACTGACCCTACTTCGCTGACCCGTCCTACATCGTTGCGGGCAAGGTCAAGGAGCATCACATGTTCAGCGCGTTCTTTCGGGTCCGCTTGCAACTCGACTGCCAGTTGTTCATCCTGTTGCTTGTCTGTTCCACGAGGGCGTGTACCAGCGATAGGACGAATGGTTACTTCATTGTCTTCATAGCGCACAAGCAACTCTGGTGAAGCACCAATGATATGAAAATCAGCGAGATCAAGGAAGAACATATATGGCGAAGGGTTAATGGTACGTAGTGCGCGATAGATTGTTAACGGTGATGCGCTGACCTGACGACTGAGACGTTGTGAAGGCACAACCTGGAAAATGTCACCAGCGCGAATATACTCGATGCCCTTGCGTACCATCTGTTCAAATTCTTCTTTGGTGCGATTGGACGTGATCTGGTAGGCCTCTTTATCGCCAGTGGCCTCAGGTTCGGTCGGGAAACGCAATGGTTGATCGAGCCGTTGTTTGACATCATTGATGATCGCAACTCCGCGTTCATATTCAGCCTCAAGATCAGGTGCATCAAGGTGCAGATGGGTAACGATACGGACGCGATGACGTACATGGTCGAAAACCAGCACCGTCTCGGTAAAAGTAAAGATTGCCAGCGGTGCATCTATCTCGTTGGGGGGTGGAACTGGCAAACGCTCAAAGCGAGCAGCAGCATCATACGCAAGATAGCCAACTGCACCTCCGAAAAACTTCGGTAGTGGATCACGTATACCCTGTTCACTTTGAAGCAAGCGGTACTGTCCAAGTTCTGACTCTACAAAGTGTAGCGGGTCATAGCATGGAATTTCTTCAACGCTTGTGGTGTGCAGTCCTGTACTGGTCGGTTGCATTTTCTGAAGTGTGGCTGTCTCATCGCGCTGAGTCATGACCAGATAAGGGTCAATGCCAATAAATGAGTACCGTGCGATGTGTTCGCCACCAGTAACGCTTTCGAGCAGAAAACTGTAGGGATGTTGAGCTGTTTTACAATATGCAGAGACAGGTGTTTCCATATCTGCTAATATGTCGCTATAGAGTGGCAGGAGGGGATGGCGTTGATCTGGTGCAGCACCATATGTTCCATGTTCCCGTATATCCTGCTCATGCAGTTTTTTTGCTTCTGTCAATGTTGGATAATACATAATCTTCCACCTGCTTTTAATACCACTGTCTATAGAGAAGAAAGTTTAGAGATAGACTGATCAGCGCAGGCCAGAGAACAGCTTGTTCGCTAGTCCAGATGTTCACTGATCCTGACGCCGATATAATGGTGTATTAGCCGAGGCCAATCACCTGTTTGGCATGTTGTAGGGTAGATTCTGCTAAAGGTAAAACGTTCTCTGCACCTTTTTTTAGTGTATCCTCCAGTGCTGGTATATCGCTTATGATCTCATTGTACCTTTTTTGTATGGGTTCGAGCGTTGCTACAAGCTGTTCAGTGAGCGCTGCTTTGAAATCTCCATACCCTTTGCCCTCAAAAGTTGCTTCGATCTCCTCTTTGCTTTGACCAGTAATGGTCTGATAGATGTTCAGCAGATTGGTAATCCCTGGTCGTTGGGGATCGAATTTCACCAGGCGTTCCGAATCGGTTGTTGCTCGACCAATTTTCTTTTTAATAGTTTTCGGATCATCGAGCAGCGTAATGTATGCGCTGGGATTCGGGTCGCTCTTGCTCATCTTTTTGGTAGGATCTTCAAGCGACATAATACGAGCACCAACAGTACTGATGTGTGCTTCAGGCAAGGTAAAGACCTGCTCTTTGTAAAGCCCGTTAAAGCGTTGCGCGATATCACGTGTCAACTCTACATGTTGCCGTTGATCGTCACCCACAGGAACATAATGTGACTGATAGAGCAGGATATCGCAGGCCATCAGCACAGGATAATCATAAAGTCCGGTGCTTACCGTATCTAAATTACTGCCAGCTTTTGTCTTGAACTGTGTCATACGATTCAGCCAGCCCATAGGAGTAAAACAGTTCAGGATCCAGGTTAATTCAGCATGCTGATGCACATGTGATTGCACAAACAATTTACAATGCTGTGGGTCCAGACCACAGGCAAGGTAGATCGCTGCCAGTTTGCGAATATTCATGTGCAATTCTTTCGGATCGATCGGCAACGTGATGGCGTGAAGATCAACGATACAGAAAATGTTCTCATACCGATCCTGTTCATTGACCCAGTTACGGATCGCGCCGAGATAGTTGCCCAGATGAATGTTGCCTGTTGGTTGTATACCTGAGAACACCCGTTTTTTCGTTTGAGCGGAAGTGTTCTCAACAGTCTGAGACTTGATATCCTGACCAATACTCGTTGACATGTTTTTCTCCCATGTGATTCCAGTAAAAATGAGATATAAAAAAGCGCTTTTCGTCCTGACAAGGACGAAAAGCGCTTGAATTTGCTTTCGTGGTACCACCTTGATTTAGATTATCAATGCCAGGCGCTAGAAGTAAAAAGACAGCATAGCAGATAATCCCTCATTCCAGATACGGTGCGCATCTCCATCTGTCAGTATTATCTTTAAGCAGAGAAATGCTACACGTATATCCTGTCCCTAATAACGGTGGACGTTCCGAAAGATTACTACTAATTCTGTGTCGATAGAAACACAGAACGTTTGCTCTTTAGCTTCCAGGCCCATTCCATAGCAAAATCAGGATCGGTTCGCACCTGACACCGACTCTCTGTACCTGATCGATGGCTATGTACTTTTCCTGTTCATAGCTTCTTTATCGTGTTTTGTTTCGTTCATTGAAAGTATAATGCGAAGATCTGGTTGTGTCAAGGTTGATTTTATGCTAATTTTGTATGAACACTGACATCATAGGTTCTTCTGAAGGAATTTTTGGTGCACAGTGTGGAACAATCAGGAACGACAAAGGACTAATAAAAGCGATACATCAAGGCACGTACATTATTGACATAGCGCCAGTTAAAGATGCCCCGGTGTTGTACGTTCCAGCCGCCTTCATTGTAGGCGCTGACAACATAGGTGATGTTCCCGTGATAACTCCTCCAGAGTTGATAGAGGTAGAAGGCACCTAATTCAATGTTGTCCCAGAGCTTATAGGGGTCGTGGCGAATACCTGTCTGTTTATTCAGGACCAGCGCTGTATAGGGCATGATTTGCATGAGTCCAATACCGCCGTCACGTGAGATCACGTGTTGACGCCAACCGCTTTCTTGCCAGGCAATCGCGAGGAGAAGATTAGCCGGGAGTCCGTAGCGTGCGGCCGCCTGACGGAGCAACCGAGAGGCCTGCGAACTGGTCGACCATTCCAGCGCATTGTACGCGTACCATCGTACCTGTCCATTGGGTAGTAGACCGCTCGCGCCATAACTGCGGGCGTGCCTTTTCACCGGAACACAGATTGAATGGCCAGCGTAGATGAGATTAATGTTGTGAATTCGGTTAGCCCTGGCTAGCGTCCAAATATTCACACGATATGAAGTAGAGATACGATTAAGTGTATCGCCGATGGCGACGCGGTGCCAGCGACACACTTTTCCATACCCCGGATTGGCAGCTTGTGCAGGCTGTGATTGCTGGAAAGGTAGGAATGATCCCAGTAATAGTAGAACTGTAAATATAAGTAGGATGGCTTGCTTGCGGGAAAGTAGACGGAAAGATGACTGCCATAGGCGCAAAGAAGGCAGAGATAGAGTGGGGGTGAGGATTTCTTGCTGCATGGTTGCCTTCTTCATAGTTGTATTACTCCTTTCACCTTCACTATATCCCCTGTAAAAATTGTTTCATCTGCATGAATAATTATTTGTAGCGAAAAATAATATTTGTAGCAGTTAAAAATAAGTAATAGTCGTAGAACATTTGCAGTTTTTTGTATTGATTGAATGGTCCTGATAGACCAGAGAGATAAAAAATGCTACACTAGAGATGCATCTTGTGGGTAACGATGGGGAATTTATAGCTTCTGTATGATGAGTTTACGGCAGGCATGATACACAGGTGAGGAAGTTCGTAGATAATCTACGTATATGTCTCTCGACATAGAGTGTTATCGTATGTGAAGTGTCTGTTTGTGTGAGGCTATTTTGCGGATAGGAACAGGATATAGGCTATGAGATCAGAAGAGATTTTGAGTGCAACAGTAGAGGAATATCTCGAAACTATTTATAACCTGAGCATGGAGGAAGAAGTCGTTATCGGTGCTCGTCTGGCTGAGCGATTTCATGTATCGGCTCCTACCGTGACAGAAATGTTGAAGCGTCTGGTTCGTGATGGCTATGTAGAAATGGATAATAAACGTCGCATCACACTGACCGAGGCAGGGAATAGTGCTGCTGAGGCGGTTTTACGGCGGCATCGTTTAACGGAACGATTTCTGGTTGACATGCTTGGTATGCAATGGCATGAGGTCCATGAAGAGGCATGTCGTCTGGAGCATTTTATCTCAGGCGCGGTTGAATCGCGGGTGATTGCGAATTTGAATAATCCGTTGACCTGTCCACATGGAAACCCGATCCCCGGTTCAGTGCCAAACGCAAGAACCTATTTGAAGGATAATCATGCTGTGCGCTTGTCAACAGTGAGCAATGGCACACGTGTCAGAGTTTTATGTGTATCAGAAGTTGTGGAGGATGAAGAGGCGCTCATTATGTATATGCATGATAAGAGTCTGACGCCTGGGACAGAACTTGTGATGCTGGCACAGGCTCCGATTGCGGATGCAGCGTCGAAGCAGGACACAGACGAAATACAAGAAGAGGTGCGCATTCTGGTTGATGACCGTGTTGTGACAATCAATCACTTTGCAGCAGCAAAACTATGGGTGACCTCGGCGCTTTCGTAATCTTCTGGCAAACGAATAGCGTGAGAGCTAGCATTGTGTATGGTGATTTCTGTATAGAATTCTAGCTCTTTATTGCAGTATTGTTTTTATGGAATAAAAGACGGCACCTGGTGGAAACTTACTGATTTATTCTATATATGCAGTAAAAATGAGAATAAATATTACTGGAGTGTAAGCTGTATAGTTGAAAAAGACCTGCTATTTCAGCGTTCATATTGCTATCCAATTGCAGCTTTGGATGGCCACCATACCCCTATCTTCTTATCGATAGACGCTTTAAAGCTAATTTTGTTATACTGCTTGCGTAACGAACAAACAATTTCATTTGAATCAGTCAGAAAATTTGAATTTCTTCAAAAAAAGCACATTGTAGTGCGGAATGGTTTTGATTTTATGCATAATTCACAAAATTCTTATGTGCAATCAAATATGTCTGGTGATCCCTGTGGTACACTCGATCAAGTAGATGCAGTATCATCTGTTGCTGTTGAGCCTTCCACCGATAATGGGAAAGAGGAATCGCACAGATCATCGTTCTGGCATGATCGGTTGGTGGAGTGTGGACTGATAATTTCTATGGCTCTCTACTATCTGATTGGGAATCACAATATTACTATTGCACTGGCCGGGTTGCCGCAACTCAACCCTTTATTCGCATTACCTTTTTTGGTGCTATTTCTGGTTCTGGCATGCTATCGTTTACCTTTCGCGGTGGCGCTTTTACCTCTAACTCTCCCATACTACTTGCTTCCGAAGCCCGTCTGGAGAACAGCTTCATTTAGCCCTGCGGAAATTACGCTCTGGTTGATAGTTGCTGTCGCCTGCGTGCAATTGCTTGTACAGCGCAATCGCTGGCGGTACTGGTTATCGCCTGCGGAATTGCGGCAACGTCTTCGACCATTTATCATTCCAATGCTGGTTTTTGCGGCTTTTTCGGTGATTTCAATTACTGTCGCTTTATCTCGTGGTGCGGCTATTCGTACTTTCCGCGAAGAAGTGCTGGGACCATTTGTGTATGTAGTACTGATTATGCTCTGTCTGCGTACGCGGCAGGATTTTATACGTTTATTTGCTGCACTTTTTGGTACAGGTATGGTGATTGCGATTATTGGTATTATTCAATATGTTTTCTTTCATCAGACTCTGGCTCCTGATGTGGATGGGATGGTGGCAATAGACACGGTGTATGGCAGCTATAACAGTGTGGGATTGTTGTTTGATTATACACTTCCGCTAGGTCTGGCTGTGGTTTTCTCTCGTTTACCCTGGAATGTACGTCTGGGGGCGTTACTGCTCTGTGTGCCGAATCTGTTTGTGCTTTTGCAAAGCCCATCGCGTGGAACCGCGCTGTTAGCATTTCCTCTGGTAATGATATTTCTCCTGATCTTCTTGATACGCAATAAGCGCATTGTATTGATTGGTGGTGGCGTTATTCTGGCTCTTGTTATTGTTGTTTCTGGTCTATTTTATCAGCGGATCTATCATTATGTGAACGATCAGATCATTATGGGACATACGAACCAGTATCACCTCAATACAGTGGAAACTCGCGTATATCTCTGGCGTAGTGCTATTGGCATGATCGAGGGAAATCCTATCCTTGGTGTTGGTCTGGATAACTGGTTGTGTCATTATACCGATCCTGCGACTTTGAACAAAGCTGCGCCAACGCCTGCATGGGCCACAGAGTGTAAGCCCGCACCACATTATTATGCGATTGATTTTGAGAATGGTCATTCGACCCATATGGGCCTTGAACCAAGTCTCTCTCATCCGCATAATATATTTTTACAGGTCTGGGTGAGTATTGGCATCTTTGGTTTGCTGGCTTTTCTGGCGATACTGGTGTTTTTTTGGTGGCAGTTTGCCAGGATATTGCGTTATCTCGCTCGTGCGCAGGTTGAACAGAAAGAATATTATTACACAGCGGTTGTGGCAATAGGGGCCGCGATGCTGGCAGCATTAGGTCAGGGCATGGTGGATAGCTCTTTTCTGGAGCAGGATTTAGCGTTCTGTTTCTGGATTCTGATCGCGCTACTCTTGCTGTTGCGCTATCACATTGGTCTGTCCTGGAAAAAAGAGTCGTATGTGCTTCCGCATGAGAGCAGCACGTTAATTGAATAAAATTGCCCTGCAAAAGCATTTGAAAAGGCTGGAGTATACCACTGTAATGGGGTAGGCTTCAGCCTTTTTGAAATCTTCCAGGGGGGATTTTGTGTTTCTTCGTGAGAGTTGTGGTTCCTATCACAGTATAGATGCGATCTGGTTAATAGCGTTTGAGGTAATGTGTAGAGGATAATAAGGAGTAAAAGAATGTCTGGAGTAATGTATGCTTTTGCACATCTCTATCATGACACTATTCATCTGGCTTGCATGTCATTTTGTGGGTGATTTTGCCTTTCAAAGCACCTGGATGAGTTTGGAAAAGGGGAAAAGCTGGGAGATTAACTTTTATCACTGCGCGACATATACAGCGGCCTTTGTATTGTTTGCTCACTCGTCAGTGTGGGCAACAGCTATTCTCTTTGGTACACATTGTATTATTGACCCGTTAAAAGCTCGTTACAGGTTGTTTGAGCCGATCTGGATTGACCAATTATTACATTTGCTTGTGATTGTATGTATCCTTTTTTTTCATATATAGGATATAGTCTGGTCAGGGTTGGGAGGAGAATTGCAGAAGCAAGTGGGTTGCCCGAGCGGGCCAACCCACCATGCACTAAGAAACAAGCGTCAATATCGCTTATGTGTGGCTTGTAGAGTCGCCACAGGCATATGAAGGTTTTTTCAATGGTGCCATGTAGCGTCAGGGGTAAGCTATTATTGTTGGTCTGGCGTTGGAGGTGTATCGGTTGTGCTCGATGTGGCCTCATTATTGCCATAGATGAGATCGGTTAATTCTTTGCGGGAACGTTCCAGGATTGCACGCAATTGTGTTAATTTTTCCGGATTCTGGAATGAGGAACGTCCAGCGATTGCGAAGAGACGAGCAACTTCCATTGCCTCACTGCGCAGAGCCTGGATTTCCGGGGCATTCCAGCGGCGGCCTTCTTGAAATGCGCGACCCCAGGGTGTGTTCGTAAAGTTTGCCTCTTCTTCCTGCTGGCGTTCTTCTAAGGCTGCTTTACCAGCATCTGTGATGCTGTATACTTTTTTGCCTTCAACTTCCTGGACCGTAACAAGCTCGCGATCTTCGAGCATCTGAAGTGTTGGGTAAATTGTTCCTGCACTGGGAGCGTAGAAGCCGCCGGAACGTTCCTCCAGGGCTTTCATCATTTCATAACCATGCATAGGACGCTCTTGCAGGAGTTTGAGCAAAGCAAATTTTACGTCGCCACGACCAAAGAAACGATGTCCTGGTCCGTGTCCGTGATGTCCCCCAGGACCATGATGTTGAAACGGATTTTCGGGGCCGAAAGGTCCGTTGGGGCCAAAGAAGCCACGTCTCATCCGCATTTTAAACATCCGTGCTCGTTGATGGAAATCTTCTCTATCGCCTTGTAGCCAGGGTGGTGTCCACCCTTCCCAATCACCAGGACCTCCCTGGAATTGAAAAGCAAAATGTCTTCCGCGAAACATAATTTTCATCTCCCTTGTTATTTTTCTGATTGGACAATACGATATATCGTTATCGTATTTGTATTGTATCCGATATATCGTTATCGTGTCAAGACTATTACGTATGAATATTGACAAAGGTTAGGAAATCCCGTTTCTCTGTGTTATGGGGATGATTTGAAACATGATGAAGTGTGGAATGGTGATGTTAGCGCATGTTTTTTTATGTTAGAAGAATTGTTTGCTGGAATATGTAAAGATGCGATAAGCAAGTAAAGAGGAGATCAATGGAAAGGTGAGTGGATTTTATGGGCTTTACAGAAATAAGAGTTATGCGAGATTTTCTCACTCTTATTTCTGTAAGAGATAAGGAATTATATACGTAGTAATTGCTTGTAAAGTCCAATCAATAAGATATGACACTCGTGGTACAATTCCAGATAAGCGTAAATACGTTTACAGGTTGTGTGATAACGTGGATTCTCAAAATAGCGCTATGCTAACTGAGGGCGCAGACGGGTTGCCAGTAAAGTATAGTAACTGTGATTTGCCAGAGTCCATAGTGCCTGGAATGTTGCGGGATCGCGAAACTCCAGATGTTTCAAAAGCTTTTGCTGGGTAGTCTCTTCTATCCGACAGAAACTGCCACCTGCAGATATATTCAGTTCATGAAGGACTGAGCGCAAGCGTTTTTCATTGAGTAGCAACGTTGCTCTATAGTTCGCTTTAGGCAACAAATGATGTAAGAAATCGTCGATTAATTGAAGACTGGATGGTGGGGGAAAATCCTTATCAGATGGAATCAGTAAATCAATGATGACATTTAACTGTGCTCTCTCTTCAGTGGTAAGTTCTATTTTTTGTTTCCGAAAGGGTGATGTGAGCCGAAACATGTCGCTCATGTGTTCTCCTCTTTTGATACTGCTGACGACCATTCCTACCTTTCACAATAGTAACACATAAGACATCTATAATTCAACGATATCGTTAGCAGATTTATAACCTTTCTTGTTAAATTTTAATCTGTTCTAATATTTAAAATGTGGCAAAAAAATTCAGCAATCAGTACAAAAATAAATTTTTTCAGGAAATCAGCAAAAACACTCTTGTTGTTTTATTTATGGATATCTTCTTGAAGTATCGGATTTATTGTCGAGTATAAAAAAGATAGAAAATTGAAATGTATGTATCTATCGTTGAGGATTGTATGGAAGAATATAAGTGTTGCTACAGGTAGACTATTGCTATGATTTTCTACCTGTAGAGCCTGTTGCGAGCGATAAGAATTTGATGATAGCAGAAGATGCGTGCCTGGATCTGGTCTGGACGATAAATGCTGACAGTAATCTTTCTTAGAAGACGACAGTTTTGTTCTGGTAGGGTAAAACACGATCTTCCAGGTGTAACCGTACCGCTTCTGCCAGCACACGACGTTCGACATCACGTCCTTTGCGAATCAGATCATCAACAGTATCGCGATGATCACAGTGAATAACATCTTGCGCGATGATTGGACCTTCATCAAGATTGTTGGTAACGTAGTGGGCAGTGGCACCAATCAATTTGACGCCACGACGTAGTGCCTGTTCATAAGGATTCGCACCAATAAATGCGGGTAGGAAACTGTGGTGAATGTTAATGATTTTTTGTGGATAGGCAGCGACCATGTGTGGCTCTAAAATTTGCATGTAGCGGGCAAGAATCAGAAAATCCACTTTTCCTTGCATAAAGTCCAGCATACGTTGTTGATCGGCTGTGCGTGTTTCGCGTTTGACTGGAAAGTGGTAATAAGGAATATCATACATACGGGCCAATCCCTCTAAATTAGGGTGGTTACTGATGATAAATGGGATCTCCATTTTAAGTTCACCGCTCTTCCAGCGCCAGAGCAGGTCGATGAGACAGTGATCATATTTGGAAACCAGAATACCCACACGTTTGCGTTCTCTTGAATAATGAATACTCCATTTCATCTGGAATGAGTCCGCGATGGGGTGAAATGCATCAGTGAGTTTAGCAGGAGTCAAGGTAAAAGTAGACTCGGCAAAGCTGATGCGCATAAAGAAGGAACTACCATCTTGATTGGCGGAGTACTGATCTGAGCTAAGGATATTCCCATTGTGCTTAAAAATAAAGTTTGATACGGTAGCAACGATACCTGGTTGATCTGGACAGGAAATGAGCAACGTGATTATGTCCTGATTTTCTGACAATGTATTTCCTCCAACCCTGTAGCAGGGAATGATTTATCAAAGTAGCATCGTACATAGTATGTATGAGCGTTGATAGTCCACTTTATATGGTAATGAGGATACGGTGTCCTGTCAATCACAGTATGCTTTTTGTAACGTTCGACAATATAGTATCGTCTCCCTACTATATTTTTTCTTGTGAATTGGGCTAAATCTGGGAATTAATAGAATTCGTCTCATGTTATATATGGTGTATGGCATCCAAGAGATTGTATCGCTTCTGTGGACAAATGGCTTCTACAAGTGTTAATGCAATGAATTGAGAGATGCCGTCACAGGAGCATAAAAAAATGAGACTTTACGTTGGGGGACTTCCCTATCAAACAACTGAGCAGGATTTGTTCGATCTTTTCGGGCAGATTGGAAACGTTACCTTTGCTACTGTCATTATTGATCGTGAAACCGGACGAAGTAAAGGTTTTGGTTTTGTCGAGTTAAGTGATGAAGAGGCACGTGTTGCTGTTGATCGTTTAAATGGCACCGAGTTTGGTGGACGTACAATCACCGTTAATGAGGCACGGGAACGCCAGTCATCAGGAAGCAGAGGATTCCAGGGACGGGACCGACGCCCAAACAATGGCTATCGTGATCGCTACTAAGATCACGTTCTCCTTGTTAGCAAGCCGATAAGGCACACATAAGAAATTAAAAGAGGCATTGTCTTCATCGATTGACGAAGACAATGCCTCTTTTAATAGGGAATCGCATCGCTTGCAATAAAAAATAATCATATTAAATCTCTCACCATGAGCATCGATGTGATCGAAAAATAGCAAGATGTAGTGTGGTGTTGCATATCCGGTAGAAGAGATGGCGGAGAAAGAGAGTAGATACAAACTGCTGATAAGTAAATGGTAATAGTATACAGTCGTATTTTAGTGCAAAATAAATGCATAAGACATTGACCAGACATGAGAGAGGAAACCAGCAAAGAAGTATTGTGATCTGGCAGAGGCGTATGGGAGTCGAACCCACCGAGAACCGCGCCGAGCGGCCCTCCAGCCGTTTTGAAGACGGTGAAACCCACCGGGGCCTCTACACCTCCGTTGTGTATTTTGCCATGTTGGTTTACGCATGTCAAGCCAGGGTCTGGATACGGAAAACGCTCATCTCTGTTAAATCTTTCACGATCAGGTCTGCGGCACGCAGACCAGCCAGATCACGATCGGATGTATTTGAAGCCACCAGCATGTGCCACTTTCATGCCTGCAACAGCGTCTTCTATGACCACGCATTGTGCTGATGCTCTTCCTGACTCTTCCGCACCGCAGCTTTCAGAAAGACATCGGGTGCAACTTTCCCATGTGGGACGGTTTCGCCTGAGAAGAGAATTGCATATTGTTCGTGAAATAGAATGACCCTGGTACATTATTGATTACTTTCGTAGACGTGGTGGGGTGACCATGATAGAATGGATGCGAAGCAATGGCTTTTTAAAACTTTCTCTAATAATAAGACTAATCACGTTTGCTATGAGAGATAAGACCGGTGGGTGATTTTTTTTGCCTGCTATGATGCAATTATATCCCACATGTTGTATGAGCACTTTTGCATTACAATGCTGAGCGTATGCGGCCCGGTGGGATTGATATTTTTGATATGAACTTGGAGGATATGTGTGGTAAGTCATCGCAAGTTCTTTAATGAAGAGATAGAGACGCTTCCTAAAGAGAAATTACAAGCCTTACAATTGGAACGTTTACAAAAAACAGTAGAACGTGCCTATAATCAGAATCAATTTTATCGTCGGCTTTATGATGAGGCTGGTGTGAAGCCGTCGGATATACGCACTCTCGCAGATATACGAAAATTGCCCTTCTTGGAGAAGAAAACAGTTCGTTCGGCATATCCTTATGGAACGGCTATGGTTAAGGAAGGGTTGGTTGAGTTGCACGCGACCAGTGGTACGACCGGCAAGAGCGTACCAGTATTCGCTACGAAGAAAGACATACACAATTGGGCCGATCTCAATGCGCGTGAACTCTGGATGGTGGGCATTCGCCCCGGCGATGTGTTCATGAATTGTTACGGCTACGGGTTGCCAACAGGTGGCTTCGGATTTCACTATGGCGCGATGGCGATGGATGTGATGGCGATTCCGATGGGATCTGATGCACGTCAATATGAGCGCATGTTTGATTTCATTCGCGATTTTGGCGTTTCCGGTGTCTGTATGACACCATCGGTTGGTCTGTATCTGGGGAATAAAGCGCTGGAGTCAGGTCTGGATTTTCGTGATACGCCATTGAAAGTGGGCCTTTTTGGTGCAGAACCGTGGCCCTGGGAAACCAGACAGCGTATTGAGTCCATGCTTAACATCACCGCCTATGATGAGTTTGGCATGACTGAGTTCCTTGGCCCCGGTATGACCTGCGAATGTGAAGAGCGTGATGGTATGCATGCGTGGGCGGACGCATTTCTGGTCGAGTGTATTGATCCAGAGACAGGTGAGCCTGTAGAGGATGGCAAAGATGGTGAATTAGTCTGGACCTGGTTGAATAGTGATGGTACAGCAATGATTCGCTATCGTAGTCGTGATCTCTCACGTGTATGGTGGGAAGAGCGTTGTGCCTGTGGACGTACGCATCCAAAGATTGGTGCAATTAAAGGTCGTACCGATGATGCCGTCTCGATCCGTGGGTTGATCGTGTTCCCTAGCCAGATTGAAGCCGCTCTGGTGCAGTTTCCTGAAACAGCTTCAAATTTCCGTATTATCGTTGATCGCAGAAATGACCTCGATACCTTTGACTTGAAGGTTGAAGTAAAAGAGGTTGCGATTCTGGATGACCTTGACCGCACACGCACATTACAGAAACAGATGGCAGCAGCGGTGAAGTCGATAACGGGGAATACTCCACATGTGGAACTGGTCGCGGCTGATAGCCTGCCACGAGCTACAGGTGGTGAGTCAAAAACTGCCAGCGCACGAGTAGAGGACCGGAGAAAATAGTTTCTATACGTATGTTTCATGTGCTTTGCGTCAAATGGCGGGAGGCTTTGTCCTCCTGCTGGTATTATTTTGTCGCAGGCACAGGTGCTCCCATAGTAATGTATGGAAGGCCGTAGGCTACCAGAGGGGCTGGTACCAGAAGTATCTGGTTACGTATACGCAGGACACAGTCTGTTTTCCTACTTTCGCTTCATTGTCAGATGGTGTATAATACCGTCCATCTTAAAAATAAGCGCTGGTAGATAAAGAGAAATCCCATATGCTACTACATACCATTATTGATGCTCAAAGAGAGGCTCTGAAATGACCACAACCACTATTCCACGGGGAAAATATCATATTTGGACTGTTGGCTGTCAAATGAATATGGCAGATTCGCAGCGTATTCAGACCATGCTTGATGAGCTAGGGTGGGAAGAGGCGGGTATGGAGCAAGCAAACCTCGTGGTGCTCAATACCTGCAGTGTTCGTCAGGCTCCAGAAGAGAAAGCGCATAATCTTCTTGCCCGGCTGAGAAGAGCAAAAGAGCAACGCAGTGATCTCCTGGTAGCTTTAATGGGATGTATGATTGGAAATCAGAAAACCATTGATGCGCTGAGCACTCGCTATCCCCATATCGATCTCTTCTTAAAAGTCGAGCAATCGGATATTTTACCCCGGTTCCTTGAGGATCGCTGGACACCAATTTCAGGCGCGGGCTGCCTGGATGTGGAATTTTTGCCAGAGTCATTTGTGGGAGAGAGTGATATTGAGGAGATCGCAGAAGTTATTAAGCCAACATTTGCGACCTCTCTTTCGCGCAGTGGGAAGCAGACAGTGTTGCCAATGGCAATTACGCCTAAACCCGGTGAGCGCATAGCGCATTATCCAACAAAGATTGAGCATAATAAAACCAAACCATTTGCTTTTTTGCCAATTGCTCTCGGTTGTAACAAGGTTTGTACGTATTGTATCGTCCCATATCGTCGTGGACGCGAACGAAGTCGACCAGTCGATGAATTGTTGACGGAAGCCCGTTCACTGGTGTCGATGGGAGCCAGGGACCTGACATTGCTGGGACAAACGGTTGAGTCATATGGTATGGATTTGCCCGAAAAGTCTGATCTTGCGGACCTCATGACAGAGTTGAATGATATTGAGGGATTAGAGCGCATCCGCTTTATGACTTCGTATCCGCGACATATGACCGATTCGATGATTGAGCGTATGGCGCGTCTCCCCAAGGTATGTGAACATCTTAACATTCCAGTACAATCGGGTGATGATGCCGTGTTGAAGCGTATGAAGCGTGGATATGCCCTGGAGGAGTATGTTGAGCGTATTGAACGTGTGCGGGAGTTATGGCCTGCGATTACGCTCTCAACTGATATCATTGTTGGTTTCTGTGGTGAGACAGAAGAAGAGTTTCAACATACGTTGGATCTACTGGCGCAGATACGTTTCGATGTTGTGCATGTAGCAGCCTATTCTGTTCGTCCTGGTACTGTCGCATCTCGCTGGGATGATGATGTGCCATTGGAAGAAAAGAAGCGCCGTTTGCATGCGGTGGAAGAGCAGCAAGCGACAATTGCATTTGATCTGAATCAGGCTTATGTTGGTAATATTGAAGAAGTGATGGTTGAGGATACCAATGAGACTCATGGGCGGAAACAATGGAAGGGGCGTAACCGTGCCAACAAATGGGTCTTTTTCACAGTTCCTGAAGAGAATGAGTCTGCTGGTCAACGTACCCTTCAACCAGGCGAGATGATCAATGTTCGTGTGGAGCGTGCTACAGCCTGGTCGTTACAGGGTTGTGCCGTTGGAATATAATTAGCAAGCTAGAGAAAGCGTCTCGTCTATGACGCGCTGTTGGAGGAAGTTTTGATGACGCAAGCATCATCGATGGAAGAAAAGCTCAGACTCAAAAAACAATGGACGGATTTGGCCATTAAGCAGGCTCAAGAGGGTCTCTGGGAAGAAGCCGTTACCACGAATAAGAACATCTTGAATTTCTTCTCGCAGGAACCAGATGCTTATAATCGGCTGGGGAAAGCTCTGAGTGAGTTAGGATTATATTCTGATGCACGTCAGGCCTATTCTCAAACGTTAAAGTATAGTCCCAGCAATGTTATTGCGAAAAAGAATTTGATACGCCTGGAATCACTGCAGGATGCTGCTGCTCCTGTTGTAACTGGTGTAGCAGGTCGTATCGATCCGCGCATGTTTATTGAAGAGACAGGCAAAACTGCAGAGACGGATTTGATCAATCTGGCTTCTGCGACTATTCTGGCACGCTTTAGTGTTGGTGATCGCTTGCATCTGAACGTTGATGGGCACCGATTGCTGGCACAGAATGCTGCTGGCGAAACCGTTGGGCAGATTGAACCACGCATGGCGAATCGTTTGATTTCGTTTATTGAAGGTGGTAATAGATATGCTGCTGGTATTCGTATTCTCGCGATCGAAGATGGGATCATTCGTATCATTGTTCGCGAAGAATATCAGCACCCCGATATGTTTGGGAAAGTCAGCTTCCCGTCACAGGGAAGTGGTGAGCAAGTCCGTGCGTATATTAAAGACTCAATTCTACGCTACGATCGGGAAGATGACGACGAGATCGGTAATGACGATGAATACTATGATGGTGGCGATGAGTCGGAAGAAATGTCTGAGATGGAATTTGAAAATGATACTCATCTTGAAGAGTAGCATTAACTTTTATTTGGAAAGGTAGTATAATTATGAATAAAGCAAAAAATGTAGCATGGCATAAGCATCTGAAGAAAGCAAAAAAACTTAAAGAGAAACAGCGTTTAGCTCAGAAGTCCGGTGCAGTTGCATCTACGACTCGACGCTAACAAATAGGATTCTAATGAAGTGTGAGCTATGAGCAGTTTATCCACCATGCAGTCACAATCATCAGCTTCAGTTCGAAACATTTTAACATTGCTCGCTTCACGAGATGCACAATTGGTTGCTGGTGGAAGCGGGTTGGAACGCCGTGTCACATGGGCATGCCGTATGCGCGCTCGTTTACCTGCGTTTGAAAGTGTTCAGGGAGGAGAACTTGCTCTACTCACACTCTCGCAACTACGGCGTCTCGATGAGACGCTTCCTCATCTCCTGAAGAGTTTACATCAGGCCGGGGTCGCTGTTGTGGCGGTCGCGGCTCCTTCCATTGATGCTATCGGGCATGCATCGCTTGATTTTGCGGATCAGATGCACCTTCCCCTTATTCTCCTGCCGACGAATGCGCTGCTTGAGGAGATTGAACGCGAAGTCATCACTTTTGTGGTAAGTTTTCGTGGCGAGACGGAGCGGAAAGCAACTGAGATTGCCAATCAACTTATGCAGTTGAGCTATCAGGGAGCTGGTATTCAGGGAGTCTGTGAATTTCTGGCGAACAGTCGGGATAAATGGGTAATCGTGCAGGATGCCGATTTCCATGTGCGTGTGCAGGCATCCCCTCATCAGGCAGCGAACCTTGTGTTGCCAAATCCTTTTACTGATGAACAGTTGCGTCGTCAGGGGCTGACACGTGTTGTGGAGCCGATTCCCAGCAGTCGTCACGAGATTGTTGGTTATCTCTCTCTGGTCGGGAATGAGAGTGATTTTGATTACCTGGAACGGATCATCCTGGGGAAAGTCATTCCTATTCTGGCGATTGAGTTCGCTCGTGAGCGAGATCGTAGCGAAGTTGAGAGTCGTTATCTGGTTGAAGCTTTCACTGATGTTTTGCATGGTCATTATCAGCAACCAGATGAGATGCTGGCACGTGCGCGTTTGCTTGGGTATGATCTGACAGCGCCGCAGGTGGTGGTGATGTTTGAAATCCCTTATGACGAGCGTGATTTTCCATCCAATAGTCTGGCTTCGCAGTGGGGAAAACGGGTCCGTGATGAATTATTGCGTACGTGGTCTGGGGGCTGGGTGCAGATAGAGCCCCGGAAGGTCACTGCGATTTTGCCACTATCACTTGCTGATGAGAGTGCTGAGGCGGAGCGTGAGTGTGAAAATAACCTGTATTCACGCCTGGAACGTATCGTTGCACGTATGCCATCAGATAAAGGCAATGGAAATTATACGCCGACCTATTCCTGTGGTATTGGTCGTATTGCCAGACAATTACAGGGTGTTCCTCAATCCTATCGTGAGGCTCAGCAAGCGTTAGAGATTGGACGCCGTCTCTTTGGCGAGGGGAATCTCCATTCTTTTGCTCGCCTTGGTATTTATCGTTTGCTCTTCTATCTCAATGGGAATAGTGAGCTGAATGATTTCTATTATGAGACGCTGGGGCCACTACTGAACCATGATAGTACGTATGTGGATACCTTAGAAGGCTTTTTCCGCTGTAATGGTAATCTCAGTGAGATGGCTCGTACCATGCACTTCCACCGCAATTCTTTATTGTATCGTCTCAACCGTATTGAAGCGTTACTGGGACGTTCTCTTGAAGATCCTGAACTGCGTCTGTCACTTCAGATTGCCCTCAAGATCCATCACCTGAAGGATGGTAGATCCGAAAACAGTTAACAGGCTAGCTGCTGATAATTTTGCCACCTGCTGCTTTGCGTAATCTGTCCTGTAATGCCAGACCAATGCCTGCTGTTGGAAAACTGCGGCAGAGGATTACGTGAACTTCAGTCTCTTCGAGCACACGTAGACCCGCATAAAGCTTTGTTGCTGCCTGTTCCGCTGTTGATCCCAGCGCATAGATAGCTGCCCCGCTGTGCTGGAAGTAATCGACATCTGCATCGTGTACAAGGATACCTACCTGTTCTCCCTGCCCTCTGCGTCTCTGTATCTCCGTCAGCATCGCGGATCGCATGTTTGATACGGCTCCTTCATAGAGGAAGGTGGGGACCCCTGGAGAATAGTGAACGAGCATTTGCCCCGGCGCTGATTGTGCCTGTTCTTCAGCCTCTGTAGGAATATGTTGTCGTGGTGGTTGTACATCTGGTAATACAGATTGTAATGCCTCCAGACTGATGCCTCCAGGTCGTAATATGACAGGAGGATTGGCACAGATATCAAGCACCGTAGATTCAACTCCGACCATGCTGGAACCACCATCGAGAATCAATGAGACACGGTTCTGTAGATCTGTAAAAGCATGTTGCGCAGTTGTTGGGCTGATATGCATGAAACGATTGGCACTGGGGGCGGCGATAGGCGTGTTAGCCTGACGGATAAGCGCCTGTGCGACCGGGTGGGCAGGCATGCGTATCGCGACAGTCTCAAGGCCAGCGGTTACTAACCTGGGAACACGAGCGCTGGCTGGAAAGATAAGTGTTAAGGGGCCGGGCCAGAAATGGGGCATTAATTTTTTTGCTGCATCTGGAATGTATTGGACGAGTGGGAGGATGTCAGATTCTTCGGCAATATGGACGATAAGCGGATCGCTATATGGTCGCGCTTTGGCAGCAAAAATCTGTTCCACGGCATGGCTCTGCAATGCATCTGCTCCAAGTCCATAGACTGTCTCGGTCGGAAAAACAACAAGATCGCCATGCTGGATAAGTGCTGCTGCCTGCCTGATCCTGTCTGATTCCGGGTGGGTCGCGTTGATTTGTACGATGTTTGTCTCTTTTTTTGGCATCGGGGTACTAACTCTCTGCTGCGCAAATTTCTTGTTGGATGTCGCTTGAGTATAGCATGTTTCATGGATTCCAACAATAACGAATGATACATGTGAATGGTTGGCAATATGTTTATGGCGAAATATCATGGAACAAAAAAATAGAATATGATACGTTTTATAGAGTGGGTATAAATTCTGGTTCAGGGATGGCAAAAATTTGTGCCCGGTTGGATCTCTTCTTTATATCGGTGGACTGAAACAGTGTAACTATGAGTAGTTTCTAGTACGTACCATACTGATTATCAGTAAAGAAAGAGAATATTGTACTATGTCTCTGAATCCACATTCACTTCACGACCAGTTACTTTATCCTCATGAGTGTTTTACGTTATTGCGAGAATCTGCACAGCATCCGGTGATATATAATGAGCAGGCAAAGTTCTGGGAAGCGTTTGGCTATGATGATGTGCGTCGCATTGTTTTTGAACATGAGATTTTTTCTTCTGAAGCCAGAAAATTTTCTGAGCATCCCGATGATGGAGAATTTGAGAGTATTCTGAGTCTGGACCCTCCACGCCATCGCCAGTTACGCTCAATTGTTACACAAGCGTTTACACCGCGTACGATCGCGCAACTGGCCCCACGTATTGCTGAGATTGCCTATGAGCTATTAGAGAACGTTGTATACCAGGGACACATGGATGTTATTCAAGACCTTTCGTATCCATTGCCAGTGACTGTTATTGCCGAGTTGTTGGGCGTACCAGCCGCAGACCGTGACAAATTTAAAGTATGGTCTGATAATCTGGTGACAGGGGAGTATGAGGATTTTATTGGTGAGGATCAGGAAGAGCGTATGAAGCGTGCCCGTGAACGTTTCCGTACCACAACAGAAGAAATTTTTGATTATTTTCGCGTTGTGATTGTGCAGAGACGAGAGCAGCCTTGCAATGACCTTATCAGCAGTCTGATTGCTGCTCAGGTGGACGGTGAATTTCTCACTGAGTCAGAACTATTAAATTTCTGCACGCTTTTGCTGGTTGCTGGCAATATCACCACAACAAACTTAATTGGTAATGCGATCCTCTGCTTTGATGAGCATCCAGAAGTTATGGAGCAGTTACGGCAGGATCCTGCTCTGATGCCACAGGCAGTTGAAGAGGTATTGCGTTATCGTTCCCCTGTTTCGGTAATAGGCCGTATTGCCGCTCAGGATCTTCAATTGCACGATCAAGAAATAAAACGAGGGCAATTCATTCTTGGTTGGGTTGCCAGCGCGAATCATGATCCCGCTCAATTTCCGCATCCCGAACAGTTTGATATCAGACGTAATCCGAACAGACATGTGTCATTTGGGCATGGTATTCACTTTTGTCTGGGGGCACCTCTGGCACGACTCGAAGCAAAAATTGTCCTGAATTGTATGTTGGAGCGTCTGCAAACAGTGAGACGAGATAGAGATCAGGAAATAGTCCCAGTGCAAAGTACGTTTATCTATGGTGCGAAACGGTTGCCAATATCATTTACCAGAGCGTGAAGAGATCGTTTGACGTATACTGAAGGTTGGCACTGAGCATTTTTAGCGACATGTAAAAAGGGAGAAGCAAGAGGATTTTTCTTTCTGTAATCTCAAATACGCTCTTGTTTCTCCCCTTTCTGATTTTGCAGATACACAGTCTGTATAAAAATGGTTATACATAGCTTAATCTAGTGACGCATCCTACAGAGTTGTATCTGTTGTATTATTGTTTGGCCCAGGCACATTTGCGATATCCTGACCAGCACTTTTTACCGTGGAAGCGGCATTTTGTGCAATGGTGCTAAGGTTATTCGCAGAACTCTTTACTGTTGTTGCGGCTTGTTGTGCGTAATCTTTCAGTGTACCAGCGGTCTGATTGACGCGCTCAGAAACCTGATGACGATACACGTCTAATTGCTCGTTCTCAGGGAGATAGCCGCGCAATTCATTTGCTCGCTGGCTGACCAGTTTGCGCATCTCTTCACCTTTCATAGGTGCGATGAGTAAACCAACCCCTACTCCAAAAAGTACACCTTTTACAAAGTTATTCATGATAGTATCCCTTCCTTTTGCTTTGTGTGATCTCTAATGCCTCTTACATGTTGACAGTTTTTGTCTCTCACTGTTTAGATTACGTGTAACGTAAATTTTTGGTTTCGGGTGAGTTTATTAAGTGCTATAGCTAGTACTCTTTGATGATCCTGATATGTTTGTATACTGGTGAGTATTCCAGTGGTTAGTGGAAGTATTGCGCTTGTGAACAAGTTGATGTACAGTGCAGTGGCACTTATCAGTCAAATATATCGGATAGAGGTTGCATCTGAATGAATGATGTATTTGAAAGGCAGATGATACTATGGCTGAAGTTTCATTACGGCACTTTCGTGTAGGCGTCTCTGCACTTATTTTTGAAGAGAATCGTGTTCTTTTAGCGTATCGTAGAGATATTGATTGGTGGAATTTGCCGGGTGGTGGTATGGAAATTGGAGAGACGGTTGAGGAGGCGGTTATTCGAGAAGTGCATGAAGAAACAGGATTGCAAGTAAAAGTAGAATATCTTGTTGGGGTCTATTCCAAGCCGCAAAAGCAAGAGATTGTGTTATCTTTTTGTTGCCGCAAAGTTGGCGGCAGCCTCATGGTGACAGAGGAATCTCGTGAATGCTGTTATTTTGAGCCGGATAACTTACCTGTGAATACACTTCCCAAGCATCGACAGCGTATTGAGGATGCTCTGCTTCATCAAGAACGTGCGGTTATCCGTAACCAACGGAGTAGTACTGAAGAGGATCAGCAATTAAAATAGGTTTTCATTGTTGCTGTATCGCGTCCTATGCTAGCGCATAAGGAAGAAATGCAATGATGCTTCGCGTGTCTATTGGGGAATTCTGGTGATTTTCGTTTGGTTGATATGATTTATCTACATATGTTTCCGAAATAGATAGTAGGCATTCCATTTTGACGTGTGGCAGTGTTTCTTATAGTTTATTCAAGGGGTCCTGGAGTGCGTCAAGCATGGCGCGTTCAGTTTCTGACGTGATACGGGCGGATAGCTGCTGCGCCCATGTTTCATCCCAGGCTCCACCTTGTTGTAAATAGTGCTGACACTGGATAAGAGGATCATGTTCATCTTTTTTATCGAGCATGCCATTGTCTGTTTCTGTGGGGGGGGTAGCATGAGCTGTCGCCTGGGTATAGCTCTGTCTGGATGATTGCGGTTGCTTGATGTGCATTTCGATGAAGGTTGGTCCATCTCCAGTGCGGGCACATTGCATCGCCTTATGCATCGTTTGATAGATAGTAACAACATTATTACCGTTGATGGACTGATAATGAATGCCCTGAGGGATGGTATCGGTGAGTAGAGGGTCGAGTTGGGGAGATGCTGTATGCTCTCGCTCACAGATAAACACGATTGGGAGTTGATGTTGAGCGGTGAAACGCAGTGCTTCTAGAAAATCTGGCTCCGCAGTGATACTTTGATCACAATAGGCTACTGCTACAACATCTGCTTTGCGTAATTTACAAGCGAAAGCGATGCCAGCCGCATGAAGCAACTGGGTTGCGAGAGGGGTGGGGGCTGTAACTGTGTTATGTTTGTGATAGCCCCAGTGTTGGATGGGGTGTGCTGGTTTGGCAGGTAGAACATTGGTTGGAGTCATAGCATGGTGATGTGTTTGTAGAGAGGTCCGAAATACTTCATATGGTGTCATTCCGATGGTAAGCACAACGCCCAGATCACGATAATGTGGTAAGGTAAAATCTTTGCCAACTTTAATACAAACAGCACTGCCAACCTGTGCTGCTTCATAGCCATAACAACCGGGCACAAAGTCTATTACACCTTGTTCGTAGAGTTGTCTGGCATAAGTATCAACGATTCGTGTCAGAAGCATCCGGGCATAGAGATCACGTATAAAATTCGTCGATGGCGCTGCGCTCATTCTATATCGATTCTGTGTTTATTCTCCGTAGATCATCAACATCTGTTTGATTAGTGTAACACATTCTTTGGGAAAACAGGTAGACCCATTATAATGCTCAAACATGGCTACTGTCTACATCATATGCCCATCGCTGTCGGAGAAAAAAACGTTCTGTCAGCCGGAGAAAGGCTATCAAATGTACATTTTCTCGCAAGAAATAGCTCTATTTGGACATATTTCTGCCTGTTGTTATACAGGGGGAAATATGTCTGACAGTGCTTCTTTATCATTGCTTTTCGACGCCGTCAATCTTATAATGGTGATGTGATTACTATACAGAAGCGTCGATGGAGGAGCCTACAGCGTCAGTGTGGACCACAATGGAGGCAACAAATTATATGACGGTAAATATTCAAGATATAGAGAGTGATACGCTAGCAACGTCGCTGGATGTCATGGCGCTCTACCGAACAATGCTGACAGCAAGAGTAATGAATGACTTGCTGAAGACCCGAAAAACCCAGGGAAAATATCCTTTTTATATTGGCTGTGCTGGACATGAATCTATGGCTGCGGTTATTGCGGCTCTCAATGAAACAGACTGGCTGGCGTTATACTATCGTGATTTAGCCGCATGGTTGCAACGTACCGGTGATACCTATGGACCTTTGCGAGAAGCATATTCACGTGTAACTGGACCGATGAATGCGGGGCGAAATATGCCAGCGCATTACTCAGGAAGAGCATTGCGTATCCTACCTGGTGTCAGTGAAGTGGCGGGTCTTTGCCCATTTGCTGGCGGTGTTGGTTTCTCAATTCAACGCGAGCGGAGCGACGAACTTGTGCTCTGTTCAACGGGCGATGGCGGTGTTGCGACAAACGATTTTAATGTGTTATTTCGTCAGGCATCTGTGCATCAATTGCCTGTTTTGATGGTGGTTGAAGATAATAGCTGGGCTATTACTATGTCAGGTGGACAGTGGGCAGGCTCACTGGTTGAGTGGTCACGTGCTGGTGGCGTCTATGCGGAAGAAGTCGATGGCTCAAATGTAATTGCTACGTATGAATCTGCATGTCGTCTTGTGCAGCATATTCGATCTGGCAAAGGGCCAGCACTCATGCATTTGCGTGTGGGGTTGTTAGATGCTCATTCTAGCAGTACAGATATCAAGTCGTATCGAAAAAAGGAAGAGATCGAGTTAACTGTTGCGACCAAAGATCCGGTGCAAAATTTTGGCCGCTGGTTGATAGAAAACGGTTCTTTGCAAGAGTCCGATATAGCGCGGATGCGCAAAGAGATCCGTGCTGATCTTGAGCGGATAGAGAAAGAGATCCTCCTTGAGCCTGTGCCAACCGCAGATCGTGTGATGAACCACCAGATAAATGTTCCGATCTGGCAAGAGAATACGCCCAGAGGAGCACTGCGTCCGTTGACGATGCTAGGAGCTATCAATGAGGCTCTTGTCGAGTTAGCGCAACGTGATCCAGATTTCTTCGTGTATGGTCAGGATGTTGGTAGCCCGAAGGGCGGCGTTTTTGGTGCGACAGCTTCATTGGTTAAACAGCACCCGCAACAGGTTATTAGTAGCCCCTTAAATGAGCAGATGATCATTGGCATTGTATCGGGGGCGAGTATGCGTGCAGGGAAAGCACGTTGTGCGGAGATTCAGTTTGTTGATTATCATCAATCTGCCACACAAACGATCCGTCTGGCAGCGCGTTTCCCTTATCAGACCTATGGAGATTGGAATTCACCATTATTGATCCGGACGAAATCTGGCAGTGGTGGTGGGGGCCCCATTTCGAGCAGTTCTGCGGCAGGTGGAGGCGCGTTTGGTCATTCCAACGCAGGTGAGCAATGGTTTACCAACGTTCCGGGATTGATAACTGTGTGTCCGTCCACACCTTTTGATGCCAAAGGATTGTTGTTGGAGTCGGCGCGAGCGCAATCACCAGTGATGTTTCTGGAACGAGGGCGTCTGTATCGCTCAGAACCGCCAAAGGATGCTGAAGGCACCGCTATTCAAGTGATGGCTGATTATTGGCATGTACCGGACGGCTATTATACGCTCCCATTGGGGAAAGCCCGCAGGCTGCGTATTGGTGACGGTCCAGTGCAGGTGGCAATTATTGCCTGGGGCACGATGGTGTTAGAAGCCTGTACCGCTGCTGCGAATATGGTCAAGCATGTGGATGGCGCTATCGAAATCGTAGATTTGCGCACGCTTATCCCATTTGATCAGAAAGCTATCACTGCTGCTGTAAAAGAAGCAAGTCGGGTGATAGTGGTAACAGAAGAGATTGACCTGACAAGCTTTGGACGACATATCCATTCCTGGATTGTACAGAATTGTTTTTACGATCTGGATGCGACTCCTGTTCTACTTTCAGCTCTGGCTGCGCCGGCGGCACCATATAGTACCGCTGAAGAGACCGCCTTTTATCCTTCTGCCGCAACAATTGAGACGAGTATTGAAGATTTATTGGTAGAGTAGAGTACGGAGATATTTTAAAGGAGCGCCGCAGCAACATACGGCGCTCCTTTAATTTTGGGGAGATGTTCGTATGATGGCTTGTGATTGGTTGTAGACTTGCGCACGGGAATGATGCCTTATGGATACTGCTGGCGAAATCCAAGAAAGAAAACTGAACAAGAGAAGAGAAAAACAAAAAGGGAAGTGATTTGCTAAAATAGAAGCAAAAGAGTACAGGAAACTGGTTGATTGCCGTAGAGAGGAGAAAGAAGATGTGTTTAAAACCAGAGCCCATTGACATAGTACCAGAAGAGACGGCTCGTATTGCGCGTGCAGCTTATCCAAAGGGCAATATCTACTTACAATTGCGAGATGAGTTTGGCACGATCTATCAGGATGAGCAATTCGTCGCCTTATATCCTCGCAAGGGTCAGCCTGCGGAAGCCCCTTGGCGTTTAGCATTGGTCAGCGTGATGCAATTTCGGGAAGGGTTATCTGATCGGCAAGCCGCAGATGCGGTGCGAGGTCGACTCGATTGGAAATATCTGTTGGGATTAGAATTGAGCGATCCTGGCTTTGACGCAAGCGTGCTCTCCGAATTTCGGCAACGTCTCCTGACGAATGAAAAGGACCTCCTCGTCTTTGATCTCTTCTTGACGCAATTACGTGAACGAGGCTACCTGAAACTGCGCGGACAACAACGCACCGACTCGACACATGTTCTGGCGAAGATCCGCTCCCTCAACCGGGTAGAAGGGATCGGAGAAACCTTTCGAGCGGTCTTGAATAGTCTGGCGGTGGTGGCTCCTGAGTGGCTCAAGGAACAATGGCAAGAGGGTTGGATCGAACGGTATGAGCACCGTGTGGAAGACTATCGTCTTCCCGATGGAAAACAAGCTCGTGAGGCTTATGCCATCGTCATCGGACAAGATGGAGCCAAATTACTGGATGCTCTTTACGCTGAGGCTGCTCCTACCTGGTTGCGCGAGATCCCTGCAGTCCAAACGTTGCGAGGAGTCTGGGTCCAGAATTTTTATTGGGAGGAAGGAGAACTGCGTTGGCGTGACCTCTCCAATGCTCCATCTGCTGGTGCATTGATCAACTCTCCTTATGATCCTGAAGCCTTCTTCGCCCAAAAGCGAGAGATGCAGTGGGTGGGCTACAAAGTGCATCTCACCGAGACCTGTGATGACAACTTTCCCCACCTGATCACCCATGTCGAAACGAGCCCAGCCCCTCAAGCGGATGATGAGGCTATTCCCCATATTCATGCAGATCTGGCTCTCCACGATTTGCTGCCGCAGAAGCATGTAGTGGATACGGGCTATGTCGATGCCCAAGAACTCGTCCACAGTCGGCAAGACTACGACGTGGATCTCTTCGGACCGACCCGAGAGGATTATCATTGGCAAGCACGGGAACACAGCGGATTTGCGGCATCGCACTTCGATATCGATTGGCAACATGAGTGTGCCACCTGCCCGGCAGGCAAGATCAGTAGCAGTTGGTCGCCAGTCGAAGACCGGCGAGGCAACCCGGTCATCAAAATTAAATTTGCCGTGCAGGAGTGTCGTTGCTGTCCTGTACGTCAGCAATGCACACACACGCAGTCAACTTCACCCCGTCGGGTTCTCACAGTACGTCCCGAGCCTCAGTATCAGGCATTACAAGCCGCACGCCAACGGCAAGCTACCCAGGAGTTCAAAACGGCATACAACAGACGTGCTGGGATCGAGGGGACACTCTCTCAGGGCATTCGTGCTTTCGAGTTACGACGAGCACGCTACCGAGGAATGGACAAAGTCCATTTGCAGCAGATTTTCACTGCCACCGCGCTCAACTTCTGCCGCATTTCTGCTTGGCACTTTGAGCAACCACGAGCCAAAACACGACAGGCTCCCTTTGTGCGACTGGTTAAAAAAGAAGTCTAATGAGATGGACCTCAGATTTCGCCAGCAGTATCCTTGCGGGTGAAACCTTGATTCATTTGAGGTTTCCCGCGAGGATGCGAAAACGAAGATGCTGACGATTTTTGAAACCATAGCTTCGGCGCATCATCATCTTGGTTCGATTATTTTTCCCTTCCACAAAGCCATTGGAAATGCGGTACTCAAAAA
>DATJIE010000010.1:0-17568 GCA_035493535.1 Dictyobacter sp.
TTATGGCATACAATAAGGACGGATGGTTGGGTAGCAACCGCCGTGTTTCATAGCTGAAAAGTCAGAAATATGACAGATGAAAGAGATTGACGGGTACAACTCCTGATAACAGGATTCAGGCACCCAACCACTAGACAAATAGTCTATTATAAAGGATGGTGGGTCTCACAAAGATGTACCATATTTCCTGATACAAAGAAGAGCCTGCCCCTTAAATAGCAACATAAAGGGAAACGAAAGGAAACATATTATGGAACTTGGAATGGTTGGCATCGGTCGTATGGGCGCGAACATGTCGCAGCGCCTCCTCCGAGCAGGACATAAAGTGGTCGGATATGCACGCCGCGAGTCTACAGTCCAGGGACGCTTGAAAGAGGGAGCAATCTCCTCCGGAGCAACATCGCTGGCAGACGTCGTCAAACAGCTCAGTGAGCAGAAGCCACGTGTCATCTTCTTAATGATTCCAGCCGCATCAGTTGATGCAACAATTGAGCAGTTGGTACCATTACTGGACGAGGGTGATATTATCGTTGACGCTGGCAACTCCCACTTCCATGATGATATCCGTCGTGCAGCCGAGCTGGAAAAATACAAAATCCACTATGTCGATAGCGGCACCAGCGGCGGCGTCTGGGGCCTGGACCGTGGCTACTGTCAGATGATCGGTGGCGAAACAGAGATCGTACAATTCCTTGATCCCATCTTCTCCACACTGGCTCCTGGCGTTGGCACTGTCGAGCGCACACCCGGACGTGAAAAAGTCGGCGGCACCGCTGAAGAGGGCTACCTCCACTGCGGACCTCATGGCGCAGGCCACTTTGTGAAAATGGTCCACAATGGTATCGAATACGGTATCATGGCTGCTTTTGCCGAGGGCTTCAACATTCTTAAACATGCTAATGTTGGCGCTGATAACCATACTGTCGATGCGGAGACCGCTCCTATCGAAAATCCTGAGCTGTATCAATATAATTTCAACCTCACGGATGTCTCTGAGCTGTGGCGCCGTGGTAGCGTGATCGGTTCATGGTTGCTCGACCTCACGGCCATTTCGTTCTTAGAAAGCCCTGAGTTGAAAGAGTTCTCTGGTCGCGTTTCTGACTCCGGCGAGGGTCGTTGGACCGTCAAAGCAGCTATCGACGAGGGCGTTCCTGCTCACGTACTGACAGCAGCTCTGTATGATCGTTTCGAGTCCCGTGGTCAGGCTGAATTCGCCAACAAAATTCAGTCCGCGATGCGCTACCAATTCGGTGGTCACCACGAAAAAGCTGAGTAAGCAGAGTACCAGCGCAAAATATAAACATAGCGGGTGTTTTGATCACATATCAGAACACCCGCTATGTTTATATATGGGATAATTATAATAAAGACACATACTATTTCTATTGATACATTCCACGCACGCTGTACATGCTTTACCAGTGCACTATGGTGCTATGAAGCCATGTCAGGGGCAATATTCAGTGAGAGGTCAGTTCCCCAGAAAGCACCCAGCATATCGCTATAGGAGTCCTTTACTCGCGCATAGAGGCGAGCGTTTTCGATCGCTTGCGCGGCCAGACTCCCCAACACAGCCAGAAATTCCCGATCCTTATCCTGAAACTCTTGTGGCGCTGCCGTATACACACGTAACACGCCAATGGTTCTACCGCGTACTTCCAATGGAACACACAGGAGAGAGACCAGACCTTCCTCAGCGGCGGCTGCCGAATATTGAAAACGCTCATCTGTCCGCACATCAGCAATATAGGTTATTCGGTTTTCCAGTGTAGTGCAGTCGATCTGGCTACGGATAAGCCCGATCGGCCCTTTATGTAGATATTCATCGCTCAATCCATAAGAGGCTGCCATGCACATCGTCCCTGATTCTGGTTCCAGCAAGCGCAGCGCACTGGCTTTAGCAGACATGGCCTCCGTTATGGAGCGCACAATGCTCTGCAATACCTGATCAATATCAAGACTTGAGGAAATACTTAATGCTGCTTGATAAAGAGGTGTATAATAGTCTTTTAAGGATAGAGACAATCCATTTTTTGTGGTATCCTCCATGTGTATAATCTCCTTTTAATCATACCGAACAAAGTAAACGTAACCTTGCAAACATCCATACCAATAAACTCTATAACAATTTTATTCTCTGCTATAGTGAACAATTGTTCCCTGTCATATTATTCCCTTCCAAATATATCCGCCACTGAAGCCTGTTCATGGCAGATACCCTTTCAACCCAGCAATCTTTGACAGGTGGCAACCTTTTTATTCTGCTCTTCGGCGCACAGATCCGCCTGCTACGCGGGCAGAGGGAAAGAATAGAGGAAATGGATTGGTCATCCCCTCTGCTCGTGCATTTGTATCAACATGTGGCACACTTCACAATTTGCATACAGCCTTGCTTGCAACCACAGATAAGCTACAACACCCAGGATAACTTAAACCGAGCAAGCATACGACGTACCGGACCAAGCTCCTCCAGGTTAAACAAACGAGCGACACGGAAATAGACAACGGTACCAACAGCTATCTCAAGGAGCAACTTCACCAGATTCGCCAGAATCGCCAGAATACCACCACTCATAAAATGAGCCGCATGAGGATTGGTGGTGTTCAATACTTTATCCAATAAGAAACTGACGATAAACAAACTGGCACCCATCGCGGCACAGGCCACCAACACACGACCAATAAACACAAACAGAGAACGCTGCATCAATTCACCAATTCGCTGGTGTAAGAGGATAAATAACGCAATAGCTTCGATCATACTGGACAACGATGTTGAAAATGAGAGCGCACCCATGCCCCACGGTGCCCCACCAATCGAGGCAAATGGCGTTAGCAGAATCAGACCCATCGCGATCTTAAGCAAGAACTGGAGTACGCTAATAATCACAGGCGTCTTACTATCACGCATCGCATAGAAGGCACGCGTCAAGATTTCTACCGCCGCGTACCCACCCATACCCACAGAATAGAAAGCCAGCGCGACATCAGTGGTTTGCGCGTTCGCCAGCGAAAAGGCACCATGCATCAATAACACCTGGATAATCGGCAAACCCAGAATAATCATGCCAATACCGGCGGGAAAGGAGAGGAAAAGAATGCTCCGCAACGTCTCCAGAATAATCGAACGAACACGCTCCATCCGGCCTTTAGAAGCATACTCAGCAATGGTCGGGAAGGCCGCCGTAGACATCGCCATACCGATAATACCAATCGGCAAGGCCACCAATTGATAGGCCTGCGCATATTCAAATTTCAAGCCATCCAGAGCCGAACCAACCGCCAGAGCACCCAGGAAACCGATCAGCAACCGATCAGTAAATGTCGATACAGAAAGCATACCGGCGTTAATAATACGTGGTATCATCTGCTTACCGATTTGTAAAACTGCCGGGTGACGCCAATCAAAGGAGGGCTTATAGCGCATTCCCACGCCTTTGAGGCCAAACAACTGTGTACCTAATTGGAACGCCGCACCAATCACCACACCACCACCAGCACAATAGACAGCCAGCGTTGGATTCGGATGAGCACCATGAACCAGAAACAGGCCCGGTATCAGTCCGATAATCGGTCCTAGATTATAGAACACCGTACCAATCGCAGGCAAGGTAAAATTCTGACGCGCATTCAAGACCGAGTTCACAATAACACTCGATCCCAGGATTACCGATTGCCAGAGCATAATACGCATCAACATGGTAATCAGACTCGACTCATAGAGATAATCCGAGAGCTTTTGATGAGGATCAATCGGGTTATAAATTTTGACCAGCGGCCCAGCGAAGATAATCGCCAGCACTGCCAGAATCACCATCACCACCGTCGCCATTGTCAGAGCGGTATCCGCGATATGCCAGGCTGTCTTTTCATCCTTCTCCGCCACCATATATTTAGTAAAGACAGGGATAAAAGCCGAACTGAGAGCACCACCAGCAACGATCGTGAAAATAGTATCAGGGATCAAGAACGCCTGAGAATAAGCATCAGAAATAACGGTCGCGCCAAAAATCGCGGTAAACATACTCTGGCGCACCAGTCCCAGCACACGGCTGGCGATAAACGCGCCGGAGAGCACAAAAGCCGCCCGTCCAACACGTACTTTCTGCATAGCGGCAGTACTCTGCGCAGGTTCTTCAGGGATCTGCATCGCATCGTGTTCCTGAACATCAAGCGAATTCTGGACTGCGGCCTGCTGAGCACGCATTATGTCCTGACGCGAGATGCCCGCTGTCTGTTGGCGCAATGTCTCCATCGCCTGCCGGGGCTGCATACCTCCCTGCTGAAGATCCTGTAGTTCCTGCCGCAACTGCTGTAGGCGCTCTCTGCGCATTTCTGGTAAAGGTTGAGATGGTTGCGGCACATTGAAATACTGATACTCCATGCCCTGACCATAACCCAGAGAGGCCCCCATATCCGGAGGTGGGTCATCATACTCACGCGGAGTAAGGTCCACTTCTATCGAAAAGAGAGGAGCAATACGCTTTGCTTTTTTTCCTGTTGACCTGGGAGTATTCGCGGTTGGAGCTACAGGTGGTACAGAGGTTGACTGTGGACCAGAAGCAATTGCCGTTCCAGGCCCAGGCACATTCGTACGAGGTTGATCATTCCCTATGCGTTGATCAAATGGATAAGCGTTCCCTCTGTTTTGAGGTGGCGCAACATGTTGAGATTCGTTTTCCATACTACCAATCTTTTTATTCAATACATAATAGTGATCATTCAATGACAACAGGCATAATTAATAACGTGATACTTCCTCTGGCTGTGTGATGAAGAGAGAACATTCCCATGTCCTTGTACTAACAATGATATAGCATACATTGGTGTATTTGGTATAATTTCAGACTTTCAGGCTATTTGCACCTTTACCACCAGCCACCCGAAAACATTGTTTTAGCTAAAAAATAACAGGTCGCTTACATATAGAAGAGTTTACAAATGCAGCGAAGTGGAGTATGGAGACCGTCATGCCAGTTTGAACAGGTTGTCACACATTCAGCCAGTTGTGAAATCAATGATGCTGACAACAGAACCTGTAGCTCATCAATCCGCTACCAATCCACGTCTATTACGGCTCCATTTTCGTTGTATACAAATAGAGGGGACGAGCTTTTATACGTACGCTGCTTTAAACGTAGTGTCCCTTATCACACGTATACTCATCCCCTCTCCTCTCCTTCTTGCTCGACGGCAAAATCAGCAAGTGTAGAGAGCACCTATTTCTGTCACGATGCTGCTCCTCCGTAGTATCACCACTATCGTTTCATATTTCAAGGAGGAGGTACAAAAGTCATAGTGACATATATCTATACCGCCGAAGGTTACAGTAACCAGGCTTATTGTTTTTCGTAGAAAGCATGTATCAGTTTCAACGCTTCTTCTGGCTGCTCCATTGTGACCATATGTGCAACGTCAGCAACAATCCGTAATTCTGCCTGCGCTATCTGCACTTTTAATTGCTGAGCCAGTTGTTGAATCACCACAAGATCAACTGACCCGACGATGATGAGCGTTGGCACACGCACCTCCTGTAAACGCTGGATGGCAGGAGGATCAAGCTCGACTGCTTCCGCTTCTGCTGCGGGCTGTGGCAACGTAAATGCACGATACTGCATATCATACACGCGCTGACGAATGCTCGCATCAACCTGATCAGGGGTGCGCTGCGGTCCATCGACCCACATATGCACATTGAGTGCAGTCGCACCCACAACATCACCCGCCTCCAGTAGCTCCTCCTCTTGCTGCCAGAATGTAATCATCTCTTCAGAGGGTGCAAAACCGCCCACGGTAGGAGCTACCAGTACCAGCGAGGCCACCAGTTCAGGATGCATCAGGGTAAAGTCAAGCGCGACAGAAGCACCATAGGAAGCGGCAATAACATGCACCTTTTCAATACCGAGGGAGCGCAAAAGCGCGGCGGGGTCTTCATGCGGCGCGAAACGACCTGACGGGACGATTGATTGTCCAAAACCACGCAAATCAAACCGAATGGTGCGATATTGCTGCGCCAGCCGTGAAAACTGCTCATCCCACATACGATTATCAGCTATACCCGCATGGAATAAAAGCACGGCTGGTCCCTGACCAGCAACTTCATAGTAAAGAGGAGCACCCTGTACCTGCAAAAAACCTGTGTGAATTTCGTGTTGTGTCAAATGACATCTCCCTTGTTATTTGTGAAAAATTGGTAGGGGAGAAGATAGAAGAAGTTAGAAGAGGATACCTGACTGTAAAGAGGTATGCAGGATAACTTCAGCATCTTCTCGATAAAGATAAAATCTCATTCCTGTATCCCCCTTTCTCTTTTTATTGAATGGTGTCTGTAGTATTTCTCTTGAAGAGATTAACATATAAAGTATTAAAGGTCAAGCATATATCGCCCGCTTTGCGGGCGGGGGTGGGTGAGATCCGGGGGCACAGCCCCCGGTATCCCCCGGTCAGGGGACTTACCGTCCCCTGCACCCCTGCTCTCTACATGCCCGTCTTCAGACCTCTACATCTCGATCAATGATCACGATGCACCTTCCTTGCACCCCTGCTCTCTGCATGCCCGTCTTCAGACACCCAATTTAATCAATCTTCACAACAATCGCGGTGGTATTATCACTTCCACCATGTTCGTTGGCACGAGCGATGAGTTGTCTGGTGCTCTCCTCCGGCGTATAACGCTCGACAATAGCACGCATCTCGGCCTCACTCACCTGCGTATGCAACCCATCAGTGCAGAGGATGAGAATGTCACCTGACTGAATCTCCTGCGTCGTGAGAGAAACATCAACCTGTGCCTCCGAACCAAGACAGCGCGTAATGATATTGCTCGGAACATGCGCCAGCGCCTCCGCTTTTGTCACCTTCCCCTCACGCACCTGCCCCTCAACCCATGCCAAAACGCTACCCCCCTCTTTGCTTGATTGGAGCAGTTGATCCAGATCGATGGCAGTGTTTAGCGTTCCATCGGCACGGTGAACACCGATGCGCTTCAGGACCGCGTTCAGAGCATGATCAACCGCCAGTTGTGATACCTGCTGATCGTGGACCAGATAGGCCAGACTATCACCAACATTAGCGATATATAATGCATGATCTTTGAGGACTGCTGCCACGCAGGTTGTACCCATCGCCGCCTTCAGCAGCTCGGCATCTTGCTTTCCCTGCTCCTGTGTAGCCTGATAGATGACAGCGTTGGCGTACCGCACCGCCTGCGTCAAAGCTGTAGGGATATCATGCGTCTGATCCTGATAATAGGCATCACGGATCGTGTTGACTGCCAGTGAACTGGCAACTTCACCCTGATGATGTCCACCCAGACCGTCAGCGACGATAAACAATGCTCCCTTCTGGCTCAGAACCGAACTATCTTCAGGCAATACCGAAATCATAGTATCTTCGTTTTTAGCACGTTTTAGACCAATATCAGTTAATTGAGCACTCTGTACATGAAATGGCGTAGCAACCATGCTATACTCCTTTGTGCGAAAAAACATATTTTTAAACTGTTGAATATGTTCTACAGAAACGCTTTTCATAAAATCAGGTAAGATGGTTCCCCAGAAGTGAAAGAGACGCCCGCTTCCTCCCTGCTGTAGCTCCTGCCAGCAACAGTCACGAAAAGTGAGCAGCATCTCCTGACGATACTCGCGTCTGAAATCGGTCGGGTAAGCCAGAAGCAGCAACTCATACAGTCGTTCGGAACACAACACAAGCCAGCGTGATGACATCATAACTTATGCATCTCCTTGCAATACTTGCTTGGCTCTGGCAACCCGTACCAGTTGATGCAGCCGACTGGCTTCCGCACGCACTACCCGCTGCCCCAGATTCGTCAGATGATAATAGCGCCGCCGCTCATCACCAGCAGAATCAGGACGCGCCTCCAACTCTTCAATCAAGCCGTCAGCCAGCATACGCTTAATCGATCCGTACAGGGTGCCCGGCCCCATACGTACCTGCCCATCGGTACGCCACGCAATCTCTTGCATAATGCCATACCCATGACGCTCACCATCACTCAGCGCCAGCAGAATGTGAAAAACCGCTGGTGTAAGCGGCAGAAAAGACTCTGGCTCCTGCAAACTACGTTTGATAATCTAACCCTCCTTCCCATTTATCATTATATCACTTACGGATATATCCGTCATCGATATAATACACAAAAAAGAAGGAGGTTGTCAAGGGTCAGGGGACGCAATTAAAAAATCCATGATGAAATATAATAGAGGATAGCTATTGTTCAAATAAACAGTTCTCAATAATCGATGTTTATTCTTGTGAGGAGTTTTTCATGGCAAACAACATGGCAGTACAAGCACAGCTTACCCAGGGATCAAGTTTCACCATCCAGACAGGTTCAGGTCATACAATCGTACTGGATAGCCCACCAGATAAAGGCGGCGTGAACGCTGGTCCACGCCCGATGGAAATGCTCTTAACCGCGCTGGCAGGCTGTGCTGGCATCGGCATCATCGGCATCCTGCGCAAGATGCATCAGGACGTCACCAATTATGAAGTGCGCGTTAACGGCACACGAGCTGAAACCAATCCACAGGTCTTTACTCATATCACCGTCGAGCATATCTTCACCGGACATAACCTGCAAGCGGCTTCAATCCAACGCGCTATCGACCTCGACCGAGAAAACTATTGTGGCGCGAATGCAATGCTCAGTAAAGCCGCTAACGTGGAGCATACATTCCAGATCATCGAAGCCTGAGTGCTTCTTCATCAGCGCTGGATTTTGATGCATCCAGCGCCAGCACTACAGATAAAACCAGTACACGATATAACGTATCCAACACTATAAATGGAAGGAATTATGGATTTCAACATATCCAGTACTACAGATGAAGCAAACGTTGCACACTTCCCGACAAAAAGAACAGCGTTCGTGCTATCGTCGGATGTTTGTATTGAAGAAGGCTATCAGGCTGAGAAAGATTCAGGGTAAAAGGAGCATCACTTCTGGTTAATTTGATCACAGCAATCGCTCTTGCGCCCGAAAGCAGCGCATTATAGCGAACATACTGCACTTCATCCGCCGTGACTTCTAACCATTGCTGGCGTGGATTCTGCATGCCCCGTTCACGTGCCAGACAGCGTAAAAAACCGACCGAAAGAGCCTCTGTCGGGATACCATATTTCGCAGTCAGCAGGGCCAGATAATCCTTGCTAAACTGCACATACCAGCCACCAGCCATCAGTTGCCCGAATGGAACAGTGATCAGGGCATGCCCTCCGGGTTCCAGTAGGTCGTACACTTTCGCGATAGCCTTCAATGGCCCTTCCAGGTCTGTCGTAGGCTTCTGCTCCCCAAAGGAACCATCAGGAGTACAATGCTGGCCTACATGCTCAACCGTCGAAATACACACAATCGCCTGAAATTTCTGGCTGGAATCAAGTTCCATCAAATCCACATTCTCCACCCCCTCGCTGACCTCAAACTTATCAATAATGCGACGATGGCGCAAACCCAGCGTATTACTCAACTCATTTTCATAATATTGCAATACATTGCCAATCTCAAGAATACGTTCCTTCTCAGGCAAATGAGCCAGAAAATCGAACGCCAACGGCACTTCTACCACACGCTCAGCACAATTGTTAAAAGGCACTCGATTATACCAGAGCGTTCGCCCTTGAAATGTAAACGATCTATCCCAGCGTAACACGCGCTGGCTCTTTCCCAAAAACGGCTTATTTGTGTTTGTACGCTCAATAGTCATCTTTGGCACATCCATCAGGGCACTCCTTACACATTTCATCATTGATGTCACAGAAAAGCTCTTCCTTACATAACAGGCACTTCTTGAAATACTTACATATAATTATAATCAGAAAAAGATGAGAATACAGTTAAAATGCTTCTTGTCACCTTAGCATCGTTTAGATTTATCAAACAACATCCCCACACAAAAAAACCTTCCACGATCTTTGTTATCGTGGAAGGTTGTGTATTTCTACTTCACATTGGAAGATTATCTTGCGTCTAGTCAACGGCTCCAGCCACGACTTCGACCTGATCCGCGTCGGACTTCAGAGCACGACGGCTGATGATCAACGAAAGGATCGGGAAGATGCAGCTAACGAGCAAGATCACCGCGAGCACGTACATCGCCGAACGATAGGCCATATGCGCGATTAAGATCGGGCCGACAATACCACCTGCGGCCCATGCTGTGAGCATCACACCATAAATGGTGCCCGAATTTTTGGCTCCGAAGAAGTCAGCGGTAAACGCTGGCATCGTACCAAAACCGCCGCCGTAACCCAGACCAATCAATGCAGCCGGAATGAGGAGTAAACCAAATCCACCAGCATGGATCTGCGCCGCAAATAGAAAGGCCAGAATTTCCACTATATAGATAGCCAGGAATGTAAATGGACGCCCAATCAAGTCTGAAAGCCAGGCCCAGACCAGACGACCAGCACCATTAAAAAGAGAAATCAGACTGACGATAAGCGCGGCAGTTCCAGCGCTAACAGCAGTAAATTGTTGCGCCAACGGCGATGCAACCGCGATCAACGCCGCGCCAGCGGTGACATTCAAGGCCAGTGTCAACCAGAGAAGATACCATCTACCATCTTTCAACGCTTCCGCAAGCACAAAATCTCGTTTCGCACGAACAGCTTGTTGTGTCGTTGATGGTGTCCATCCTTCAGGCGCATAACCTTCAGGAGCGGAACGGAATGTCTGCGCGGCTCCAACAACAACGATCAGATAGACAATACCAAGGATGATAAAGGTCGTCGATACACCCAATGATTTCAGCATTGAAGGTGCGGTCTGCGCGATAACCAGAGCCCCAAGTCCAAAACCAGCAACCGCCAATCCTGTAATAAAACCACGACGATCAGGAAACCACTTGATCAACATTGCCAGCGGTACAATATACCCCAGACCAATGCCGATACCACCAATCACGCCATAGGTCAAAAATAATAGGATAGCACTGTGATCAGAAGCTGTAAGGCCAGCGAGGATAATGCCAATGCCATATAAAATACCGCCCGCTGTAGCAACAATACGTGGACCAAAACGATTATTGAACCAGCCACCAAAGCCAGCGGTAATGCCCAGGGCCGCAAGCGTAATGGAAAAGTTCAGACCAATGTTCGCGGTCTGCCCACTCGTCACCGCTGTTGCTGGAACATTATAAAATAATGCAGTGACAGGCTTCAAAAATACACTCCAGGCGTAAACTGAGCCTAAAGCAACCTGTAAAAAAAAAGCAGCAATAGCGATGATCCAACGATTTGGCACACTACCAGAAGATACAGAAGTATTACTACTCATATAGGTTCCCTCCTCGAATATATATCTATATCCGAATTGTTTAGCAGGTTACGAAGTAACAGGATACCGATATATGGGATAATTTCTTCAAACTTGAAGTAGAAACACTAACAATAAGCCATTATGCCATTAAATCATTTATTGCACAAGAGTTAAAAGATTTGTTTTTTGAAATATACTTTCCTGGTATTCCGTCGCTTAAAACAATACATATGTTCCAACATAATAAGAAACTTTCATGAAAGAACTGTCAGTAATATGTATTTTCTATCGTACTCTATGCGTAGAAACAAATCATGAGCTTACTATTTTAGTGAAGAAACGTTACAAATAACGTATATATCTTATGCATCTTCTTTTTGTATCAGAACAATGTCTATAGGCATATCAACAAAATGAGGGAAAATTTCTATGTCTGATTCATCAGTATTTTGTAATAATTGTGGAAAAGAAAATAATGCTCTACAAGCAACATGCTCCTTCTGCCAGCAACCGTTACTTATTTCTGCATCTGAAGACGAACAGGGCAGCACAGCCATCTCTACTGGGATCATTCATGAAAGATACCGCCTGCTGGCACAGGTTGGTAGTGGAGGATATAGTATCGTTTATAAAGGGGAAGATCTGCTCGACTACGACCATCCAGTAGCGATCAAACAGATTAGCCTGCAAGGACTCTCCAGTCAGCAGATTATTGAGGCAACCGATACCTTCAATCGTGAAATAATGCTCTTATCCAAATTAAAAAATGAACATATTCCACGCCTGCATGATCACTTTACGGATCAAGAACACTGGTATCTGGTGACCGATTTTATTGCAGGACAGACGCTGGACCACTATCTGCAAACACTTCCAGTCGATCAACGTCCTCTGCCTATGTCCAGAGTAGTAGATATCGCGCTCCAACTCTGCGCGGTGCTTGAGTATCTGCATCGTCAGCAACCACCCATTATTTTCCGTGACCTCAAACCAGAAAATATTATGCGTACCTCGTCAGGAAGACTCTACATCATCGACTTTGGCATCGCCCGTCACTATAAATCCGGTCAGGCCAAAGATACAATTCCCTTTGGTTCACCGGGCTATGCCGCCCCTGAACAATATGGCAAGGCCCAGACTACACCAGCATCCGATATCTATAGCCTGGGTGCCCTCATGCATCATCTACTCACCGGAGATGATCCCTCGGAGAATCCTTTCTTCTTCGCGCCACTACACCTGTATAGTGACGAAAAACTACAAAAACTGGAAAGCCTGATTCTACAGATGGTGGAACGCGAGGCAAGTAAACGCCCACAGAGCATCAAAGATGTACGGATGGTACTGCAATCGATTGCGCAACTTGGGGAAAAACAGATCTTTCACGTGCCTCAACCCTCACCAACACCCCCTCTTGCATCAGTCTATCCGGTCACAGGCATGGCACAACGGCAGCGGCAAACTACAAAAAATTATGTTTTCTCACGGAGAAGCCTGATACGTGGAGGAATTTTCACGGGTGCCGCCCTCACTTTTGGCGCTGGCATCTATACATGGGATGCACTCCATCGCTCCCCCATCTCACTTGTAACAACACTCCGACCTACAGGATATCCAATCATCAAACTGCACTGGTCGCAAGATAGTACGCGATTGATGATCGGCGACGTCGAAGGAAATTTCTCATCATGGGATGGGAAACAAAATCAGCATATACAATCATTACCTGGCAAATACACACTGTCGCTACAGGATTGGTCACCCACATCTCAAGTAGATGAGAGATACGCCATTACAGTAAATACAAATGAGAGTTATAAGACGGCAACCGTCTGGCAGACAGATTTAACTACAACCAGTATGCTCTATCGCTTCGATGCACCTATAGGGTCCGTTGCATTCTCTCCTGAGGGATCTTTCTTTGTCTATGGAACCTATAAAGGACCGATTACAGTACGCGAAACGAAAAGCGGCAAAATAAAAACAACCTATACGCAGACAATCGCTCGACAGACAAATACCCTCCAACCAATAATACTTGTTACGGCGTTAACATGGTCACCTGATGGCAATAAAATCATCTCCGCCACAGGTAGTCCAGATAACTCAGAAGATGAAATAGGAACAGTAAACTTCTGGCAGGCTATGACAGGTAAAACCTTTAGCCAATCCATAAATAGTGGCAAAATCCCTGTCACAGCAGCGGCTTGGTCACCCGATGGTAAATATATCCTGTGCGGGGGATATATAAATATAGACGCATCAAGGAGCTCCTGTTTGATTAGAATCTGGAATGAACAAATACAGGGATATAGCTCATCCGTCACAACCGATATGGATGCCAACTGTCTGGCCTGGTCACCTGATAGCCAGCATTTCGCCACCGGCTATCATGAGTTATATATCAGAAGCATCACACATCCCCAACCACTCTATACAATAAAAATACCCGCTGATGATTATATTGAAACTATAGCCTGGTCACCTGATGGCAATTCTATTGCCTGTGGGAGTTATAGGGGTCGTGTCTACATCTATCATGTCGATGTTGCTGCTCTCAATCATGATTGACACATCACACATCTTCAGCAATATGAGTCAGGGCCATTTCGAGTAACATCTGAATATGATGATCAAGCAAGCGATAATAGACGACCCGTCCGACTTTGCGCATTGCTACCACACGCTGATCACGCAAGATACGTAACTGATGTGAGATCGTCGTCTCATCGCGATCCAGGCCAGCCGCGAGGTCAGAGACACAAAGTTCTCCCGCCGAGGAGGTACGCAAAGCGTCCATAATTTGCAACCGCGTAGGATCTTTCAGCAAAGAGAATAGCGAGGCTACCTGGAACGCTCTCTCGGACGGCATTCGTTGCTGACGAATGTGCGATACCTGCTCAGGATGAATCCCACCCTCAACCTGATCATGATCTATTGACATAGCTTGCTCCCCTGACTCTAGCCTGCACAACTGAAAGGCAAATGATCAAACAATACTCATGCCTGCAAAACAAATTACCCTACTCTATCCACACTTCTGGCTATCTCTCACCTTCACTCTTCCCACTTGAACCTTCATGCAGAACATCTACTGAGATATTGTATCACTGACTGACCCGCAAAGGAGCAACAATAGATCTATTTCTACTGCTACTTCACACCTATAACAGCAATCTCACGAAACTGTTTCTGCTCTGGTCCTCGATCTATATGGGCACTGGAAAAACCAGCCGCTAGCATCATCTCTACCACCTGCTCGCCAGCATAAATCCGACATTGCTCTGAATCCTCACCAGGCCATAATTCTCGCGGCAAAATGGTCAACGTCAATGTACCACCAGCTTTGAGCACTTGCAAGATTGAACGCAAAATAGATGATGGACCAGTCCAGAAATAGAGTGAATGAATACCAAACACTTTGTCAAAGCTTTGCTCTGCAAATGGCAATTGCTCAATCTTCCCATAGACGACACGAACACGGCCCGCTCGCACCGCCTGCGCATTACGACGACGAGATGACGCCACCATTGTCCGCGAGAAATCCAACCCCACAACCAGACCCTCCGTCACGCTGGCTGCTATTAGTTCCAGCCCTCTCCCCGCGCCACAACTTAATTCCAGAATATGATCGGTCGGACGCGCTGCGATGAGTTCCACCGTCCAGCACGTCTCTGGCGCATGCTGCTGAATCATAAGCTCACCAATCCTTCGTCCGATCAGACCAGATGGGCGAAAATATTGCTTTGACATATAGCTGTCTATATACGATTTTACAATGCCCATTTTTTCTCCTTTTGCGTTTCATATCCTTTATACATCATATAACAATAGTATACTCATGGGCCATTGATAAAACAATATAATAAACGTTATACTCTGTATAAGTATTACTTATACAAAGTATAAATAATCAATTGTTAACAGTGCGCTTCTCTAGCTTTCGTTGAAAATACTCGCGCACAGATGGTGCTAACGCGGACGTTTCACTGGCACGTTGCACGGCTGCAAGATCGCTGGCATCATAAAATAAATGACTAACCTCAGCAACCGTCATATTCTGAGATGCCCGTTCAAGCAACTCAACGCGATCGCCAGCGGCAACCTCACCCTCCTGCTCAATGCCAAAGTAGTAGCCAAGCCGTCCGCTCTGTAAAAACAACTTCGTCATATCTTCACGCTCGAAGCGAATACCCAGTTTGTAACAGGGATTGCGCGGACGCGTCACTACCACTTCCGCTGTCCCAATGCGAAAACGATCACCGATATGCACCTCTGAGTCTGGTAAACCTTCAATAGTGAAATTCTCGCCAAAGTGTCCCCAATGCAGATCAACGCCGGCAAGCATTGGACGCCAATAGCGATAATGCTCCACGGAATATACATAAATGGATTGGTATCGTCCACCATGATTAATCGTGTCACTCTGACGATCACCCTCTACCTGACAGGCACGAACCGCGCTACGTCCCTCCACAGGGGACTTAAAAATACTGGTCTGAACCGTTTTTCCATGCCAGACAACCTCACGCGGCTGACCAACATTGACAGAAACAACATGCATTATTTACCATCCTCATTATTCTACTTATCTGTGAAATATCAATATATACAGAGTCTATCATACCGACTAAAAAAAATGAAAGAAGCAGTTTTTTAATTTTATATATTCTGGAGCCTGACCACACATTGATAAGATAAGAATAAGAAAATTGATCTTTATAGCAGATGAGTATAAACTATCACTGTCAAATATCATAAATCAATGGTAAAGCCCAAATACGGCTGCATCTATACAAACCACCACAAAATAACTTATATTTTAAAGGTGTACGGTATTTACGTTTACCTTATTGTATGCATTGTGAGAAGGATTTAAATGTAGATGGTACTGCCATTTACATCAAGGTGGTGCAGGGATAATAAATCCACACAGCAATCAAAACGGGACACATTCACCAATAAACACAATAAATTGCATTATACTTGCTTCTCATAAACGCAACATACACATTTTGACAGAGAAAGGAGGGTCGTAGTATTCAAGCCATCTCTCGGGTGCAACTACGACCGTTTATCATGGATGTTGTAAATGAATCCTCCATCTCTGGTTCGCTACACTTTGTAACAGGTCTGATGGCTGGTAAAACCTTCCAGATCACCAAACCAGTTACCAGACTGGGACGTGGACCAGAGAACGATATTATTATTTCAGACCCTTCTGTATCCCGACACCATGCCCAGATTACCTGGAATGGGCAGGCGTGGTCGATTCAATTACTGGCGGAACAGAATAATCTCGCAGTCAATCAGCTTCCTACTCACCAATCACTATTACACGATGGCGATACGATTGGTTTGGGGCAGGGAGTTACATTTGTTTTTTCTATCGTGATGCCACAGGCGCCGGGCTATCCCTCACCTGTCAGTCCACTATCACCGCCAGCAAGTCCCAATCCTTATCCTGAACGCCCATCCTTTCCGGGCAATCAACCCATCCAGCAACAGCAGGCTAATCCTTATCCCGCACAACAAGTTTCGTTTCCGGGCAATCAACCCATACCACAGGCTAACCCTTATCCCGAACGCCTGTCCTTTCCGGGCAATCAGCCTATGCCTGCGCCACCAGTAGATCGAACGATAACCTCAACTTCAATCGAAGGATCTACTGGTCCCAGTGTCCCATCAATTGAGATCAGCACAAATACGGATCATGAGACACAGAAATACATGTTTGATCCCGCGCAAACTGTTTTCGATATCGGTCGTAATCCATCTAACGCCATTGTCATCAATCGCCCTACCGTTTCAAGTTTTCATGCACAGATCATCCGTGAAGGCAATCAACTAGTCCTTATCCATCCGAATCCTAAACGTGGGCATACCGTCAATGGCATCACATTTCAGGGTCAACGCATACTCGGAAATGAGCCATTTCGTCGCGTGCTGACTCGTGGCGATATTTTCCGTATCAGTGATAGCAACGGCACCTTTGTGACGTTAGCCTACAATGACGGGAGCGGTCGAGTACAGGACGCCATACCTGAAATCCAATCAATCCAACTTGGAGCACCTGTCATCACCATTGGTCGTGCGCCTGATAATATGGTTGTGCTTAATCACCCACAGATCTCCGGGCACCATGCTCGCCTGGAACAGAACAGAGGTGGTTATCGACTGATTGATCTGGGGAGCACAAACCATAGCTATGTAAACGCACAGCGCGTTTCCAATCGCACACTTGAGCAGGGCGACATTATCCGTATTGGACCATACAAGCTCACCTATAC
>DATJIE010000011.1:0-166154 GCA_035493535.1 Dictyobacter sp.
CCTCACTTAAGGGTAGATAACCCACGTGTTCCTCACCCGTCCGCCACTCCCTTCCCGAAAGAAGGGCGTTCGACTTGCATGTGTTAGGCACGCCGCCAGCGTTTATCCTGAGCCAGGATCAAACTCGCCATCCAATGTTTCTATTGAATATATCTCACAAACTCCCATCAGAAGTCTGTAAAAATGCATCGTTGTTCGATCCAGTCAAGTAGATTACTACCTGGCTTTTTCGCAGTCCTCTCTCACTCTCATGAAAGAGGCACTCAAGTTGACAGGAACAAGGTGTACTCTCACAACCTTATCACTGTACTGCTTTCCACTCTTCAGTTGTCAAGGTTCTTTCATAATGTCCGAGCGTTTCGTGTGTTTCGTTCGCTCGTTCATCGTGGCTGTAGTATCGCACATCCGTTGCGCTTTGTCAAGCACTTTTTCGACTTTTTTCAAAACCGGAAAATTCGTTTTCAGAGGGATATTTTAACTCATTACAAAGTTAAAGACTCACTCATACAAGAACAGAAATGCGGTACGATCAGGAGCAAATACCTATTCGATATGTAATGCCCTTTTCGTGACAGCCCGATGATTATGTCATAGCAGAATCCATTTGTCAAGTACCTTCAGGTGAATCAGACATCCCCATCTATTCAAATGAAACTATCATAAATCATCATATGAGCCCCCTTCCAGGGCCAAAACAATACCAGTAAACTATCAAAAAAACAAAAACAAAAAACAAGGTACAACAAGGTATATATTGACATTACGATATAAATATTTATACTTATATATTAAGAGTATTCACTGCTAAGGGCAATAATCATGCGATTGTCAAATTAAGCATTGTTTGATACTCACCAATCAATACACATGGGGGAAATGTGTATTGGTAACAACAGTTCTTCGACCAATGTTTCAGAAATCCGTTCAATCGTCTGGTGCGACGACTATTTTCTGTATCACAAAGTGCCTGGCGATACCCATGCATGGATATCTCATGCGGCATTGTCAGGTTTTCCCTTGCTTTAACATGATGTAGAGCACGTCGTATCGATGGAAAGGAAGCCAAAGTTTTGAGACGACTGATCACCGCACTGTTCTCTGTTGCCTTGATGCCACTTCTCATCTTAGGCACCGCAACAACTGTGATGGCACAGAGCGCATCCCAACCCCAATCCCACCTATCCTGGCACAATGTTTGTAGCGCAACCGCAGTTGGATACGCACACTGTGATGCCATTCAGCTCACTCAGACTGGTGCTAGCACCAGTCTGACGAACAGCTTGAGTCCACTTGCTAGCAGTCCTTCAGGACTTAATCCTAGTAACCTGCAGTCTGCCTATAATCTCCCGTCATCTACTGCAGGATCAGGACAAACTGTAGCAATTGTTGACGCCTACAACGACCCTAATGCAGAAACGGATTTAGCTGTATATCGCTCACAATTTGGTTTGCCGGCCTGTACAACCGCAAATGGCTGTTTTAAAAAGGTTAACCAAACAGGAGGTACAAGCTATCCAAGCAGCGATGCAGGCTGGTCTGAAGAGATTTCCTTAGACCTTGATATGGTCAGTGCGATCTGTCCTAACTGTCATATCTTGCTGGTTGAAGCTTCAAGTACCTCCTTTGCTAGCCTCGGTACCGCAGTCAATACAGCCGTTTCGCTGGGTGCAAATACCGTTAGCAATAGTTATGGCGGAAGCGAATCTAGCGCGGAAACCAGCTATGCTTCGTACTATAATCACTCAGGCCATATCATTACAGCAAGCTCTGGAGATGACGGTTATGGAGTAGAGGTTCCAGCAGCATACAACACAGTTGTATCAGTTGGTGGCACTTCACTCAAAACCAGCAGCAGCACCAGAGGCTGGACCGAAACAGCGTGGAGTGATGCAGGTAGCGGTTGTAGCTCATATATCAGCAAACCAACCTGGCAAACAGACAGCGGTTGTAGCAAACGTACAGTTGCCGATGTATCCGCAGTTGCCGACCCCAACACTGGCGTATCAGTCTATGATACCTATGGTGTCAGTGGTTGGTTAGTCTTTGGCGGCACCAGTGTTTCCTCTCCAATCATTGCTAGCGTCTATGCATTAGCAGGCAATGCTAGCAGCGTGAATGCAGCACAATCGCTCTACAGCCACACCAGTAATCTTTACGATGTCACAAGCGGGAGTAACGGAAGTTGTGGTAGCAGTTACCTGTGTACGGCAAAAACAGGCTATGATGGTCCAACAGGTCTTGGTACACCAAACGGCACTGCAGCATTCTAATACCAGACAATGATTTCATGACCACAGGTAAACACCTGGACACATGAAACAATTGAACGATCTGAAAAGGGCCTGGCAGAATAAGGACGTTCTGTCAGGTCTCTTCTATTTCTACACTTTTTCCATTCATACCGCTATTCACTAAAATGAATTTCCGCTGATCTCCCCCTATCAGACCACCCAAAATATCTATTAATAAATAAATTGCTATAAATGATAATATTCAACGTTCTTTGTATAGAACCAGATACCTGACCAACGTCCAATATTCGTGTTTGATATATCATTTTCCAATACTTCAGAAGATAAAAAACGTGGTACCATAAGCTTAAGAAATGTCATATCACTATCGCAATCATCTGGTTCCAGTATCTCCACCATCTCAAATGAATAATGGACAAAGGAATATAACGTCATACATGTTAAAGAAAGAAGGACCTGGTCATGAAACCTCCCGCACGTATCTTGATTGATAACGAAGTGGAGTTACACCCATTGGTAGAACGTGACGCTCCAGAATTATTTCAACTTATAGAAGAAGGACGCAGCTCTTTACGTACATGGTTACCCTGGATTGACTATACCCAATCAGTAGAGGATGAGCGAGCATTTATTCGTACAGTGCAACAACAAAGTACAGAACATAAAAGTTATAGTTTCAGTATCTGGTATCAGGGAACTATTGCTGGAACTATTGGTTATCATCTTATTGATTGGATGAATAGAAAAGTTGAGATTGGATACTGGCAAGGAGAAGCGTTCCAGGGAAAAGGGATTATGACCCGTGCCTGTCGCAGCATCATTCAATATGCTTTTAACACGCTTCAACTCAATAAGGTTGAGATTCGTTGCGCGACCCAGAACACACGTAGCTGTGCAATACCATTACGACTTGGCTTTACATATGAAGGCACTATACGTCAGGCTGAATGGCTCTATGATCACTATGTTGATCTGAAGCTATATGGATTACTTGAACATGAATGGCAACAACAAGAGATTTAATCTTGTAACCCGCTTCATAGAAAGACGTATTGAGTGTAGAAGCGAAAACAAACACATCATACATCCCTATCTCTATGGAGAGACGAGATATATAACATGCAAAAAACAACAATTTTATCTCATCATTTACGAAAGGCACAAGCGCTATTCATTCTTATAATTCTGTTGTGGATGGTACTACCTCACCAGGCTGCATATGCCGCCAGCCAACCTGGAGGAAATGTGGCAGATGCGGCTGTTGAGGGAGTTGATCTTGCTCGACCAGCTATTGTGCGTATTATTACTATACTCAATAGTCAATTGACGGTACATTTTCCATCCAAAGTGGATGTTACTTTTCCACAACAAAGTGCGGAAGGTTATCCATTAACCTTATCAGGCACTGGCGCATTCATCAGCAGTCAGGGAGATATTTTAACAGCCGACCATGTTGTCCAACCACCACAAAATCAGGAATTAAGCTCCGGACTCTACAGTCTGGCCGCGCAAGACATTGCCGACTACATGAACACACATAGCTTAGCCAGCAATGGACAGGTAAACCAGAACGATGTCATTCAACAACTCACCAGTGGACAACTTGCATCGACTCCAATCTACGGCAAACCGACCAGTGATGCTTATCTTAGCACTGACTACACCGATCAGATAAACGCGCCAAATTTCAGCTCGCTGCCATCACAAATGATACTGCACATTGATCGGATAGAAAAAGCAAGCCCTCCTGATCAACAAGATACAGCGATTATCCATGTACCATTGACAGACACATTACGTGTACCGATAGGAAATTCTGCAAACGTTCATGATCAGGATCAACTCACTATTATTGGTTTCCCTGGAAACGCAGATGTAAGTCAACAACCCAATGATCTACTTACTTCATCTATAAATCAAATCTATGTCAGTTCATTAAAGACAAACGCGAATGGGGCACCATTAATCCAGGTTAGTGGAAATGTCGAGCAAGGAGACAGTGGTGGACCTGCGCTTGATAGCCAGGGAGATATTGTAGGTATCGTCAGTTTTGGCATCACCAGTTCCAGCGGTCTGAATGGAACCAGTTTTTTGCAGGCCAGCCAGAGCGCACAGAGCATGATCACAAGCCTGCATATTAATACGGCCCCAGGAAAACAGCAACAATTGTGGTCCCAGGCATTCAACGATTATGCTGCATCTAAGCCGGGTCATTGGACATCAGCGCAGCAAGAATTCGGGCAACTGATGACCAGCTACCCAACATTTCAGGCTGTGGCGCAATATCGTAACTATGCTCAGACCCAGTCAGGCGATACGCAACAATCGCAGAACAATAACACATCAACAACCAGCGATACAACTCGGAACACACCTACGTCAAAAATGCCAGTAGCATGGCCTGCCATTGTTTTAACTATCATCTCTCTGGTAGTCGTTGTTATATTAGCCAGTCTGCTGTTTGCGGTCGCATTACGCCAGAAGAAGAAACCCTCCACAGGCAAGCGTAAGGCAGCAGAAAATGTCATTGTCAATGGTACACAAAAAACAAACAATACACCTCCAATTATCAGCATAGCAGGTCAGTTCCCTGACCAGACCGGGAACACTGGAAGCATACGTGCCTGGCCCTGTGGGCATCTGAATCGTCCTAACGCTCGTTTCTGTAGCATCTGTGGTGAACCAGCGCCACCATCAACATCAGAAGCATAAAATCAGCAGGACGTTTCACGTGAAACACTCCAATCAGGTCACACCCATTGGTGAATGTTTCACGTGAAACATTCTAATCAAAAAGGCACTCCAGATGGAGTGCCTCCCATAAAAAATTGCTGAAAACAGAATGGAATCATCTTCATAATAAAGATTACTCTCTAGAGCAGCAAACCAGGCGAATTACGGAGTATCACCCTACTTGCCCTGTATATTTTATATACAGACAAAGCTGTTACATAAAACAATTTACTAGACGCCCATAATGTTATAGCCAGCATCAACAAACATAATCTCGCCAGTAATCGCACGCGAGAGATTACTGCTCAAGAATAGAGCCGTATCACCAACTTCAGACTGCTCAATATTACGACGAAGAGGAGCCACCTGAGCCTGCGAATTGCGGAAGTCAGTAAAACCAGAAATACCTCGCGCAGCCAGAGTATTCAAAGGGCCAGCCGAAATAGCATTGACACGGATATTATGCTCACCCAACTCAAACGCAAGATAACGTACACTACACTCAAGCGCAGCTTTTGCCACTGCCATCACATTATACTTAGGCATCACACGTTCACTTGCCATATAGGTCAAAGCAATTATGCTACCACCATTTTTCTCCATCAATGGCTTCGCACGACGTGACATCGCGGTCAAAGAATATGCGCTGATATCCAGTGCAGTATGAAAACCAGCACGGGTCGTTTCTACAAATGGATTTTCTAATTCACTGGCCGGAGCGAACGCAACGCAATGGACAAGAATATCCATTTGTCCCCCGAAGATCTCCCCTGCCTGCGCAAACGCAGCATCCAGTTGTGCGTCGTCCTGAACATCACAAGGAACAACTTGCGTACCAGGAATTTTCTCTGCTAGATCGCGCACATACTTCTCCATACGATCTTGATACGCCAGCACCAATTGAGCACCCTCACCGGCTAATGCTTGAGCAATAGCCCAGGCAATAGAGCGATGATTTGCTACACCGAAAATAAACGCTTTTTTTCCTTCCAGTAAAGGCATGCCGATGTCTCCTATTTCATTGTGAATTGGTTTAATCAAAATAGTAATATATTGACAGCGCTGGTTAGCCCTTCCCAAAGTAATTGGAACAGGACGTTCCACTACCAATACGACCTGGAAATATATGATGAATATTCACAGGATTTCACTGGCGAGTCTACCGCTCAATGGGATATCCACGTTGGACCCAACCATGCATTCCATTTGCCAGGTTGTAAACCTTTTTCAAACCAACCAGTAAAGCGATTTCAGACGCAACTGAACTACGCTGGCCTGAAGCGCAAACAAAAATTACATCCTCATCTGCTGGCAAATTCAAGTCCTGAAGGGCTTTCCCAAAGCCATAAATGCCCTCAATTGTCACCAGTTCCGCGCCAGCGATATGACCATAATTCCACTCGTCGGGACGGCGAACGTCGATAACGTGTGCGCCAGCCTCAATCATACTCTGCGCATCATTGGTACCAATTGTTTTGAACGGCAACACTTCATCATCAAATTGATGTGCCATGATTCTGTTCTCCTGTTTCGTATTGCTCTAACCAGAGACGACCTAACAAAGTAGGGGCAATCATATATTCATCCCCCGTGAACGACATGGTAAGTAAGCCTTGATCCTCCATCTCACGATAATCATCCGTAGTAAGAAAGTAGTCATGCAACATATGAGTCACATCACTTTCTGGCAAATACTTCCACGCCTGGAGGATACGCATGACAGCAGCATACTTATAGCTACTATCATCAACGGCTCGCATGTATACACCTCATTTTACTCTATTCGCCTTACTCCTCACCACAGTGTAACAAATTCGACACAGTACAGCAAGTGGAGACAGTTGAGGCGCATACAATATTACGCCGCCCTTTTACAGAAGTGACAGGCTTGCTCTTAGAGTACACCAACACGCGAAAGAGTAATTATGCTACAACTAGTAAAGAGCTTGTTTGCGATGTTTCACGTGAAACATCATAGAGAGCAAATGTGCCTTTTCAGAGTATTCATTTAACCTTATCGTAAAAATTCCCTCGGAATGTTTCACATGAAACATTACTATAATAAACTGAGAATGTTCTGTCACCAGATTTTTCATAGCTATCAGGCGATCATCGCGGCACGGACTTCATCCAATTCTTTGTTAACGTCCTGTATCCATAAAGTACAAACAATCTCCATTGCTTCGTCGAAGAGTTCCTCAGATGCAGTCTCATCCAAAAGTTCGTCTAACTCAGTCTTCGTAAATCTTTTTCCAGAACGTGCCAATTCAGCAACCATTCGTTCTGGCGTTACATCAGGATACATTCCTCTCCTGAGTGATTCAAGCTCCTCTATTAAATCCGCTTCCTTCTGTTTTAGATGTTGATAACTTTCGTTGTCTACTCTAGACTGAGAACGTTCATATCCAGCCTGCACGGTTTGACGGCGAGGTTGCTCATATCCAGCCTGCATTGCTTGATGGCGAGGCTGCTCATACGCTACCTGCTCTTCTCTATATTGAGGCTGTTCATATACTGGCTGTTCTGTTCTTTGCTGGGACCTCTGATACCCAGACTGGTTTACCCTGGTTTGTTGTGGGTACTCATATCGTGACGACCCGGATTGCGGCTGTCGGGATTGCTCGTATTCAGCCTGTTCATATCCAGCCTGCACTGCTTGACGACGAGGTTGCTCGTATTCAGTCTGCTCTTCTCTATATTGCGGCTGTTTATATCGTGGCGATCCTGCTTGCTGCTGTCGAGGTTGCTCATACGCTACCTGCTCTTCCCTATATTGCGGCTGCTCGTATCTTACCTGACCTGAGTTTGCTTGTTGGGGTTGCTCGTAGCTTGCCTGCTCTCCCGCAGGTTGAGCATGTTCCTGCCTCCGCCGTCCTGTTCTTTGTCGAGAATGTCCATGTGCCAACTTCTGCGCTCTGGCTCGTTGAGGCTGCTCGTAGACGACTCCTTCTCCATTACCAGATGTTCCCAGCGAGGAAAGACATGATTTCACTTCCTGATCCAACACCTCGATAAAAGTCAACATACGATTGTTTCGACGATCAACGTCCTGATCATGAAATGGAATACGACGCACATGCTTTCTGGCAACACTGATTAACTGCGAAAAATATTTATCAGGATTGGGAAAATAAGAAGAACCATCTGGCTTTTTACTATCACGAACAAAATTGGAAAACATCTGAGCAATATATATACATGAGGAGTTAATATCATAATCATTAAACTCTTTGGCGGTTGTATACACAGCGACCTGAGTATGCATGGGCAATCCTGAACTGTTCAACGCTTCTTTGGCACGATTCGTATACCTTGGCTCGTGAGGTTGTTCCTCCTGTCCGTAGAGCGGATTACGTGCCATAGCATCTGCTTGATAGGTGCCAGGATTATTCCAGCCTTCATAATGATCTGGATTAATATATGTTGTATTCTCCCTTGAAGAAACTGGTTCATCGTCTTTATGTGCATTCGCCCGACGCTTGCGCACCACCCAATTTGTCAGCTTTTCTCTTTTGACTGGATTCGGCTGATAATGGAGACGATCCGATTTGCCTTGCTGTGGTACCTCATTCCCCTGGCTATCATACATATATTGATCTGCCTGCTTACCAGCACTGGTTGAATAAAGATCCTGCCCATATTCAACTTGAACTGGCTGCTCATTCGTAAATTCTGCCTCAACGTGAGCATATCCAGTTTGAGACTCAGGACTCGAATCTGGGATATTCGCTTGACTACAACGAGTATCTGCCTCATATGAAACGGATCCCGACTGCTTTTGATCAGCTAATGCAGCAATAGCATTCAGAACCGAGTGATTAACGTCAGCCTGCCTTGCTAAGAGATTTTCCGCTATAGCAACTCCCTGTTGCAGTACCGCAGCCTGTGTATTCTCACGCTCTACCAGAAATTGCTGTATAACATCCTTAAGCATTCTAAGGACCTGGATTAATTCCCCACCAACTACTTCAATTGTGCTATTTGGTACATTTGCAGTAGCCTCAGAAACAGTGACAAACGATGCACTCATCCTTACAATCCCCCCTATCACCCATGCATGCAGATTATTTCATATAAAAAGAAAAACTATACACTATTGAAGATAACAAATTTTACAATATTCATCAATCATTACATGATCAAATTCCTATACATATCATATACATCTGATCACGATAATGATGAAGAAGCAAAATTTAAAGGCGGAACATAGTATACTAAAAGCAAGAGAGAGTGTTCAATATTAAAAAGAAGTATTTTTTTGATACGTATTAGTTAGGAGAGCAAAAATTTTTTCGTAACGAGAATAATAATAAATTCTGCCTACGCAAAATATATACCTATATCAATCAAGAGGTATAAATGATCCTCTACCCACCATGCAAACAGGTATGAAGTATGTTTCACGTGAAACATACTTCATACCTGGGCTAACGCATAATCTCTCCACCATTTACAAGGATCGTTTGACCTGTAATAAAAGAGGTCGCAGGTGACGCGAGAAAAAGCGCAGCATTAAGAATATCATCAGCCGTTCCCCAGCGCCGCATCGGAATATTCTGTATGGCATGCTCACGACTGGTCGATGATAACGATTGAAACCACTCATTTTCAATACGCCCTGGTGCAATGCAATTCACCCGTATCTTTGGCGCAAATTCGGTTGCCAGACAGCGCGTCAGAGACATAATCGCACCTTTACTGATCGCATACATCTGATTAGGTAAACCAGGAGCACCATCCAAAGCCCGATCCCAGCCAGTTGTCAGAATAGCCCCCCCCTCCCGCATATATGGCTCGACCTCACGACAGCAACGCCATGTACCCATAATATCTACATGGACAATACGCTCAAATACCTCAACCTCACTCATGCCCTGGATCTCTATGGTATTCGCGCTGGCACCGGCATTATTAATCCAAACGTCAATCGGTCCCAGGGTCGCGTAGGCATCATGGACCAGACGCATAGCTTCTTCCGGCACACTTAAATCCGCTTGCATCATGATGGCCTTGCCACCCTGTGCCTTAATTTGCGCAACAACCTCTTCCGCCCCTTTACTTGAGGCCGCATAGTGAACCAGTACGGTCGCCCCCTCAGCCGCAAAACCCAGCGCAAGTCTACGTCCAATACTACGCCCGGCTCCTGTAATGACCACAGTCTTCTCTGCAAACATATATCTAAATCCTTTCTGAGGAATGTTTCACGTGAAACAGTATATCTGATACTCACAGAAAAAGAAAAAACGACAATGATTTTGAATTATTATCATTGAGCATTCCTATATGAACATATATCCATGATTATCTATCACAAAAACTACATGATTATATATTTCATTCAGGAGATTAATGCCTGAAAATGAAAAAATGTACTATAGTTGTTTTACACATAGAGAGGGAAACACTTCCATAATACTTATCCACTAAACTCTTAACCGAACGTATTGCTAGTTTTGTAATCTAGTGATACCCTTGTAAGAGTGGGGAATAATGGTAATGAATAGCCATTCATAAGGTTTCGTTGATTGACGGACATTGTACAGGAAAAATAACATCACCGAACCTGCTTCAAAGGCGAATTATACGCACAATCTCTGCACAGAGATTGCGTCACACCCATTTAGCGATATATCATCACTGCAACACCGATGTTGCAATTATGCAAACGATTGTGATGAATGTGTGAGATCGGCTTCACATGCTGATATATCAGAGGTACCGAGATGAAGTATCATAAAAGAGTAGGGAATACTCCCACTCACACGGGTAATTGTACACAGGGTTACAACACTTAAATAAGGAGAAAACAACATGGCAACCCGCGTAGGTATCAATGGTTTTGGGCGCATCGGGCGTCAATCTCTCAAAGCAATGATTGAGCGTCATTCCGGAGATCTTGAAATCGTTGCTATCAATGATCTCACCGATACAAATACCAATGCACACCTTTTGAAGTATGACTCCACATATGGGCGTTTTCCAGGTAAAGTTGAAGCAACCGAAGATTCTTTGATCGTCAATGGTCAGAGCATCAAAATTATTGCCCAGCGTGATCCTGCTCAGATTCCCTGGGGCGATCTTGGTGTCGATCTGGTTATTGAGTCAACTGGTTTTTTCACTGATGCCCATAAAGCCTCTGCACATATAGCTGGTGGTGCCAAAAAAGTTATTATCTCTGCTCCTGCGAAAAATGAGGATGTGACACTGGTACTGGGTGTCAATGAGCAGATGTATGATCCTGCGAAGCATAACATTATTTCTAATGCATCCTGTACAACCAACTGTCTCGCACCTACCGCAAAAGTTCTCAATGAAACATTCGGCATTGAACGCGGTCTGATGAATACGATCCACTCTTATACCAACGATCAGCGAATTCAGGATCAGGTCCATCCTGATCTTCGCCGTGCTCGTGCTGCGGCTGCCAACATTATCCCAACTTCTACAGGTGCCGCTCGCGCCCTGGCTCTGGTTATTCCTGAACTCAAGGGACGCTTTGATGGTATGTCTCTGCGTGTTCCTACGGTGACCGTCTCCGTTGTTGACTTTGTGATCACTACACGCAAAGAAGCATCGGTTGAAGCGGTCAATGAGGCATTCAAAGCGGCGGCAGCTGGCAGTCTCAATGGCATCCTCGATATTACTGACGAACCCCTTGTTTCTTCCGATTTCCGAGGTGACTCTCATTCCTCCATTGTTGATAGTCTGTCTACGATGGTCCTTGGTGGCAATATGATCAAAGTTATTGCCTGGTATGACAATGAATGGGGCTACTCCAGCCGCGTCGCAGATCTGGCACACTTCGTCGCTCAAAAAGGCTTTGAATAGCATGCCATTCAATCGTCTGCGTGGAGTCGCCTGATAGACTGTATAGTTCTCTTCATGGCGTACAGCAAGCCGCAAGTGCGCGGCAGTGACGATTGCTTCTCACGGAATGGCGTAAGTTACAAATGTAGCATACGCCATTCTTTTCATACTCCTGGTCCTTTAGATGTGTTTATGAGTACCATCAATCACGTATCACAACTCAAAACTAGATTACTCCATATCAGGGGAACAATATGAATAAAAAGACAGTGCGCGATATTCAGGTAGCCGCTAAGCGAGTGCTGGTTCGCGTCGATTTTAACGTCCCACTTGATGACCAGCAAAATATTACGGATGATACCCGTATTGTCGCCGCACTTCCCACAATTAAATATCTACTACAGCAAAATGCGGCAGTGATCCTTATGTCTCACCTGGGCCGTCCTAAAGGCCAGGTTGTTGAGAACTTGCGTCTGAAGCCCCTGGCTGAACGCCTGAGCAATCTTTTACAGCGTCCAGTGATAACTACTACAGATGCGGTTGGTAAGGAGGCAGAAGCGAAAGCCCATGCCCTCAAACCAGGACAAGTCCTGTTGCTAGAAAATCTGCGCTTCCACAAAGAGGAAGAGCAGAATGATCCAGAGTTCGCACGTCAGCTCGCGTCTCTTGGCGAACTCTATGTAAATGACGCTTTTGGTACAGCACATCGCGCTCATGCCTCCACGGAAGGTGTCACCCACTATCTTCCTGGCTTTTCGGGCTTCCTGATGGAGAAGGAAATCAACTTCTTAGGTGGCGCACTTGAAAACCCTCGCCGCCCATTTGTAGCACTCGTTGGTGGCGCGAAGGTTTCAGACAAAATAGCGGTACTGGAACGTCTGTTGACAATTGCTGACTCTATCCTGATTGGTGGAGGGATGGCAAATACATTCCTCAAAGCCCAGGGATATGAAATTGGCGATTCTCTCTATGAACCGACACGTCTGGATACTGCTCGCGATCTGATCGCGCAAGCCCAAAAATCGCAGAAATCATTTATCCTCCCAGCGGACGTTGTCATTGCAGATCGTTTCGCAGCTGATGCGGAACATAAAGTAGTCGCGGCCCAAAACGTCCCATCTGGCTGGCGCATTCTCGATATCGGTCCTGCTACTGTTAAACAATTCGCGCAAGCACTCTCACAGGCTCAAACAATTGTCTGGAATGGTACACTGGGTGTTGCGGAGTTTCCTGCCTTCGCGCATGGTACGACATCGGTCATAGAGTTGCTGGGGGCACGTACCAAAGTAGGAACAATAACAATCATTGGTGGTGGTGACTCCGCAGCGGCTGTTGAAAAGGCGCAGGCGGCTGATCAGATGTCGCATGTCTCAACTGGTGGCGGAGCATCTCTGGAATTTCTGGAAGGTTGCACATTACCAGGTGTCGCCGCTCTGGAAGATGCCTGAAAAAGGAAAAACATTCAAACATGAGGTAGACATGCAGCCATAAATTCTATTATCATATAAACGGAAGGGGCGACCACGGTTGGTCGCCCTTTGTCACTTATCAGACCTTGCGCTCACTCTCTTAGCATGCGATCGATAATCTCAATAGAATGATCGCCTTTCATAAAGGAGCATTGTATGGCAACGTCACGTACCGCAATCGTTGCGGCAAACTGGAAAATGAATTATGGTCCTCAACAAGCCTCTAGCTTCACAACTGAAATTCTACCTGGCATCGGCACTATCGTACGTGCTCATTCTAACCTGCTCTGCATTCTGTGCCCGCCAACCATCTCGCTTTTAGCAGTACGAGAAGTTATGGACGCGCTTCCAACGCAGGGTGTCGAGCTAGGTACGCAAAATATGTACTATGAGGAAAAAGGAGCATTCACTGGCGAAACTGCTCCTGGTATGGTCAAAGAACTATGCACAACTGTGATTCTAGGCCATTCTGAACGCCGCAGTTATTTTGGCGAAACTGATGAGATCGTCAACAAAAAATTGCTGGCTGCTCTGAGATACAATTTACGCCCAATTGTCTGTATCGGTGAAAATCTGGAACAATATGAAGCTGGACAAACTGAAAAGGTTATTCACACGCAGATACAGCAAAGTCTGGCACATTTAAGTGAACAACAGGCGAGTCAGATCGTCATTGCTTACGAACCAATCTGGGCTATTGGCACTGGTAAAGCAGCAACAACTCAAGGGGCGCAGAAAGTCATTCATTCAATACGCCAATCATACAGTGAAATGTATGGTAAGGCAGCAGGTGATACTATAAGAATTCTTTATGGCGGAAGCGTTACTACTAAAAATATTGGTGATTTCATGCTTCACGATGATATTGATGGTGTTCTGGTAGGTGGTGCAAGTCTGCTGCCTGAATTTGTGGAGCTTGTCCGTAAAGCCGCGGAAGCAAAAACAGCGTAGATATTGACTTCCACTATTTTCAGTATGATCAATTTTAGTAGAAAATAGTTCATAATACATGTAGATATTGTTTTTATCAATCAAGCAAGTGAATAAATATATTTCAATTCACATAGAAAAAACAATATCTACATGGTTAATACACTTCACGATACGCATAATATTTTTCAAGCACCATATATTTTAACATGAAACCGTTTCCCCTCTCTTCCAACAAATTCTGTCTGTAATGGCCAGGAATGCCCTTCATTTTTCCATGTGGTATAAATCCTCCTTTCTCAATAGGCAGAGCCATTCTCATCCATTTTATGGCCTTCCTATTTTCTCTTTGCTGAGGTTGAAACGAAAATGCCGACATTCCTGAAGGGGTAAAAATGATTGTTGCTATCAATGATGAGTATGAGAAACAGCAAATAGCACCAATCTATGCACTTACCAACAATAATACAAGGCGATATATGTGGATAACTTATCCACATTATCCACATTGCCCGTGTAAAATTCTTGTTCTATCACTATTTGTCCATCGTGGAATCGCATAAGAAATATCCTACCAAACATCATGGATAGCCTGTTCTGAAATACTGCCCTGACGAAAATCCATGGGCAAAAAAAGAGTGTATCCACAGCAAGGATACACTCGGAGACATGAGTTATACACATTTCGCAAAAGTTATACACACAAAATGTGCATAACTTTCGACTAATCGAGATAATCTTTCAATTTGCGGCTACGACTGGGATGGCGCAACTTACGGAGCGCTTTTGCTTCAATCTGACGAATACGCTCACGTGTCACATGAAACTCTTTTCCTACTTCTTCCAGAGTACGGCTACGCCCATCGTCCAGACCGAAACGCAGTTGTAACACTTTACGTTCGCGTTCCGTCAGGCTATCCAGCACATCTTCAACCTGCTCTTTGAGCAACTGATGACTTGCAGCTTCGGCTGGCGCAAGAGCGGTCTGGTCTTCCAAGAAATCTCCCAGGTGGCTATCATCCTCTTCACCAATAGGAGTTTCCAGGCTTACAGGCTCCTGGCTGACCTTAATAATCTCACGCACCTTCTCCGGGCTAATCTCCATCTGCTCGGCAATCTCTTCCGATGTAGGTTCGCGGCCAAGATCCTGCAATAAACGACGGCTAATACGGATCAAGCGATTAATCGTCTCCACCATGTGAACAGGGATACGGATAGTACGAGCTTGATCAGCGATAGCACGGGTAATTGCCTGTCGGATCCACCACGTAGCATAGGTGCTAAACTTATAGCCCTTAGTATAGTCAAATTTTTCAACAGCACGAATCAGGCCGATATTTCCTTCCTGGATCAGGTCTAACAGATTCATGCCACGGCCAATATACTTTTTGGCCACACTTACCACCAGACGCAAATTAGCCTCTGTCAGACGGCGTTGAGCCTCTTCACCATCAAGGATATATTTGCGAGTAGGCACTACCTTCGCACGTTCAGCCCGTATGCGCTCCTGCTTGCCTCGCTCCATAATCTGAGCTAACCTGACCTCTTCTTCAGCAGTCAAAAGTGGCACACGACCGATTTCGCGCAAATACATGCGGACAGGATCATCCAGGCTGCTTTCGAGGTCTGCGACAGCAATACCAAGGCCCTCACCAAGCTCGTCCCATTTGGGGTCTGCCAGGATTTCCTGCTCTACTTCCATCACATCATCCGGGCTTGGCTCCCAATCAGTTGGTGGCTCTTTGGTTGAATCCAGGGCATCCATAGACTCATCGTCCTGCAGCTTAAACAGGCCAAATTCCTCGCTCTCCGTAGTGGGAGGGGCTACCTCCACGCTCGCGGCTGAGCGGGGTTGATGACCCACAGTTTCAATATTAAATTCCATTCTTTTCAACATGGATTCATCCATGTCAAATTTCTCAAGCGTAAAAACATCGCGCAATGGCCCTGTACTGACGGTACTCACACTTCCACGGTCGTTTTGTACTCGATCCATTACATCTTGGTCCCGATTCACCATTCTGGCATCCCCCTTCAGAGAACAGGGCTGGCAAGATATACAACAAAGATGAAAAAAAAGAATAATAACGTATCCTGTTCCCTGGTCCGATTTGGTATAAATGATTTCAATTTATGACCACGCGCGGGAAAATCCACTCGTGGTGTCATTTTTGTCGTTTTGTTATTGGCACACCCTCAAGATACATCCTAACCCTGAAGATGCGTTGCCGTATTAATTGTACGCAATTGTCTGCTAATATCTAGGATCTGCAATTGAAAATGTCTTGTAGCTGTTTTATCACCAGATTCAGTTGCCTGATCTAAAAGAAATTTTATTTCTGTATTTAATTGTAACAGTCGCATTCGCTTGAGCCGGGTAGCACACTGGACGGCTTCTTTTACCAGCATTTCACCGTTTTCAAATGACCTTGACTCGACATATTGCAGACCTCTCGCTACGGTAGGCAGCAAGGCCGAAGGTACAAATTGTTCAAAGGATTGATGTGAGGGGGAAGAATCACGTTGATATATAGAGTTGAGTATGTGGTACAACTCCCGCGTGTCTGTCCCAGCGAAGTCACCTTCGTCAATTATACCACAAACGTGTGGTCTTAAGTCTGGATTTTGCAAGAGTAGCCCAATTAGGTAGTCCTCCCATTTTAGCCTACTTCGCTCGGTGCTGTCAAGCTCAGCAATTGATTGGCTCTTCTCATTTTTCCCCTCTCCTATTTCCAATTGGATACTCTGACTGGCCGCTACTTCAGCAGTGCCCGCTTCTTTGCGTACTTCACTTTCCTTGCGTTGTTCTAATTGACGGGCGTTCGTCTTTCCACTAAAATCAACGTTGACCCCGCTCATTTTGTGACGAGATAGCACTTTTTGCAATTCGTCCCGTAAACTGCGCTCGTCAATGTGTATCTTAGTCGCAAGCTTGCGCATGTATGCGTCTCGCTTGATCCGATCACTGACCATCGCGATAATTGGGAGCAACCGCCTGGCAGCTTCTGCTTTCCCCATTGGCTCTCTCAAATTGAGATCAGCAGTCTTCGCGACGAAAAAGTAATCAATCAAGGGTAATGGATGTGCTACTGCATACAACCAGCTAGAGAAATCTCGTTGAATAACTTCATCAGGATCTTCTCCTTCTGGCAACTGTAATACATTGATTTCCGCATCAACCTGTTCTTCCAGACGCACTATTGGCTGTTGTACCCGCTGCCTGTTTCCTCGTTTTCCCTGCGCTCTGCCTGAACTTACAGTCCCACCGATTGGCACCGGTACAACGGTGCGATCAAAACCTTTCAGAGCCTCTTCGATACCCTGCTCAGTAGCGGCATTTCCCGCTGCATCCGGATCAAGCGCAAGTGTTACCTGCTTGGTCAATTTTTTGAGTTGCTGGATATGCTTCTCCGTAATGGCACTACCAATACAGGCAACCGTCTGTCTGGTTCCATACTGGTGGGCGATGAGAGCGTCAACATATCCTTCTACGATGATGACTTGCCCGACCTGCTTGATGGCATCTCTTGCCATGTCTAGCGCGTACAGTACAGAACTTTTCTCGAATAATAATGTCTGCGGCGAGTTCAGGTATTTGGGTTTGCTGTCTCCCAGAGCACGTCCACCGAATGCAATCACATGCCCACGCGTATCGCGAATGGGAAAGATAAGCCTGTTGCGAAAGTAATCATAGATGCCACCTCGCCGTTCCCCCCCCAACGTGTTATTCTCTCGCCAACGAGCTAAACCACCATCAACAATCTCCTGCTCTGTGTACCCCTGTCCAACCAGATAACGGGATAGTCTATCCCATTGATCGCTGGCGTAACCAAGGCCAAAGGTGATCACCGAATCGGCTGAGATACCGCGACTCTTTACGTATTCCCTGGCATCCTCAGCATCTTTTGATCGCAACAACATCTGATGAAACCAGAGCATCGCATCTTCGTTCATTTTTCGTAAATGCTCTCGTGCCACACTCGTCTCACGCGCATCTTCTGTACTACCACTACTATACTCTTCAACAGGAACATCTGCTTTTTCTGCGAGATAGAGTAATGCTTCGTGAAAATCCAGATTCTGCTGCTTTTCCACGAAAGAGAAGATATCTCCACCTTCATTGCAACCGAAACAATGCCAGCTCTGGCTCTCCCTGTACACATAAAACGATGGTGTACGCTCATTGTGAAAAGGACAAAGTCCTTTTAGCGCTTTTCCTGATTTTTGCAGAGCCACAACCGAACTGATTTCGTCGGCGATATCCAGTTTCGCTTTAATTGCTTCGATGGTTGATGCCATTCTGTCATGTCCTTAAACAAAACACCTGATCTGACGACGGTGAATGAATTACCGCTATATTGCCTGATCACTCTTCACAAAATAGGACGAGCCAATATATTAAAAGTCGCTCCCAATAGGCACATAGGCACAAATACACGCACCTACCAATAATGTAATACCTATTGTACTACTTACATTACTCAAATTGAGGAGATGATAGGACATCTGGGCACCTCCGGCTTAAAAAATTAGTTTGAAAACCCTGAACAGACAATAAACTATACGTCTTAATCTATCTATTTTCATAAAAACATATACACAATGTGGATAACTTTTCCACATATCCCCCCTTTATCCACATATTAACTTTTCTTTGTGTCCACCACAGAACTACTTTTTCAACGTACCAACTATGTATATTTGCAGAAAACATATTTGCGCTTTTGCGTGCATACCTCCGGATATCTGGCTAATAGATGTTACATGGGGCTAAACGTTCCACGGAGATCTTATTAACAGATCAGACAAAAAGTGGTAATGAAAAAAAAGTTGCGATAGATTTCGTTCTCTGATTAATGCTTGCTTCCTTATGTGAAATCTGTTTCACCTGCGTATGCCGGAAACGAAAAAATCAGGCATCTTGTGTTTTTTTGTTTCGCACAAGATATCCACCGAAAAAGTTATCCACATCCCTATACTACTATTAGTTATTATATATATTTAAAAAAAAATATAAACTAGTAGTAGTAGGGGCTGTGGATAAGTGGATAACTTTCAAAACAGCCCTTTTTTTTGCTTTTATTTGAAGTGCCGTAAGCCCGCATATAAGGCGGGCTTACGGCATCTTTTTTTTAGTTATCCACACAGACGTACAGGCAGGTGAAAACCTGTGGATAACTTGTGGATAAGTGGTGGATAACTTTTCCACACATGAAAAACCTTTCATAAAACAAACACACTTATCCACAAGTTATCCACAGGTTATCCACAGGTTTTCACGAGTTATCCACATCCATTTTTCGCAGTTATGTCAATGTGGATAAGTTTTCCACAGACGATGTGGATAAGTTTCTCTTATTCACAAAGGGGAGATTTAGATTACAGTATGCACAGAAAAAGTCCGGAGAATTCCGATTTTTGTCGTTCATCGTTATGTATATAGAATAGCGAAACCAGGAACGGCAAGAATACCCTTTGCTTCGTTTGTGGATATGAGGAAAAGTTTTCCACATAAAATGTGGAAAACCTGACACTGGGTTGTGTAAATTTGCATAAAATTTAGATAATGTGGAAGACTTATCCACAATGAAATGTGGATAAGTTATTCAGTTATATTGCTATCTGTTATTTTTCAGGACTTTTTGGCTCGCTCCAGATGATTTATCCACATTTCGTGTGGATAAATCATGATTATGCCAAGTTGCTATGAGTGCTATCCTATCAAGTTATATTGCAGCAATATAACTTGATAGCAAAAATGTGGATAATGTGGAAAAGTTATCCACACAGGATGTGGAAAAGTCAGAATTATGCCAAAACTCGATAGGATTTATCCTATCGAGTTATATTGCAGCAATATAACCTCAATGTAATGTGGATAATGTGGATAATGTGGAAAAGTTATCCACAATGAAATGTGGATAAATCATGATTATGCCAAGTTGCTATGAGTGCTATCCTATCAAGTTATATTGCTGGCAATATACTATTTTGAGGTTGACAATAAAAATGTGGATAATGTGGAAAAGTTATCCACACAGGATGTGGAAAAGTCAGAATTATGCCAAGCCTCAATAGGGGTTGTCCTATCGAGTTATATTGCGGCAATATAGCCTCAACGTAATGTGGATAATGTGGAAAAGTTATCCACACAGGATGTGGAAAAGTCATGGTTATAGGAAATATAGCAAAAAAGTTATCCACATTGAATTTTCATTCAGAAAGCTTTTTTAAAAATGAATGTGATACACGGCGATCCGGTGAATTTTTCTTGTTGACTCTTTTTTTCTGTTTGATCCTGATAGTTCGTTAAAATATTCAGAGTTATCCACATTGAATGTGGATAACTCTGTGACAATGGTGTATAACTTTGTCTGGCTTTAGGAAATCTGGTTGGCGATCTGTTCAATTCCCCATTCTTCTGCTTGTTTTTTTATCTAATATCTGTTTATCATTAATATGATATAACTGATTCTCTTGTGGTGACGTGCAATTTACTGAGACGCATATAGGCACGTAGCAGTTCTGTTGTGCTCAGTATATATGCGATTTCTGTATTTGATCGTTGTGAGGTGTCTTCACAAATGGTTGCCGGACACATACCCAGGATCTTTTGCTGGAATAGGTCTTGCAATGGCCCCAGGATCTCCTGTCCTTTTTTCCACAGATATTCCTGTAGCAACAATGGTTGCTCTTTGTTCTGATACTGATCTGTATTCCATATAGTAATCATCGCGTCGATATATGGACCAATTAGCCAGGGCCAGATGTTAATTTGATCTTGACCGGGTTGTTGATGGTGTTTATCTAAGCGATGGTTGTGGTACACCGTTCCATATGTGCTAAACGTTCTTAACCCATATGGGGTGTGCAAATATTTGGTGATTTTATCGAATACCTGCTGACGATAGGCGCTATCAAGAATGGGATAATGTAGTGAGAGCGTGAAAATTTGATTGACGCGGAATGTTTTATCCACACCGTTGGGTCCGTCGATCACATCATAAAGATAACCACGTTCTTTGTACCAGAAACGTTGTTGGAAGCTTTCTTTGCAAAAGATTCGTAACTCTTGATAGGTGCTGCTATCGTATCTGTAGTGTCCCCTCATTTGCAGGTGCTGGCTCCATTCCACCATGAGGGATAAGGCATTATACCAGAGCGCGTTTAAGGCAACTGTTTTGCCACTCTGGTGATAGAGTGGCTGTTCATTTCTACTGTTCAAATCTTGTGTGAGTCTATCTACTGGTTGATATGCCGTCAATAAACCATCGTGTTTATCAACACGGATTCCATTATGCGTGCCACGTATATAGTGATGAATGCATTCCTGCAAGATCGGAAATATTTCTTCCAGAAATGCCTCATGCCGCGTAGCCTGTAAATACTGATCGATCGCATAGAAGTACCAGAGCGCAATATCAGCATGCTTGTAGCTTTCATTTACTAACGGGCGATCTGGCGTTGTCAGATGATCAGGCAACAAGCCTTTCTGGAAATGTGTTCCTATAGAACGCAACATATGCATGGCATTCTGATGTTGCTGGCTTGAGAGCATCAGTCCTGGTAAGGCTAACAATGTCTCACGAGTTTTTCTTTCCAGCGCGAAAAAGTTCGTGATAGGGATGGAGCTTTTTGTCAGGAATTTATTTGCTGAACACAGGAGCATCTGCATGTATTCTCTTTCTTTATGGGAAGGGTCTGGTAGCTTCGTTTGGATGGCAACATTGAAGCGTTTTATTTCTCTCTCTGACCCTGCTGTGAAGGATGTGGCGTTGAGCGCTTGTTGGCTTAACACATCACGCATGTTCTCCTGTTGACGCAGAATCTCCTCTCTATACGTAAACAGAATATGTTCTGGCTCGTAAAGACGAGGTGAGAGTTCTTCCGTACTGACTACAATTGTCAGGGTACTGTTATCCTCCGGGCAGAGTTTGGCGCGTATAACACCAGGAAGGTAGAGATCATCAGTAACAGGTTGCTTGTTCTTGTTCTGTTGACGATAGCGAAAACGCCAGTACCAGACGCCAGTGGAAAGAAACGTTGCATAACTCTCTGGATGCTGAGGATGACTGACTGCTAACAGATGATATGGTTGAGCATCTTCTGTTGCCTGGATGGTGCATCCGGTTATGCCGGCAGGAAGGGTTTGAGGCATGACAAAATTATGTATCGTTGTTTGCTTCTCTACGTTGTCTATTTTATAGGTATGTACCTGAAATTTCCAATGATCAGTAAGTGATGTATCAAATGGACGATAGGTTGTAAATGGTAGTAGTGTTAATGTGATTGTCGGTTGAGATGTTTGTCCTGAAGTTGTGATATCTGTATTGCTGCTGCTTGATGAGAATGACGTTTTTGAGCCTGTGCCAGTATTTTTGTAGACCGTCTGCTCTGTTGCCACTGTACGGCGAATATGGTAGCGAATATATGTGGTGTTGGAACCCTGTACCATCCAGATACGTTTTTCCAACTCGATGCCATCAATGCCACCCAGGCGATAGGTAAAGACGGGGAAGCCATCCTCAAGACGAAACGTTTCTAAGTGAACGAATCCTGATGGGCTTAATGTACCGTCTTGATATTCATTTGTGCCGAGATAATACGTTCGTTGATCAAAAGTGACCTCTTCGTCAATTTTCGCCAGGAATAATTGTGGTTTGTTCGTGTTTGGCGGCGTTGCCACAAGCAATCCATGTTGCAGGCGTGTCAGTACGCCCGCAACAGTCCCTGCTGCATATCCTCCCAGACCATTGGTTATCAGCCATTCACGAGAGATGGTTTTATTGAGATCGCAACACATACTGCGCTCAAGTGTCATGGTCATGCCAGACCCTCCAGGTCCATTGATACAAATTCTACAATAATACGAGCTGAAGCATTTAATATCTAGCAAATAACAATATTATTTCATAGTGTATCACAATACTTCTTTGAAGATAGTATGTAGCACACAATTTTTATGTTCTATTTTAAATTCATCTAAATTTCTTTATAGATAAAAATTGTATTTTTCATGTAAAATAGAACCTATTGGATGTGAGGATACTTATGTGTAGTACGTAGTTATTATGACATCCTGAGTTATTTTGACTTTTATCGTATCTATCCTGTTCTTGAGAGAGGAGCACATGGTTGCTATGGGTGTGTTTGTATTACGGGGTCGGCGTCTTACATGGCTGTTTGTATTTACATGTGCTGTGGTAGCCCCGCTTGTATATGTCTCCTGTATCGCTGCTAAACCGATTATTCGCTCCGTCAAGAATTCCCGTGGTATGACCTTATCCGATACAGTGACCCCGCATGTTTTGACGATTGGCAGTGCTACTGGATATTTCCCATTGGAGTATGTTAATCCTACTACACATCAGTTGGTTGGTTTCGATATAGAGCTGGCTCGTGCCATTGCTCAACAGCTACATCTGGGCTTATCTATCGAGCCTACTCCTTTTTCACAATTGATCTCTTCGCTTAATGCTAATCAAGAGGATATGGCGATATCCGCGATAGGGATATCGCCAGAGTTACAAGAACAGGTGCATTTTATTCCGTATCTGCGTAGTGGGGAGTCTCTTCTTGTAAACAAAGGAAATCCACTACATATTACCAATCTGGCAGATCTTTGCGGGCATCGTGTTGCAGTGAAAAAAAGCACGTTTGAAGTGAATGAGCTGTATGTTGTTAATCACGTCTGCCAGCAGCAGCAGAGTAAAGGGATTACCCTATCTATTGTTTCGACTGATCAAGCAGCGATCTTGCTATTACAAAAAGGAATAGTTGCAGCAATTTATCAGGATGCATTGATTAATGATTATTATAGCTACCATGAGGTGCAGTTTTTTACTATTGGGGGTTTAATCATACATCCAATTGTGCTGGGAATTGCGGTATCAGGGAACGATACCAGTACATATACCAGACTCCAGCAGGTGCTTGGAGTATTAGAAAAGGATGGTATATACCATCAACTGATTACAAAATGGGGACTGACAAATGGTGATATTACCACTCCTCCAGGCTCACACACCTGATATATCCGTTGTGCCGCCACAAGGCGGCATTGCGCGATGCATATACATAATAGAGAATGTATACTCTCTACTCAGGAGCCGGTAAGAAACATATGGTAGAAAGGTGAATGGTACATGTCCTTCAACGTAATCGAACAGACGCTTTGTGATAGTGTAAAATCCGGTGTAATATTGAGTAAATGGATAAAGGTTTGTAAGATTGTGGGATCAAAATTCGTACCAGAGCCAGCGATCAGACGTTCACGAGCTTCTTCCATTGTTAACGGATCTTTATAAGGTCGCTGAGATGTCAGAACATCATAGACATCAGCAATTGCTAGAATGCGTGCGCTAAGAGGAATCTCTTCCCCTTTCAGTCCCGCTGGATATCCATGACCATTCCATGATTCATGATGGTGTAGAACGGTTTCTACATAGAAAGAATGAACATCACAGCCGATCAAGATGCGGGCACCGATGACTGGATGTCTCTCCATTTTGCGGCGTTCTTCTGCGGACAGGGCAGCTTCCTTATTGAGGATATCATTGCCAATCCAGGTTTTTCCAAGATCATGAACAAGAGCCGCTAACGCCAGATCTCTTACTTCTTTACGTGACCATCCCAGATGGCGTGCCAGACGTTGTGCATAAACCGCAACTCTGCGAGAATGTGCGTACGTGACGATATCGCGCTCCTGAATGCTTCTTGCCAATGAGAGCAGAACTTTTCTTGTTTCTTTTTCTCGCTCTGCTTGAGTTAAATACTGTACTCCCACCACGTTGCTCTCCCACATAACAATGCAAACTGGTAATACCTTAATTACTACTATAAGAATACGCATAGTTAGTTCATATGCATATGAGAACTATACCAATGGGCTATCTCCTCGGAGATATCTGGGGGATAGGAAGGCCAGATTGTGTATAATTTTATAAGTCTCCACTTCCTTCGAAGAATATGTACTATAATAATATGCTCATTTTTGTGCTGTCTATGACTTCGATAGAATAAGTACTTTTGTATCTCCTGACCGGATATCTCTACCAGATACGTTATTTTTGTCGGGTATTATCTCGTTCTACTTATTTTATCGTATAATCCTGGTAATACTATAAAATACTGTTGGAGGGGTTGGGGGCTGACAGAGAAAACAAATCCTTTATTCCCCAAATAGTCCCTCTCTCAGTCATGATTCGTTTTTTATCGTTCCCTTTTGTGATAGACTCACAATTGAGAAAAGAGTACTACCATAAGTTGATGCTACGTTTTTTACGTAGATGTTCAACGAATGTAAACGAATATATAGGAGTGGCTCCGATAGGAGATGATATTTTGAAGCAAGATATGGATTCGGCGAGTGTCTCTGCGCAAAATCATCAGGATGGCGTTGTGACTCTGGTTCTGACTGCAGACAACCATCTGGGATATAGCGGGTTTGGTCAGCATCCCCGCAAACGTGAAGAGCGTCTGCAGCTATTACGTCATGCCTTCCAGCAAGCATCCGATTTTGCTATTGCGCAAGGTGTTGATTTTTTTATTCAGGCTGGTGATCTCTTCGATACGACGAATCCAGATGAGCGTGATCGCAGTTTTGTCGCGTCACGTCTGGCTCAATTAAAACAGGCTGGTGTGCGTACATTTGCTCTGGGCGGTGTTTGTGATACACCGGTGCCAGGGATATCTCTGCCTGGTGAAATACCTCCTGCCCCACAATTGAGCTATGCCCGGCTTGGTGCTCTTCACTATTTTTCCCCCGTTTTAGAAGATAAAACACAGCAGATCGAACCAGTGATTGTTGATGTACGCGGCACGCAGGTTGGTATTTGTGGTCTGGGTGTATTGACCGGTCAGGAGGGCGATCCTCTGGCTGATGTTCGCGTGCAACTTGATATTGAACGTGCGGCTATCCCGATTCTGATCCTTCATGCCCCTGTTGAGGGTGTTTCTGCTGGTTCTTCTCTTCTTGATATGCGGGCGCAGGTCGCTCGCCAGAGTATTAGTGATCAATCGTTGTTCCGCTTCATTCTGGCTGGCTATCATCATGGTCATCACCGTGCGCGTATTGGTTCCACTGATCTTATTGTTGCCGGTGCTACGCAATATGTCGATTTTAGTACACCTGACCAGGAGCCGGGATTTGTCTTTCTCGGTCTGGCAGCTGATGGGGTACGCTGGTGCAATCATATTCGTGTTGATGCGCTTTCTATGCAACGCGTTGTCTTTGATGCTGATGAACTCTGGCCTGGACATGGCTCTATTGCTCCAACTGAGATGATCCTTGAGCGGTTACGCCCACTTTGTCAGCCGGATGGTATGATCCAGTTACGACTTGAAGGAAAGATTTCACGCAGTGCTTATCATCAGTTGGACCTCAATCAAATTCGTCATTATGGTGAGGAACATTGTTTCGCTCTGGCGATTGATGATAGTGCTCTTTTACTTCAGTCAGACCAGGATGTTACTTCCTCTGGAGCCGATGAACGCTACTCCATCCGCGAAGAATTGCGTGTTCTGGCTGATGAATGGATTACCGCTACCCCTGATGAGGATAAAAAACAATCTTTACGCTATACAAAAGATGCAATATTATCAGCTTTGGATGATATAAAGAGTATATTATAGTTGAGGTATCCTTAGAAATCTGGCACTGGCGAACGGAGTAGAACCCATGATAATTCTAAAGCACTTAACCATAGAACGATTTAGGCTCTTACGTTCCCTAAATCTCCATTTTCCTCAACGTGGCAGTATTTTGATTCAAGGCCCAAATGAATCAGGAAAATCCGCTCTGATTGAGAGTATTTATTTTGCACTCTATGGAGAGCCTCTGATCACCTCTCGCAGTAAACGTTCCCTGGATGATTTGATCCAGTATGGCGCTTCGACTGCTTCTGTGTCGTTGGTGCTCTCTGTTGGTGCTACGGAATTACATATTTCGCGCCTGTTAGACCGTGGATTGGGGCAAAAGATCTCTCTGCTTGTTCACCAGTTAGGGATGCCTGATGAGGATCCTATTACCGATCTGGCTGTTGCTAATGAACGTATTATCAATGAACTGGGTGGGATGGATGGGGAGACTTTGCGTAATTCCGGCCTTGTTGCTCAGAAAGAGTTAACTCGTTTAGAGGTGATTTCTGGTAGTGAGCGCGAGCGCACAATCCATAATTTATTGGGCCTTGAGGCGCTTTCTTCCCTTTCTACTCAATTTCAGGTGACGCCTGCTGACGAAGAGCAGTTGCATGTGTGGTCTGAACGTCTCGAACTCGCGGAAATTCAGGCTCGTATTCCTGTGGTCAGTCAGCAACTTGAGGATCTGGAAGCGGCTCTGGATGCTGTGAACGTTCATGAGTCTTTGAGTGAGATTGAGCAGCAGGAAAGTGAGCTTTCTGAGTTAGACCAGACACTTGAGGACGTTTATGCACGCAGATTAGATGTGCGATCACAGCTTGGTCGTGTGCAGCAGTTGAAAAAGGCTGATTCGACCTTAGCTGAAATTATCTCATCCTATGATGAGATAGCTGAGGCACGCCGTGAATTGCCTTCCCTTGAAATTGAGATTGCGAATCTGGAACGTCAGGAGCGCGAGGAGTTACCCCGGATCGAGAAACGTGTGAGCGATCTGGCGGATCTGGCTCGCTCTTTTGGTACGTTGCAGCGTATGTCCAACGATCTGCTTACTGCTGTTGATGCGATTAAAGAGTTCGAATTGCAACGGCAGGAATATAAAGAGGTCAAACAGGACCTGGAATATTTAAACGAGCAGGTGGAACAGGCTCGTGTTCGTTTAAATGATGCTGAGCATTCCTGGCACGAAATGGACCAACAACGTCGTGCTCAACGGCCTCAACTTGAGGCTCGGTTACAGCGCTTGCAAAATCTCTCCACACGTCTGCATGAGTTACATCAGGCTGAGGAGAGCTATTCTCAGCGTGTTGCCTATAAATCCTCCGCCGAGAAAAATAAGGTGCTCCTGCAGAGGAAGCAGAGTGAGTTGCAGGAAGCGGAGCAGCAGGTTACTCTGCTTGAACAGGATACGCTCCATTTACAACAACAGGCTGATGCGGCTGAACAGGCCTGGCATCAACTCAGCGTACGACAACATTTAGAAGAGTGGTATCATTTCTCCAAACTGGCTCAGGATTTGACTCAGGCTGAGCAACAACTGACACAGGCCCGTCAGCAGCAGGAAAAACTGACGACAGCAATGGTTGCGGCACGTGATAGGGCCATGACGCAGATGATGTTCACGATTGGCTGTGTCATTGGTTTTCTGGTTTTCCTTGTGCTGGCTCTGGTTTTGATTGCTGTGTTGCCGCTTGCGATTTTATTTGCTGTTGTTGCAGGTGGTTGTCTACTTGTAGCCGGGACACTATGGCGAAACTATCGTCGCGCACGTATTGAGGAGCAGACGCTCAAACTGCAGGAACAGGAAGCGGTGAGCCGCGTTGGTATGATGGTCGCGACCCGTGAAGCAGCGATGCGTCAGGCCGGGAGCAGTGATGCGTTGTTCAAAGTGGAGAACGAGATCCGCTCGTTGGGAAGTTCAGTTCCACAGTCACTGGAAGATGCACAGCGCATTCTGGAACAACCACAGAACCAGGGAAATCTGTATGATGCTCAGCAGCAGATGCGCTCCACTCTGGATGAGGTGAATACCAGTCGCAATCAGTTGAACCAGAAGAAAGAGCGTCTGGTCCAACTGCGAGAAGAGTGGCGGAAACTGGATGAGCAGCGGAAGCGAGAAGAGTGGGATTCGATTGAGGTCCTGTTGCAAGATGATCAGGCATTGATTGAGCGTTTACAGCAAGAGGTTACATTGCTGGCTGGACAGGACGGTTTGCCCATTGCCAGCATTAATGCTCGTATCAAGGCCAGTCCAATTCTCGCGCAAGGTGCGGTTACTCCATTTCTGGGTCTGGATGCTGATGAGATTACCGATCTGCCTTCGTTAGAAAATCTGGCTGCAACAACGATGAAGGCCACTGAAAATGAACTGGTGGCCCTTGATGGCGATCTGGATGCTACTCATGATCTGACACACTATAAGCAGACGCAACAGGATGCTCTGGATATGCTGTTGGAGCGTCAGCATGTGGCAGAGGAACGTTTTGTCCAGTATCAGAGTAGTAGTCCAGAGGAACAGCTTGAACGAGCGCGTGAGCAGCAGGTGGCTCTGCGTAGTGCCCTGCAATCCTTGCAGGACTCTTTGCGTCAGCGCGTGAAGCCATTGGGTGTTACCTTCGGACAGTCCGCGATTAGTAGCGCAGAAATCTCTGCCCGTAAGAATCTTGAGGAGCTTCACCTGACACTGGGTAATAAGATTATGCTTCAGGAACGGCTTAGCCATTATAATGAAGTACTTCAGGAGCGTCAGGATGCTCTCTCTGAACTTTATAAGCAGCTAGCCAAGTTTAGCAATACTCTTGGTAGCTGGGTTGTTCCGCTCAATCCATTCGCGGAAGCTCTCGATGGTTTACGGGGACGTTGTCAGGAGGAATTGACGGCAGCGGATGAGCAAGGCTTGTTGGCTGAGTTGGATACGTTAAAAGATCGTGAAATTGCAGCGAAGTTAAAGATGGAACTTTGTCAGCAAGAGATTACAAATCTGGAAAATCGTATCAGTACTGTGTTGGCGCAACGTGACCGTGAGCAACCTGGAAGTTATGTACTGGCGGATCTGGCCGCAGTCTGGCCGTTGCTGGATGAATACACTGTATCTCAACGTGCCGATCTGGATGAGCAGTTGATTTTACTTGAGCGTGAACTGGATCAGCTTGAAAAGCAAGAACTTACTCTGAGCAGAAAACTGGGAATTGGTGATGAGACGCTGGACCTGGAACAAACTCGTGAGCATCTACAGGAGCTGGATCGTTCGTATCAGACCAGATTACATGGGCATCGTCTGATCGAGGAAGTTCAGGGCCGCGTTCTGCAAAAGATATTGCCGCGCACCGAGTATTATATGCAATTGATCCTGCCTCTGTTAACCGGACATCGCTACCATGATGTGCATTTACTGACTGTCTCAGATGAAGCAGCAGCAGAGAATGGGGATAAATTCCAGATCGAGGTCTGGGATAGTGCTGCTGGTGAGTATCTACCTACTTCAGCACTCTCTGGTGGTGCCGCTGATCAAATATCATTTGCATTGCGTCTGGCTTTCGCTATTGCTACCTTGCCGCAAGAATTAAGTGCCGCTCCAGGCTTTTTGTTACTGGATGAGCCTTTAAGCTCGTTTGATCGTGGTCGTGGGCGTGCTCTGGTTGATGTGGTAACTGGTGATATTTTGAGCCAGCATTTTGAGCAGATTATTTTGATTTCGCATAGCAGCACATTTGATCCAGCTCTGTTCCCATATCATCTCTATGTGGATAATGGCTTGGTTGTGGAGAGTAATTTGCCAGTGGTGGCGTTACCTGATGTGGTATTTCAGAACATCCCTGCTTCAATGCAGACCCCATTGTCAGATGAGTCAACTGATTCATTTGCGATGGTGAGTGCTCCTGGGATTTCTATTTTATCTGAAGAATAACAGCACGTATTCTTGCTACAAAGAACCGCGCAAGGAACATAGGTATGTTTCCTGCGCGGTTCTTTTTTGCTATTTATTACGAAATATTTTTGTTGTATCGCTGTACCAGATAAAATACATCACATTCTCATGTGATCAAGATCAGTATTTTCGATTAATATCAATCTAGTGAAGTGTGGAAGAGGTTTGGTAGAAGAGAACGCCAGGGACCTGGGGCTTCTGTTAAAACTGCTGGTGACCAACCAGGCTCACCGAAGAGAATTGTATCATTCCAGTCCGGGTTTTTACGATAGAAGCGATAACGTATTTGCCAGTGCTGACCAATTTTCTTTTTTTCATAAAATGCGGTTTCTACACCTAAGCGAAGTGCGAGTAGCTGTGCATAATATGGTTGGAGGTTATATTCGACGTTATCAGTATCCAGTTCGTGTTCTGTGAAAGAAAATTGCAGGTCAAAACCATAAGAGTAGTTTTTCACCTCCGGTTCTCTATCCTCAATATTTGTTTGCTGGATAAGTAGCAGCATGCCAAGCATGTCAAATTGGCAATAGGGTTCGTCGGCATAAGTATTTAATTGAAACGGGGGAAGAGAGAAGAGGTCGCGTATCTCCGTTGCCAGTTGTTGTAATGATTTGTCTGTTTTTATACAGATCTGGAATGACATATGAACCCCTCCTTGCGGGTACGGGAGGTTTGGAAAAATTTTATTTTCATCTTACCCCCGTTAAGTAGAGGTGTCAAGCCATATCATTATGAGAAAAAGGAAATTTCTAAAGTTTCGCTAGAACAATTAGGACTGGTGCTATCGTGTTTCGTTCTATTTGAGTTCTTTGTGCCATTTTTATTTGCTGTTACGTTTTTTTCATTAAAATAGTGTAGTGGTGTATAGCAGACCCTTCTTGCTACTTCTTTTCTAGCTTGATATACTGTTCCTGAATTTGGTGAAAACACAATTAGGAGTCGTGTGAGTTGTTATGACTGGTGCCAGGAAATCTGTTCGCGGTCGTTCAATTGTTCCATCTCCCCCCTCTCTACAAGAAAAACCTGTGATACATGGGGATGAACAAGGGCTTTTCTACTGGTTACAGTTCTATTGGCAGAAACTGGTACTTCCTGCCTCTGAGTGGCCTCTTGTCGCTTTGACGCAGGATCGGCAGGAGTTTACACGCTGGACCGGAAAGCGCCTGGATGTGATGGCTCTGGGCTGCTATTGTTATCTTTCACAAACAGTCAGACGTGCCCAGATGCCAGAGGATCTTTCCAGACCTGCGACGCATCGGCATCTCATCTTTATTGCATCTGGTATGCGGGCTTTGTCATTAGAAGTCACTGTTGCGCATGAACTTATCCATCTGGCGGACCGGGTCAAAGGTCAGCCACGTCGTCATCGCCATCATGGGTATGATGCGATTGCGCTTGAGGAAGCAGCGATTACTGGCTATTCACAGGAAACTTTGCGGGTTTTGTTGCAAGAGGAGAGTATGCGTTTAGAGTCATTGCGTCGTGCTCGCAGGCCAATCCGCTATATCTATGCCTGTCCAGGTTGTGAGAAACAGTATCCCCGTGCCCGTCGTTATTCTTACGCTGTTTCATGTAGTAGTTGTGATAAAAAGTATAATCCTCGTTTTCAATTGTATCTATTGCCCACTGCCTCGGACAGCGTCTCGTTGTAGTTCATTGAGCCATTCGAGCAGTGCTTGCGTCTGATAGGTGCGGCTCCGTATAACGACGTGTTCAAAAAATGCGATATCTTCATTTTCAATGGATGTATCAGATATGATTTGTTGTGATTGCAAGTTTTCCAGAAATTGTTGACAAGCGATGATTTGTTGTTGGATCAAGGATATCGTGTGTGATGGTTGAAAGCGTCGGGTAAAATAGAGCTTGATCAGGAATAAGATACGGATATCACGTGGTTTTTGCACGGGGTCCTGAAGCCAGGAGCGAAAGGTCTGTTGCCCCTCTGTCGTGAGATGAAAAATTTTGCGCGGTGGGCGGGCACCCTGTAGCTCGATCTCGGCCTCGATATACTGCAAACGCTCAAGCTTTTTTAGAAAGGCATACATCTGACTCATTTCCAGATGGACTATCTGGCCGAGCACACCGTTTTCAAAATGCTGAAACATCTCGTAACCGTGCATCGGGCGTATGGTAAGTAATCCTAATAATGTGTATTCGGCTGGCTCGCTGATTTGCATGTGTTCTCCTCATCTGAGCGTTGAAAATATAATAATTATAGTGTATATCGCTGGTGAGAGGCAATCCCCATAGGTTGTATTGTCAATTGAATATATTGCATTTAATGTGTTAAATGTTTTATATGAAGAGAAGTTATGTGTGATAATGGAGTTGTTCGATGAATACTGCAATGCATGAGCATCTAATTCATACCTTAAGTGCGTTGTTGATTGAACTGCAATCTTTACAGGGAACAATGCAACGGGTCGATATGACTGAGTCGAACATTGAAATGCTACGTGCTGCGCTGCGTGGGAGTGAAGGTTTGCTACGAGAGGCATTGACTGCAATACGTATGGTTCAGGACGAGTTTCCCTGTGTTGAGCTTGAGGGAACAACATTACCTGAAGCATTATCACGTATGGTTGAGGAGACTGCGGAGCGCTTGAATCTCGCGAGCCGTATTTCTTTTTCTGGTGTTGATGAGCAAAATCGGCCATTGGAGCATACACTTGCCCCTTATGCTGAAAAGATATTGTATCTGGTTGTTCGTGAAGCATTATATATCATCGAACAACATACAGGAACTCGACGCTTACGTTTTTCTTTACAGTATGGTCAGGATGCAGTGAGCATGAGTATAGAGGATGATGGTAAATCACAATCTTTGCATGAAGCAGAAGCACAGGAGCAGGCTGCTCCGCCATTGCAACAACCAGAACCCTCATTCTCGGTGGAAGAGCGCTCTTCTTTGATCTTCCACGATTTGCAACGTCATCTGGAGTCGCTTGGTGGCTCTCTACATATTTCTTTTATGACCGATGGAGGGACCCGCATACAGGTGTATCTTCCTTATCGAGAACTTACGGTGGCAGTATCTGAAAGCTCTGATCAAGCAAAGGCTGTTGAAGGACAGACATCGGCTGACGCAGATGGGCTGGAATCATCATCTATTGATCGTGGAACCCCCGTTGTCCGTATATTGCTGGTTGATGCATTGGCTATGACACGAGCAGGTTTACATCGACTTCTGGACACATATCCGTATATACAGGTGATTGGAGAGGCGACTGATGGCATTCAGGCGGTGAGTGAGACGTTGGAACTGGGACCACAGGTGGTGCTTATGGATGCGCAGTTGCCAGAAGGACAGAGTCTGGAAGCATTGCGGCAGATCAAGCAATTGAATCTCGAAACAAAAGTACTTTTACTGACCGCATTGGAAAATGAAGATTACCTGTACGAAATGCTGCGTGCTGGTGCTGATGGCTATATACTGAAAGATATTCAACCTGATGAATTGGCGCAGGCTATCCGAACAGTGGCGCGTGGTGAGGTCTTGCTCCAATCTCAATTGGCTGGAAGGTTGTTATCACGTTTCGGGCGTCAGAGACAGGCGCCATATGCAACATTAACGACGCGTGAGTTAGAGGTGTTGCGTCTGCTGGCACGTGGGCTACGGAATAAAGAAATAGCCGCTCGGCTGTTTGTCAGCGAGCGGACTATTAATTTTCATCTGGCGAATATTTATCAGAAACTGAATGTTTCTGGTAGAACTGAAGCACTCAGTAAAGCCATCGAACTGGGAATGATTGTGCCAGGAATACAGGAAAGTGCCCGTTAAGCGCACTGTGTATTACTGGACAATAACCGTTCCAGAGTGCCAGGTACTTAGTTCATTTTTGAGCGAGGCAATGTATTCAGCCTCATCATTATTGTCGGCATTCGGTGCGTAGGTTGGAATGATCTGTTCAATCGTTGTCAGATGCCATTCAGATACATAGACGTTACGAATGAGAGCATACCATGCCTGGAAACCTGCTTGCCACGTCGGATAGTAGGCATAGTTATTGACACACTTCGGCACGCCAGTATAGCAGCGTAGATTGCCGAGTGAAAGGCTATAGCGTGCGACCCCCTGCGTTCCGAAAGAGCTTTCATGCATAAAGAATGCCAGTGCGAATGCAGGATCGATATCATATTGGACACCCAGATTGTAGAGATCCTGGCCCAGGCCAGCGGCAGGAGAATGGTAGGTAGCGAGAACTTGATTAATGAATGCTACCGTCAGTGTGGGTTTTCCGATCACGCTGTACGTGCCATTAGCGGCGGTGCTTCGAGGAGCCGCAGTTGCTGACGGGAGTGGTCCAGGCGTTGCCTGTGCCCAGGTACCAACTTCAATGTCATAACTTTGTCCTCCACCAAAATTTAGCAAGCTGACATCTCCAGGACGCTGTGCCATAGCAGCAGAGATCAGAATAAGCAAAGACACGCTCACACAGATCACACAGAGTAACCACGGCTGTAGCCAGAAACGATTGCGGCGCAATGGCTCATTCATTGAATCAGTGATAAGTCGTCGAGGTCGTAGGCGAGGTGTGGGTGGTGCTGGTGTGATTGTCGGGCGAGCAGTTTGAACCGTTTTAGGAGCACGGTTTATCGTGATATCTCGTTGTGCGAATTTTGTTTCAGTTGTACGTTCTATAGCGCCCGTTTGAGGTAATTCTCGTGTTGCTCTGGCAGGAACGAGGGTTTTTGTCGTCATTTCGATAGGCGCTTGTGGTGATGTTTTCCTGGCGTAGTTTCCACTCGCCATGTATGGCCTCCTTATCATGCTTCTGGAACCTTTGTTCTAATTATAACATACGAGCGAAAGTCCCAATAAGTTTGCATTCCATGCAACTTGAAGCATAGAAATACAGCTAGCTATAAAGTATCATAACATTCTAAAAGCAACTAAAGAATAAGAAATTAGTCCTGTTTTTTATCTATCAATGAGAAATTTTTCCAATTTATGGCTGATAACTCCCGTTTTATGTTATCAACTTGCTATTATAGATAGTATATGTAGCCGTTAAGAAGATATTTTTTCATGTTAAAATCATCTATACAGCAAGAAGAATGTGCCGATTAAGAAAATAGGAAAAGATAGGCGAAACTCACAGTGGGTTGCCATACGTTTCATTAATAAGATATGAACGTATTTGGACACTTTCTAGAGTTAGGTCAGTATCGTCCTTGATCGCATTTTACCTGTAACGGCGTTGTTTAGTGCGGGGCAGCGAGTTGCTTTTGCGAGTAGCCATGTGGCAAACTTGTCAGAGGTATATTGCTACTTTAAGCGCATAGTCCTGAAAGTGTCATCGTCTTATAGTCTGGATCGTTATTAACTTCAGTGAAATGTTAATCTAAAAATAAAGTGATTGCACGTTTTTGTGCTAAAAATGACGTAACTGAATTGCTATGGTGAAAGGGGCATTTGTCCTGTGGGCAACAATATTTCATTAGTGCTGCTGGCGACTGGAACTGGCACTTCCTCCGCCACAAATTTAGGCACTAGTATACAAAATGCATTAGGTCCTGTACTTGGCTGTTTGTTAGCTTTCTTTATTCTTTTCTGGTTGAGTCTGGTCATCTGGACATTTCGAGATATCCGTTCGCGGACTCAGGACTTCTTATCACAAATTTTAGCAACCATTCTTGTGCTTGTTTTTAATATTGGTGGTCTGTTTATCTACCTGATTTTGCGTCCACGCCAGACATTGGCTGAGATTTATGAGCGCCAGTTGGAAGAGGAGTCTTTGCTGGCGGAAATGACAGAACGTCAGACGTGTTCAAATTGTCATGCTCGTGTCGAGTCTGATTTCCAGGTTTGTCCTTCCTGTGGTCAGAAATTGAAGCGAGCCTGTCCAAAATGTGAGCGACTGCTTGAGTTACGTTGGACCTATTGTCCATATTGTGCAAATAGTGTTGGAGCTGCCGTTCCTCCGGGTGTTTCTGGTATGCCAACGGTGCAAGGGAATACTCCCAGTTCATCTTTATCCGGTAATCCCAATATGCAGGTAAGTGGGAGTGGGGGCAATTATTAATCTGCTCAGATCTATCTTTCTGTGGGGTTACGTGGCGTTGTATGTCTCTCTTTCTAACTGATGCTATGTGGCTGGTTATACCAGCGCTCTTTCAGTTGAAAGAGAGTTTTCTTTATGCTCTGTTTCTGGCCTGCTGAGTCGTTCTCTTTCTGTATGCGATGTCGCAAAGTCACAATTTACACACATTGAGCTTTTTTCTCATCCAAATCCAATCTTCTATACTGCTTTGAAGCCGCCTCAACAGGCCCTTGAGTGGAGTTGTACGTTCATCCTACTTACTTTGTTTATAAGCTGAAATGTGATATAATGGAGTGGCGAAAAGTGACAAATGTGGTTCATTGTAACGCTGTTACCACATTTTGGCAACTCTATCAGAATACGTTTTTACAAGAAAAAACTGTTTTGTCTCCACAAATGCCGTTGCCTTTTGCACGTAGCCGTAGGTGGCTCTACGGTGAAATGTGCCCTATGCTGGCTGGCTGGCGGTGCGCATAACCCTTAACCCTGCGCTTGCTCTCATTGGGAGCAGTTTTGTATGAGACTATAAATGGTATATCCCTACAAGAGGGTGTTTGTCAAGAGCGAAATGATCTCTACTTTGTTCGGTGAACCTATTTTGTTTCTTGCGTAGCTGGACTTTTAGGAATATCTCACTACCACCTCTTGCCACTGTCTGGTGTAATACCTGTTCTTCAATGGCTTGTGCTGGACCTGATATATCCTTTCATTCAGACGAGAACGGTTTTCAGTCACTGTTCTGGCAACGAGAGGGGCGTTCTGAATGCATGGGGATATGCCGGGCTATCTGATAATTATTCAGGCAGCATATGAGTGTGGAGATCCTGCTCTTTTTCTTACCTACGCCGCATGAACGGCATATTTGCTGTTTCTGTTTGTGCGAGGATGCTTGTCCTTACTATTGAGGCCCCATGCCTGTTTCAGGTATGTATGGGTTCCCATATTGGAGTGTTTTTGATGGCGAAGACGAGAGAATCGATAATGTCAGAGCAACTCCCTGAAAACTATGATGATGCTCTACACCCAAATAATGAAAATCCTGGTGGGAATGGAGAGGGGATGGTAAACGAGAACGGTAACAATTATAGCGGACAGAATATTCAGATTCTCGAAGGCTTAGAGGCCGTGCGTGTACGCCCTGGTATGTATATTGGTGCAACTGATCAGCGTGGTCTTCATCACCTCATTTATGAGGTGGTTGATAACAGTGTTGATGAGGTTATGGCGGGGTATGCTGATACGGTGCAGATCGTTATTCATGATGATGAGTCAGTGACTATCGAGGATAATGGTCGTGGTATTCCTGTCGATGAGCATCATCAGCGTCCGGGCATGTCGACGCTTGAAGTGGTGATGACTGTTTTGCATGCTGGTGGAAAGTTTGGCGGTGGTGGTTATAAAATCAGTAGTGGGTTGCACGGTGTGGGTGTCTCCGTCGTCAATGCGTTATCCGAGCGTTGTAAGGTTGAGATCAAGCATGATGGTAAGCTCTATCGTCAATGCTATGAAAAGGGTGTGCCGACGACGAAGCTTGAGGTTGTGGGGACGGCTGAGGGTTCTGGTACGATTACGACATTTTTGGCTGATTTGACGGTGATGGAGACGCGTGATTATAGCTTTGAGATACTTGCTCAGCGTTTCCGTGAGATGGCATATCTCAATCGTGGTATGACTATTCATCTGGTGGATGAGCGTGGTGAGGGACGCGAGGTAACGTTCTACTTTGAGGGTGGTTTGACCTCTTTTGTCCGTTATCTGAATAAGAATCGTAATACGTTGCAGTCTCGACCGATCAGTGTGGTGCGTGAGATCGATAATGTGAAGGTTGAGATGGCTCTGCAATATAATGATAGCTGGTCCTGTACCGAATTCTCCTTTGCCAATGGTATTAATACTGTTGACGGTGGTATGCATATCACTGGTTTCCGCAGCGCTTTGACGCGTACGTTAAACGATTATGCGCGTAAGGCTAACCTTCTGAAGGAGAAGGACGGTAATCTGACCGGTGATGATGTTCGTCAGGGTTTGACTGCTGTCGTGAGTGTGAAGATTCCGAATCCACAATTTGAGGCTCAGACCAAGTCGAAGTTGAATAATGCCGAGGTGCGTCCGATTGTTGAGGCAGTTGCTGCCGAGGTGATTGCTCGCTATCTGGAGGAGACTCCTGGTGAGGCCAAGTCAATTATCGATAAGTGTCTGACTTCGGCTCGTGCTCGTGAGGCTGCTCGCGCTGCTCGTGATCTGATTCAGCGTAAGAATGCGCTGGATACGACGTTACCTGGCAAACTGGCTGACTGTAGCGAACGGCAGGCGGATCATTGTGAACTCTATCTTGTTGAGGGTGATTCCGCTGGTGGTTCGGCGAAGCAGGGTCGTGATCGCCACTTCCAGGCTATTCTCCCCCTGCGCGGTAAAATTCTAAACGTTGAGCGTGTTGGTCTTGATACTATTCTGAAGAATGAAGAGGTCAAGAATATTATTACCGCGATTGGTGTTGGCATTGATGAGCATTTCAATATGACAAAGTTGCGTTATGGACGCATCGTGATCATGTGTGATGCTGATGTTGACGGTGCGCATATTCGTACACTGTTGCTGACATTTTTCTATCGCCATATGCAACAATTGATCACTGATGGTCATCTGTATATCGCACAGCCACCATTGTTCCACATTAAGTTTGGTAAGCAGATCCACTATGTCTATACTGATGAGGAGCGCGATTCGCTGGTGCTGGAATACAAATCGTCGCATAACGGTCGTGAGCCAGAGATTGGTCGCTACAAAGGTCTTGGTGAGATGAACCCTGAGACGTTGTGGGAGACAACGATGGATCCGGATCGTCGTACGATTCTGAAGGTGAACATTGAAGAAGCAATTGAGGCCGATAAGGTATTCAGTATGCTGATGGGCAGCGAGGTTATGCCCCGTCGTCGCTTCATTGAGAGCCATTCAAAGAGCGCCAATCTGGACGTGTAATACACGCTATATCTCTATATCCCTGAAAGAAAAACCCTGGCTACCTACAAGTGAGTAGCCAGGGTTTCTGTTTGTGCTGTGATTTGGATGAGTTATTGTTGACGTTTCACGTGAAACGTCATATGAAACGCCAATGAAGCTACCGGGTTGCTATCTCCAGTATAGAAACTGACTGTTGATGCCTAATGTATACAAAGATGTTTCGATAGATTGTTCTGCATATTGGGCTGAGGCCAATTGCTGACTGCTTACTGGTTCTATTTCCGTACTTTCATATGGGTGCGCTTTGAGTTGTTCAAGATGTTCGGGACGAAGAAATCGTTCGGCAGTGCGGAATGGAAGCGAGAATGTGAAATGTACATTTGCATGTGAGTGTTGAAAGAGCACGATGCTGGCTCCTTCTGGATCAAGTTGCGCTTCTTCTGCTTTACTGAGCATGTCCCAATCGGTACAGGTCCATCTTTGATCATAAATGATCTCTATAAGATCATCTGGCAGCATGAATAGTGCCTGCAAATCTGCGGTTGCGATGGGACGGCGTTGCTGTTGCGCCTGTCCTATCAGGGTATTGAGCGATGAGAGTATAAAAGTCTCTACCTGTTCCTTTTCTAATTGGATAGCAGCAATATCTTGTAATTCATAGCCTGTGATTGCTCGATAGAGTTGGCGTGCTGCATGATCGTATACGTCATCTTTTTCGTTGGGATAGTGCTGCTCTATGAGAAATTCCAGACGTTCCAGGAAACCTTCTGTCGCCGATGCTGCCGCCATCTCCGCATAATAGCCTTGACCAAATGTTGAGCTCCCGTCGCAATAAGCAAACGCGTTAAGGGTTCCTGTTTGATAAGCCTGTTGTATAATGACCTGTTTGATTTCGTTGAGTTTCTGCTGTTTCTTGTCAGGAAGTTTATTTGTGTCCTGTGCCCCTGCATCGATGATAGCGAGTTGTGAGAGCGTCTGTTCGATCTGCTCTGGTTGGCAGAGCCAGTGCAGACGTGAAGGGAGCAGACCTCCTGGGGTATCAAGTAGTGGGCGACTCAATGGATAACATGGAGTTTCCCAATATGTAACAGTTGATGTATCGGCCTCTATATCCGGTGGTTGGACGGCCATGATATGGCGCAGAGATTGCGCAAGTGTCATCAGTTGTTCGCGAAAGAGGATATTATTTCCCGTTGAGCGCAGTATACAGCCATCTGGACCATAATATGGTAGGGCAGCGATGGTGATTGCTGGAAAGTTGCTGAGCAGAGAGATGAGTAGATCATGGAGATAATAGGAGAGGCGCTCGATTGTCACATAGGCATATTCATCGTGTGGAGAACAGGTGAGCAGTTCATATTCATCATAGGTGATCTTGCCCGATACACCCTGGCAGGAGAAATGCGTGACCAGACCGGGCACCTGATTGAGGAGTTCAATGGCTGGTCGTATGAGTGCATCAATGTGATGCGCATCAGGAAGAAACATGCTATCTATTTCGAGTAGTCGTTGGTACTGCGGTAATGCGAGAATGTTTTCGCACTGTTTATCGAGCCAGTGAAAAAGGAGACGTGCATTGCGCTCATAGCGTTCTGACTGTTTAAGTCTGAGATAACGTCCGCAGATGGGCAGCAGATTGCGTGTGAACAGCGCATTGCGTTTACACCAGCGTCGTTCTCCTTTCATGATTTCCTCACGATATATGGGAACCGTGGCGAACTCATAGCAGAAGGTCTTGATGTTGTCATAATTTGCTTCTTCAAAATAGAAGGAGCGTAGAAATTGCCACTGATGATACTTTTTGCTGTTACGTTGGAGTTTTGATAGATCAAAGAATTCCTGTCCGAATGGTAAAAGTTCTGTACGTAGAAATTCCTGTTCGATATCTCGGAGGGTCTGATTTATCTGGCGGCGTAGCCGTTTAATTTGTTGTCTGGTTGAGCGTGGCATTTTTTGCTTTGGCTGTGCGCTTCGTTGCCACGATTGCTGAAGCTGAGAAATTTCCTCTTCCAACATTTTCTTCTGGATGCTTTTTATCGTTGCTAGCTCGGTTGAAAGCTGTGAGTGATATGGTTCTTTGATTGCTGCCAGTAGTTCTTGTTGTGTGAACTGAGAGAGTGGCAATGTTGTGATATCGACTTTTGTGCAATACCAGAGCATTAATTGGTGTTCGCCAACTTCTGCCCCTGTATCTAACTCGGCTTGAAAGCGGTAATCGCCAAAATGGAACTTGTGTGCAATGAGCCTTATTCCCACTTATCCACCTCACTTTAAGGATGTATGCTTGAACGATGGCCTGTTACGCGGTTGTTGATAAGACATAGAGTCTGGGTACCTGATATGCAAGTGTATGTTCGCGTATTATGCGTTGTTCTCGAAAAGATTTGATCAGAGCCTGGGTATAAGGAGATGGTTCTCGTTGTTCTTCACCTAATGCTGTACAGGTATAGCGATACATGTCCAGCGCTTCGTGCCAGCGCCCCTGTGCTATGAGCAGGGTGAGGAGCCTGCAGAGCGCATCCTCGTCGGTCGGAAAACCTTCCAGGTATACATAGAGGAGGGCTTCAGCCTGACGTGGGCAGTGCTCGTGCTGATAGAGATCGACCAGATGATAGAGAATACGCGAACGTGTACCACGTATCGTCTGGCGTCGTTTCTGCGACCAGGAATCGCGTAGATTATCCTCTAAGAATTCCCCTGAAACCATCGTGTATGCTTTTTCAAGTAGCAGGCGTGGATTATGTCCATGCGTTTCCATTGCCAGCACGGCATTCGCGATGTGCAGGAATGCGTCGGCATCGATCCAGAGTTCTGCCTGTTCTGGCAACGTGAAGCTTGTTTCACTATTGCGACGTTGGGTGATGAGCAGGCTCTTTCCATTGGCGGTATGCAGAATTTGACGCCGCAGGACAGAGGCCGCGACATCCAGCATATGCGTTGACTGACGTGGACTTTTCTGCGGCCAGAGTTCGGCGATCAGTTCCTGTTTAGTGGCTCGTCGTTGTGGGCAACAGAGCAGCACTTTGAGCATGGCTATTGCTGTGCCTCGACTATGGAGATACTCCCAGGTGAAACTTTCGTAGCGCGGTTTTCTACATCCTCGTTGTGGTATGTCTATCAGCCGCTCCACGGTAAATTCACCGAATGTTTTAATGCGAACCTGCGGATAGATTTGCGTTTGCATCTGTTGTGTTTTATCATCCTTTGCACTCATGGCAACTCCTCCCAGACCACGTACCATGTACAACCAGATAAGGTGTCTATCATTCACTCCTGAACGACAGCAGATAAATTACAGGAATTATAACAAAGCGTTTTGAGGCCCAATTGAGGTCCCAATGAGGTTTTAGGGGGTCTGGCTTCTTTCGGGCACTATTATTGAGTTCAGCAGTGAAATTTCTATTCCAATAGAAAATACGGTAAATAGACGAAAATATGCATGTTTTCACGGATGATCTGGACTGGAGGGGTGCAGATAGGTCGCAAACATGGTAACATAGCCTCTGGTCGCGCAATTTATTTTGCAGTGGCGTGATTGTCCGGGCATTTCTGAGTGGCGTGCCCATGCTATGGATGTGAAAAGGTTTTAGGAGGCTATGGAACAGGTCCGACAACAGCAGAAGAAAAAACCAGAGCTACCAATAGAGCAGGAATACCGCTCTGGTTCATATAGATGGTTTACCTATGCGCCAGATGTCACTGGCTTGCGGCTTCTTTGTCTGGAAGATACCGCTACAGGTGCTGTCGTGACGACGACGGTAGCGCAACCTGACAGGCGCACTGCGGCTCATCGGGCCTGGGCAGGTGCTCGTCAGTCTCGTGCGGCTGGGATGCCCTGGGATATTTTGCATGAGATGGGTGAGAAGGGGGTAGATCCTGACCAGAAGATTGATGAGATGTTTAAGGGCTATGGGCATGCGTCCGTTGGCGATATGGCGCGACTGGCGGTGGATATGGGCAAAATCCCGATGCATTTCTGTCTCGCTCTCTTTGGGTTGGGTACACTCAATTCTGGTCAGGAGAAATCAACACGGTATCAGGCCCGATTTGGCAAAGCAGTATTGCACCAGATAAAAAATTATTTGCCTGCTGACATGCCTGTGGATGCCGTGGCGCAATTGGAGACGGAGTATCAGGCGTTAGGTACACTCTCGCTGGAATTGTTCGCGAAGCATAAAGAACGTTTGTTGCCAACGTTTGCTGATTTTTATCAGGCTGATTTGAGCAAGCCTGAGCAGAAGAGTGCATTGACATCGCGTGTGCTGGACTGTGTGCGCTATTTCCTGCTCTTTGGACAATGGAGTGGAATGTCGTTTGAGACATCGGCTCGTGATTGGTCGCGTATCATTGCTGAGTTGAAGGCATCGCCGCTGAACTATTATCAGCAAGTGGCGGCGCAGATTGAGCGTTTGCTGGCTCCATCACGCGAGGAAGAGGAGCAACTGCACTATAAAGCCGAAGCGCCCAGTTTGATCCGCCATACCAATGCACTGACGACTACGAATATGAATTTGCAGGCGCTCAAGCAGTTTCTTGTCACGGAGACGGATCTGTTACAGCATGTGCCCATTCAGCGTGCATGTGTTGCGCTGGAGCCAGTCACGCAGCGTGTGCTGATACTGGATGATAAGTATACAGAGGGCGAGCGCCTTGTCGCGCAATATGTGTTATTGCTCTGGCCTGGACTTGAACGCGATGCGCTGCTGGAATGGCTTTGTACGCGTGATGATACGATAAAGCGCCATATGAGTGCGCTGATTTTCGCCGGCCATACAAATTATAAAGAGTTGCCCGCTTTTGCGCGTACGACGAGAAAGACGCTGGTGGTAGAAAGTTTCCTGGGCGAATTGCGTGATCTGAACCGACACCGCTCCTGGGGCCGTTTCGTGCCGTTACCACTGGTCTTTGGTGAACACCTGACGAAGGACACAGTTGAGCAGATTCTGGCGCGTGGTTTTGGTCTGCCGCTCTATCTGTCAGATATTCCAGCATTCGCGGCTGTCAAAGATGCTTTTGTACAGGATTTGCAAGTGTATTATCAGCAATTACGAGCATTTTTTGAGCGAGTTGTTGCCAGCTATGGTGATACGATTGATTATTCGTTTATGTTGAATCTGTTGCCATTGGCACAGCGCGTTGATCTCTGGATGCATGGTGATCCCAAGCAGGCGTTGTATCTTACATGGCAACGTGCTCGTCCTGGCGGTCATATCAATTATCGTGCGCTTGCCTACGAAGCAAATCAGTTGCTGGCGAACTCTGATCCCTATCTGGCTGCGATTAAACTGGCACAGGCCCCTGATCCTGCCAGTCGCGAAGAATTTTTTGATCGTAGCTGATTGATTGTATTCTGGCTGTGTTCCGCTTGAAAAACAGGTTGAGTGGGTATAGACAGACCAGTCTGTCTATACCCACTCGAAGAGCCTGAGAGGCGGATATGCTGACATTCCAACTGCTGATGAAAATTGCGGAGGCGAAAATAGACAGACCGTTCTGTCTACTTCACCAGACAGCGTTTTTTCACTTATGCAATTGGTTCTGCCGTCTGTTGTCTGGTTTCGGTTTTGAGCGTCAATTTGTCATTCTGGACATCAAAGATGATCGTGTCTCCGTCGTGGATGCTGCCATCGAGCAGACCACGAGCGATACGATTCTCAACCTCACGTTGGAGTACACGTTTCAGTGGACGAGCGCCAAACTGAGCATCATAGCCCTCCTGGGCAATATACTCTTTCGCAGCGTCGGTCAACTGTAAGGTGATATGCCGTTCAGCCAGTCGTGGGCGAATACGATTGAGCTGAATTTCGACAATGTTTTTCACCTGCTCGCGACTGATCGGGCGGAAGATGATCACTTCGTCTATGCGGTTGATGAATTCGGGACGGAAGCCTTCGTCACGCAAGCGTTGACGGACGCTCCGCTGTATATCATCTTCATCCATATGGTCATATTCATGTAACCAGCGATCCCCGACATTACTGGTCATGATAATGACGGTATTCTTAAAGTCAACTGTGCGCCCCTGACCATCGGTGAGCCGCCCATCGTCAAGCAATTGTAGCAAGACGTTGAAGACTTCGGGGGCCGCTTTTTCGATTTCGTCGAAAAGGATAACGCTATAGGGATGGCGTCGTACTGCTTCTGTCAGTTGACCGCCCTCGTCATAGCCCACATACCCCGGAGGGGCACCAATCAGGCGTGAGACTGAGTGTTTTTCCATGTACTCTGACATGTCGATACGAACAATGGCCTGTTCGTCATCGAAGAGAAATTCCGCCAGCGCACGCGCAAGTTCTGTTTTGCCCACACCGGTTGGTCCCAGGAAAAGGAAACTGGCTAATGGTCGGTTCGGATCTTGTAAGCCCGCTCGTGAGCGGCGGACAGCATCTGAAACTATCTCCAGTGCGGCATCCTGACCAACAACGCGCTCTTTGAGTCGTTCTTCCATTGTGAGTAACTTCTGGACCTCTGCCTCCATCAGTTTTGAGACTGGAATATGTGTCCATTTCGAAACAATTTCGGCAATGTCTTCAGCATCGACCTCTTCTTTCAGCATACGGGCATTCTGAATGTTGGCTAAGCGAGCCTCCTGATCTTTGATACGCTCCTCAAGCTCTTTGATGGTGGTATAGCGCAGGCGAGCCATTGCTTCATAGTTATATGATCGTTCCGCCTGTTCGTATTCTACCTGGGCCTCATTCAGTTGCTTCTTGAGATTGCGGAGTTCTTCGACCGGGGCACGCTCACTCTCTAATGTGAGGCGCATCTCATGTAGCTGTTCGTTGAGATTGGCTATTTCACGTTCAACTTTTTCGCGCCGTTCCCGACTGGCGGCATCGGTTTCTTTTTTGAGTGCTTCCTGTTCAACCTGAAGTTGTCGTACACGTCTATCGAGCGCATCAATCTCGCTTGGGGTGCTATCCAGTTCGACACGGCGATGGCTGGCAGCTTCATCAACCAGATCGATAGCTTTATCAGGCAGGAAACGATCAGTGATATAGCGATTTGAGAGTACCGCGGCAGCGACCAGAGCGCTATCCTGAATGCGTACGCCGTGATGGACTTCGTAATGTGGCTTCAGACCTCGCAAGATACTGATGGTATCTTCGACCGAGGGTTGATCAACCAGTACAATCTGGAAACGACGCTCTAAGGCTGCATCTTTCTCGATATGTTTGCGATACTCGTCCAGGGTAGTTGCGCCAATACAGTGCAGCTCCCCTCGTGCCAGCATCGGTTTGAGCATGTTTGAGGCGTCCATTGCTCCTTCCGCTGCGCCAGCTCCGACCAGGGTATGCAATTCGTCGATGAAAAGGATAATGCCGCCTGCGGAACTGGTTACCTCTTTTAGTACCGCTTTCAAGCGTTCCTCGAATTCGCCCCGGAACTTTGCACCTGCGACCAGTGCTCCCAGATCGAGGGTTACGACTTGCTTATTTGCCAGCGTTTTCGGGATGTCGCCACGCACAATCCGTTGAGCCAGCCCTTCGACAATGGCGGTTTTACCAACGCCGGGTTCTCCAATCAGGACCGGGTTGTTTTTGGTGCGTCGACTGAGAACCTGAATTACACGGCGGATCTCTTCATCGCGCCCGATGACTGGATCGAGTTTGCCTTCGCGTGCCAGTTCAGTCAGGTTGCGACCATATTTCTCCAGTGCTTGATATTTGCCTTCTGGATTTTGATCAGTAACACGTTGAGCACCACGAATCTCTGTAAGTGCTTTCATGACCTGATCACGTGTAAGCCCGGCTTTTTGCAGGATATTCCGAATGGTTGAATCACCCTCGAAGAGTGCCAGGAATAAGTGTTCGACGCTCAGGTATTCATCCTTGAAGTTGGTCATTTCGTGCCAGGCATCTTCTAACACTTTGCGCAAGCGCGGCGAGATGCTTGGATCACTGCCACCATAAACACGGGACATCCGGTTGAGTTCAGTATCAACCATGTTTTTGACGGTAGATGGGTTTGCCCCGACCTTCTGGATGATTTGTTGAATGATGCCGCCATCCTGGGCCAATAGCGCCTCAAGCAGATGTTCAGGCTCAATCTGGCTATGATTACGAGCACGTGCTGAGTCAGAGGCTTCCTGTATTGCTTCTCTGGCTTTATCGGTAAAACGTTCTATTTTCATAAATGCACCCCAAGTTCATCAATATGCGCTGCTACTACTTCTCTGTAATACATAATATATCATAGGTGAGTCAAGCGTTGCAATAAGTTTGAGTGTTTTCTTGTCAAACTTTCTAACAAAATCACCTTCAAGAATTATTTCTGTTGGAGAGATGTTGTTGATGCGCACTCTTTTTGTATCTTTTCATGGCATAAATGATATGTTGATCATGTTGTAAGAGATGTGTAGATTGTGTACGAGTGGAAAGTAACGAAAGTAGAGTTTATTCATGAAAGCGATTGTGATTGAACAGGCTGGTGGTCCCGATGTGCTCCAGGTGCGTACGATGCCAACGCCGGAGCCTCGCGATGGTTGGGTGCTTATTCGTGTGAAAGCTTTTGGTTTAAATCGTTCTGAAATGTTTACCCGTCAAGGACATTCACCAGATGTGGAATTTCCTCGTGTGTTGGGTATTGAGTGTGTGGGAGTTGTTGAGGCGGCTCCTGGGACGGATCTGCAACCAGGGCAGACCGTGGCAGCGGTAATGGGTGGAATGGGGAGAGCATTTGATGGTGGTTATGCGGAGTATGCGTTAATTCCTGCTCGCAGTGTTTTGCCTGTGAAGACGGAACTGCCCTGGGAGATATTGGGTGCTATTCCTGAGACATTTTTAACGGCCTGGGGTGGCTTAAAGGAAGCTATGGATATGCTCCCTGGAAAAGTGCTACTGGTGCGTGGCGGAACTTCATCTGTTGGCATGGCTGCGATTTCCCTGGCAAAAGGATGGGATACAACAGTTATCGCTACCACGCGTAATCAGGCAAAAGTAGCTGCCCTCCAGCAAGCCGGGGTGAATCATGTGATTATAGAGCAAGGTCAGATTGCGTCAGAGGTAAAGAAGATCTTTCCACTGGGTGTGAATTATGTGCTGGAATTAGTGGGGACTACGCTGTATGACTCGTTGCAGGCAACAGCAGCACAGGGTATTGTCTGTTACGCTGGTATCCTGGGCAATGCATGGACTTTTGAGAATTTTGGGCCAATGGCAGCGATCCCTTCGACTGTGAAGTTGACGACATATGGAAGTGGTTCAGTGCATGTTGACCATAGTACAGCCGCGTTGCAGGATATTGTGGATGGGGTTGCGGCTGGTCGTTATCAAGTCAATATAGATCGTGTGTTTCATTTTGATGAGATTGTTGATGCCCATCGCCATATGGAAGAGAATCGTGCTATTGGTAAGATTGTGGTGCTTGTTGACTAGCGTTATGGATAATCTCATGCAAAGAAGAAGACCTTCTGCTCCTTCTTGATCAGGAGCAGAAGGTCTTCTATGTAGTGGACCAGAGGGGACTCGAACCCCTGACCTCCTCCATGCCATGGAGGCGCTCTACCAACTGCGCTACAAGCCCATACCGCCGTGTGATTTTCAATAATATAATAAATTATACACTATTTCTCAGCAATTTTCAAGTCTTTTTCGGCTTCTCTGGCTCGTTCAGCCAAAATTACTTGTGAGAAACAAAAAAAGAGAGACGGAAATTTCCGTCTCTCAAACTGACTTTTTAAGTATAACATATCTGGCTGGAAAAATCAAGGCCAGAACGTGCTTTTTGACAATTTATTTATTTATTTACTGGTTGCCTGAACGGCATCGACAAGACGGTGCATTTGTGCAAAGACATCATCAACAAAAGCGTGATCAAGGATGCCAAGGTAGTAGAGCAGGTCCGCCCAGTAGAAACGATTGCGCATTAAATGCCCATTCTGGAAAGCCCAGCGTGCTTGCGCTTCGGAGATACCCAGATCTTCATAGTGCAATGGATGTTTGGCTCGTGCCAGACTTTCCACAACGTTCTCTGGTGTATCGACCAGCGAGCGTAAGTGGGCCTGTTGCTGTTTCCAGTTGCGTAAGAAGGCTTCCAGACGAGGGCGCTCACGATGCCAGATATCAAGCTTCTGCTTATAACTATCCCAGCATTCGTTTGCCATCGCACCAGAAGGATCAATCTCATCAAACGTTGCTCGTACACGTTGTTCCATTGCTTCTGTTGTAGGATAGCAAGCATCAAGATTGACCTGTGCGGGATCGAAGGTATCGAGTAGTTTCTGCCATGCGATAGCACAGAGAATTGTGCTAATGCCGCATTGACAACCATGACTGGCGATCGGACGCCCATTGTATTCCGCGCTCATGTCAAGCATATGGCTGACCGCATGTTCATAGCCTGACATAGGAGAGCTTTGTCGGGCCAGTGTCATCGAGAAACCACCCAGTACGCCCAGCTTGGCGAGTGCTGCCATACCAACAAGGCTACGAGCGCCAAATTCATTCGCCAGTTCCTGTGAGAAGAGCAGATTGCGCACGTCCTCAATGATGTCATAAGCGGCTGGCGTATATTTGGCCTGACCAAATTCCGCGCCAAGATACCAGTCAGCAAAGGATACCGCGATGACCGCGAGATCTCCGACCCCACCAACTGTGTATTCAAATGGGGCATCACGGAGGATGGGTGAATCGAGCACCAGCGTATCAGGCAGGCGTGAAGTCCATGTACGTTTCACACCATCTTTTGAGATGGTTGCCATCCCTGAGCCGAAGGCAATAACCGAGTTGGCTGTCTGGATAACGACAAAAGGAATGTGCTCACCTGTCTCTTTTTCATGCTCGAAACAGGCATGTTTGGTGACATCACAGATTTTGCCGGAGCCGAGCGCAACCGCCGTGCGATTAGCCCGGATGTATGGACGAATTTCCTCAACTTCCGAGAAGTCTGAGTGCAAAAATCCTGTTTCATCACCAACTTCAAGCACTTCTACGTCAAATCCCGCCTGTTTTAATTGTTCGTGGACGAATGGTTTCAGGTCTACACCATTGCGCACAAATGGTCTGCGATCCTGTACCACCAGCACTGCAGTAGATCCGTTGACCGCGAGATCGCGTAGCAATTGTGGTAACGCATCAAGCGCGTCCGTTCCTGACTCGACGCGATCTAATGGTAGTTCTGGTAAATCTGCGGCATCTTCACGGTTCGCAAGGTTTCGTTTGATGCTGTCCATATCAGCAGGATCAAAGCGAAACCGGGGTAAAGAAGCCGAATGTTCCGTCGGCATTGCTCTAACTCCTTATATCGAATCACTGAGTACGCAGTGAGCGCATTTCACGTATACAAGCTGACGGACCTTGTCTGGTCTGGGCGCAAATGAAATATGCTCTCCGTGTATTTGTGGTATGTGAGCGTTGTTACGATTGTATTTCTCTTCACCTGAAAGCGTCATGAGTGGAGCATATAATCCTCCACTCATGCTTTTGTACTAAGAACAAGAAATTGGTCCCTCGTCTGTGTTCTCACGTTGGACATGATAACGATTATCGATGGCTTTGATTTTATCTACCTTTGGCGCTGAACGACCGCCCTCAAATTCGGAGGCGAGCCAGTGATCAAGCACTTTTTCAGCGGCCTGGGGCGCGATTACGCGAGCACCCATGGTGATAATCTGAGCATCATTTGATTTACGCGCACGCTCGGCTGAGTAGGGATCGTGAGCAGTTGCGGCACGTACACCAGGAACTTTGTTGGCAGTAATTGCCATGCCTAATCCGGTGCCGCAGATAAGGATGGCTCGATCATGCTCTCCCTGCGCAACAGCGCTTGCTACGGCATCTGCAACATCAGGATAGTCCTGATCAGTACCATTGCCAAAGTCTTTTATTTCATAGCCATGTTCTTTGAGATAGGTAGCGAGGTGTTCCTTCAGAGGAGCGCCTGCGTCATCTGCACCAATTGCGATTGTCTTCATGTTTTTCTCCTATGTATATATCACTGTAAGTGAACAATGCATCAGTAAAAGTATGTCACACTGCTGTTTTGAGCGTGTCTTCTACGTTGGGTTGATGAGTGTCTATTTTGCGTGCAATAGTGTGTACAAGATCCTGTAGTCGGGGATACGTAGCGATATAGGCATCAACGTATGGTTGATATTCCGCATGCCGATGTTTATCAGGTTGAATGACTTCCGTCTCATGGACCATCGTATCCGCTGCTGTCTGCAGATCAGGGAATATACCTGCGCCTGTGGCAGCCATAATCGCAGATCCAAGGGCAGCAGCATCACCTGTTTTGGTCAGTGTAATGGGAACTCCTGTGACATCGGCGTGGATTTGCATCCAGTCGCGGCTGTTGGTGGCTCCCCCGCAGGCAACGAATTCTCTGACATCAAAGCCACCTGCATGCATAACACGTAGAATGTGGGCCACACCGTAACAGATGCCTTCCTGTATCGCGCGATAGACGTGAGCTGGTGTATGATGCAGGCTAAAGCCCCACATGATGCCACGTGCTTCTGGATCGACATAAGGAGTACGATTCCCCTGCCAGTAGTCCAGCACAATCAGTCCATCAGCGCCCGGAGGTAGATCGCGTGATTGTTCGCCAAGCACTTCATAACAGCTACGACCCTGTTTCTCTGCTTCGATAATCAGGTCTTTGCAGAAATTATCCTTAAACCACTTGATGACCGAGCCTGTTGAGACTTGGCCGCCTTCAATGGTGTATTGACCGGGCACGACCGCATCGGTATAAGGACCGAAGAAGCCATTGCCGCTGACGGGATGATCGCTCTGACCGCTCAGTACATGCGAAGAGCCAGTGATGAGTGCCATTTTGCCCGGCTTGAGTACATTCAGACCAATCTGAGCCGCCCAGGCATCACCCGCGCCCTGAGCGACTGGCGTTCCTGTCCTGAGTCCAAGTTCAGTGGCAGCCTGTCTGGTTAAACCACCGACTGGCTCGCCGAGATCAAGTACGTCTGCTGGCAATTTCTCGAAAATGTCACCGAGTCCAATTTCTTCGTAAAAGCTGATCGGCCAACCGCCAGTCGTACGGTCATAGTAAGCACGCAGACTGGCGGTATTAATGCTTGCGGTCCAGCGACCAGTGAGCTGGAATGTCAGCCAGTCAGTGCATTCAACGATGTGCGTTGCCTGACGATAGATATCAGGCTCGTTTTCCTTTAGCCACAGCGCTTTGCATGGATACCATTCCGCAGTGACTGGACCACCACCGTTATATTTACGGGCTGGATGCGTGGACTCACCGATGCGACGTGCTTGATCTACCGCACGCACATCCATCCACATAATTGCTGGTCGCAAGACATGATTGTCCGCGTCAAGCACTGCGATAGTACAGGTCGTGCTATCATACGAAATACCTGCGATCGCATCAGGGCTGACCTGTGCCGATTCCATGGCACTGTGAACTGTTTGTACCAATGCTGACCACCATTCAGCGGGATCTTGCTCGGCCCAACCGGGGCGAGGGTGCCTGAGTTTGTATGGAGTAGCAGCCAGTGCTACTGCGAAACCTCTGGTATCGAATACACCAACACGAACACTTTCTGTTCCCATATCGATACCAAGCAAATATGGCCCATCATGTTTGCTACGCTCATACTTCATTTTCAACCCTCCTTTGGGTATCTATTCTGCTTATCTGCTGTGCTTCTTAGTCTTCTTCGTTCCAGTTTCTTTCTTGCCAGATAGCAGATGGAAGGAGTTGATCGATACGCTGAAGCACAAAATTGGGCATATGCTCCGCTGCAATATGCTTGAGATCTGTGCGTGTTGTCTCGCCTGTAAGGACGAGGACCGCATCCATGCTGGCATCAAGCGCCATCTGTATATCTGTTGAGAGACGATCCCCAACCATAACGCACTTATGAACATCGACATCAAGCCCTTCCAGAGCCTCATGGAGCATGGTCGGGTCTGGTTTGCCTACGACGACTTCGCATTTAGTTCCGGTGCAGGCTTCAATGGCGGCAATAATTGATGCCGCATCAGGCTCACCGCGACCGCCAGGGAAAGGACAGAAGCGATCTGGATTGGTCGCGACCAGACGAGCGCGTTTGTGAAACCAGATCGCGTCAAAAGCAATTTGCAATTTCTCGTAGGTAAAGGTACGGTCATAGCTTGCAATAACAATATCGATTTCTTCAGGATTATGCGAGAGACGGATACCTGCGTTTTTCAGGGCATTGATAAGTGGTTGTTCTCCAATAGGGAAAACGACCGCGTCAGGGTGGTTGGTTTGTAGCCAGCGCGTCATCGTAATGACTGTGTTGACGATTTCTTCGATGGGAGTTTGCAGTCCGAGCCGTGCTAGCTTCTCGGCGTATTGTTCACGATCTTTCGTTGGATTGTTTGAGACGAAGCGTACCGGTTTCCCGCGTGTACGCAGTTCAGTAATGAGCCGTTTGACTCCTGGTAATAATTCATCCCCAAGATAAATGGTGCCGTCCAGATCAAAAATATAGGCATCGTACAGATGGTCTGGAACCTTCTTTGTGATGTCATCTATAGTAAGCTGTGCTTGCTGTTGTTCGCGATTAGAACTGTTGGTGTTCATGGAAGTCATTCTCCCATCCTGATGAAGTTTTTATTTGCTGTCTATCTCTCAAAGCAAGGATTGGATAAATAACATTGCTTGCCGCTGTGCAATTTCAAGCTGCTCGCCAGTATTATCCTGATAGTGTAGGTACGTAGTGTGTTTGAAAGAAGACTCTAAATAAAAAGTGAAATAAAAAGGTGTTGTGCTGTTCTCATTGCGAGAGAAAGAGGTGGGTGTCATATTCCCTGAGTGGCACATGGGTGTTCTCTACACTGTTCGTAAGGTAGTGTAAGTTTTCGATATCAGTAACGTATGAACTTACAACGTTCATTTGTGCCTCCCTTGATAACCGCACACTGATGTAATATGTGCTTCCTCATGGAATACTTTCAGTCTTTATGATGCAATTATAAGTTTGTATAACTTGATTTGTCAAGGATATAAGCCTATCCTCTGGACTACATATAGCCGTTAACATTGACACATTTGTTACTTTTTGTTACAAATGTACATGAGTGAATGGATAGACCTGATGGAGGGTATGTGATGGCAAATAAAGATGAGGAAGTGCTGTATCGTATTGCACGGCAGTATTATATTGAGAGTTTGACCCAGGAAGAAATTGCACGACAATTGCATGTGTCGCGTGGGTATGTATCGCGACTTTTACAGAAGTGTCTGGGAGAGGGTATTGTACAGGTGCAGATTCAGTATCCTTTTCTTACGAATGCAACTCTGGAAAAAGAGTTACGGCAGCAGTTTGGGCTAAAGGACGCGGTTGTTGTTGCTCCCGGTCATGAGGGTGAGGCTGTTGCCGCTGTTGGACGAGCGGGAGCGTACTATTTGCAAACGGTGGTTGGACCAGAGGATATTCTTGGTGTTTCGTGGGGAAGCACATTATGGCAGGTAGTCTATCATCTCATTGGCTCACGTGATCTGAAATTAGAAGTCGTGCAACTGATGGGGGGGATGGCCAATACGGATGCAGGTACGCAGCCGAATGAAGTTGCTCGTCTGTTCGCGCTGGCTTTTGGTGGCATGCCTTATTATTTGCCTGCTCCATTGTACCTTGATGAAGAAGAAACAGCTCGTGCGCTCTATCGCGGCTCAATTGTTGGTAGTACCATGCGTAAAGCACGAGCCGCGACAGTCACTATGGTTGGCATCGGGGCGATCGTGCCCGGAACGTCGCTTTTCCGTAGCGCTGGCCTGTCCGCTGATGTGGTTGCTCGGCTGCAGGAACTGGGGGCAGTGGGTGACATCTGTGGTCGTTTCTACCTGATCGATGGCACACCATGCCCATCCGATCTGAATGAACGTACGATGGCGATCAAACATGAGGAATTGAGCCGGGTGCCAACAGTGATCGGAGTCGCTTCAGGTGATATTAAGACGCAGGCGATTCTGGGGGCGTTGCGTGGCAAGCTAGTTAATGTTTTTATCACTGATGAAAAGACAGCGGAGAATGTGTTGACCTATCATCACATTGCTGGTTTACGCCAGAATGATTGAAGAAGATAAAAAACAATCGTATCATGTATCCAGTGCATGATACGATTGTTTGGATATATTAGGAATTGATACCGCCACCAAGATTAGTATTGTTTGAATTGTTTGAATTGTTTGAACTGCTTGATCCATTTGGATGAGCAAGGATGCTGGCTACAATAGTTTTCACCGTATTTGAGGAGATAGCAAAACCGATGCCATTTGCAGGGGTGTTGGTTTCTGAGTCAGATGCGACCAGCGTTGGAATGCCAATCAGTTGCCCTTGTAACGTGATGAGTGCGCCACCGCTATTGCCCGGATTGATTGGTGTATCCGTCTGAATGACATTGTTCAGGGTTACTGTTGATGATTCTGAGACACTGCGGTTTAATGCGCTGATAATGCCATGTGTTGCTGTCTCTGTAATGCCGAGTGGATTCCCAATTGCCATCACTTCCTGTCCAACGGTTAGTTGTGATGAATTGCCGATGGTAGCGACAGCCATATTCGCGATAGGTTTGACACGTACAACCGCAAGATCCTCCGACGCATCCGTACCGATGATCTGTGCCTGTTCGGTTGTCCCATTGCTGAACATAACAGAAATGCTCTGCCCACCAGTGACGACGTGATTATTCGTGACAATATCCCCTTGTTGGTCAATGATAACACCTGACCCGAGATCTTCGCCCTGAGAGGTCATTACATTTAGTTGGACCACTGAAGGTTCAACTTTTGCAATAGCTGCCTCCTGGGCACCCTCAGGATTGTTCGCATAACTTGAAGGAATAATCGTTGCCATTGATGGCGCGTTTGTTGCTGCTGCATTACTGGAGCGAGCGAAAGCCCAACCAGCGAAGCTTCCTACACCTAACACCAGCACCAGTGCAACGATACAGGCAATGATCGCTCCCATGCGTTTTTTTGGTGCTTGAGGAGGAAGCGGGTTTGGTGTTGGTGGTCCATAGACAGGGCCATATGGTGGTTGTGGCGCGTTCGCAGCATTTGCAACTGGTGTTGAGCTTTGATCTGCTGACGCTGATTGTTGTGGTGGTTGTGTATATGGTGGATTAGGATAGGATGGATTCCTATATGGATTCTGTTGTTCGTCTATCATCGTTCATTTCCCTGCTTTCTCTGGGACCTATCTGCCTGCGTATTTATCTATATATTTATATGTGTTGTCGGTCACCTTACAAGTTTTGCACCTCTGTCTGGATATAGTTTATGTCAGGATAATCAAGAAAAGAGCAAAAGAATGTAAAAAGACTGACAGAGGAATGTAAGAGTATTGTAAGATTCTCCTGATTTGTCCAATGTCTATCGGGAGGATAGGCGGAAGCGGGTGTTGTCTTATCTGTTTTCGGGCAGAAAAAGAGAGGCGTCAAACACGCCTCTCAAACTTACTCACTAAGTATACCATATTGTGCTTGAATTTTCAAGCCTTTTTAGGCATATTCCAGAGCTTTTTGGTTTACTTCTTTTGCCTGTTTTGCTCGCCGCCTGCGGCTGCTCGGAGAGAAAGGAACATGTTGGGGCACAGCCCCAAACTCCAGTCAGGGGGGCTTCACGCCCCCTGAACCCCCTGTTTCGCAATATGCGTGTTAGCTGTATTTCAGGACAATCAAAAAGCCCTGAGGCATATTCAGGGCGGAGAGATTTATCCTGCGGAGGGTCCGCCGTCGAGTCCGGGTTCTGTCATACTCTCTGGATTGAGAATGCGGGTGAGATCTTCTTCAGAGAGCGTCGTTTTCTCGCGTGCTATTTCACGCACCGTTTTACCGCTTGCGTAGGCTTCTTTTGAGATACTGGCGGCGGCGTCATAGCCAATGACAGGGGCCAGAGCTGTACAAATTGCCAGCCCACGCTCAACCATCTCTGGACCTTTGCTGGTTGCTTTTAATCCGCTGATACATTGGCGTGCAAAATTTTGCGCCGCCGCCGCTAGCAGATTAATGGATTGTAGCAGATTATAAGCCGCAACAGGCATCATTACATTGATCTCGAAGTTGCCTGATTGGCCCGCTACAGTGATTGTGGTATGATTACCCATGACCTGCGCACAGACCATGCAGACGGATTCCGCGATAACCGGATTGACCTTACCTGGCATGATCGAGCTTCCTGGCTGAACGGCGGGCAGGTCAATCTCGCCAATGCCTCCACGCGGACCAGAACCCAGCCAGCGAATATCATTAGCGATCTTCATCAGACCAACAGCAATCGTATTGAGTACGCCGCTGACTTCCACAATATTATCCAGCGTATTCTGGGCCTGGAAGTGATTGCTTGTCTCATGAACGTCAATGCCGTTGATAGTAGTCAGACGAGCACAGACACGTGAAGCGAAATCAGGATGAGTATTGACTCCTGTTCCTACTGCTGTACCGCCTAGTGCGACCTCTGACAGTTCGCTTTGCGCGTGATTGAGCCGTATAATTGCGCGTTCGATTTGTCCTGCATAGCCCTGAAATTCCTGTCCCAGGCGAATCGGTGTTGCATCCTGTAGATGTGTGCGTCCAGTTTTAATAATCGGATGGAATTCATCAGCTTTTGCTGCCAGTTCCTCTTGTAGCTCAATGAGTGCTGGTATCAGGTTTTTCTCGATACTGACCAGAGCAGAAAGATGAATAGCAGTCGGAATGACATCGTTTGATGATTGCCCAAAGTTCACATGATCATTGGGATGGACTGCGCGTGAACCACGTGAGCCACCCAGATGTTCACTGGCCCGGTTGGCAATGACTTCGTTCGCATTCATGTTGGTTGAGGTACCAGAGCCAGTCTGGAAGATATCCAGCACGAAATGATCATCGAGTTCACCATCAATGACTTCCTGTGTTGCTTTCACGATGGCGTCCGCTATTTTGGGATCTACCTGCCCCAGTTCGTTATTGATCTGTGCTGCCGCCTGTTTGATTTGCCCCAATGCACGAATAAACTCGCGAGGGAAGCGAAGATCGCTAATAGGAAAATTAAGTACTGCTCGTTGGGTGCTGGCTCCATAATATGCATGCGTGGGAACCTGCATCTCGCCCATTGAATCACGTTCAGTGCGTGTATCCCTGATTTCTTGTGACATCTCTACTATCTCTTTCCTCTGTGCTTGCATATAGGCTACTTTGCGCTATAGATCACGCAGTGAGAGATGGCAGGGTTGCACACCTCTCAAGTGTATCTGCTGCAAGCAGGTAAAATCTCCTGCTATCATCATATCATTATTACGGAGTTTCGCCAGCAAGGATTTAACAGATATTATCGGTTCCGGCGGGAAGGCCAGCACAAATCTCGCTTTTCGTCACATATTTATCGGCCAGAACAGTTGTCGCGATATTTGTTTTGTCAACGACAATAGGTAAATCAAAGAGAGCAGGAATACTACCACCGTCCGCAGTGGGAATGGTATTCCCCTGTGTCAGATTATTTGTGTTGAGACCAAGATACATAGATTGGATAAGTGTACCGACAGATTCGGCCTCCTGTCCAATGGGCTTGTAAATGGTCATCATTTGATCACCTGTAAGAATGTTATGAATGCCTGTGGTTGTTGCATCTTGCCCGGTGACAAGTACTTTTCCATTAAGATGTGCTGCCTTGAGAACCGAGATTACACCGTCTGCCATCTCGTCATTTGCGACGTAAGCGATCTGGATGTTATTTTGTGTGTCACTGAGTGCGACTTGCATTTCGGTCTCTGCTGATACCGGGTTATAGTTCGGGGTAAAGGTTTCAGAGATTTCATTGAGGTTATTATCGGCGAAAAATGGATCCAGCGCTTCATGCATGCCCTGGCTGAATTGCAGTGCGTTCGCATCTGTCTGGGAACCACTGATCATCACAACATTTGCCTCTGTGCCTGTAGCGGTATATTGTGAATAATGATCCATGATATATTGTCCCTGTAAACGACCTACATCACTGGCATCAAAAGAGACATAGTAATTGGTATATTTGGATTGGATCAGACGGTCATAGGCAATCACTGGTACATTGCGATTTCTGGCTTCCTCTACAATCGATGCCGCTGCAACACTATCATGTGGAGCGACAATGAGAATACAGTCACCATTATTTAAATCCGTTGTCGCTTGATTGAATTGTGTATCTGAGTTCCCCTGAGCATTACTGTAATCAATATGCACATTAGGAATTGCGTTTTGTACAGCCTGTATAAGTAACGGTCGATCTTTTGTTTCCCAACGGGTAGAGGAGATGGTTTCGGGTAGTAGTATACCCACCTTTGTGCATCCTTTGCCATTAGAATTAGTTTTATTGGCACCATTATTATTGGCTGTTGTGCTGCTACAGGCAGACAGCAGTACCGTCGAGAGCAGGAACGTTATGAGCGACGCGTAGAGTGCTTGATTTGTGCATCCACGTATTTTCATCCTTGAATTTTCCTTTTTACTGCATAAATACGGTGTAAAAATCGCTATCATAAGAAGACTAAATAGAATATTGTTTGTATATCTCTAGCATTGTTTTACACAGTATAGAGCGGTTTGTGAAATGATATCACCTAAAAGTACCGATTATCATATCAAAAAGTATCAATATTGATGAAATTGGATATACTATCTTTGGCGCTCTTGTGTTATACATCTCGTACATATGCTAGGACACTGTTTATGTCTATAACAACAATTTCACGGCCTGCTCGAAGAAGAGTTTCTCTCACTGTACGAGTTTCTGTTCTTCTTGTACTTGCTGTTGTACTTCCATTAATTATTACCGTGCTTGGAAGTGAGTTCTTATTACGCCCAACACTCCTGGCTCAAACTGGCAATGAGATGCAGGTAGATGCGAATAACCATGCACAAACGATTGATTCCTATCTTGTTGCTAGGTTACAAGAATTAGAGTTTGTGGGGCAAGACTATGCGCTTCAGCAGGTGCTGGCTGGTCATGGTGCGTATTTATCGCAAGCAACCAATGAGTTGACGGTGGGGTATCATCTTGATGCGGACTATAATACCTGGACATTGCTCGATGTAAGTGGGCATGTTCGCCTGGATTATCCAAAAAATACATCTCAGTTGCGTGGCAATGTTTATTTGACTCCCGAAGCGCAAAAAAGTCTGCATGGAACAAGTAAAACGTTTATTTCTGATGTATATTTTAATAATGCTACCCGTGCTGCTGTCGTCGATCTTTATACGATAGTAACAGGGGCGAATGCGAAGACACTCGGGTATGTTCGTGCAACCCTTGATTTGAATGAACTCTGGACTGAGGTAAATAACGAGACCAATGCTGGTACGCAAAATTATGCGATGGTTGTCGATGGGAATGGGGTGCGTATCGCGTATACAAATACTGATACATCATTAACAACTTTGCCTCAAGCGCTTTTTAAGGCGATTGCTCCGCTATCTACTCAACTTCAGAAGCGTATTCAGAGTGAAGATTTATATGGGAATAGTATTGCTCGTGTCACAGAACTGCCAGACGCGGGATTGGCTCGTGCGCTGAAAAATCAGCCCGGTTCATCTGTGTATCAGGAGACTCCTGCATTGCAGAATGAGCAATTTGAGGTTGCCAAGGCTCAGGCTCGTATCATTCCCTGGACGTTTGTTGTACTTCGTCCGGTCAGTGTGATTACGAAGGCGGCTGATCAACAGCAATTATATCTTTTAGTGATAGCGGCTCTGGGAACGGCACTGGCGGGTTTTGTCGGCCTTTTCGTTGGTCGTGGCTTGACACGTCCTATCCTTAATTCTGTCACTGCTCTCCTTGATAATAGCCAGTCGTTGAAAACTCTTTCTGAGTCGGAACAGATGATGGCTACCGAGCAGCAATGGATTGTTGAGTCATCACAGACAGGTTTACAATCAGTTCAGTATTATACTGATGCTGCGAGTATGGCTGCTGAGCGGCTGGATAAAATGAGCATGGATCTTGTACAAAACGTTGAAAAATTTGATGGTATGCATTTACAGCAGCGTTTAGGTGAAATTGCCTCTACGGCCCAATATATAGAAAAAGCTATTATAAATCAGAAGAAGAGTAGTCGTGGACTTGCCAGCGCGATCAAAATTACTGTGCAGGTAAATAATCAGCTTGTGTCAGGCGCGAATTCGGCTGCGAATGCCGCGACACAATTGGATGAAGTTGTTGAACAATTACGTGAAGTCGCCGGTAAATAAAAATTTTTGTTGTCTGATTTTTTCATTGAATCCCGTATGCTTTTTGCACACGGGATTTTACGTGTACACTATAATTGTTCTGGCACAGCGCATCGCTTGTTTCCAGGGCATTCCTCGGTTATAATCATTTTTATAAGCTCGGCTGACAGTTAGCAAAGAAGGTCTGAAAGATGTTACTGGATGCAACTGTGCGAAAAATGCTTGTCGATGGCGATCAATGGGCTTACTGGCATGGCTATCATATTCCTGTAAGCGAACAATTTTTTGTCATCTGGACACCAGTAGGGACCGAGATGTGCTGGAGAACTGGTTGCTGGTTATCCCAGAAGCACCAGCTCACGTTCTTCTGGCCCCATTCCTGGCATACCATTCATATTGGTTATGGTCTGGATGGCAACTTTGTAAGTGGTTACTGTGATGTCGTCTTGCCGCGTGCTGATTATAGTAATACCGCACGCGAATTGATTTATACTGATCTCTATATAGATGTAGTTATTCGCGAAGATTATAGTGTCTATACCAAGGATCATGAAGTTTTTGGTCGTGCGGCACAGAGATTTCCGATTGTTGAGCAGTCACGTCAGAAATCTTTTGAGGTTCTCGATTGGTTGGAACTGCAAGCGAAGAACTGGACCGGACCTTTTGTGTCTATTCCACGGCAGTTGCCCCGAACTGATTTTGAGTTATTGACACCAGATGCGGCCGCTCATACACTTCAAGGCTGAGTGCATGAAAGGATGATAGGGGAAGATGGGGAAGCACTACCATTCAGCAGAGATTGAACCGTCATTGCAGGCTCAATTACGTCATCATGCTATTTTTGTCCATGATGAGGTTTCGTTGCGGCTAGAACTGGAAAAACGTGCCACAACCTATACACTTATCAAGTTAGCTCCCTGGCCTGCTCGTCGTTGGAAGTGCCAGTATCGCTTGATGATGGGAGCGGATATATATGATGCTCAGACCGCTGCTGAGGCATATGCACGCGCATTGCTGGCTATACTGCAATTGGATATATCTTCACATCTGCCTCTGGATGAAACCCCCTCCTGATCGTCAGATCGTCAGGCAAGGGCGAAATCTGCTTGCTGATGATGCGCTTATACATTGTTGGCTTGTTTTTCTGTTACATTAGTCCTACTTTTTTCGTAATTGTTTCTATTTTGCATAGAATGTCGTTTAATATAAATGAGTGGAGATAAAAATTAAGTGAATACTAAGTGGATAGTAAGAAATGCGACTATTCTCCACACTTCTAATTATTCTGTATGGGAAAGGAACCGTTAAATATATGCTACGTACCATGTGCAAAGGGAAAATCCATCGCGCTACTGTCACTCAGGCGAATCTGAATTATGTGGGTAGTATTACGATTGATCAGGATTTGCTGGATGCGGCAAATATCTACCCTTACGAGCGAGTTCAGGTTGTCAACATCAATAATGGTGCTCGCCTTGAGACGTATACAATTGCTGGCGCTCGTGGCTCTGGTGTGATTTGCTTGAATGGTGCTGCCGCTCGTATGACCGCCGAAGGTGATAAAGTTATTATTATTAGTTATGCTGAGTTTAATGAAGAAGAAGTCCGCGCTTTAGTGCCACAAATCGTGTTTGTTGACGAAGAAAATCGGATGACCGAGAAAAAAGATGTTGCTTTAATTGAGATGCTTCCTGATTATGACGACCAATTGATTGCTGATAACGTTGAAGTTGCGCTTTCATAAGCACTTCAAGTAGTAAATTTCATTCGACCCAAATGGTTGAATGGATTGCTACTTCCCTCCAGCCTAACAAACGTTAGTAAGTCTCCTCTCTTTGATGCAAGTGCCTTCTACTATTTATGCCATGTTCGCTGTTACCATCAGGTATACTAAGTATACTGCGTTGTGGTATCTCTACCTGTGCTTTCATCGCGATCATCATACAGGATATGATGATTCCCCATTATCCATATAATTCCGGTAGAAAAAGAATAGTGTTTTATTGGATTTTCGTTTCAGTGTTGGTTGGCCCGCTTCAGTGGGTCGGATAAAGGCATGGTATTTATGCGTATCACAGCATTACAATCACAGACCACCGATCCTGATCGTATCAGTGTATTTGTTGATGATCACTTTTTTATGGGCGTGAATGCCTTTATTGTGCTGAAAATGAAGCTGCGGATCGGGCAAGAATTAACTTCTGAGTTACAGGCGCAACTACAACAGGAAGAGGCTTTGCAGAAGGCTGTTGATCGTGCGATGAATTATCTCTCGTTCCGTCCGCGTAGTCGTGATGAGGTGCGCCGGTATTTACGCAAGAAGGAGACACCTCCAGAGCTGATTGATGTCGCGCTTGAAAAATTGGATCATCTCAACCTTGTTGATGATCGAGCTTTTACCTCTTTCTGGGTTGAATCACGAGCACGTTTCCGGCCTAAAGGTGCGCAGGCACTCAGACATGAGCTGCGTATGAAGGGGGTCAAGCGTGAGGTGGTTGATGAGATGATCAGTGATGAGCACGATGAAGAGCAAGCCTTGCAGGCCGGGCGACAAAAAGCCCAGGTGCTTATGAGGCAGGCTGGCATTGATTTTATGACGTTTCGTGCTCGCCTTGGTCCTTTTTTGCAGCGTCGTGGTTTTGGCTATGATGTTGCGAAACGTACTGTGCAGACACTCTGGGATGAATTAGGCGGTGACTCCACTGATGAGGATAATGAGGAATAAAGTGGAGAAACTGGTTGATGGGTACGTGTAGAGAACAAAGAATGTTCTCTACACGTTTTTTTCTGCCTGGTTCATATGGTTATTTGGGTACTTTGGGTAACGTTGCCTGTGGGATATTCGTCGGGTTTAATGTCACAATGGAGATTTGTCCGGTGTTAGCCGGCAATGTTTTACCATAGCTCAGTTGAACTGATGTATCTGTCTGATCCAGATCTGTGTGTTTGGCGATGGCGCTTCGTGCCTGCTGTGGTGTTAGCCCCTTGATTTGATTCTGGATCGCGGACAGTTCCGTTTGTGTGATCTGATACTGCTCAATCCCTGCGGCAGCGATAGCGATGGTCACAGTTCCGTTCGCACTGACGCCACGTACGACAGGTGTACCGACATTGATCTGATCGCTCAGCAGGGTATAGTTTTTCTTTAACTTCTTTTGCAGCATCTGCTGTGCCAGTGTGCGTGCATCATTCTCTTTGATTGTCTCGACACTCCCCTGTTCTGTGAGCGTCACAGAAACTGTTGAGCTATTGGAGCCAACCTGTGGGTTCGCGCTTACATTCGAGTCGGAATAAAAAATATTACCAACCATAGTGGCTCCCTGTGAGGCCGCCTGGTTCTTGAGATCTTGAGCGATTTGTGATTGTAACCCTGGTCGAATGCCGGATGCGATAGTCGATACATCAGCAAATGTTACGGCGGGCTTACACTGGAAGATGCCAAACGTACAGTTTGTTACACCGCTTGTCTGGCCCTGCTGGGTGTTCTGTTTACTATCAGTAAGGACCGTCGCAGGTATGACAGATGAGCCAGCATCGATATTCTGAATACCCGGTTTCGCGGTCATCGTAAAGACACCCTGAACGGTCTGGACTTTAGGACCGACCGTTACACGTGCTGTGATCGAAGTCTGAAAGACAAGGTAACTGATCCCGATAATAGCACAAAGTAATAATAATGAGATTGCTGAGATAATGACAAAAGATGAACGTTTCCTTCTTTGGGCTTTACGCTGGACGGGTCGAGCTATAGGGAGTTCCTGTCCTACTTTATCACGCTGGCTTACGCTACTTGCCAGCTTTTTTTGTGATTGTGGTTGCAGATGAGCAGTTGGCGCATCGAAATCTCTGGCATTGAGATGCTCTTTGCCAGGTAATGGTGGCAACTTCATCGCTCCGATAGGACTCGATGCCGCCGGAGTATTTGGTATAGATGGCATCGCTGAGGATTGCGAGCGTAATGCAGGATGCTGACCGGAACTGCTCCCGGTTAGGCCGGGTCTGTAGCTTCTCCTTGCCGGAACTGGTGGTCGGCTGGCTGGCAATTCTTGCGAGATTGGTTTTTCCTTGAAGCCTCTGTTCCGTGGTTGATCCTGTAGCATCTCATCGTTGAGTGTTTTCTGTGCCTGGGATGGAAATGGAGCTTGCGCACGTGGTTTAGGTGGCGTAGGGCGGACCGCCATTCGTTCAGCGGAGCCATTTTTTTCTGAACGCAGAGGCGGTTGTTCAGCGGAACCAGACCTTGATGGATGCAAGGCAGGATATTCAGCGGAACTGGATCTGGATGGACGTAGAGGAGGATACTCAGCGGAACTGGACCTTGTAGGGCGGCGGACTGCAGATTGTTCTGCTGAGGCTTTGCTCTTGAACATCTCAGGTGCTGATAATTGATCAGAAGTTGCCTCAATCAAAGGGTCTGCGGCAGCATTGTTGGTGCTGCTATTGCGGTTGCCAGATGGAGCAGGACGTGCTGTGTTTGTTTGAGGGATGACACTATGCATACGTGTTACTGTCAATGTCCGACAGACGCGCTGAAATTCTGTCAGGAGTTCCGTTGCACTGCTGAAGCGTCTGGAAGGATCTTCCGCGATACAACGATTGATCAACTGGATCATAGGTTGCGGTAATGTCTGGTCTGGTTCTCCATCAGTGGGAAAGTGACCAGACAACATCAGATGCAAAATAATGCCGAGAGAGTAGATATCGTTGCCAAAGTTGATAACGCCTCGCTGACGTTCAGGTGCCATATATGCAGCTGTGCCCATCTCATGTTCTAGCGAAGAGGGCATACTGAGCGAGAGATCCTGCCCGAGCATGATGGCAATGCCAAAGTCAATCAGGCGTACAGAAAACTCTTTCTGATTCGTTGTCGTATCGAGAAGGATATTACCGGGTTTAAGATCGCGATGGATCACGCCCTGTTTGTGCAGATAAGCGACCGCTTCTACTAAAGAGGAAAACAGAGTTTGCAGTTCAGATAGTGGCAATGATCCTTGTTCTAACCGTTGAGAAAGTGTACCTCCCTCAATATAGGGAGTAACAATATAAAGGCGTCCGTCTACCTCATTGAATTCAATAATAGGGAGGATATGGGCATGGCTAAGGTAGGAATTTACCTCAAACTCACGCTGGAAACGCTTACGAGCGACAACATCATACATTAGATCGGAGCGAATAATTTTGATTGCCACCTTTTGTTCTGGTGTGTGTTGCTCCTGCGCGAGGTAAACTTCTCCCATACCTCCAACTGCAATGCGATGGATGAGTTCATACTTGCCGAAGTGTTGCATATCTTGCCTGTTTGAAGTGGAATAGTGTTGATCTCGTTGGTTGTGAAATGAAATGTGGTTTTCTTTCATGTCATATGCTTTTTCGCCATCAATTTTGTTTACGTATTACCCACTTATATAACACGTACACAACTTACGTTCTAAACGTTTTTGCCAGTGTACAATTAAGATGACAAAATTTCCGCTACGTTGTTAAATTACAAAGATATTCAAGCTTATTTCTCGGTGACATATATGTTATGTGCAGTATAGCACCTGAACAGAAAGAAGTGAAGTGCAGGCGTATCCGTCATACTATTCAGCTATTTACCTCTTCTTTATGAGCACTGTAAATCTGGAAGTGGTAGCAAAAAACAGGACAGGAGAACCAGAGAGTGCTGCGATTGCGAGCAGAAAATGCAGAAAATTGCCCTCTTCTAACGAAATTTTCATTCTTGCTCTGAAAAACTCTTGCGGAATGTGTCTGTGATGTTGTATTATATAGCCGGTTCGCACTCTCTTGATTAGAGTGCTAAAATGATAAGGTAAGGTCTACCTTTATATATACTGGTGTAGATATGCGGGAGGCCATGCTGGGAAGGTGCTCTCAGTGGGTCAGACCCGCTGGTATGATGTTGGACATCATTTGAGGTTATCATACCACAGTTCGAACTGAGCCAATCATTGGTCAGGTAGAGACACCTTACCATCTGAACGATAAGAAGAATTGAGTAGAGAACAGGGAGGATTGGAGTATGTCGTCACTGCGTCCGCTGGGTGACCGCGTAGTCGTGCAGCCATTGGCGCGCGAAGCCGTCACGAGAAGCGGTATTGTGTTGCCAGATACAGCAAAAGAGAAGCCTCAAGAGGGTGAAATTATTGCCGTTGGCCCTGGCAAAGTGCTGGACAATGGGAAGCGTACCGCATTAGAGGTACAGGTTGGTCAGCGCGTGCTCTTCGCCAAGTATGCTGGCACCGAAGTGAAGGTTGAAGGGCAAGAGTATTTAATCCTCCGCGAAAGCGACATTATGGGCATCGTGGAGTAATCTGTCCATCGATGATAGTTGTTAGGTTGTATCAGAGGAGTGAGTTTCGTGGCAAAACGTGTTCAGTTTGATGAGCAGGCACGCAAATCCCTTCTTAAGGGAATGAATACTGTAGCTAATGCGGTCCGTGTAACGATTGGACCGAAGGGGCGCAATGTTGTTTTAGATAAGAAGTTCGGCGCTCCAACAATCACGAACGATGGTGTGAGCATCGCTCGCGAAATTGAGCTACCTGATGCATTTGAGAACATGGGTGCTCAACTCTTAAAAGAAGCTGCAACAAAGACCAATGATGTCGCAGGTGACGGCACAACGACCGCAACGGTGTTAGCTCATGCTGTTGTGACCGAGGGCTTGAAGAATCTGGCTGCTGGTGCCAATCCAATGATTCTGCGTCGTGGTCTGGATCGTGGTGTTGAGGCGATTGTTGCTGAGATTCGTGCGATGGCAAAGCCTATCGAGACACGTGAGGAGACCGCACAGGTTGCTTCCATTTCCGCTGGCGATGCCGAGATCGGCGCATTGATCGCAGAGGTGATGGAGAAGGTCGGTAAAGATGGCGTGATCACAGTTGAAGAGGGTCGCGGTATCACAACCGAGAAAGAGTATACCGAAGGTATGCAGTTTGATCGTGGTTTCATCTCTCCTTACATGGCGACGAACCAGGATCGCACCATCGCTGAACTCAACGATCCATACATTCTGGTCACAGACAAGAAGATCAGTGCGATCGCTGATATTCTGCCTATTCTCGAAAATGTCTTACAGACCGGTCGTAAAGATCTGGTAATTGTGGCTGAGGATATCGACGGTGAGGCACTCGCTACACTGGTCGTGAATATGATGCGTGGTGCGTTCCGTGTTCTGGGTGTGAAAGCTCCTGGTTTTGGTGATCGCCGAGATGCCATGCTGGAAGATATCGCGATCCTGACTGGCGCGACGGTTATCACTGAGAAGAAGGGTCTGCGCCTGGAGAATGCAACATTGCAGGATCTTGGTTCAGCTCGCACAGTGACATCGAATAAAGATAATACGACGATTGTTGAGGGAGCTGGTGCATCGGAAGATATTCAGGCTCGTGTCTCACAGATTCGCGCTCTGATTCTGGATACGACCAGCGACTATGATCGTGAGAAGTTGCAGGAACGTCTGGCGAAACTGGCTGGTGGCGTTGGCGTGATCCGTGTTGGTGCTGCAACCGAGGTTGAGATGAAAGAGAAGAAGCACCGTGTTGAGGATGCGCTCTCCGCTACACGTGCTGCTATCGAAGAGGGTATCGTTCCTGGTGGCGGTTCCGCTCTGGTTTCGGCTCTGACCGCTCTTGAGTCTGTGCAGGTTCAGCCTGGTGATGAGCAGACAGGTGTCAATATCCTGCGTCGTGCTCTTGAAGAGCCACTGCGTCAGATCGCTCACAACGCAGGTCAGGATGGCGCTGTTGTCGTTTCCGGTGTGCTGAAAGCTCCACGCGGTCATGGCTTCAATGCTCTTACTAATGAATATGTTGATATGCTCAAGGCTGGTATCATCGATCCTGCCAAAGTGACTCGCTCTGCATTGCAGAACGCGGTGAGCATTGCCAGCATGGTTCTTTCAACCGATACCCTGATCAGCGACCTGCCCGAAGAGGGTGGTGCTGCTGCCGCTGGTGCTCCTGGCATGGGCGGTATGGGTATGCCTGGCATGGGCGGCATGATGTAATCGCATCTGTCTCGACTCCCTGTAGAAAACAGCAAAAAGCTGTCCGCGCAGTAACAATTGTGCGGACAGCTTTTCTTTTTATTGCTGTGGCAATCGTCAGCGCATGTAATATACAATGCATAGTGATGTATCTATTTTTATCATTTTGACTGTGTGAGTAGTAATAAGAGGGATGGTCGGTTCCTGAAAAGGGGCCTTGACCAACCTTTTTTATGCTGTGAACCGGGCAGATGATAACGACTTTAGAGGGAGTTTCATTTTATGACTATGCGTTCAACATTAAAGAAGCCAGGATACTTGATCCTGACGATTGTGTTGACTGTGGCCTTCTTTTTGCTCTATGCTTTTTTTGATTCCCGTGAGGGTGGTTTACATACAACGCTGTGGACAACACATGTTCGTCCGATCAGCTTCTATATACAGTATTTTGGCCCGCTCTATGTAACGACTTGTATTGTTCTTGATATTTTGACTTCGTTTTTGTCAGCTCTTTTGCTTGCGGTATCGATTGATAATTATCGTAATGGTTCGTCCATGTTCGCTGGTACAGCCTGTTCGACTGGCGCGGTCGTTATTCTGGGTATTTCAACCTTTGGTTGCCCTGGTTGTGTAATGCCAATTGTTGGTACCTTTGGCGCAATTTTCTTTGCCAAAGTGTTGCCGCTGTTTGGCATCGAGTTTAAGCTTGTCTCATTGCTGATTGTCGTTGGAACGTTTTTCTGGTTGCGCTATCGTTTGCACCGGGGAGAGCGCTCTGCGACGACCACCGGGATGGGAATGTTGAATTCCTGAGATTCCACAGGCGATTAGTTAGTATGTGAATGTTCCCTGTCTTGTTGCTTAGCTCTTTTTTGCTAGCATGGGACAGGGACTTTTTTATTTATAGGCGATACGCCTTTATTACCATGAAAATGCTAAATGCTATAGATGTGATAAAATCAATACGTATCTATTACCTTACATTGAAATCATTGCCTGTGTTAGAGACGGCAGAGATAGCTCTAACAGGCTGAGGGAATAGAATTTTATTGGATGTATACAGTATAGGTCTGCTGAAACATCTCATATGTCTATGGTACGGGGAGCCTTGCTTTCCCTGGTGCTATACATATTGAGGATGGAAGGAGATTTGTTACGTCTATCAATTTTCATACTGCAGAAGTAGCACAATCTTACGCTGTGCGTGAGGCTACTGGTTCATGGAAGACGTTGATCAGCGACATTGTTAATGTTCAGGAAATGCGTGTCGCGGATATTGGCTGTGGCGGTGGGACATACTCCAGAGCGCTACTGGATATGGGTGCGGCTCATGTCACTTGTATTGACTTTTCTCAGGCAATGCTTGAAGCATCACAGGCGCGACTGGGAACTCGTCCAAATATCGCGTATGTGCAGGCGAGTGCGCGACAGACAACACTGCCAGATCAACAATTTCATATCATCTTAGAGCGAGCTGTTATTCACCATCTGGAGCGTGAAGAGCTTGTCGCTTGTTTTACCGAGGCCTATCGGTTGTTACGTCAGGGTGGGAGACTGATTATTCAGGATCGTACCGCTGAAGATTGCCAGCAGCCCGGTAGTTCTACTCATATTCGTGGTTACTTCTTTGATCGTTATCCGAAATTACTTGCGTACGAAGTACAGCGTCGTCATTCATTTGCTGTGGTGATGGACGCTCTCAGTGCTGCGGGATTTCGCGCTGCTGAAAAGCGCCAACTGTGGGAAACCCGTCATCTGCATGGGAATTTTGCCGCGCTGGCGCATGATCTGCAGGAGCGTCGAGGTCGTTCTATTCTCCATGAACTGACTGACGAAGAACTTGAAGATCTGATTCAGTATATCCAATATCGGTTGGATGAAGATGTACAGCCGATTGTTGAACAGGATCGTTGGACTATCTGGAGTGCGATGCGCTAATCACGGTGCATGCTACTTACTCATTGTTCGCCACGCCATGTCTGTTATGCATGACAGGGCGATCCTGATTTCGTCTTTATAATAAGTTTGCCGCTTGCTTAATGAGTTCCTGTCGTCTGCGGTCAGGCCAGGGAGCAAAATCTCTCAGTGTGTCATTTCCAACGACACTGGTGCTCTTTTCGAGCGGCACTGCTATCATGGACACAAGAAAATCCCCACTACATGGTGTTTTTATCTCCCCATTACCAAAAATCTCTCCCTATTGACAAGAAAAAAACCGGGTATTGACAGAAAAAAGTCGTTGATTGCGAAAACCAGATATATTCCCAATAATCTTCTGACGGCAGAAAACTCTACTATATGCGTAATGTTGAGCTTTGATGCTGTTAAAACAAACCATTATGTGAGTTTATGATATAGGAAATTACAGAATGAAACACATATTATGCCAATCGATTTATCTCAACCATAGGGAGAAATATTTTATAGAATTATCTCAACCATAACGATGAGAAATCGATTTTTTAGTACTCTAGTAGTATTATTCGGCTACACTAAAAAAGTATTGAGCTTGAGGGTGTTTTGCAGGGTGTATACTAACAACAGTTTCAAGAACAGCGATATGGATCGATGAATTTGAAACTAAAGTGTGGAATGATCCACATTGAAAGGGTTAGCTCTTTTTCAGATAACCTCTACAGATATCGATGATATATAGAACATGTCAATCTGATATTTGTAATGAGTATTGGGATTGAGCGCAACTGTAAAGAGCAACGAGCATCCAGGCAAGGATGTTTGCTTGCGCGGTAACAATAAAGAAGGGATTTTTATCTTATGGCAAACAAAAACATCAAAGCAGAGCAGAATTTCGAAGAACTGACCGACGAGCAGCTGGATCAAGTAACTGGTGGTGCTGGCCTTCTGGGTCTTGGTGGCACAGTTTCTGATACAGTTAGCACGGCAACTGGCCTGGTTGGTGGTGCTACTGAGCTGCTCGGTGGCGTTGTTTCGAATGCAGCTGTTGGCGTTCAGGTTTCCACTCCTGTCGCTGGTGTTGACGCTGGAGTAAAACTCTAAGACAATAATTTTTTCTTTATCCTGATCATGTTTGAATCGCTATGTTGGTTTGTGACAAGGGGGATTTGTTACATGTCCTGTACAATCTCTATGTGCGGAGCAACTTGTAACTCTGCCCTGGACTGCCGGGCGATGGCTTAAACAGGCAGAGTTACTGGCGATAAGGCCGGGTGGTGGTATAAGACCATAATCACCATCCGGTTTCCTTTATTAGTATACAATATAACACAGCCATAACGCTATATTGAGCATTAGTTGTGTATAAATGTCCTATCTGATCTGCATTTGCTTCATTTTTTCTTTTTATAGGCTCCAATTTAAAATCTTTTTAATCTTCTATTCTTATGGGTTGATAAGCTGAATTGTACGCTAAGTATGTCTATATCTGATGGTTTTCGCTTACCTTTGACTTTGGATATGGAATATCCAGTTTAGTAGTAATCACAAAGGAGGAATCATGCCAGCGCCAGAGCATTCTATCTTCCGCGAAAAGGCTTTAGAGAAGTATTTGCGGAGTCAGGAACAGAGTGTATTACTACGCGTGGTTGTCCCTCCAGTTGGTCTATTTGTCTGGATTTTACTCTTGCTCTTTGTGGTTGCGGGTGTCCTGGTATGGGCTATACAAGTGCCAATATATGTTACGGAGCAGGGTATCCTCGTTGAACCACAGGCGTCAGGGCAACAACAGAATCAGGTCGAGGCAGTGCTTTTTCTGCCAGCGAATCAGCAAGCAAACTTTCATCAAGGGCAAACGGTAAGTTTGCAAACCGGGCCAACGATGATCAGTATGGTTGGTTCAATTGCTCAAGTGCAGTCTCAGATAATCAGCCCGGCTGATGCACGGAGCCAATTCCATTTGCAAGGAGCACTCGCGCAAATCGTTACAGGCCCTTCGGTCATCGTTATCGTTCGCCTTACATCTGATGCTCCTGCCAATGTCTATGCAGGTAGCCTTTGTGCTGCTCGTATCCAGATTGGATCACAGAGTGTGCTCTCCCTGCTGCCTGTTGTCAATCAGCTTATAAAATAGTGAGGGGGAATAATCCTCTATGGGATCTATGCAGAATGAGTATGATGCAGAGAGGGGGCAGGATCAAACGAGTGATGCGCGGATCGTTGTATCGCCGCGACTCTCATTACCTTCAGTTCCGACTCGTCCTCTGGCAAAAGTACGAGATATTGTTTTTGACTCTACGCGCCCGATTGCCACGGTGAAACAGGTCGCTTTACGGCCTGCCCAGATATTAGATACTAATCGTGAATATTCTTCAGGCCCGATCATGTTAAATCTTCCCAGTCGTCCAGGGAATACAGATACGCAGCGTCCTGTGCGGGCTGAGCGACGTACAACTGATTCCTTGCGTCCGGTGACACCAATACCGATTGATCCAAACCGGATGCCTGTACAGGAGATGCAACCATCGCAACCACTGACGCAGCAGAAAGCGGAGCCATCGCAGGCAGCTGAGGAGCAGAAGTCTGGTTCTGTTCGTCGTCTGAAGCGTCTTCGCCGTGTGCCTGAGTTGCGACAGATGATGGCAACTGAGTGTGGCGCGGCATGTCTGGCGATGATTATGAGCTATTATGGACGTGAGACGCGCATTGCTGAAGTGCAGGAGCGTTGCTGCGTTGGTCGTGATGGACTCACTGCTCGCTCGATTGTGAAAGCGGCTCGTCAATATGGTTTACGGGTCCGCGCTGTCTCTGTGAAGCAGAATGATTTTAGCGCGGTGGCTCTGCCTGCGGTTGTCCACTGGGAATTTAATCATTTTGTGGTAGTTGAGCGTTGGTCGAAAAGGCATGTGGATCTTGTTGATCCGGCGGTTGGACGGCGACGTTTGACGCATGATGAGTTTGAAGAGGGTTTTACTGGTATCACGATGATGTTGGAGCCGGGTTTGCAGTTTGAGCAGAAGGCTCCGCCGCGTACACTTTCGCTGTGGACATACACGCGCTCGATGCTGACGGTAAAAGGCATTGTGGTGCAGGTAATCATGGCATCATTTTTGTTACAGGTGCTTGGTCTGGGTATCCCGCTGTTAACCGCGGTAATTATCGATAACATTATTCCAGCAAACAATGTGCATTTGTTGCTCCTGCTTGGTATTGGCGCGGTACTGTTGGTTATTACGCAAAGTATTACCAGTCTGTTCCGGGCGTTGTTATTGATTTACCTGCAGACACGTATTGATGCACAGATGATGCTGAATTTTTTCGAGCATTTGTTGAGTCTTCCTTATCGATTTTTTCAATTGCGTATGAATGGCGATATTCTTTCTCGTGTGGAGAGTAATACGGCGATTCGCAATTTGTTGACGAGCCAGATGGTTTCAACATTGCTTGATAGTAGTACGGTGATCGTCTATTTTGTGGTGCTGGTCTGGCAATCTCATTTGATTGCCGGGATTGCTGTTGGGGTAGGAATTTTCCAGGTGAGCCTGTTGCTCCTGACCGCGCCAGCGGTGCGCAGATTGACACAGCGCGATCTGGCTGCACAAGGTAAAGCGCAAGGCTATCTCAATGAGGCGTTGTCTGGTATTGCGACTATTAAGGCTGCTGGTGCTGAACATCGCGCTTTTGATCGCTGGACTAACCTGTTCTTTGATCAGATGAATACCTCGGTACGGCGCAATTATTTGTTATCGGTGATCGGGGTAATTCTGGAATTGTTGCATACCTTATCGCCACTGATGTTGCTCTGGGTAGGCGCGATGCAGGTTATTGAAGGACATATGGAAATCGGTACGATGCTGGCACTCAATACGCTGGCGGCATTGTTCCTGACACCATTGAGTTCGCTGGCGACTGGTGGTCAGAAAATTCAGATCGCGCAGGCCCATTTTGAACGGCTTGCGGATGTGTTAGAGGCTGAGCCAGAGCAAGATTTACAGCAAGTCCATACGCCGCCCAGATTAACCGGGCAGGTCGAGGTGCGTGATGTCAATTTCCAGTATGCCCCTGGGACGCCAATGATTTTGCAAGGTATCAATGTGCAGATCCGCCCCGGTCAGCGGGTGGCATTGGTGGGGAGGACTGGTTCTGGCAAGAGTACACTGGGAAAATTGTTAATTGGTCTGATTACGCCAACAGATGGCACAATCCTCTACGATGGTATCCCGCTGGATACACTCAATTATCGTGAGGTGCGCAGTCAATTTGGTGTTGTATTGCAGGAAGCCTCTATCTTCAGTGGCTCTATTCGCGAGAATATCGCTTTTAACAACCCATATATGAGTATGGAGGAAGTGGTACAGTCCGCGAAACTGGCAGCCATTCATGAAGATATTGAGAAAATGCCAATGCGTTATGAAACGGTAGTGTCAGAAGGTGGGAGTGCTTTTTCCGGCGGTCAGCGGCAACGGTTAGCGTTAGCACGGGCGCTGGCACATCAGCCAGCGATTCTCCTGCTGGATGAGGCAACCAGTGCGCTGGATGTGGCGACAGAGCGAGCCGTGGAGCAGAATCTGGATCGTTTTACCTGCACACAAATTGTGATTGCCCACCGTTTGAGCACTATTCGTAATGCGGATGTCATTCTTGTGTTGGATGAGGGAAGCATTTTAGAATACGGCACTCATGAAATGTTGCTACGACGGAATGGCTTTTATGCGCGTCTGATCCAGACACAATTGGAGAATGGCGAAATTGAAGCCGCGTAGTCCTTGTTTATCCTGATCAGTTCTTGGAAAGTAAAAGGAGCAAGATCTTTGTACCATCTTGCTCCTTTTGCTTTTTTAATTACATATTCTCAATTTTGACTGGCTTGATTGTATCAGCCGGCGTATAGTTGAAAATACGTGAATAGAAGTAGAATTCGCCTTCCAATGAGCGCTTAATGTTTTCCGCCTTACGGAAACCATGTTGCTCACCTTCAAAGGTCACATAGGAAACAGGTATTTTTCTGGCTCGCAGAGCGTCCACCATCTTCTCGGCCTGATTGGGAGGGACGATTTTATCCTCTAATCCCTGGAAGAAGATTACCGGGCAAGAGAAGAGTTCGGTATGATACAGTGGTGAGCGTTCGTGGTAGAGTTCGACATTTTCAGGATATGGGCCTACAAGTCCAATCATGTAGCGTGATTCGAACTTGTGGGTATCCTGTGCCAATCCTTCGATGTCGCTCACACCAAAATGGCTGGCACCGGCTTTGAAGGTATCACGGAACGTGAGCGCAGCCAGCGTTGTATAGCCACCAGCGCTGCCACCACGAATAGCCAGACGTGCAGGATCAGCGAGATGTTGCGCTACCAGATATTTCGCGCCATTGACACAATCATCGACATCAACAATACCCCATTGACCATTCAAGCGTTCGCGGTAGGGGCGACCATAGCCAGTGCTGCCGCCATAATCAACGTCCAGCACCGCGAAGCCGCGGCTGGTCCAATACTGTGTGCCGAGCGAAAGTTCACTGGAGGTCGAGCTGGTTGGTCCACCATGACTGATGACCAGCAGTGGTGGTAGCTCGTCGGCAGGAGCCTGATAATCCTCATTTTTTGGTGGATAATAATAGGCATACGCGGTGAGATTATGCTCCGTTGGAAACTCGATGTGTTGTGGAATAGAGAGATAGGCTGTATTCACCAGGGTATTCTGTGATTTGCGCAACACATCGAATTGACCTGATTGGATATCCATATGGATAATAGCAGCAGATGTCGTTGGTGACGAAGCTCTGAAGACGATATGTTGTTCAGTTGCTTTGATGCCGCCCACTGATGTGTATGGTTCAGGGATTTTGATCGTCGTTGCTTCTCCAGTGCTGGTATTAAGTAGAGCCAGACCAGATTCTTTTGGTCCTGCATAGCGACAAATGAGGCGCTCAGGAGCAATAAAAGCAAACGTTGTCTGACCAAAGACCCATTGTGGCAGACCAAATTCGGCCTCTTTGTCATAGATGGCTCTGATGCTGTTCTCTTGCCACTGATAGAGATTCCACCAGCCACTCTGGTCAGAGACGAAAAAGAGTTCGTTCGCTGGTGACCATTCAGGTTGGAAGATAGATTCTTTCAATCCGCCAGCGACGCGTTGTGCGCTACTAATGAAACCATTGCTATCGAGATTAGCGACCCACAGTTCGCAGCCATCCCAGGGCATATTAGGATGATTCCAGGTCAGATAGGCGAGACGTGAACCATCAGGACTCAGACGTGGGTTTGAATAAAAGTCATTACCCGCGATGAGAATATGCACATCCTCGCTATTTTCGCCATTCAATGGCAGGCTTACCAGAAAGTTGACAGCCTCGCGCTGTGTGTTGGTATGGTCTTCGCAGACACTGATCAGGCGCTGTCGTCTCTCATCGATGACCATATCAGCATATCGTGTATCGGTCTGGGGGCTGATCGCGACTGGTTCACTCCCAGGCGTTTGACGATATAAGCGCTGATCGGCGAAGTTTGAGAAATAGATAGTCCCCTGATGTACAACAAAGTCGCCACCACCGTACTCATGTACGCGTGTGCGAGCATTGAAGCCTTGTGGGGTCATATCCTGGATTTTACCATCAGGCGTACGTCGTACAATGACATTCCGCCCGCCTTCAGAGGGGCGTCCTTCAATCCAGTAAATGTCCTCTTGATCCAGTTGTAAAAGACCAAGACGAATAGTATCTGATACGATGAAATCGGTTGTAATTGGTGATTTCCAGGAGCCGTAGGGAGCTACCTTTTTTTCTGCCATAACAATCCTTTCCTGTTGGGCCTCTATAAGCCGGGATATCCCCTATCGGGGAATCTATCTGGTTTGTTATTGTATTGCTGGTTCCTGGCAGTACAGGGCAAAAATAATATATTTCTCTCTGTTGTGTTGTTGAGTTAAGAAGAGAACAGAGTGAAAGATTTTTGTGCTTGAAAAATACCTTGTGGCACCCCGATTGAACCAAACGTTACTATTTTACCACGTGAGGGGAGAACACTGCTGTAGAATGGCTGCTTGAGCTTAGTAAGTTCCTGTTTTTGTTTGTTTTCAAACAAGAATGTATGTTGCTGTGAGGCATGGTTGATGTAGAGATTGATGCCAATACTGGCGGAAGCAGCTGGGATTCACTCATCCCAGTTGCTTCTGTTGAAACTAACGCAATAATGTTGCGATAAGTAATGATGCTGTCATGGCAAGACCGAAGACCATATGCAGGCGTGCTGTGAGTTTGATGCCTTTAACAAATGTCATACGATCCTTTGCGGCTGCTACGAGGCGTAAATTTTGATATGCCAATGGAAATGTTAACCAGACGAGCAAGCAGTAGATTGGTAATACGCCTGTCAGCGCGAAGATACTCGTGAAGATATAGCTACCGAGCAGAAGGGCTGTATGAAAGTTGTGTCCAAATTTGAGTCCGAAACGCACTGGTAAGGTTTTTTTATTTACTGCCAGATCATCCTGATAGTCGCGGACATTGTTCATGTTGAGAATGGCGACCGCGAGTAGACCAATTGGCACACCAGCGGCAATGGCGTGCCATGACCAGTGATGAATGAAGACGTAATAGGAACCCCAGGTTTCAACGACGCCCATCGCGATGAAGACCATCACATCACCTAAGCCCCGGCTGGAGAACTTAAATGGTTTCGCATTGTAAAAGTATGCGATGAGCATGCCTGCGACACCGAAGAGGATAATAGCTGGACCAACGAGAAAGATAAGTGCAATACCTAAGAGGATCGCGATGATGAAGCAGACGATACCTCCTCCAAGCACCTGTCCGGCGGTCATTTCTTTGCGGAAGATGACCGTTGAAGCCCCTAATGATCCGGCGTGATCAAGGCCATAGCGATAATCAAAGTATTCATTAAAGTAGTTTGTGCCTACCTGTAGGAACAAGCACGAAAAAAACGTCACCAGAAAAGTTACAATATTGAATGTACCACTGTAGATAGCTACGGCGGAGCCAACCAGTACCGGGCTAAGGGTCGCTGTCAATGTAAACGGGCGACTATTCTTGATCCAGACTTTTAATGGAGGCGTGATCGCTTCTCCAGGCATTATCTGTACCTCTTTCATCAGGTCGATTATCCTTCTGTTAATTGATTATGCTATATGCTTTTTCCTGCCACAAATACAATTGATATTTGTCACATTTCATGGAAAAGACTCTTCTGGTTGCAGTAAAGGACACTAGATCTTGTGAAATCTTTGTATGGAAATCTATTGTATGAGTCCTGTATGATGAAGGATACTCGAAGAGATTAAGAATCACAAGGTCTATTTTGCACAGGAAAAAATCTCTGCATGGCAAATGGGTCATTGAGAGGGCTACCATGTTGAGTTCTATTCATTGTTAATGATATTCTATCATTGCTGCGTTCACACAACGTAGTCGTTATAAGTATCTGTTAACAAATATGGTGCTGTAGTCATCCTTATATCATATGTTAATGATAGCGTGTGACACTTCTTTTTGTGTGATAGGGATAGATAGAGAGGGTTCCAAAGATATTTCATGATGAGTGAGCATTGTAATGATGAAGCACAGCATGTAGGTACACCCGTGTTGGAACAAGTCCACGATGTGCCATCGGTTCGAATAGCATCGGCGGGGCAACAACATCTACCGGCGATTTTGTTACGATTTCTCGGTGATCATTTCTGGCTGCTACTGTTTGGTTTATGTAGTGAAGGGTTCTACCTTTGCTATCTTGTGCGACAGTTCCCGCTTGTGACTCATGTGCAGGAACTGGCTGACATGGGCTATCTTTCAGGCTATTCGCATCGTGGTTTTCTCGCCTTCATGCTCTGTTTTAGTGCTCTGTTTGGACTCTTTCTGCTGGCCTGGCGTGAGGCTACCCGTCATCAGCAGCGTGAGACATTGTGGCTTATTCTCGGTTTTGGGGCAACGTTTGCACTGACAAATATTTTTGTGTACCCTATCAATGCGGTTGATATGTATGGGTATATTGCTGAGAGTGCGGAGCTTTTCTATCATCATGCGAATCCGTTGATCGTAGCGGCTTCTCACTATCCCAACGATCCATTGATCCATGTGGCGGTCAGTTTCGTCGGCGGTCCGGCACCATATGGACCATTGGGAATTGTGATTGATAGTATACCAACGATGGTTTCCGGCCATAATTTGTTGCTGAATATGCTGCTGTTGAAGGCTTTTTTCGCGCTTTTCATGCTGACGGAGGCATATCTGCTCTATCAGATTTTGTTGCTGGTGAAACCGGATCTTGCTATTGCGGGGGCACTCGCATTTGTCTGGAATCCTTATGTACTTTTGGAGTATGTCGCGAATTGCCATAATGACATTGTGATGATGTTTTTTGTGTTACTGGCGTTATATGCGGTGTTGAAAGGTCATCATACCTTTGCATTGTTCTTTATCTTGCTCTCTGCCTTTGTGAAGTATTCATCACTGCCATTGATCCCTCTATTTTATGTTTATTCACTTACCAATCAGGCGACGATAGCGCAACGGCTTACCTATTTTTGGCGAGCGATAGTGGTATTTTTTGGTGTGATATTGATCCTCTTTGCGCCGTTTTGGGCTGGTTCACAGACGTTGGCAAGTGCTTTCAATACCTCGCAGTTCCGCCTCTTCTCATTTAGTATGCTGTTGAGTGATATGGGAGTAGGGGGCAGTAAATACGCAGGGATCGTGATTTTTGGTATGTGCTATCTCTATGCGCTCTGGTTGGTTGTACGTAGTAAGCCAGATCTGATACTGGCATGTTTTTTAACCATGCTGGCTCTGCTTGCCTTTGCGATGGATTATGTACAGGCGTGGTATTTGCTCTGGCCCTGTTTGCTGGCAGTATTGCGACCTCGTTTGCGCATATCTGTGACTATGGTGTTGCTATCCTACGCGGCTACGATGATTGAACTGGTCCATGCCTATTTCTGGCCCTGGGGCGCTTATCAGAATGCGAGTGTATATGCAATTGTGAATAGTGTTGTGTATCTTGTGCTCTTTGGTCCTTCGATCTTCCTGCTGGTCGGTTGCATACTCAATGATCGCATGATGAGATGGAGACGTCTCAGCCTATCTCAAAGTATCTGGCCCTGGCATGCTCATATTAATTGATTTGTTCTTTCTTCATCTGGGTATGGAGCCATTGTTCTACCTCGGCGATTTTATAATGACCAATGGCTTGTAGAATGAGCAGACTCTCTTCACCAAGATGCTGACCATCAACCTGATTACCCTGCGCTACGGCGACTTGTGCCAATCCATAGAGTCCTTGAGCCTGCATCTCCTGGTCATCTGCGGGGCTTATCTGAAGCATCTTGCGAAAACTTTCTTCCGCCAGTTGGATTTGTTGCGTATCTAAATAAAGATTGCCGTATTCCTCGAAGGTTTCGCAAATGGTACGGATGCGGTTGACCTGTTTCGCCAGTTGTAGACTTTCTTGCAGGTAAATTTCTGCCTGCACGTAGTTGCCATTTTTGCGCATAATCAGGGCTTCATTGACTAATAAAGAGCTTAGCCATTCACGGTGATTAATCTGTCGGGCCAGCGTCAGTCCTTCTTTGACATAGATCTCTGCTTGCTGGTAGTTTTCCAGTTCAATGGCCATATAGCCGAGGTTCGCGAGTAAGACACACATATGCTCACGATGTCCGATATTGCGTGCCACGGCGAGAGCTTCCAGAGAATATTCTTCTGCCTGCGTATGATTGCCCTGTGTACTTTTGCTGGCCCCCAGATTCATCAACAACGTACATATTTGCTCACGGTCGTTCAACTGGCGGGCCAGCTTGAGTCCCTCTGTCATGTATGCCTCGGCAGGTAACACTTTGCCACGATTAAATTCAACTATGCCAAGTAGATTGAGGATCCGACAGGTTAAATCTGTATCATTGATGTTCTGGGCCAGTTGTAGACCTTCCTGTAAGTATGTTTCTGATTGCGTATATTCACTGCGTCTCCACATCAATCCGCCAAGATCGTGCAAAAACGCACTGACACATTGAGGATCGCCGATTTGTCTGGCTAAGGTCAGACCTTGCTGGCAGTCTGCTTCTGCCTGTTGATAATTGCAGCAGCGATGTTGTAGTTGTCCGCGATATAAGAGGACATACGCGATACCGCGCAGATCTTCCTGAGCCTGTGCTGTTTCATACGCGAATTGTAAATGTGTTTCGGCCAGGATGTACCAGGATCGCAGGATCATAAATGGGGAGAATGCGGTGACAAGTTGAATGAAATGTGCCAATTTCCCCTGCTGGCGGGCAAGATCTAATGCGGCAAGGATGGTATTGCTTTCCTGATCTAATAATTCATAGTCTTTCGCGTGTATTTTTATAAATGTTTCGACAAATGCAATTAATCGTGTTGTGGCCTGATCGAGAGCGTTCTGGGAGAGTTGCAGGTGCGCATAATCAGCGATTGCTTGATGGAGAAAACAGCGTCCCGCGCTGTCATATTCAAGCAAACCAGCATCATTAAGCTGATCAAGTATTTCCAGTTGACTGCCAGTGACAGCGATGGCTGCTTCTTCCGAGAAGCTGGCTGGCTTGGGTGGAAATATAGATAGGATATACAGCGCGTTTCTGGCCTGTTCGGAGAGTACGCGATCAGAGACAGCGATGATTGATTGTAGTGAGACGCCAGTTGCGTTTGGCAGGCTGGGATGTTCTTCAGTGGGCGCGATTGGTTCAACCATAGATAAGCGTGCCTTGCGATCGTGTAAACGATCAAGGGCGGTATAGATGCGGCGTGTTTGTTCGGTATACCCTTGCGTGCGTAAATAATTGCCCATGAGTTTCAGTGCCAGCGGTAGACCACCCGTTGTTTTGACCAGATCCAATATTTTTTGCTGATGTATGTTATTCAGCTGTGGGGCTAATTGACATAAAAGATCTTTTCCTTGCATAGTATCCAGTTCACGCAGCAGAATGATATCGTCTATCGTCAGGCGTGATGCGATGGTGGGCTGACGCGTTGTTGCCAGATGGACGCAATTGGTGCCACCTACACGTAACTTCAACGCATCATTGAGATCCCAGATATCATCAATAATGATCAATATGTGTTTCGCGCCAATGCTAATACGGAGAGCTTTGGCCCATGCTTCTTCACTATCGAGCGTTGCCATTACACGATCGGTTAGACCAAGTAGCTTGCCCCAGTGACTGAACCATCCCTGTATGTTGGGCTGTGGTCCCAGACCGGCCCACAGGATACCATCATAAAAATGAGTTCGTATCGCTGTATCATGAGCCAGGACGGTTGCCAGAGTGGTTTTGCCAACACCGGGGAGGCCATGAATGACCGTCAGAGTCGCGTTGCTTTTGTGTATGAGTTGTTGCTTGATTGAATAGAGCTCGTTTTCACGACCAACGAGAGGAATGGTGAGTGGCAAAGGAATTGACGGATCATAGACGACGGCAGGTGTTGTTGGGGATGACGTTGTCTGCGCGCTGGCAGGAAATCCCAGTTCGGTTGGTGTGGATTGGAAAAGAGCGCATAGCCTGGTGACGAAATCAGCTTTGGGATGTGTTTCCCCACGTTCCCAACGACCAACCATTCTACTATTTGTGCCAATATGTTCAGCCAGTTGTTTGCGTGTTAGATGCTGTCGCTCTCTTACCGCTCTCAATTGATCATTGGGAAAATGTTGTGCCATACGAGGTGCCCTTCTCGATTCTTTTGTATTTTGAAACAAGTGTTCTACAATGCTATCCCATGCTGCATGTTGAAATATATACTCAACGATATATTACATAAGTATTTCTCTAATTTGAAGTGTTTTTCTGCACAAAAAAGCGTAAGGATTACAAATTATAAAAAAATAAGTCTGATCTTGTGAATAGAGATCAGACTTTTACAGCAATTTCAGGATGAGTGTATGTTAGTGTAAGAGTTGTGAAGCTGCCTGTTGTAGTTGAGGTAGCCATAGTGGCAGCAGCACGCCGATGACAAGTGTACCAATGGCTGCAATCCAGAGTGCAACCCAGGACATCCAGATCTGTCCGCTCGCGTTTGCTTCGGCAAGCTGATTGGTTGCTGTTGGCAGCGGTGATTGCTCTACCTGTGTCTGTGGCCGTACCGCGACAGCTGTACCTCCACTCCCGGCTGGTGTGGCAGCGGGTTGTATTGTCGAACCGCGATCAATCTGGCCTGTTGTGTTATCTGCTGCTTTCTGGGTCAGACGACCCAATGGAATGCGGGGTGTAATCGGGATACCGCCGATAGTTAATTCGCCCTGTTCCATAAACATGGTCGCGGTAAAGCGTAGATAGTAGTAGATACCCAGTACGCTCAGGATGATACCAATGATGAGCAATTCTGGATGTCCGGCCTGAAGCGCGGTATAGAACAGGTAATATTTCGCGGCGAAACCTGCCATTGGTGGAAAACCTGCCAGCGCAAGCAGGAAGAAGGCCAGCAGACCTGCCAGCACTGGCTGACGATACCATAGCCCTCGCAAGTCTTCGATCCCATAGCCACCGTTGTCAACTTTTTCCAGTATTGAGATAACGCCGAAGGCTCCCAGATTCATAAACAGGTAGCAGGAGAGGTAGAATAGAATAGCTGTGGCTCCAGGGGTTCCTCCTACCACAATGCCAATCAGCAGATACCCACCATGCGCGATGCTCGAATAGGCCAGCATACGCTTGATGTTGCTCTGTCCCAGGGCCATCAGATTGCCACCAACGATAGTAAGAATCGCCAGTGCCTCAATAACAGGCATCCACGCTGGTTGGATAGAGGACAGGGCGAAACCAAAGACACGTACAAAAGCCAGTAGTGCCGCAGCTTTTGTGCCGACTGACATAAAGGCTGTGACTGGCGCTGGCGCTCCCTGATAGACATCAGGGGTCCACGTCTGGAAGGGAACCGCCGAGACTTTAAAGGCAAAACCAACTGAGAGCAAGCCCAGTCCGACCAGCAGGATAACCGGTGTTTGCAGTGGCGTGGCCCCAAGTGTGTTTTTGATCGCGATCAGTGATGTGCTACCCGTTGAGGCATACACCAGCGCGATGCCATAGAGCAAGAAGGCTGATGCAAATGAACTCAGCAGGAAGTATTTCATGCCTGACTCTTGCGATGCGCGGCGTATGGCAACGAAACTGCACAGGATATAAAGTGCCAGCGAGAACATTTCCAGACCTACAAAGATGATCAAGAAGTTTGTCGCGGCAGCCATCAACATCATGCCAACTATTGCGAAAAGCATCAAGGCATAATATTCTCCCTGATGTACAAGCGAAAGGCGTTTTAAAAACGCTGGCGATAGCAATACACCGAGGAAGCCTGCGGTGAGAATGATCAGATAGGCATACAGGGTACCGGCGTCTGCGCCTACCATGCTGTTAAAGACGACAGTTGGATGTGGTGTGAAGAAGAGCAAGCTGTCCGCGAAGATCGCGAGCAGGATACCCAACGCACTCACCAGCGGAAGTATCGTAAAGTTGGCAGGCCCGCTATGTTTCGATCTGGCCCCTTCATGTGGTAGTACGAGGTCAACAAGCATGACGAGTAATGCCATGATGACCAGTACCACAATAGGTGTGATCCCTAGCCAGTCCCCTGGCTGAACAGTGTAAGTGAAAGTCATATCACGTCCCTTTTCCCTTTGTGCAACCCTCTTCTTACCTTACAAATGCACTGCCGAGGGTCTGCATGGTGCTGAGCACCGATGGCTCAAGCACGGAGGTCAGAACCGCGGGCTGAATACCAATATAAAAGATGAGTGCCATTAATGGGGCCAGTAGCCACCATTCTCCAATGGTAAGATCACGTAATGTGCCCTTTTGTTGACTGCTGCCAACCTGACCCTGCCTCTGGCGATGGCCCCACATGGTGCTCTGGAAGAAGCGCAACATATACCATGCCGCTGGAATAACGACGGTGGTGCCCAGCACGCCATAGACAACATTAGCGCGAAATGCTCCTAACAGAGCCAGGAATTCTCCCGCGAAGCTGTTGAGTCCCGGTAGCCCCAGTGATGAGAGGGCGGCAATAAACATAGCAGCAGCCAGCCATGGAACACGGGAAGCGATCCCACCATACGCATTGAGTTGTCGTGTTCCTGTGCGTGTTTCCAGAAAGCCAGCAAGGAGAAAGAGAGCAGCGATAGTGATGCCGTGATTGACCATTTGCAACACAGAGCCTTCAACGCCCTGAGCATTAAAAGCGAATAAGCCAAGCACAATCACACCCAGATGGCTGATACTGGAATAGCCGAGCAGACGTTTGAGATCTGTCTGCACCAGCGCCATCAGAGCACAGTAGAGGATACCAACCACGGCAAGAATATCGAATAGTGGAGCGAGTGTCTGTACAGCCTGTGGAAAGAGTGGAATGCACAGGCGCAACAGTCCATATGCTCCTGTTTTAGACATGGCACCAGCAAGCAAGGCGGTGACTGGTGCGGGTGCTTCACTATAGGCATCAGGGAGCCAGCTATGAAATGGTACTAACGGAACTTTGACCACAAAGGCCGCCGCGAATGCCAGCAGGAGCCAGAACTGGATTGTACCGCTGAGTACACCCTTACAGGTCGAGGCAGTATTGAGCAGCGTGCTTAACTCTAATGAATAGCCACAACTGCCACCAGCCGCCTGCGCATGGTAATAGCCCAGCGCGATAATGCCAACCAGCATCAGAAAACTACCTACAGAGGTATAGAGAACAAATTTGAAGGTAGCATAGACACGCTGCTGTCCCCCCCAGATGCCAATTAAGAAGTAAGCCGGAATCAGCATCAGCTCCCAGAAGATATAGAACAGGAACAGGTTTGAGGATAGGAAAACACCAAGCATGCCACATTCAAAAAGGAGCATAAACGCCATATAGTTTTTTACACGCTGGTCGATGTTGAAGGAAGCACCGATACAGATCAGCGTGAGCAGAACAGTTAAGCCGACGAGTAACAGGCTAATACCATCCAGGCCCAGACTATAGTAGATGCCAAGCGCAGGTATCCAGGGAATGCTCTCGTGCAACATGGAACTACTAAAGAGTCCTGTCGTATGGGTCAAATAGAAGCTTGCCAGCGCTATTGTCAGTACGGCCTCTGCTGCGGCGAACCCAAGAGCCGTCCAGCGTATCGTACTTACATGCTCACGGGGCAAGCAGAAGACAACAATTCCTCCGAGTAAGGGGAGGAAGATAACCGATGACAGAAAGTACATGTAGGCTTACCCCCTTACCGCGTAATAAGCAATAATGAGCACGACACCAATCAATATGCCAAGGGCGTAGTTTCTGGTATAGCCTGTCTGCACACGGCGCAGTCCATTGCCGATACCAGTAACAATCCGGGCAATACCACGGCTTCCACCATCCAGCGTGATATCTTCCAGACCACGTGAGAAACCACGTCCTAATGCCTGTAGTGGGCGTACCAGGATAATGTTAAGTCCCTCATCGACATAATATTTGTTGAGCGAGAGCTGATAGAACGGATTATGGCTCTCTTTATACGTGAAGCCTCGTCCATACATACTCCATGCCAGTGCGATACCCAGCAGCGCGAGCACGAGGCTGATCCCGGTTGAGATCCAATCCAGTCCCAATGGTAACTCTGGTGCAGAACTGGACATGCTGGCTGGCAGGAAGTGGGCCAGTGGCGACCACTCAGGCAGACCAAAGAGTGCGAACGAACCAATAAAGCCACCAATGATTGAGAGCATGGCGAGAATAATCAGTGGAATGGACATCACCGAGGAGACTTCATGGATTGCGTTCGCGGCTATAGGTCCACTCTGTTGATGGCCCGTTGCCTCATCCGTCTCTGCCTCGACATGTAGCTGTGCTTGAGCAACGGTTTCGCCACGATAGTTCCCTGCGAAGATCCCAAAGAAGAGCCGGAACATGTAGAAGGCGGTCAGACCAGCCGTGAGCAGTCCAATGACCCATAGAACGTAATACCAGATGCTTCCGCTTGTGGTTGCTTGAGCCAGTACCGAACCAAGAATAGAATCTTTACTCCAGAAGCCTGACAGTGGGAAGATACCGCTGATTGCCAGCACTCCAATCAGAAACGTCCAGGCTGTGATGCGTGCCTTGCCCCAGAGTCCACCCATCTTCCTCATATCCTGTTCTCCCCCCAGCATGTGAATGACCGCGCCAGCACCCAGGAAGAGCAGAGCCTTAAAGAAGGCATGTGTGATCAGGTGGAAGATACCTGCGGTATAGTTCTGCACACCTTCAGCGAGAAACATATACCCAAGCTGACTGATGGTAGAATAGGCCAGCACGCGTTTGATATCCAGTTGTGTTAGCGCGATTGTTGCCGCGAACAGGGCGGTAATGCCGCCAATACTGGCAACAACCAGTAATGCGGCTGGCGATTGTGAGAACAGAGGATGAGCGCGGGCAACCAGATACACACCTGCGGTAACCATCGTCGCGGCATGGATCAGGGCACTGACGGGTGTTGGACCTTCCATCGCATCAGGCAGCCACATATAGAGTGGCAGTTGTGCTGATTTTGCCGCGCAAGCCACAAAGAGCAGCAGGCAAATGATGGTTGCGATGTCTGTTGGGAAGGTATGTCCAAGCACCGTGGTATAGTTCAATGACCCGGTAGTAGTGAAGAGCAGATAGATGGCGACCATCAAGCCAGCATCACCAATCACATTAATGACAAAAGCCTTTTTGGCTGCCGCCACCGCTGAAGGGCGTTGATACCAGAAACCGATCAGTAAGAACGATGCCAGACCAACCAATCCCCAGCCAACCAGCAGGAACAGGAAATTGTCAGCAGTTACCAGCAGTAACATCGCGAAAATAAAGAAGTTCAGATAGGCAAAGAAGCGCCAGAAGCCCGGATCATCCTGCATATAGCCTGCTGAGTAAATGTGGATCAGGAAGCCGACCCCTGTCACAATCAGCAGCATTACCATTGTCAGCGGATCAAGGTATTGACCGAAGCTCACTTGAAAACTGCCCGCGCTAATCCAGGTAAATGGCACATCAATGCTTAGCCGTGCCGCTGCTGGCGTGCTCAGCATCGCGAAAAAGTTGATCACACTGAGCAGAAATGAGAGGCCACAGGCTCCCCAACCAATAGTGAGAATGATTGTTCGGTGCATGAATCGTCCTGCCAGACCAAGTATGATAAATCCGAGCAGGGGGATGAGCAGCACCCAGAAACTAAGATTTAGCATAGCTAGCCTCGCAGTATATTCATCTCGTCAACGTCAATATTGTGACGTGAACGGAAGATAGAGACAATCAATGCCAATCCCACAACCACCTCGGCTGCCGCGACCGTCAATACCAGGAAGACCAGCATCTGTCCATCCACTGTATTGAGAAAATGTGACAGGGCAACAAATGAGAGATTGACAGCATTGAGCATTAATTCAATTGACATAAAGATAATGAGCGGATTACGTCTGATCAGTACGCCTATGACACCAATTGTGAATAAGACCGCGCTCATTATCAGATAGGCTGATAACGGCATCGTTTCCTCCCGATAGTAGTACTTGCTCGTAGTACAGTTTTGTATAGTCCTGGTGCAATCTCTATGTGGTGCGGCGTCCAAAGACAAGGGCACCCAGAAGTGCAACAATGATGAGTAGACTGGTGACCTCAAATGGAAAGAGGTAGCCATGAAAAAGGGCCAGACCGAATGCTTCAGTGTTGCCATACCGGGCAACAGCGCTCGACAGGCTCTCCGCTGTATTGACTGCGGTTGGGTGCGCGGTTGTACCTGTAAAGAGCAGATAGCTCAGGGCAGCAACCAGCACCAGACCCAGAATGCCGCCAACGGCACGTTGCCAGGGAATATGATCTTCCAACTCTGCCTCATTCTGATCCGAAGCCAGCATCGTGACAACAAAGAGGAAGAGCACCATAATCGCGCCCGCGTAAATCAAGATCTGAACAATGGCGATAAACATTGCTTGCAACTGCAAGTAGAAGAGCGCCAGAAACAAAAAAGTCAGGATCAGGCTCAGTGCGCTATGGACGGCATTTTTGAAGGCGATGACACCGATAGCCGTTGCGGTACTGGCGACCGCGAGCACGATGAAGGAAATTGTTTCAAATGTCATGGCTGGCCCTGCTCCAATTTTCTTCTATCCTGGTCCTGTTCTTCATTCGTCAGAAGTACCTGCCGTTGCGTCTCTTCGATGTTGCCCAGTCCCACCGCGGCAGCGCTGGCTCGTGAGCCATCGAAGATGCGTGATTCTTGTGGAACTGGTTGTAATGCTTCATCAACTTCTGGTGCTTGCTCTGCCCAGACCGCGTTGGAGCCGATGGTCGCTTCTCCGGGTGCTTCCAATAAAAGCTCTTTATGGTAGACCAGATCTTCCGGGTAGTAGGAAGCGAGTTTGTAGTTATTCTCCAGCGTAATCGCTCCAGTCGGGCAGGCTGCCTGACAGTAACCACAGAAGATGCAGCGCAGCATATTGACATCGAACACGCGAGCATAGCGCTCTCCGGGCGAGACACGTTGTTCCTCTGTGTTCTCTTCGGCCTCGATATAGATAGCATCGGCTGGGCAGGCTCCCGCGCAGAGATAGCAACCGACGCAGCGCTCAAGGCCATTATCATAGCGATGGAGGACGTGGCGACCACGAAAACGGGGAGGCAACTCGCGCTCTTCTTCTGGATAAGAGACGGTTGTCGGTTTGCGCCCCATGTTTTTCAGGGTTGTCGCCATACCTTTGATAATGTCAAATGACATCTGGGAACTCCTTTATGCTTGAACGGTCGTTGTCGTATCCTGTTGTTCTTGATGCCCATTGGTCGGGACAGGCTCGATCCGTTCAAAGTGGGCTAATTTTACCGATGTCGGCAAGATAAATTTTCCTTTGGTTTCTGTAAAACGACTACCAGTAGTGATTTCCTGACGGCGCAGCAGAAGCAAAGCGATGACGATCACAGCCAGACCAAGTAGACCATTCACCCACCAGGGAATGTTTAGAGCAACACAGGTTGCTGTAATCACAATATTGAGTACTGCCAGCGGCAATAAGAGCTGCCAGCCCAGACGCATCAGCCGATCATAGCGAATACGCGGCAGGGTCGCACGTAGCCAGATAAAGAAGAACAGAAAAACGGCGACTTTGAGTATATAGACCACAATTGACAGAAATGGGATACGCTCGGTCAGGCCAAACAGACTCCAGCCGCCAAAGAAAAGTGTGGCCGCGACTGAACTGACGGTGATCATATTGATGTATTCCGCCATCTGGTAGAGGCTCCAACGCAGACCGCTATATTCGGTGAGATAGCCAGCAGTGAGTTCCTGCTCGGCTTCCGGCAGATCGAACGGTGCTCGATTGACTTCGGCAACTCCGGCGATCAAATAGATGACGAAGCCCAGTGGTTGTGCCACGATGAACCAGATACCCATATCCACCTGTTTATGGATAATTCCAACCATGCTCAGTGTGCCAGCCCACATCAGGACGCCGCTGAGCGCTAAGCCCAGACTGGTTTCGTAGGACACCATCTGCGCGGCACTGCGTAAAGCACCGAGCAGAGAATAGCGATTACCAGATGCCCAGCCACCAAGCACAATGCCATATACTGCTAAGGAGGAGATCGAGAGAATCCAGAGAATGCCAATATTGACATCAGCAATGAGCGGATTCCAGACGCTCTGCGAGTTTGGATTGCCACTCCAGTTGTTGCCGATGGGGATAATGGCAAATGCACATAGGGCGACGACCACCGAGATGATAGGCGCAATCAGGTAGATCGCTTTTCGGGCCTGTGCAGGCACGATCTGCTCTTTAAATGCCATCTTGATCGCATCCGCCAGCGGCTGAAGTGTGCCAAATGGGCCAGCGCGGTTGGGTCCAATGCGCCCCTGAATTTTGGCGACAACACGGCGTTCGATCAAGGTCATATACGCGAAGGCCGTCAACAGCGCTCCGATAACGACGATTGATTTTATCAGTGTGGCGAAGATGATATTATTTAGCAGGTCAGACACGAGCCACCTCCTGCTCCTGTGTGATACGTATCCCTTGTAATCCCAGGTCTTCGTAAGCAAGACCGGCGTAGAATGGATTGATTTCTGCTATCTCATCAAAGATGTCCCGTGGGCTGGCATAGGTCCAGTTCTGGCCCATTGCATTGGCAAGAGCAATCAGGATTTCCCAGTCAGCTTTCGCACCGGGCAGTGGTCGCAGTGCGCGGCGAACCATCTGGACGTGATGGTCTACATTGGTCATGCTACCCTCTTTCTCCGCGAAGGAGGTCGCGGGTAACACCACGTCTGCCTGTAGCGCGGTCGTGGTTGGTAACAGTTCCTGTACTACGATCAATTCCAGATGATCCGGTAGCTTCTCCGTCGCGAGCCGTTGTGCCGGATTCGCGCCCATGATAAATAGCGCCTTGATTTGCTCATCCTGTAGGATGGCATCGTAAGAGAGGCCAGTCTCTAATGCTGGTTGATAACCAGGCAGCGCATCGGGTAGCAGACCCATATCACGTGCGCCGAGTGAGTTGGCGTTCCCATAGAGTGGACCAACGCCTGTACCCGGACGGTTGATGTTATCGGTCAGGATTGCCAGCGCCTGAATATCCGCTGCGATATCCGCACCGGGTTCGCGGGTCGCCAGTTCGTCATACAGGATAATGGCTTTTTCCGCGCTGGCTATTTCATCAACCAGATCGTACAGTTGGGTAGTCAGACGCGCCCCATATTCATCTTCTGTGGCAAGCACGATCTGATCCTGTCGTTGAATATTCGTTGCAATTTCATTGTAGCGAGCATGCTCTTTCACCTTTTTGTTCTTTAACAGATGTTTGAGCATGACTTTGACTGCTCCACCAATGGTGTATTCGGGAATGGTTGCCCGTTGAGTTGCGAAGCGATCAAGTTCGGTCGGAGCGCTATTGACGATCAGGATTTTCGCTCCCTGTCGCATGGCCTTTTTGATGCGTAGATTAAGAATTGGTTGTCTCTGGTAAGGATCGGAGCCAATCAGGACGATATGAGATGCCTGCTCAATTTCCGCGATGCTATTGGTCATAGCCCACGGTTTATCAGTGAATTGATCGCGAATATCAGGGAAATAGCCATGAAAGTGATCGACATTGGGGGTGCCAACGACCTGTCGTAAGAACTTCTGAAACAGGTATGCCTCTTCGTTCGTTGTGCGTGTTGAACCAATACCTGCCACAGCCTGTGCCCCATGTTGCGTAATAATTTTTCGTGTGCGGGCCGCGATAAAGGTGAGGACTTCACTCCAACTGGCGGGTGTCAGTGTGCCATTGCGGCGTAACAACGGTGTGCGCAGGCGTTGTGGACTATTCACATAGTCGAATTCCCAACGGCCACGATTACAGAGCCAGCCGTCATCTATTTCATCATTGTTGCGTGACATCAGGCGCATGATTTTATCGACGCGGCTATCAATACGGGCGTTACAGCCAACGCTACAGTTGTTGCAGACGCTCGGCGTGCGCTTTAGTTCCCAGGGTCGGGCTTTAAAGCGATACGTTGCTGCTGTCAGCGCACCAACCGGGCAGATCTCAACGGTATTACCCGAAAATACAGAGTCAAACGCATGTTCTGGCGCGGTTCCCACCTCCATACGGAAGCCACGGTTGATCATCACCAGTCCATTATCCATCGAAATCTCTGAGCTAAACCGGGTGCAGCGCTGGCAGAGAATACAGCGCTCACGGTCCAGCATCACATCATTACTGACAGGGATTGGTTTAGGATAATGGCGTTTGGGTTGATCGAAGCGTGTTCCGCCCGGACCATGCCGCAACGTAAAGTCCTGTAGATCGCATTCACCCGCCTTATCACAGATCGGGCAGTCAAGTGGATGGTTGATCAGCAGGAACTCTAATGTGCCACGACGAGCTTTGAGCACCTTCTCGGTTTGGGTATGGACAATCATGCCTTCCGCGACAGGTGTTGTACAGGCTGTCTGTGGTGGCTTCGGTAATTTCTCAATCTCGACAAAGCACATACGACAGGCACCCAGCGGTGGCATCTTGGGATGATAGCAGTAGATGGGAACTTCTATGCCTGCCTGCTTTGCCGCAGCATAGACCAGAGTACCGGGGGGAACGGCAACCGGCATATCATCTATAGTCAGGTGGATGAGTTCGTCTTTCTTCTCTTCGTCTGGCATATCTTCCTCGCATTCAGTTTGCTGGATGCCTATTAATCTGCAACGGCGGCGGCAACTGCGCTACCGGGTCCGACCATGCAATGTCCGTGCGTCACGTGGTATTCAAACTCTTCACGGAAGAGGCGGATACCGCTCACAATTGAACTGGTTGCGGCATCACCTAATGGGCAGAAGGATTTGCCGCTGATGTTGTCGCAAATATCCCGTAAGAGTTCGATATCTTTTTGCTGACCATGCCCATGTTCAAGGCGTTCCAGTATCTCAGTCAGCCAGTATGTTCCTTCGCGACAGGGTGTACATTTTCCGCAGGACTCGTCACGATAGAACTCTGTCATGCGCAAAATTGCTCCGACAATGCAGGTATCTTCATGTAGGATGATGACTGCACCGGAGCCAGCCATCGAGCCTGCTGCCGCGATTGATTCATAATCGACAGTAATATCAATTTTGTCCGCCGAGAGAATAGGCGAAGACGAACCGCCGGGGATAATCGCTTTGAGCTTTTTGTCACCCAGAATACCGCCGCCATAGTGCTCGTCATAAATCAGCGTGCTTAATGGTGTATTGAGCGGTAATTCATAATTGCCGGGTTGCTTGACATGTCCACTCAGGCTAAAAATGCGTGTGCCTTTGCTTTTCTCTGTCCCAAAGCCTGCGTACCATTCGGCTCCTCTGGACACAATCGCTGGGAGTGCGCAGAGTGTTTCGCAATTGTTAATGACGGTTGGGCCACCATACAGTCCGATAGCTGCCGGAAATGGCGGTTTGAGGCGTGGATAGCCGCGATGGCCTTCCAGGGATTCCATCAATGCGCTCTCTTCACCGCAGATGTATGCTCCCGCTCCCCGATGGACAATCACTTCCAGACTGAATTCGCTGCCCAGGATGTTCTGACCGATATATCCGGCCTCATAGGCTTCAGCGACGGCTTTTTCTACCTGGCGACCGGCCAGGGCCAGTTCGCCACGCACATAAATAAAGGCCACAGAGACGCGGCAGGCGTAACTGGTCAGAATTACGCCTTCGACCAGGCGATGAGGGATCTTCTCCATCAACATGCGGTCTTTGCATGTACCCGGCTCGCTCTCATCCGCGTTGCAACAGAGATAGCGTGGCTTATCATTTTTAGCGAGAAAGCTCCATTTCATGCCAGCGGGAAAGCCAGCACCACCTCTGCCACGGAGTCCTGATGCTTTGACAAGATCAACAAGGTTATCAGGCTGGTACGTGCGCAGCGCATTTGTCAGCGCCTCATAGCCACCATACTGCCGATAGACCTCCAGGCTGTCGATACCAGGAACATCAATATCCTTTGTTACAATCAGTTCTGGCATTGTTGATATCCCTCATGTTGTAGCTCTTGCTCTAACTCTTCGAGTAAAGCATCTGCCTTTGCGATTGAAACGTTCTCTACAAATTCGTCATTGACTTGCAGGGCCGGGGCTGTACTACATGAGGCCAGACATTCAACGGTCATGAGCGTATAGTTGCCATCGGCTGTTGTTTCGCCACATTTGATACCCAGGCGCTGTTCCAGATGTTTGATGAGCGGATCACAGTCACGGAGATAGCACGAGATGCTATTGCAGACCTTGATGACTCTTTTGCCCTGTGGTTTCTGATAGTACATGGTGTAGAAAGTCGCGACACTTTCAACGTCATCGATGGTCAGGTTCAGGGCTTCGGCGACCGCGTGCAGCCCTTCATCAGTGATATAGCCCTCTTCCTGTTGCGCGATATGCAGCGAGGGCATGACTGCTGAACGAGCAACGGGATAGCGTGCAGCCAGTGTGCGCATACGTTGTTTGGCCTGTTCAGAAATCATCTGTCCACCTCCCCAAGGACAATATCAATGCTGCCGATACCAGCAACCACATCAGAGAGAAAGCCCCCTTCAATCATCAGTGGCAACACCTGTAAGTTCGCGAATGACGCGCCACGCACATGCATGCGATACGGTTTGGCGGTACCATCACTGACGATGTAGTAGCCGAGTTCGCCTTTCGGTGACTCGGTACGTACAAAGACCTCTCCTTTGGGTGGACGATAGCCTTCGGTAAACAGCTTAAAGTGGTGAATGAGCGCCTCCATACTACCAGTAATTTGCCATTTGGGTGGTGGAGCTATCTTGGGATTGTTGACACGATGGCTGCCAGTTGGTAGACCATTCAATGCTTGCAGAATAATTTTGAGGCTTTGTTCCATTTCCAGCATACGGACCAGATAACGATCAAAGACATCGCCATTGGTGCCAACCGGAATATCAAAGTCAAATTGCTCATAACCGCAGTAGGGAAACACTTTGCGAATATCCCATACCACACCACTGCCCCGTAGCACAGGCCCGGTTGCGCCATAAGCAATCGCATCTTCCTTACTGAGATAGCAGATGCCTTTGGTGCGTTCAAGCCAGAGTTGATTATTTGTCAGCAGATCATGATACTCTTGCAAGCGGTCTGGAAATATATCCGTGAATGCGCGAACTTTCTTTTCAAAATTGGGCGGAAGATCAGCCTGTAAGCCGCCAGGACAGATATAACTGGTCATCATACGGACACCAGAGATATATTCAAAGATATCCAGAATCAGTTCACGCTCACGGAAACAATACAGGAACATACTCATCGCACCCAGATCGAGTGCGTGGGTTCCTAACCAGACGAGATGGCTGGCGATCCGTTGCAATTCAGCGAGAATGACACGCGTGTACTTGATCTTATCGTTTATCTCATCTTCAATATCGAGGAGCCGTTCGACTGCCAGCGCATAGCCCAGATTATTGTTGAGTGGTGCCAGATAATCCATGCGATCAGTCAGCACCAGCGCTTGATGGTAGGTCTTGGCTTCCGCCGTTTTTTCAATACCTGTATGCAGGTAGCCAATATCAGGGATTGCCTTGAGCACCGTCTCACCTTCGATGGTAAGGAGCAGGCGTAACACGCCATGAGTGCTGGGATGTTGCGGGCCCATATTGATCGTCATCGTATCGGAACGATGCCCATCTTCCAGCAACTGGCTATCCTCAATTGTATAGGTATGTTCGATCTCTTGTTGTTTCATCTTTTACCCTTCGTTGCTCTTTCCGTTCTGCCTGACGCGGTCAACGGTTGGAACAGGCCGTGCGTTGGTGCCGGGCTCTTGATCTGGATTGACCTTACTACGACTTTCGTTGAACTCGCGGCCTTCCGGTGAGCGCAACGTTTGCGTGTAGTATTCTCCAACGCCTGGATCGACATCATAGGGGACCTGTCCTCCCCAGTGTGGCTCAGGAAGTTCAAAACCAGTGAGAGGGTAATCCTTGCGCAAGGGATAGGTCGTCCAATCGGCAGGCATGAGAATACGTTGGAGATTGGGATGATGATCAAAGATAATACCGAAGAGATCAAAAACTTCACGCTCATACCAGTTGGCACCGGGCCAGATGTGCGTCACAGAAGGCAGATGCGGCTCTGTTTCTCTTCGTTGACCGACACGTACCTTGAGACGAATATAGCTTTGTTCGGGGATAGAGAGCAGTTGATAGATGACATCGAAACGTGGCAGTCGTTCAGGCCAGTCAACCGCTGTAATCGTTTCCAGAAAATTATAGTGAGCATCTTTCAGCAGAAACATGCACACCTCTGTAAGGCTGTCCGGGTGTAGCACAATTGTTTGTTCAGCGCGGAAAGTGGTCGTCTCCACAACTGCCTGCGAGAACTTGTTTCGCACCATTTCAACCGTCGATGTTGCTGTTATGGTCATACTACTTTATGTTCCTTTTAATGGTCATCCAAAAATGCTGTTGTGGGGCATTTTTTAGCAAAAGGCGATCAACAAAGCTCCGTGGACAATACCGCCGGAAATAAATCCAGGGCACCTCTACAGGTGCCCCCTCAATGCTTGATCTGTCGCTCTTACGCTTCATCTCCTTGTGGTCCAATAAGTCGTAAACCACTATCCTTGAGGGGGTCCGGTGGATTGGGAATACCCTCGCGTATTTTGCGTTGCAACTCATTGAAGCCAAAGAGCAACATATCTGGCGTCGGAGGACAACCAGGAATAAAGACATCAACAGGGACGATTTTGTCTACTCCCTGGACGACCGCGTAGTTATTGAAGACACCGCCACAAGATGCACAGGCCCCCATCGAAATAACCCATTTCGGCTCAGGCATCTGGTCGTAGATTTGCCGTAATACAGGTGCCATTTTGATCGAGCAACGACCAGCGACGATCATCAAGTCAGCCTGACGGGGGGAAGCCCGATAGACCTCCGCGCCAAAGCGTGAGATATCAAAGCGGTCAGCGCTGGTTGACATCATTTCAATCGCGCAGCAGGCCAGACCAAAGAGAGCAGGCCAGAGCGACGAGCTGCGTCCCCAATCAACAAGTTTGTTTACCTGCGTTGTAAAGATGCCAAAACCACCATCCTTCTGGTGGTTCTGTACCGGGAGTGTTCTGCGTAACCGAGGCGTTTGCGTATTTGAATACGTCTGGACCGGCTCCCAGGGATTTTTTACTCCCATGTAAAGGCCCCCTTCCGCCACACATACACATAGCCAACTAGCAAGATCAACAAGAAGACCAGCAGTTCAACCAGACCAAACAGCTGGAGTTGACGAAGCAAGATGGCGAGAGGATAAAAAGAAACAATTTCAATATCAAATGCAATAAAGAGCATGCCTGTCAAGAGATACTTCACAGGGAAGCGCCGCCTTGGGGCGACAATCTCTTGTATACCGCATTCATATGGGGCGAGTTTCTCCGGCGTTGGCTTTTTAGGCCCCAGAACTGTCGTGACCACCATGACCAGGATGCCGAAGAGCACTGCCAATGAGACATAAATGAAAATAGGGAATGTAGTTTGCCCCATGGGCGTGAAACCTTCATTTCTTTCTAAATAACAGGTGTAAACGTGCATTACCTGGCGCACAAAGTATACTTCCTTATTTAGTATCGTAGCATAGAGCAGGATGTAAAGTCAAACTTTAAATGTGTTGAAATTGAATTTATAAGAAAGCAAGCTTCGTGATATATTGATGAGATTTCAGTATATTTATATGTTTGAGTTTTATTAGTATTTTTTGTTTAATCATATCAGCATACGGTATTTTTATTGGCATATGCAGAAAAAGATGTAATAATAGTGTTTGCTTGCCTCCTGGTGTCTCTTTTATCCCTTTCTGCTTAGCTTTACCAAATGAGTGAATCATACACGTTTTTCGCTTTTAATGAAAAATCAGAAAATGCTTTTTTGTTTATTGGGAAAAATTTGCGTTTTTGTTAAAAAATTTAAATATTACGGAATAAATACTTGCTTTTTGGGCTGATTACTCTGTATAATTTCTGTGCTAGTGAAAAATATAAAGGAAATATGATATGAATCGAAGGACTTTTGCATTCTGGTCTGTTGCTTATGTACTTTTAATGATGCTGCTGGGTGGCACTATGCCCTCACCGCTCTATGTCGTATATCAACGTCTCTGGCATTTTCCCGCAAGTACTTTGACGCTGATTTATTCCGTGTATGCTATTGGTGTGATTGTTGCGTTGCTCTTCTTTGGACGACTCTCAGATACGATCGGTCGGAAACAGGTGCTGATTCCTGCGACCATTCTGATGGCATTGAGTGCTCTGGCGTTTATGTTTGCGCAGAGTGTGGCCTGGTTGATTGTTGGACGTATCTTGATGGGTCTGGGTATCGGGCTGACGACGAGTACGGCGGCGGCGGCACTGGTTGATCTACATCCAGTCGGAGACTCGCGGCGTGCGTTGCTGGTCAGTTCGGTAGTGACGGTAGTTGGTCTGGCGCTGGGGCCGTTGCTGGCGAGTGTGTTTGTCCAGTTTGTGCCGACGCCAAATCTGTGGTCATTTCTCGTGTATCTGATTTTGCTGGCAATTGGTTTTATTGGCATCTGGGCTATTCCGGGGGGTCGTCCAGCCACAACGCAGAAGCTTTCTTTCCGTCCTCAATTCCCTCTGAATAATCCTTCCTATGTTCTGGCGGTGGCGACGGTTTTTTGTAGTTATGCCACAATGGGGATGGGTTCTTCGCTGGTACCTTCCTTCCTGATTTCGTTGTTGCATGTCAGCAATAGTATTCTGGGCGGGGTGATCCTGTTCTTCCTGTTTGTATTATCATCGGTAGCACAGTTTGTTTTCCGGCGTTTTTCTCACCATGTGTCGATCAGCGGTGGATTGTTAGTCATGATCGTTGGTCTGCTGGTCTTCCTGGCTTCTTTATCGACACAGTCATTGGCCTTGTTTTTGTTGGGGATTGCGTTGTTAGGCATCGGTCAGGGGACAACCTTCATGGGCAGTGCTGCATTAGTTGGCTCAACCGCGACGCCAGAAAATCGTGGCGCAATTATGTCCAGCTACTTCACGATTGGCTATATTGGTATCGGTCTGCCTGTGCTTGGTCTGGGTTTTGCTGCCAGTTCACTTGGACTCTTCGGCGCAACGGCTGCTTTTGTGGTGGTCTTTGGCCTGATCTATTTGATTGTAGCGATTGTTGGATGGCTGGGGCGTAAAAGTGGTGAGACTCCTGATCCTGTGGAAGTTCATTCACTGACCTCAGATATTGAAGAGGTTTTAGAAGAGAGCCTGAGATATCAGAATACCAGGGTTGCTGACCTTGATTAGTTCCCTGGTATTCTATTACATGAAAACTACTCTTTAACAATTATTGCTTCTACTATTCTTAAATAGTGGGAGCAATTTTTTCGTCTGATTCCTATTTTGATGGAAGTATCTTCGTACCAATTTTGTTATTACTGATGTGATTGAATGAATATGGATATTTGTGTGAAATGCAGTTATGATAGATACGAAATATGGAGGTAATTATTTGCTATGCCAGTAGGAGTCTGGTGGAGCGGTGACACTTTACCTGATCTCGCGCCGTTACCATCTTTTTCAGTACGTTTATCAAATGATGCGCCGTTAATCGCGGAAATGGCGGAACTTTCGTTGGAGGAAGTCAATTCCCGTTTTGCTGGCGAGCATCGTTTATATCTGGCTTATCTGGATGAGACGCCGGTTGCTTATGGCTGGGTCGCAACAAAGACTGGTGCGATTACCGAGCTTGGACTGATGTCATTTCCAGTTGTTGCGGGTGACCGCTATCTCTGGGACTTTAAAACGTTGCCCGATTGGCGTGGTCAGGGTATTTATCCGCGTCTGTTGCAGGGCATTGTGCGTCAGGAACAGCCGTCCGGGCAGCATTTTTATATTGGTTATGCTCCTGACAATGAGTCTTCGAAACGTGGCATTACAAAAGCGGGTTTTCAAACTGTTGGTGATTTTGTGCTGGCGCAGAATAATGGGATAGCTTTCGCAGCTCGTACTGTCGGGGATGTGGATGAACGCGCTCGCGCGGCTGCCAGTTTTTTTCAATTGTCTATTGTGAGTTCTGAAGTATCTTAACTCATCATGCGCATATAAATGAACCTGGTTTTCCCGTTATTTACATGTGCTGAACTGGAGAGCTAAACATTGCAGCTATGTATGGAGCGTAATTGCGCTTTATGGCATAGCTGTAATGTTTAGCTCTTCTACTTGTCTGCTATTGGTGTTTAACGCATAGTCAAACAGTTGTTGTAATGTTTCAACATTCCGTATTTGCCAGCGGTGGCAGGTATGCCATGTGCTGGTGGTGCCTGCCTGTCGTTTAAGGATGACATCAGTTTCTGTAATGGCGAAACCCGCGATTTCAGGCCAGGGAATATGTTTTTCACTGCCATCTACGCTCACGCCCATTTTATGGATACCAATCTTGCCGAAGAAGACTGTATAGCCTGCTTCAAAGGCCAGTATTTCCGGTGTCTGTATGGCGGCTAGATCTGGTTGTGGCGTGACTCCCCGGGTCATTTGACCACTGACAATATAGGCAACCAGATTTTGGAGTATCCTGACATTTGGGACATCTGAAATACTGAGTGTGTACCAGACCCAGGGGTTCCCGGTACGAAATATGTTGATGGTAGTGTCATCGACGACCAGTTTTTCGCATTCCTGCCAGGGAAGAATTTGTCGCCCATGTTGAATACCGATCCCTTTCGGGGTGAGTTGAAGTTCTCCAAAGATTTGAGTATTAGCAGTGCGGAGCGCATTGATCGCCTGTGGAAGTAGCTGGCGTGTAATCTCCTGCTCGATGAAACCATAGAGTCGATCCATGTAGGGGAGTTCATCCGGTAGATCAAAGCTGCGCAGATCGTTGCGTTGCAATCGATACACAATGGTAACTGTGTTGTGCTTACCTATACATATACTTTTGGCGATCTGTGTAAGCTGTTCCCAGCGTATGACATCATTGGTTGGTGTAAGACTTCTTCCTCTAGTGTAGATCAAACCTTTGGGGCAGAGATAGATGCTAAGCTGCATGATGAAGAATGGGGTGAGAAATATCCATAGTCCGATGCCAAGCCAACCAATACCCACAATCGCGATCATGAGCGATTTCCAGGTGGGCCACCAGCTAAAGATACTGTTATAGAGCAGCAGATAGGTTGCGAAAATAAGACCACCGATCAGGATCGCCGCTGCTCCGACAATAAAATGTAACTGGATACCACTTTTCGTCTCATAGACGATACGTGGTGTACCCAGGTGATTGCTCTCGGCGTAGCGCTGGATTTTTGCTGGTATTTGCTTTTCAGAGGTCAGGCGCATGGATCTGGCTCCGTTCTCTATTTGAGAATAATTATAGCGCAAAATGTGATCTTTTTTCCTGAAATCTCTTTCATTGTGGAAAAATCATTACTTCATGCTCTAGCGAGCATTGTCGTAATCTCTCTACGGGTTGTGAGAAATGATAACCGGATATTCCTCATATTGCTCCGCTGCACTGAGTTAGTAGAGCGCGATGCTTGTTTTCCAGTCAGTGTGATTGTAGAGCCACTCGGCTTTGTCCAGTGGCAGGTTGACACAACCATGACTACCGTTACCTGACGAACGCTGGTCACCGCTGTCATCGTAGTGTGGAAATTGGGTATAGGGACCATAGTTATAACGCCATGTAGCATCATGGATGAAGTAACCGCCATCATGAAAGAGGATGGCGTAATTGATATGGGTGGGTGGATACCAGTATGGTGAGCTTTCAGGTTCCGATGATCTGAACTCTGTTGGTGAGAGTTTGTTCTGCACTGACCAGATGCCAGGAGGGGATGGGAGTTCCGCGCGACCAGTTGTGACCTGATAGGCGCGTACCAGTTTCCCATTCTGGTAGAGTCGTAGTGCCTGCTGAGCCAGGGAGATAATGATTACCTGACCTGAGAGATGATAGTGTTGCAGAATTTGCATATCAGTGGCATGTGGACGGTCATAAGGTGTCTTATCGTTGGTGTCCTTTTCCATCATACGTAGATTAAAGAGTTCTTCATTGATCTGATTGACGCTCTGGCGTAGGGCTGGTAGCGTTGTGGCCTGAGTGAATGCTGTATCCAGATCTGAGCCGATGCCGTCATCCAGGTAGCCAGCGTCGAGCAGGTATTTTTTGCCATCATATTTGTCATGATAGGCGTGTGCATTACCCCAGGATTGTGCTTCCTGGTGAAACTGTTGTAATGTTTGTTTCCCTTCAGCCTGTAATACGGTTGTTTCCGCCTGTGTGAGATCCGTATTGACCTGTTTGATAAAGGTCTGATAGCTCTGTATATTTAAATCAGGTTGTGCTAATTGCTGATCACGCGTATATGATTTCTGATAAGGGGCAGGATCAATATGATATACAGGCATTTTTTGAATTTGTTGTTGTAGCGCGGCCAGTTTGCTATGGGCTATCGTGCTGGAGTTATGGAGTAGACCGGTTTCGCCTTGCTGTCGTTGTATATCGATATGTTGTAATAATGCCTGGACATCTGCATCACTTTGTACTTTCGCATAAGCCTGCTGATCCGCATGGTAGGCTGTCTGGATAGCTGATGCATTCAGTTTTGCATCCTGTAGGAGCGTAATATCTGTGTTCAACGCCGCGAGTTGCTGCTTAAGAGTACCGAGTTGTTGCAATGTGTGTTGCAGGTTAACGGCATCGTTATCAATTGCGGTGTAATCTTTGGGAAGTTGTGCTTTTGGCAGACGTTGTTGTAGTTGTTGGAATTGTGTGGCAAAGTTCTGGGCGGGTAATTCCTGCTTTTTTTGCTGTTGCAGCAGTGTATTGGTGTCTGACAGCATTTTCTGGGTCTGTGTGCGCATCAGTGAGGGACTGATTGTAATAATCTGTTGCAATTGTGTTGTTAAGTGAGCATAGTGTTGATCACTGGCATGGTAAAAGTTGTCAATTGGTTTGTTGCTGAACAGGCTGAAGGGTGGGTGCTGGGTTTGCAGAGTGTGTGCCTGTTGCTGAATAGGAGCGAGCATTGTGGCAGGCACACCAATCTGTTGCGCGTATTGATAGAGTTTTTGAAATCGTGTCTGGCTGGCTGTGGCCTGTTGTCGTATCTGTGCATTGCCGCCGCAGGCGCTGGTTAACAGGAGTATCAGAAGAAGGAGAAGAGCCACTATCTGTTTGCTCTGAGATTGCTGTTGCACAGAATACGACCTTGCCATCAGGATTACCTCTTTCCGTTGCTACGCGCTTTCTGTTTGCGTTTTTCTTTCCGCACTGCTTTACCTGTCTTTTTGCCACCTTTTTTCCTTGAGGTTCCAGGTAGAGCAGGCATACCACCACCGGACATACCAGGCAAGCCAGCAAGGCCAGGGATACCACCACCACCATTGCCAAATTGGCGTGCCATCTGTGCCCATGGGCCTTTCCCGTTACTGATCTGGCGGAACATCGAGCGCATCTCGTTAAACTGATCTAACAGTTGATTCACTTCCTGAACAGTTGTACCGCTACCACGTGAGACTCGTTTGCGACGACTTCCATTCATAATATCGGGATTTCGGCGTTCTTCCTTAGTCATTGAAAGGATGATTGCTTCAACATATTTCAGTTGATCGCCTTCTAATGCTTCTTCCATTTCGGGCATTGAGGACAGCTTGTTGAAGCCCGGCATCATTTCCATAATGCCACGTAATGGCCCCATACGCTTCAACTGGCGCATGGCTGTCAGAAAATCTTCCAGGTCGAATTTTCCCTGTTGTAATTTCTGCTGGGCTTTTAAGGCTTCTTCTTGATCAATACTTTCTTGTGCTCGCTCGATCAGGGAGAGTACGTCACCCATTCCTAGTATACGCGAGGCCAGGCGATCTGGATAGAAAGGCTCTAATGCATCGGTTTTCTCACCGACACCCATGAATTTAACCGGTACGCCGGTCACTGTACGAATAGAGAGTGCGGCACCACCACGGGCGTCGCCATCCATTTTCGTCAGGATCATACCAGTTAAGGAGACGGCGGTATTGAAGTCTTCAGCAACACGGACCGCTTCCTGTCCAGTCATAGCATCGGCAACGAGCAGCACTTCACGGGGATTGACGCGCTGGCGAATGTTAATGACCTCATTCATCATACGCTCGTCGATGTTCAAACGTCCGGCTGTGTCCAGAATGACGACTGTTGCGGCCTGCTCACGTGCGAAATCGAGTGAGTTTACACAGATGTTAACGGGATCAGATCCCATTGGTTCAGAGTAAACAGTGATACCCAGTTGTTTGCCCAATGCTTTCAACTGGTTGACAGCGGCTGGACGGTACATATCGGCTGCGACCAGGATTGGGCGTTGACCCTGTTTACGCAGATAGTTGGCGAGCTTTGCTGCTGAGGTAGTTTTACCAGAGCCTTGCAGACCAACAAGCATGATTACATTGGGGGGCGGACCACTGATGTCAATCTGATTCTTACCATCCGCACCACCCAGAACTTCAACAAGCTCTTCATTTACGATTGAGAGTACTTGCTGGGCGGGCGAGAGGCTGCCCATCACATCCGAGCCGATTGCCTTTTCTTTAACCCTGTCAACAAATTGTCGTGCTACCTTCAGGTTAACGTCTGCCTCAATAAGAGCCAGTCGTACTTCGCGTAATGCGGTGTTGACGTCCTCTTCGGTCAGTTTTCCCTGTCCACCAAGATTATTAAATATACCTTCAAGACGCTTCGATAAGTTCTCAAACATTGCCATAATGGTGTTCTTTTCCTCTCTCCGCCAGTCGTAGAATGTGCCAATTTGGCACTTATTATACCACGTGCTGACTTGTCGATAGATGAGGCCTGCTGCTCCTTTAAAATCTCTATTGAGCTTTCGGCTCCATTAGCTGTTCCTTTCCTACTGTGCTCTTTTTCTCTTTCTGGGGAGGTTGTTTGTGTGCCGATTGCTGTGTACGTTCTTTGAATGATACTATGTTCTGTTAGTATTGTATAGAGAATTTTATCCAGGGTAGGGAATTAGTCTGGCGTGTACTATCTCCTTTACGGTGTTCTTAAACAGGAAGGATCTTTATGAAGCCGTTGAAATCTCTTGTGAGGATGCGTTTCATTGGTCGTTTGTGCTCATGGGCGTCCTGGGTTGTGCTGGTTCTGGGATTGATTGCAAGCATTGCTCAATTGTATAACAATTTTTTGAATCTTTCTTTTGCGGTCCTCCCAACTTTGAATGGTTCCCGAATAGTCTATCAGACGACCTCTATTGAGTTGCGTTACATTATTATTGCTTTCTGTACATCTTTTCTTCCTTATGCGCTAAGTGCCCTTTTTTTCTTTCTCGTTCTCTTCGCCGTTGGGGCTATTATTGATTATATCTGTGATAGCTCATCCCTAAGGGGAAGTGAGGTGAGCTATGCTGATGGCATTGGTGATGTTGGGGATGATGAGCAGATGGATATTGAAATCACACCGCTCTCTTGATATTCTTATTCATGGCATAAAAAAAGCAACGCCAGTCGCGCCGCTCAAACTTATAAATAAGTATAACATAAACAGTCGTAAAAATCAAGAGGGTAGCCAAAAAAATTGGCAAGAAGAGGAAGTGGTTCAGCACATTGAACCACTCCCTCTTCTTGCCATAGTTGTTTTTCTCGTGGGCTTTATGGTTCCAGACGGTGTATGTCTCGCGGAAAGGTTGCTGCCAATTTGACGTTTTGCATGCCTAACAATTGCATGAGCAGGCGTTCAGAACCGATGGCGAAACCTCCATGTGGGGGCATGCCATACTTAAAGGCTTCCAGATAGGAACCAAACACCTCTAATGGTAGACCTGCTTTTTGTAGAGCCGATATATAGTCCGCATAGCGGTGCAAACGTTGTCCACCTGTGACCAGCTCTGTGCCACGAAATAGCAGATCGAATGAGTTTGAGCATGCGGGTCGTGCAGGTTCTGGATGTGTATAGAATGGTCGTTTGCGCATCGGATAGCCTGTCACAAACAAGAAATCACTGTCAAACTCTTGTTGTGCCCATGCACCGAGCCAGCGTTCGTCCTGTGGTGAGAGGTCTGGTTCTCCACGTACGTCAACCTTATGCTGACGGTAGATGAATTCCTGCGCATCAGTAAAGTGGATATGTGGTATTTCCGCTGGCACCACTGGCATTTGCGCGTGTAGCAGTGCTAGCTCAGACGGGTGTCGCTCCTGCATGGTATGCAAAATATGCGCGATAACGTCGCGCAAGAGTGCCATGATGGTGAAATGATTTTCGATAAAACCAAACTCGGCGTCCAGACTGACGTACTCATTGAGGTGGCGTGTGCTGTCATGTGGTTCGGCACGAAAGACTGGTCCCACTTCGAAGACACGCTCGAAAATGCCAACCATGATCTGTTTGTAGAATTGGGGGCTTTGAGCCAGATAGGCCGGACGACCAAAGTAATCAAGCTGGAATACATTGGCTCCACTTTCGGTTGCCTCTTTGACGATCTTCGGTGTCTGTATCTCAGTAAAGCCACGAGACGTTAAGATGTTACGAAAACCGTACAACATGTCTGCATACAGTCGCAGGATGGCACGACGGATAGGATGACGGTTGACGACTGGCGCGTGGTCCAGAATTGTGTCAGAGTTCGCGGTGAGTTTGCGCTTGTTGAGCGAGACTGGTGGTACTTCGGTGACTGGTGTGATGACTTTGATCGTGAGGTCATGCAGTTCGAAGCCGCCCGGTGCCTGTGTTTCACGCACAACCGTTCCCTCAATGGCGATGACACTTTCGACACCCGCTTCTGCCTGTAACAGTGGGGCGATTGCTGACTCAGACTCGCTTACAGCCTGTAGCTGTCCCCAGCCATCGCGGATAACCAGAAATGTAACACCACCTAAACGGCGCAATGAATGTAGCCATCCTGCGAGTTGGATCTGTTCTCCAACGTGGGATGCGACCTCTGTCGTACGAATACGTGTAGCAAGTAATTGCATAAAATTCTAACTCCTTCATAACACAGGTTCTGGACCTGTGCGTATTTATCAGCAGGCTTGCCAGATGATTATTTGGTTGTGGTTGTGGGGAAGAGCATCCGGCAAGCCTGTATCTGGTGTTAGATGCCTTCCTCGTTATCGTTATCGTCGCTATCCATTCAGAGATCCTTTTGTTTCTTGTTTTTGTCTGTTCTGATACGTGTTTATTCGCAGAGGCAAGGGTGGAAAAGACAACAAAAAAACCCTCATCCTGCCTATCTGGAGGACGAGGGCGCGATGCCTGTCGTGGTACCACCACCATTTATCCCATTATGGGATCTCTATCGATCTATTTCTGATATTTTCAATACCTAGAACTAAATCGCTGCGTGATAACGGACGCTTTCCGAAGTTCAGCTACTTGCTGTGTGAACAGTTTTCACTGATTGGCTCATAGGTGTCGTTGAGAAGGGCCAACAACGATGCTTACAGCTCGTACACCGCTCTCTGGATGCTGACATAACTACTCAATATGCCCTATTCACTGCCTGTATCGTATTTAAGTTTAATACAAACATTATACCATAAATAATATTGAATTTCAAGAGGAAGAGCGAGGAATTGTCGAGATTATTCTGGCAAGCAGGAAAACAACGATCTCGACAATTCCTCGTCATGGCATTAATCGGCGGATTGTCGTATGTCGTGTTCCTCTTCATTAAATGTTGCAGCCTGTTTGCTTAATCTGTTTGCCCGGGTGAAAAACAGGATGTTTGGGGTCATGATGGCACTGGATGTCAGAAGTGCGGCGGGGAGTGAAACCATTTTACCGATAACACCGACAATAGGACCACCGGCGATCTGACCGATTGCGTCAACTTGTCCGAATAGCGAAATGATGGTTGCTCGTGCCTTTGGTGCGCTATTGCGGGTGATCCAGGTTGTATAGAGTGGTTGGTCAGCACGACGGAAGATGCTGGCGGACCAGAAGGCCAGTACCGTGAGATAGAGATTTGTTGTGAGCGCGAAGACGGCGACACTTCCTATCAATAACACTGAGAAAGCGAACATGGCTCGTACAATGGCCTGATGATTATTTGTGTCTACGCGTCGCCGTACGATCTCGGTCACGCCAAGTGTCAAGAGCATCGCGCCACCATTAATCAGACCGATCCAGACAATGTTGGGCCACGATACAAACGTGGGAAAAACATAATCATGTAGCAGATGATCCGTTGACAGCCGATCAAATCCTTCACTGAACATCGCAGCGAAGATCGTAATGCCCAGTATTGCCAGCAGCATTTTGCTCTGCCGTACTGCTTTCAGACCGTCGATCATGATGGTGCCCAGGGTTTTCCATGATGTATGATCGTCCTGTGATCTGCTGGCAGCATTGCGTTCTGGCATGAAGAAAAAGAGGAAGATCGCCAGCACGATCAGGATACTACTGCCCAGTATGATTGGTACATTCAAGCGTGCCGTAATCAATGCCAGAGCAATACTGATTGGTAAACTGACGAGTGATGCGATCTGACCCCACTGTGTAGCGCGTAGAAATGCCTGCCCGACCAGCTCATCACCGATCTCATCGGCACACCAGGCTTCTTCCGCTCCACTGACAAATGTTGAGCCGCAGCCCCAGAGTACTTGAGCGATCAGAATGCTCGAAAATTGTGGGATTAGCCCTTCAAGTAGAAATCCAATGCCCATAAGAAGGTAACCCAGTACGACTGACAGACGGCGGCTATAGGTATCTGCTATGATGCCAGTTGGTACCTGACAGAGAAAACAGGTTGTCTCTAGCGTGGTGCCAACCAGTACCAGTTGGAGTGCATTGAGTCTGACTGCCTCAATCTGGTAAAGCATATTGATTGACGTGATGATATACATCGCGAATGTTGCGATTGTTGTTAATAGCAGATAGGTGATATATGCGCTGAGCTTGCTGCTCTTGTAATACTGCATAGCGTGTCACTCCTGAAAAGGTCGTAGTGATACTGCGGGTAATTGTTTTTTTGGTGAGGGTGGAGTGACGCCTGTGGGAGGTGGAGTCTCAATGTAGGATGATGCGAAGCAATATCAGGTCGTACGCGAAGTTACGCTCTCACAGAAACCATAGCGGATTTTTGAGAACGTCTGTCTTTTACGTTGTGTACGGTTTGTATTGCTGTATTACAGGTGGCACTCAACCGTGATCGGCCTGCTGGAGACAACAGCAGACACTGAGGAAAAAATGATGAGTGCGTTTCGCATGAGTGTATCTTCCTTTTCCTTATGATAAAGCTCAACATAAGAAAGATACCATATTGGCTGCAAAAGTACAATGGTATGACATAACAAGAAGGCGTAAGAGATCGATATATGCTCTTACGCCTTTGTCAATTCACGATTGTTAATAGGGTCGGTGAATATTTGATGGTGGATTGCCTGGTTGTTGTGGACTGGGATACTGCGGATAGGCACCTGCTGGTACACCAACTGGTTGCATCTGGGGTTCGGTCCGCTGAGGAGTATCATTATTGGGAGCAGTTTGGATAGGCTCTGGATGACTACTCCCATTATTGCCCCATCCTGATCTTCCACTCAATTTGCCTGTAACATACAGGAAAAAGATGATCATCAATGTAGACCAGAACAGATAGATGAGCAGTTGGGCCTGCAAAGGATAGCTGCCGATCATAATCTGCCCATTGGCGAAGAAATTTCCAATTGGCCCAGGAATGGCTGTGATCAGTGATGAACCGTTCCAGATCGCATGTTGCATAATGGCGTACACATAACAGCTCAGACCCAGCAGAATATGATGTTTCTTGACGGCGTTCCGGTGCGTTATGAGATACCAGCCGAGGCTAACCATACCCGCCCCGAAGCCATGAAGCAAGCCAGCGGTACTGCGCTCAATCGCTACGTCCACCCAGCTTTTATAGCCCATACTGATATAGCCAGATGTTTCAATCAGATCAAAGCCAATACCACAGCCCAGACCCAGCAGAAATGCCTCCGCGGCGCTATTAATACGCCCGATCAGCGCGACAACCGCGAGTGGTTTGACAGTTTCTTCAACCAGCGGTGCAATGACTGATGCGACCAGCAACATGTAGATGATCGCCTGTGGCGTATCAGGAATATTCTGATTTGGATCACTCAGATTGAAGCTGTTCAGATGTAAGCCGAACCCAACGACGGTACTCAGAATGAGTTCAAAAATCATCGCGAAAAAGATTGCTGACGTCGCGCCGCTGATCAGCGCCACTGCGAGGCGACGCCATGTCGTAGGCCATCCGGCACTGTCAGGAAAGTGCAAGCGGCGCACTCCTAACGCGAGAATTGTTAATGCTGGTAGGAGGCCAGCCAATCCGATGAGCAGGATCGACAGTGGTACATCGTTAATGGCATTCGTATTTCCTCGTACCAGGAAACCAATAACCAGGAGCACCAGATAACAAAGCAGGAAAATCCAGAAGCGCGGTAGCTTGAATGGTCGTGACCTTTTTCTGGCCAGTGCTCTGATACTGTGGTAAAAGCCAAAGCCTCCTCCTGCAAGCCCTGCCAGACTTAATGCCGTGAGCATCACGACACCACCAAATAATTGTCCTGCATCGTTACTTGAGGATGCAGTGTTGCCTGCAACCAATGCGAATAGCAGTATGAATGCGCAGATCAGACCAGCCAGCAGAACGAGGCCGGAACAGATGGTACTGACGATAGCGATAACAAACAGGTAGGTATCTCTGGATGGTTTGACATGCCAATATGGTTGATAGGGATAGGAAGCATAGGGCATCTGACCAGGATACCCATAGCCATAACCATAGGGTTGCCCATACCCATAGTAGCCTGGTGGGTAGCTATGATAGTAGTAACCACCATTCTGCATTGGCGGTTGATAGCCCCCCGACCACTGTTGGGACTGAGATGGGTAATATGGAGCCTGTTGCTGGCTTGACTGATTTCGATATGGTCGTGCAGGATGGTTTTGGGCTGGTCCATTCTGGGAGCCTGTTTGCGCAGCAGCACGGCTTGTTGGTTGATTATATGCTGCTTGTCTCTGTTCTTGTTGAGCTCGATATTGCTGTTCGGGAAACTCTACTGGATAGAAGTGTGGAGTTGGTGGAACAGTATGGTTGAGCGGCTGTGAGACATGTTCGCGATACATTGGTTCTTCATAATGTTCATATTCAGATGGTTGTGCCATATAGCGCGGCTGTGTGTTTTCGCCACCATCGTGCCTATCCGTTGATAGCGAACTCGACGGAGACGGATTTCGTCGCTCTGTATCCGGCGTGAAACCTTGATTTTCGGAAGCCACGATTTTTAAACCTTCTCTTTAATCCTTAACAGTATATATTGGGTAAAATGCATATCCTCATAGGGGGTATACGAGTAGATAACTGTTTAGGTTTCTCTTGTTATTGTTTTTTCGTACCTGTCATTTGTCTGCTTGTGAAAGCGGTATTCATCAAGTTTTCATGAAACATATTTGATTGATGTCTTGAATAGTTAGTAGTATAGCTGTCCATTGTGAATACGTCAATTAATAGGCACTGATGAATGTTAACTGAAGTGATTGAAATCTGTCAGGAAAGTGATATTTAGCACTGAACAGATTGATGGAAAAATCAACCTGTTCAGTGCTGACTCTGTTGTCATTGTTTATATGTGTGTTCTCCATCGAAGAGAAGCACACAACTGCTAGCCAACAACCATTGCTTCAACTCTACCTGTGCCCAGAATACCTTCAAGTCTCTGGTGCAATTCAGGTGTATATTGCATAGTGTTATCCTGTGGCGTCAGACGTATCTGCCACTCGCCATTGGCTACGAGGATTTCATAATGATCGCGCCCCGGACGCTCGTTGATATGACGATAGATGTCCTGTACTTTCATGATGTCGTTGGAGACTGAAATGTCATCCTGACCGCTCAGTTGTACCGTGAGCCAGAGCTGGTAGCGTTTCCGATTCATCTCTTCTTCAACCTGTTTTAGCGGTTTCACGCTGTCACAGAGAATCCCGGCTTCATCATTGCGTACCTGCACTGTGCCACGTACGACTACAACGGTATCTTCAACCCATTGTTCCGCCGTTTCTTCATATGTGCGGGGGAAGATGGTCACTCCAACTGTCCCATACATATCCTCGATCCGTGCGACACACATGGTATCACCTTTTTTGGTGGTGATACGGCGTGCTTCTTTGATGGTGCCACAGACCGTTACTTTTTGTTTATCCAGACTTTCGTTTACTTCGCCGATGTTGTGTGTAGTCTGTTCTTTGATGATATCGTTGAGGTAAGCCAGTGGATGCTTTGAGATATAGACACCAACCAGTTCCTTTTCCCATTCAAGTAACTGCTTGCGGGAAATTTCCCTGGCGTTCTGATCCAGTGCGAACTCAAGTGAAGGGCTGATCTCTTCCAGATCACCAAAGAGGCTGAGCATACCGCGTTCTTTGGCAGCGCGTTCGCTTTTGCCAAATTGCATGGCGCGTTCAACGGAGGCGAGCAGTTGATGGCGTTTGTTCTCGCCAGTAATCGCATCCATCGCACCTGCTTTAATCAGTGTTTCAATGGCTCCCTTACCGACCATTTTAGGATCGACGCGTGTACAGAAGTCCGCGAGCGATTTGAATGGGCCACCCTCTGTACGAGCACGAACAATCTCGTTGATCGGGCCTTCACCGATACCTTTGATGGCGAGTAAGCCGAAGCGTACGCCTCCATTTTCGATGGAGAAGCCACGCGTTGAGGCATTGACGTCCGGACCAAGTACTTCCACACCCATACGTTTACATTCGGCGACAGCGTTGGAGATTTTGGTGGCATCCGACGATTCAGCGGTCATCGTTGCTGCCATGAATTCAGCGGTATAGTTCGCTTTCAGATAGGCCGTATAGAATGAGACGACTGCGTAACTGGCGGCGTGGGCTTTGTTAAATCCATAGCCACCGAATGGGAGAATCAAAGTGAAGAGTTGATCGGCAACCTCTGGCGCGACACCATTACTGATGCAGCCTTTCAGGAAGTCATTTTTATAGCCTTCCACCTCGTCCATGTGCTTTTTACTGAGCGCTTTACGGAACTTATTCACTTTACCCCACGAGAAGCCAGCCAGATTTACCGCGATCAGCAACACCTGGTCCTGATAAACGATGATGCCATAGGACTCGGCTAACCATTCTTCCAGCCGTGGATCAAGATAGGTGACTTTTTTGCGCCCGTGTTTGGCGTCAACGAAATCTGGAATACTATCCATCGGACCCGGACGATAGAGGGCAACCATCGCGGTGACGTCTTCGATGCAGGTTGGTTTGAGTAGCTTGATGTATTCTCGCATCTTCGCACCTTCCAACTGGAAGATACCCGTCGTTTCACCTGCCGCGAGCAGATCAAAGGCTTTCTGCCTTCTGGCGTTTTGTTCCTCATCATCCGGTACGGGATCAAGTGGCAGTTTTTCCAGATTGATGTCCAGATCACGAGCCTTTTTGATGAACTTGAGCGCATTGTCGATAATCGTCAGGTTTGAGAGGCCCAGAATATCATATTTGATCAGTCCTAGCTCTTCCAGATGGGCATGTTCGTATTGGGTAGAGTAACGACCTTCACGGGTTTGCAGGGGCACAAAATTGACCAGGGCTTCATTCGCGACCAGTACGCCAGCAGCGTGAACACCAGTACCGCGTACCGAGCCTTCCAGATTGAGTGCTGTATCCAGCAGTTCTTTGCTCTCCGTATCCTGCTGCATATCACTCAGTTCTTTTACCGCGTCAATCGAGCCTTGCAGTGTGACCTTTGGTCCACTTGGAATCATGCGAGCGATACGATCGCCCAGCGATTGTTGTTCCAGCACACGAGCAACGTCACGTACCGCGCCTTTCGCAGCCATCGTCATGAAGGTCGCCATCTGTGCCACACACTCATGACCATATTTTTCAGCGAGATAGTTGATGACTTCTTCACGACGATCATCGGGGAAGTCCATATCAATATCAGGCATATCGTCGCGTTCTGGATTGAGGAAGCGCTCGAAGAGCAATTGATAGCGCAAGGGATCAACGTTGGTGATACCCAGTGAATATGCGACCACGCTACCAGCAGCGGAACCTCTAGCCAGACAGCGAATACCATTGGCACGTGCCCAACCTACGTAGTCAGCAACCACCAGGAAGTATGCCACGAAGCCCTTTTGTTCGATGATGCCGAATTCGTATTTCAACTGACGTTCAATACGCTCTGTCATATCACCATAGCGATAGCGAATACCCTGTAAGCAGAGATCATAGAGATATTCGGTGGCATTAGCGTATTGAGGCGGAACGGGAACGTCAGGCAATTTGGCTTTGTAAGCGAAAGGATCAACTTCGCACTGCTCCGCCAGACGAACGGTGTTCAGGAGTGCATCCGGAGTGTCGGGGAAGAGCCGTGCCATCTGCTCAGGACTGCGCAGGAAGAATTCGTTACTCTCGAATTTAAAGCGTTTGGGATTATTAATATTACTCTGTGTCTGCACGCACAACAGAATTTCGTGGGCGCGTGCATCGCTCTCTGAGACATAATGTAGATCGTTTGTCGCGATCAGTGGCATTTTCAGTTCTTTTGCCATCGCGTACAGTTGCTGATTGACCGGCATTTGCTCTGGATAGCCATCGTGGTCCTGAATTTCAAGATAAAAGTTTTCAGGCCCGAGTGTATCACGGAACCAGCGAGCGGTTTTATATGCTTCTTCTGTTTGACCGGCGATCAACAGTTGTGGGATTTCACCACCCAGACAGGAGGAGGTGGCGATGATTCCCTCACCGTATTGCTCAAGCAGTTTTTTATCGATGCGAGCGCGGTTCGCATGCATGCCATCGGTATTCGCGACGGTCATGAGTTTCATAAGATTGCGATAGCCAGTATTATTGCGAGCTAGTAATAATAAATGATAATAGCGTTTATCGCCCTGTTTAAAATGTGGTTTTTCCAGATGATCAGGAACAAGATAACTTTCGACGCCCAGGATCGGGTTAATACCGCCCGCTTTGCAGGCTTTATAAAATTCTAGCGCCCCGTACATAGCACCATGGTCAGTAATTGCCAGGTGTTTCATACCCAATCGATCAGCTTCTTTGACCAGCTTTTTGATACGACTAAAGCCATCGAGCAGCGAATATTCGGTATGAACATGTAAATGGGCAAAATCAGCCCCCATAAGGTGCCCTCCGTCAAGAATGAAATAGACAAATATCAGCTATAAGGTATAGATCTTTCCTCAGTAGGGGTCAACTCTATAAGCCTTTTGGCTATCAGGTTGTCTGGTTAGTACTGTGTTGTAGTACAGGGTGATCCCCGCATTACTTTATTGTACTGTTTAGTGGCAAGAAAAAAAGTCTTCCATATATATACTATTATATACTTATCAGTTCGCAGATCTGTAACACCAGGGCCGGATTTTCTGGCTTGCAAAATCCTGTAGATGGCGCTGTTTAGCTGGTAAAAAGAAGACTAAATGGATAGAATATGTATCTGTAGTCGCCAATATATTTTTATGTGTAGTTCGTTACGATGAGATAAAAGAATAGAATTTTCTGGCTATCTCTCATACTATTTATCTGAAGGAAAGGGCTATGTCTGGCACTGCTCATCTTGCGGAGCATAATGAAGCGTTGCTGGTGCATATTGCTGACGCTCGATCGCCTTTGCGTATTGCTGAAACCCTGCTTAAAGCAGGGGATGCCGTTTCTATTGGACGCCAGGCAGGCGTTGATCTTTTGCTCGATGAGGGTTCGGTGTCGCGTATGCATGCACAGATCTGCCATCTGAATGGACGGTTTATGGTTTGTGATCTTCATAGTAGCAATGGCACATTTTTGAATGATGTCCGCGTGGAAGCTGATTATTTTTACGCGTTGAAGCCCTATGATGTATTACGTTTTGGCAGCATTGTGTCATTCCGTTTTTTGTCACGTTCCACGGCAGGAACGCAACCAAAACAACCCACTGCGCAACTAGCCGATCCGCCCGCGAATGTAATTGAACCCGCAATGACGGTGAAGACTCCTGTACCGCACATGGTTCAGCCAGCGCAGGTCGTACCAGAGTCTGGTGCTACGGTGAAGGTTCCTGCGTCTAAGCCTGAGTCTGAAAAGGAGCCTTCATTGCAAGCTCTGCCTGCTCTGATTGTGCTGGCAACAGCACAACTGCAGCGGTTACAAGAGCCACCAGGCGTCTATTTATTGCGCTCTGAGCAGAATCTTACTATTGGTGATCGCAATGGTGGTTTTGATATCGAAATGGACGCCACTACTGCCACTCCTCGTTTACAGGCGCGGATTCGCGCGTACAAGGGCAATTTTTATGTCTGTAATGAGAGCAAGACATATGAAATCTCTGTGAACAAGAAAATTGTTCAACAACCCTATCGCCTCTCCTTTGGCGATCGTATTGTACTCGGCAATCTCCTTTTGTTCTTTGTCGATTTAGTACATCAAGGACAGACCGCAAAGGTACCTGTGGCTTTACCCAGAATGAATCAACCGGCAGAGCAAAGTGTACGTGATCGGCGTAATGTGCCGCTTGATCCTGAACAATCTGCCTCGCTACCTGTGCAGCGCAGTTCCATTCCTGTGGTCACCTGTGAAAAGTGTGGCGTTATGAACATGCCTGTCGCTCGCTTTTGTGCTGGCTGTAGTGCGCCTCTACGTACACGTACTGGTGACTTATGAGCTATGCACTGAAAGCTCTGCATTAAAAACCTATTATAAATGATTAGTAATTTAATCCTGACATTTGTTATTTGCTCGTAAAATAGTATATACTGTTCTTTGTTCCCATGATATGCTGTTGTTGTTGAAGCCTGTTAGTAGACTGATAGGATGCAGGCAAAAAGTACTGGTTAGTTAGAGCGTTGTGGCTTACTACTCTGATACTCCGTCATAAAGTCTATCGAACTGATACAAAATGCATCATCCTGAATAATTGATGCTCATCAATTTGTTGCCTGCGATTTGCTTCTCAGATGTGCGATGCACAGTCTCTTGTGTAATGGGAGACCGTGGCGTGATAGTCCACTATACAGGGGTTGTATGCAGGTTTTGCGTGAGAACTCAATCTCCTTTTGTTTATGGTGAGTGTCCAGGATATATGTGGAAGGAAATTTGAGGAATATAATGGTCTATTGCCCAAAATGTCATACGCCTGTTGAAGCAGGGTCTATATTTTGTGGTCAATGTGGTTTACAACTCTCTTCTGTCCCAGTCGCGCCCTCGATGGTTCAACCTTCGCAACCGATGCCATCGATACAGCAGATGCCGCCGCAGCATTCACAGGAAATGAGTCCAGTGCAGCAACTTTCACCGATCCATGTGGAATATGATATGAGGACGCCAGTGCCATATCTGTCGTCAACACGTCGTAGCGGTCGACCTCTGATCGTTGTTGGTATTATGCTGGCTTTATTGGGTCTAAGCATTGTTGCGGGTATTTTCATTATGTGGAATGATCCAGCTCTTCTGTCATCAATAGGAACTTCAGAAGCGACGTCGCAGACGCTGGCAGGGCAGGTGACATTTCAGAATACGCAGGGGCATTTAGGCTATACAGACAGTTTAGCGATTGATATCACTGGTCTGGTTCCTCTTGTATCCAGTGACCATTATGCGGCATGGATGGTTGATAGTACAACGGGGCGGATTTCATCTTTAGGAGTATTGAAGCTTCAGGGTCAGCAGGGGAGTTTGACATTTGCGACACCTGGGAAAAGTGTCTTGTCCCTGGGGAATGAAGTAGAAGTGACCAGAGAGCCAACCAGTGAAGCCCTTCCTACGGGCAATGTGATACTACGGGCTTCTATCCCTGTTCATTCCTTTTCGCACATAAAAAATCTCCTGGTCGCGTATCCGACAACGCCTGCGAATGTAAGCTTACTTGCTGCTCTGCAAACACAGTCCCAGTCATTAACAGTATATACTGGAACGTTGGGGGGTTGGCATAATCAAGATCAGGTTAGTTGTCGTGCCCAGAACATTGTAAATATGTTGGAAGGGCAACATGGAGCGCATTATCATTCATTGTCAGCACTGTGCCAGAAAGCACATGTACAGGCAATGCCAGATGTTAATCTGGGATTACTTGGGACCAATAATGATGGGTATGTGATGCTGATTACCCATGAAGCGCAGATGACAATGATGCAAGCAGACGCAACTGCCGTTATTCGCAATCATGCACAACAGATTATTCTGGCGACTACAGATTTACAACAGTGGTACACAGAGCTGGATCGTGATGCTGTTGCGCTGGTACAACATCCTCAGAATACCTCTGAGATTGCTGAGATGCAGACGCTGGCACAAAATGCGTTGGATGGGGTGGATACTAATCACAATGGCGTTATCGACCCAATACAGGGCGAGGCAGGGGTATTGACTGCTTGCACCACTGCTGAAGCAATGGTACGCCTGAACTTCTAAGTGAAGTGGCTGTGGTTGGTGGCGATTCTATGCAGTACGAGGTATATTCATATGTATAATGTATATGAATATACCTTTTGTATAGAAGGTATAAATTTCCTATTGAGATGTTGATTATGTTCTATTTATCTGTTTGTGTATCTCTGGTGGTGGATGTTTCTACCTTTGGTGATGGCTGTACTTTGCCATTCGCGGATGACTGTCGCGGCTGTTTCGCCTGGATTTCCTGTATCTCTCGTTCAAAGATGCGACGCACAATGGCGACAGTGCTGGCATAGGTTGAATCCATCCCAAAGTAGGAGAGGCTACCGGCACCGAGATTTTTGCCACGGGTGAAAGGGGTATCTGAACTATAGTGGAGGATACCCAGTTCATAGGGAATGCGCACAAGATTGATATTATCGTTCGTTGGATAGCGTGTCAGGTATTGATCCTCATAGATCGCGTTGAGGTAGGGGCCGCTCTCCATTTCCACAACCGTATAATTGGCCTGATAATAGAAATCCAGGTAGTGACGGTTTTGTAAGAACGTACCTTTAGCGGAAATGGCCTTTTGATTATCCAGTACTGAGCCATAAATGAGGTATGGTCGTACATTCTGAGCCGTGAATGCATTATCCAACCAGTAGGTATTCTGGCTATGTTCGTCCATAATGACGTTTGAAATCATGACATCGCCGATGCTGCCATTGAGTGTGGCGGCTTTCCCCAGAATATAGATACCTCTGATTTGTGACAGATTTTCCATGATTTCGCGCATCATGCGGTATGCTGCCATACCTAAAGGATAATCAATATTGAGGATGACGGCATCACTTTTGGTGAGTAGATCAAGATGATTCATGCGGCTCCGAGGATCAATGTCGTTGGCCTGTAACTTTGAGAGTTCAAAGATTTGCGCGTCAATCTCCAGACCATGACGTGCGCCAACGTGCCAGATACCTCGATCCTGCGCTTCCTGCATGCGTGTGCGGGCCGCCTCTTTCCCGTCCTGTGTGCGTATCCACTCGCGAGCAGCGAAGTACAGAAAGTTATGCCAGTTGCCGGGTACCGTACCCTCCTGTATCTTCGATGCCTCCTCGGTCAGATAGGCATCGCTGCCACTCCTGGCAAAATCTGTTAAGACTTTCTCGTGACGGAGTGTAAAACCGGACAGCAGATTTACCAGACTATGTGTATTGCTGGAGACAAAGTAGACCGGACGATCTTGTAGATTGAGCGAGTCAAGCAGTTGTTTGACCGGGTACCACCACTGATGAGTCGCTTTGACAAAGCCAACATGGGAGCCACCCAGCATCCGCAGATTATAGTCTTTCTTTTGCTGCCCGATCTCATGCAGTTTTTCCCAGAGCGTGTTGCCCCAGATGACTTCCAGTCGATCCCAGTCATCATGTGCGATGTGTAACCGATGACGCAGGACTTTGCTAATCTCTGCGTAGACCGTCGAATTATGCTCAACCCTCGTCTCAAGCAGTTCCATAGTCGTAGGATCAGCTTTGAGCAGGTAATAGATCTTATTCCATTCAATCTGGAATGCGACCAGCGTTGGGACAATATCATCGGTATCACTGACACTGGCAACGTAGGCTGCCAGTGTTTCTTTACCGTCATAAAACCACTTACGGCGTCGGGCCGAGGCGGTGACTGCCTGCCATTGATCAACATGATAGCCCTGTTGCTGAAAGACTTCCTCTGATTGTCCCAGTAATACGCGTTTACATTGACTGACAGCGTCGGGCAGGCGCAATACGCTATAAATGAAGGCGGACATATCTGGATAGGGTTGACGTGCATCTGGATGCAGACTTGAACCAATATTATAGTGAGCCTGGACAAGTGCTTTCAGACTGATTTCACCTGAACTGCGTAGAAGCGTGTTATACGTCCGGATATAGAGTTCTACATCGCGTTTACCTGCTTCATGATATCTCTCTCCATATTCCATGGCAGGAGACATTGTGGTAGGATTTTCTGCCTCATCATCAACCAGTTCGTCATCGAAGTTATCAATGGAAGGATGTTCTGTTTCGTATGATGCTTGCTTGTTTTGATACGTACGATGGTTAGATTGAGTATGAAATGACTGATTATGTTTTTGTTTATGTGGCATAGTAGTTATCCTCTTTTGAGGTGTAGTAGACCTGGGCTGCTCACAGTTTTATCTATCATATCACAGCCTCGTTAATACAATCCTAAGAACCAGGACAAACTTTGCCCCTGGCTGGTTTCTGGAGCACAACGATATATTGATGTGTAATGTTGGGGATATAGGCAACAGGATAGCCATAAGGCCGGAGACGCGTTCCTGCCTGGTACCAGATGATTTCCCCCTTGGGAATAAAGCCATGGAGTTTGGCACGACGCGCCAGATCAACATGGGTAAACATGTATTCTCCATGCTGATACGCGTTTCTGACAATAATTGCCATGTATTTCTGTGGTTTGAGCAATTTGATACATGAACTGAATACCTGCTCCATTGCATTAAGATAATCGTCGTAGCTTGAGAGATTCGCGAGATCCGATGGATCTTCTGAACGCATATCATAGTCAGTACGCCGATTCGTGTAAAGATCTGCGTAACGGTTATTACTCATTGTTTTCGCAAGGTGGATGTTGTAGGGTGGATCAGTGACAATAAAGTCAAATGATTCTGGTTCCATCCCTGGCAACATATCCAGGCAATCACCTTGAAGGAGTTGTTGGGGTTGAAGTTGACCTTTTTCCTCACGCAAGACTTGGTTATAGATGGCGATCCATTTTGGGTTGATCTCAATGCCAACGGCGTTACGTGGTTTCTTGCAAATGGATGCTCCGATTAAGGTACCGCCAACTCCTGCGAAAGGATCAAGAACACGTCCTCCTGCTTTGGTAAAGAATTCAATTAACTGACTCATGAGTTGTGGTGGCTTGTTCGCCCCATGCGCTTTGCGCAGTTGATGACCATATTCAGAAGGATATGTGGTTGTCAGAATACTTTTCGTAAAATAGAGCCATTCGGCACCTGTTAATTCATTTAATGTGTTCTTTGCTGAGATATCTTCATGCTCCACGATACCACTCCCAATTAAACTATCCGGTGTTTCCTTTTTAGTAATTCTATGAAGATTGTAACTTTTTGCGAAATTTATGGTACAAAACCGACCTTTCTAACGTACACTATTGATAGGAGGCGTTACTAAAATGTCAGGTGTCCCCATGCCTGCCATTTCCCCCTGGTAATACCTCCTCATTCAATTTCTAATCTAATCCCTCAGGTGGTATACGCTGTGAAGGCTGATTTGGCGGCAAGGTAAATCTCTGTTGGTAGAGGTAGTGTTACCATTGCAGGGTGTCATAGTTATCAGGGATACGTACCTGAATATCTTTTTTCTGCTGCCAGATGCAATGTACCTCTTGATTAGATAATAACTGTTGTATAAGCATATCGTATTCTTGTTGGGTGAATTTCCCAAACTGTTTGAGTACAAATTGTTGTCGCAGGTCAGGCCAGCGCCGTGCTCGCTGTTTTTCGCCTTGCTGTTTGATCTGTTTTGTTAACTGTTGCAGAGCCAGGGTGTGGCGCTGCTCTTCCTGTTGCGCAAACCATTCCTCGCTTAATACACCATGATAGCTGTGCTGATAAAGCTGTCGTTGGTAGCGACAGAGCACATCGTTCATTAAGAGCAGACTATCCTGTCTACGTGTGGCGTAGATGAGGCTGTATGGTGCTGTGTTCAGGCTGACGGGTCCACTGATCAGGGGCAATGTGATCTCCTGGGGGGGATATTGGAAGTGGCGTTGCATCGCGGTGCGGAGCAATGTGATGAAGGTTGTGACTGTTTCTGTGCGTTGCTCTTCTCTGGTTGAGAGTGTTTTCCAGCGATTCGTGCGCAGCAATGAGGTGAGTGCTGTTGCTTGTGTACTGTTTTTTTGTGCTTCTTGTAAGCAGAGACTAATCTGTTTGTGATTCAGGAAGAGAAATATCTCGGTTGGTGCTGTTCGTCGATAGAGCGGAGTCATGTAATCATTATCAAGAATGATCGGGCTGAGTGGATTGAGCAGAAAAGTGGCTGGTGCTGGTTCGATGGCTTTGAGCAGTGGCGCAGCAATATCGGACCAGTTGGTGGGTAAGATACTGCTCTCTTTGATCTGTGCTAGATCATGGGTTATCTGCCCTCCTTTTATCCCTCCTGTTGTGTTTGTCTGCCGTTTGCTGTTGCTGCCGATGAGGAGAATGCCATAGAATGTCACCGGAGCCTGCTCCTGTAGTAGCGTCCGGGTTAATGTTTGAAATGGTTGCAATGCTTCCGGACGTGGTTGCGGGGAGTCGAACTGTTTCTTCTGTTTATGACGACGGTTGTTTTTTGTTTCCTCTGCTTGTGTCGTTAGTGCTATATTTAGAGAGGTTTTAGGGTAACCTCGGAGCGCGTCGACCCAGTAGTAGCGACGAAAGATACGTGTCGTTGCCAGTATGTTACAGTAGGTTGGAACGTAATCCTGAAGTAGCCATTGTCGTACCAACGCTAAAAATGCTCGTTCTGTTGGGCGGCGTGAACTGGCAGCCGTGATAATCTGGTCACGTGCTGGCACTCTTGCTGCTGTTACATGTATATCTGTGTTGTTTGTATCATCCCATACGTCCATCTTGTGCTTATTTTATCATAAGTGCCTGCCCTTGTTGACCCGTAATTTTGCTATATACGTATAAAATGAGTATTTGCTTAATATGATCTATGAGTATAGTTTTGCATTTATTGACATGCTCCCTGTTTTATGGTATAGTACTAAACTAATAAGGCAAGCGTAGTTGTGGGAACGTATTTACAGCATGTTGTTGTGCCAGTACATTTTTTGTGGAGTAACGCTTTCCATAACATGATTATTCTTTGATCAGCATGATCAGAAAGTATAAGAAGAAGACCATGACACTTGATTATATCCATCGCTTTGTCCCTGCGCGAAATCAGGGCGAGCAGCTTCCAACATTGCTCTTGTTACATGGAACCGGAGGAAATGAAGAGGATCTTCTGGGTCTTGGGAGTCAACTATTACCAGGAGCCGCGTTGTTAAGTCCACGTGGAAAGATACTTGAGAACGGCATGCCACGTTTCTTTCGGCGTCTTGCTGAAGGGGTTTTTGATGTTGAAGATTTGCAACAACGCACAGAGGAACTGGCGGATTTCATTCTCGCTGCCAGCCAGGAATATCATTTTGACCCTGCGCGGGTAATTGCGGCTGGTTTTTCAAATGGTGCCAACATTGCTGCCAGCATGATGTTGTTACGACCAGATGCGTTATATGCGGCTGTATTGTACCATCCAATGGTTCCACTGATTCCTGATCCTTTACCTGATCTGACTGGTGTCGACATTTTTATTACGGCTGGTCGTAATGATCCGCTGATTCCTGTACCGGAGACAGAGCGACTTGAGCAATTATTGCAACAGACAGGGGCTACCGTCGAGACACATTGGAGTGAAAGTGGTCATTCTCTCAGCAATAGTGAATTTCGTAGCTCCAAAGAATGGCTTGAGCGTGTCTTATCCGCTAAAAAGATGTAGTTACATACCACGATGTGTATTGTGGAGAGAACAGCGAGAAGCCAGCATAGAATAGTTGTATATGTATATTCTATACTGGCTTTTTTATTTGGATAAAAGATAGTATTTATTGCTATTGAACTTGTGCGATATCGTACATATGTTATTTCCATACCTTGATATTCTGGAAAACAACAACTGTGGGTTGGCTCTCTCCGGTTGTGGTATCATATCCGGCAGTTGCCATTACACCGATATTGCCGCTATTAAGCGTATTATTGGTATCAGAAACCTGTGTAACCAGTTGTTTGTTGACATACAGCTTGAATGAATTATTTTGAGCTACTACCGCCAATGTATTGGTAACTCCTTCACCTTGTTGGAAAGAAGGCAGTACGCGATTATCATTGGGTTGACCAGCGAGAGGTGTACAGGAGGTGGAGGTACTACAAACATCGAGATTGTAACGACCACTTCTGAATATCTCAAAATAATAGTATTGATTTGTAGAGGGGTTTGCGCGAAAAACGAGTCCTGCACCACTATAGTCCAGTGCGACAGATGTAAAATTCATATCGGCCTGATACGTGAAGTTTGTATAATTTTCGGTATCGGTCAGACAGATGGCAGGCGGTATGGTCATAGTTGCAGACACCTGATAGCCATTCGTCGCAAATTGACACGAGCCGCTTGTGCTTGTGCTCGTCCCGGTCTGCCAGCCATGTTCATTGCTGATCAGAGGATCATTGAGTACAAGAGTCTTCTGCGAGGCCAGATACGGATTTGCGTTAACCTGGCTGGTAGGAGTAGTTCCAACGTGAGTTGTTACCGTTGCCTGTACGTTGCCTGTATTTGTAGAACTGGAAATTCCCATGTGGGTATTGAGTACCAGAGTCGCTATTGCTCCGATGATCACAAGAACTACAACAATGACTAATAGCAGTTTGTAAATATTCGGACCGCGTTTTTTAGAAATTGATGATCTATTTGTGGCAGTTCCAATCGTTGACTGTATAGCAGGCTGGATTTCTTGGCCGGGTACCATACGATCCCTTGTATTCATGGGGGGCGTCTCAGGTAGTTGAGTTGCCGGGAAAGGTGGATGTACCTGTGAGTTGGGTGGTGATGGTATGGTATAGTGCTCTGCTTGTGATAAATGGCGTGCATACATGACTGTTTCTGCATGTGAAAGTGGTTTGGATTCGAGCCGTGCGGATTGGGGCATTTGTGCCCTGGCATCAGGTTGCGGAATTGGTTGATTTGATGTTGGGGTTTGCGATTTGAAATCGTTGCCTGCCTGTATGGCAGGTGTGAGTTGTGGTGTTTCCGGTTCCTGGTTCGCAAAAAACTTCTCAACGGGCTTTTTAAAAGACGTATTTGCACCTGATGATACTGACATGTCAGGGGAAGAATTCGTACCCATCGCGTTATCAAACGATGCTGTTGGATAGATGGTGCTTTTGAGTGGCTTGTTACCATTGAGTATCGCGGATGGATCTTGCGCTGGCTCTGTGGCCTGCATGTCAAAACTGTATTGGCGTGCGATCAAGCAAGCTTCTTCCAGGGCGAGCGCGAAGTCGCGCACACTGGGATAGCGAAGCTTGGGATCTTTATCCAGTGCTTTGAGCACAACCTGTTCAATTCCGGCTGGAATGGTTGGCACTTTCTCACGAAGAGGTGGGATTGGGGCTACTATCTGTTGACTGGCAATTTCAAAAAAAGATCCCTGGAAAGGGCATTGTCCGGTAAGCCATTCATACGCGATCGTCGCCAGTGAATATTGATCACTGGCAGGGCGGGGTTTGCCTTGTAGTTGCTCAGGGGCCATATAGGCAGCAGTGCCAGCGGCTTCGGTTGGTGAACGAGAGATAGAGTTGTGGGCAATAAGAGCCAGTCCGAAGTCACTGAGAAGCACTTCGTCGTTTGGTCCAAGCAGCATGTTTTCTGGTTTGACGTCGCGGTGAATGAGCTTTTTGTCATGTCCATATTGGAGCGCTGCGGCTGTCTGTTTAATATAAGGAATGAGTGGTGCAGGAGGTAACGGTTTTCCTTGAAGGAAGCGTTGGCGGAATGTGCCCTTGGGCGCATAGTCCATAACAAGGTAGGGAACATTATCTTCAACGCCAAAATCCAGGACGCGAATAATATATGGGTGGACCAGGTGTGCTATCGTGCGTGCCTCGTTCAGGAAGTTTTGGACATTATTTTGTACCAGGCGCATCTGCATGACTTTGATGGCTGCCTGTGTACCCAGGTGAATATGTTCACCAAGGTAAACGTCCGCAAATCCTCCCTGTCCGACCAGGCGCAACAAGCGATAATTTCCGAGTTGTTGACCGATACGGCCTCCCATTGTTATCTCCTTTGGCACGGTGGTGTCTGGTATAGTTATATCTCGTCCTAATGTACAACGAGGAACCTATGAAGAAGTATTCCGTAGGTTTTTAAGACAGTACGTTCAGGCTATCTCTTTTGTTTAGCTGGTACCTGTCTTTCAGGTCGATAGATAACATGAATGTCTGGTACACTCTAACTGAATAGCATAGTACGGATTTTCATACTTCAGCACTAAATACCAAATTTTTGCTTTACATAACATTTTTATATGATCAAACGTAATTATATATGCTAATAGAGTGTTGACAGTATTCATCTTCTTCCGTACACTACTTTCATAGGAAACGTATGCCAATTCGGCTTAAGGTAAGGGAGAGAACCATTGGAAGCGACATATTGTCCACATTGTGAGCAACCATTACCTGAGAAGTCGTATTACTGTGCACGTTGTGGCATAGCAATTCCGGTATCGATCCCTTCTTCTGGCGCGAATGCGCAGGAGAAAGGTTCGTTTTTTTGGGATAATCAGTTTGATGAAGATCATTCTCAGGAAGCTAGAAGTTCAGCACAGTCCGCTGTTACCGAGAAACGTTCTCTAACCTGGCAAAAGGTCGTTGAAAGTCCTTCGCGCCCTCCTATTACGCACCCTCCACGCCCACCACGACCGTTACAGTCGTTGCCGGTGTTGCGTTTTGTTCCTTTCTGGCGCTTTCGTGTACCGCCAGTCTTTTTCTTCTGGCTCAGTTTTATTGTGTTGGTCAGTTTTGTTGTCAGTGGGTTGTTTGGTATTCTCCCCACCTTTGGCAATGAGCAGGTATTTCATAATGATGCTACTTTTGACATCACTCCGCATGCGGTTTCTCTTGGGGCGACGATCACGCTACGTGGTTCCCATTTCACACCACATACACGTATTGGCCTGAGTCGAGATAATGCTGTACCTGTAGTTGATACACATGATTTGACACAATTAACGACCGATGCTGCTGGTAACTTTTCTGATACTGTGGTTGTTGATCCCGATTGGGGCGATGGTCAACATACGGTGACTGTTGAAGATGCCTCTACCCATAAGCGGGCATCATTTCCGGTCCTGGTAACTGGAACAAGTGGCCCTTATCGTCCTCCTCATCTGAGGCTTTCGACGACGAATCTGGATATGGGCACTGGTGATCAGGCGACGAATAGTTTTCATACCGTGACGCTGATGAATATTGGGGCCGGGCAGATTACCTGGCAGTCTTCCACGACACAACCGTGGTTGATGGTCAGTCCACGGAGTGGCGTGTTTTCTCAACGGGTCGATGATAAAGTGACTGTTGCTGTGAATCGGAATAATCTACAGCCGGGCAATTATTCTGCTAAAGTCCTTTTTTCTTCAGATGCTGGTTATGTAACGCTTGTTGTCAATATGACAGTATTACCACTATCAGGTGCGCAGGGGGCTGTGATGCAATTGTCCCCTGCTGTCCTCTCTTTTACTGGCGCGGATAATGGCTCTTCACCTCCATCTCAAGTGTTGACGGTAAGTAATCCTGGTTCTTTGCCATTGCAGTGGTCTGCGATGAGTGATTCGTCATGGTTGACGCTTTCGACACAAGCCGGCACCGTTCCTGTCTCCGGACATATGCCTGTGGCTGTACAGGTACAGAGTAGAAATCTGTTACCGGGTACATATAGTGGTAAATTGACATTTACAAGTGCTGGTGCAAATGATCCTCATAGTCTGCAAAATATTTATGTAAGTGTGACTATTACTCCACCGTGCTCTTTGCAAATATCTCCTTCTTTGTTATCTTTTACTTCTGTCTATCAGCAGGGGACTCCTGCCGGGCAAGAGGTGGATTTGACAAGCTCTGCGAATTGTCCTTCGACCCTGAATTGGAGTGTTAGTAGTAGCGCATCCTGGTTACATGTCAGTTCCTCTACAGGAATGGTGCCAGCACATCCAGTTGTCAGTGTGAACCCTGCTCATTTGGAACCGGGGGTGTATACAGGTTCAGTGACGTTCTCTTCTTCTGCCATGACACAGGTTGTGCCTGTTACCTATACATTAGGTCAGGATGCGCAACCATTGATGAGCACAGGGGTAAATCTCCTCTCATTTTCTGGCCTTGCTGGACAGGTTGGTACTTTCACCAAAACGTTGACGTTGAGTAATATTGGTGGCGGTAGCCTTTCATGGCGAGCGTCTTCTACGGAGAATCAGGGAAGTTGGTTGACTGTTACCCCTGCGACGGGACAATTAGCGGCGCATCAATCTGTATTGTTGCAGGTGACTGCGAGTACTCCTGCGGCGTTCAGTGCAGGGACATATGGGGGCATCATTACTATTACCGGTCAGAATGGGAGTGGCGGCGCGAATGTTGCCAACGCACAGGCGATACCAGTAAGCCTGATGTTAAAACCGCCATGTACGTTGACTGCTTCCAGTACACAGACAACGCTGAGTGCGGTGAGTGGACAAACAACGTCTGCAACGCGGGCGATCACGCTTGGTACGGCTGGTGTTTGCACGCATGCGTTGAATTGGACTGCGACAACTACGGGGGCTTGGCTTGCTACTGCCGCAGATCATGGTTCACTGAGTTCAGGACCCACTGGCACATTGACGCTGAATGCATTGCCTGGTTCGCTTGCTGTGGGGCAGTATCAGGGTATGGTGACGATTGCTGCGGTTGATAGTGTGACTGGTGGTGCGGTGGGATCACCACTGCACATTGCTGTGACGTTGAGTATACAGCAAGCCGCTGTTCTCGGTGTGAGTTCTGATGCTCTGGATTTTTCTTTCGCGTCGGGGCAACATACATTGCCGTTGAAGATCACAAATACCGGTGGCTCTACTATGAACTGGCATGCTGCACTGCTGGCGGCCCCTGCATTTGTTACGTTGTCAGCCAGTTCTGGTACATCTCTGGCGGCAGGTGCAAGTACGACGATCTCTGTTAATGTGGATATGACAGGTCTTCAGGGAGGAAATTCATACACGACTTCTGTGGTGGTAAGCGCGACTGATGGTGACACTGGAGCAACTGCTCGGAACAGTTCTGCCAATGTTCCTGTAAATATTCATGTAGCGGCTCCTGCCATGCAAGTGAGTGTTTCCTCATTGAACTATACCGTAGGTGAAGGAGGCAGTACTGTTTCACAGGCATTCACTATTACTAATACTGGTGGTGATGGTTTAGGCTGGCAGATCGGAACGCCTTCACAGTCCTGGGTAACGGTATCACCATCGCAGGGAAGTGTTGTAGCGGGAGCTACAGCGAGTATCGATGTGAGTGTTGATCCCATTGGTCTGGCTGCAAGTTCTATCCCTTATCTGGCATCTGTGACGATTACACCATCTACTGGTTCTGCGATGACGCTTACTATATCGCTACTGGTGACGTCTGGGATTGATAGAACACCAACTGTATCACCATCTGTTGTTACAACTACGCCGACGGTAGCAGCGTCTTCAACGGCGGTGAATATCTTTTCAACGCCGACGATTATCGCGCTACCAACCGCCGTCGTAACACGCGTTGTGCCAACCGTGACAGCCACGGCAAGCGTGACGGTAACACCAGCACCTACAGCAGATTATCAGGAGCAAGCGCAGGATTCTGAATAGTTGTGCTGATGAGCGTGGTTGTGGGAGTTTGTGTTTCATATAAAGCTCTGGCTTTCACAATTTCTTCCGCGTCACGCTCCCAGTCTTCTTTGCCTTTTTCGTTGGTGTGAATCGGTGTTTCCATCAATACTGCGACGTGTGCCAGTCGTGGGTCCTGTAGCAATGTTCGTAGACCTTCGGCACTGATAAGACCCTCACCCAGGCGGGCGTGAACGTCACGATGGCTCCCCAGGGCTTTCTCCGTGTCATTCAGATGCAGGATATGCAGGCGGTTCAATCCGAAGGTATCATCACATTGTTGCAATACCTGTAGAGTGGACTCTCTGGTTGAAATATCATGTCCGGCTCCCCAGAGATGAGCGGTATCAAGACAGATACCCAGACGATCCTGATAATGAGGAAGTTGTTCCAGAATGGCTGCCAGATGCTCAAAACGATTTCCGATTGTATGTCCGGCTCCCACATCGTTTTCCAGGAGCAGCATTACCTCCGCGGGGGTGTTCGGCAAAATACGTTCTATTGCCTGCACTATGCGTGTAATTCCTGCCTCGACACCTGCTCCAAGATGGCTGCCTGTATGGAAAACAACGTAATTTGCTCCCAGCACTGCACCACGTTGTAATGTCCAGGTAAGTAACGCGATAGATTTTTCCCATGTCTCATCCTTCGCTGATCCCAGATTGATCAGATAAGGAGCATGGAGCACAACTGGATAGAGATCACATTCGCGTGCGGCCTGAGCAAATGCTGCGCTTCCTTCCGGGTCCATTGCTGGAGGTTGCCATCCGGTCGGGTTGCTGGCGAAGATCTGAATTGCATTGCAGCCTATCTTTTGCGCAAGTTGTGCAGTTTTGACTAATTTAGAGCCTGTGGGCATGTGGCGGCCTATACGCATAACGCTTTTTCCTCATTTGTATTCTTTTTGCACCATGTTGCTAGGTATGTGATATTTTTACATGGTTTCGTCTGCTGATTTTGTCTGCTGGCTTATGTAGGGCAGTTGTTCCAGCGCTGTGAGACCGAATTGTTGTAGAAATTCGGCGGTAGTCGCAAAGAGTGCCGGACGCCCGACAGTCGGTGCGCGACCGATTTCAGCAACCAGACCGTGTTGGAGCAGACTTGTCAATGCTCGGTCGCTGTTCACTCCGCGTATCGCTTCAATCTGGCTGCGTGTCAGTGGTTGTCGATATGCAACGACTGCTAGCGTTTCCATGGCTGCTGTGGTCAGGCGAGCAGTCGTAGGCAGATCTAAAAGCGCTGCGACATAGTGGGCATATTCAGGCGCTGTGACCAGTTGTACTTGCTCTCCCAGACGCTGTAAGCGGATACCGCGTTCTCGGCTGATAAACTCCTGCTCTAAAAGCTGAAGTGCCAGCGTCAGGCGCTCTTCGTTGATATGTAACAGTTTGCGTAACTCGTTGCGCTCTAATGGTCGACCAGAGACAAAAAGGAGACTTTCGATGGCTGCGGCTAGCTGTTGATCCTCTTTTGAGACGACTGGCTGCCGCGATTGTTCATCTTGTACATGTTCTTTCATGACGAAGAGAGTATATCATGCTTGCAGCCGGAACTCTACATTGTGGTTGTAGGATTACAATGTTTTCATGCTTTTTGTTTGGTGAAAAATAGTATTGACCCTGAAATGTATTCATGATATATATATCAATAGTGTTTTCGTATGCTTTTATTACTAAAAGTATACAATTGTGAATAGAGTATAGATGAGCTATCTGCTGGTATGAAAAGCTATGCAGAGCATACTTTTTCTAGAAATGCAGATAGTTTGGTGTAGGTAGTAGTGTTGGATGAGGCAGGTGAACTATGTCAATAACACCTTTGTTACAGAGTACCGGCTCCTTAAACGTCCTCGATTTGTCTAATGTCACATCTTTGCTCCCGGTTGTTTCGAATGCTCAGGATACAGTGCAGAGTTTGATGAGCATTTTATCTAGCTTGAATTGTGCCGTGAATAACACATTGAATGGGTCGGCAGTTCAGCCTTTTGCCGATTGCTATCCTGTCTGGTCACAATCGCTTAATAACCTTCATTCGGACCTTGAGGGCCTGAACCAATTGATCGCACAGATTTCCAATATCAATCTACGTTAATAGCACACCACTGGCTATTTTTTCACAGATGAGAGATGGCAGCCAATAAGCAGGTTCACTATGTACCTGCTTATGATTGCCATCTCATTTTTTATTGCAGCAGTTGCATGACATTTTTTAGTTGTTCGTAGCGTTCGTGTTCACTATTCCCATGCATGGGTAATGCTAACTGCACCTGATTAATCTGATGTTCTGGCGTGATCAGCAGACCACGTCCGGGGATCGAGTCCATCGGATAAATGCGACCGCTGAAGAAGTCAGCACGTTGTTGTTCGCTCAGGAAAAGACTGATACGTGTCCCGATCTTACTCATGATGTCTGTCGAGAGATGTCGTATGCTGACCTCCGTGCTGGTAATGACCAGATAGACGCCCAGAAAACGAGATTCGGCTATGGAGAACATCATCTTTTTGAGCGTCTGTTGTGCTTGTAGACGATCCGTGAAGCGATGATATTGACTGACGACCAGGAGCAGCAAAGGAATATCATTGCCTGTGAGCCAGAGTCGTGCCAGCGTGTCGTCATGCCAATGTTGTTGTGGTAGCATTTTCTGACGTTGACCTAGTATCTGTGATACACGTTGTGCTGTGCGTTGAAGCTCTTCGTCTGTTGTTCCACTGGTCCAGAGTGAGTTGCCATCGTTGTCATAAAAATGTGGGAGTGAGCGAAAAAGTGAAAGTTCGTGTGTGGGATCAATGACAATACATTTGAATTGAGCTGGCAGATAGCGGGCAGTCAACCAGAGGAGAATCGTCTGAAGGGCGGTTGCTTTGCCGCTATTTTGCGCCCCCACCAGTAAGAGTGGTCCACCAGTTAAAGCTCCGCTTGTACCGTGCAGATCAATCAGGCAGGTATCCCGCTGTTGCAATTCTGGCTTGTCAATCAAACCCAATGGGATTTGCATTGATGGTTTCTGTTTTTCATAGCTGCGCCTTGATAGGACTTCAGGGAGCGATAAAGGGACAAGGGCAAGTTGAGAAGTTGTCTCTTCCGGTTGGAAGAGCACCAGTGGATCTGGTGATAGGTGGGGGTCTGGTGTTGGTAATGGATCGGGCCAGTAGTAGATGCCATCTCTTCTGGCGTTTTCAGGTGTATAGGCCATACAGATACGATCAACAATGACATCCGACATCGTTAATGGTTTTTGTCCAGATAGCCGTAAGGGAACAGATATTGACGGCAGGTGTTTAGTTGTGTGGCTCATGTGTGTTCTGGCTCCTTTTTATAAGGCATCTCCTTGCTTTCGGCGCAGTTGTAGCAGGCTTGAGGTGAACGTTAGTTTCGGTATCGTCACGCGTGCGGCCTGAAAGAGGTCTAATTGATTATCGCCATGCAGCAGATAGCCACGTCCGGGAATACTTGCAGGCAGTGAGGCGGCATCGACGCGGCGTAATACTTCACGACTATCTTCAGGTGAGGCACAGCGCAGACAGAGGCGATATTGCACATAGTCACGGACTTTGTTGCCGATAATGCCTTCTGGTCGTTGCGCTGATAGGAGCAGATGCATGCCAATTTCGCGCCCGACGCGAGTGATCGTAAAAAGTTCATCGAGGACACTCTCTGTGCGTTTTGCCATCTCCGCGAACTCATCGATGATGATGACAAGCCGTGGAATGGCTCTGCCCTCTTTGATATAAATTTCTCTCCTCATTGCCTCTGCCCGCAGCATTGTAATGAAACGGTCAATCAGAGCGGTTGATGAGACATTGGAGAGGAAGCCAATAGTATGGGGCAGGCGTCTAAATGGTTCGAGCGCTAATCCAGCTTTATAGTCAATCAGCAAGAAATTGACTTCGCCTGGATGATACAGGACCGCAAGCGAGGTAATAATCGTTTGTAGGAGTTCGCTCTTCCCTGAGCCTGTTTGACCGATTAACAGACCATGTGGCCCATCTTTACGCAGGTCCAGATATTGGACTTCATCCCCAATTTTCAGCCCAATGGGTATCCGCATCAATGGTTGGGCGTCGGTCATCCGTAGCTCCGTATCTTTCCAATAAATATAAGGGTCATACTGGGTGAGATCGAGCCGTGGTTCGAACAGCGTACTGAGATCAACCTGGGTACGTAACTCCAATCTTTTGGTCGTCATTGGACGTAGCGGTTGCTGTCGATTAGCAAAATAACAGAGTGCTTCGTGTGATACCTCATCCAACCATTCACAGGGTCGGCATGGTGGTGCGTCTGCTTGTAAGTAGCGCAGACGTGCTCTGGTCCTATCTTGTTGCTTCTGCGCTGTGACCCCATCGGGGTCCAGATCGATAAGTTGCCCGGCTGCTGCGGGAATATCGCTACGCTGCCCACAGACAGCCAGGACCGATACGCCAATTGTGCTGCTGGCATTGAGGGCGCGTGTCATCTCCGCTCTTCTTAGTGGCGATACCGTGAGACGTGGACGATTGAATTGCGTTGTGCGTTGCTGACGTGTGGGGACACGAACGGCTGGCAAGAATTGTGTTGGACCATCCAGATCATGTAACTCATCGAAATGATCAATGACAATAAACAAACGTGGCAGTATGGGTCTGGCTTTTGGTTGCAAGGAAGGATGGATATCTCCAAGCAGCAATTCTCTTCGACTGACCTCGCGTGAGATAAACGGTAGCAGTTGCAGAATCGTTTCATTGTTGAGCGCGACCGCGTGCTCCGTCTGTTGCTCATTATTTTTCACGCTCATGCGAGGGTCATAGAGCAGTGTATGGGGAAGTTGTAGCGTCCATTCCCACTGTTCGCGTTTCGACTCCGGAGCCAGAATAATGATGCGCACATCTTCGGGTGAATGATGATAGGAGAGGTACGCGATCATCGTCATCGCTAAGTGTCGTGCCTGCTCTACGCGCTTTTCGCTCCCAACAATGGCGGTTGTGCTATAGGCATCTAATGTCACTGTTACCGGTAAGAGTAGCGTCTTATGAGCATGGACATGGTTCTGTAACTGTTCCATTGCCAGTTGTAATTGGGAAGAAACTATGGAACTGATGGATTGTTGTTCTGTAATGGAAAACCCGCCTGGCTGCTGGCCCATACCGATGCGCACAGAGAAAAAATCAGGATCATCGGGACGTCGGGACCAGAGATGCACGTCCTGATTGTCAAAACTACGTTGTAAGATTGGTTCAATGTTCAACCGGGCGCTGGCTGTAGCTGGTAGGGCGGGAAACGCAATAAGTGGTGGATCAAGCTCACCTTTCCCCTGGCGTTCTTGCAGGCTTAATGTCTCTATGTGAGCCATGATCTCCGCGACCTGTTGCAGATAGTGTCGGATTTGTTTGTGTTTACGCCGTTGGGCTGGTATCCATTGCAGAAAGAAGTTGAGTAAAGATCCTAAAAACAGGCAACTGCTCATCACAAAAATGCCAGTGAAAAAGGGAGAATGTGCATCATTGTGAGAAAGAAACATAGTGTATGTACAGACACCCGCGACACTGAAGAGTGTGGTAATTAATATGGTCGGGTTGGCTGTACTCTGAATGTGTAAGGGTTGAGGAATGTGAATAGTCTCTTTTGGCAGCTCAGGCCAGATACGCGCTTTGCGTATAATTGTATGGAAGCGTTGATCAGACAAGTGTACCACCCCTCTTCGACTTATTCCAACGTTCTTTCTTGTCTTTTTGTATTTGTAGTATCATAGCGGTAGAAGAGAATGATACCATAGTTATAGTACTTTTGGGAGTATTGAAAGTAGGAATGATAGATGGCATCACAGGCAGAGATATTCGCACACTATGGCTGGCGGGACCAACAGAATTTGCTTAACCTGATGACTATTGATCGCTGCGATTATATCGAGTCACGGATTGAGCGTGTGCTGGGAAAATATGTGTTACAGCAGCAGGAGGCACTGGAAGTTGGTTGTGGTGGAGGATTAATCTGTGAAGAATTGGCTCATCGAGGGGTATTAATGACGGGCATTGATCCTTCGGAGGCGGCCTTGCAAGATGCTAGACGTGCCGTTATACAGCGTAACCTTGGGCAGCAATGTTATTTTGTGCAGGGGCTTGCGGAGTCACTACCATTCGCTGATGGCAGCTTCTCGGTGATCGTGTGTCTGGACGTCTTAGAGCATGTGCAAGACCTGCGAGCAACGATACAGGAGGTCGTGCGGGTGCTCGCTCCTGGCGGCATTTTCATCTTTGATACGATCAACCGTACGTTGTTTGCTCGCCTGGCACTGATCTGGATTGGTGAGCGCTTTTTTGCCCGGCAAGGTCTGGTTCCAGGGCTTCATTCCTATGATGCGTTTATCAAGCCTGCCGAATTACGAACGTTACTCACACAAAACAATATGGTTGTACAGGAAATGGTTGGTTTTATGCCACGTATAAAAGAGCGGCGTTTTAGCCTGGGTCCAGGCTGGTTTATGGGTGTCTCTTATATTGGCTACGCTACAAAATCACGTTAAGGTTTTGATTACTGGCATTCTCCTTTATGTTGTTATTCATCTAGCCAGAAATGTTTATCTTCAGTTGACATTGTGCTGCGATTGATCGCTTCCGTAAAGCTTTGCTTTTGTGGACCCTGCTGGCTCTGGCGTGCTGCGTTCGCTGATTGGCGACGATTCAGTGTTACGGTTGGTTGACTGGCATCAAGCAGCGAATTGAATTGATCCAGCGTGATCGAGAAAAATTGAGCCAGATGTGCTAATTGACGCTGACTCAAACTGACCAGTTCAATCGCGCCGGACTCGAACTTATTCCAGACATCAATACCCAATCGTAACCCACGTGCCGCTTCCACTTTGCTCATATTATGGCTTTTGCGTAATTCAGTCAGATTTGCAAAAGCCAGTTCGGATTGCGCGGGGAAAACGCGCTCTAATGCAGCCTGATACGCACGTTGTGTGATAGGCAGCAGAGGTTCGTCATCAGTAATGACATCGTCTCCACCTGTTGCGTGATAGGCCGCAATGAAATCAATCAGTGCATCCTGAGCATCAGGGTATTGCTGTAACAGATTTTTCTGTGTTTGTGTGTCACCAGCCTCTTTAGCAGCCAGCCATTCCATCTTTAATCGTCGTAATTCGGGCGTATTCATGCGTGAATCCCTTTCTGTTTCCCTGACCTTATTGGTGTTGTTGAAACGCAGGTGAGTGTGATAGTGTTTGTTCTCTCATCATACAATCGCGTAAGTAACCACGGGCGCGTTCATACCGCAGACGTACAGTGCGTTCTGTCTTTTGGCAGAGTAGAGCGATATCATCCCATTTCATACTCTCAAGTGCGCGTAAGGTCATAATTTTGCGATCAAGTGGATCGCGCAGGTAATTTAATATACGCTGGCTCTCATCCTTTGCGTGCAGATCCTCAAATTGATCACGTGGATCTGCGACATCTGACGCAGGTTGATGCTCATCTTCAGCATTTGTTGTACGTAAGGTTTCAACAAGTGAGCGTGGTACATGCTGCGGACGACCCGAAGGGCGACCTTCAGCATCTCGTCGATAGATTAAACCTTCCTGACGTAGCAAGCGGTTGAATTCATCGGCGCAAAGGCAGCGTAAATAATGGATAAAATTCTGTGTAATAAATAATTCGTTGGGGTCCTGTGCCTCACGCAATACTTGCTCTGCCATATTGGCAATCGCTTCTTCCCGCAAATCTGGTCGGTGACGTAGGCCCTGGCTATGACGTTGAAATGTGGGCATACAGCGTTGTAATAGTATTTCACAGAGACGACGTACACCTTCTCTATTGCCAGCAGCGTTCTGGCTGCGAATATTGATAACTAGCTCGCTTTCGCTAATTTCATAACGCCCTTCAGTTGTTCGACGACGTAAACGCTCATCGAGCGTTGGATCACTTAGATCGATCATGCAATCCCCCACAACAAGGTAGTACTAACTTCGCAGTGGTTGTACTTTGTGATTCCTACTATCTCTATCTTTCTGGTTGCTGTAAAAGCGGAAATGTTTTTGTTTTAGGCCGAGTAAAAGTGGTTCATGACAGCTTTTGCCCGCTCTCATAGAAAGGAGCATTGCTATATATGGAAAAACAATAGTAGCATCATAACAGAAAAGTGTGATGCTGGGAATGGGGGGATGGTTTGATATGTTCATTGATAGTTGTTCGGATGTTTATCTGGGAAGGGCGAGGGAGATATGCTCTTCCACATAAAACAACAGGTTTCGTGCTTTTTTCTTGCGTGGAACCTGTTGCCACATAAACAGCAGAGAAGAGGTGAAAGGATAGAGGGGTTCTGATGCACGTCTGTGTTTCAGACAGAGAGCACGTTTTCTATCTATCCTCACTCAGTAACTTTTGGTCGGGATACATATGAAACGTGCTCTCAATGGATGATGTCAAAACTCATTGCATTGTCAACGAGCCTGCTTACTGACAGCTCACAACAACAAGTATTCTCTCATATAGATGAACATGAATAAGTTGCTGGTATAGTGCCTATGGATAGACTTCAAATAAACTGCTTACTGATTCACCGTTGTGATTACGACGGATTGTTTCAGCAATTAATGGTGCGATAGACAAAACTTTCATGTTAGGTAACAGTTTATCCTGTGGAATGGGCACGGTATTGGTTGTAACGATTTCTTCAATATCCGGTTGTGCTCCCAGACGCTCAATCGCCTTACCTGTAAAAAGTCCATGCGTACAGGCAACATAGATCTTGCGTACACCACGTTCGCGCAGGCGTTCCAGAATTTCGACAATGGTGCCACCATTTGCGATTTCGTCATCAATCACAATCGCATCACGACCTTCAACATCACCAACAATAGTATCAATGATAACTTTGTCATCTGCCACACGCTTCTTACTACCAGCTGCGACAGGTACATCGAGGAGGCGTGCGAATTGTGATGCAGCTTTGGCGTTTCCTAGATCAGGTGAGACGACGATAGCATTACTTAGATCTTTGGTATGGAAATGGTTTGCCAGGACATTGAGCGCGTTCAGGTGATCTGCCGGGACACTGAAGAATCCGTGGACCTGTGGGGCATGCAATGTCATAGTAATAATACGGTTGGCTCCGGCAGTCTGCAACAGGTCGGCGACCAGTCTGCCAGCGATAGAGATGCGCGGCGCATCCTTTTTGTCTGAACGTGCGTATGCATAGTATGGAATGACGGCGGTTAAACGAGCTGCGGATGCGCCGCGTGCTGCATCCAGCATAAATAAGAGCTGCATGAGATGTTCTTGTACTGGTGTAACCAGTGGTTGCACAATATAGACATCACTCTCACGGCAGTTTTCATTCATTTGCACATAGAGACAATCATTACTGAAATGCTGAATAGTTGTTGGGCGTAGTGGTAGATCGAGATATTCGCTAATTTCTTTTGCTAAGTCTTGATGTGCTGTTCCGCTAAATATAGTAATTTCACGCATAGCCTGGTCCTTTGGTCCTCTTCTTGCATTGTGATCATTTTTTTGAGGTTTTTCAGGAAGAAAAGGCAGCCCTTCCCCCTCTACTTAAGATGCAGGATTTTCTCCTCTGCTATTGTGACACTTCACTTATTAGAGCGTCAAGCCTGGCTGAATTTGTACCATTTGGTCTTATGCCGTTCGGTCATATAGGATAATTTCTGCTGCATTGAGGATTGAAGAAGTGCCTTTGCTGGGAGCGATGCTTTTACAGTAAAAGCATCGCATCACCAAAACTAAAGAAACGATATCGTTCGTGGATCGCCTCTTGATATGCGCGTTCCATGAACTCTTTGCCCATGAATGCACTGACTAAAAGGAGCAGGGTTGAACGAGGAAGATGGAAATTCGTGATCATTGCATCAACAACCTGATAGTGACGACCTGGAGTGATGAAGAGTCGTGTATTCCCTTTATAGGCTTCAATTTGCCCTTCGTTGAAGCTCGCGACGCTTTCCAGCACACGTACTGAGGTTGTCCCAACCGCGACCACCCGTTTACCTGCGGCTTTTGTGGCGCGAATTAATTCGGCTGTTTCCGCGTTCAATTCAATCTCTTCACTATGCATCTTATGCTCGCTGACATTCTCATGTTCAACTGGTCGGAAGGTATCAAGTCCGACATGCAGGGTCACAAAACCAACCTGCACACCCTGTTGCTGTAATTGTGAGAGTAACGTAGATGTAAAGTGTAGTCCAGCGGTGGGGGCCGCTGCCGATCCCCTGATACGGGCATAAACCGTTTGATAACGTTCGGGATTATCGAGCGATTCATGAATATAAGGAGGAAGTGGCATTTTGCCTATTTCATCGATGCGTTCACGTACATGGAGCATTTGATAGGGATCTTGCAGATCATTGTTTGCTATTTGCTCTATTTCTGGGAGCGAGAGACGGACGACACGTCCACCCGCCACTGTACGCGTCAGAATCTCAGCGAGGAGTCTGGGTGGTTCTCCCTCTGGCCCAAATTCGATGCGTGCTCCTTCACGCAGGCGTCGGCCCGGACGAACCAGTGCCTCCCAACAATTATGGCCCAGATCAGGGCGCTCTGAGAGCAGCAGGACTTCGACTGCGCCTCCTGTTTCTGCTCGTCTGCCGAGGAGCCTTGCAGGGATCACGCGGCTCTGATTCGCGATCAATAGATCGCCTGGTTGCAGGTAGTCACCGATATCACGAAAATGGCGATGTTCAAACGTCTGGCTCTGTCGATTGGCGACAAGTAAACGTGAAGCATCGCGTGGTTCAATCGGTGTCTGTGCTATAAGCTCTGCTGGTAACTCGTAATCAAAATCACTTATCTTTAAGATGTTGTCCACAAATTCAAACCGCCTTCACCTCCTGATGGTGTGATGCCCAGGTGTTCATATGCTGCACGCATAGCAACACGACCACGCGGAGTGCGTGCAATAAAACCTAATTGTAACAGATATGGCTCGTAGACATCCTCGATTGTCTCGGTATCTTCGCTGGTGCTGGCCGCAAGGGTATCCAGACCAACGGGACCACCATTAAATTTCTGGATGATTGTGAGCAGCATGTTACGATCTGTCTGATCTAACCCTATCTCATCGACCTCCATCGCATCAAGTGCCTGTCGTGCGACCTCTCTGGTAATGATCCCATCTGCACGTACCTGTGCATAGTCGCGTACACGCTTGAGGAGCCGATTGACGATACGGGGCGTGCCACGTGCGCGTCCAGCAATCTCTGCAATCCCATCTTCCTGCGCCTTGACTCTCAAAATATGGGCTGAACGTGCCACGATTTGATGTAGAGCGTCAGTATCATAATATTCCAATCGATAGATGGCACCAAAGCGATCACGGAGTGGTGCGGTTAACGAGCCAACACGTGTGGTTGCTCCTACGACTGTAAATGCTGGCAACGAGAGACGCAGGGAACGAGCACCAGGCCCTTTTCCAATCATGACGTCAATCGCGAAGTCTTCCATCGCGGAATATAACCGCTCTTCTACCGCACGTGGCAAGCGGTGAATCTCGTCGATGAATAATACTTCTCCGGGTTCTAAGGATGTGAGAATGGATGCCAGGTCGCCTGCGTGTTCAATGGTCGGGCCGGACGTGGTACGTAGATTGACACCCATTTCGGCTGCGATAATATTGCATAGCGTTGTCTTTCCCAGTCCCGGTGGACCATACAGTAAGATATGGTCAACTGACTCGTTTCGACGCCGTGCCGCTTCCAACAAAATACTCAGATTGGCTTTGATCTTCTCCTGACCGATATATTCAGCCAGATGATGAGGGCGTAAACTGCCTTCTAGAATTTGTTCCTCTTCGCTAATGTTTGGCGAAACGAGGCGGTCTTCCATTGCTTACATCCAATCAATCTGAAACTAGTGTTCTATACTCTGTTTTTTTGATTATATCAGAGTTTAGGCTTTGCGTCGAGTAACATCAAACAGGCATACATGAGATATTTTGTTGAGAAATCTTAACTATAAATGTATGATATTAACCTTCTGTTAACCTTGTGTTGTTATGTTTGTGCTTGTGTTTACTTTACAATAATTCTAATTTCATACCATTTTTCCTCTATCCTTATGGTTAGAGAAGTAAATGTTTACTATTGTTATGTAGTGTCTACAAATGGAAAAAGAGGTTTAATTTGTATTGATGAGAGGATATTTTCGGCTATGGAGGTATATATATGCCTGTTCAGGATTTTGCGTTAGATACGACTGCAACTAATCGATTGCAAGTGAAGTGGGATACTCAAAATGATCCTGTGTCTGTGCGTTTCAATGCCAGTTCATTAGGAATATTGATATCTGTAAATGAACGGGTCATTGGAAAAACTTTTGCTCTGCCGAATGGATCGGCTGTTTTTATCCGTTTTGTGAACGGAATGCCTCAGGCTTTTTTGAACGGTTATCAGTTAATGGCCGTTGAGGCCAGGGTTGATCCAAAACCAGGGCGCTTTCGTAAGCGCGGTGGATATTTGTCGATCTGGATTATTGCCAACATTGTGTTAGTCGTGGTATCGACATTACTCATCTCTCGTTTCTTTTTGTTTAGCCTGATTGCTGCGATTGGGATTGTGGGTCTGGTGGCTTTGTGGGCGTGGAAGAAGTGGGGTTTTTATTTACTGATTGGCTACGTTGCTTTAAATTTTGTCATGGCATTAATTCTTGGCCTGACCAGAACTCTCCCATTTGTTTTTTTGCCCATGGTTTCTCTGGGTCTCTTCTATTTCTGGCTATGGCGTAGCAATACCTGGAATTTGATGAATTAGTGTATTTATTGCTGTAAATATGTTGAAATCATTGTTAAATATGCTATTGCTGTAATATTGAAATATATCGTCAATATTGCTATACTGAAAGAAAGGGGGATTGACTTTTTAGGAAAGGATAGTGTGTGATGGGTTCCTGGGATGGAAAAGTCAAACGGTTGGTAGGGGAAGCTCCACAGGATTTTGTTAGCTGGTTGGTCAAGGGTGGTATCTATGTGAGTGATGCCTCACCTGAGTTACAGAGCCGTAACATTCATGCCGATATACTTCTCAATGTAGATATAGGCGCGCAAGAAGCTTTACTGCATATTGAATTTCAGAGGCGGAGTGATCGCGATATGGCCTGGCGTCTCTGGGAATATAATGTGCTGGCAACCTGTCAGTTACGCGTACCTGTGCTCTCGTATATAATATACTTGAAAGAGGATAAGGGAACGGTTAGCTCTCCCTTTGTTGCTGCAGAAGCTGATCAATTGGTGCATCAGTTTCATTTTGGTGTTATTCGTTTATGGGATATTCCTACTGAGTCATTTTTCGCATCTGATCGTAAAGGCTTATTGCCATTAGCTGTCTTGTCTCGTGATGGGAAGAACCGTGATGTTGTTGAGCGAATTATTGATGGGCTTTATCTTGATGGTGTTGAGCCGATGTCTGAACTGCTCTCATTGACCTATGGTCTGGCGGCGTTGACGTTTGATGGTGAACATGATCAAGGATGGTTACGGAGGAGGTTCTCGATGTTAGAAGATATCTTGATGGATACATGGGCCTACAAAGAGTTGATGCAACGAGGCGAAGAAAAGGGGATTGAGAAAGGGATCGAGCAAGAGAAAAAGGATGTTTTGCATAAGTGGCAGGAGATGCTTCTTTCGATTGTACAGGCAAAATTTCCTGATCAGGTTGAGTTCACACAGAAATATATTCGGGATGTTGAAGGCCAGGAAGTATTCCAACAGTTGATTATTCAAGCGGGTGTGGCTCAACACGCTGATGAGTATCACCAACAGTTTCTTGACATCATGGCATCTTTATAGATAAGAGACGAAAAGAGAGAAAACAGGTTGGACATTTCCCCGCATGATATATTCATGTTTTGTCAATCTGTTTTCTCTCTGGCTCTCAAAAAAGCTTATCTTCTCTTTGTAAGTTCTTCTATGTGTTGTACCAGGGTTGTATTCTGGTTCGTGACGCGTTTTTTACGTTTTTCCGCGTATGTCTGCAAACGTTCTTTGATCGCTGGTTCTCCAATTGCAACTTCTTTCGCGGCATGAATAGCCGCATTGATTGCGCCCGCAGTGCCAATAGCCATTACCGCCACAGGAGCACCTTCAGGCATCTGGACCATCGAAAGTAGTGCGTCGATGCCGTTGAGCGCACCCAGATCACGAGGTACGCCGATAACAGGAAGATCCGCTCTCAGATCGGCGATATTGCCCGGTAGATGGGCCGCGCCACCAGCACAGGCAATCACGACCTGAATTGATGCAGGTAGATTATCAATATGGCGTACAACCGTGCGCAGATCACGATGTACCGAGTTAATTTGTACGAGGCAAGGAATGCCAAACTCATAGCGTAATGTGTCGATAGCTTTGATCATCAGGGGCAGATCTGAATCACTTCCCATTGTGACCAGCACTTTGGGTTCACCTTTTGCGGCATTTCCTACGCCTTCAGGTGAAACCAGTACACCGTGTTCTTCGCTGATGGCAGCGAGGATGGTATTTTGATCGTCTGTCATAGTTGTTCTTATATCGAGAGCGATGCTCTCGCCTCCTTTGCCTGGGCATAGACTGTGTTCAGGTCATCGCCAACGACTGTGATATGGCCCATCTTACGATCAATTTTTGTTTCGCGTTTGCCGTAGATATGTGGAAAGATATGGGTGTGATCATAGTCATGGGTCCATTTTACTTCGGCTGGTCCATTGCGTTCACCAAGGATATTTTCCATGACTGCTGCTGGATAGAGCATCGTTGTCGGTGTCAGTGAAAGGTTGGTGATCGCTCGTAAGTGTTGTTCAAATTGGGAGGTCTGACAGGCTTCGATAGAATAATGGCCCGAATTATGGGTACGTGGCGCGATCTCGTTCAACCAGATTTTGCCCTGTTTGTCCAGGAACATCTCTACACCAAAGATACCTATGCCTTCGAATGCGTCGATGGCTTTCAGTGCGATTGCCTGTGCTTCGGTCTGCGTTTCTGCATTAATCGCCGCAGGTGCCAGTACAGAGAGGCAGATATCACGAGCATGTATCATCTCGACCACCGGGAATGTAGTTGTTTCACCACGTGCGTTGCGTGCGATCATGATGCCCAACTCTTTGTCCAGATCGATACGCTGCTCGACATAGAGTTCGCGATCTCCAAGTTTTTTGCGTGCAGATGCAATGTCTTCGGGTCCGTTGATACGAGCATTGCCACGACCATCATAGGCATCCTTTCTGGCTTTGAGGACCAGTGGGTAGCCAAACTGTTGGACTGCTTTTTCAATGTCAGCATCTGTTTCGATGGGGAGATAGGGGGCGACGGGAATACCACGCTGCGCTAAGAATACCTTTTGCTCATATTTATTCTGAATGATGCTGAGCAGGTCCGGCGCTGGATAAATGGAGACACCTTCCTGTTGTAATCCTTTGAGTGCTTGCGTATTGATATGTTCAATTTCATAGGTCAGGATATCGGATGTTGCGGCTAATTGACGCAAGGCTGCTGGATCTTTCAGGCTACCGATAATCTGTTTGGCGACGGTTGAGGCGGGGCTTTGTGGTGTTGGATCCAGGACCGTAACCTCGGCATATCCCATTTTACGGGCGGCTTCGCTGAGCATTAAGCCAAGTTGTCCACCACCAATGATGCCGAGCCGAGTGCGGGCAATGATATCTGCTTCCTGTTGGGCTGTATTCACGAACCTGCTTCTCTCCTTTGGGGCCATTGCTAAAAGTGATTGATTATTACTACTTGTTGATAGTTGTTGAAATTTGTATCTACTTTATAAAGTTAGTAGCTACTTTATGAAGTTATGGCATTATTGTAAAACGTATCCACAGGTATGACAATGATGATACCTGTAGATACATTATTCTTTATACATTGATTCCTTGGTCTGGTGCTGTTTGCTTGATGATTTCTGCGCTTGTCAGGACGGTGGCAAATCCAGTCATAATCCCAAGCGTTGTCTCATGAACAGATTGGTGAGAGAGTTTTTTACCATCCAGCAAGATGTCGCGGGTCGCGGTCGCATCAGAGGAGAAGAGTACTTTAAAACCACGTGCACTGGCCTGACGTGTAGTTGTATCGCAACACATATGCGTCATGTAGCCACTGATCACAAGTGTATCAATGTTCGCTGCTCGTAGATACATCTCCAGTGGTGTCTGATAAAATGCTCCCGGCACATGTTTGGTGACAATCTCTTCACTTGTTTGCACTGTGATTGCTGGATGGATCTCTGCCCCGATGCTACCACGGCGAAAGACAGCGGCATCTGCTTCCAGACGTTCATGTACAACATGGAAGATTGGCTGGTTGTTGGTACGAAACGCCTGTAACAATTCCTGAATATGTGCCAGTGCTTGCTCTCCATCTGGTAATATCGATTTGCCATGCGGGGCAAAGTATTCATTCTGTGCATCTATGATGATCAGGGCTGGATTCATGTACTCGCTCCTTTGGATATAATAGTGTATCAGCTTTTCGTCTTTCACTATATCTCAAATCGATGCTTTTGTGCATGGTACAATTGCATGTGTGTCTGGCTTTTGATCTGATAACAAATAATACTTCTCTACGGTAATGCTGACTGTCATTTGTGGTGCATATTAGACAGAATATGATGTGTTATGTTGCACGATAACGATATTTTTTCATAGAATATGAAAAACATTGTGTCATATCTGATGGGAAGAGAGTATATGCATGGCACGTATCCCACCCGATGACTCGGTTCAGTTACCAGCAGAAGTAGAATATGCCAGTTTCTCAACGATGACGAAACTTTTCCGTACGATGGCATTGCGTCCGCAGATTATGCAGCATACAATGCAATTACTTCAAGAAGCAATGCGTGAAGGCACAGTAGAGCCTGAGTTGAAAGAGTTGCTTGCAATCCGCGTCTCGCAGGTGAACAACTGTTTCTATTGACAGGAGGCTCATACTGCCTTGGCAAGGCAGATGGGGGTGAGCGATGCTCTGTTAGACGCGCTCTATCATATTGACCAGCATCGTCATTTGTTTACAGAACGTGAACTGGTCGCATTGCGCTATGCTGAAATTGTGACCACCAGTGCGCGTGATGTTGATGAAGCATTATGGGATGAACTCCAGTTGTATTTTGAGGATGGCGAAATCGTCGAACTTACAACTGTAATTGGCCTGTTTAACTTTTTCAACCGTTACGCGGATGCTTTACATCTGGATGAGCGCTCTGGGTAATAATGAAACAAGTAAACGCTGTTGGATGAGCAAGGAGTCCAGGGATGCCTACGAATGAACCTACAAAAGAAGAAAAATTGTATGCGCTGTTAGATGATTTGCGTGAGATGAGTGTCTATCTGCATGGACGTGGTGATAAAACGCGTGCGCTCTCATTGCAGTTTGCCGAGAATGCCCAAAAAGATAGGTCCAATCGAGAGTTTGATTTAAATCAATCTAAAATGTTGGATTATCAACACCACCTGTGGCACGAAATTGGCAATTTGGTGGATAAACTGATCAAACAGTATGATGAATAATATGAGAATAGTGTAAAGCAGGCACGGGATGAGTTGATCAACTCATCCCGTGCCTGCTTTTTGTCGGTTCTCTACTCTTAATATAATTTATTTTGTTGCGATTGCGAAGATGTGTAGATGCGAGTTTGTTGGTAGAACGACAGTGATCTGGGTTGCACCATTGAGTGGTGGAAGTTGAATCTCTGCCGTGTAAAGATGGTTGGTGATTGTCTGGCTACCATTCAAACTATTACGTGTGCTCATCGTTGCCGCAATCTGCGTATTAGCAACTGGCGTTGTGGCGCACCAGTCACTCAGGGTTAGTGTATAGGATGATGATGATGATCCATACTCCAGTTTTCCTGTGCCAGAGCAGTGCCACCTGTTGAGGTGCCCAGGAATGCCAATGTGGTTGCTCCGTTGGTCGGTAGTGTTAGTGTTATTGACTGTCCGTTTGCCTGATAATTATCGAAACCGCCCACACCAACTTGCACATTCGGCCAGGTAAAGGTAAAGTCGTTCGCGCTGAAGGGTTGTCCTGGTTTCAGCCCAGCGCTTTGCAGTGCCTGGTTGGAATAGCTGTAGTGACCGCCATCCAGGTTTGCAACGTTGGTTGCCCCTGTATTGCTAATGCCGATGTTGTTATAAGCATTTGCATCTCTAAATGCCATCGAAAAGATATGCATCTGACCACCAGTTGTTTTTGGCAGTATAACCTGTGTTGCCGTTTTGCCTGGAGTCAATGGTATATCGAGATAGTAAAGATGGTTGGTAACTGTCTGGGTGCCAGCTGCGGTAAGGCATGGTTAGCGTAATGCTGTTTCCATATCCGACCGTTGTGGCACACCAATCGCTGAAACCTAGCGTGAATGTTTGTTGAAATCCATCGCTATAGATAATTGTGCCAGTACCAACTGATCCGCCTCCAGTTGCTGTCCCCAGAAATGCCAGGTCGGTCGCATCAGCCATTGGGTTTACTGGAATGGAGCCAGCATCTTCATCAGGGGTGGGGTTGTCTAGAGATAGCGTTTGTCCACTCGCAATGGCGTTATCAGTGAAGACAGAACCATTTTGATCCCAGTAGAACTCAGCGCCGTTGAATGCGAGCGAGTTGAGATAGTTGTCATAACCTGGTGTGGACATAGGCAGTGTTACTGGTACCATACCAGCCTTTTGCATAGCGTTTGCTGAGTAGCTGTAATGACCGCCGTCCAGGTTGGCAAAGCGATGTGAGTCGCTATCGTTTGTCATGCCGACATTGGTATTGTACGATCCTTTTCCTGGCGCAAACGAGAAGATATGTATCTGACCAGCGGTAACAGAAGTCGGCAGTTGTACTGATTTGAGCGTTTCTCCAGCGGTTACCGGGACCTCGGTATAAAAGATATATGCTGGTACGGCATTGGTTGTGCCGTTGTTTTTGTTTCGCGTTGGTTCTCCATAGAAGTACTGGTCATTCGCCAGCATATATTGTTTACTTCCATTGAGAGTCCAGTCGCTGAAACAGATTTGAGAGGAACTTGTGCTGTTATCGGTATAGGTGATGATCACATTTCCGCACGATGGACCGTTTGTTGCTGTACCCAGGAAACCGATTTTTGTCATTCCGGTGGTGACTGAAGGATCATTGTAGGTGAAAACCTGCCCATGTGCAACAATGTTATCTGGCCAACCTGCTGTGACATCAGACCACCACAATTGTGTACCTTCATAGTAGATGCCATCACCAGGATTATAATACTGGGTCAGATCTTGCATAGAGTAGCTATAAGCCGTCACCGTCAAAACTGGCTGCTGCCATATTCGCGTTGTCACTGACGGCGGTATTGTTATAGGCACTGTTAAAGTCTGTCGGTGCTGCACTTGAACGTGTACCTATCGCAAAGATATGGAAGGATCTGCCCGCAGGGCCTTTGCCTAATGTGATACTCTGGACTGTTTTTCCCGCGGTTGCATTGATACTTGAATAGAAAAGGTACGTTTTAAGGGTCTGTTTAACCCCACCTTTCTCGTCACGGTACGACATAGCGGCTGCGATCTTATCACTTGACAGTATCGCTGTTTTACCGCCACCTAGAGTCCAGTCACTAAAGCTGAGTGTGCTTTTGCTGGTTGTACCATCAGTATAAGTGATTGTGACAGTGATGCTGGCAGAGCCGCCTGTCGCAGATCCAATGAAGCCAATTATTGATGCATTTGCGCTTGTTGGGATCTGAATCACTTGATTATTGGGGATGATATTATCTGCCTTCCCATATGCGACATCAGGCCAATCGAATGAAATGCCATTCAGTTCAACTTCATCATAATAGTTACTATCGTTATACCAGGCTGCACCAGAATAGCGGCCGGAAGCCTGGAGGGCATTCTGTGAATAAGAATAACCGCCACCGTCAAAATTTGCGCTTGAGGTTGCGTTGGTGGTACCTTTATCCATCATAGTGCCAATATTGTTATAAGGAAGCGTAATAGTGGTCGTTGTCTGTGGGACTGCTGCCAGATTCCTTAATGCTGTTTTCGGTTGTTGTGTGCTGGATTTCGTTTTATGTATGATAACAGCATTGCTTTCAATCGTCTGATTTAATTGATTGAAATTAACCTCTTCTGGACTGGCGGCATGCGCTGGTTGTAGATTTGTATAAGCGAAAGATCCTGTTGCTACTGCAATGACAGCGATAAAACAGAGTTGTAGCATAGTACGCGGGCGTCTGAATTTTGGACGCGGGCCAGGTTGCGGTGCGAGGGAAGCTGGTTCCTGGATCATCCTTGAATTCATTTAATATGATTCTCCTTGCCATTATTGATGGCAACTACAAAAAATTTTTTTATTCCCTACCACGTCAATAATGGATGTCCCACTGCTTAACATCGAAATCAATACATGTGATTCAGTAAAAATTGATTATATGTAAAATTCATGGTGTTCCAGCAATAAAAATAAAATGTATTTTGATGTATTAAAGACGTAATACGTATAGAATGAAAATGATATGAATCAAGGAAAAGGAAAGTATAGATTTTATATTGATTCATGTGGGGGTAGTAGAGACATGGAGAGGAACGTCAGGCGACCCGGTTATGGTAGGGGTCGCCTGTTGTATATTTGTATGAGTTTTTATTTCCCGACGTTGAAGCGGAAGTGAGCAATATCGCCATCTTTCACGATGTACTCTTTGCCTTCAAGACGCAGGACGCCTTTTTTCGTTGCGGCGGCAAATGAGCCAGCTTCCATGAAATCGTCAAAATGAACAACCTCGGCACGGATAAAGCCGCGCTCAATATCTGAATGGATTTTTCCGGCTGCTTCAGGTGCCTTGGCTCCTCTGGTTACCGTCCAGGCACGGACCTCATCTTCACCAGCGGTAAGGAATGTGATCAGGTTCAACAGGCGATAGCCAACCTGAATAACACGATCCGCACCCAGTTTGGGAAGACCGAGTGATTCAAGATATTCCTGCGCGTCCTCTTCTGGGAGTTCAGAAAGTTCAGCTTCTAAACTGGCGGAAACGGCTGCGACTTCTGATCCTTCGTCTTTCGCTCGTTGAGCAACCTTAACGATGCCTTGCAGTTCCGCACTCAAACCCTCGTTTTTGATTGCTTCGCCTTTCGCGATTTTTTCCAGCAGATCGTTTGCCTCTCCCAACGCATTCTCACTGACATTCAGTACATACATGCGAGGTTTCATGGTGAGCAAGAAGAGTTCTTTCAAGAGTTCCTGCTCCGGCTGTGATAGTTCCAGTTCTTTAATCAGTGTGAACTCATTCAGTGCTTCCTGAAAACGGGTCAGCGTTGTTAGTTCTTGCTGGTATTTCTTATCACCTGATTTCGCGGCTCGTTTGGTTCGTTCGATGCGGCGTTCGACCGAAGATAGATCGGTAAAGATCAGTTCGGAATTGAGGTTATCCAGATCGCGTACCGGGTCAATCGTGTTGTTGATGTGTGGAACGTTATCATTCGCGAACGTACGTAGTACGATTGCCAGCGCGTCCGCGTTGCGGATATGACCTAGAAATTCCGCGCTCAATCCTTCCTTGTTCTCTTTACCAGCCTGTGCTGCCTGACCCATACCAGCGACATCTACAAACTCAACCGTTGTCGGCGTGACTTTGGGCGGCTGAAAGATGTCCGCAAGTGGTTGTAGGCGTGCGTCAGGAACTTTAACGACGCCAACATTTGCCTGTACTGTGCTGGTGGCATAACCTTCAATAGGCGCGCCAGCCTGAGTCAGAGCGTTAAACAACGAAGTTTTGCCACTTTGTGGCAAACCGATGATACCAATCGTAAGTGCCATATTCTGATCTTCCTTATGGATTAGTGAGACTGATCTGTGTTTAGATGTCTCTCCCTGATATACACATAGAACAATGTAATCCAGAGCAGGATGCGTTGTTCCTGATGAACTTATTTAAAAAGCATTGACGTACTATGTCGGTACGACGCTTGTATTTTGCCAGGTCCAATTATAGCTGACTTGACGTTGTTCGGGCTAGACACTACAATATTCTTTGATATATTGTGTATTTCTTGTATGTGATCCAGTGAGATTGGATGGAGGTAATATTCCTATGCCATTGTACGAGTACTACTGCTCGGACTGCAAATCGAAATTCGAGTTGTTGGTCGGCTACAAACATGCTGATGATATTGTGTGCATGAAGTGCCATAGTGAGAACGTTCGTCGTCTACTTTCTGTTTTCGCATCTTCTCGTGGCGCTAGCGAAGATTTCTCTTTTGATGATATGCCTGCGGGTGGTAGCTGTGGTTGTGGCGGTGGTGGCTCCTGTGGCTGTCATTAAGCGACAATAAACCGATACACCTGTTCTATGCCTGATTTGATCTGACAATGTTGTGCTAGATTTGCGTGAAACGTCGTTGTTAAACCCACGAATAGATGAGATCGTGCTATGCTTTTTAATAAAGTGAGCTATCGCCGTGGTGTGATAGAGGGTGTTATCATTTATACGTTTGGTCGCCTGGGTGCTTTAATCTCTCCTGCCTTTTTCCCTGGTTGGCTTTTTGTCGCGGCACCTTTGCTGTTTCTGTTATGTATGTATGTTCTCCCTCCAGTCTGGGCTGCCAAACGTATGATATCGACGCGTAGAGAGCGTTTGAGTAAGCGTTTCTGGTGGTTAGGTCCTCGTCTGGCTGTTTGTTGTGTGGTGATTGATGTTGTGTTGAGTCTGTGTGTTGGATTGGCGGTTGGTCCCTTTGGCATACAGCTAGGTCCTGCCCTGTCACGTTTGCAGTCCTCCAGTACTGGTATCTATCATTTGAGCCTGAGCGACTATCTGGGATATGAATTGAAGATGGCGGTAACGCTATTCGCCTTCTTCATGATGGCGGTGATCTGTACGCGTCTGGCTGGTTCCAAGTTTCTCCGCTTTACGATGCCAGCAGGCGGTGATCGCGTCACTCTCTAGTGATTGTTGATATTGCGAAGCGTTGATCATTACTAGATAGTTGGCTATGATTCCTCTTCATACAAGACGAGTTTCTACCTGCTTTTTTGGTTATTGTTCATGCGAAAGAGACGACAGGTCTATCTTTCGCATGACTTATGTTGCTTCTCAGTTTTACATTTGCTACAATGATGGCGAAGCGGCGCTTCTCGGATTTCGGCATGGAAGAAAGGTATGGTAGCAGTCTGTGTCAAAAGTGTATGCAGTCACTAACCAAAAAGGCGGCGTTGGCAAAACGACGACTGCGATTAACCTCGCAACATACCTTGCGGCAGCCGGGCGCAAGGTACTGCTTGTTGATATGGATCCACAGGCGAATGCTTCGAGCGGAATTGGTGCCGCGAAAAGTAAGCGTTCGCATACAATTTATGATTTGCTTATTCAACAAGAGGATGAGATTTCGATATTTGATGTAATTGTACCTACTGCGCGACGTTCTCTGGTCGTGGCTCCATGTACCGTTGATCTGGCCGCTGCTGAGATAGAACTGGTCGGAGCGATTGCACGTGAACATCGCCTGCGGAAGATGTTAGAGCCGATTCGGGATCGGTGTGATTATATTATTATTGATTGCCCTCCATCGCTTGGCCTGCTTACCATTAATGCTCTGGTGGCGGCAGATGGGGTATTGATCCCTATTCAGTGTGAATATTTAGCTCTCGAAGGCTTGAGTCAATTACTGAATACGGTTAATATTGTGAAGAAGCAGTTGAACCCTGTGCTTTCGATTGCCGGGGTTGTGATGACGATGTTTGATCCGCGTACACGCCTGGCTAGCGATATTGTGCGTGAAGTGCGGAGTCATTTCCCCGAAGAGGCATTCCAAACGATTATTAATCGCAATGTGCGTTTAAGCGAGGCTCCCAGCTTTGGGCAGTCTATACTTGATTATGATGCAACTTCTCCAGGGGGATTGGCTTATCGTGCGCTTGCCGAGGAGGTAATGGCTCGTGGCTAAACAAAAATTTGGCCTTGGGCGTGGCCTGGACGCCCTGATTTCCGGCGCTTCTGATGTGATTTCGACGCAACAATCCTCGCAGACAACCAATGATGCGCCTCCCTTTGTTTCGATTGATAGTGTGATCCCGAACCCTCGACAGCCACGTCGTGTCTTTCGTGATGATGATGCGAAGTTATTAGAACTCAGTGCTTCTATTAAAGAGCATGGTTTGATTCAACCTATTGTGGTGACGCGGTTGGATCAGGAAGAGAAGAATCATAGCGAGAAGGCTGAGAATTCCTGGTTGGGTGAGGAACCGCCACAGGAGGATGTTCCGGCATCTACGGCTGTGCTGTTCCAGATTATTGCAGGTGAGCGGCGCTGGCGTGCCTCAAAGCTGGCGGGCCTGATAAAGGTTCCGGTTGTTATTAAGGATGTTTCTCCGCAGCAAATGCTGGAACTGGCCCTGATCGAAAATATTCAACGGGCGGATCTCAATTCTGTTGAAGAGGCATTGGCCTATCAGCAATTGATTCAAGAGTATCATCTGACGCAGGAGATGGTGGCGAAACAGGTCGGCAAAGATCGTTCCACCATCACAAACTCTTTACGTCTGTTACAGGCTGCTCCCAAAGTGCGGGAAGCGTTAATGAATCAGGTTGAGAGCTTTTCTGAGGGGCATGCGCGTGCGTTGCTTGGTCTGGAACGTGATGAAGATCAGGTTGCCGCGATGGAGCAAATTATTGCTCGTCGTCTGAATGTACGTCAGACTGAAGAACTGGTTGATCGTATCAAATCTACACGAGATGTGGTGTCGGCTGTCGAGGAAATGTCCAGCGTCCCTGCGCGTTCTCCCGAACTGGTACATATGGAATCTCGTTTCCGTGAAGCGTTGATGGTGAAAGTGAACCTGAAGCGCACTGCACGCGGGAAGGGAACTCTGGTGCTTCATTTTAATGATCAGGAAGAGTTGGAACGTTTGTATAAACAATTGGTTGAGAATGGCTCTGAAGCTGACGCTGAATAGCTTCATATGATGGAGAGGGGTTCGATGGCTGGAAATGAGCTCTATGATACTGTCTGTCAGAAATTGATTACGTCACGCATTGAGTTTGTGAGTCAACTTGCTCGTTTCCGCTCAGAAGAATTAGTTCTTCAGGTGGTGCCGAGTGGTTGGTCACCGTTACAGGTCGCGTATCACCTCTCTCTTATTGATGGGCTGGCGCTGACACAGATGTGTCTGATTCAGGAGATGGATAATCCACAACTGGATAATCTGGCGGATCAAGCGTCACATCTTGGTCAGGAACTGCCATTGCCACTGTCCTTAGATCATGTGTTGACGCAGATGGCTGCACGGCGCAAGGAACTTTTCACTTACCTTGAGCAATTGTCGCTAGATGCCTGGCAACGTTCCTTCCACTATGCAGCCTGGGGCGTCCATACGCTTTATCAACTGGTGATGATGTTGCCACTCTACGATTTACAGCATACGCAACAGTTGACGACGCTCAAGGCTTTTATGGGGCGCTAGTGGTATCTCCGGCGCTAACTTCCTGATAAAATTCGTTGACGTAGGTACGCATGAACTCAGTGCGCTGTTGTGCGATCTGCTGTCCTGTTCGGGTGGTCATTGTTTCCGCCAGTTTGAAGAGTTTGACTGAGAAGTGGTCCAGCATATAGATTTTATCATCGAGCGTACGATGTTCGGCCAGTGGATCTGTGGGTGCGTAGCTCCTTGTTACTGCTGTACTTCTTTGTTCTCCAACAACGGCCCAGCGCAGAATACCAATCGCACCTAAGGCATCCAGTCGATCCGCGTCACGGACGATACTTGCTTCGAGGGTCTGGGGCTGCACTCCACGACTAAAGCTGTGCGCCAGAATAGCATGCAGGATGGCTTCTTGTTGTTCTGCTGGAATAGCATAGCGCTGGAAGATTTCTTGTGCCAGTGTAACAGAGGCATCAGCGTGATGCTTCTGCTCTTCTTCTTGTACGGTACGCCCAAGATCATGCAGGAGTGCTGCTACTCCTACAATAAAGAGATCTCCTCCTTCCTGTTCCGCGATATACAAGGCCATTTGATAGACTCTGTTGATGTGTTCCCAACCATGGGCCAGATCGATAATGGTGCTAAAGCGCTGCTGTGCCTCTCTATAGATAGCGGACATGATCGCATTTTGTTGTGAAATTTCCTCCATGGTGGATGCTCTTTCCTTTCTGCTCTGCTTCTTGTTGATCTGAACACTATAACTTATGGAGTGTAGGTGACGCAATCGTATCTGTTCATGCCATTATTAGGTGGGGACTATACTGATACAAGAAGAGGAAGAATTAAGTAGTAATCTGTGTTGTTTTTCTGTTTGCTCAAGCTGTCATATATTTCCTTTCATTCAGATGAGAAATGTGCTCAGGCACATTTCTAGCGATGAGCGTTGCGTTTCTGAATGCTTATGGGTAATATTTTCCTTGTACTGGCTGGAAGGAGTCGTTTTATGGACTATGCTGATACAGGTGAGCAGCGACAATCAATCTCTGTTGCGCTTGCGCCCGCCACTCCTGATACAGATCAAGACCTGGCTATTGGCGTCGCTGAACGACAAAACGATGTGAAGCGAGAGCGAGTCGGTACGATTCGTGTGCTTCTGGTCGATGATCATGTGTTGATTCGTGAAGGGTTATGTCAACTCTTTTCTTTAGAAGAAGATATACGGATAGTGGGTGAGGCGGTTGATGGTTTCACTGCATTAGAGCAGATTCGTCTGGTGCAGCCAGATGTGGTATTGATGGATATCCATTTGCCTGTTACTGATGGTATTGCAGTAACTCGTCAGATTACTCAGCAATTTCCCTCTACGCATGTCATTATGTTAACGATGTATCGTCAACATCAACAGGTGATTGAGGCGATGCGTAGTGGTGCGAAAGGCTATTTGTTGAAGAGCACATCGTCACGCGATGTGGCGCAGGCGATCCGCACTGTGTATGCTGGTGGGGTGGCACTGGCTCCTTCATTGACCGGAGTGGTGGTGCAAGAATTGCGTCGTCAGCCAGTGGAGATGGTTGGCGGGGCGAGTGTGAATCAGGGGATGGCTCAACTGTCCGAGAAAGAGATTGAGATTATTCGCTATCTGGCTTCTGGTATGAGTAATCGAGAGATAGCTGACCATTTAGCTTATTCTGAGAAGACGGTGAAAAATTATCTTTCGATCATCTTTCAGAAACTTCATCTACGAGATCGTACTCAGGTTGCTATTTTTGCTCTGCGCCAGGGATTGTTGCCCGAAGAAGACCTTTAAGCAGTCCCTGTGGTTGGTAATAGTGAGCAGAATAGTAAAAAGGTTAGCCGTTATCCGGCCATATATAGTAGGATACCTGGTGTTTCATTTGTTGAGAGGAATGTTTGCTCGTATTGTTGTTCCCTGTCCGGTCTGGCTTTCAACGTGCCAGTCGCCGCTAATTTCCTTCACGCGTTCTTGCATTGTATGGAGCCCAAAGTGGCCTGTCTGTTGCTCTGATTGCTGTAGACCATCGCCATTATCCCTGATCTCGATCAGCAGTTGTTGATTGTGATTGGTTATGGTGATTATAGCCTGTGATGCATGAGCATGTTTCCGAATATTTGCCAGCGCTTCCTGTACAATGCGGAAAACCACAATTTCTACATTGGGCGGAATAGTTTGCAGATTGCAGAATTGGCTCTGTATCTGTATGCCGGGTAGCAGTTGTTCTGTCTCCTGAAGCAGTGCCATGAGGGCGTCATCGAGAGAATGCGTTGTAAGCTCCAGTGGACGTAGTGTGGTGATTGTAGTATGTAACTCTTCGAGGCTGGTTGTTACCAGTGCTGCAACGTTCTGTAGCTCATATATGGCCTGCTGCGATTTCTGATCTTCCAGCAGGCGTTGTGTGAGGTCCAGTCTCTGCATTACAGCAACAAGTCGCTGTACAACTCCATCATGTAGATCACGTGCGATGCGTTGTCGTTCGTGTTCAATCCCCTGCTTATATTCAGATATTGGTTGATCGTTTCTGTACATATTTTATACTCTCTATTCATGATACGAAAATAGCCAAACAGGAAACAGGTGTTATGCATTTATCAGTTTTGTTTGTTGCCTGATGTAGTATTCAGAATCGCATAAATATGTGAAAACCCTCGACATTTTTGTCTGGATGGGATTAAATGTTAATAAGCTTTTATTAGCTACTTGTAATTACTTGCAAATGTACTTTCTTATGATTGGGTTTTTTGATAATAATCAGGGAAAAGTGCATCTACCGTGCTACATTATAGAGAGGTATTAGATTATGGCGACCACACCTATTGGGCCATTCCGCAAACCTGCGGTGACCGATCATCCTGTTCATGACCTGATTCGCGAGCGTTGGAGTCCCCGTGCGTTCTCTGATCTCCCCGTTGAGCATGCAAAACTTCAGAGCCTCTTTGAGGCTGCACGCTGGGCACCATCAGCAGGTAATCAACAACCCTGGTATTTCCTGCTGGCAACCAGGGAAAATTCAGAGGCACATACCCGCTTCGCGAATATTTTGTTTGAGCGCAACACACTCTGGGCGCAACATGCTCCAGTTCTGATCCTGACTGTCGTGAAACTGTATGAGCGTGCTGGCCTTGAGCAGACAAGCTATTTTGATGTTGGTATGGCTGTTGGTAATTTGTTGATGCAGGCTGTCGATTTTGGATTGATGACCCATCAGATGAGTGGACTTGATCGAGAGAAGGCTGTTGCCGAACTCAATATCCCAGAAGGATTTGTGCCGCATACGATGATTGCTATCGGGTATCCTGGTGCTCCTGATAAACTCCCTGATGATCTGCGTGAGCGTGAAACTTTCCCTCGTGAGCGCAAAACACTTCAGGAGTTTGTCTTCGCAGAAACATGGCAGCAACCAGTACCAGACATTCATGATTAAAAGTATATCAGCTCTACTGCGCTGGTAGACTTGTATATGTAATAGAGAACTAGAGAACGCCCTCAGAAAATCGTTCCGAGGGCGTTCTTACATTTGTCCGGGTGGATTAAGATGATAAAAGTAGCATACTTTTCCAGGTTGTAAGGTGGAGACTACTGGAATGACTATTTTCAATGTCTGTATTATTGATCATCAATTTTGTTGTGTTTATATATGCAATTTATCAAAAAAGCTGCCAATTCTCTATTTTCCTCAAATTGTGAAATAGCACATAGCAATAAATTATTGTTTGATATAATCTAATTGCATATTCATATAGATATTGTAGAGCAGACAAGAGGAGAATCTGATGAAAAAATATAGTCGATTACCATATGTAAGCATGCTCATTGCGGTGGCCCTGGTAAGTCTTCTGGCTGCATGTGGTACGCCTTCCACTACAGGCACGGGAAGTACAGGCACAGGAAGTACAGTCACAGCCGTTGCAACGAACAGTTCTACTTCGTCAGTTCCATTAAAAGTGACAGGCGTGGATATTCATCTGAGCGTTCCTTCAGTAAGTACATACACCTGTGGGACAAATATAACTGAAAATTACACTGCTACCTTTCATTTCCCGGCCAATAACTCTGGTGGTCAGGTAATGTTCGGCTACACCACGAATAATGGTCGATCCAATACTCCTGCAACTCTTACTATCAAAGCTGGTCAAACAAGCGCAACATATACATTTAGCTGGTCCGGTCAGACGAGCGAAGATAATACTGTCCCTGGACCTGGTGGGGTACAGGTAACAACACCTAATGCATATACCTCAAAGCTTGTTGCTCCGTCAGGTACATGTACTTCGGCCTCGACCGCCTCGGCTCCTTTTAATGTAACCAGTGTTGGTTTATCGACCAGTCCTGATATGACTGCTTATCGTTGTGGTTCTCCCTTCACAGAGAGCTACACTGCTACCTTCCATATTGCCCCAGGAGGTCCAGGTGGCACGATTGTTTTCCAATATACCATGAACAATGGCCGTTCTACCAGCTCTAATGTTTCATTATCAGTAGCACCCGGACAGACGATCGCAACCTATACATTCAAGTGGTCTGGTACATTGCCAGCGAGTCACACAGATCCTGGAATTGGTGGCGTTATGGTATCTGCTCCTAACCAGCTTGAATCACCATTGGTGACACCAGAAGGTGGATGTAATAATATGTAGCTAGTTCTGGCTTTGTGTGATAAAGAGGCTCCCTGGTATAGAGGAGCCTCTCTTTGTCTTTCTGAACACAAGATTACCTCTATTAAAGATCCCATCAGGCGTGTACACCTGTGGTACCTCGTCCCCCAGGGTATCTGACCACTTCGTGCCTCTGGAAAACCAGACCAAAAGCGACATGATCTTTTTACTAGATAATTGTCCAAATCTATCTGATTGTTTCATAGCTGTGTTTTATGAAACAGTTTGTGGGCCGAGCTTAGAGATGGTTAGCGTGAGGTTTGACACCTTAATTGACATCTTTTGTACGAATGTCATTGTAGCAGATAAAAATGAAATAAAGAAATTTGAATTTTGCTCTTGCTTGGTAGCCATAATGGCACGTGCGCAAGACAAGTAAGGGGTGATAGGGATAAAATGGAAATATCGATTAATTTTTGATGTAATAAAAGGAGAGCACGATGCCACCAAAAGGGGTAGGGAAGTTGGAAAAAGAGAATTACGGAAGGAAGCGGAAAACGCTTCACAGCAAAGAGGATTTAATCCATTGGATGCTAACAGCCAAAGACCCGGTACGTTATTAGATCGCAGACCATTACCAGCAATACCAGGAGATGAATTAAGATCGTTTCATAGTAGGCGTCCAGCCGATGCTATAGCGGCTCCTCATCTACCAAAATATAGCGATAGATCTAAGCTTCCCTTAGATACCACAGGTCCTGGTACATTGTATGGCAGTTGGGCTAATGCGGCAGACGGGCCATCAAATCCAACTGGACAGCAAGCAAGACCTCAGACAGCGTATGGCAATAGGAGTGGGCACAGATCTACCCGTGAAATCAATACGAAATTAGGGGCACAACCATTAGAACCTTCAAGCTTCCATCCGTCTGATACAGTATCAATACCAGTCGGGTATGGGCGACCAGGTGCAACCGGGTATGGGCAAGAAGGAATGAGTAGCCGAGATGTTCCTCAGTATGGTGCACGATCTGGTGGTGATGCCACATTTGATGCTTTGCAAGCAGGATTGGCAGCAAACCAACGAAGATTTGGGATAGAAGTAGAAAAACAGCAAGGACAAAGGGCAAATGCGGAAAGGAAACAAGCATATGAAAATGCTATGAGGATACAGCAACAGAGAGCGCGAGAGCAAAGGGCCCTCGGGCGTAGCGATCATGATAATAAAATAGAGAGAAATAGAGAGAGTTAAAATTGAGAAGGAGAATATTGATCATCAGTAACTGGATCTGCCCTGAATTTCTCTTTCTCACTGAGATAGGCAAGAGTCTGTAAGAATTTCGGAAGAAATTGAGAATAATCTTTTATGAAACAAGCACTGATTTATTGTCCAATGCTTGTTTTCTGTCAAGTACCTATTTCTATGGTTCTCCCGCACTTGTCGTGCTCAGCAATATATCAGTAGGAGCTTTATATGGCCTGACAACGCGTCGGAACACATTTGAACGTGTTGAAAGGCATTTTTGAGCTACTTGCACTGTTCATTGCTCTTCAGCGTTTGCCTTACGTCTGATTATCTGAATTGCTGAGCACGATGAATGCGGATGAACCCAAAAACGGGTTGTCATCGTTGGCCAATCCTCGATTTTTAGCTCTCTCTACAGAGGTCTATAAACAGGTTCTACTCATCACCAAAATCTGTCAACAGATGTCTACCATCTCTACGATTGGTATGATAAAACTCATATTGACCATAATGGTCACGAAAATCCTCTGGATCATGTTCAAGCAGGCTGTATTTTCCAAATTTACTGTGGATAATGGGCTTCCCATCTTCAATATCAACGACCACACCGCTATGAGTAATATTTCGATCACTGTCACGATAAATGATCACATCATCTGTGAGTGGGCGACTTGTTGGTCGAAATTGATGTTCATTCAAAATCTTCTGAACATCTCCTGGATCAGCAATCCAACCCTGAGAATCAGCAAAAGTAAAACCATGACAATTGTAATTAACATCTGGGCCTTTACCATCAACCCATGCGACCTTCTCATGAAGGCCCAAATCGTGCAACATATTCATTTCGCCCTCATCTGTTGCAACAGATGCTTCTGTGCCAACTCTAGGCCTGTTTATATCAATAGCAGTACCCTTCACTGTATAATATTCATCGTGCGCTTCGTATTCAACTGTCGAGGGTAATTCGTTTGTTTGGGAAACATCCTGATGTCTGGTTGACTGAGTTGCATCGAACGCTCTGTATCCCATTGTTGGCGGTAATTCATTTGCTCGGGAAACATCATAACGCCCGGTCAACTGAGCTGCATCTAATGTTTGTCCTTGACGTGAAGACCCTGCCTCAGGCAGTGTTCTCTGGCGGAGGTAATCAAACTGTTGTCCTGGCATTTGCCACTGCGAAGGCCATATCTCAGGCCGTGGCTGCGAGGGATATAGATCTGGTCGCTGTGCTGGCACATACGGTTGTGAAGACATCATATGAGCATGTTGATGGTTGCGAGAATCACGCATTGCCGCTGCTCGTTGCGCGGTTTGCAGACTCTCACCCACTACTCCTTGGAATGGATTTATTGGCATGCCAGGTTGAGGGTGATGGTACTGGCTCCACGGCCCTCGTGCCTGCTGAGGAGGCTGAAATGGTTCTGCCTGTGATCTTGGAATCTCATAGGCAGAAGGGTGGTTGTAACCATGTTGTTGTTCAAAATCAGAGAAAGGGGGAGGGATATATTGGTCGGACGCATAGGGTGGGGTAATACGTTGTTCGGGCCTTGTATGAATAATGCGATCTGTTTCTGCATGATGAGCAAATTGTGCACGAAACAGATCAGGTTGTTCAGTAGTATTAGGGTTGGTACTTCCACGGGCATCACGAACTCTATTTCGAGAAGAATCAGTAAACCTATAAGACGACATAAAAACTCTCCTAACAAAATTTTATTGGTGCTAAATATAGCATATATAGAAACAGAACGTAAAAGGAAACAGGAAAATTTGTACATATTGTTATTATAGATCTGAGCGGAGAGATCTAAAGATCAAGGTAGGCGCTTGGATGAGGACTCTTTCTATCGTTGGACTGTTTGTTGACTGCTCATTTCTTTTCTGGGCGAAATGGCGAGAAAGTGAATTTCCTGTCTAAAAAGGCTCAAATGATGAATTTCTCTCACTGGCTTCAAGTCAAGTGCCTGAGAAGTATTTTCTAGCTATTTGAGAAGAAGTGAGCAGCAAAGTCTTTGCCCAAAAACGGGTTGTCATCGTAGGCCAATCCTTGATCTTTAAATCTCTCTACAGAGGTCTATAATGTAAACGCAAATAAGTATATATTTGTTTCGCTTTTTGGGCTATTAGAGAGAATTTCGGAAGAAATTGAAAATAACCTGGAACAAAAAAAGCACCGGTGATAAACCGATGCTTTTTTTCATGAAAAGGCTTGTGAACCCTGTGCAATCGCCCTTCTTTTTACTCGATTTTTGACACCCAATTTGACACCCAATTTGCTGAATTCAGCCTGTTTTTACTGAACTTTATTGAACTTTCCTTGCTCTTGTGACATGACTCATCGAGCTTGAAGGGCTCGTTTGGAGCATGATGGAACAGGGTATTTGACACGTGTATCTATCTGATTGTTTCATATCTGGGGCTTTATGAAGCGGCTTGAGAACTGTGTTTAGAGATGGTTAGCGTGAGGTTTGACACCTTTGTTGACACCTTTTGTATAAATGTCATTGTCGCAGATAAAAATGAAATAAGGAACTTCGAACTTTGCCCTTGTTTGGTAGCCATAAGGTACGTGCGCAAGACAAGCAAGGAGTGATAGGGATAGAATAGATGTAATAATTATGTGATTAAAAAGGAGAATACGATGGATCAAAGACCAAAGATTAAAGTTAGAGAAATGGGAAAAAAATTACAGAATGAAGCACGTGACACACCACAAGGATTTAATCCATTAGATACAAGAGCTAGGTCAGGAAGAGGGGACTCATCATCGACAGCCTATGGAAGAGGGGACTCATCATCGACAGCCTATGGAAGAGGGGACTCATCATCGACAGCCTATGGAAGAGGGGACTCATCATCGACAGCCTATGGAA
>DATJIE010000012.1:0-38781 GCA_035493535.1 Dictyobacter sp.
TGCGCATGTTCATATTCTCAGCGTGCTGGCGGCTCCTCCGGCTACTGGTACGTTGCAACAGGCTACTGTCCGTCTGGGGACTATTAACCCGACGCCATTATTGTTGCAATTACAGGAGGAAGGCATACAGTTTTCATTTGGACTCTCATCATCGGATGAGCATGAACCCGATAGTTCTTTCAGGAAACAGGACTCATGAGCAAGACAATCGCAGCTTCAACTGCTCATACTCAGCATCGAGCACGTTTGCTCTTTGATGCCAACGAGCTTCAGTATCAGTTTGGGAAGACACATCCGTTGCATCCCAATCGTCTGCGAGCATTGGTGGATGTATTGGCTTCCACCGATCTATGGCATAGTGACAATGCACAGACCAATTTGCCATTACGCCACGCCACCCTTGAAGAACTGGGTTTAATTCATAGTGAGGATTATATTCGTGCGGTGCAGCAGTTAGGGAGTGACTTGCTTCGTGGGGAGCCGGAGAAGGCGCAAGAAATGGCGATGCGTTATGGTTTTGGCAGCAATGATACACCGGCGCAGCCACATATGCACGAGGCATCATCTCATGTGGCAGGTGGAACGCTGGTTGCTCTGAGTGCGGTGATGGGATTACCAGAGGGGGGAACGTTTCAAACGGAAGAGGAGCGTCCCTTGCATGTCTTTCATCCAGCGGGGGGTCTGCATCATGCGTGGTCAGAGCGGGCATCAGGCTTTTGTGTGTATAACGACGCGGCAGTGGCGATTGCGCATGTCTTGCAGGCGGTCGAGGCGAAAGTTCTGTACATTGATTTTGATGCCCATCATGGGGATGGTGTGCAGCGAGCATTTTATGATGATCCTCGCGTGATGACGATCTCATTGCATGAGACGGGGCGTTATCTTTTCCCTGGTAGTGGCGATGTCTTAGAGATGGGGAATGGCAGTGGTCGTGGTTATTCCGTTAATGTACCGTTGGAGCCATTTACGGATGATGATAGTTATATTGAGACGATGGATGCGCTTTTGTTGCAACTGGTGACTGCCTTCGCGCCTGATGTGATTGTTTCACAGCATGGATGTGACACCCATAGCTGGGACCCGTTAACGCATATGTGTTTGACCACACGTGGTATCGTGGCTCAGATCAAGCTAGCGCATCAATTGGCACATACCTATTGTCAGGGTCGCTGGCTGGCGCTTGGTGGTGGTGGCTATGCGCTCTATCGTGTGGTTCCGCGTGTCTGGGCGATGCTCTGGGCAGAGATGTCGGAACAGCCATTGCCGGAAAAGATACCGGACGAATGGATTGCGCGTTGGCGACCGATCTGGGAGCGCTCACGCGAGCATGAGCGTATGTCAGAGCAGGTCATGGGAAAAACGATGAATCCTGAGGTCTTTCCAACGACATTTCACGACCCGTCGGGTCTATTTCCACCACAGCCACGACGCTGGTCGATAGGGCATGCAAATCGGCAAACAGTTGGTCTGGTTCGGCATTTTATGATTCCTGGCTCTATTCGTCAGGCGTTCCCGACTACTCGTAGCCGTTCGCCAATGGTTGAACTATTTGATCTGCTCCATTTTAATCGTAACAATACGCCTTCCCGCATCAAAACATTGCAGACGCAGCGTGGTCCCATCTTATTGCGCGATTTTTGTCCGCCATCCTTAATAGAGCGCTTACGTGCGGATAGCGGGTTGGGTGCTTTCGCTCGTATACCAGAGAGAGAACATCAACTCATGTTGGATATTGCGCAAAGTCCCGATTGTGCATTGACGGTGGCGCATACCCCCACAGGCGAGATTATCGGGCAGGTAACGATTGCCCCGGCGGATAGTTGGTGGGAGGGTGTGGATAACCTCTATGAAATCGCGATTGAGGTCAGTGCGAACTGGCGTGGATTACAGATTGCGCAAGAAATGTTGACCTTCGCTCTAGAATTAGATGCCAGAGAAGATATGATCTTTTTTGCGATTGGTCTGTCCTGGCACTGGGACGCTGAAGGGTTAGGAATCTCGATGCATCATTATCGTGAATTGATCAAACATCTCTTTGGAACGCAGGGTTTTGTGGAATATTCTACAACCGAACCAAATGTCAGTATGGAGCCGACGAATGTGCTAGTTGCCCGTATCGGCTCACGCATTGATCAACATATCGCGAATCAGTTCCTCCATCGCTTAATGCAGTCATCAACCTTATCCCGATTCTAACGAGGTGACGGCCCAAATGTTGAGAATCGCCTGAGAAAGCTTAGAAAAATGAAACTCTTCTCTAATCTTATCCGTATTTAGTAGTAACTGTTACGAATACCACGCGAGGGAATACTTATGAGGAACGTTTCACCCATTTTTTTTGCAGGTGATGATTTTGCAGATGATGATATTGAAAATGGTTCATTTGATGATATTGACCATATTTTTGGACACCTGGAACAATTTGATCCACCGGCCAATATGGTGCAACGAATAATGGATGCAGTCTCAACGTTGCCATCTTATCCGGTGGAACAGGGTCCTTCTCAGACCGAGCATGATACAGAAGGATTGGTTGTTCGCTACGAAAAGCAAAAGCCATCATAAGCATCTCTGTTATTTGGTTTCCTGCTCTTTATGAATGCTTTCCGGTAAATGAGCATTTTTGACAACAAAAGAGAATGTCGGGTGTTATGTCACCCGACGTTCTCTTTTGTGTAGTGTAGTACAGTACTCTGTGGAGTTATTCAGAGATAGGATTTGTTTCGTCCTCCTCATGATAGTTGGTGTCGCTCGTTCGTGCGTTTATCTGGCGCTATGAGAGTAGTCTAACAGGGATTGGAGTATCGCTCTGGAGCAGAAACGTAGTTTCTGCTTTACGCGGTCTGTTCCGAAATTTTTCCCTGTGATACTAGCCAGCGTACGAATTCAAGCCGACGATGAATAATTTGCGCCTGACGCCTCTCCTGTTCAACATGGTCCTTACGGAGCTTATGTAAAAGCAGAACCTCATGTTCTGCGAATCCACTTTTACGTAAAATTTCGCGATCATCGGTGCGGTCCATATAAGCCTCCTTGTGGACTAAAAACAACTAGTGAGAGGGAGGGATGGGCAACATGCGTTTTACACGCTTGAGGAGTGTCTGCATCGGGTATGGTTTGAGCAGATGGTCCAGGGTTAAGCGTGTCTCTCCACTCGTCCGGATATGTTGACGTACAGCAGTTCTCGCACTGGTCGTAATCAGTACAGGGATGGTGGTGAAGGTCCGTAGATCTTGCAACACATCCCAGCCCTGAATGCTTCCTGCCAATTCAAGGTCAAGCACTACGAGGTCTGGAGGAGAACGACGAAGTGTGCTTAGTGCAAGTTCTCCACTGTGTACGGTGATGACTATATAGCCATGAACGCGTAGAAAGGTAGCTTCCAATGCGGCCAGAGTGGAGTCGTCTTCAACTACTAATACATGTTGAGCTATCTGTAGACCGGCGTATTCAGATTGTGTGGGAATGTGACAATCTGGTTGGTCATTGTCCAGGGTTGAATGTGAAAAACTCATGTTGCCGCAGCCAGACAGAGATACGGCGATCTTGTCGTGCATGCGAGATATCCTGCTATCATTAAATGTTCCCTCCCGTAGCACGAGAGATGCATTTAATGGGCTTATGTTTTGCTGGCGCGACAGTAATAGAATTGTTTGTTAAGGTTCTATCATCTCTATGTATAGAGCTTACCTGATCGGCTGTGAGAACTTCGTGAATATTCATGATAGTATGTGAAAAATGTGTGAAATGTCGTTTGGCTGTTTCATTATTGTTTGTAATGTATTATTGCATTGATGTGCGTTAACTGCATTGCAGTACCGCTAAAAATTCGTTTCGGGATCAGGATGAGGCACAAAATAGCCAACACCAAGTTCATTATGTAAGAATTGAGGTTGTGAGGGATCGGGTTCCAATTTGCGGCGCAGGTGACGAATAAACGTGCGCAGGTAGGTGCTTTCGCCACTATAGTCAGGTCCCCAGACGCGTTGCAAGAGTTCACGGTGTGTGAGGACTTTGCCTGCGTTGCGCGTCAGTTCACAAAGCAGATCATACTCGGTTGGTGTGAGATGTACATCGTTGCCGCCAGAACTCACGCGACGATGCACAAAGTCGACAATCAGCCCATTATTGCCTCCGCACCGATAGAGCGGGCGTTGTCCATCGTTTCCGGTGAGGCTATTGCGCAGGCGTGCGGTTTCCTCCGCACGACGGAGCGCGACGCGGATGCGGGCCAGCAGTTCATTCAGGCTGAATGGCTTGGTCAGATAGTCATCCGCGCCAAGATCTAAGGCTTTAATTTTTACTGGCTCTTCATCATGTGCGGACAGGACAATCACGGGCGCGGAACTCCATTCGCGCAGGCGGCGGAGAAAAGTCAGTCCATCCAGTGATGGTAGCGAGAGATCAAGTAGGACCAGTTGCGGCTGAAATATCGCTGCCAGATCGACGGCCTGTGCTCCATCACGCACAACCTGTGCCTGATAGCCTCGTGCTTTGAGTTGCGCGAGCAGAAAGGTACGCATCTGTGGATCATCTTCCACGCAAAGAATACGAACTTTTTTTTCGTTGGTGCCCATGTGACTGTGTTCTTTCCTTATTGATAAGGTTTGTGTTTACGCTATTTGCTGGTTATTGGGATTGACGCTATTGCTTTCCCTGATAGACTGGCAAGGTAAAGGCGAAAGTTGCTCCCTGTCCGGGGCTACTTTTTACCGTGAGATGGCTTTTGTGCGCTTCAATAATACCACGACTGATATATAATCCCAGACCGGTGGCGGGACTCCAGCGGCTGGTTTTTTGCTGGCGTGCGATCTCTGGTTGTCCAGGGCTATCGATGGATGGACGATTGAGTTCCGCGAATGTACTGAAGCGCGTAAAGAGCATGATTTGTTGCTCCTCACTGATGCCAGGACCATGATCAATGACGCTGAATCTGACGCTCTGGTTTTGTATATCCTCCTGTGACCCGATAAGTTCTGCCTGTAATTGTACCGCATCCCCTGCTGGTGTATAGCGAAAAGCATTGCTCAACAGGTTGCTTAAAACACTGATGATCAACTCATAATCGCCCTGAACTGCGGGTAGATGCTCCGGCAGCACAATATTCAGACGACGTTGTGATGATTGAATAAGTGCTTCTAGCCGATCTTCAAGATCTTCACAGAGTTCTGGAATGAGGATCGGCTCTAGCGCCAGACGAAGCGCTCCGGCTTCCACACGTGATGCATCCAGAAAGTGGTTGATCATACCGACCAGACGATCTACCTGTCCATCTGCGGTGCGTAAGAAATCATACTGCTCTTCACTTGACCATTCAAGGTCTTTTGCCAGCAGGGCGCTCAAATGGGCGCGGATATTTGCCAGCGGTGTTTTAAGTTCGTGTGCCATAGTAGTAAAGAAGTCTTCGCGTGAGCGTTCGAGCGCTTTGATGCGTGTGATTTCCTGTAGCACAAGGATCGCACTCATGATTTGACCACTGGGAGCACGTAATGGTGCGGCATTCACCAGCAGATAGACGATCTGCCCATCTGTTTTGCGGGTATGGAGTTCGGCTTCGCTACTATAGCCATGCATGAGTGCATTGTAGAGTGGTTGTTCTTCGTAAGGGACGATGTTGTTCGCTAGATTGTACATTGTGACATAGCGCAGGAAGTCCTCGCAACTCTGATGTATCAGTTGTTCCTGCGTGATGTTCTCATTCTCTGCTATATTGAGCGGAGCTTCAATATGCTGCAAGAGTTCTACCGCCTGACGGTTGATAACGGTGATTTTAGTATTGCTGGCAGAAACATGGATGACGCCGGTTGGCAGACGTTCCAACAGCAGTTTCATGCGTGCGCTCTCCATCATCTGTGCCATCTGTGCCTGTTGGAGCGCTTCATTGCGTTGTTTGAGTTCCGCTGTACGGCTGATAACTTCGGCTTCAATGCGTTCACGTGCCGCGACCTGATCGGTGACATCATGAAAAATGATTAAAAATGCGAAGACATCGCTATTGTCATCAAAGATAGGTGTATAGGTGCATTGGACGCTATATTCTTTCTGGTTTGCGCCCACAATTTTGAATTCGTCAACTTGATTGGTCGTGGCACGTTGTTCCAGATATGTTGCCAGATCGGGGCTGCTTGTGAATGCGCCAGGGAATGTTGCTTTGCTCTGTATCAGTGCCTGTTGGAGCGCGAGACCCAGTACATCTTCAGACCAGTCCATCAACTGACGTGCCGACTGATTGATGTCGGTGATGCGCCAGTGGGGGTCACAGATAATCACTCCATCAGGGATGGATTGCATCATGTTCTCTTTTTGTCGGGCCTGACGACTTGCCATGCGTGCCCAGCGATTGATGCCGTGGAAGAGGCGGGCATTATGGAGTGCAAGGCCCGCCTGGAGTGCGAATTGTTCCAGTAATTGTACTTCTTCGGCAGGGAAGCTACGGGAGCGGCGATGGTAGACTTCGATAGTGCCAAGAATGGTCAGCGGCTGGCTGCCTGTGGATGGTGACATATCCTGTACATAGGTTGTTGTGTCTGGCGTCGTTGTGCGGGGTTCGTAGATAGGCACACTTAACGCGGAGCCAGGACGATATGGCTCCTGATGATATTCCAGATCAGGGAGTTTGATCTCCGGTATTGTACTGGTATCGGTGATCTGAATCGTTTGCTGCTCATGTAAGACCCGATTGATCAGCAACTGTTCAGTCACATTAGAGGTCCAGCCGTGTGAACTGGCGTGTAATCCTTTGTGGGCAACCATTGTAACTATTTGTGCTATATTTGGCCCGCTGGTCTGTTCCAATGTAGTTTGATGTTGTGTCATATCTGCCGTTTGATAGGGATTGGCGCTCTCGGCGTCTAAATGGTCGAGCAGCAGGATCGCGCAGCGATTTGAACCGAACATTTCTTGTAGCACTTGCAATATACGATCCAGTACCAGATGCAGTGATGTCGGGCTGGCAATTACCGATGAGATTGAATGGATGGCGTGCAGATGGAGCCGTGCGCGTACCGATTCGGTGACATCTTCGAGTGTAACCAGGAGCAGCGCCTCTTCCGGGTCCTGTTCACTGGTATGCGCAGGAGCATTGTAGCGTTGGAGCGTGACTTTCCAGTAGGTGCGTCCACGTGTTTCCAGAAAGCCCTCAAAAGGGAGTTCGTCAAAGTCGAAGCGTTGACCTGTCAGAGCTACTTCATGGAGATAGGTTAGCACGGTATCGCGGATTCTGGCCGGAAGAAGCTCTTCCAGATGAAGACCGTTAACCTCCTGGTCATGCCAGATTGGGCCGAGGCGGGCATGAAGGTAAGGATTGACATAACGAATACGTAAGCTTTTTGCAGCGATAATTGCAATACCCGTTGTGATCTGTTCGAGAATAGTTTCTAGTTGGTTGACGTATTCTGACTCCATAACTTATTGCCCTATATCTCTAATGTAGTAGCGTTGGAACGGATCGTCATAGAGAGAACCCCCCAGAAAACAAAACCCTCTCTGCCATGTGAAACGCTACTGCTTGAATACTGAGAATGTTCATCAATGATGTACTGGCATGTTGACGGGACATACCTCTTGTATGCTGTCATGGTTGCTCTGGCGGCACACAAGGAAAAGAATTTTATCTGTTCAATGAACAAGAGGTGATAGGAATATTTTGTTATTGGCTGTTACAATGCTGCTATTTTTTGATATTATACAGCGTTTTTTTGTAACTGTCCTTGCTCATTTTCTTACCATAGTGGCATCTTCCGCAATAGTGCTCCATGTTCTCTTTCTTACCCTGAATGCTAAAAGAGGAAATGATGCTGAATTGTAGCTGTCGCCCAGGCATGATAAAAATTCTCATCTGTATATAGCAACGTTCTGTACATTGCCTGTGTTTTGCTGAATTTTGCCTATCCACAGTGCATAGAATATAGATTTGTCGTGTCCAGCTATTTCTGTTATGATGGCAACACGTGAGGAATATTGAGAATAGAGGTCGGTTGTTATGGATATGCAGGGAAAACGCATCCTGGTGATGGGGCTAGGACTCCAGGGGTCTGGTATGGCATCGGCACGGTATGCGGCGCAACAGGGCGCGATAGTGCGTGTGACCGATATGAAGTCGCCAGAAGTATTAGCGCCCAGTGTGCAGTCGCTGGCGGGGCTACCGATAGAGTTTATTCTGGGTCAGCATCGGGAAGAAGATTTTCGCTGGGCTGATATTGTGATTCGCAATCCCGGGGTGCCCTGGAACTCGCCTTATTTGCGTATTGCTCGTGAGCATGGGGCGCGGATTGAAATGGAGATCGGGCTTTTTTTTCTTGCCTGTCCGGGGACAATCATTGGTATTACCGGAACGCGTGGGAAGACGACAACGACCAGTTTGCTCTATGAGATTGTGCGTGCCAGTGGTGCGCAGACCGTGATTGGTGGTAATGTTGCAGGCGTTGAGACGCTTTCTTTGCTCACGCAGATTACCGCGACGACACAGGTAGTGCTGGAGCTTTCAAGCTGGCAGCTAGAAGGATTGGCTCCCCATACGATCAGCCCCTCGGTTGCGGTGATGACTAATATTTATCCTGATCATCTCAATACCTATACGGGGATGGAGGAGTATGCGGCAGCCAAGGCGAATATCTTTCGCCATCAGAAAGCCAGTGATCTGGCGGTTTTCAACTATGATAATCCGTGGACGCGGCAATTTGGTGCAGAGGCTCCGGGGCATACATGGTTTACCAGTGTGCGCAAGGGAGGCAGTTTCGCACGTGGGTCGGAGCAGGTGAGACCGAACGCGTTTACTGATAGCCCTCTGGCTGGTGCTCACAATCAGGAGAATGTCTTGCTGGCAACCACGACGGCACGACTTCTGGGTATTGATGATGATGTGATAGCCGCGACGGTGAAGCGTTTCCACGGAGTTCCTCATCGCCTTGAAGATGTGCGTACATTCCGTGCTGTGCGCTTTATCAACGATAGTACCAGCACAACACCCGTGGCAGGACAGGTAGCGATTGAGGCATTTACGGCTCCGATTGTGCTCATCGCGGGTGGTAATACCAAGCATTTGCCGTTAGAGCAGTGGCCTGAGCGTATTGTGCAGCGCTGTCGCGATGTGGTGCTCTTGAGTGGCAATGGCACCGATGAACTGGTGCCTGCGCTAGCGGATGAAGTCAAGCGTCAGGGGGCCGCCGATCCAGTGCGTGGTGTCTTTTCCGATTTTTATCAGGCTGTAGATACCGCGCTTGGACTCACGAAGCCAGGAGATGTGTTGTTGTTTTCGCCTGGATTCACCAGTTTCGGGATGTTTCAGAATGAATTTGCTCGTGGTGATGCTTTTGTCGAATATGTTCGGGCGTTGTCATAATAATCGTATTTTTGATTTTCCTCTCCCCCAAAAGAGGGAGGTGGAAGTCCTTCCTCTCTGTGATGACAGCAAAAGGCTTTTCCGGTAGACTTTGTGATAAGGAATAGGACATTTCTGTAAAGAGTCTTAAGGAGAAGCTTTTTATGTTATCTTCATCTACCATGATGACGGTTGTTATTGTTATCGCTGTTTTAGTCTATTTTGTGGTCAGACAATTTCAAGAACAAGTATTAAGTGCTCGCACTCTGCTATTGCAGCCTGTACTGTTTACCATCTATTCGTTTGAAACGCTTTCAGATCAATTTACCCATCCACTGGTTTCCGTGGATATCTTGATTGCTCTGATGGTGATTGGCGTGGTCACTGGAAGCGCGTTGGGCTGGTATCGTGCAGGTCTGACACGTATGCGTTATGATCAGGAAAGCGGGAAGATCAAGGTCAAAGCGCGAGGATTAAATATTGTGCTGTACTTGCTTGTGCTGATAGCACGTTTTGGCGTTGAGATTATGGTTGGTATGAAGCTTAACCATACCAATATGGTAGTAGCATTGTTGGCGGCATTCCTGGCAACCTTTTTTCTTTTCAACATTTACCTGGAAAAGTTACGTCTCTATCAGCGCTCCAGTCAGTATTCGCGTTCATCAATGGATGAAGGCACGTCGTTTACGAATTAGTTGCAGTGTAAATTGTCCGGATGAAGTCACCTGTCAGGGTCATGTGATGCTGCTAAAGACGTTCCTCTGTCTTGCATGGTGGCGGCTGCACGAGCCGGGTATGAGCGAGCGGCGTTGGCGATTTTTTTGAGCATACGATCAGATGCATCGTGAGATCTATGAGAGAGTTGGGAGAGCACATGAGTAAGAGTTTCGTTGATCAAGGTGAAAGGAATGTTCCGCTGTTGCTTCAGCTTTTTCTCAGTCATCTCCTGGTTGGGGGGCTGGCGTTGGGGGCATATCATGTGCTGACGACGTACAGGTTGCAGGGATCGCTGCTCTATCTCGTAATCTTATTATGCTGTGGCATTGTCGGTTTGTTATTGACTGCCAATATTCTCTATGGGCGCTATCTGCTGGGCGTGTGGTTAGATTACCTTGTGGTTGGTGAGCAGATTTCGTTTGGGGATGTGAGCCGTTACTGGCCGTTGAAACCATTATTCACACAGGTCCAGGCGTTGAGTGAACGTGTCGGTCAGTTAGTACGCAATGTCAACCTGACAGATGAGTATCGGGAGCAGCTGCTGTTGCAGGCGAGCGAGGAGGCCGCGCAAGAGGAGCGCAATCGTCTGGCCCGTGAATTGCATGACTCCATCAAACAGCAGATCTTCAGTATTGGATTGAGCGCGGCGGCGGCAAAAGTCCACGTCAATAAAAACGCTGGTGAAGCGCAGGATGCTATTGTTGATATCCAGCAAAGTGTGAAGGAGGCGCAGGTGGAGATGCAGGCGCTGCTCCAACAATTGCGGTCGGCAACCCTGGAACATACAAGTTTGCGTGAGGCGTTGCAGACGCAGGCACATGCGCTGGGATATCGTACAGGGGCGCAGGTCGAATTACACATGCAGGATCTGCCTGCGCCAGAACTTTTTCCACTGCATATGCAAGAAGCGCTCTTTCGTATCGCGCAGGAGGCGCTGGCAAATATTGCCCGTCATGCACGCGCCAGTAACGTGCAGATAACACTTTATCAAGAGCAGGACGCCTTCCATCTACTTATTAAGGACAATGGGCAGGGATTTGATATGCAGACAGTCCAGAAAGGGATGGGATTGGTGAATTTGCAAACGCGAGCAACGTCTGTGCATGGACTTGTTACGATTCAGAGCGTCGTAGGGAAAGGGACGGAGGTGCATGCCAGACTTCCGCTGTTATTGCCATCTACCGTCAAGCGCGACCAGGAGCAGATTGAGCGTGAAGTCGAACATACAGTTGAGCGGGCGACGTGGGGATTGCAACTTAACTCAGGTATGTCCAGTGTTGTGCTATGTACTGTCATATTACAAATTGCGTTAACACCAGTTGTTCAGGGGTGGCTATCGGTTTTTATTATCGGTTTCTGTTGCTGTATTTGTCTCTATGGGTATATCGTTGGCGCGATGGCAACTGCTCGTGTTGTCTTATATCGTGGTACTGACCATGCCGAGTCTCTTATGCTGCGTGTGAAGGAGAATGAAGGGCGTTTACGTACCTTTCGCGCATTTTTGTACTGTTTCTTCTTTGGCTATTATAACTGGCAGGGGGCTAATGATTATTTACAGCACTGGCCTGTGCTGGTATTTGGTTTATTCCTTTACCTTGGTGGGTATTTTCTACTGCGTCTGCCATATAACAAGGCGCGGACCTCTTATTTTCGTTCACTTTCCTCTGAAGAGTTCTCCTGGGAGCTTAAGGCCTATTGGCGTACTTTTGTCAGTCGTAGTCGTGGGCTGGTCTTTGCCGTGCTTTTTGTGGTAGTTTTTGTGGCGCTACGTATCCAATCGCTTAATGTATTGAAGCAAGGATCTGGTTGGATCTGGCTTTTCCTGGGGGGCGCAGGCATTATCTTGTGGATTACATTTTCGTTGATGGATTATTGGCAGTATCGTTTCTGGAACGCGATGCTTCGGGAAGGGGGAGCGGCTAATGGCTGAGCGTGATGTGATCAAAATTGTTCTGGTCGATGATCATCGGATTGTGCGTCGGGGGTTGCAGAGTTTTCTGCGTGTATTTGAAGATATTTCTGTGGTGGGTGATGTTTCCAGTGGGGAAGAACTGCTTGCGCATGTTGAAGAATGGATGCCAGACGTTATTGTGATGGATATGCTTATGCCCGGTGGCATGGATGGTCTGGAGACAATTCAGCGGGTCCATGAGGTATTGCCACAAACGCGTATCGTGGTGTTGACCAGTTATACAGATGAGGTACGTGTGGTATCAGCTTTACGTGCCGGGGCTATCGGCTATGTGCGCAAGGATGCCGAACCTGAATTATTACTCTCTTCACTACGTGCGGCGGCGAAAGGCCAATCTTTATTAGATCCTGCTATCGCTAATGTCGTGATGTTAGAATTGATGAAGGGCAACAAGCATACAGCGACACTGACGGCGCGTGAGCAGAACGTCTTGAAACAGCTCGCGTTAGGTCGCACCAATCGTGAGATTGCGGAAGCACTGGTTGTCACTGAAGAGACGATCAAGACGCACGTTGGCAATATTTTGACGAAATTGCAATTGGCGCATCGTACGCAGGCGGCTATTTATGCTCTCAAAAAAGGATTGATCTCGTTAGATGAGATCGATCTGGATAACTAAACTAGCAGTACGCTCTATGCATATCACGGATCTACCCATGTAGTGAGCATATTTAGCGGTTCGTTGAGTCTTTAAACAAACCTGTAGTATTCTTGTTGGCTCATAGATCCCTCTGGTCTTATGGTTCTTACCAGTCCATCAGGATGGACTATGGGTGATGACGATCATGATATTGTTGGGTGATGTTGGCAGATGATTGCTTCCGAAGGGAAGTCGAATACTGACATCCGCTATTCCTGCCTGACTCTTCAGATAGGCTATCGCGGCATCGGTTGTGGCTCCCTGAATGGGTGCTCGGAGGCTGTTAATCTGGTCGTTGGTAAGATTATAGCTCCATGTACCACGCACCGTCACCTTGACGAAGATGATGCCATTTTTCCCCAACTGTGTTGTCTCCGAGCCGACTAACGTCGGTGAACTTTGTAGTTGATAACCTGTACCGAGTGCTTGTTGTGCCTGTTGATTTAAGAGCACCATCGCCGTTTGATCCGCGACATTCTTACGGTAGACAGATATACTCCCTTGCATTTTGACGTTGACCTGCACCGTACTGGCTGGCGTATTCACTGGTTGATTGCTCGTTGCGCTTATGACACGATAGACAGGTTGTCCGGCAGTAACTTCGTCGGACGCAAGTTGCTTTTGGAGCTGTTGCGCGAGCTGTTGCTTGAGATTTTGTTCAAGCATTTCCTGGGTACTATCAATATCTCCCTGCGCGATATAGTGGGTTGTTTGCGCATTCTCTCCACCTGCAAATGCCTGTGCATTGGTGGCGTATAAAGCATTGTTGCAACATAGTCCATTGATCGCGGAGGCTGGAATATTGCCGACAAGACCAGTCTGGTCGGCGATCAGCACAATATCCTGCGTGCCCGGTTGTTCTCCCTGTTTTGGAGGGACCGTCACCTGACTCATACTTTGAAAATGAATACCATCTGTAGTGCTGAAATCCTGTCCTTTTGTCACCGTCACTTGATTATTGCCATTATTCACCAGCGTTACCGTGCCCTGTGCGCGAATACCGGGTGTTTGTTGCGTGCCAGTGGTATTGACGGTATTGCTGGCAGTTTGCTCTACCTGAATGACCCGGTCTGGAATGGCGTGTGTCGCCAGGTTTGGTGCTTTTGTTTGTGGGGCAGCGGTTAATAAAAATGAGTTCTGAATAGTTTTGCTTTGCACAGTGATGGTCACAGTCGCATCTGTTGGCGACGTAGAGAACGGTAATGTGTGTAGCAATTGATTCATCCCAAATAGATGTGATAGGAGTAAAAGAGCAATGAGAATAATGGCGACGAAAGCAGCGATAAGTGGTAGTACAATGTTACCGCGTCGTGGTTGGGTTGGTGGTGTTTGGGGACGGTCTTCAGTCACGATTCCACGTGGTTTTTGTCGGGCGGTATCGGTAATACGGACTTTATCCGCACGTTCGAGCCGTTGTCGTGGATCATGGACCGCGATTGATGGTAGTTCGGCAGGTGTGGGCGGCTGCATGATGATAGGTTTTGGTGGTTCGATAGGACGTCGAGCGTCCGGGGAGAGCTGGCGTGTCATGCGTAACTGTCGGGTTGTTCTGGGGGATGGCATAGGTGGGGGCGAGGGGGGCGTAATGGCTTCACTTTCCTGGCTGTTGGTGATCTGCACTGGCCCCTCAATGGCAGCCAGAAATGCCTGTCGTAGCTCCATGATGTTCTGATAGCGTTCTGCCGGATGTTTTGCCATCGCGGTACGCACAACATCGTCCAGTTCCGTTGGGATTGAGGCGTCATACTCGCTTGGGACAGGGATCGGATCGTTCAGATGCATCTGGATGACGCGGACCTCATCAGGATCATTATAAGGCAGGTTGCCTGTGAGCATTTGATATAAGAGGACACCGAGCGCGTAGATATCCGTGAGTGGTGTCACAATGCCCATTGTCTGTTCTGGAGCCATATAATGTGGCGTGCCGGGAACCTGTTCGAGAGGAATAGGTTTCCCGGCATTTGATGACTCGTCTGGACGCATTGTGCGTACAAGACCGAAATCAGCCAGATAGAGGTACGGCACTGTATTCCGGCGCAGTTCGAGCAAGACATTCGATGATTTAATATCACGATGGATCAGGCCATGCTCATGGGCGTGTTCGACCGCATCCAGTAATTGCTGATAGAGCATCGAGACTTCACCAAGTTCAGGCAGTTTGCGCCGCAAGTAACTGGTGAGTGTGCCCCCATCAATAAAAGGCATGACCAGATAGAGAATGCCCTGCTCATCGCCAAATTCGATCAGTTGTAAAATATGTGGGTGATGTAACCTCGCGATAGTCCGCGCTTCGCGTGCGAAGCGGCGGCGCATATCGCGATCTCTCGCATAATCACCCAGAATAACTTTGATCGCGACACGGCGATCAAAGGCTGTACGTTGGCGGCCTTCATAGACGGCCCCCATCCCCCCAACGCGAATGCGCCGGATGACATCGTAGTTACCGAGTTGCTTGCCCTCCAGAGACAGCATCGTACGCACTTATCCTTTCAAGCTATTCTCAGGAACCTGTACCTGACCTGCTCTACTCCTTGCCCTGAACCACATTTGTGGTAGGGGTGAGTGTAGGTGTGGTAGTGTTATTGCCGCTTCCAGTTGCTCCCTGAACGCTTTGGACATCAAAGGTGATCTGCGTTGGATTACTGGGGAGAGTGTCGCCACTCCCATTAATTTTAATCTGGACATTGGCAATGCCCTGTTGCGATTTCAAAAGAGCCTGTGCGTCGGCAACCGTCTTGCCTGCAATCTCTTTTGCCAGTTGTTGTTTGAGTGTATCACTAAACTGATAGGCCCAGACGCCGTGAGCACTGGTGAGTAATGAAATGCTCTGGTTATGTTGCTGTACCTGTGTAATGTTGGTGACGACATTCCCTACCAGTGCATAGCCAGGACCAGGGGCTGTTTTCGCCTCAGTTTGCAGTCGCGTTTGTGTGAGCGATTGGGCTGCGGTACGATCATACGCCACTCCGGTACATTTTGCTGAGACGGTGATCTGTGTCGATGGGATATTCGCGCCCTGATTTCCCACCGTATTTGGCGTAGCATTGACGGTAGAAGTACACGAAGGGTTGCTAACCAGACTCTCGTTCGATTTTAACTGTTGATTGAACTGGTTCAACGCTTCTTTCTGCAATGTTGCTTCGATTGGTTGTGCCACGCTGTTCACATCCGACTGCTGCACAAATGTATAGTTCTGTGGATCTTTACCACCAGAGAAGGCGCTGTTGGTTACTGAGATATTTCCGCTAGTTGAACAGCAAGTTCCTTGTACTGTACCAGCAGCGACATTACCTGCTGTGCCAGCGGTGACTGCATGGGCACTGGCTGTTTTTTGTCCTACTACTGTACCGACACGACCTGGGATAGTGACTGGACCATCTGGTTCAACACTGACTCCACTTGATGTGGGAATCGCAGTATTGGCTCCCACTGTGTAGGTATTTGTTGAACCATTAATAAACGTCAGCGTTCCAGTCGCTTCTGTTGCCGCTGTTTGGGTATGACCTGTTCCCGTCACTTGTTTTGATTGTGATTGTGGAGTGGCTGAGAGCGAACGCATGCTGACCTGTAATTGATCAGCATTGGCTTTACCTGCCACAGCCAGGATCGCATAGTTGTTCTGCACCACTTTACTTGCCGGAGTAATCGTGACTGTTGCTGGTGGAGCACTGGCAATACCTGGAATGATCTTGGATGCCGGTTGGACCACAAGGGTCTGGAAGCCATGTTGATTGAAGGCCGCCAGAGCTATACACCCGATGAATGATGTGAGAATCAGCAGGATGAGTAGAACCAGTAAGATTTTTCCTGCGGTTGGACGATTTCCATTCCCTCCCGTATTTTTGTTGCCTCGTCCGGGTGGTGGCGACCATGAGGGTGGTGTGTTGCTTGGAGGCGTGGCTGGTACGACCGCGGCATTTTTGCCTGTACCTGTCGGGCCGGTATTGGTCCGGTTTCCGGCGGCGAGCGCACCGGCCCCTAACGCGCCTGCGGCGGCTCCGACCGCGGCGGCTCCCGCGATGCTACCACTTCTACGCCGATTAATCGCGCCACGTGTTGGTGGCGTTGGTTGTTCTACTGGTGGTGCGACTGGTGTCTGCGGTATGTTGGAGGCCGCCGGTGACTCATTGAGATTGATTGTGTTGCGCTGGCGTAGTGGCTTGAGGTCAATAATACCAATGCCAGGATTTCCCTCTTCCGATTCATCTGGATCAATCTCTTCGTCCTCATCGTTTTGAGGTACGATATGTGAATCGACGATTCTGGCCTCATCTGTAAACTCAGGATCTGCCATTTCCGGTTCGTCTGGCAGGTCGCCGGACGGTGGTGGTGGTGTGAGCCGCGCCGCATTGGTGCCCATTGCATCCCAATCATCTTCACCATCGCCTTCATCTTCAATTGGCATCTGTTGGAGTGTGGGAGGCTGGCGGAATGATCTGGCTCCTCTGTTGCTCATCGGTGCGGATGGATCTTCAAGTGCATCATCATCGTCATCGAATAATGACCTGGATGGTGGCTGTAGTGTTTGATATGCTGCTGGCGTGATTGTTTGCTGATCCGCCGCGCTGAACGCATCCGCCGCCATTGCCCCGGCGGCAGCACCCGCCGCCGCCGCGCCCGCGGTGCTGGCAGGGGAAGATTTTGATCTGGCACCAAAGAGGCGAGGTCGTTTTCCTTCATTCTCTTCAGAGCGTGATCTTCCTTTACCGACAAGTGATTGTTTATAACTGTCTAAAGAAGAAAAGACGGGAAAGCGGCGCTGATGGGCGAACTCGGCAGGTCCAGGACCATCGGGCGCAACAAAAATAATTTGTGCATGCAGTTTGCGCCGAATACTTTTGAGATCATCAAAGTCTTGTGGGCGAGAAAAGGCCTTATTCGCTGCTGGTAGCTCGATAACGACCTGTTCCCTGTTCAGCTTCTCCTGTGTCAGAATCGCGGCTAAAACGCTTTTGCGATCATCGTTTGGTGAAACATAAATAATACCAATTGAGGCTGCTTGGGGATCATTCGCGCCCAGTAGTTCTGTGCCATTACCCTGTCTCATAAACTGTGCCCCTCTAAACCATAAAATTGCGGTCCTCGCCTATGGCGTTCATTTTACACTAAACAACACGAATCGGAAAGAGAAGAACAAACTTCCCATGAAAAATGAACGTATTCTCATGTATTTTTATACATTAGATGTGTTAATATAGTTCGCGCCTGACGCCGATAAATTGTTAATTCTTTTTTTGAAATAGTATCAGTATACAAAGAGTTTTTCATGTATCATATCTCTGCTTTCTGAATATCCTAATTTCGTATACGAACCAGTGTCGATGTTCGGCAAGTAAACAGGCGTTTTGTCCTATTCGTTTGTCCACTCTTCTGCTACGGTAACTGGTTGTGTTGTCGTTTTATGACGTCATAGTCGTCCGTATGGCAATCGTAATATGTTGTGGATCATTAGGCAAGACTGCTGACCCATTTGTTTGAATAAACACGTTTTTCTCAGTTTTTGCCCGACTCAGTAGAGAGTCTGGTTTCAGGATTTTTCATGTGGGGGTGGTGTATGTTACAAAGCCACCCACACCTGGATCGTCCCATCTTGTCCACCGGAGGCAATAGAATCACCATTAGGAGACCACGCCACCGTATACACTTCGTCAGTATGGTAGATATAGCTAAAGGGTTTTTCATCAGGATCATGTGGATTCCATACTTGTACTGTGCTATCATTGCCACCTGAAGCGATATGCTTTCCATCAGGAGACCATGCGACTGCGTGTATATTTAAATGGCCCCGAAAGGGTGGTATGATGGGCTTACCAGTGGTTGCATTCCATACCTGAACCGTTTGATCATCACTACCGGAGGCAATAAGTGTTCCATCGGGGGACCATGCCACTGAACGCACGGAGTCGGTATGGATCTGAAAGGAGTGCGCTTGCGTAATGTTGCCGTTCTTCGGGGCGTTCCATACCTGAACTGTGCCATCATTACAGCCGCAAGCAATACGAGTTCCGTCGTGGGACCATGCAACTGCTAGCACTGCACCGTGATTGAAGGTGGCAGTAATTGTATTTGTATTGGTGCCATTGCTACTCACATTCATCACACGGAGATTGTCAGGTGCATGTGCATCACCATAGCCGATGACGAGGCGTGTGCTATCGTGGGACCATGCGACTGCATATACATAACCGTTATTATTACCTGGGGGGATATAAGACAGGGTTTGTTGACTAGTAGCGACATCCCATATGTACAGTATGTGATCATCGCCACCATAAGCAATAAAATTTCCATTTGGGGACCATGCCACCGTTTCCAGATCTCCGGAAGGACGAGCAATGGCTGTACTAGTATTACCAGCGGTTACATCCCATATTTGAATCATGTCATTAGCATCGCCAAAAGCAATGCGTGTTCCATCGAGATTCCATGACAACGCTCCCACGGCTGAAGGATCGGTATATAGCGCAATACGGGTTCCTTGAGGCTGATGAGAAGCGCTCGATGTCGCTGAAGGAGCGGAGGTAGGAGATATGAATAACTTCTGGATTGTGTGCGGATGGAAAATACCATAAAGAGCCAATCCGCCTATAGCAAATCCGCCTGCTGTAGCCCCACCTATCAGCATCGCACGTCGATTGTACTTTTTTGGAGCAGAAGTATGATTGGCCTGAACCTCGGATGGTGACTGTTGTACCGTTGAGTGTGGCGCATTGAGCGCCGACTGCTGCGGCTGTGGGATTGGTGTTTGCGGTGTCTCTCTGCTCCTTTTGCTCGTCTCATACTCTGATTGTAGCATGATTGTCTGGTAGTCTTCGTTCAGCGCCATTTGTGGGGGGGAAGCCATCTCGGGAGTGATCATCCTGGTTTTATCTGGATTGGCATTCGTGATTGAGTCGTGTTGCCCGGATTGCGGATTATCTGGCGACGGTCTTGACTCAGAATGGCGTATGTCGTTGTGTGTTGGATCGCTGTTTGATTGTTCATACCGTGAGATAGCATCAACGGTATCCGCATTCACCGCATCTTCGATCGCACGCCAGAAGTCCATTGCGTCAAGATAGCGCTGTGTTGGATCTTCAGCAAGTGCGGTCAGAATAACCGCATCGAGATCGGGTGGTAGCAACGGATGGAGTGCGCTGGGTGAGATCGGTGGTGGTGCGGGTAATTTTGCTCGGATGTCCAGAAATGTGCGCTTGAATGGCATTTGTCCGGTACAGAGTTGATACAGGATGACGCCTAATGCGAAAATATCATTGGCGACCTGTATCTGCCCGTGGAATTGTTCTGGTGCCATATAGAGGGGTGTACCACCATCAGCGAACGTGAAATGCGTTGCACTTGCCTCTACTGCCAGTCCGAAATCGCTCAGTACAACTTGTTCGGAGCCATCTGGCAAGGCGCGGAAGAGAATATTAAGTGGTTTTAAATCGCGATGAATGATTCCCTGTGCGTGAGCATAGGAGACTGCTGAACAGAGTTGCTTAAATACCGCGAGCGTTGTTGCGAACGGGTATGGTTTGCCGGGGGATAAACGTTTCTGCAAATCACCGTTGCGGGCGTATTCCATTACGATATAGGGAATAATTGATCCTTGTTGACCGTTGAGAAGTTCCAGATGCATAGGGCCAAAGATGCGCAGAATGTTGGGGTGGTCCCATCGCGCTATTTGATCGGCCTCTGTTCTGAAGCGATTCAGTGTTTTCTGATCTAGCTTTTCTGACTTGATGATTTTAATCGCCACCTCGTGTCTGGCGTGTTCATCCCAGGCCAGACAAACATCCGCCATCCCACCACCTCCCAGCGTACCTTCTAGGCGATAGCGTTGATTTAAGCGTTCAATAGCTATGCCGTAGCGCCACAATTTCATATGATACCCTCTGTGGTAAATGTTGTATGTGTGTGATTTTGTTGATGTGTATCTATGTTTATATATTTGCATGCAATGAAGTAGCATAGAAATGCCTGCTGGTCCAGTATAGCCTATAAAAGTAAGTATTTCATGGTAATAGGAAAATTGCAAGGAAATCTGCATCTGCATGTGCAATGAACATCCCAGATTTCGACGATGTAGCGCAATAGACGATTCACTATCGGGGGAGAAAGATAGGAGGTGACGGGCAACCACCCCCTATCCGTTGCAAGGAAAAGGAAAGGATGAATGATGCATCAATGCGTCGGTGATATCTGTCTGACACGTTGATGCAAGTCAGGGTATACGAATGATCTATGAGGAGAGATGTGTGCGTAGATTATCCAGCAAGCCCTGACCGCGTGGCGATCCTAGCCCTGTACAGGGGTCCCAACCGGGTTCAGCAGGATAGCCGTTGTTATTGCCACTTATAATGTCACGGAAGGACTGACTCTGGTTCACAGACTGATAGATGACCGGATTCAGATAACCAATCGAACGTTGTAATGACTGATTGTAGAGAGCGGTCAGTCCTGCCCAGAGCGGTGCGACGGCGCTGGTGCCACCAACCGTGGCATTGCTGCCATTGAGGTAGATTTTGTAGCCAGTCTGTGGGTCAGCATTGCCAGCGATATCGGGTACTCCACGACCTGTTGTATTGCCTTTGCCGATGCCGATAAATCCAAACGGTGGTACGGTAATATTTTTTTGCCAGGATGGGCGTGCGAAGACACTACTCACGCCACCACCTGTCGCGGAGGTCCAGCCATCGTTCCAGACAACCTCGCTGCTGATCTTTCCCTGTGCCTCTTCCAGACGTGTACCACCGCAGCCTGATACGTAGGGGCTGGAAGATGGGAAATCGACGTTAACCAGCCCTGGTCCACTATCCGCAGCACCTGTGTCACCGGAGGCTACAAAAACACTGATGTTGTGCAGCGTGGCCTCTTGAAATGCCTGATTCAGTTGATTGAGCGCCTGTGATGTCCAGGCTGCTTCCGGTGCGCCCCAACTGATGGAGATAATCGAGGGGTTATAGGTTTTATCGTTGATCGCTGCTGTGATCGCGTTCAAGAAGCCCGCATCAGTATTCGGTGCGAAGTAGACCACGATGCGTGAACCGGGAGCAACCGCGCCGACAATTTCGATGTCGAGCACGACTTCGGCATCAGCATCCTGACCAGGGGTATTTTTGGCACCATCCACCGAAACACTGATGACCTGTGGCATCGGGACGTTGATGGATTTGAAGTATGCCTGTAGATCGGAGGTCTGATAGCCACCACCCAGCTCAATGATTGCGACAGTCTGACCTGTACCATTGACCTGGGTTGGGAATTCATAGAGTTGCGCTATCTGCGGTACCGAGAGAGGTTTTACAACGGCGCTGGTTGCTGCCTGTACCGCGTAAATGTGCGCCTGGGTGCGATTATCTATGCCAAAAACACCTGTCACACACTGTTCAAGTTCACCTGGGATGGAGAGTGGTCCTGTGCGAGCGCGAAAGCAGTGTCCCTGCTGTTCATAATGGTGAAGTTGCGTTTTGAACGCCTTGCTGATGGCTGCGACGGTTCCCTGTACGACAACTTTGCGCTCCTGAGCACTGGTGCGACTTTCATCGATAGTGAGATTATAGGCGTCGGCGAAGCGTCGTATCAGGTCCATATCCTCTGCACTGGCATCATACCGTGCGCGAAGGATGTCCTCAGCGATGGGCGGTTGACCAGAGATCGCGTGTGCGTCAATCTCCTGCTCGGTAAAAGGATTGGTGGCTCGAAGTCTGATGGTTACGTCAATTATTTCCTCGTCTGCTTGAGGATGAGGCGTCAGAGGGGTCGCGTGCGCGGGGATAGAACTACGATCACTATCAGCGAGAGGGACGTGCTTTTGGAAAGAAGAATTCGATGACATGGCTACCTCCTTGCTTCTATCTGTTCCATTGCCAGACAACCACCGCCTATGGTGGAGATAGTTCTACTTTTATTATAATTGTAGACCCAAACTGAAGCATTTGCCCTATCCTCAGTAAAAATTTGGTGAAATAGTGAAAAAAGGAGATTTTGAAGCTATGCATGTACATTGAAAAAAGAGCATAAATGATAGAGATGATCATGAATGAAGGCAAGGTAAAAAACACTCTTGCTTGCATTGTCATATGTGAATATATATTTTGATAGGGGATACAGATTTTAGTATAAATATTTCTATTGATGGATCTAACGAATTCGAATTCGAATTCGAGTTATATATAATATTTAATATTAATATAATAATTATTATATTCGAATTCGAATTCGCTTTGGGTATCAACTTTTTATAGGGGGGGTATTAAAAAGTTGACGCCCCTCTGAAGGAAGGTGGCCCTTCCTTATAAGAGGATGAGATGCCCTATCAAGAAGTTAATATCCCCCCCCTATAAAAAGTTGATACCCCCTATGAAAAGTTGAGATGCCTGCCAGGAAATTGCCCCCCTATCAAGAAGTTAACACCCCCCCCTATAAAAAGTTGATACCCCCCCCTCTGTAACCGGCAAAGGATTGATGACGGTAACGATCTTTTGTCAAGAGGAGCTATTACATTTGCAATAATGCGTAAATATTAAGTAAAGATACAAGATATTATTTGGATGAAAGTGTAATAATAGAATAGAATATATAGATTAAAATAATTATTTATGATAATATTCAGATAAAAGCAAAGAAAAGTTGGTGTATGTGAATACTTTGTCCTGCATGTGAATGAATGTATCTTATGTTTAATCCTGTATCTGTATTCTGTATAAGGAAGATAAAAGTATGTTTGGTGCTCACTCTGCTGAGTGGTTGATTTTACTCTTTACTATTGTCTGGATTGGTATGTTGATTGATTGCTTCAGCAATAAAAGCCTGAATACGCCAGCAAGGATCCTCTGGGCGATTGTTATTCTATTTGGCTCGATTGTCGGAGCTGTAATCTACTTTTTTATGGTTTTCATCAAACATTTTTCTCACAGCGATTCTGGTGGGTTGCGGACGAACGCTGCTAGTTTTTGGACGAATAGAGATAAGTTGTAATGTCCGTCCAATCGATAAGATTGGTGATCTTTGATCTGGACAGATGACAGAGGGAGTGTCTCCAATGCAAGAATCAGATAATACTTTGATCTATCGTGGGTTTCGTTTGCAAGACGATTTATCCGCTCTGGTTGGTTTGTTTCAAGCTGCTGAACGGGTTGATCACACGGGCGAATTGGTAACTGAAGCAACGTTACGAGAGCAGATTACCTGGACCCGGCGAGATCCAGCGCTAAATAATCTGGTTGTTACCCTGGCGGATGGTATTTCTCTGGTTGCATATGGTACGATCCAGAAATTGTTAGGTGAAGATAACGCCGATATCTACATTGTTGTGCATCCTTCATGGCGGCGTCAGGGTATTGGTGATCAGCTTTTTGCTCGCCTGCTTGAACTTGCTGCTGAACGTGCAGTGCGATCCCTTCGGGTCTATGTTCCTATTCAGAACAAAGAGGCTGATCTCTTCGTTCGCAAGCATGGATTTGAGCCGATTTCAGCTTATACTCGCCTGAACCTTTCCCCTGTGGCGTCCGTTCCTGAGCCAGTTTTTCCCCAGGGGTTTACCGTTCGCAGTTATGATCAGATTGAGCGGCTAGAACTCTATACAGAAGCGTCAAATTGTTGTTATGAAGGATATTGGGGTCATAATCAGACGACGCAGGAAGAAGTAGGACGCTTCCTTCCCGACCTGAATCATGCCGGAATATTTCTGCTCTTTGCTCCTGATGGCAGTATCGCTGGTACCTGTCGAGCTGATCTGAGCGAAGAATTGACCAGCGAACGTGGCGTACCGACTGCTCTCATTGATGCTCCTGGCATAGCCGCCGACTATCGTGATGCCCGACTTGCTCTTCCGTTGCTGCTAACCACCATTCATTGGTTATTACCACAACATCCAGTCACACTGGAACTTGAAGCCTGGGGCGAAGATCCTGAGACGCTGGAACTTTACCGCTCGCTTGGATTTACCATGATGCGAGAAGAGGTTTCCTATCGACGAGATCTGGTATGATTTTGTAATAGTACACTATTTTGTGGGGAGCTTTCTCAGCAGAGCGAGAGAAAATGTTACGCAGAAAAGTGTAGCCCGCAGCGTCTACAATAGAAATACAATCTTTCATCTTATTGATAAGGGGTGCCTATCTACAGATAGTATTCTTCATTGTTTCCATTTTTTTCGTCCTCAGATGGGGTTTGTGTGGTGTGCTATTCATGTGTTTTGTGGGGCATGCATGTGTGGGGAATATTGGCTCATTCATATGAAAGGTGGCATTATGGCGAAGTATAATTTGCAGCCGGGACAGGTTGTGCGTGTATTGGATGGGAGAATTGAGCGTCAGGCAAAAATAGTACAGTATCCGTATCGTCCAGATTATGCGGAAAATCCGTACTGGGCGAAAGTTGAGTATCTTGGTGGTGAGCGCGATGGTGAATGTGAGGCTGTAGCTCTCGCGTATGTCGCGTGGTTACCCGAACATCAGCAGAAATTTGATGATTGGTATGCGAGTTTCACAAAATTAGATGCGACTTCGATGGATCGTGTTCAGGAAGATAAAGGTCCGGATGCCAGCGCGTAAGAAGTGTTTGGAGCGTGCTGAGGCACCAGCAAGGATATATATCCTTAGCTGGTGCCTCGATTTTTTTCAGCGAAGCCTACCAGATTCTCAGTGTGGTCCGGCTTTCCTTACGTCCTCTCCAGGTACGGTAAATTGTTTGAAATTTTCCTTGAACAACCCAGCCAGTTCTGTTGCCTGCCTGTCATATGCATTTTCATCTGACCACGTATTACGAGGCCAGAGCATTGTTGCAGGCACATCCGGGCAGGTTGTCGGAACACGTAAGCCAAAGATCGGGTCTATGACAGTATCAGCTTGTTCGATTTCGCCATTAATTGCGGCCCGTACCATCGCCCGTGTATAGTCGATATTGATGCGTTTCCCGACGCCATACGGACCACCTGTCCAGCCAGTATTGATCAGGTAGCAGCGGACATGATGCTTCTCGATCTGTTCACGTAACAGGTTCGCATATTCACCGGGTCGCAAGGGTAAGAAAGCTGCCCCAAAGCAGGAGCTAAAAGTGGCCTGTGGTGTTGTTACACCTGACTCTGTACCAGCTAACTTACTGGTATAACCAGAGAGGAAATAATACATGGCCTGTTCTGTTGTCAGGCGTGAAATGGGGGGGAGTACACCGAAGGAATCGGCGGAGAGGAAGATGACTGCCTGGGGGTGATCAGCCATACCTGAAGGAATGACATTATCAATATAATCGATAGGATACGCCACGCGCGTGTTCTCTGTCAGTGTTGCATCAGCGTAATCAGGTTCACGCGTTTTGTCATCTAAGACAACATTCTCACAGACGGAACCGAAGCGGATCGCGTTCCAGATCTGAGGCTCAAACTCCTGCGAGAGATGAATACACTTGGCGTAACAGCCACCTTCAAAATTGAAGATACCGTTATCACCCCAGCCATGTTCATCATCCCCAATCAGGCGCCGTGCAGGATCAGCGGAGAGGCTTGTTTTCCCGGTGCCGGATAAGCCAAAGAATAAGGCCACATCACCATTGGGTCCAACATTCGCGGAGCAGTGCATTGGTAACACGCCCTCTGCCGGCAACAAAAAGTTCAGTACAGTAAAGATGGATTTTTTCATCTCACCTGCATACTCGGTGCCCGCGATCAACACCAGACGTTCTTTGAAATCAATAATGATTGCCGTATCGGTGCGCGTTCCGTGAACACGTGGATTGGGGCGAAAATGTGGAACACACAGGATGGTAAATCCAGGGTGGTTAGTGGTCTGGTCATCTTCTGAGGTACGTAAGAAGAGTTGTTGGGTGAAAAGGTTATGCCAGGCCAGTTCTGTGATGACCTGAACGGGGATGCGATAGTGAGGATCAGCGCCAGCCGCAGCATCTAACACGTAGACATCACGGCCTTGCAAGTAATCGGCCAGACTTTGACGAATGGCGTCAAATGTCTCCTGCGACATTGGATGATTATTTTCACCCCACCATATTTTCTCGTCAAGGTCGTCATTAGAAACGATGAATTTATCTTTTGGCGAGCGTCCGGTGTGTTCTCCTGTGGTTGCGCATAACGCTCCGTTCGCGGCTAATATGCCCTCTTTACGCGCCAATGCGTGCTCGACAAGCGTAGCAGGAGGAAGATTCCAATGGATAGTGTGTAAATTCACCAAACCATAATCTTCCAGGGCTTTCCTGCTCATCATCATGGTCATATGATTGTTCTCCTTTGGGGCATGTTCTTTACCTGTTAAAAGCCGTGCCTTCAACAACAATGGTGGTAATGCTCACGTTTGAGCATCTGCCCGACACGCCTTGCCCCGAATAATCGTTAGTGTATCAAAGTTTCGGCTGCAAGTGCAAACTGATCCATTGAATTTTTCGTGTTGCACGATGGGAAAGTATAAGAAGGCGTAGATTGATATGTATGAATTTTTGCTCATCTTAGCGAGGCAAATCTGCAAATGCCTGTGCCAGATGCTGGATGCCATGACGGATCTGTTGCTCATCAAATGCTGTGTAACCAAGTATCAGTCCCTGTTGCGCTGGCTGGTGGAGATAGTAACGGGAAAGTGGGGATGCCACGACGTTGTACTTGCTTGCTATGCGTAGCACTTCTGTATCCTCTACCTGTGCAGGCAGTGTTCCCACCAGATGCATACCAGATTCAGCAGCAGGAAGGGTGAGGTAGCCTTTTAATGAGCGCTCGGCGGCTTCTACCAGGATAGCTTGCCGTTCCGCGTATAACGAGCGCATACGTCGAACGTGGCGTGAGAAATGTTCACCAGTGAAGAAGTCAGTGAGGACACATTGAGCGAAGATCGGCGATTGGCGATCCGCTGTCGCGTGTGCTGCGCTCATGGCATCAACCAGCACTGGCGGCACGATTAAATAGCCGAGCCTTAGCCCTGGAAAGAGCACCTTGCTAAATGTGCCAAGGTAGAGAACACGTTCGGAGCGGTCTAATCCCTGTAGTGATGCAAGGGGATGTCCGGTATAGCGATATTCTCCATCATAATCGTCCTCAAGAATCCAGGCTCCTGTGCGTTGTGCCCAGCGCAAAAGGGCCAGCCGACGTGCCAGACTCATCGTCGCCCCCAGAGGATATTGATGTGAGGGTGTCACATATACCATACGTGCGCTCGGATGGTTGATAATACCATAGGTGACATCGATCCCGTCCCTATCGACCGGGATTGGCAGCAAATGTGCGCCATTACTCAGTAACGCGCTCCGTGAACCCAGATAGCAAGGATCTTCGATCCAGACCTCATCCCCTGGATCGAGTAAGAGTTGAGCAGCCAGATTGATTGCCTGTTGTGAGCCAGCGACAATAATTACCTGTTCCGCGCTACAGTGTACACCGCGAGCGGCGTGGGCGTAGGCCGCAATTTCGCGTCGTAGTGGCAGATAGCCCGCTGGATCGCTATAGCTGAACAGTTCTGGTGGTATTGTGCGCTGGAGTCTGGTGACTAATTGTGACCATTGTTTCCAGGGGAATTCATTGAGCGCGGGAATGCCTGGACGAAACGCACGATTAACGATCTGGGGGTCCCAGTCCTGGTTGGGCGCGACCGTAGTGGACGCGATGACCTGACCACGTTGAGATAGGCCTGCGAACGGTTGTATGTCTTGTGCGCTATGTTGTGATTGTGTCGTGGGCAAGGAAGAAAGTAGCAATTCGTCAGGTAATACATCTTCTACATAGGTGCCACTGCCAGTAGAACCACGAATATATCCTTCATAGAGTAACTGCTCAAAAGCAACCAGCACCGTGGTGCGGGAGACACCCAGATTGCGAGCGAGCAGACGTGTAGAGGGGAGACGACTGCCAGCAGGTAAACTGCCGTTAAGAATAGCCTCCCGCAGATGATCATAGATTTGTTGATAGAATGGCTTTGTTGCCGCTGGATCGAGCGGAAACGAAAGCAATAGCGTGCCTGAAACGTGTTTCGACATTATATTCAGTCATGCCTCCTTTATTTAGAGAACAATATTCTTATAGCCAAAAGTAGAGAATGTTTTTACACTTTGATAAAGTGGTATGGTTATTGTAGTAGAAAGTGGCGCTTATCACAATACCATCATTTCTTTATACTGCTGTCAGGCGGTAACGTAAACAGAATCAATTGGTTAAGAGAGGAGTGATCGTATGCATTATTTTGCCCTGGACGAGCAAATTGCCGCGCAATCGGAGGCGTTACGTTTATTACAACAGCGTATAGTCGTTCCACAATTGGATGCCAGTCGTCCCATCTATTTTACCGGGATTGGTACATCACTACATGCCTGTCGTATCGCGGCGGATTGGGCGCGTATCCTTTCTCAAGGAGCTATCAGGCCATTGGCATTAAGTGCGCATGACCTTGCCCTGTATGCGCCTTTACACCAGGAAGATCAGATCATTGTGGTCAGTCATCGTGGTACAAAGCGTTTTCCCACAGAGGTATTCATGCGTGCGCGACAGGTTGGCGCAACAACCATCGCGGTTGTTGGTGAAGAAGCGCCAGAGCAAGTTGCCGATATAACCATTCGGACGTGTCCGGGTGAGAAAGCTGGTACGCATACAGTTTCTTATAGCAGTGCGTTATATGTAGTAGCGCATCTTGTTGGGAGATTGGTTGGTGAGCGTGGCAAAGAACTTCTTGATGCATTAACGGTTGTGCCGGGGGCAATCGATCAGGTTCTGGCGCAACCCGCGCCAGTTGAGGTGGCGGAGCAGTTGCAGGCATATGAACCATTACTGATCACTGGTTCTGGTCTTGATGCCATCACTGCGGAGGAGATTGCCTTAAAGTTCAAAGAAGGCACCTATACATGGGCTGAAGGCATGGATACCGAGAACGCCTTGCATGGGCCACCGGCGGCATATCGTCAGGGCATGGCAGCAATCACCATCACACCTGCACATGATGATGGTGGGCGTACCGTCTCCTTGCGCACGCTTTGTCAGGAATTGGGGGTATACGCAATCGCCTGCGGGAGTGCGGATGAAGTATTGCAGTTTCCAGCAGTGCCATACCTTGTCAGACCGTTTGTTGCACTGGTTCCTTTGCAGCGCCTTGTTGCTGAACTGGCTCGCCTGAAGCAGACGAACCCGGATCTTATTCATGGTGATCAAGAGCCGTGGGCGACTGCTATGGGCAACGTCATGTTGTAGATCAGTAGACTTGTGGATGGAAGAGGGCAGCACATGTGCCCTCTTTTGTTGTAGCACAGAAGTAATAGACTTATAGGGCAGTGTCTGGCGCTGTCTTTTTCTGGAAGGAAAACTTTAACTCGGATAAGAGCATGCCACAGAAGATCAGCACGCAACCAAAGAAGGCAGGTACTCCGAGTACATGGTGGTTGGCAAAGTAATCTGCGAGTGCCGCGAAGATTGGTTCAGCCGCAAAGATTAAGGCGACATGGGTTGGAGTCGTAAATTCCTGAATCTGGGTCTGCGCCAGATAGGCGAGTGCGGTCGCAAATACCGCTGTTATGAATATTGCGATAAGAATCTCCGGTTGCAGAATGACATGCAGATGGGCGATATCTTTCCAGGGTTCAAATAGCACCGTCGCAATCATACTCAGGATGGTCACCGTAATAAATTGTACAATCACCAATATTTCTGTCGCGCTGTTCCGGGTGTATTTTCCTGTGTAGACCAGTTGCAGTCCAAAGGCAATGGCGCACAGGAGCGCATAGATGTCGCCGTGATTAATCGCGTTAAGATGGATAAAAGAGAGCAGATACAGGCCGATACAAGCCAGCACAATGCCGCCTATAGCAGAAAGAGATGGGCGTTGGCGCAAGACAAAGAATGAGAAGAGAGGCACCAGCGCAACCGAAAGGCCTGTTAAGAAGCCAGATTTTCCCGGTGTTGTATAGAGCAGGCTAAACGTCTGCAATCCATAGCCCAGAAAGAGCAGAATGCCAAGGACACATCCATGAAAGAGATCAGTCTTACGGATATGGAACGTTGCTGGTCGGAAAGCATATTTGCCAAAGATAAAGGGAAGTAAGATCAACGAGGCACAACCGAAGCGTATTGCCATGAAAGCAAATGGTGGAAATATCGTGATAGCATTTTGGATTAATACGAATGTGATACCCCATATGATAGTTATGCTTAACAGAATGAGATCAGCTAGATAGCGTTTGACAGAGAACATGGAAAAGTAGAACCTTTCGTATCCATATGGTGATGTTCTTTGTTGATTGGACACCTTCTTCTCGGCTTGATTGCCTTGTGGTTGCACAGCACACAGCATGTGAAGTGGTCGTCATAGAGAAGTGATGTGTAGATGAATAGTATACTCAACAGCATCATAATAGAAAATCAGGAAGAATGCAAATAACACAGAGGAATGTGTCGGGATATCTCATTGCTGCTTGCTTGATTTTTTTGCAAAGCGGTTGTGCTGATTCCACCTATAGAATGATATCCGGGTCATATGCTATACTGAAAGCTAGATTGTATGTCTTAGAACGCTTTGCGCCTGTTCTGTGGTAAAAATAACAATTTGATTGTAACAAGCGTTTGTTGAGGAATGATGCGTTTCTGTCCAGGCTAGAATAAGTTGCGTCAAGGGATTTTTGTTGATGGCAGGTGTAAAGTCACCTCAATGAGGTAAACAGAGTGAAAAAAGAGAAAACAGAGCCAGCTATGGGTGAGGTTCGTTATTTAAATTCAGCCCTCGAAGCCATTGGGAACACGCCTCTGGTGCGTTTGAACCGCATCGCGAATGATGTTCCACCAACAGTTTTTGTGAAAATGGAGATGCTGAATCCGGGTGGGAGTGTAAAAGATCGTGTCGGGCCTAATCTTATTGAATATTGCGAAAAGCAGGGCTTATTGCGACCGGGTGGCACAATTGTGGAGCCGACCAGCGGAAATACCGGTCATGGTTTAGCTATTGCCGCAGCAATAAAAGGGTACCACTGTATTTTTGTGATGACCGATAAAGCCAGCGAAGAGAAGCGGAGCCTGTTACGGGCGTACGGTGCTGAAGTGGTGATTTGCCCCGGAAGCGTCACGCATGAGTCTCCTGAGCATTACAAAAATGTTGCACATCGTCTGGCAAGAGAGATTCCGGGCGCTTGTTGTCCGGATCAATACGCTAATCCCGCAAACCCTGCCAGTCATTATATGTCCACTGGCCCTGAAATCTGGCGCGATACAGCCGGGCGCATTACCGCGTTTGTCGCTGGTATTGGCACTGGCGGTACTATTTCAGGTACGGCACGTTATTTGAAAGAGCAGAATGCTGATATTAAGATCATCGGTGCTGATCCGCCGGGATCTGTCTATTCTGGTGACACGCCAAAGCCATACAAAGTTGAAGGCATTGGCATGGACGAGTTCCCGAAAAACTATGATCCCACAGTAGTTGATGAGGTTATTCGTGTTGATGATCGCACATCCTTCTACTGGGCACGCCGTCTTGCTCGTGAAGAAGGTATTCTGTCCGGTGGTTCCGCTGGTACCGCGCTGGCGGCTGGTCTGACGTACGCCCGGAATTTGAGCACGAATGATATCGTTGTTATTCTCTTGCCAGATACTGGACGTGGCTATCTCTCAAAACAGTATAACGATACCTGGATGCGTGAGAATGATATGCTGGTTCTGGCTGAGAGTGAGCAACCCACCCTGCGTGATGTGCTGACGTACCGCCGTACTCATACGCAGAGTATGCCTCTGGTGGTGAGTGTGCATCCGACTGACTCTGTGGCTGATGCTGTCGAGTTATTGCGCCGTTATGGTATCAGTCAAACGCCGGTGATGGCTGATGGTGAGATGATTGGGAGTTTGACGGAAGATCTGTTGCTGCGCCGTCTTGCCAGTGGTGAACCTCTGGATGCGCTGGCTGTTGGTGAAATTCAAGGTGCTCCTTTCCCGACACTTCCTGCTGATGCTCTGGCTCGTGATGCTTATTCATTCTTTAGTGATCATACTTCTGCTGTTGCGATTATGAATCGCGATATGTTAGAGGGGATTATCACCAAGAGCGATCTCTTAGATTTCTGGGCGCATCAACATCGGGTATAAGTTTGTGTCGCGCTGAAATTCAGTGTTTACTGACGGGTGCTCTGGCTCTTTTTGCCAGGGCATTTGTGTTTTATATGCATGGGGAGGTTAATGTTCCATCGTGTTTGCCAGTGGTAAGGAGAACCAGAAGGTTGAACCCTGTCCGGGGGTGCTTTCGACACCTACTGTGCCACCATGTCTCTGAATGAGCATTTTGCTGATGTGAAGCCCCAGACCAAGACCGACCCCTTCACTCTGTTGACCAGCAATCCCTCGGGCCTGATAATAGCGATCCCAGACGTGCTGCTGTTGTTCTGATGATAGCCCTGGACCCTGATCTCGTACCCAGACACGAGCTGCCTGACCTTCATCTTCGATACCCACAGTGACTGAGGCACTTGCGGCAGAATATTTTAACGCGTTGGTCAGATAATTACTGATTACCTGACCGATACGATCTTTATCGGCCAGTACATAAAGTGGTTCCTGTGTTTCAGCGATGTGCAGGGTAATGGTGCGCCGCTGGGAGATCTGGCGCTGATCTTCAACAATATCACGTACAATCGGAATCAGGTCGTATTCGTCAATAAAAAGATTGAGTTTGTTGGCCTGGATACGCGTGCCATCCAACAGATCCCCAATCAGACGGTTCATGACTTTGACCTGTCGGAGTCCTCGTTCAACGAGGGCCAGGGTATCGTTGGCTGTCTTTTGCACCTGGGGAAACTGATCATTACTTTGTTGTAGAAGTCCCTTCACACGGCGTTCAGCCAGTTGTAGATTGGCTTGAATTGTGGTCAACGGATTACGTAATTCATGGCTTGCCATACTGATGAACGCATCCCGTCGTTGCTCAAGCTCTTTCTGTTCATGAATGTCGTGCGCAATCAGGGCAAGCATCGTTTTCTCTGTTTGGGGATGGGCAATGGTGAAAATAGTCTGGTGGACCTGGATCATTTGTTTGGATACCAGGTGATGTAAGTGTAGATCGCCTTCCCAGCGCCCCTCGCTGATGACGGAGGGGAGAATAATCTCTGTGAAAAGTTCACGATACTGTTCAGGAAGAAACTCAAAAATAGTTTTGGTGCGTGCCTCATCAAGATCCGTTAAGCCTACGAGCGAACAGCCAGCCTGATTGAGATAGTGTAATTTGCCATTTAGCGTCGTGATGCTGATAAAGTCAACACTGTTTTCAATCAGTGAAGCGAATGGTTGTACGGACTCTTCAGCCTGTTTTTGCGCGGTAATATCGCTATTGGTGCCGATGATACGCAGAGAATGTTCTACTTGATCGGTAAGTACTTTGCCTTTGGACTGAATCCAGTGTTGGGAGTTGTCGGGATGGAGGATGCGGAATTCCATCGTATATGAATTGCCTGTTTGAAGTGTTGTGTGTATGACGTGTTCAACCGCTGCACGATCTGCTGGAACGATATACTGGAACCATTGTTGTGCGTTTGTAATGCTACCGGGTTTCAGACCGTAGAGTGCCTCTAATTCTGGTGTGCAGAAGAGCGTATCCGTCTGTACATCCCATTCAAAGGTGCCAATTTTACTGACTGCCTGGGCAAACTCAAGGCGTGCCTGCTGTGTGCTTATCTCACGTAGCTGTGTCTCGGCCTGTCGCTGTGCTTTTTGCTGTTCTGTAGATGTCTTTATCCTGTCGATAGTCTGAACGATAAGATCAGCCAGCGTCAGGGGTAATGTCAGGTCTTCTCGTGTGTAATGGCGCCCGGAACATGTCGTATAGCCAAAAGTCAGTGTGCCATGTGGATGTGCGTTGAGCAACAGTGGAACAGTGATGAGTGAGCACGCCTGCAATGAACTGATCGACTCGGTGTATTCAGGAGTCGTTGCGGTCTGCTCTAGATACGTTTCATCAGTGACTGGTACGATCAAAGGTTGCGCATTTTTGAGCACATAGCTAATGGGATGTGGGAGGGTCTCAAAAGTTGGGACAAGCCAGGATATGGCGTGGGTGTCTTCAGTAGATGTTTCTCCACATTTCCAGCTAATATGTTGCAGTGTATTCTGTGTCTGGAGCAGATCAAAGTAACAGAAATCAGCCAGTGTGGGAACGACCAGTTTCGCGATGTGTTGGAGCATTGTGGTTGTATCGGTCGCGGAGAGGAGAATGCGTGTACATTCAGCGAGGATGTGTTTTTCATCTGCTAAGCGTTTTGGGAGTGTGATATCGTGATGTATTTCCAGAATAGTTGAGAGGTGTCCCTGTTCATCGCGGAGGAGCATCTGCCGACTTTGCACAGTTACCATGTGACCATCTCGATGTGTGTTCTGGAGTGTTCCTTCCCAGTAGCCATGCTGAAGGAGTTGTATCTCGACCTCTTCTTGTGAAGTGGGAAAGGCAGTTTGCAGGAGCATAGATGCATTTTGTCCGATGGCATCCTGGGCTTGCCAGCCATAGAGCTGTTCCGCAGCACGATTCCATGATTTGATCATATGAAGCAGATCACGTACAATAACCGCATCATGTACAAGATCAGTGATTTGAGTATTGGATGGAGAAGAGAGCGAAGCTACGTTTAATTCAACTGTATCCGCCCGGGGAAGTGGTTCGGTTTGTAGTAGCGGGGATGTTGATGGGAATTTACTGCCGCGTCTATACATAAAAAGACGGAATTCTTGTTCTTCGACGCGATACCCTGCCCGTCCAAATAATGTTCCTTTTAGATCTCCCATACGTAACCAGCGACGTACGGTATCGGTAGTCACTTCAAGCCTGGTGGCGATATCGTGAACTGTTAAATATTCTCCCATCAATGCACCCACAAATATTGTTGAGCCATGCTGCCTAGCATTGTATCACATGATATCAGATGTGTCTATTTGTTTTTGGATGATAGTACATCTTGATTTACTGGTAGATAGAGCATCTTTTTTTTCTGTTCGTAAATTCCTATGAAGTGGGAATGCAAAGGATTATAGTCCTTTGTCATCCGTGATTTGATGAGTTGAAGAAGAAGGAGTATCCTTGAAAGACCAACGAAACAGATCTATTCAAGGAGGCTCCATGAAAAAGTATACCGTCCACTTAAACGCAGAGCAACGTCAGATGCTCGAAAACATGCTGATGGGAGGGAAGGAATCAGCTCGTAGCCAGACACACGCGAGAATTTTGCTGAAAACCGATCAGGGAAGCTTCGGGCCAGGTTGGACCGATGAGCAGATCGCCGATGCGCTCATGGTGGGAAGAACAACGGTGGAACGAGTGCGCAAACGCTTTCTGGACGGGGGGCTGCTTGATGCCCTGGTGCGGCGTCCCCAACCGGAACGGCCAAAGCAGCGGAAAATGGATGGGGAACTGGAAGCCCACCTGGTGACGCTGGCTTGCAGCCAGGCAGAAGGAGGGCAAAAGCGCTGGACGATGCGACTGCTGGCCGACAAGCTGGTGCAACTGGGGTATGTGGATCAGATCAGCCATCAAACGGTCTGGGTGACTCTAAAAAAAATGAACTCAAACCGTGGCTAAAACAGCAATTTTGCATTCCACCAGAAGCCAATGCTGCATTTGTGTATCGGATGGAAGACGTTTTGGAGGTGTATCAGCGTCCCTATGATCCACAGTTTCCGAAGATCTGCATGGATGAGGGAAGCAAACAAGTGTTGGCCCATACTCGTGAGCCGATCCCGATGGAAACGGGTGAACCCGAACGCATCGATTATGAGTACGAACGGAAAGGAGTGTGTAGCGTGTTTGTGGCGATGGAACCCGAAACCGGAGCCTGTCAGGTGCGTGTGAGCAAGCAGCGCACGAAAAAGGATTGGGTGCTCTTTTTGCGCGAGATCATTGACGTCCAGTATCCCCATGCGAAGAAGATTGTGTTGGTGATGGACAATCTCAATCCATACCCCCTCTTCGTTTTACGAGACGTTTGAACCAGCTGAGGCCCACCGATTGACCGAGAAACTGGAAATCCACTACACGCCCAAGCATGGGAGCTGGTTGAATATGGCCGAGATCGAACTGTCCATCTTAGCGCGTCAATGCTTGTCTGATCGCTTTCTAACCAGAGAGGCCCTTGCCGCTCAGGTGGATGCTTGGCAACGTGAGCGCAACCAAGCAAAAGTGACGATCAACTGGCGTTTTACCACCGCTGATGCACGCATCAAGCTCAAACGCCTTTACCCATCAATTGAACAATGACAGAATACTAGTGTCTCCAGTCATAGTGGTGCTGACCAGGATCTAGGACGTAGGTCATAGATCTATGCCCTGCTGCATGCTCCAGAAATAGGCCCTTCTTTAGGACTGACAACACATGTGCACGCGGCTCATCTCAGCTATACTCGGCGTGAGGAAGAGAGACCTCTTCCAGAACAAAAGAATGAAATGTTCTTCCGCTCCGAAAGGAAAAATCTCTGATGTCATCTTTCCCAGAACAAACCACGTCAGAGCGTGTGGTGAGAGACACAATCTCAGTTCAGCCAGTATCTCAGGCAACCAGCCGAGTGCGCCTCTTTTTTCTCGACCACCTGCGGGCCGCGTTGACGATCCTGGTGGTATTGCACCATCTTGCCGTGATCTATGGGGCTGTTACCGTGTTCTACTATGTGGAATCTCCTGGTGCCGGAGACACCCTGGCGGGGGGAGTGCTTACAGCGTTCGTGCTTATCAATCAGTCCTACTTTATGGGCCTTTTCTTCTTGATCTCCGGGTACTTCACGCCCGGATCCTTTGATCGCAAGGGACCCGGAGCCTTCTTCAAAGATCGCCTGCTGCGTCTAGGCATCCCTCTAGTCGTCTATGTATTGGTGCTCAGTCCCATTGCGTCTATCAGCCCCTATTTGAGTCCGACGCCAGCAGACGTGTTCCATGTGATGCCTCCGTTTACCTGGCAAAAATTCCCCCTCGCGCTCGGCGTGGGCCCGCTCTGGTTTGCGGAGATGCTGTTGTTCTTTGGCCTGGGTTACGTCATCTGGAGGCAGGCGAGACGTGCCAGGGGAAATTCTGCCGGGCGCGCCTTCAGTCCGCCAAGTTACCTGGCCGTGGGCCTGTTCATCCTGGTACTGGCGGCGTTGAGCTTCCTGATGCGCACGATGGTGCCTATAGGCATGTCTATACCGATCCTCGGGTTTCCGACGCTCGCGTATTTGCCGCAGTACTTGAGTTTCTTCATCCTTGGGATCATCTGCTTTCGGCGAAACTGGTTCCAGACCATTCCCGGCTCGATGGGAACAGTGGGGTTCGTGGTCGCACTTGCGGCGACGATTGTCCTTGTTCCCCTGGCGCTTTCCGCAGGGGAAGCCTTTTTGGGTCACGGAACTGTGCAGTCCGCGGCGTATGCGCTCTGGGATAGCACCTTCTCTGTGGGGATATGCCTGGCTCTTCTCACCTTCTTCCGCCGCTTCTTCAATCGCCAGACCCACTTTGGCAACTCCCTCTCTCAGCAGGCCTTTACCGTCTATATTATCCATATTCCTGTGATTGTCCTGCTAGCGCTCGCATTGCGTGGAGTCCATCTTGAGGCGTTGCTCAAATTCGCTCTGGCTGCCCTGATTGGGGTTCCGCTCTGCTTCGCGCTCGCTTTCCTGGTCCGCAAGATTCCGTTCGTGTCCAGGATTCTCTGAGGTAGACTTTATCCAATTGGTAGACAAAAACGAAAGGCAGCGTACGCTTCTCTCAAAATTCTTACGAAGGAAAAAGAAGAGGTGCAGACGCTGCCTAAAAAGAGTATGTCAAGTACCCATTTCCGGGGTTCTCCCGCACTTGTCGTGCTCAGCAATTCAGATCATCAGACGGAAGACAAACGCTGAGAGGCAATGAACCGTGCTGGCAGGACAAACATGCTTTTCCACACGTTCAAATGTATTTTGACGTGTTGTCAGACCATGTGAAGCTCGTACTGGTATATACTGAGCACGACAAGTCGCACTTGTCGTGCTCAGCTATACAGTTGAGAGAAGCACTCGTTGGCGTAATAACTGAAAGCTCCCTCGCCCGTACATCGAACCCTTAATATGCTCAGGGTCTGAAAATTATTGCTGAGACGAGAGACTCCCAAAGCTGATAAGATGGAAACATCACATTTCATCCCAGCATAAAGGAGTCTCTGTCATGAATTGTACCGCATTTTCCCAACCATTATCGTCATTGACTGCTGAGC
>DATJIE010000013.1:0-19621 GCA_035493535.1 Dictyobacter sp.
AAGATCTGGCCGTATCTGGAAGTGGCACCCAGGAAATATCGTTTCCGTTTACTTGATGGGTGTACTTCACGCTTCTTGCAACTGGCATTGAGTTCCGGGCAACCTTTTATCCAGATTGGAGCCGAGGGAGGATTTCTGCCCCAGCCGGTCGAGCTCAATCAACTGCTGATGAGTCCTGGTGAGAGAGCGGATGTGATAATTGACTTTACAAATTTTAAGGGTGCCACAATTAATCTGACAAACACTGCTCCGTCACCATATCCAACTGGAGGTGGGCAGGAATTGCCGTTAATCATGCAATTTCGCGTCACCTTACCACTTGAAGGCCCGGATAAAAGCTCAATACCTCCATATCTTCCTCAACCACATCCGATGAAGCCACCAGTAAAATCCAGAAATTTAACGTTAGGCGAAAATCTGTATACGAATGGGAAGCCAGTCTCATTAATGCTGGATGGGCTTCCTTTTGCTGCGACGCCTACCGAGGTGGTAAAACGAGGCACGACCGAGATCTGGAACTTGATCAACCTGACTGCCGATACGCATCCAATTCACTTACACCTGACACAATTCCATGTGCTCAGTCGTCAGCCATTCGATGTCAATGCCTACAACACCACCAAACAGCTTGTATTTACGGGTCCAGCGCTTCCACCTGATCCGAATGAAAGAGGACTCAAAGACATCGTCAGGGCGAATCCTGGTCAGGTTACGCGTATTGAGGCTCCATTTACCGACTTTACAGGAAACTATGTCTGGCATTGCCATATTCTGGAACATGAGGATAATGATATGATGCGCCCATTAGTGGTTGTCCCATAATAGGTTCCTCCCTTCCAACCATCAGCAAAACAGCAGGCGGATGAGCCTCACAGAGAGATCTGGTAGAGGCCATCCGCCGTTTTGCTGACAAGTTCACGATGAAACGTGATCAGCTTTTCACATCCCAGGTGGTCTGACCACTTGAAAGCAGGGATGGAGCAAACGCGAAGGTGAATTTGGTGGCTTTCGGCACATCGTACACAAATGTGCCTTGTATAGGAGAACCAGACTCCACCTTGCCATCGGGAGCATTGATCGCGTTACCCGCATCATCCGTCAGAAACGTTTCTGTGTAGCTATTGCCTTGATCATCTCTCAGGGTAAAATCAGCCAGACTGGATAATGTCTGTTCCTGATTGCTGATATTCGTGGCCTGCACCTGGATTTCCAGAAAGGTACCCTTTGTAGGCTGCTGGTATTGACTACCGGCACTATCTTTCACACTCTTGACAACGACATTCCAGGTATCACCAACTTTCACAGTTTGTCCAACTTTGAAATGTTGTGAACTCGCAGATGCGGTGGGAGAAGAACCAGCAGCTTTCGCGTTTGTAGAAGAAACAGCCGTACCGGTGTTATCGCTGGCTCCGCAGGCAATGAGGGCACCGACAATGAGAGCAAGTAACGCAAATGGAAGAAGTTTTTTCAACACAAAAAGAAACCTTTCTAAATTTGAAACATCATGTCATGCGTAGCATGTATATATGCATAGCTGTGTTTGTTTTGATATTTCAATTCTAGTCGTTTCAGGTGCATAACACATCATCAATCTATAGGAAAAACCTCATCAATTTTGATGAACTTTGATCTTGTCGAATGATCTAGCACAGGGATAAAAGCTACTCTACTTGTCGTCAAATCACTATAAAGATACTGTTCCTGATGAGTCCGGGTGAAGAAGCAAGCGGATGTAATTCTTGACTTTGCAGATTTTCAGGGCACCACAATTACTCTGACAAATACATGTCAGGCATAGCCATATTTTAGAGCATGAGAAGAATGATATGAAGCATGGACGCATCATTGTTTATCAACGTTAGTAAGGGGAATGACATCATGAGCAAGAATTTCTGCAAGCGGCAAAAGTCCCTCTCTGCCACGTAATAATGTCAGCACAAGCCTTCCCTCAATACATACAACAGTTCCTTTTTGCAATGATCGCAAACATCTTTCGACCAATGCAGGATCTTGACCAATCACCAAAAACTCCTCTGCCCCCGCGTAAATTCCTGGCCCACACGCAAATCATTGACCTCTCCCCAGTACGTTGGAGGCAGTGGCACAGTGAGTAAAAGAGAGACAAATCTACGTCCATCGACCGCATACATCTCTTCAGGACGCTTTGCTATCGTTCCAATTAAAATAATTCTATTGTACATTGTATGACCTTAAATGATTGCTATCACCTGGCTGCCTTACTACCCTCCCACCTTCGCAACAACACCATCATGATGACAACAGTTGCACAAATGTCCAGAGTCTTTCTCGCAACGGAACTCCTCAAAAGATTCTGGTAAAACTATTTCGCTTAAGCATCAAACTCATCAAAATCATCAAGGTCATTTCTAAAATTTGTTTCTATGTCCTGTAAATTAGCATCGGTCAAATCAGCCTGATCTAAATGAGCGTCCGTCAAGTTGGCTCCCTGTAAATTGGCTCCTGTCAGGTTAGCTCCCCGTAAATTGGTATCTACCAGAATAGCTCCCTGTAGATTAGCTCCTGTCAGGTTAGCCCCTTGCAAATTGGCTTCTCTTAGAGCAGCTCTGAATAAGTTGGTATGCGAAAGATTCGCTTCTTCAAGCCTGGCATTCGTTAATAGAGCAAATGTCAAATCACTCCCTTGAAGATCGACATTGCGAAGATCAGACTTCATAAGATAAGCATGGACAAATCGAGCCTGTGTTAAGTTCGTTCTGTGTTGTTTTGTATGGAACACGCAATTATCTAAATAAGCCCCTCTTAGATCAGCACCTTGTAAGATCACGTCTTCGAGATTACCATCTGACATAGTAACACTACATGCACTTATATACGAGAGATTAGCCCCTTGTAAATTAGCACGCTCAAATTCTGCTCCACGCATATCCGCATACATACAATTTGCATAGGCGAGATTCGCATCTGAAAATTCTGCACCCATAAGTTTTGCAAAACGCAAATCAGTATTATGAAGCGAGGCATGTGACAGAGTAGCAAACATCAGATCGGCCTGCTGCAAGTTGGCAAAGGAAAGATTCGTTTCATCTAAATCAGCATGACACAAGTTTATTTGAAAAAGATTCGCAGAACTCAAATCAGCACCGCTCAAAAAAGTGGTAAAACTCCCATCTGATTGACACAGATTGACAAAACGCATGTTTGTTAATCTCGTTCTTTCATTTATCCTCGTTAAATCGACGTGGCTCAAATCCAATGCCATGTCTGGATTCTGTTCACGCCACTGCTCCCATTCCTGATCTGTACTCTGTAAAAATCGTTGCAGATGCTCATCATTTGCCATTGCCTGTTATCCTTTTTCACATTCTTCTATAATAAAAAGAGAAATATCTTCTTTTTCTCAATAAAATATCTTATTTCATTATTGAATATTATGGATGTATATATCCATCATATAGTTTACTGTTATCTTTTGACCCCCTGCAAATTCGCTCCCTCCAGGTTCACTCTCTCCAGGTTCGCTCCCTGTAGATTCGCTCCCTGCAAATTCGCTCCCTGTAGATTCACTCCCTGCAAGTTCGCTCCCTGCAAACTCGCGCCTTGTAAGTTCGCGCCTTGTAAGTTCACATCAATAAACGATGCTTGTACAAATTCAACCTCTTGAAGATCCGTGTAACTAAGATCAACCTGTAACAATTCTGCCTCTCTCAAACGGACATTTCGCAGGATAACGCCATTTTTGCTACTTAAATCAACATTTTTGAGCTTTGCTTTCCGCAGATCAGTTCCAGTACAATTTGTCTCATGAAACTTTGCATCTGACATTCTCACACCACATGCAATAGCATACGAAAAATTAGCACCCTCTAAAGAAGCATTCGTTAAAGAAGCTCCGCGCAAACCTGCATACCGCAAATCTGCTTCACATAAGTCAGCATAATCTAAAGCAGTCCCAACAAGTGTTGCAAAACGCAAATTGGCATGCTGGAAATTGGCCCCTACAGAAGTAGCAAAGGTAAGATCAGCTTGCTGCAAATTCGCAAAGGAAAAGTTGGTTCTTGCTAAATGATGTCGACATAAATTGGCTTGAAAAAGATTGGCATAACTCAAATCAGCCATCATAAAAAAGGTGTCGAAACTCCCATCTGATTGACGCAGATTGGCATAACGCATGTTTTCTGATCTTATTCTTTCGTGTGTCCTTGTCAAATCTGCAGAACTCAAATCTGGAATAATGTCCGGGTTTTGTTCACGCCACTGATCCCATTCTTTATCTAGACTCTGAAAAAACCGTTGCAGATGCTCATCATTTGCCATTATCTGTTACCCTTTTTTTACACTCTTCTATAAAAAAGAAAGAAATCTTCTCGCTCTCTTAAAATCCCTCATTCTAACCTTGTACCGTATTGATGCATAAATCTATCATATAGCTTACTCGCTCAGCACACAATTTACAAGCTGCTTGCTATCCAATATTATTATAGTGCAACAATCTTATCAAAAAAACCGTATCTGATATTTAGCAATCATAAAAAGACTTTACAAGTTTATTATCCTTGTTATTTCAGTCACTGGATATATTGCTCGTGTCAACTCAGAGTAACAAAAAAAGAGGCAGAGACGTTGAACTGCTCAGTGGAAATCTCTTTGTGGGCAGCAAGCAGCAACCATGATCTCTCAAAGGTCGAACGTGAAACTGCCTGCTGTCACGCACTATGTACATGTGGAAAAGCGAACCACCCAACTTCTGACATGTGGCTGGTGAGACTCCCCTGCCAGCCACAGCCTCCCCTCCGCAGAAATAAGCATTCATGAGCAGAATGCATATGCAAGAAACATTCTATTTATTCGAGTGGTGGAATATATGGATAAAGTTTCAGCAGAGCCTCACCTTTCGCGTAATATGCATCTTTGGTACCAGGGTTCAAACACAACACACGATCATACGCATTGATAGCCTCTTCATACAGCCCCAGAGAGGCCAGCGCACACCCTTTGTTAAAGTAGGCATCGGCATCATCAGGTCTGATCTCCACAGCTTTCTCATACATAGCAACCGCTTCCTCGTAGCGTTGCAACCGTGCTAACGTCAGCCCCTTGTTATAGTACATATCCGCGTTCTCAGGATTGGACTCCAGCACATTTTCATACATCATGATCGCATCTTCATAACGTCCCAGTTTTACCAGAGCCTCACCCATATTGTAATAGGTATAATAGATGTTTTCATCATTACGCTCGTACGCCAGCGACCGTAAAAACGCCGCAATCGCATCCTCATAGCGTCCCAGACTGGCTAACTCCTCACCCATACTGACATAGCCGAAAGGATCATCTGGCAGCATCTCCGTCACCACCACAAAATTCGCAAGCGCCTCCTCATGACGCCCCAGGCGGGACAGAGCAACCCCTTTACACTGATAGATCGCCACATCGGGAGCAGAGAGCAGTGCCAGCGCATGATCATAGAGCGCAATAGCCTCTTCACAGCGATCCAGTAGCACTAACGCCACCCCATGATAGGTATAACTATAGACATGCTCAGTCTTAAAGGTATGCACGCGCTCATACATCGCAATCGCTTCCTCGTAACGACCAAGCTCCCCTAGCGCAAAACCTTTCAGATAATGGATCTCCGCATCAGTTGGACTCAGCAGCAACGCCTGATCATAGCGCACAATCGCCTCTTCACAGCGCTGCAAATGCACCAGCGCTAATCCTATATTGACAAGCGCAAGAATACTCTTTGGATCAAGGCGTAAGACCGCCTCATACGCGGCAATAGCTTCTTCATAGCGCCCCAGCGACTCCAACGCAAGACCTTTATCATAATAATCAACGGACCGCTCAGGATCACGAGCCAACACCTGATCAAATGAAGCCAGAGCCTCTTCATAGCGTCCAAGTTTGCCTAAAACCACTCCCCTGGAATGATATGGCAGAACATCGGTGGGATCAAGCTCAATCGCCTGATCGTACGAGAGCAAAGCCCCTTCAAAATTCCCATAAAAGGCAAGCTCATTACCCTGATGAAGCCACTGCTGCTTCACTTCCTGTAATTCCTCACCACCCCAATAACTATCTGCTGACATGTATAAAATTACTCTCCTCTACATTCTTTCTAAAATGCATTTCTGGCTTTTACACAATAGGTATGACACCAGAATAGAATAAAGACAAATATGTAAACAACACCACCACAGGTTAAATATGTCAGATTAGTTATTTGAAATTATTGATACTAGTATAACACAACAAAAGACGTAATGGTAGAGATGAGATACGCACACTAAAAAAATCCGTTCAGATGTTGATCTGTTTCTGATCAGCATCTGAACGGATTTCATCTACGCGCCAGAGGGGTTACATACATGCTTTCAGCACAGCGCGAGAGTTATGCGTGAAACTGCGTTTTTTCTCCGCTATGTTCATTTCTATTGAAGAAACCAAGCTCGCGTGAACGTGCAACCGCCTGAGTGCGATTAGTCACATCCATCTTGGCGAAAATATTGCTCACATGCCGCTTGACGGTATGAATCGTAACGGTCAGATGGTGAGCAATCTCCTGGTTCGAAGCACCCTGCGTCAACAGTTCCAGCACTTCCAGCTCACGCGCACTCAACGGATCAAGCAACGGTTGGATCAGTGGCTGCGTCACCACCTCACGCGCTGGTCCAGTCTCGGACCGTTCCTGCTTCTGTGTAGCGGGTTCATGTGCAGTGGGAAAGGCCGCCAGGATCGTATCCAGATAGGCCACCAGATCCGCCGTCTTCACCTGACGACGCAATTGGACCAACATATTCTCCAGCACAGGCCCCTCATCAACAAACTCACGCACATGTCCTTCTGGCTGCGCCAATTGCAGCGCCTCGCTAAGTGTCTCCAACGCCGCACCTTGCTGTGACAGCAGCGCATATGCTTTCGCCTTTAACACCAGCAATTCAATCAGGTGATACATCCGCTCATCATCACGTGTCTGCGCGATAACAGCATCCAGACGCTCAATCAGACCAGAAAGTTGATGCTGCTCTAACAGAATACGGATAAACGCCGTTTCCTTGCGCTGTTCCGCCAGCGGAGAAATCAGCTTCTCCTGCCGCAATTCAGCCTGCATCCAACGCACAGCCCGTTCCACATCACCACTGTTCAGCCAGTACTGCACCCAATCATCAATAATATACGCATTGCAACGATAATGACTATAGGTTTTCTGCAGCGCGATCTCTGACTGCTGAAACGCGATCTGCGCCGCTTCCGCCTCACCTCGCGCCTGATGAATACGCGCAAGAGCGATATAAGCCAGATAGAGAGAGATAATCGTCTCCGTCTGCTCGCTTAAATTGATCGCCTGCGTCACCATCTCATAAGCTGAATCGAGGCGATGCTGCAAACGCAAAGCATCCGCATAGAAGATATACGCCCAGCAGAGAATGGGTTGCGACAATCCGCCAGCGGTCCCGGCGCGAATCGCCTGCTGCGCGGCATGTTCGACCTCACGTAAGCGGCCTGATGCCAGCAACGTAAAACACATCCGACCCAGATAGTTAACAATCGATGAAGTGTTGCCTGCCTTCACAGCCATTGAGAGCGCATTATGAACAGCTGCATAGGCCGGTACCACCGCGCCCAATGAATAATGTGAAATGGACTCAGCATAGTGAATTTCCGCCTGTGAGGACAGGTCCAGAGCGCTACTATGCGATAACGCATCCTGACAATACGCCAGAGCCTTCGGTCCATCACCGCCATAATACGCCGACACCATCGCCCGGTAGGTCGCTATTTTGCCTGCCAGTTTGCTAAAGCCATTTTTTTGTAACCGTGACAGTGGTTTCTTCTCGCTTGCCGCCGCCATCTCATGCTGTAGAGCGCAATCCGCATCTTCCAGAAAACCCTCCATCATCTTATATGACCCGACCATATACAATGATTGGGCGTATGCCAGACAGAGTTGACTGCGGGAACGCACAATATGCTCAGGAATCTGCGCCAGCCAATGACGCAGCAACGCATGCTCTTTCACAGCCAGCGTCAACGTAAATGGACCTTGCTCAATCAGATCAGCAGCCCATGCCCAATCTTGAGCACTGAAAGCATGTGACACAGCTTCGGTAACCTGACCAGAGCGCGCATACCAATGGCTGGCACGGAGGTGCAATGCCCGAACATCCTCATCCGAGAAATTATGGAGCAGACGAGAATGTAACGCCTCGGCAAACAGAGCATGGTAGCGATACCACTCGCGCCGCCCATCCAGCGGCACAACGAATAAATTAGACTGCTCCAGGTACTCCAGAATCTCCTGGCTGTTTGTACTCTCCAACACAGCATCACAGAGCGAACCATGCAAACGTTCAAGAATAGAGGTGCGCAATAAAAAGTCCTGTATATCAGCCTTTTGCTGACCCAGCACCTCATCCGTCAGATAGTCCAGAATAAAATGCTGATTACCACTAACCTCGCGCAAAAGCTCGGTAAAATTCGAGCGCCCACGCATCGAAAGCGCCGCCAACTGTAAACCAACCAGCCAACCTTCAGTACGAGACTCAACCGTTTTCACTTCATTACGGGAGAGAGACAGCCCCATAGCTTCAGTAAAAAACTGTTGAATCTCAGTAGAAGTGCAACGCAATTGTTCGGTACGAATTTCCTGCATCTGTCCATAACCACGCCAGCGAGCAAGCGGCAACGGAGGCGTACTGCGTGATACCAGCACAATATGGAGTTGTGACGAAAGATGTTCAATCAGATAGATAATCAAGCTGTGGACTTCTGGTTCAGTAATCACATGATAATCATCGAGCACCAGAAAAAAGCTTTCACGCTGGTTTGCTAAGGTATTAATAAACGTTGTCAACAACGTCTGGAATGCAGGAGTCTGTTCCTTCTGTAAATAGGACAAAAATGGCTCACAAAAACCTGGCAACGCCTGATCCAGCGCAGAAAAGAAATATTGCCAGAAGCGCATGTTATCATTATCTTCACTATCAAGCGAAATCCAGGCAGTCAGGGGGCGCTCACTCTCCGGAAGCTCCTTGAGAGATCGTAGCCATTCTGATAATAATGTTGTCTTCCCAAAACCAGCGGGAGCCGAAACGAGAGTAAGTTTACGATCTCGCCCCTCATTGAGTCGATCAATAAGGCGAATACGTGTAATCGCAGACCTCGTAGTGACAGGTATAAAAAACTTCGTCGCTAAGAGTTGATCTTGCAATTCAAGCATTTACACTCTATCCTTTTGCCTATTCACATGGCTCAGAAATTGATCATAAAAGATCGTTTTATGATAAATATAGGATGAATACAAATAACACTATGTATTATATCACAATATATTTCCTCAGGTAATCTCAATATCGACCATATATCTTTACCTATATCTTTTGGCGAGAGCAGGATAGCCAGGGATGAGTTTTTTTCACGATATAGTGTAACAGCAACGCGAATGCTGCTGCTAATCAGGTCTGGTAGTACGCTCTTGCTGCAATGCTTCGAGCCGGGCGGTGAGACGCAGAATAATTTCGATCCCCGCCGGATTAATGCCCAATTCCTGCTGCAAGCGACGCACACGACGCAAAATCAACAGATCTTCAGGGCGATAGCGCTGCTGTTCTGCACCGTTCTCACCGTTCTCAGCATGCGCACCTTCCTCGCTCACATCAATATGACGGCAACCGATCAGGCCAGCATCCGTCAATGCCTGAATCAGTTCACGATCAACATGGCTACAGGCAATAACTTCACTGCTGCTGTAGAATGAGGTCCGCTGCTGCTCTGTGAGGATCAGATGGATGACCTGAGAAGAATTTTGTTCAGACATATGAGGACCCTCCGGTTTCTGAAGCAGTGGCCTCTTTAGCCCCGCTGAGAGAACGCGCAAAGGCAGCAAAAAGTCGTCGCTGTTCGTCATTCAGCGGTCCGGGCAACACGACATTCACAACAGCAAAAAGATCGCCCCGCTGATCGGGCTTACCACGTTGTGGCATCCCCTGCCCACGTAAGCGAATCGCTTTCCCGTTCTCTGTCCCGGCAGGAATACGCAGCATCAGTTGGCGCTGATCAGGCGTCGTAACTTGAATTTCGCCCCCGGTCATCGCCGTGACCAGCGGGACATCAACCGTTGTGCGCACAGTGGTTCCCTCACGTGTAAAGCGTGGATCAGGCAAAATATGCAGCAGCAGGTAGAGATCCCCCCGCTGCCCATCAGTGCCCGCGATTCCCTGTTTGGCTATACGAATTCTTGCTCCATCATCGACACCTGCCGGAATTTTGACTTCCAGCCGCCGCGTACGCCCATCTGGTTCGCTTAATTCCAGCACGCGGGTTGCACCACGATAGGCATCCGCCAGCGAGACATCAAGTTGCGTTTCGACATCTTCACCGGGTGTGGTACGCGGTCTGGCGCGCCGGGCACGCTGAGCGGACGTGCGCTGATCGTGTGGCGCGAAGCCAGAATGGAAGTATGTTTCAAAAAAATCGGAGAACGGTGAACGACCACCAAAGAGATCTTCCAGATCTTCCTCTGAGATCGTTTGATACTGGTATGACCCACCACGATAGGCATCCGCCCGCGGAGCCGCGTTATTGGCAGTCGCACCAGACCAGTACCCATAGCGCTGATAATTGGCGCTCATCTCATCATATTTCTTGCGCTTTTCAGGGTCGGAAAGCACTTCGTTGGCTTCATTGATCTCCTTGAACTTCTCCTCAGCAGCCTTATCATGAGGATTGACGTCCGGGTGATACTGACGCGCCAGTTTGCGATACGCCTGACGAATAGCTTGCTGATCAGCATCCTTGCTGACCCCCAACACCTTATAATAATCCTTATAATCTACTGCCATAGCAGGCGTCCTCTTCTATTCACGACACGATACTCCGCGCACACAAACCAACCACAACAACCTTACCCGTTTGCCACTTATACTTCACGGAACTCGCCCTCAATCGTCCCTGAATCTGAGTCAGGTGGCGATTGTGAAGGACCACCAGGAGCCGCACCCGCGCCTGCTTGCTGACTCTGACTGTAGATCTCCTGCCCGACCCGCTGCATAGTCTGTTCCAGGCTATCAGTCGCGGTACGGAGACGACTGACATCCTGTCCAGCCAGAGCATCACGCACCTCTTTCACCTTACCGTTCGCCTCATCGCGCAGACCAGCAGAAATTTTATCACCGGACTCGCGGAGCGTGCGCTCAGACTGATAGGCCAGACTATCGGCCCGGTTCCGCTCCTCAATCTCCTGCTTATGCTGCCGATCTTCCTGCGCGTGCTGTTCCGCCTCGCGCACCATACGATTCACATCATCTTTTGACAGCCCGCTCGACGCCGTAATCGTAATATGCTGCTCACGCCCGGTCGCCTTATCGCTGGCAGTCACATTCAGAATACCGTTGGCATCAATATCAAATGCGACCTCAATCTGGGGCAGACCACGCGGGGCGGGCGCGATCCCATCCAGACGGAAATGACCCAGGCTCTTATTATCACGTGCCAGTTCGCGCTCACCCTGTAAGACGTGAATTTCAACCGCAGACTGATTATCCTCAGCGGTACTGAAAAGCTCGCTCTTGCGGGTGGGAATCGTCGTATTGCGCTCGATCAGACGCGTCATCACCCCACCGAGCGTCTCCACACCTAACGACAACGGCGTCACATCCAGCAACAGAATATCCTTCACATCACCTTGCAGCACACCAGCCTGAATAGCCGCACCAATCGCCACCACCTCATCAGGATTCACACCCTTATGCGGTTCCTTATTAAAGATTGAGCGTACCATTTCAACCACCGCAGGCATCCGCGTCTGCCCACCAACCAGCACCACCTCATTGATATCGCTCGCCTTCAGTCCAGCATCTTCAAGGGCTTTCATCACCGGACCCCGCGTCTTATCAATCAGATCGCCCACCAGTTGCTCCAACTTCACCCGCGTCAGCGTAATCACCAGATGCTTCGGGCCACTGGCATCGGCTGAGATAAACGGCAGATTGATTTCCGTCTGTGTCGTTGACGATAACTCAACCTTAGCCCGCTCCGCAGCCTCTTTCAAACGCTGTAAGGCCATACGATCCTTGCGCAAATCAATCCCCTGATCCTTTTTAAACTCATCGGCTAACCAGTTAATGATGCGATCATCAAAATCATCACCACCCAGATGCGTATCGCCATTGGTAGCCTTAACCTCAAAAACCCCCTCGCCAAGCTGCAAAATCGAGATATCGAAAGTACCACCACCCAGATCGTAGACCGCAATTGTCTCGTCTTTCTTCTTATCCAGCCCATAGGCCAGCGACGCAGCGGTTGGCTCATTGATGATACGCAACACCTCAAGACCAGCAATCGTCCCGGCATCTTTCGTCGCCTGCCGCTGTGAATCATTAAAGTAAGCAGGCACAGTAATCACAGCCTGTGTAATATGCTCACCCAGTTTGGCCTCCGCATCGGCCCGCAATTTTTGCAGAATCATCGCGGAAATTTCAGGTGGACTATACTCACGACCAGCCATAACCACGCGCACATCGCCATTCGAGGCACGCGTAATCTTGAACGGCACACTTGTCAACGTCCGTTGCACCTCTGGATCATCGAATTTGCGCCCCATTAATCGTTTAATCGAAAAAACGGTATTCTCTGGATTCGTCACCGATTGACGTTTCGCGACCTGACCAACCAGACGCTCACCACCTTTGGTAATAGCGACAACCGAAGGCGTGAGTCGTGACCCTTCACTGTTCTCTAACACAGTTGGTTCACCGGCTTCAATGACCGCAACAACAGAATTTGTTGTGCCAAGATCAACTCCGAGTACCTTTGCCATAGACTCCATTCCCTCCTTCATGTCTTATCCTGATCACTATTTCCGCTTTTTCTCACCTGTTAAAGAACAGGTAAACAAGATGAGTTCTCATGAAGCAAAAAATCTACTATCCAAATAAAATGCATCTATACTCAAAGCAACGATGCACATGCGCAAATAGAGACATATTCTTCTGAGAAGCTCATCCCATAAAAACCAAAAAGTGTGCAAAGTCAAAAAAGAGAGCAGGCAGGGAATAAAAGGTTGTGCCTTTTGCATTCTCAGATAAGGATAGTTCTCATTCTTTCTTTCCTTCCATGTAGAGAAGCAAGATGCAACGGCCTGAATATGAACCGAACAAGGATGTACAGCAAGCAGCATCTTGCAAGCATAAGCGTAGCACTTCTTTCTGGACCTGGCTGAATGCACATGGGAATTACAACATTTACAGATATATTGATATGTTTGGTTTCGGTTATTTGGAGGTTGAATGTCTTCGCATCACACAGATACACGTCGGCAGGGATTCGCGCTGGCGCTTATTTGTATTGCCCAATTCATGGTTGTACTTGATTTCTCAATTGTAAATATCGCATTACCTTTTATGCAAAAAGATCTGGGGTTATCCACAGCAAATCTACAATGGATCGTAAGCGCTTATGCACTGACCTTTGGTGGTTTCCTGTTATTGGGTGGACGCATGGGCGACCTGTATGGGCGACGTAAACTATTTATGGCAGGTCTATTTGTCTTTTCGTTAGCATCGCTTTCTGGTGGTCTGGCGTTATCCGGCACGATGCTGATCGTCTCGCGTGCGATCCAGGGAGTCGGAGCGGCAATGGTCGCGCCAACGGCTATCGCGCTGGTTTCAACCACATTCCCAGAAGGTCCGGCACGCAACAAAGCATTCGGCATGGTGGGAGCAATCTCCTCATTAGGCTTTGCCGCAGGCGCGATCTTCGGTGGCCTCTTAACGGCAGGTCCGGGCTGGCGCTGGGTGATGTTCGTCAACGTGCCTATCGGTCTGGTCACGCTAGTCCTGATCCCACGCTTATTAACAGAAAGTCAGAATCAGAACAAACAGCGTCGCGTTGACGTGCTCGGAGCGATACTGGTGACGGCTGGCTTAATCGCGCTGGTCTACACACTGTCACAGGGGAATAGTTCGGGCTGGCTCTCATTACAGACGATTGGCCTGTTTGTACTCTCGGTCGTCTTACTGGTCGCGTTTGTGATAGTAGAGCAGCGCTCAAGTTCCCCACTGGTGCGATTGGGCATTTTCCGCCTGCGTAACGTCACCGGAGCCAACCTGATCAATCTCATCACCCCTGGTGTCATGGGTTCGGTCATCTTCGTACTGACCCTGTTCATGCAGGAAGTCATGGGTTTCAACGCTATTCAGATGGGCGCAGCCTTCCTGCCAATCGCCTTGATGATCCTGCTCATTTCAAACATTTCCTCGCGCCTGATTGGTCGCTTAGGAGCAAAAACACTGCTGGTCGGCGGGCTTGGTATCGCCATCGTTGGCCTCTTTCTCTTCCTGAGAATTTCAGTACACGGCTCTTATGTCGCGACCATGCTACCTGCGTTTCTGGTCGTTGGCCTGGGCATGGGCTTCGCCTTCCCAACCATCATGATTACCGCGACAGCAGGTGTCGAAGATCACGAACAGGGCTTAGCCGCTGGTCTGTTTAACACAACGCAGGAAGCGGGCGCGGGACTGGTACTGGCGATTGCCACCGCGATCTCAACCGGCAAGACCGCGACCCTTATGCATAGTGGTGAAACGGCAAAAGCAGCCCTCACTGGTGGATTTCTCTCCGCCCTTGCTGTCTGTGCCGTCTTTGAATTAGTGGCTCTGCTGATTGCTATCTTCGTGATTCGCTCACGTGCGATATCCATCACCCCACCAATTCTGGAGCCAGACGAAGAGCAACCGATGCCACAACCAGTCGTGTAAAGATTGTTCGCTCGTTTGTGTTGTTTTCGCGAAAACAACATTGACATAAAAAAGCACGCATCTTCGTCATTGAAGGTGCGTGCCTCGAAAATGGGTACGAGAAGGAGTATTATTGCGACTATTCCTATACTCTAGGGCCAACAGGGAGTCCGAACGGAGAATTCACCGTTGACAGCAAACCAGCCAGCGCCGTATACCAGGCGATAAGCGCGGTAAGAATACCCAGGTAACCGCCAAGCACCGTCAGAGCACCAATGCCCAGCAGCGCTCCCAGAGCCAGAGCCAGGAATGTCAGGAAAAGGAAAAGAAAAACGCCCATAAGTGCAAGAGTGCTTCGTAGCGTTCCCAGGAACATCATCCCGGTAAAGATCGCCCAACCCAGGAAAAAGAAACCTAACGCGAGATCATTCGGAATAAGTTTGAATTGCAACATCACAGCCACAGCCATCCAGAAAGACCCGTACGAAGTGAACGCGGTCCCGCCAAAAGTATTGCCCATGCGGAATTCCCACATACCAGCAAGCAATTGACCCAGACCTCCATAAAAGAGTGCCAGCCCGATCACGATCTCAGACCCGGTAAACCATTGAGCATTCGCAGCACTTAAAACAAAGGTTGTCAGTGCGAACGCGCTCAAGCCAAGCGGAGCAGGATTTGTCACCGCAGTCGCTGCGCGCTCTGTGCGTTCTGAATCTACAGCATATTGCGCCATTGCTATTTCTGCCTTTCACGAACGAGATACCTATAGTAACTCACCAATACTGTAATTGTCTTCGACAATACCCTTAATGTGTCTCGCGAACCCAGGCAACACCATTCCCACAATGGATGGATAAATGAATGAATCAGTGCTCTAACCAGATAGAACCTGCAGTCATGCAATTACACTCAATTACGCAAACAATACATATAAATGTTAGCGCGATGATCCCCTTTCATCTTTCTCAATCGCAATCCACCTACAAATCCGCTCATACCTCTATTATAATAGATAGAATGACATTTGCCAATACATATTTATTTGTTTGTCAAATCTCTACAATTCATATACTGCCCGCTTCTACATATTGATGAGCCATAATAACATCAAATGAAACAATGCGATGGAATTATGTATATTGCATACTAGAGAAACGGAGGAGTACGTTGCTTATGCAGTCAAACAGAAAAATACAAATTTTGCGGTATTGGTGTCTTCATTCCATCCATGCACATGGGTACATTTCGCCACCAATACCTCAGAAAGGAGAAATAACGAAGAGTGACCCGCCCTCTTCGGGTCGGGTCACTCGCTACAGATCTTTATGGCCTTAAAGCAAACGGTCAACAGTGAGGTACTGCACGCTGAACAATGATGCGGGATCGAGCCAGACACGTTTGACGGTAAAACCAGCCATCTTCGCAAGCGTACTGAATTCCTCAAGGGTATATTTATAAGAACTCTCGCTCCAGATGCTTTCCCCCAGCGAGAATGAGAAGGTTTCGTCTTCAAGTCGCACCTGCTGGTGTTTCAGGCTCACCAGATGCATCTCGATCCGATTCGCGCCTGGATTATAGAAAGCGTAGTGCCCGAAATGATCTAGCTGGAAATTGGCTGTGAGTTCCTGATTGATACGTTCGAGCAGATGCATATTGAAGGCGGCAGTAACACCTTCACGATCATTATAGGCCCGGTGCAGAACATTAAAGTCCTTCTTCAGATCTACACCGATCAACAGGCCACCTCCAATGCCGCATGTCCGCGCAATCTGACGTAAGAACATGCGGGCTGGCTCCCGATCAAAATTCCCGATTGTCGAACCCGGAAAGTAAGCGACCTTATGCGAAACAGGTCGGTGCGAACGCGGCAATGGAAACTCACTGGTATAATCCGCGCAAACGGGCAATATTTCAATAGCCGGATACGCGGCGCTCAACCGCTTCGCGCACTGAAGCAACTGTTCCTTTGATATATCAATCGGCACATAAGCGATTGGTGAGTGGAGATGGTCGAGCAGATGCCGTACCTTGGTGCAGCTTCCACTCCCATATTCGATCAGCATACAATCAGCACCAATACATTCCGCCATCTCAACGATCCCCTGCTGCATAATCGCCAACTCGGTGCGCGTCAGGTAATAATCATCAAGTTCGCATATTTGATCAAACAAATGAGAACCAACTTCATCGTAGAAGTATTTACTCGGCAGTTCCTTCCGCTCTTTCCGTAACCCATCAACGATATCTTGTGCGAAGGTATCACGCTGTGGTGCATAATCTGCGAGTTTTATCTGCGAATGGATGCCGGTAAAAATGTTACACCTCCCGTGCCAGGCGAATGCCCATAAACTGCCAGCGCGATTCTGGCGGGAAGAAATTACGGTATGTGGGACGAATATGGGTCTGCGAAGTAGCGCAGGAGCCACCCCGCAACACAAATTGATTACACATGAATTTGCCGTTATATTCGCCAACCGCGCCCGGTGCGGGTCGGAAACCAGGATAGCTCAGGTAAGCGCTCTGCGTCCACTCCCAAACATCACCATACATCTGTGCCAGTTTGCCCGGTACCGCAGCCTCCGTAAGTGGCACAGGATGATAGCGACCAGCCTCAACAAAGTTCCCCTCACGAGGAACAGTATGGGCCGCGAGTTCCCATTCGGCCTCAGTTGCCAGGCGTGCGTTAGCCCACCGCGCAAATGCATCAGCTTCATAATAACTGACATGACAGACCGGCTCGTCAGGCTCAACCGGACGGAAACCACTGAGGGTCATCTGCCACCAGCGACCATCCTGCTTTTCCCAGTAGAGCGGCGCATCCCACTCTTCACTCTGCACCGTATTCCAACCAGCGGAGAGCCAGAGCAGCGGATTACGATAGCCACCATCCGCCATAAATTCCAGATACTCGCCGTTCGTAATCAGACGAGAACCAAGCTGGAAGGCTTCCATAAATTGGCGATGGCGCGGCCCTTCATTGTCATAGGCAAAACCATGCCCCTCATAACCGATCCAGGCAATACCTTCGGGGAACGAAACCCATTCCATCGGCGGCACAGAGCCAGTACTGGACCACGCTGGCTGTTCTCGATAAACAGGATGCAGTGGATTCGCGGAAAGCACGTGCTTCAGATCAGTCACCATCAATTCCTGATGTTGCTGCTCATGATGCAAACCAAGCGTCACAATCGGCGCAATCTGCTCAAGTTGTTGCTCATCAGCATGTCCAATCAGATGTAATACATACTCGTCAACATAATGACGGTATGTGTGGGTTTCGCTGACGGTAGGTCGTGAGATCAGCCCTCTTTTGGGACGACAATGGCGCTCCCCCAATGAGTTATAGTAAGAGTTGAAGAGATACGCATATTGTGGATGCAGCGAGCGATAATCAGGCACCGTCGCTGAAAGGAGGAAGGCTTCAAAAAACCAGGAAGTATGTGCCAGATGCCATTTCGTAGGGCTGACATCAGGCATCGATTGAATCACGTAATCTTCTGTCTCTAACGGCTCACACAACGTTTCGGAAAAGCGGCGCACACGCAAAAAATCATCCATCAGTGATTGCGCATGAGCGACGTTCGCACGAACATGCTGTTCTTGAATGTTCTTGACCACGAATTAGCTCCTTACCTGGATCACGTTCTGTTGAGAACTGTTTGCCGCAAACTTCTATGCCTGACAATCAACAAGATGATGTAAGGTCTGAGAACGCGTCCTCCTTCCGTGCGCTATAGTTTCTCTATCATCAAAAGAATAAAGTATTTATTTTGATGATACTGCACTATATCTATTGCTGTGATTACTCATTTGCACTGACCAACGAAGTATAACCTGTTATTATGTAATTCTCAAGGGCAGTCTTACAGTATGCTGCTAAGATCTTATTTCACAACCTAACGTCACTCTTGTGACTGGTGCTACGCACTCAGGTTTTCGGATAAGTAGTAAGTCAGAAATCGTCAAAAAGATGATTCCCTCCTCTTCTCATCAAAATTGCCACTGGTGAACTTCACGCTTTTCACAGGCCCCCTACAAAAAATTGATAGGGGTCCCCCCTCGCAACCATCGCAAAAACAGGGAGGGGTATCAATTTTTTTATAGGCCCCCTATTAAGGTCTGCACAGGTATGCCCCTATTAAAAATTTGCACATAAGCGACATAAATTGTCTTATCTGCTCCCCTATCAAAAACGAACCTGCTACAGCCGTATACTCATACACTTTTTAATTACCAGGTACACACATACTGATATATTACTCAAACATCGTCTTCACACATTAAGAAATACGTATATTTACGAATTGAATATTTATCTAATCTCAAGTAAACTAAATAACAGGAATACATATTCTATGGTATATATTCCTATCTTCATCTCTTCTTACCAGCATTCCATGATAGAATGTTTGTCTCGTAAGAAAGGTCTTAAAAGATGATAGATGTCTCTTGCACGCAATCCACGGACCAGACTATCACAACAGTTATCGCCAGAGGCGCTAAAATCTATGGCAACGAGCTGATGGAGAATGGTTACCTGCTCGTGCCACTCTTTATAGAAGAACACTACCAGGATCTAGGCATCACGCCGAATGAATACACCATTATTCGCCAACTCCTCCGCAACTATAATCAGGCCAACCAGCCAGAGCAAATGTCCGTCAATCTAATCGCGACGGCGCTCAGAAAAAGTCCCGCAACCATCCGTTACCATCTACGTTCATTATGGCGCAAAGGTATCCTCCTCATCCGTACCAGCTTCGCAGTCGACGGTTCCCAACTCCCAAATGAGTATGATATCAGCCCATTACTCGTAAAGTTAGAACAACTATTACAACAATCCACCGCACCCAAAGAGTTGCCACCAACAGTCAGCACAGAGCAACCGGAAACCAACCAGCAAC
>DATJIE010000014.1:0-13055 GCA_035493535.1 Dictyobacter sp.
CAGGGCTTTTTGGTTTCCCCGAAAGTCCTGAAAGAGAAAAAAAAAGAGTCATTTCTTGCTAGAATAGGAAAATCTAAAAACACCTAAGAAGCGAGAAATGACCGATATGAACCTTAGCATATTTGACGAACAAGAGCAAATCAGCCAGAAATCTTTGGTAACCGATGCGGCATCACTTTATAGAGCCTTTGAACAGGTGAAAGATAGGCGAAAAGGGAGAGGAAAGCGCTATCCCTTAGCATTGATCCTCACTATGATTTTGCTTGGAAAAATGGCAGGAGAGACAACGATCAATGGCATTGTTGATTGGGTGAATGAACGAAAAGTGCTTCTGAAACAGTCTCTTCACTGGCCAAAACGTTTTCCCGTCAATTCCACTTATAGTTATGCGCTCTCTCAGTGTGATGGACAAGAAGTTGCACAAGCTATTGCACAGGTGATTCTGAAAGCACGAGCGGTTGAGCAGTGCGAGAGCGAACCAAGTCGATTGCTGGCCCAACAACAGAGAGAGGAGACACTTCTTCATACCGCGATGGATGGAAAAGTCCTGCGTGGAACGTTGGGTCATGCAGACAAGAAACAGCCCCCGGTGCATCTTTTGTCTCTCTATGAATGTGAAAGTGGCATTGTGATCGCCCAACAAGCGGTTGCGAGCAAGGAAAATGAGATCACTGCAGCTGGTGCCTTTTTGCATCCGCTTCTGGTGAAAGGACGCATCATAAGCGCAGATGCCATGCATACCCAAAGAAAGTGGTGTGCGGGAGTCCATGCCTATCAGGGATATTACCTGCTGGTGGCCAAAGAGAATCAACCAGGGGTTCGTCAAGATCTCCTCGATTTTTTTGCAGATACCACGCTTGATCAGGGGGAATGGTGCTATCACAAAAAGGTGCAAAAAGGGCATGGAAGGAGAGAAATACGAGAAATTTGGACCAGTACCCAGATGAACGAATGGTTCGAGCGTGAATGGTCAGGCATTGCTCAAATCTTTCAAATACGCAGATCGGTGAAAGAGAAAGAGAAAGAGCGAGAAGAGATCGTCTATGGGTTGACCAATTTACCCCGACAGAAAGCCAGCGCCAGACGTCTTCTGGATCTCAATCAAACGCACTGGTCTATTGAGAATCGGCTCCATTACAGGCGAGATGTGACGCTGGGTGAAGATGCTTGCCAGGTTCGTATCAGCAATGCCCCCCAAGTGCTCGCTGCCTTAAATGGGGGCATACTCGCGTTCATGGATTGGCTAGGGGTCAAAAATGTTGCTTCACAGATGAGACATTTTGATGCTCAGCCGCAAGAAGCTCTCCAATTACTGCTTGGCAAGCTTTCACGGTAGAACGGGAAAACCAAAAAGCCCTGCCAGTTCCCCGATCAACTACTGCAAAAAACGGAATTTTATGTTATACTCCCACAGTGTCAACACCTCAAATTCTAATTGAAACAACAGAGGAAGTGAATAGCAGGTCCAGAATATGTCGCATTGATTTGCACGACATGGAAATACTTATCAGGTACTGCTACCTTCTCTATCCTCTGAAGAGAGATTTCCCAATTATTGACAACCTGACTATCTATCGCCCTGGTTATTACTATAAGAAAACCGACATCATTCTTTCTCATATCAGTTCGCAGGAGGTGCTGCAACAGGATCTCATTGGAGAAGTGACCTGGATTGAGCGCGGAACAGAGTTGAGCACTAAGAAAAACCCAGGCAGCAGCTAACCGGATAGAGCGGTTCATCATTTACGGCTCGAACGTCGGCCTCTTGGTTGCTCATTTACTTCCTGCACATAGCGTTGAACGGCTTCACGCGAAGCATACCAGAACGATCCACGTTTGGTCGCTTCAACCTTACCCAATCGTGCAAGCTGTCCCAGATAATTAGTATCTAACCCGAAGAGTTCCGCCAGTTCTTTCAGTGGCACCAGATCTATAGTGCTTGCCTGACAGGCTTCCAGATAGAGATCCAGGCTTTTCTCAACCGCCAGCCCGATCACATTTGCCAGATCAGTGTACGACCCACGATTTCCGGCCTGCAAAGCCATAATGTAGCGCGTGCGCCACTCTCGTAGCACCAATGCGGGTGGATAGCCCTCTTGCATCAACATCAGATTCATCAACAGGCGACCAACACGACCATTCCCATCCGTAAAGGGATGTAACGCCTCAAAGCCATGATGCGCGATGGCAATCCTGATGACGGGATCATATTGCAACGCATCATGGCTCTTAAGCCAGTTCATCCATTGCATCATATACAAAGGCACATCTCGCGGTGGCGGGGGTGTATGATTGGAACCACGAATGTAGACCTGCACTGTGCGCAGTTGTCCAGCAGCTTTATCAATCTTATCCATCACCAGACAATGAAGCTTCAGGACTGTTTCCAGCGAAATCTGTTCCCCGACCAGTTCATCCAGAACATCAAAGGCTTCGGCATGGTTGGTCGCTTCCAGATATTCACGCAATGGATGTCCATCGACAGTCATGCCATATTCCAACACCATCTGTGTCTCAGCCAGCGTCAGGGTATTCCCCTCAATCGCATTACTGTTATAGGTAAACATGACACGAAAATCGTCATGCAGACGCCGCACCATCTCTGGCGCTAACGGACGATACTCGTCAAGCTGCTTCTTCTTACTGGCAAGGCGACGGGCCAGACGCTTATCCATGTGCGGCTCTTCTGGCATCACAATTTCTCCTCATAGAACAGATCGCGATCATCATGATGATCAGGATACAGAATTCTGTGATAAGTGATATTTTATCACTTATCACAGAATTATTATACCGCTAAAGCAACTATTCTGTCGAGAAATCATGTTCTGTAAATGATATTATTTCCTTGATGACCTGCTTCAACATGGCTGTGAGATCAAGATATCCTGCTTTCTTGATCTCATGATATGGCTAAAAAATCGGGATCGTTCTCGATAACACTGATGGCTTCCAGAATACTCTCCCACTCTGTCGCTGATTTCGCTCTTACAGGAATCTCAGCGATACACTTTGCAAAGTGTTCAGAGCGTTGAAGATGTTCATCAGCAAGTTGACCGAGGTCCAACTGGATCTCTGGACGTGACCAATCAACAAGGGCAGTATCAACACGTTCTGCCATTGCAGAGATGAAACGGCCATTAAAGGAGGTTACTGCTTCTATAAATGTAGTCATTGGTACAACCTCTGTCCCATAGACTGATGCCCAGATGAGAAATTTATCTTTAGATTTTGAGTCTCGACTGTCCCACACGCAGTGTACGAACTGCCCATCACTCCAGAAAAAAATTCCCGGCTCAAAATTGATGGGACCCGTATAGAGTTGACGGTTCTCCCACCAGAGGAGAGCCTTGTTATAAATATCGAGCCTTGTATCAAGCGTCTCTTCGCTACATAGTTCTTGCGGATCATCTAGCCAATTTCGCACTTTTTCGCACCATTGGAGCCATTTGTCGATGGGTTCCACACGCTGCACCAGGGATGTCGGGAGAGGATCAAGGATAGTGGGCATGATCGCCAGGATATCTTCCCATAAACGAACGACATAGTAGTCTACATAGGACTGTAGAGTGCATACTGCTACTGAACTCTGGGGATAGTAGGCTTCAAGGAACATGTTACTATAACGAAACAATTCTGTCTCGCCAATCTGAATCCAATACTGTCCATCTGAAAGTCCAAACCAATGCAATACAGGCTCATCTTTTTTACCCCAGGGTTTGATTTCCGCGATAGGATTGAGTTGGAAGTGAAAAAACATTCGTTTACCTTTTCCTGTAATCGTCTATGCTTACGGCGTTTTAAGCATATCCTGAGCTATCTGCTAATCATCTCATCTACCCATCTTCACCCGTCTCTTCGTTTGATTGCTCGACACCTTTCGAGACAGGAGAATTGCGCTCACGGAAGAAAATGGAGAAAGCCGCAAGCAGGCTCGTAGAGAGAAATCCAGCCTGCCAGTTACGCGTTGATTGCAACCAGAAGAAGGGATTAGTGACATAACCAAACAATGAAACTGGCGATTGATGATGCTCTATCAGAGTTGCATTATAGGATTGCAGCCCCACAAATGCGTGACCAACAAATGAACCAAGAAAAAGCAACGAAAAAGCAAGGAAGAGTGAATGCTCATATAACCAGCGCCAGGGTTCGTGCATACGGCTGGTACGATCTTTCTTGAACAATTGCTGCTGCTCTTTCTTACGTTCATATTGGTAAGAGATAATCTTCTGGCCTGGCTTAAGCGATTCCTTCGCCCCTTTCTCGATCAGAAAACTGGTCAAAAAGATATACGCGGCAAGTGAAATAAATTCACCTTCAAAATTCTCAAACACCGTTTCCCAATAGTCACTGCCGCCAAAATATTCACTATAGGTCAGTAATGGCTGATGATGCTCTTCTTGCTGGGAATTATAGGAATAAAAGCCAGTGATACTCTGCACGATCAGACTGAGCACGCACAAAAAAATCAAACTTGAAGAGACACCATGATTGCGTATATATGACCACAGAAACATCTGTCCGTCCTCTATTCCAGGCGTCGAATATCATTAAAAACACCACTTATCCCATCCCCGACCAGGATAATCTGTATGTACTTCAAATACGTTCCAGAACCCAATGTCAGATGATCATACAACACATTTATGATTATGCACGTCCGCTCATCGGTATCGGTGCGCCATTACCTGACTCAAAATGATCAGAGCAAAACCACAATCCAGACCCTGACGAACAATTACGCAGTAAAAACAATGGATAACGACATAATCTCACCTCCCATTGATCAACAAAAGCCACCTGTAAAGTAGATAGATGAGGGCACCATAACAACAGTAATCAAATCTGTATACAGACAGTGCAAATTTCTTTTTTCTCATGGTTTTTTAATCTTATTATCCTTGACCAACAAAGAATGAACGGGTATAAATACTACGTGCGAAACTTCATAAAAAAATTTATTCTGAGTGTGGTTGCTCCGTTTACGTTGGAATGGTCTACCTTCTTACATTTGAGTGAGACGCTCCCTCTGTCTGAAATTAACCAACGGAAGGACACATGGGAATGTTAACATTATTTACCCATCCCAATGCTAAACAATATGAAAATAAGGGACAGAACGCATGAACTCAATCATAGACAGTATGTCCCCGACAGCACAAAAAGTTCACACGTCCCTGTCCCTGGTATCATCACTCACGGCCCGGTCATTACGCACACGTCTGGTTCTCTGGAACATGATGGTACTGCTGCTCATATTTTTAATCCTTGGTAGCCTGATTGTCATCTTTGTACCGTCTTATCTTATCTCTACAATGGATACCAGGCTTCAGGTACAAAGGATTCTGCTCCAGAACTTTACTCATGCCTGGGAAGCCGGAAATCATCCATTCAATGGAACATTTCAGGATTCACTGGTCAAAGCCAATGAAGGCAATACATTCACAGAAACACCCATTTATATCAAACTACTTGATCCTACCAATGGGCAGTTACTGAAACGCTCGGCCGATCTTGGTCAAGTTCGCTTGCCTGTGAATCAGGCTGATGTTTCATCAGCGCAGCAGGGAAAAGATGTGCTCAGTACCATTCGGGATAACGAACATCACCAGGTACGTATACTCACGTTTCCTATCCACGATACGTATCACCATACCGTCGTCATTGCGCAGGTAGCCCAATCTCTTAACTTTGTTGATCAGGTGCGCAATGTGCTCCTCTTGCTCCTGGGCATAGGCGGCGGCTGTATCGTGCTGATAGCCTCATGGATGGAGATCTATCTGATCAATCGTGAACTGCGCCCTCTCCACCTGCTGGTCAAGAATATGCAAGATCTCAATGTGCAGGAATTGGGCAAACGACTCCCTTTTTCAGCACAAGCCAGCGAGATTCGCACACTCACCAGAGCATTCAATCAAATGTCTGAACGCTTACAGGCCAGTTTCTCCCTGCAACGAGACTTTCTGGCCGATGTTTCGCATGAACTTCGCACACCCTTAACGGCACTCAAAGGGCAGATTGATGTACTATTACTCAATCCCGCACTTCAGGAAGATGCACGGCAGGACGCACAATTAATCCACGCTGAAATTGAACGACTGACACGCTTAATCAATAGTCTCCTGTTTGATGCACGAGCAGAGGTTGGCCTGCTGCCACAACTCACAGAGGAACGCTTGCAAACCATTGAGCTAGACGAACTATGCATCAAAGTTGCGCGGCAAGCACGTTTTCTCAATCAAGAGGTTGCCATCAAATTTGAGGAACTGCAACAGGTGAGCACCGTAGGTGATCCAGATCTGCTCAAAGAGGTCTGTTTCAATATAGTGGATAATGCATTGCGCTATTCACGCCCTGGAGATACTGTGCTCCTGAGCGTCACCAGCGTGCAAGCACTCCCTGCTTCAGCACAAAGACAACGACAGGAGCATGGCTATGACGATGGTGAAGAAACATACACCTGGGCCAAAGTCACAATTCGCGATACAGGACCGGGCATCAATCCCATTGATCTCCCTCATATCTTTGAACGCCATTACCGTTCGCAACAGCTCCCAGCCCGCACACGGCATGGTTCCGGTCTAGGACTGGCAATCGCATCGTTGATCGTCCGTATGCATCACGGAGCCATCACCGTAGAGAGCGAAGTAGGCAAAGGAACAACCTTCACTATCTGGCTACCAACCATGCGGACCGTGAAAGCGACCATTTCCTGACCTTTTTACGGAGCTTACCGACAGCAACGGCAACGCACAGTTCTCCTCTCTATCTCCCTGCTTTTGCTGTAATCCCACTACATCATGAAGAGCTTTCCACTTGCTTCTTACTATTTTTTAACCTGTCAGGAGTATGCTGCAAAACACGAAGCCAGAAAAAAGGAACGATAGAAAAGACAGAGAACAAAACGAATGAAAGAGCAACAACACATACCCATTCACTATCAAAAATCGTTTCGCAAGAACTTACAAAACGACAACGTGGACGCGATTGACCCCGCTATCTACCTTCCACTCTGGCGACATCCTATCGTCGGCTATCCCGCCGGTCTACTGTTAATCCTAACAAGTACACTGATCGGCTTTCTGGAAGCATATATACAAATCTCGCTCACTTTTCCGGGGATGCTATTCCTGGGTAGCGTGATCATCGTAGCGTTGATCTGGGGCTGGGGACCTGCTCTTTTTTCAATTCTGCTGGGTATCCTTGCCCTTGATTATCTCTATATACCGCCCTTTGGCACACTTGGTATTCATACGCTTGATGGCAGCTCTCAACTATTGATATTTAGCATCTCTGGCGGTGGGATTACGATCCTTGCGCATCGCTACGAAATCGCCTTTCGCCGTCTGCTGGCAATAAATCGCGAACGGTTAGTACAGGGCGATGAACAGATACAGAGAAATGAACGTGATCTGGATGAGGCTTATACGCAGATCAGAAGCCTGCTTTCCTTTGTTACAAACGAATTGACCACACCGTTAACCACCATCCGCGGGAACTTGAAACTTGCCAGATTCAAAGTGACATCAATCCTGCATGCTGAACATGCATCTGCGGATATGAGTACGCAATTGATGCCACTCCAATTATTTCTTGAGCAAGCGACACACACACTGGATATAGTGAACGGGCAATTACATGATCTCGGGGACATTGCGCTCTTGCAAGCACATCGCTTGCCGCTTCAATGCGTTCCCTGCAACCTCACAGACATCGTTCGCGGTGCTATCGATGAGCAACGCCAACACACACCTGAACAGGACATTCATCTCGAACTCCCTGCATTGGAAGCTGAGCAGCAAGCAATGCAGGTGAAAGCTGATCCGGAACGCATCCATCAGGTTATACACTATTACTTGATCCTTAACATATCAGCGCTATAGTTTCTGATGAAAAGATAGTACGCCCTGGTACAACAATCATAGTTATATAACTACATTTCCACACAAAAGACATACGAACAGACAACGCATCGTAGATATATCTACTTGTGGATGATACGTATATAATGTATAAATTATCGTTGCAATCTGAAGTGGAAAGGAAAGGGAATACGATGGCACAATATACATCCACTGGATTGCTATTCTGTGCGCTCTCATCGCCTGGGGTTCGGCGACTTTAAGCATTCTTTCAACCGAAACCGCTCACGAGAAATTCCGCTTCCCGATCGGCTCACGTGTCGCAGCCATAGAGTAGGTGTGCATGGATCGCATTGATTGTGTTTCTGTAGTGTCGTCATAAATGATACAGGTAAAAAGTCACGTTGGCGGTCCTGAGAGCGACCCCTGTTCTCAGTGCCGCCAACGCTTTCATGCAGAGTAGTATTACCGCATATAACGCTATTGCTCACTTTATTCGCCTAACCGTTTCTTTACTTTCCTGATATACCCTCACAATGGAGCAGAAGAAATTATCACTGCCAACTCAAATAGAGAAAAGCCAAACAAGTAACATTCAAGCCTGCATACTACAACACCTGAACTTTATTTACACGTCCCAAACCCACAAGTTGGAGCATTCACAGTTCAACGATCATTTTACGAAAGAATAAAATGTCAACTATTTAGCGGGTAAATCGTGTTATTACTGACATTGTTTCTGGTCAACATGCTCATAACCTGACTTTTATGGTTATGAATCAAGAATGCTGAATAAGGACGACAGACAACAGCTCATCCTGTTGTGCTCATAAGCATGAACGATGATGTTTGCACATAAAGATTGGAGATGGATGGTGAGTACAAGACATGGAGGTGAGGAAGTTCCTATCGAGCGCGTGCAGGTGTCAGCCTATACTGTACCAACGGATGCACCTGAATCAGACGGGACATTCGTCTGGAACAAGACGACGCTGGTACTTGTCGAGATCCATGCCGGTGGCAAAGTGGGAACAGGCTATACCTACGCTGATGTCGCTACTGGCAAAGTGATTGAAAGCATGCTGGCGGATGTTGTGCTAGGACGGGATGCGCTGAACATTCCAGCATGCTGGCACGCGATGATTGGCGCGATCCGTAATCTTGGTCGCCCCGGCATCTCATCGATGGCTATCGCCGCTGTTGATACCGCGCTCTGGGATCTCAAAGCTCGCCTGCTAAATATGGCGCTGGTGACCCTGCTCGGTGCCGCTCATGAAGCCGTTCCTATCTACGGCAGTGGTGGTTTTACCGCTTATTCGCGAGCGCAATTGCAACAGCAATTAGGAGACTGGGCAGAGCAGGGAATTCAACAGGTCAAGATGAAGGTGGGTCGTGATCCGCAGGCCGATCCACAACGGGTCGCAGAGGCTCGGCAGGCAATCGGAGAGCATTGCAAACTGTTTGTTGATGCCAATGGTGCGTATAGCCGCAAAGAAGCGCTGACCTTAGCGCAGATTTTCGCGTCGGAATACAACGTCACATGGTTTGAAGAGCCAGTATCATCTGATGATTTAGCAGGGTTGCACCTGCTTCGTGATCGTGCTCCGGTCAACATGGAGATTGCTGCCGGAGAGTATGGATATAGCTCGTGCTATTTCCGCCGCATGCTCGAAGCCGAGGCGGTTGATGTTCTACAAGCTGATGCGACCCGTTGCGCTGGCATTACGGGATTCTTGCAAGCAGGTGTACTGTGTGCGGCGCGTTCGCTCCCATTGTCTGCGCACTGTGCTCCATCATTGCATGCGCACGCCTGCTGTGCCATCCCGAATTTCCGCCATATGGAATACTTCCATGATCATGTACGCATAGAACATTTGCTGTTTGATGGCGTATTGGAGCCAGTTGACGGCAAACTCTATCCTGATCGTTCTCGTCCGGGCATGGGCCTGGAATTCAAACGGAGCGAGGCGGAAAAATATGCGCTCTGACACACAACCCCTTGGCAAGGAAGAGAGCATAATCTGAGCAGAAGCGAAGAGGAAAACACATTCAATGAGGATAAAATAGCATGAATATGCTGAAACCTGTAAAGGCTCCCATGCGAGAAAAGGGGCCAGCACTTGTCCATGAAGGACTGGTGGTCGATGAATATATACGCGAGGGACGATTTCAGATCAGTTTCTCACTGCTGACCGCCGTATCGGGACTGCTGACAGGACTGGAAATCAGCTATGAACACCTGCGAGGCAGTTATGGTCAACGCATTATGTATACGCCGGTCATTCTGGGCCTTGCGCTTTTTATCGCAGGCGTCTGGGGAGCCTTTAATGCATGGGCCGCACGTGTGATCTTGCGGATTGTTTCATTTCTGACATTGCTTGATGGGCTGGTCGGTTTCTACTATCATATTCGTGGTATCCAGCGGAAACCCGGAGGATGGCGCTTACCGATTGTCAACATTATGATGGGTCCGCCCATCTCGGCACCACTCCTCTTTTCCTCAATCGGGATACTGGGTGTCATTGCGTCATGGCTACGCCGTGAGACAACACCACGTACGGCCATAACCGCCACTGCCACCAAAGGCACATCCATATCACGCCCAATGCATCGGCTCTCGCTGCCCAGACAAGCCATCAGAGAAGGTGAGCGGCTAGAGCAACAGATACGCGAGGGACGCTTCCAGCAACTCCTGGCGATTCTGACAGCAGTCTCGACGTTCCTCAGTGGTATCGAAGCACTGTATTCACACTATCAAAATAACTTCTCCTATCGTGTGCAATGGACACCCATCCTGCTCACGCCCATGTTGATGATCGCTGGCATTGGTACAATATGGAGTCGTACCTGCGCCCGTATTTTGCTCCCGCTCACCTCCATGCTGGCAATCATCAATGGCATGGTTGGCTTTCTCTATCATGCGCGAGGCATTCGGCGGCAGGCAGGAGGTTTGAAGAAACCATTCTACAACATGCTGTATGGCCCTCCGATTCTGGCTCCGCTGATGTTCGCAGCCTCTGGCTGTATCGGTTTACTGGCAAGTCTACTCAGGAGAGCAAAAGCATGAAAAAGATGAAGCAGAAAAATGGCAGGATCGCCAGGAAGATCGCCAGCAATGAAGATCGCACACCGGTCTACCAGTTTTATCCGGCAACAACAGCAGGAGATACAACTGGTCACTTACCCATCGATCCACAGACTGGTCAACCGCTTGCTCCAATGGCACAACCCGGCTACTATCCAGGTTTCTCAACATTGAGTCAGCAGGCATTCTGGGATGAGGCGACACGTAAAGTCGTGTTGAATCGCGTGCATAACGTTCCGCCCATTCGTTTCTTCACCCCCGAACAGCTTCCCTTCATGATGGCTGTCTGTGATCGCTTGCTGCCACAGGATGACCGCGACAACGCACACAAAATACCAGTCGTCAATTATATCGACCAACGTCTCTATGAGAACAAGCTGAATGGCTATCAATACGCGGACATGCCGCCCGATCGTGAAGCGATCATCATGGGCTTACAGGGCATCGAAGAGATCGCGCAGCATATGTATGATCAATCATTTATACAACTTGGTCATTGGGAACAGGAATCAATACTGAGGACCATCCATCAGAATCAGCCGCCAGCAGGTCATGCGATCTGGAAGCAAATGCCACCGACTCATTTCTGGGCATTGATCATGCAGGACGTCGTGCAAGCCTATTATGCCCATCCCTATGCCTGGGATGAGATCAGTTTCGGGGGGCCAGCCTATCCACGCGGCTATACACGCCTGTCGGATGGTAAACCAGAACCGTGGGAAGTGGAAGAAGAGCGCTACGATTGGGAAGCGCCACCAACATCATTATCCGATCACTATGAACCCATTGGTGGTCCACATGAACATGCGCGACACGCCATTGGTCAGGGAGGAACTCACTAAGAGCACGCGAGCAGAAAGGGTTGTCAACGTCGTATGAGTATGAAAACGCCACTCTTTGGCGCATTTCAAGGCGCCAAATCCGGTCATCAATTAGGGCCAATCCAGACACTTGATGTGCCGATGCACCATTTTCGTGAGGGTGAAGAGATCGATTTCTGTATTGTTGGTGTTGGTTCGGCTGGTGGTGTCCTGTTACAACGTCTGGCTCGCGCTGGCTTCCGCGTCATGGGCATTGAAGCGGGACCGTTCTGGGATACAGAACGCGATTGGGTCAGCGATGAAGCGGGTTCAGATCAATTATATTGGAACGATTTGCGTATTACTGGTGGGGCGGACCCGATTACGCTCGGCAGCAATAACAGCGGCAAAGGTGTTGGTGGCGGGTCAGTCCACTGGGCCTCATTTACGCCACGTTTCCATCCATCAGATTTCCATGTGCTCTCAGCCGATGGGATGGGCGCTGATTGGCCCATCGCCTATGATGAACTCAAACCATATTATATTCAGATGGAAAAAGAAATTCCTGTCTCTGGCCCGTATATTCCCTGGGGCGATCCCCACAGCTATCCCTATGGTCCACATCCGCTTGGCGGTGTCGGTAGTGTGCTGGTCAAAGGCTGTACCGCCCTCAATATTCCCGTCGCCGCGGGTGGTCCCGTCGCTATTCTGGCGGGTTCGCATGGTGACCGCCCACACTGTATCTATCGCGGCTTCTGCCTGCAAGGTTGCAAGGTCGGAGCCAAACAGAGCACATTAATCAGTCATGTGCCTGACGCGCTCCAACATGGAGCAGAGCTGCGTGCCAACGCGATGGTCTCGCGCATCAATATGAAAAACGGTCATACCACTGGAGTCACCTATATCGACACGGATGGCAACGAGCATGAGGTAAAGGCACATGTGGTCATTGTCAGCGGCTATGCGATTGAAACACCACGTCTCCTGCTGAACTCAGCCTGTGCGGGATTTGAACAGGGATTGGCGAACTCAAGCGGAACCGTTGGGAAGTATCTGATGGTGCAGATCGGTAATGTCGTCATGGGACGCTTTGAAGAACCTATACGTATGTATAAAGCGCCGCCCGCACATGCGTTAACCGAAGAATTCTATGAAACAGATCCGCGGAACGATTTTATCCGTGGTTTCGCGGTCCAGACTGTCGGTCCGCTCCCCATCACCTTCGCGAAAGAGATGATGGTCGCTAAAAGCGCCTGGGGTTGGAATATGCGCCGGACCATGATGGATTACAACCATTGGGCGGCTCTG
>DATJIE010000015.1:0-104007 GCA_035493535.1 Dictyobacter sp.
GACTCGAACTCGCGACAGCCTGCTTGGAAGGCAGGAACTCTACCAACTGAGTTACTCCCGCATAAGTCGGGGTGCGCGGGCTCGAACCGCGGACCTCCTGCTCCCAAAGCAGGCACGCTACCAACTGCGCCACACCCCGTCTTTAGTCTATTTCTGACACCGACAACTATAGCACTCTTCTAGAGCTTTGTCAAGTACTTTTTGCTTGTTTCAAAATCCCCACATGAGATCTTTATTGCTGCCCACGCCGACGCCGATAACGTAATTTCAGCATGAAGAGATTCCACTGTGTCCTGATAAAACTCATTGGGCCACGTCGCAGTGGCGTAATCGTCACATTGCCATACCGTACTGATTGCGCGGGCCGAGACGGCGTAATCACCTGCGAAAGTGCAACAATGATCAGACAGACGATACTAATAACCGCCAGTATCAGTGTAATAATATTTGCATCAGCCAGATAAGCATACCCACCAGCAACCAGCGCACACACAATCGCAACAATTAATAATTTCTCTGTAGTAGAAAAATTCCACGAAAAAGAATGTGACTGAGGCATACGGGGACCTGGCTTTCGGCGCAATCTATCACCAAACTTCTGGCTCAAACCCGGCCTGGAGTCTGTATGTTCCAGATTGCGCAATATTTCTTCGATCTCACGTTCATATCTATTTGGCATAGCCGCACTGCTTCCTTGAACTCGTCAGGACGCTCTTGCTTGTAATGATACCAACTTTTCAGCGTAGAGACAAGTACTTTCTAGCTCAATTTTAAGAAGTCTTCTGATGAACAGGCGTACCAGATATCCTTATTATACTTCAAGAATTGATCGCACGCAGTCCGCTAGCTCTAATGGATGAAAAGGCTTCGTCATATGTTGAACCGCTCCTAGATCGACACTGATACGTTGATAAATATCCTCAGCATGAGCAGTAATAATCATGACTGGAATATGCCTGGTCTGAGGATTTTTCCGCAAATTGCTACAAATCTGGTAACCATCCTCTCCCGGCATCATAACATCCAGGATAATTAAATCGGGTAACTGTATAGCGAGATGACGTTGCAGTTGTTGCCCACTTGAGACAGCATCGACGACAAATCCATGTCGTTTTAATATAAATGAGACAATGTCACGTATCTCTTTATCATCATCTGCAACGAGTATCCGCTTTTGCATATACAACTCCTGACCCACTCCGTCTCATCCTCTTCTTCCATGATTGTGATAGCATGCTTTTTAGCGCATACTAGTATAAATGCCACGCAAAACAGCTTGTACTCTTCAGAATATTCGCAACGTCTGCAGTGATACAGATTACGCTACAAATTTTCCCCTACTACTATTATATGTAACAGACCCATGCATAGTATGCTTTTCAGACGAATACAGGATTTATCTCTCTTCTACATAAGTATCTCAAGCAACTTTCTTCCTCTTCTATTTATGTTTAACGTCTCAAATAAGAGACAAAAAAAATAGTTACAAAGAATCCTTTCTTAAAGAAGGTACTGACCAGAACAATCGTAAATATTACCCTCTAAACTCTTTCACTATTTTCACGCCTCAATTGCAATATAAACTGTTGACTGACTGTATATCCTCTGTTATCATATACAAGAACTGCACAATATTTTAGTAATATTATGAGGTGGAAAGGTATGATCACCCCTCCTCCATCCTGGTCAAATATCTTACAGGGGATTATTAAATCCACATCTGAACGCCAACGACTTGCGGCATCACTGGGTGTAAGTGGTATGACCCTATCACGCTGGGCCAATGGCGAGTCCAAGCCACAGCGTCCACATCTCATTCATTTACTCCAGGTTATCAATGCTAATCAACGCCAGGAATTGCTTGAGGCATTAGAGGAGCAATTTCCAGACGTACAATCCTGGTTAACAGAAGATACACCTGAACATATCCCCTCTGATTTTTTTGCTCAAATTCTGAACATTCGTGCAACAACGACGGAAAGCTTGCGCTTCTGGCGTATCAGTGAGGCTGTGTTAAAACAGGCACTCACACAACTTGATCCTAATCGCCTGGGCATGGCAGTAAAACTTGTCCAGTGTATGGAACCATCAATCGATGGGAAAGTACGAAGTCTGCGTGAGCGAGCAGGCAAAGGTAATTCTCCCTGGGCCGCTGATCTGGAACATGATGTCCTCTTTCTGGGAATGGAGTCCCTTTCTGGCTACGCTGTAGAAGTACGGCATATTGTCAGCAACGACGATTTACGCGAGAGCAAAACATATCCTGCCATACAGGATGAATTTGAAGTCAGTGCCGCTGCTCATCCCATCCGCTTTGAGGGGAATATCGCCGGTTGTTTATTAGCATCCAGCACGCAGGCCAATTATTTTTCGCAACAACGCCTGAACCTGCTGGCAACATTTAGTGATATTTTATCTCTGGCATTCGACAAAAATGACTTTTATCCATCACATATAATCGAGCTGCGAGCGATGCCCAATCCATCCACACAACGCCTACTGCTTACAGAATTCCGGCAACGTGTCGCGGCAAAATTTCAGGATATGCTTTTGCAGAAAAAGCATTACAATAACGCGACGATCGAGAAAATGGCCTGGCAAGATCTGGAAATGGAATTGCTCACCAGACAGGTTCCCGATGCCAATAACGAGAACGCAACACTATCCTGAACCCGACTCACTCAATACAGTGTTTTTTCATCAAATACCGTAGCTGATCAACTTTTGCAAAACCAAGTAATTCAGCCGCTCGTGTACGATTATGTCTGGCTGCTTCTAAGGCCCAACGAATCAAATGCTGTTCAAAACGTGCACTCACATCTTCAAATGAGAGTGCACCACCTGGGCGTGTGTTCAACCATTGTTCCCAGGGATCAACTGGCGTTTTCCCATGCAAGCCCGCAACGCCAACAATCTCCTGCGGCAAATGGATTGGCATAATTTCATCACTACTACTCAGAATCATCGCACGTTCAATCACATTCTTCAGTTCGCGGATATTCCCAGGCCAGCTATAAGCAAACAGCAGATTTTGAGCATCCGGGCTGATTCGTCGCACGTTACGTCCTAACGACTTGTTGAAATCGTCGATAAAGCGCGAAGCGAAAAGCAGGATATCGGCAGGACGCTCACGCAAAGGGGGTAGATCTATCTTTAATACAGTCAGACGAAAATAGAGATCAGCCCGAAACAGACCATCAACCTTGGCACGCTCAAGATCTCGATTCGTAGCCGAAAGGACACGCACATTAATTTTCACCTCTTTGCTACCACCCAGGCGAAAAAAAGAACGTGTTTCCAGCACGCGCAGAAGCTTGGCCTGCATATCCAGCGGCATCTCACCAACTTCATCGAGAAATAATGTTCCACCTTCAGCCAGTTCCAACAAACCACGTTTCTGCTTTTTGGCATCCGTAAACGCATAAGGTTCATAACCAAAAAGCTCGCTCTCAATCAGATTACTGGCGATAGCAGCACAATTCAAGGCATGAAATGGACCCGCAGCACGTGCGCTCTGTTCATGAATCGCGTGAGCCACTACTTCTTTGCCAGTCCCACTCTCGCCAATAATCAGAACCGACGCCTCACTGCGAGCGACACGAGCAACCAGATCAAAAACTTCGCTCATCCGCTCACTATGCCCGACAATGTAATGAAAATGATAATTATCACTCCGCTCACGTCGCAACTGGCGCAGCTCACGCGACATCGCACTTGTTTCCAGGGCCCGTTGCACAACGAGCAGCAGTTCCTCCAGATCAAAACCCTTCAGCAGATAATCAAAGGCACCTAACTTCATTGCGGCAACTGCTGTTTGTACGTCACCATAAGCAGTTAACATTACGACGGGCACATCATGATCAATCTTGCGAATACGCTCCAGAACATCCAGACCACTTAGTCCGGGTAGCCGCAAATCGAGCAGCACAAGATCAATCGTTTTATGCTGGATTTCGACCAGGCCTGTCTCGCCATCCGGTGCCGTATAGACATCATAGCCACGTTTCTTCAGAAAGCGGGCGAACTGATGTGGTAAATACGGCTCATCATCAATAATGAGTATAGCCAGGCTCATCGTCTACATCCCTCCCAATTACGATAAAAACTATCAACAATCACCGTTACCTCTCATCAACCAATCAATGTTCTGCTGGACTTCATTGTTCATTGCAAGAATTCGCTCGCTCGCTCGCAATACGAACAGGAGAGGGAAAAGAGATCAAGGCGCAACCTGGAACACTAATAATGGGCATTTATTTCGGTGACATATGGCAGACGCACAGACATTGCAGCCCCACAACCAAATTGACTTTCAATCCTCAAGTATCCACCGTGATCTTCTACCAGACGCCGTGTAATCGCCAGTCCTAAGCCAATACCATGCGCTTTCGTCGTGTAAAATGGTTGAAAAATATGCTTGATCTGTTCGGGAGTCATCCCCACACCAGTATCACTCACAATAATTTCCAGCCATTGATCGACACGGAATTCTCTCTGCGTTGCATGCTTATCAATCAACCATGCATAAGCACTGAGCGCGGTACCCGATGAACCAGACGGCTTCTGTGTCGGTGGACAACTGGTTCCGGCTGTATCATAAATAGCCTCTTCCGTGGAAATACAATGACACGAAATTGTTAAAATTCCCCCATCGGTCATCGCCTGCACCGCATTCAAACAGAGATTGAGTAAAACCTGCTCGATCTGCCCTTCATCAACCCAGATTGGCGGCAGCGACTCATAGACACGGTTGATATCAACGTGAGATGCATTACTCTGTGGTTGGATCATACCCAGGACATGCTCTACCAGACAAACAATATCACACTGCATTCTCTTAAGCTGGTGCGGTCTGGCAAAAAGCAGTAAATCACGCACAATAGTATCCAGACGATCAACCTCTTTCAACACAACCGAGACAGATTCTTGCATCCAGCGGCGTTCTTCATCCAGACGTTGCGCATCAGATACGGAGATAGCATCATCCAACAAATCGTCCTGTAACATTTGAATAGAAGTTTTGATTGAGGCTAACGGATTACGCACTTCATGTGCAACACTGGCCGCCATCTCGCCAAGAGATGCCAGATGATCCAGACGCCTTTTTTCTTCCTCCAGACGATGCATCAAGGTCATATCAGTAAATGTCAATAGTGTACCAATCTGCTGATCCCCATCATCATAAAGAGGACGTACATCTATATCCAATATCACTTCACGGTCATACCGATCCATTATCGCCACCGTGCGCTGTTGGGGTTCACCATCATGAAGCGCAACCAGAACCGGTTCCTGCTCAGCTACATCTACAGCAGGAGTATCGCCACGCCCCTGCTCATCACCAAGATCCAAATACTTTTGCAAAGGTTGACCAAGCACTTCATATACATGATAACCAAGAATAACTTCTGCCGCTCGATTGAACGTATGAATACAGCCATGCTGATCAGTGGTGATCAGTCCACTGGGAATACTCTCTAAAATAAGTTCCTTGAATTGTTGATCATCAAGAACCTGACGCAACAACATACGAGCCTGATTCCGTGCGTCCACAACCTCTTCCATCAGCCGCATATTTTCCAGCACTGCACTCGCCTGCGTTGCCAGCACTTGCAACAAAGCAATCTCAGCATGACGAATTTTCCATGGTCGGTAATATGCGCCAACAATACATCCCAACACGCGTGGAATCTGCGCCACCTCCCGTGGCATATGGAGATTCGTACGCAGACCAGTAGAGCGACCACTGATCAGCGGCAGGACAAAAAAAGTTTTGACGGTTTCAGGAAGGTGAGTAAAATATTCATGCACATATTCGTTGTAGCCTTCACAAAAACGTTCAATAATAACGGGAGTCGAAGAATGCTGATCATGAAATCTTTGTAATAATTGATCACGTAACGTAGGATGAAGCCAGGGTATGGCATCCGCGGCTGCAGCAGGATCAAGCAAATCACATAAATCAACACGCGAAATCTCTCTGGTACGCCGTAAAACGATGCTGCGCAGGCGCTCCATCTCATACGAAGAACTCGTCATCTGGTTGCTCATACTATTCAACAAAGAGAGTTCATGAATACGCTCACGATCTCGCTCCAACAGACGCGTATTTTCTAGCAATAGAGCAACCACACCAGCAACTGGCTCCAGCAACGTACTGGCATCTTCGTACCAATGCACAGGAAAACTTGTCCGCGCAGCATCATGCCCACGAATGACTACCAGAACGCCGATGCCACGTTGACGATAAATCAAAGGAAGAGCCAGCAATGTCGGGATACCGGCTGGCACGCCAATGACCCTGCGCTCACGCCACGCACGAGCTTCGGGCAGATCACTCTGAAGAGCAATTGGATTCACATGCGCAACCGCCAGCAGGGCAGACGACCAGCCAGGCATATCATCAAACGAACCTGATGCCAATTGTAATGTTTCATCTATACGTAGATAAAGTAGCACGCAACGACATTGTAACGCGTTCGCAAGACGGCGGGGAAGACTGTCTCGCAAAGTACGATAATCGGTTATAGCACTGAAATCGTTGAGCAATGTCGTTAATATATCAGATATGTTTATCTGTTCATAGCTTTGCTCCACTTCCATCTCACATACGCCCCTTTTTCTGCTTATACGACTTCAGATCCTCTAAACAATCTCTTCATGGTTTGATGAGGATTATACCGCAATCCTTAGAAAGAACCTATAGTTTTTGTCTTTTTCGGCTTATTTCTGAAAAGACTGTCATATAACCTCTGTCTATTCAACATACCAGCAGATATATAACACAACAATTCTATTAAAGAACAAATACATGGATATATTTGAACTTGAAATCGTTTCTCACTCCGTATGAAAATAAGAGAGCATTTTGTTATGGGTCTGCAAGGACCATCACATTTCTCTAAAAAGAGGATTTTTACCATGACCCAATCAAATAAAATAACAAAGCAAACACCAGACGAACATGCTTCGCAAAGGCTTTTTGCCGATACATCACGCTGGGTAGCCATCCTCGCCGGTATTCTATTCGGCATCTTATATGACGCCTTACCTGGACCTATTACGCTGTTACCAGACTGGTTTCCACTTGCAACAGTACTGCTTCTCTTCTTGATTGTGCTACTTCCCCATCTTTTCCGTCATCCGCTCCATCCATCGATTGTCCGCGTCTTCGGTCAAATATTTCTGGGCATCGCGACGATCGGGCTGGTCAGTGGTGTGATCATGCTCGTCACAACACTACCAGGCAGAAATTCCACCCATGCTGAAAGCCTGTTACGTACAGCTGCACTGCTCTGGTGCTCGAATATTATTGTCTTCGGGTTATGGTATTGGGAGATTGATGGCGGCGGGGCACATCAACGTCAACAGAAACAACATAAAGCAGCGGATTTCATGTTTCCGCAGCAGGTAGACGGGAATAGTCAGGGCTGGGTACCACACTTTTTTGATTATCTCTTCGTCGCCTTCACTGGTGCGACAGCACTCAGCCCTGCCGACACATTCCCTCTCACACGCCCGGCAAAATTATTGATGATGATAGAAGCATTAATCGCAATGACAATTCTTTCAATTATTATCGGGCGTGGAATTAATATCCTTTAAATCTTAATTCGCACGATATGTTACATCTGTCTGCACATCATGTTGCTCACCCTGGAACACAACACTGTGAGCAGGTGTCGTACGTGCAATTTCGTTCCCATTTTTGAATACATGTAGACGAGCAGGAAGCAGACGTAATGCTTCAAAAGCGGAAGGGGCATCGAGGATAAGAAAATTAGCTGGTTTTCCTTCAACAATGCCATAACGATCCTGAACACGCAATGCTTTAGCCGCATTGTTCGTAATCAGATCAAACATATCTAATATTTCTTCATAGCCACTCATATGACAGAGGAAAAGAGCCAGTTGCGCGGCAGCAAGCATATCGCCCCGTCCAAGCGGAAACCAGGGATCCATAATCGAATCATGACCCAGAGCCACATTCACACCACCCGCTAACAATTCTTTGACACGGGTAATACCTCTGCGTTTTGGATAGGTATCAAAACGCCCCTGCAACACCACATTATCAAAAGGATTAGCAATCACATTCATCTGCGCTTTCGCAAGCAGACGAATAAGTTTAAAAGCATAAGCATTATCGTAAGAGTGCATAGCAGTACAATGACTTGCTGTGACACGCCCCTGCCAGCCATGTTCAATGGTATCAGCAGCCATCACTTCAGTGAAGCGGGACCAGGGATCATCCGTTTCATCACAATGACAATCGATGTCGCGATTAAATTCCTGTGCCAGTTCAAAAACAGAATGCACATCCTCAACACCCATATCGCGTGTCGCTTCATAATGCGGAATGCCTCCAACCACATCACAACCTGCTTCCATTGCGCGACGCATCAATTCGCGCCCACCCGGAAACGAAAGAATACCATCCTGTGGAAAGGCCACCAGTTGTAGCTCACAAATATCGCGCACCTCCTCCCGCACCTCAAGCAATGCTCGTAACGCCGTCAAATTGGAGTCGCACACATCAACATGACTGCGGATATATTGCGTTCCTTGCGCAACCTCCCATTTGATCTCCTCCAGCGCCCGCTTCTTCACATCCTCAATGGTAAGATCGGGTTTCCGTTCGCTCCAGATCTGGATACCTTCGAGCAAGGTTCCACTATTATTATAGCGTGGTTGCCCGACCGTCAACACAGCATCAAGATGCACATGAGTATCAATAAAAGGTGGCACCACAAGGCGTCCCGCAGCATCAATCTCTCTGGTCGCACCATCTGCCGCTAGATCAGCCCCAACACGCACAAACTGACCATCTTTAATCGCGATATCCACCAGCCCCTGCTGACGATGCAACTGAGCATGACGAAGAATGAGATCGTATTGCATAATTATCCTTTCGAACCATTAAAATAACTTCTCTCTTATCAGTATTCCAGACAGACCTACCCTGCGACAACATGTATTCAACATAAATGGAAACACTGACGGGAAAAGACAAAAACAGAAGGGCATCCCTCATTGAGAGATACCCTTTATTAACAGGAAAAACAGCTTATCATCAGTGCCTGATCAGCACAAAACCATCCATCAGGATATATTACCGACCCGACTGTCTACGCTCAATCGGACGCAGGATCAGATAGACAATGGCCGCGAAAATCACACCCAATTCAAAACCGATATCCATGCCATACTGCCCACCCAATGCATGTGCGATAGGACCAATAAAGAGGGTCTGTGCCGCACCGAGATAGACACCCACCAATCCAACAAACATCGCCACAATCGCAGCCCACCCAAGAGGCAGTTTCAGGCGTGTATTCCAATCGTTCACATTGTAAGTACCGCGACGGAACACAAAATGCTCAAGCACCAGAATAATCGCCCACGGACCTAACCAATATGCCATTAACAACAGGAAATTATCCAGTGTTGCATCGAGATTGGCGGATGCGGAAACCGCGATCAGTACATAAATGACCGCGCCAATCAACGTCCAGACCGCACGATTCACACGCTGGAACGTTTTGCCCAACACCTGCACCGTCAGACCAAGACTATAGTCATTTGGAACGTTATTCGCCACAATACTTAATGCCAACAATACCAGGAGAATATCACCAAAACCGCCCATAGGATGGACCACAGCGGCAAACAGTTCACCGCCACTTAAGTTCTTGTATACAGTAGCAGTTGTCAATGCCATGCCAAGAATTTCCAGCAAGATACACGGAATGGTCACCCCAAAGAACGTTAACCAGAAGATACGGCGCGCAGGTGTTTCTGCTGGCTGATTCACATTATAATCCGCCGCGTAGGAACTCCAACCTGTTGCGAAACCATAGATAGCCCCACCATAAGAAATGAATGAAGCCACTGTAGCCATACTAAAAGCTGGTCCAGACACAATCGCCATATGCGGAGCCGCCACTACTGCCAGGATGATAAAGATAATAGCCATTGGTATCCAGGCATAGCGTTCATATCTATGCACATACCGATACCCATACAAACTAACAAAAGTTGTCAACACAGCAATAATCAGGATACTCAACCAGAGAGGGAAAGCACCTTTACTGAGCGACGTAATTAACTGTGCGCCAACAATCACATTGACAGCCGACCAGCCGATACAGGCAGCAATATTAAATAGAGCCATAATCATGCTGCCAACCCAGCCAAACGAAAAACGTGAAATCGTCATCTGACGCAGACCAAGTTTTGGACCCAGAGTTGAAAAAAATGCAACTGGAAGAACACCTAATATGTTAAAAATAACAATAACTACAACACTCTGCCAGAAACCCAGGCCAAAAACAGGAATGGCAATAGAGCCAAGCGCAACCGTCGAAATCACCAGATTTGCGGACAGCCACATAGTAAAATTATCAAAGATACGGACATGAGTACGTGTTTCGGGTGAAACACGTTCAATACCATGCGTCTCAATTCCTGTTTCTAGTTCAGAGACGTTGACGGTATCAGCTGTCATGAAGTAAACCCTCCTGCAGGAATAAAAAAACGCTGTATGGAGAAAAGGACAGCGTTGCACATAAATAATAGAGGTTATTATTATTATAGCAAAGATTAATCGTTGATTGTCAACTCATATGTATCCCCACAACGCTGCCACATAGTGAAATAGTACATGTACTTATGGAAATACCCTTCAAATTAGATTGAATCAAAAAACTAAAAATCTATTGCCTTCAAATACTCCGCATCCATTATAGCAAATCCAGAGAAATTTCTATGTAAAGAAAAAACACATTCCCTTATACAAATCTGTGCAAAACATGAATTTATACTTTTTGCAACGTCATTTCAACCAGAATTCTGTTAAAATTCTATTAACACTAGACGTAGCGACAGAAAATGGGTACAATGGCTGATATATAGTTATGGACGGAGTAACCATAGACAATTAATGAGTTGAGGGCGACCAACGTTGTGACGCTCATGCGACATGATGGTGGTCGCCTATTGACACATACACAGGGTTGAAGGTATAAAGCAGAACCACAGTTTCAATGACTGCAGCCGTGGTGACGGACCGCATACCTGTGCTATCTCATGTTAGATCAGGAGGTTGCATGTCTTACAAGGCCAGTACCAATCATCAGCTTCCCTCTGGCTCCCCAACTGATGTAAACTCGGAGCAAACACTTGAACAGCTGTTAACAGCAAATTCCCAACTGCGTCAAGAGATCGAGATACGAGCGCAAGAAAATGCCTTACTCAATGAAATGATCTCCACCGTCGGCTCAACGTTGAGGCTTGATGAAGTGCTACGTCACCTTGTGGACGCTGTTGTCCGCGCTACTTCCTGCCATGTCGCATTTATCTATCTTTATGACAAGGATAAAGAGCAACTGGTGCTCGCCAGTACCAACGAACAGTATCGACATTTGATTGGGAAAATCACCATGGGATTGGGGGAAGGAATTGCAGGTTGGGTTGCCCTCCACCGCAAAGCCGTCTTCCTGTCGGATGCTGCGCTGGAAGATCCTCGTTTCTGCTACTTTCCAGAATTAGAAGAGGAAAAATTCCAATCGATCATGACGGTGCCAATTATCACCAAAAATCGTCATCTTATTGGTGTGATTACTGTCCAGGCCCCAGCTCCTCATGAATTTACAGATCAGCACAGAACGTTTATCAGCAATACGGCCTCGCTCGTTGCCAGTGCAATTGAAAATGCGCAACTCTATGAGAACACGCAGCGCAAACTCAATACGCTAACGTCACTCTCTATCCTCAGCCAGACCATCAGTTCTGGAGTCTATCTGGATGATATGCTACGCTCACTGGCGACACTTACTGTCCAGATTATGGAGGTTGATCTGAGTGTGATTATGCTGATGGATCAGGCACGGGAACGTGAACTGGAGACACCTCGTCAGGCCAGACGCTTAACCGTCCGGGCGACTGCACCTAATTTGAATGATCGAGCACACTTTCAACCAATTGATGTTGATCGGGCAACGCTGGAACGCTTACGAGAGATACACGAGAAAATCACGCCCAACGAGACTTATACTTCCAGCATTGAGCTGGATCCTGACCTAGAACATCCGCTTGAACGCCTCAATCCAGTGAAAGATTCACAATACCGGGCATTGATCTCCGCACCACTTATTGCGGGCACTGAACAACTTGGATTGATCAACTGTTATTCAATTAAACCACGACGATTTACACAAGAGGACCAGACATTATTAACGACGATTGCCAATCAGGCCGCGATTGCGATTAAGAATAGTTATCTGGTCAACCAGCTCGCCCAGAAGAATCTGGTCAAAGGCTTTTTTGATGATCTGATGCATGGGACCACGGACTCAGAGGACTCACTGCGTCAACGCGCCCACTTCTTGGGGTGTGATCTTACCAGACCACACGCGGCTGTCATGGTCGAAATCGCCCATGTTGATGCTCGTTGGGATGATGCTAAACCCGCGAAAGCAGGGCAAACACGTCATAACCAGTTTGCGGCAAACAATGAAACGAACAGCTATGCGCAAGGCATCTCGTTGCAAGCAGCCTATAAGCGTATGAGCGGTATCGTCCGGCGGCGTATTCAGGATAGTTACTCCGGCTCGGTCTTCTATGAGCATGAAAATCTGCTGACCTGTATTATTCCCCTGACAAAAGATCCCAGCGGTTCTCGTTTGAAGACATGGCTAAAAGAGCTTTCACACCAGATGCGTAACGAATACGATGTCTACCTCTCCGTTGGTATTGGCAATACCTGCCAGCATATCAGCGACTACCGACGTGGCTTTGCGGAGGCCAATGAAGCCTTGCAGATGGGGCAAAATCTGCATGACAATAAAGCGCATGAGGCTAAACGTCATCCCATCGTTACCCATTTCAATGATCTTGGCGTCTATCGTTACCTCTACAAAATCGCGCATATGGACGATCTACGTGATGTCTATCAGGATCAAATTGCGCACATTGATAGCTATGATCGGCGGAAAAACACTGACCTGCTTGATACACTTGAAACTTATTTGGAATGTGCAGGTAATCTCACAAAAACGTCTGAACGGCTTTTTGTTCACCGTAATACGTTAATTCAACGCCTGGAACGTCTACAATCACTTTGTGACATCGATTTGCAGGAACGTGCCAATTGGCTGACCCTACAGGTAGCCATTAAGGTGTATAAATTAAGAAATAGCGGAGAATAAAGTCTTTCATACAGACCAGAGAGCGCGAGGCCGGAAATGACATGGGTAAAACCACTATTTGATAGTCCGGTCATCGCGCTCTCTGGTTACTGTATGTGTGCAGGTAGCCAAAAAGAGGTATGCGCTGCGATCAGAAGATGTACTCCAGTTTAACGCGCATGAGTAGCATGATCATGATCACTATGCGCCGACGCTGTACTGGCTAAGTGACAATAGAGTTCTCCTGACTCACAGCACACACGCTCACGCTTATAATACTCAAACTGAATGGTAGCATGACCAATAGTATATTTTTCCTGCAACATCTCATTCAATTCACGTAGAATAATATCACTATCACTGGCAGGCAAATTATCGATCAACACGTGACTCGAAAGAGCTGTCATCCCACTGGTGATACACCAGACATGCAAATCATGCACGTCCTTGACCCCTTCAACATCCTTCATATCTGAAACCAGAGCCTGTAACGAGATCTCGCGTGGCACTGCTTCAAGCAAAATGTCAGTAGTTTCACGGACAATCCGCCATGCCCCAACGGCAATAAAGAGCGCAATCCCCATCGACAATATCGGGTCAAGAATGGTCCAGCCAGTCAGCAGAATCAGCACGCCAGCAACAATAACCGCCGCAGAAGCGCCAACATCGCCAAAAACGTGTAAGGCCGCGGCCCGAACATTCAAATTGTGGTCTTCTTTGCGTAAACCAAAGCCAATAAAGAGGTTCACAGCGATAGCAATGGCAGCGGAAAGAAACATGATCAATGGATTGACGGCAACAGGCTGATGAAAACGCTGAATGGCTTCCCACGCAATCACCAATGCAATAACAATTAATGTAGATCCATTGATTAATGCCGCAAGAATACCAACCCGATGATAGCCAAAGGTCTTCCGTTCATTGGAAGGACGTTCCGCCTGACTGGATGCGAACCAGGCCAAACCAAGCGCAAAAATATCTGTCAGCGTATGACCCGCATCCGATAACAAAGCAAGAGAATGAGAAAGCAACCCACCGACACAACTGGCAAGCAGAATTATTAACGTCAGAAAGAAGGCTAATCGTAAACTCTGGCGAGCCATGCCATGTGTATGATCTTGATTATGCCGGTGATGCTGGTGACGTTGGTCCAGATCAACAGAGGTACGAGAAGCTGTCATACGCAATTTCCTTTCTTGCATACCTGCACAAGTATGCAACTATCATCACAGTGATAGTATACCATGATACCCCAAAGTCTTTCAAGAACGGCGGCAATAAGAATAGTAACGATAGCAGTCCTCAAGCTGATACTCATATATTCGCAATCAAAGCCATCAATTGCTCTTCTGAGCTTGCGGGACAGAAGATGGAAATGCTACACTAAAGTGTGTCTACTGAGATTATTGATGAAAAAGCAAAAACCCATATCTGGTGGCAGTACATACGCCCCAGATTCACAATACTCTATACTGCAATTGCCATCATCCTGCTGCTTATCAGTGGAATAGGACATCTCCGCCTGCTGCAAGAAGTACATAAAACGTTTGGCGGTTTTACCTGGACCATTGACCCTGATAGTCAGGGAGGGGAGATTGTGACCATTGCCACGCCGCCACAACTTCCTGCATTCACACTCCCTGCCAATTCGCTGACCAATAATACACATATTATTGCCATCAACCATATTCCTGGTTGGCAACAAATGGTCCAAGTGTATCAGCATGCACACCCAGGGGAGCAGATCACCTATACGGTACAGATGAATAATGCCCCCACACAAACAATTACACGACCAATTGCCACTTTCACGCTCGATATGTGGTGGCAAACATTTGGCATGACATTTCTCGCGGGATTGAGCTGGCTGATTGTAGGCATCATACTTCTGGCAATGGCACGCGAGTGGACCGGAGCAGTAGAAGGCATCACGATGTTGCCACCCGCCATGCTCCTGTTACTGTACAGTCATTGGGGTAATATCCAGACTCCCGCGTTTCCTGATGCTGTCGTACAACTACTCTGGATTCCCTCGTTCGCCCTGCTGGGTGCAACCTTTATTCACCTGAGTCTGACCTATCGCCCTGAGTCAATAGGACAAGTACGAAGACCATCCTTTAAACGCGATGCGCTACCATATCTGCCCATCGTACTGCTGCTGCTCTATGAATGGATCTCCTTTGTGCGTATCGGACATGTGCCCATACGCACCAATTTGCTGCTCAGCCTGGGCTATGGTGCCATTGGTGGGATCATCAGTTGTAGCATTGGCGTCTCTTCATTATTACGGATAAGCAGCATACCACTCTCACGTTTCATTGGCAGCATACGGCTCTTCACCACGCCATCGACAGAAACTATCTCACCATATATCCGTCATCAGTTAGGAGATCTGCTGGCACTATGGATCGGAGGTGTCGGTCTGGGCTTCTGTCTGGGAGTATTACCAATTCTGCTCACAGGACGTACGCTGGTGCCATTACCAATCTTTTACACACTGGCCACGATCTATCCCCTGATTCTCCTGTACGCAATTCGCTCGTTACGCATGATCGCCCAATTGCATATTACTCTTGAGCAGCGTGAGACTGCGTTGCTGGAACAACAGAAAACCGCCCATGCACTGCAACATACCAACCTTGAATTGCAACGTGCCACCTCCCTACTCTTACATGCCGACGCGCATTTGCGCTCCATTCTGTCACAACGCATTCATGATCAACCCAAACAACAGGCATTACGCATCCGCTCATTGCTCGGTCACTGGCAGCACAGATTACGTGTCGAAGCAGAGCGAGAGGGTTCAGGCAAAGTGCTGGCGCAACCAATTATCGACGTACTGGCAAGAGTACGAAAAATCAGCGAGGAACTGGAAAACGATCTACAGGGATTACAGATGCTCATAGAGGATACCTATCAACGCAAAAGTCTGGGACTCAAGTTCCATTTAGAAAAACTGATTCAAGAAGATCTGCCGCTGCTACATCCAGAATCTTCATTACACATGCAACTTGACCTATGGGCAATTGATGAACTACCACTAAACCTTGAAAGCACAGACGAAGGAGAAAGAATAGCGGAGGCCATTTCCTATACCATTACACAATCTCTACTCAATATCTATAATCATGCTGGCGCAAACTTTGCGACCGTTCGAGCCTCCTACAATAAAGGAGAGCTTAAAATTCAGATCAATGATGATGGAAAAGGGTTTGATACGGCCCACATTCCACCGGAGAAGACCAGCTTATTTAAAGCACAACTGAAAGCCCATGAAGCACAAGGATCACTGATCATCAATTCCATCCCCCGACCAGACACCAATCATGGCACAACCGTCCTTCTACATATTCCACTACCAGCAAGTATCCAGCAAGCAATAGCGGAAACTTAGCAAATTGTCATTCTCACCTTATTCAGGCAGTGGCTCCCGCCGCAAACCAGCATATGCTTCATATGCGTGCGCAAGCAGCACACGGCGTCCAGGGTCGCTTGGAGAACCCATAATAGAGAAAAACGTATAGAGTTCGCTGACCAGATTCTCAACCGGACCAATATTGGATCTTCCCTTTGAACTTAAAAATCCCATCTGCAACGCGATTTCGTCATTGCTCAAACCACGTGCGATCAACAACGCACATTCCTCCTGCCGGGGTGTCAGACGCTGGCCTCGTAGACGACGCAGCAAATGATCCAGCACTTCAGGATCAATAAACGTCTCTTTACGCATAACAACCGCTTCAGCAATCCGTTCCAGATACGCAGGCTCCATATTACAGAAAAGGGCATATCCATGCAATCCGGCTGTTTTCGTAGCATGGCGATGCATAGCACGTGGCACGCCACGGCGTGTATATTCCTGACGAAATATCTCTGCAGCAAACGTCCAACCAGGCTCCTGAGTATAGATCACAATGCGCAACCCCGGAGCCACCTCTAACAAAGACCGCCCCAGCACAACACCGTTACTCGCCCCAAGGCGTAAATCAGACACCACCAGCCAACCAGCAAGGGCTGTGTTCTGCTCCTGACGCTGACTGAAGCCTTCAACCAGAGCCAACGCAGCATCAACATCACCAGTCTGACCAGCAAGCTGCAAAGATCGGGTTTCTTTCACACATTCACACATACCGCGCAATTTGACTGGCGTATCATCAATAATGATAACAGGAATCCGTGTACTATCCATACTTATAATATAGCGTTCCGCGGCTCAGCATTGCAACACAACAATAGCACAAAACATATATTTTACGCAGACAGAACAGAAATAACATTTTGTAGAACTTGTCGTGCAGAGACACACGTTGTAAGCTATGACAAAGGCACGTATGATGATCATTGTTGCAATAAGAGCAAAGGAGCAGAGTATGTCACGTGATTTCAACACGCCAGAAAGACCCAAAAAGCCAATCCTGGGACAGGGACACGGCCTCTCCGATGAAGAAGGACGTATGATTCAGCAAATGATTCGCGAGGAACAGCAAAGTTCACGCGAACTCTTTATTCCACAGGAGGATCTGGCGCAGGAAGCAACCACAAGCATGTCGCCACCAACCGCAGAAGTAATGAATGCCAGCCACGTGCGCACCGTTCTGGAGCTGTTCAATCGTGACTTTCTCTATGGTCAGGGACGTTTCGACGAATATAAGAGTGGACTCATTTTCAAATGGGGTGATGGTTACTCACGTAAGCACATCTGGGCCACAGTCGATGATGGCAAGCTGATCTTTGAAACGAGCCATATCAAAAAATGTGATAAATTATACTGCAATGGAACACATCATGTGCTCACAGCCGATCTCTATACGAATATAGATATCATTAATCAGGAGCTAGGAGATCTGTTCCGTCGCCCCGTCTACGAAAGTCCAGAAGATTAAACACAAAAAGAAGGATAGAGATTACCGTGGTCAGAACGATCCTTGCACTCGAAAAAGACCTATTTTTCTCAGTAAAAATTCGCGATACACTCAAACACTATGACATTGAAGCCAGGATTATGCGCAATCTGCCAGCCTTTGAACAGCAACTCACAATAGCCGATGACAGTAAAGCAATCGCAGTTGTAGTAAACATCTCCACCGTGGGAGTTGACTGGGAGGCAGCAATTCGAGCGGCATACACACAGGGCTATCCCGTTCTGGCCTACGGTTCACACAAAGATCTGGATGCCAGAGCAAAAGCCCTGCAAGCGGGAGCGCAAAAAGTAGTCGCCAACTCCAAATTCAGCAAAGACCTGTATGGTCTCATTGAACGGCTGGCGAACACGCCAGTAAGCCCCACACCTGTTACCAATGATGATGGTAGCGATTTCGCGGAGGATGAAGACTAGCGTATCCTACCAGCCTAGTCTCAGGTTGCCCAAACAGCAATATTATAGATATGCCTGATGTATCACCAGATGATGCATCAGGCGATGCTGCACTGGCAATGAAAATAATTGATAGCCAAGTGAATGTTTCTCATACAAAAGAGTCTGACGCCGATAGACCCAACCACACCGAAAATATTGATTCTGGGAATTGGATACATGCTGCATAGCTGGTTGAGAAAGACGATAATGAGGTCGATGTGCAATTCGTCCTTTCATACCTACTCCTTGATTCAGTACTCTAGCTGAAAAACATATAGGGTTCCCCCCAATGTACCAAACATCGCGAGAAACCCTAATTGTACATACTAGTCGCTGCTAATATGATACCCATACATGCTTATAGCCTGATGGTTAGTGACCGCAACCGCAGCTACGAGCGTCACCACCACCCTCCGCAGTACGGAAGGAATGACCACAACCACAGGATGAAACTGCGTTAGGATTATTGACTGTGAAGCCAGCACCCATCAGGCTGTCAACATAATCAACCTGGCTCCCCTGAATGTAGTTCAGGCTCATGTCATCAACGAAAACGCGGAAGTTTTCGATGTTGATCACTGTGTCGCCATCCTGCTCCTCATCGAGGGTCATACCATACTGAAGACCAGAGCAACCGCCGCCAGCGACGAAGATGCGCAAGCCGAGACTTGGGTCGTTTTCCTGTGTGAGCAGCTCACGAACTTTTTCTGCTGCAGTTGGAGAAATGGTGATCACACTTGTTTCAGTCACCGACTGCTGGTTCTGCTCAATCATATAAATTCACCTCTTCACAAGGGACCTCTATAATAGCCCCTCTCTAGAATTGACGCCATGATGAAACTACTTCTGCAAGTAATTATAGCTTACAAAAAAGTGAAGCGTCAAGAAACTACACAACACTGGAGCCTGATAAGCTCGAATTATCCTTTTATAATCTAATCAAATGCGCCCATAAATGGCGCAAATAACCACATAAAAGGTTTATGCATGGGACAAGTGAATATCGTTAACTTGCCTCAAAAACGCGAACAGAAGACGCCATAGAATGCGCCTGTAACTGATAACAATGAAAAGCTGCCTTTTCTTCCCTATTTGTAGCAGGAAAAAAAGATTTCTTTCATCTGCTAAAAACAAACCTATCGGTGTATGAGTATATTGGTTAAAAGTGTTGATATAGCCAGTTTACCACCAGGAATTCTATTCTTATCATAGCGCTCGTGGCAAACATTCATCTGAACAGGTTATTCATTTAAAAATCGAAAAGCTGCCGTACACGAACCACATTCGCTAATAATGCCGGAACATCAAAAGGCATCTCAAAACCATTCTCATTGCGTGCATCAATAGCTGAAGACAAACGCGTCATAATATTAGCAGCCGTCCAGCCCTGTGCCATAAAATGGGCGCTCAAACCACTTATAATCGCAGTAGAAAACGAGGTGCCACGCCAATCCGCCCAACCTGAAGTATTCTGCTCACCCAATGGGAATATAGGAGAAATATATACTCCACGTACGGCATCACGTTCCCCATCCTCAGTAGCCTCTTCATCGCCACCAAATGTAGCAACCCCGGATTGCATAGAAGCAACATTGGCAGCATTGGCAAATTTCGATGCAGCAAACAAACTATTTACAGAACTCACACCCAGCGTAGACTCATATCTAGCCGGAGCACGCGGAGGCCGAGGATCAGTTCCCTGCTCATGCGTGGAGGACGAATCATTGCCCGCAGCGGCAACGATCAATGCACCAGCCATAAACAAGCTATCAAACAAAAGTCGTAATCCATCTTCCAGTTGATTCAGGATTCGCACAACTCCCATCAATTGCCTTGTCGACCACGGTCGATCTTCAAGCCAGACATATGGTAAGCGCCGCATATCTGGCAACATTGTCAGGCTCAAATTAATGACCAACCGTCGAATCGCTCCGGTTGCCAGTTCATGTTCTAAATCGGTCAAAGCAGCGAACAACGCATAAAGATCGCCCCCACCATAATCATTAAGGATACGCACCAGACGTACCTTCGCTCTTGGTGCCACATCCCGAATTAATCCAACCACACTTAAACCATGATCAGGCATCAGATAATAACGAGGATCATGCTCCGCCACACGTCCAGTTCCCACATCGTTTGTCAGAGGATAACGATCATACTCAACAAAAAACGAGCCATCTTCCTGCCGTAAATCATGGGTTAATTGCTGCAAAAGCCAGTTACGTCGCAACTCGGGGCGCGTCGCGGCACTGCGAATGCGATCCGGATGAGGGGCAGTATCAAGCACAGCTATCAGCACATCTTCCGCTCCATGTGGATCGAACGGCAATGGTGTATTCATAAACTGAACATGCCAACCAGATGTCGCGTTGACAGGAACTTCGCTCTCCCCTATCGCAGCAGCCTGTGGTGGCAACGCAGGACCACCTTCATGGTAATAGAATGGAGCCGCCGCCAACAACCAGTTTGGCATCGCTGAGACGATATGAACGCCAAGGCGAGCAAAGTACTCAAGATGCCCATGGATATGTGATAGAACCAACGGCAAAGGATCATTAACAAGAACTGTCTGCCCCACCTGTCTGGTATGGAAGAAGATGGCCATCAAAGGTTGTTTTCTCTGAAGACCAAAAACAAAAGAGCGCCGCCGAATTGGAGGCATCGCAGGCATCTCATTCCAACGTCCAGAGGTACCATAAAGATCAAGCGTTACCTGATAATTGTCTAAAAAGGTATTCAATATTTGCTGGATATGTTCTAGCAGTTCATCTACAGCATCATCGCGTGGTAAACGAGGCAGACGAACAATCACAATCATTTCACCCGGTATCCAATGAAATATTTGACCGGGGGTCCCTATAAATTCCAACGAACTACGAGACATGCACGAAAATCCCTCTCCACGCAATACACGTTTAGACAGTAATGCAATAGTTGATTTTTTCTCGTCAAAAACCGTTTTTGGCCTCTTCATTATAGCCGAATCACCATAGAGAGACAACTCTACAAGGACTGTCTCATATTTCCTCTCTTTCCACTAAGAAATGGGCTAAAGCCATTTTTTAGGCTTTGCTTGATTTCTTGTGAAGTATGCTATCTGCAATAACAGGCAAGGAAACATTCCGTACGACGCGCTATGCACCCGGCAGCATTTCATCACGACACGCATAGAGGTATCACAGGTTAGCCAACATTTCGTTGTACAATTAGGATCAAATAGAGGAGGGTACACCATGTTCGTATTTGCAGATCGCTTATACCAGACACTTGTTGATATCATACATATACCAAGCACATCAGGACATGAAGAACAGGTCCGCACCTACCTTGAAGGGCAACTAGCAAATCTGGGTCTGACAAGCCAGGTTGATAGCTCCGGTAACCTGATTGCTTTTCTGGCAGGCGAAGGAAAACCAATCCTACTCAATGCGCATATGGATCGTGTTCCACCAGGACTGGGACATGAACCAATACTTCAGGAAGGTACACTCTACAGTGATGGTACAACAAACCTGGGCGCGGATGATGCTGCTGGTATTACAGTTATTTTAGAAGTACTACGACGTGTAATTGAACAGGAATTGCCTCATCCACCACTGGTAATTGTGTTTACAGTGCAAGAAGAAACCGGGCTATGCGGAGCCAACGGCTTTGATGGTTCGCAATGGAATGTCAGCGATGGAATTATTTTCGATAATGCCTTTGAAGCCGGAATCGTCGTATCCAAAGGCTCCGCCTATGAAGCATTCGATATCACCATTAGTGGAAAATCCGGTCATCCTGGGAAAGATCTCACCAAAACCGTCAACGCTATTGAAATTTTCAGGCAAACCCGCTTCCCACATGGCTCACTGGCACTCGATCAGACACGTATTCTCATCGGTCAGATTAGTGGTGGTCAGGCCCGCAATGCCATTCCAGATACAGTTCAGATTACTGGTGAAATCCGCAGCTTTGAAGCACCAGAGATACGCCAGAAATACAGAAATGAAATTCAGGAAGCCTTCGAGGAGGCCGCGCAACGTCTGGGTGGACGGGTCAACATCTCCTTCCACCCACACAGTGACGGCTATAGCATCTCGCCAGATGAACCCCTGCTCCATACCTATCAGGTCGCACTATCACAACGTGGTGCGGTCCTGCAAATGCAGCCAACATTTATAGGCAGCGATACCAGCGGCTTCCGCCCACAAATTCAGGCATTCACCGTTTCGACAGGCGTCGTCAATGAACATACCGTCGAGGAATATGTCGCACTGGCTCCGCTGGAACAACTGGTCATCGATACATTACAGGTGCTTCATCTCTGGTATACTCAGACCATACCACAACAATAGCGTACTATCATCGTGAACTGTCTCTACATTGCCCGGAATACACCACGTACGATGTAGAGATAGGTTCACAACGGGATACGGTACATGTGGACCTTGTATCTATTCAGGTACTCCAATCAAGAGACCATTCCCCTTGACAATAGAGAAACAGACAGTTATACTATTATCGAACAGCGTACGGAAAACAGTGAGGTGTGCAAAGTGACGAGTCCTCGTGAGAAGCGACGAGCCAGAACTAGAGAAGCAATTCTGGAAGCGGCGCTACAGATTGTGATGCAGAATGGTGTAGAAACTTTATCGATTCGCACCATAGCCGAGCACATCGATTACAGTCCATCAGGCCTCTATGCATACTTCTCTAGCAAAGAAGAAATCATTGATGAATTAGTAAACGAGGGTTTTGTGCGCCTGACGGCACGCCTGAAACATGGTATACATGGGGAAACGGCACTGTCGCGATTACAGGAAGCAGGAAAAACGTATATGCAATTTGCCTTACAAGAGTCACAACTCTACCTGATGATGTTCAATCACAAATCACTAACCCCATCTTCGCTCACTGAGGTTGAGCAGAATACAGCTTACGCTATACTGGTTCAAATCCTTCAGGATGGTCTGCACTCGGGAGAATTTCACTCGGCTAGTGGGGCAAATGCACAAGAGTTAGCATATACCAGTTGGTCGCTCATGCATGGCTTATCTATGTTGCGGCTAACATTGCTGAACCAGGCCGTAGAAGACATAAATAGCATACATGAAAAAGCATTTCAGGCTTTTGTAGAACAGTTGAAATAACGCAAAAAAATTTTGTGTTCACCGAACACTGTTCGGTGAACGACCATTGTTCTAAAAACTCAATACGAAAGGAAAAATCCAATGGCAGAACTCATCAAAGAACGTATGACAGTTGCAAACGAGCAAGAGCTAGTCGTGTTTTTGATTGGAATGCGCGTCAATAAAATATGGAAGGTGCAAAAATGGTCACCAGTTTCAGCCGCAATGGTACGTATGTTAAAAGAACTGAAAGAACATCCTGAGATGGGCTTTCTGGGAGCAGAAACAACGATGAACTTCCCCACGACTGTCATGATTCAGTACTGGCGTTCGTTCGAGGATCTGGCAATCTATGCCGGGAACAGAAATGCTGTCCATCTGCCAGCCTGGCGGGATTTTAATCGTCAGATTGGAAGCAATGGTGATGTGGGAATCTGGCACGAGACTTACAGAATTCCAGCCGGGCACTACGAGGCCGTCTACAATAATATGCCTGCGTTTGGAATGGGAAAGTTTTTCCCTCTCGTTCCAGCAATAGGACAAAGAGAAAGTGCCCGTGTCCGTATGGCGACCAAACAGAAAGAAGCACGAGAAACTCAATAGTAAACTCCAGACCCACACAATGCGATAGCCTCGGCCAGATTGACTTTCCGCACAGATCTGGCCGAGCGACAATAGGTAAAGTCATACCTCAAGCCTCCGTATCCAGAAACCACGCAAGGACCCTCAGACAAAAGCAAGAAGGACTTCACGATCATTTTGGGCTTTCCACAGGTAGTATGTAGCAAATTGTGTTGTGACAGTTTTTTTGCAGCGATCTGAATTCTATCCCATCTATTGATTTTTGCGGCTAAAAGCTGCCCGATGAGCGCAATTTCCACCATGAATAAGCTTTTGGGGGAAATGTGGAATAGTGGGAATACTTCCGTGTTATCATAAGTGAAAGATATTTGTCAAAGTAAGTTTGACGTTATTTTGATATGATATTAAGAAAACCTTCTGTTTTCACAAGTGAACAGAAGTAACAGGTAATAAACAGGCGAGGAGTTTTTCTATATGGATAAGACGTATGGCGTTATCATCATTGGTTCAGGGCCTGCTGGTTATACAGCCGCTATTTATGCTGCCCGTGCCGACTTATCAGTGCTCGTGCTGCAAGGATATGAGACTGGCGGTCAGCTGATGCAAACAAGTGAAGTCGAGAACTATCCTGGCTTTGAGAACGGCATTTTAGGCCCCGAAATGATGGAAAAGTTTGAAAATCAGGCCCGACGCTTTGGAGCAGAACTGGTAGCAGAGGATGTCATCGAAGTCGACTTTAGCCAGCGCCCATTTACCATCAAAACCGATATAACTGAGTACAAAACAAAATCGGTCATCATCGCCACTGGTGCTAGCGCAAAGTGGTTAGGACTACCAAACGAGACGCGCTTAAAAGGCCGTGGTGTAACAGCATGCGCAACCTGCGATGGCTTCTTCTTTAAAGGGAAAGATGTCATCGTCATCGGTGGTGGCGACACCGCAATGGAGGATGCAACATTCCTGACCCGCTATGCCGAGCACGTCACCATTGTCCATCGCCGAGGCTCCTTACGCGCCAGTAAAATCATGCAGGATCGAGCACAAAAAAATCCAAAAATCCAATTCTTACTGAATAGTGAAGTGACAGATGTACTTGGTGAGGACTCTGTCAACGGCGTCAAAATTCGCAATGTGGTGACTGGGGAAGAGTCGACGCTCGATGTCCAGGGCGTCTTCCTGGCTATTGGTCACACACCCAATACCAGCCTCTTCAAGGGTCTGATTAACATGGACGAGACAGGATATCTCATTCCAACCGAACATACAATGACCAACATCCCTGGCGTCTTCGTCGCTGGTGATGTCAGTGATCATCGCTATCGTCAGGCCATTACCGCCGCCGGAGATGGTTGTCGCGCCGCTATTGATCTGGAACGCTGGCTGGAAAGCCAGGGTGATGAGGTTGGCGTCGAGAACTGGAATTAAGGTATCAACTCTATCTATAAAAATGCCGTGGGTTCAATCCAGATCCACGGCATTTTTATGACTACAAAAGAATGATCAGCAATAAACAACTAATCATACTCTTCAGCACGAATCTCTACATACTGTCCAAACCATGCAAGCACACGCTCCCAGATGGAGAACCAGTAGCCGGGTTTCGGCATACCACCAGCATGCCATGCATTTTGCATACGCACGAACTCAACCGGAGTCTTATTGACCATCTTCATCGCCATATAAAATTGCTCTGATTGTTCGATAGGGCAGCGCAAATCATTTGATGAGTGGACAATCAACGTTGGTGTCGTCACATGAGGAGCTTCAGTGAGTGGGGAACGTTCACGATAATATGCAGCACGTTCCGCATCCCAGGGATAACCCAGAGCCTCAGCAACCTGCCAGAAACCAATATCAGAAGTGCCCACAAAACTGGCCAGGCTGGTTACAGCAGCCATTGGAGCAGCAGCCTTGAAGCGCTCCGTATGACCGATACTGAATGACGTCATAAAACCACCATAGCTATATCCAGTAATCACCAGACGTTCTGGATCGACCGCACCACGCGCAATACAGGCATCAATACCCAACATAATATCTTGAAAATCTTTCCCACCCCAGTCTCCCAGCACATCACGCATGAACTTCTCCCCATAACCGGTACTGCCATGCGGATTACAATAGAAAACCGCATATCCTTGCGTGGTAAAGTAGTTTACCCAGACATCACGAGCAATACTAAAAGAACTGTGAGGGCCGCCATGAACGCGCACAAGCAGAGGATACTGCACACCCTCGCGAGCGCCCACAGGTGACACCAGCCAACCCTCAACTTCTTCGCCATCTGCGCCTGCATAATGGATCGGCTCAATTTTCCCCCATGCGATATTCTGTTCCCATACTTCAGAAACACGCGTGATGCGCGTAACATCAGTGGTTTCACCACCAAGAGGTAACAGGTATAAATCACAGAGCCGATCTGGATAATCCTGAGCCAGAACCAATCCCTGTTCGTTGGGCAGAAGCGAAATATGACTGGTGACCGCCGTTGAATGTGTCAATTGCGTAATTGCACGCCAGACCACATCCAGACGATGCACCTGCACACAACCATGCTCCGTTGCCAGGAAATAAATACGCTGAGAATCCTGACTCCACTGCGGACGATACGATCTCGCTCTACCGGCAGTTTCATATGCCGCATCCAACTCAAAATCAGGAGAAATAAGTAAGGTACGGTCACCGACATTGCCATACCGTGTCATCAAATAGAGGCGATTATGACTACGCTGGTAAACTATCTGATCCTTCGATGCGACCGCCACCACCGAATTGCCATCAGGTGCCCACGCATAACTCACAATCTCCAGGTCATTCTCACTCAAACGCCGCGCCTCAGCCGACTCACGATGGATAGCCCAGAGATCAGTAACAAAAGAGTTGGCGCGATTCTCTTCACGATTGCACAATACGCTGATTTCAAGACTGTCAGGAGTCCAGGCAGGTTGAGTATAATCATACTCGTCCGTCGTCAAACGTCGAATATTTGTAGATGCCATCCCGTCAATAGATGCAGGCATCAGAAAGAGCTGAGGGTGTGTATCAAACAGGCCTCGACCATCACGGCGATAAAAAACATCTGTCGTAGAAAAAAAGCGATGCTTGGCCTGCTCATCATACTGCTGCTTCGCCTCTTCATCCAACGCTTTTGCGCCAATCAATACCTCATGCTCATCAGCAGGAAACACAGGAGCAGTAAACGCAATCCATTTTCCATCAGGCGACCAGGCTGTTTCGCTGACTCCATGCAGCATATTTGTCAGCTTTGTCGCCTCGCCCCCCGTCGTATCGATCACCCAGAGCTGGTTAGCACCACCAGCGCGATTCGACAAAAAGAGTAGATGTTTATTATCAGTAGACCAGACTGGTGACGTACCAGCAGTCAGGCGTCGTGGCTCGGCAACAGCATTCCCCTGCGCATCTAGAGAAACAACATATAATGTATTGATAACTTTGTCTTGCTCTTTATCGCTTTTCTGTTGCACAAAAGCAATACTATGACCATCAGGAGCAACCGCAATATCCGCGATAGATGGAAGAGTCCATATATCGTCAAATGTCATCTTTCGTGTTGTTGACACCACAGTACTCACTTTTCTCTTCTAAAAACGGCGCTCAACCACTAGCAGAAGTGTTTGAACAACATCACATATAAAAACAATTCCAAGACAGAAAAATGACGTTCTTCCATTAAACCCTATAAAAAAGGAAGAACGCCATTACAAATAGCAAAGCTGTACCTCGTTATCTGCTGCTTACAGATACATTCCAGCCGAATAGCTATTTGACTGAGCCTTCGTAGATTCCCATGATAGTGCCAAGGAACTTCAAAGCATCCTCTTTTTTACGCTGGAAGGAATTTCGACCCATGATAGAGCCAAAACCACCACCATCACGAATCGCACGGACCTCATCGAAGACCTGATCATCAGCGGCAGCAGCACCACCAGAGAAAATAACGATACGGCGACCGTTGAAGGAACTCTGGATAACATGGCTTACGCGATCAGCCAGCGTTGAGACAGGAATCTCATACTTCTGATATACTTTCTGAGCCTCAGCCAGTTCCACTTTTGCGCTAGGCAATTTCACTTTAATAATATCAGCACCCAGTTGAGCTGCAATCTGAGCGGCATAGGTTACAACGTCAACTGCCGTCTCACCTTCTTTGCTCAAAGAGCTACCACGAGGATAGGACCAGACAACCGTTGCTAAGCCCGCAGACTTGGCCTTTAAGGTTAACTCGCGTAACTGCTCATACATATGAGTGCGCTCGCTTGATCCTGGATAGATAGTAAAGCCAATTGCGACACAACCCAGGCGCAATGCATCTTCAACACTGGAGGTCACCGCAGAAATCGGATCATGCTCGTCATTCAAGACATCATGATTGTTAACTTTCAAAATCAAGGGAACATCACCAGCAAATTCGGCAGCGCCAGCTTCCAGGGAACCCAGAGGAGCAGCATAGGCATTACAGCCCGCATCTACAGCTAACTGGAAATGATACAGTGGATCATAACCGGCTGGATTGGGCGCAAAGCTACGTGCAGGACCATGCTCAAACCCCTGATCAACAGGCAGAATTACCATCTTGCCAGTGCCGCCCAAGCGACCATGATTAAGCATACGGGCAAGATTCGTACGGACCCCAGGATTTTCACTGGAGTACCAGCTTAAAATTTCTCTTATGCGATCATTCATTGTTTCTGTTCCTTAAAAATTTACCCATTTTCAAAGAAAGGCTACTAGCAATGTAGACCTTTTCCTGTATTGTATCACGAAGTAAGACCAAAAGTGTACATTTTACACTCTGTCTTATCCATCTTTAATACGCAAGAACCAGCAAGACAATGTACAAACGTCGAGCAACTAGCAGTTTATTTTATAACACGTGCTCTCTTTCTAGTGTAGCACAGAGAAGTGAAGATAAGCAAACGAGTAAATACAACATGTTATAATGAATATTACATTATTTTTAGATTATTATACGCGCATGATAAACGAATTTTGCATCGCCAGGGCATTTTGTTACTTCATCAGTATTGAAACGTTTCTATACCCAGATGGTAGGGATACTACATATCATATAAAGAGTACAATAAGCAATTGTACCTATGAAGGGGATTACATAGTATGGGCGGTAGCACATTCGACCTGATCACACAGAAATTATTAAACCAAAAACATATTATGGAGTTAATGGAAGAGGAAAATCGACAATTACGTCAGCAAATTGCCGATTTACGTGCCGGACATGGCATTTTTATGGAAATTAATGGGCAACGTATTGAACTACAACGTTTCAGCTCACCTTCTGCACCAATGCCAACTCAACCAGAACAACAATCGACCATAACGGATACCACTACAATGCAACCAGAACAATCGATTACAGGCGCACTTCAAGTCAAACAGGCCAGCGGAGAACTCCCAGTCGAACCAGTGGCAGAAGCTACACCTGAAGTAGAAAATCAGCCAACAAAACAACAAGGCTTCCTGGAAGAGATGATGCTTGATGAATTTGAATCTGCACTTACCTCTCCACTACATGTACATCAGGACCAACAACAGCCAGAAGAAAATGGTCAAGCCAAACAATCCTCCTCCACAGAGACAGCTCAAGAGGAACAGCACGCTGCTTTACGCCGCGAATTAATGGGGAGTTTCCTACTGGAATAGATCATCTCCCATTTCTCTCCACGGTTACACATGCCATGATCTTCTCACCTGAGTAGCTTGCTTTTTGCCTGCACGCAAAGCATGAGAATGAACATAGCGTATCCCCACCCACTAAAAAAGGATGAATATATATTCATCCCTCTTTCCTTGAGATCATAGGCTATATATACTTACATTACCTATCATTCAGCGAAGAAATGAACTCAAGCTCATTTCTTCGCATAGTTCTTTCATATTCCTCAATGAGAGGTAAATGGTATATTATGCATGAATAGTAAATGTTGCCGGATCAAATCCATCACTGCTTTGTGGTGACAAAGTCAGCGTCCAGGTCGTCACATTCTGTGGTATCTGGAATGTCACCGTACCTGTTGTTCCATTCGCGCCCGATGGGAAAGCGACCGGTAAAGTAGACTCAACCGGATTAAGTGAGAGACTACCCGCCTTAACATTCATATAGGTAAAAGGCGAACCCGAAATGACTTCCTCAGTCAGTGTATTACTCACCGAAAGATTCACTGTAACAAAACGCATCCCACTATTGGCCTGCTGGTTTCCCATATGCAGACTCGACGAAACCTTTGTTACTTCCCAGTCCAAACCGTACGCACAGGTATTCTCACCAGAACAGGTAGGCTGCTGATTCACAGTAACTGTTTTGGTATTATACTGACTTACATTGGCATGACCGGTAAGTGGAACGCTCATCTGTGCCGTAGCAGCCGTTCCCAAACGAAAGACCAGTTGCGAAACCGGGGTCGTCTGAGGAACAGCATAATCAAGGGTGCCAGTCTGTGACGCCCCAGCCGCTAACTGAGTATTCCCTTTCGTATAAATAGGGGTTAATGCCTTACCATCCGGAAGTATAATACTTGCAAGCTGATTATAATTGAATACTATAGATTGAGATCCTGTATTATGAACTTGTAAGAGCAAACGTACAGTACCATCTTTTTGTGCTACCGGGTCATTAATAAAACTTTGAGATTGTTGTGCTTTGAGTATGGTAACATCAACACCTGCATAATCAACAGTAGTATTAATAGCAGTATTGGTTATTGGTGATTGCGAGACTTTGCCAACACCTAATATTGGCAACAAAGAAAAACCAGCCACAGCCAGCAGCGCAACGACGACGACGATCCCCACAAGAATAAAGCCCAGCTTCTTCCTGTTAATACGTCGAGAAGTTGCCGCAGCGGGAAGTTGTGCTGGCAAATTCGGATTTATTGGCGACGAGACAGGAACAGGAGCCACTGGTGGTTGATTCACCTGTTGTTGACTCACCATTGTCTGGTCTGGGACACGCTCCTGCAACGATTGAGCAGGAGTGGGAGAAGGCTGCATTGTTGATGGAGCCTCTCGCTGCCAGTTAAATGCCTGTGTAGGCACATCTTCGATGTGAGACGGAGCTGATTGAGCAGGAACAGAAGGATACTGATCTAATGTCTGAGGCGAACTCGCTGGAATAATGCCTTGCATAGACGGTTGCCCTGTTGCTGCTCCCTGAGCCTGCGGTCCATTCGTTGTGGAAATGAGAGGCTCTCCACATTTAGCACAAAATTTTTGTGCTGTATTGATGTCAGCTCCACATTGCGGACAATGAGGGGAGAATGCCTGGGCCATAGCCAAATTGTCTCCTTAAAATAAGATAACTATATATATAGATGGCTGCGTACAGCTATTGTACACTACGGTATCATAAAGAAACAGCAAAGCTATGACTTATTTCACATATTCCTCAGCTAAACGCTATTTCATGTCCTCCTTAACAGCCTGATAAAAATCCACGAGGTTTGGTGTCCCCAAACCAGTGGTATAATCCCAGCCTTGCGCAGCCTTATAATACAGATTATTGCCACTTACAATATCATTATATGGTATTCCACCATCAGGATTATTGGCAACCGTATAAAACAGCTCTGGTGATGTATTAGTATACATCATGTTCTGCTGTATCAAGCCCTCATTCACCAATGCCAGACCTGCCGCCCAGATAGGAGCCGCCGCACTGGTGCCACCGACCGCGCCCCATTGCCCTTTGAAATAAACGGCTAACCCATAGGCAACAGCCGCAACATCAGGCACCTGCCTCATCCCCTGAGAAAATTGAGTTGAGACGCCCGGAGCTTTTTGCCAGTTACTGATGGGAAAGACACTGCTATTTCCCCCACCCGTTCCCCACTGATTCTTACAACTTTTATGGCTGGTATCATCCGACCATGCGACTTCATTGACACGCTCCTCATTCTGATCGATCTGTAAAAATGTTCCACCCACCGAGACGACCCAGGGATCGCTAGCTGGAAAGCTTACCCCTAAATTGCCAAAGACACCTGATGAAAAAGCCCCACAGTCACCACTGGCTGCAAAAATCGTCATATGCTCGATACGCGTCAGTTGTTGCAGACTACTATCAATAGCACGCATATCCTGATCGGACATCTCACTTTCAGCCGAGCCTAAACTAATGCTAACGGTACTGCCAATGCCAGGATGGTCAATGTTATCATCCACAATCTGTTGCAATTCATCATTCACATTAATCCAGATATCGTTGTTCTCACCATTACCATCCGTCTGATATACGCGAATAGTCGCGGCACGTGCCAGACCTGCGATCATCTGAATATCAAGTGTCGATTCACCCAACTGGTCCTGAGGTTTTCCATCAACATCAATATATTGAACCTTACCAGTATACCCCTGTAAACACTGTAAATAATTCTGGATATCGCTGCGATAAAAACCATCAATTTCAACCAGATTGATGGTCATATTTTTACCATTTAAACCATTTTGCCAGAGCTGGTCAAAACCATAGGCATGCGCCACTTCCTTCGGCAGCAATGTCTGATATTCGGGTGAACAATTCACCGCATTCGTCTTCTGCGTCGTTTTCGCGCTCTCAGGAATGAAAGTAAACTGGTGAGAAGGAGAAACACTGTAATTATCTAAACCAGTAATCGCATTAATCGAATTCGCGAGAAACTGGGGTACCTTCGGTGGCTGCTTTACATCGGGCGCAAAGAATTGATGCCCTTGATATTCATGCACAAGAAACTGGGTCTTCATAATTTGTGCAATGGTACCGGCACTCGCATTCACTGAAAGGTTCGTGCGCAACTTGCTTAATGACAAAGAAACACCCTGACCATGAAAAAAATTCTGAACTTTTTGATAATCCGCATTACTCAGGCCGTACTTTTGCGCCAATTGTTGCAAATTAGAGGAATTACCTGACTGCGTTACCTGCTGTGTTTGTGCATAAAATGCAGGGTTAATATTAAGGGTAATACGAATATGCAACTGCGTATTATCCGCCAGTTGCCCAATAACGGGAGTATTTAATGCACCCGCTGGAATATCAAGATCCATTGGCGTTAATGCGCTTGTATTGGGAAGCACATTTGAAAGCACTGGTAAGTTCGATACATTCGGTATGTTGATATTACAAGCGGCCAATGGCATACAGACAAGTAAGAGGCCAATGCAAACAGACATGCTACGAACTGGTATCGATGACCATAACCTGGATAAGCTGATCATGCACGTGATCCTTACATCTTTATTCTCATCATGAGTATCCCTCATACGAATTAAACAATACGAAGTAGAAAGAAAATCACATCCAAGGGGTTCAGATAAAGATTTTCCTTCTATTTTTGTATTACGATTGATGAATGTACAATCCATTCTGTATAGCCTGAATGGATTCAGCGTTCATTTTCCAGCAGTTTACACAATTTTAGTTACACCTTTCAATATCCCAGGACTCTCCTTTTTTTCAGTGAACTTCCCCGAAAAATGATATAATATGAAAGTGTACAGTTGGAAAATATATTCTACTCGAAGATCAGCAGGAAATAAAATTCATGCCAGCATTTAAAGTTGAAGCCCCTTTTGAACCAACCGGGGATCAGCCCGCAGCAATCAGAAAATTAGCCGAGAGTATTGATGGTGGAAATAGATATCAAACTCTCCTGGGTGTCACCGGCAGTGGAAAAACATATTCAGTAGCAAAGATTGTTGAACAGATACAACGCCCGACGCTGGTGCTGGCACCAAACAAAACCCTTGCAGCCCAGCTCTATAGCGAGTACAAAGAGTTTTTTCCCAACAATGCCGTTGAATACTTTGTCTCCTACTATGATTATTATCAACCAGAAGCCTATATTCCTCGTACCGACACCTATGTCGAAAAAGAGAGTATGCTCAACGAAGAAATTGAGAAACTACGACTCTCAACCACACGTAGCCTGTTTGAACGCCGTGATGTGCTGATCGTTGCATCCGTCTCTTGCATCTATGGTCTGGGTAGTCCTGAAGAATATGGCGAAGTTGTCTTAACCCTGAAGGTAGGCGACGAACGGCGCAGAGACAGAATCTTACGCCATCTGACAGAGATTCAATACGAGCGGAATGATGCAAACTTCATTCGTGGTCGCTTTCGCGTGCGTGGAGATGTCCTTGAAATCTTTCCCGCCTATGAGGATGTCGCGGTACGTGTCGAATTTTTTGGCGATGAAATCGAACGCATGACCGACATCGACCCCCTGACCGGTGAAGTGCTTGGGAAGCGTCAACGCCTTGATATCTATCCGGCAAAACACTGGGTAACAACACAAGAACGCTTAAATAGCTCTATCCAATTGATTGAGCAAGAGCTTGAAGAGCAGTTGAAAAAGATGGAAGAAGAGGGCAAATTGCTGGAAGCAGCACGTCTGAAACAGCGCACTAATTTTGATATTGAGATGCTGCGCGAAACAGGTTTCTGCTCAGGCGTTGAAAACTACTCTCGCCATCTCGCTGGCCGTGGTGCAGGAGAACAGCCCTGGACATTATTAGATTACCTGCCGGATGATTTCCTGCTGGTTGTTGATGAATCGCACGTTGCGGTTCCCCAGGTACGTGGTATGTTCGCGGGAGATCGATCACGCAAACAGGTCCTGGTTGATTATGGCTTTCGCCTCCCCTCTGCTATCGATAACCGACCGCTAACATTTACAGAATTTGAGCAGACTATCCATCAATTCCTGTTTGTCTCAGCAACTCCAGGTCCCTATGAATACGAACATAGCGAGAACATTGTCGAGCAATTAATCCGTCCAACAGGATTAATCGATCCTTCCATCAGTGTGCGCCCAACCGAGGGCCAGATTGACGATCTGCTGGTCGAAATACGGCAACGCATTGAGAAAAAGCAGCGTGTCCTTGTCACCACCCTGACAAAAAAAATGGCAGAAGATCTCGCTGACTATATGCAAGAATTAAATATCAAAGTTCACTATCTACACTCAGAAATTGACACAATTGAACGGGTGGAAATTTTGCGTGACTTACGGTTAGGCGTGTATGACGTTGTTGTAGGTATCAACCTCCTACGAGAAGGTTTAGACCTGCCTGAAGTCTCTCTTGTCGCGATTCTCGATGCTGACAAAGAAGGTTTCCTGCGTTCTGAAGGATCACTCATTCAGATGATTGGTCGCGCAGCACGTCACGTTGAAGGAAGTGTCATCATGTATGCCGATACGGTCACACGCTCCATGAAACGTGCAATCGACGAAACTGACCGGCGCCGCAAACTGCAGATAGACTACAACGAAAAACACAACATTATACCTCGTGGTATCCAAAAAGAGATCAAGACGCTTTCAGAGCGTCTGAAAGCGATGAGCGGTACCACCGAAACAACGGATGCAAAAGACACGTCAGTTGCTATCGCTGGTATCCCCAAGGACGAAGCGTTGCGCCTGATTAAAGATCTGGAATCACAAATGCGTACAGCAGCCAAACAACTCGAATTCGAAAAAGCAGGCCAATTGCGCGACCAGATTATAGAATTACGGCGCGCCATGGTTGAGTAACTCGACGATAATAGACCATTTTATTTAAAAGCAGGCACAGCAGGGAGATCAGATCCTGACACGCCTGCTTTTAGCATTACATCCCATTCATCCGCCAATGCTATCTTTCATGTGAAGCGTCATAGGCCACTCTTCATATACTGCAACTATCTCATTACCGCTGAGCATCCTCTCTTCTTCTTTACAACGGGCACAGCTATCAAATCAGGTAAAAATAGATACTATTCTATAAAACAAAAATCACGCGAAAAATTAGAGTACATAGTAATAGATATAAATTATTTATCTGCTATAGCTGTTTATGCAAGCACTATCAAAAATCATGAAAAACATCTATTATCATCAAATTCTATATGACAGCAATAAATTTATACAGTACCACTTCTTAAATTACAGAATTAATACGATAAATGACTTTCATTGCAATCATAAAAACAAAAACAAATGATCAGACAACATCATCACTGGAATTGAGCTTTACTTTTGAGATCGACATTAGGTGAAGATAGCATGAACAATAAGGCGCTATATTTCGTCGCCAATTTATACAATATTTGTACTCCCGCAAAAAAAATGATTATAGTATACTGTGTTTTCGCATCATTGAAAGTTAAGAAAGGGAACCTATTCATGTCCGATCACCATGAAACACCTTCAGAGGATCAGCAGCCAGAGCCTGGAAAAACGGAACTATTATCTGGTCCACATATTCTTCCACGACGCATCCACCCAGATATGACAGTTGCCGAACTGATCGACCAGCAATTTCAGGCATACAATGCCGCCCGACTCAACGAAGCCGCCCGGCTCTATGCAGAGAAAATGCTTGATCCAAACGAGGATGTCACTATTGGCTTAACCATGGCAGGTGCATTGACACCAGCAGGATTAGGCGGCAGCATCCTCACATTGATGGAGTATGGCTTCGTTGATTTCATCATTAGCACAGGAGCCAATCTCTATCACGATATGCACCATGCGCTGGCAATGACCCTGCATCGTGGCGATTTCCGACTGGATGACACCAAACTTCAGGAAGAGGGCGTCATTCGTATTTACGATATTCTCTTTGAGGATAAAGTCTTGCTCGATACCGACACATTCGTACGAGAGAGCCTGAAAAGCCTGCCCAACCGCCCGATCTCAACATCGGAACTTCACTATCATCTCGGCAGTCAACTCTTGCAGATTGGTGTTAAACCAGAGTACTCAATTCTCGCACAGGCAGCCGCCTGGGATATTCCTATTTATACCTCCTCACCAGGAGACTCTTCGATTGGCATGAACGTAGCGCGACATGCTCTTGATGGCAATCAACTGACACTCGATCCTCTGGCCGATGTCAACGAAACAACGGCGATTGTCCATCATGCCAACAAAAATGGCGTCATTATCCTTGGTGGAGGAAGCCCCAAAAACTTCTATTTACAAACACAACCACAGCTATGGGAAGTGTTAGGTATCCAAAAAGGTGGACATGACTACTTTATTCAGATCACGGCTGATGCACCCCACTGGGGAGGGCTTTCAGGAGCCACACCATCTGAAGCAGTATCATGGGGAAAAATCAAACCCGATCAACTCAATGATACAGTAGTAGTGTATGGAGATTCTACTATAGCTTTACCTTTACTCACCGCCTACGCAATGAGCAAAGTGCAAGCACGACCACGGCGTAGACTCTTCTCCAGGCGTAATGACATGCTGAATGAGCTAAAAGATGCATACAGAAAAGGCAAATTAGCACGTCCGTAATGTCGTTAGGTGGAAGAGAGTATTTGCTCTCTTCCACCTAATACATAGCTCATATTTTGATTAGGTAGATTAAAAAATGCCAATTAGGTAGAGTGGATGGTGGCTATTAGATGGAAAGCAGCTTGCTATTAGGTAAAATTCTTGCGCAATTCCTTTGCATTAGCTTGACAACCTAATATATAATATCAACCAGTGTGTGGAAAATCCGGCACATAGTTTTGTTGCAGGAAGCAGCCAATTAATCGGGGCCAAGACCTGCATAATTGGGAAATACATTAGGAGGGAAAAGCGATGCTTGTCCATTTGATGCTGGAGCTTTACAATATAGATCGGGGTATTCTAGAAGATGAGTCATTGCTGCGCCGCACGCTCAGCGAATTACCTGATCGCGTTGAAATGGAGAAGGTCAGCCCTGTTCACCTGTACAATATTGACACGTCAAACCCTTTAGATGCTGGCATGTCTGGCTTCGTTGTCATTGCACAGAGTCATATTAGCCTCCACGCATGGCCCGAATACGGTGAAGTCGATATCGACATCTGCTCCTGCAAAGAGTTCAGTCAGGAAGAGGCAATTGCTTTTGCAAAAGAACTTTTCCAGACAGAAGACGTAGAATCGCATTTCGTTGTTCGTGCAACGCGTTCTCTGCGCCCAGAAGAGCCAGATCCGGTTCGCCTTGCCGAGGCATTAGAAGCTCGCCGTTTGCTGCAAGCGGGGGTGCGATAAAGGCACGAAGATAAAAGTAAAGTGTAATATCTTTGCTTTCTTTTTTCTGACTGGCAGGTGAGGTGTCCTTTCCCTAATATTAAGGAACACCTCACTTTCTACTTTTTGTAGAGGCACACAGTATTTACAACACGATGCTCCATATTTTGTACTGCTCTTATGCATTTCTTCCTTCAATATACGCTGCTTCCACTTCGCGCTCACAAGCCGCAGCCACTACATTTCGCACCTTTCTCTGGTTTACTAAAGACCAGAAACACGATAGACTACTGTACTGATGCATCATCCGAAAAAGCAGAAAACAATAGAGGTAATATATTTCATGGAGCCACTAAATATTACACAATTTGGCGCACCTGATGCCCCCCATTGCAATCAAGAGACAGCTCGTATCGCTATCATTCCAGCACCATTGGAATATAGTGTCAGTTATATGGAAGGCACACGTCTGGGTCCACAGGCAATTCTCAACGCCTCAAGTCAGATGGAACTCTATGATGAAGAACTGGATTGTTGTCCAATTGAGGTAGGTGTCTATACCTATCCAATACTGAACTATGATGGCATGGATCACGCAGCAGCACTCCAGGCAACAGGAAATGCTGTACGTGAAGCCTTGCAGCATGGTCAGTTGCCACTCACGTTAGGTGGTGAGCACTCTTTGTCCGCACCTGTCATTGCGGCTGTGCGTGAACAGTATCCAGATCTGACCGTCGTCCATATTGACGCGCATGGCGACCTGCGTGATACATATGATGGCACGCCTCTCTCTCATGCTTCTATTGAACGCCGTGTCGTTGATATGGGCATTCCCCTCCTTGAAATCGGTATCCGCAGCTTTAGCCCTGAAGAAGCGGAATTTATGAAAACACAACAACCCGATGTTGCCATTGTCTGGGCCTACCAGATAGCAAAGGGTATCGCAAGCATCCCCTGGGAAAGACTCGGCAAGCACACATACGTGACGCTTGATCTTGACGCGATCGATCCATCTGAGATGCCTGCCGTTGGTACCCCGGAACCCGGTGGACTCGGCTGGTACCAGGTGCTCGATCTCTTGAAGGAAATATGCCAGCGCACAGAAATCGTTGGTATGGATGTCGTTGAACTATGTCCGATGCCGAATCAGACGCGGGCCGATTTCATGGCAGCCAAACTTGTCTATAAAATGATTGGCTATCGCATGTGCAAGAAGTAATTATTTACTAGTACGGCTCTGCTTACCTGTACAACGCTCTTCATATCCGCTACAATACACAGAGATATTGCCCATGTCCGTGCCTCTGACACCTGCAAATGAACACTATGGACATCAAACAGCATAATGGAAGGGCCAATGAAAACGATCTCACGCAATCGTCACGTGCTGCTACAGGTAAGCAGCGGCAAACAACTTCATACACCCGGCTTGCTTTTGCGCTATTTGTTTTTCTGCCTCCTCCCTCTCGGTCTGCTCCTGAGCAGTTGTACCTCAAACGCCTCAACCGATAAAACGATAACGAATTCTGCCGCCCAATCGATCACCTATAACACAGCAGCGACAGGCGTTGTCATACGCACCTTTTATGGTGGTGGTATGTATGGCTCCCTCTCTCTTGCCCCTCAGATCAGCATCTATGGCAATGGAACCTACATTCTAGGTACACAAAAACAGGGAAAATTAAATAACAATCAGTTCCAATCTCTGCTCACAACGCTTGTCAATACAGATGGCTTACTCAACCTCAAGCGTCAACAATTTTCGGATCTCCCTGACCAGAACACCACGTTTCTGGAACTAACCCTTAACAATCAAACCCATGAATTCCAATATGGCTCATTCGGCAATCAACAGGAAACCGCACAGGATCTTAATGACTACAAGCAATTAGGAAACGCGCTTACCACCATTACTCAGACAGTCAATGATCCAACCAAATCATATCAAAGCAACACAGACGCACTACTCGTGCGCCAGATCTTCAGCTATGATCTGACACAGGCCATACCAACCTGGAGCGATAGCACATTGACACTCAATCAAACCGCGACACTTGAATGTGGCAACGTCTCCACAACCGATCTCGACATTAACAAAGAAAGCGGCTGTTTAAAATACACCATCCCCACGAAAGCTATCGAAATCACCAACCATCAGACACAAATAGTCAAAAATCTGCTCCATCTACAACCCGACGGAACCATGCAGGAAGATGGCTCCTATTTCAATGTGCAGCTACGCATGCTCTTACCAGACGAAATAGCAACCAAAAAACTGGCAATGTTTGGAAGCAACCAGCAAAGCTATCAAGCAATCCCACTCCAACAAAGCGCAAGCTAAATATCATAAACGCCATCCGAAGGGAAGGAAACAGGAATAGAACGACGTCCTATTGCGTTCACTATTTAGTGGGCGTTCTTTTCCCACTGAACCACGACGACTCTTCATACAGAGGGAACAATCTCTTGATGACAATGAAGCCAGATCACAGAACAGTGACATAGAATGGAAGAGTAGTCCATAGCTTCGTAGATGTGGTATACTTACAAGGACGCGCCCCCGTAATAGTAATATATTGAAGAGAGCTGCAAGCATTACAACGCGTCAAGCATTTTGAGTAAGTGTGGAATGACCGATGGGAGGAAATCATTCAGGGATCTAGCCGATCTAACCACTACTTGTCGTACATCCCCCATACAGCTTGACAGTGAAAGGAAACATGACCAGAGATTTCAATAATCAGCGACGAAATGACTCACGGGCACCATTTCGTTCGGCATCCCCCAGGAATTATGGACAAGAGCGATCTACTACACGCACATCACGGCCACGCCTGAATCGAGAAATTGTAGATCGCGCATGGGAAAATGGAGCTTCCAATTCGCATGCAGACTACCAGCCACGTCGTACGAATACAAACGGTAGATACTCACGCGACGACAGGCAAAACAATCCATATGCTGAATACATTTACCTCCAGCCGGATAAAAACACCCGTGGAAGACCACAACGGAATAACAACCAGCGCCCAGAGCGTTCAGAGCGCTCTGATTTTCGCCACCGGAATCCCACCAGATCGTCTGATTTTCAGACGTACAACGGCCCCAGAGGGGCAAATACCAGGAACGCCTATCGTAGCCATGATGAACATAGCCATTCCCCACAACGCGCAGCTCAAAAACCGAATTATCAAGGTCAAGGGTACGGCAAAGAACGTGGATATCGGCAACCGGAGCGAGAAAAAACAGTCCGTTTCTCAGCAGAGTCACGGCCACAACAGCATACAAATGCCCGCCCTCAGTTCAAAAGCCGTTATCAGGCGCAAGAAACACCATATGCGAATAACAGAGGGCGTGGGCAATTCGCACGCCCTGATCGTGGACAATTCGCACGCCCTGATACCGCTCACAGGGGAGAGCAGTACCGAGGCCGACCACGTATGCCCCGCCACACGTATCGTGATAATGCCGCTCAGTACGAGGGCGACTATGAGTATCTTGTCTCAGACGATACACAACGTTCACATGAACATATCGATAGACGTGTAAATAATAGAAACGATACGCGCAAATCACAAAGACAAAATGTTGAACGACATATCACACCAATGCCAGATGGACGTGTTCTCAAGGGATCACGACCAGCACAGCGCAAAAATGCTCGTTTCTGGACTGACATCAATCAGGATACGAATTCTCTGATACCAAATAGTTATCCTTCCCAGGAGGAGTTTGAAACAGCGGAACTGGCGGCAAATGACAATGAAGCGTCCTACGCTCCTCAACAAAGGGGAAGAGGGAGAAAACAAAACAGACCAACAACCAGCGCAACAGCGCGTAATGCCAAGGTAAAGAAACCACGTTCGATGGGTCCAAAGCCTTCTAAAAAAGGCTTCAAGTGGCCTGACTAGTAAGATATCACTGGTATTCATAAGATAAGTCCAGCCACAAACTGGACTTATCTTATGAGTGGAATACATGTTTCAGTTGCTATTTATTGTTTCTTTCACTTTCATAGAAAGTGGAACAGGCTACCGGAGTAGTCATTCATTTAAGAAAACTAGAGTTGCCGGAGTAGCGACATGTTATATCCTAGCTATCTCAATTTATATGAAACAGGCGAACTGGCAGAACGTGCAGCAACTGCCTGGGAAATGCTCAGTAGTTGCACAATCTGTCCACAGAACTGTCGGTGTAACCGCATTGCAGGTAAGAAGGGCGTATGCCATTCTGGTACAGAGACAATTGTCGCTTCATGGAACGTTCATCGACGCGAAGAGCCACCAATCAGTGGGACACGGGGAGCAGGCACTATTTTCTTTGGCTATTGCCAGGCTCGTTGTACCTACTGCCAGAATTTCCCACTGAGCCAGGGAGGGCTGGGACATCGCGTCCAACCCGAACGTCTGGCGGAAATGATGCTTTATCTGCAAAAGAAGCGTTGTCACAATCTGGATCTTGTCACACCGACACACTTTGTACCACAGATTCTGGCAGCTCTTGTCATAGCCTGTGGCAAAGGCTTTAATTTGCCTATTGTCTATAATTGTGCCGGATACGAAAGTTTACCGACACTGCAACTTCTGGATGGAATCGTCGATATTTATTTACCAGATTCAAAATATTCTGATAATAAAAACGCGCTACGTACATCAAAAATGCCACGCTATGTGGATCATAATCGCGCCACATTACTTGAGATGTACCGACAAGTTGGACCACTTCAACTCGATGAAGAGGGTATCGCACGCAGGGGACTGCTCATCCGTCACCTCGTTCTACCCGAAGATGTTTCTGGCACCCGCGACGTTTTACGCTGGATCTCTGAGGAACTGGGTCCAGATACCCCTGTCAGTCTTATGGATCAGTACTTCCCGGCATGGAAAGCGGTAAATGACCCCATCCTCAATCGACGTCTGAGCTGGAAAGAATACAGAACAGCCCTGGATGCCCTGGATGAGTTCAATTTTACTGCTGGCTATGTACAGGAAGATCTGGTAGAAGTCGATACATCATCTGAAATATAATGCTGATAACAAAGCAAACGAGCAAATTTCTACTATGAATAGGATTGCTCTATTATACAATGGACATGGCACGTTATAATCAGTAGGGACAGGCTACACATTACCACAAAAAGCGTAATGAATGATGTAACCACTTTATAGTGTAAAAAAGTATCAGTGTATTGATACGTTCCCAATTTCGTGCCAGAAGACATGCAAGGTGGAGAATCTTCTATGAACACTACGGCCACGTTGAGCCGCATCTTCTCAAGTATTCAATCAGATCTTGATAAGGTAGATGCGCTCTTCCAAGAGCGGGCAACATCAGGATTGCCAATTCTTAATTCGGCATCCATGCATGCACTTTCCTCCCCAGGCAAACGCTTGCGCACGGCATTAACCTTACTTTCGGGGAAATTAAGCCAGTACCGGCTCGATAAACTTCTGCTGTTAAGCGTCGCGTTTGAAATGACTCATCTTGCAACACTCATTCATGACGATATCGTCGATGAGGCAAAAACACGCCGCGGTCAACCAACAGTCAATACCGTATGGGGCGATAAAATTGCGATCCTGCTGGGTGACTATTACTTCGCCAAAACTGCTGGCTTGATCGCCGACATCGAAGATGTACGCATCGATCATCTTTTCTCTGATACTGTCGCAACCGTTTGCGAAGGCACAATCCTGGAAATGATGACCGCAAAACAGTCAGACCTGACACGCGAAACATACTTTGAAAAAATTAAACACAAAACTGCTTGCCTGATCGCAGCTTGCTCGAAAGGTGGCGCTATCGTCAGTTTAGCCTCCGATACAGAAATTAATGCCTTATATAATTATGGCTTGAATCTGGGTGTGGCATTCCAGATTATTGACGATATTCTTGACTATACTGAAGACCAATCAACTATCGGGAAACCTGCTGGCAATGACTTGCGTCAGGGCATGGTTACATTACCACTTATCTACGCTCTTGAGGACACGTCAGCCAATGGACACCGGCAACAGGTACAGGATATTTTGAACGGTGAGAATACAAACGAGCAGGATATCCTCCATACAGTTAACTGGGTAACCAGCGGCTACCATATTCAGAATTCTATGCAAGAAGCTTATGCCTACGCTGATAAAGCACGTGAGGATCTATACCACTTCCCCGCTTCTCCCGAACGTGATGCTCTGGATGGATTAATTGACTTTGTTGTCAAACGCCACAACTGATGCCCTACAACTATTACCTTCGGAGGCAAGATTGCTCTCACCCTGAGTCCTTTCTTCGCCTCCTTTGCTCTTAACCATTCTTACCTCCCTACCTCCCCATGAGCATAACAGCACCCATCTTTCCACCAATCAACATTATAGCAAACCGGTCTCCATTCCTCCTTGCGCATAGATAATCTCAAACTATGCTCCATCTTACCTTCAACAACAAGATCTCCACAATCATTTCCATAAAAATAAATGCATCACAATCATTATTTCATCTCACTCTATTCAAATGCTTTGTCTTTATTTAGATGATTTATTCCAAATCAATCATCTTTACCTATAAAGATCGATATATACTTGTGTTTACTTCATTTTGAGCTAAAGATATGATTGTGGCACAAAGATATGAAACGTGCTACAATACGTTCAAGCTGGAAAGAGTTATTTTTTATTAATCCAGACACAACGTGATGATCGTTCAAAGACAATCAAAGGTGCCGCGAGATATTTTTCAGGAGAATATACCATGGTTAAAGAAGAAAACGCAAATAATAAGACGGCACGCTACAGCAAGACAATACCAATACTTCAAGCAAGCGGCCCACAAGAATATATTCCAGGTGACCAGGAATTGCCAGTTCAGCTGACCAGTATGGCAGATATGCTCAAATGGGCACAAAACTGGGCGCGTTCCAAATCCATCTGGCCTCTCACCTATGGTCTTGCCTGCTGTGCGATTGAGATGATGGCATCCGCGCAATCCCACTACGACCTATCTCGCTTCGGTTCTGAAGTCTTCCGCGCCAGTCCCCGTCAGGCTGACTTGATGATCGTAGCCGGAACGGTTTCAGTCAAGATGGGGCCACGCCTGCGCTTACTCTGGGAGCAGATGCCTGATCCGAAATGGGTCCTCAGTATGGGGCAATGCGCCAATTCAGGTGGCGAATTTTATGATAGCTACTATACAGTTCAGGGTGTAGATACTATTTTGCCTGTTGACATCTATGTCCCTGGCTGCCCCCCACGTCCGGAAGCATTAATTGAAGGCATCCTTAAACTGCGTGAAAAGATTGCCAAGCAGGGCCTGAAAATCCGTGGAGAAGATATAGAAGCGTAATAACAGGGTTGTCCTCTTAGCAAAGTAGCGGTATATATATTATAGGATACAGATGAGAGTATAAAATACAATACTCATTGACGCAGAAAAGTTTTGGTTCTCTCCTTGGGGGGAAGAGGGAAGTTGCGAGGGCACTCCTGGTCCGCAGGATACCGGGGACCCGCACGCTCCGTCAGGGGCGGCAGCCCCTGTACCCTGCTTTCACCCTCAAGGATGTAGACTCAAAGTTTTTTGGAGCTGTGTTAAAAAAACCTCAAAGCCGAGGCAAACCAATCCAACGATGTTCGAACAACGCTCAGAGCAGGATATGTTCCGAGCCACCAAAGCAGGTTAACTCCACTAATGAGAGTGCAATTATGAAAACAAATTTTGTACTTGAAGAAAAGTTTCGTGAAATTGGCGGAAAACGCCCATACGTGCAGCAGCTTTTCGGGCGGATCGCACGCATTTATGATTTCATGAATAGACTCATGAGTTTTGGCATGGATGGCTACTGGCGCAAGCGTGCCGCCCGCCACCTTGCGCTCGCGACAGGCGAAGTCGGTCTAGATCTAGGGACAGGCACGGCTGACCTCTCTATCGCAGTAATCCGCAATTCCGGTCTGGGAACCAGCATGATTGGTATGGATATTACGCCTGAAATGCTTGAGGAGGGTCGTACCAAAATAGCTCGCCTGGGATTGCAAGACCGTGTCCAGCTCCGTATTGGTGATGCAGAGCACATCGATCTGCCTGATAATAGCGTAGATGGATGCTGTTCCGCATTTATGGTCCGCAATCTGACGGACATCCGTCAGGGCTTCAACGAAATGCTACGTGTTGTACGTCCCTCTGGACGTGTGGTCTGTCTGGAAATCAGCCATCCACCCAGCAAAATCCTCTGCTCGTTATTCTACTTCTACTTCTACAAGCTGGCTCCATTATTTGGCACGATCATCAAGAAGGCTTTTGAAGAATATCATTACTTACCAAATTCACTCACGACCTTTCCCAAAGCTCCCATCATTCAACAGGTAATGGAAGAAGCAGGCTGGACCGATGTACATTACTACTATCTCACCGGAGGCATCGTCGCACTACATGTTGGCACCAAACCAGACACCCCACCAACAATAGAATAGCCATCTGATAACAACGATGATTATCACGCGTGCTAATAAAGCTGATATCCTGATAAAACCGCTCAGGATATCAGCTATTGCGTCTGCCAACACGCGAAAGATCGCCAAAGAATCCCTCCACGAGCCTTGCAAGATCATGCAACTGCGTCGCTTCCGCCATTGAGATTTCATGCCCCGGATGAGCCACCCGATAGAGCAACTGTACAGCGGCTAGTTTTGTTGTCGTGGTCCCTTCCACAGCAGATACTGACCCCAGCAAAGAGGCACGCATCGCATCTACATTAGCATTCACCTGCTCCAGGTCCGCTATATCAATAAAACTGGCTGGTCGTTCAGCAGAATATGCTGTGTCCTGTGCCTCCCATTGTCGTTTCGCTTTTCGGCCCGCCGAACAGTAACAAAAAGCTGGCTCTGTAGTATCTGAGCTGATGACCCCGGTATCATCACAAATGGTACAAATAGCCATAAATATCCCATCCTCCTTCGTGCATATAAACTACGTGGCTGGTATTCACACTATATCACACGAAACATGCACAATAAACTGATGCAAATAGACGTAATTATTACCTATACAAATATGTTTTCCTCCTACATAAAATCCTTGCCAAAGAAGAGCTGGCTAGGCAAAACACATGGTATAGAGTACTATGTATGTAACACATTAATCTTTGTGGTAAATGGAGAGATGAAGAAACCATGACACAACACAACGGCATAACATCCGCTACAAATCATACAACGACCGATTGGCGTCTGGAAACACAGCTCGTTCATGGTGGCCGCACCATGAACGCACCAGATGGTGGCAGCGGTAACCCAACGGTTCATCCGATTTATGCCAGTACCACCTACACACATAATTCATTAGATGCTCTTGACCAGGCATTTAGCGGTGTGACGCCGGAAGGTGAAAAAGCCTTCGTCTATGCTCGGCAGGGCAATCCCAATGCATACGCATTAGAAAACGCGATTGCTCGTGTAGAGAAAGGTGTTGGTGCAGTTGCTTGTAGTTCGGGGATGGCAGCAATTCATGTCGCGCTATTAGCAGCGGGGGCAACGACTGGCGCCACTATTGTTGCTTCGCAAGACTTATATGGCCCCACCATTACATTGATGCGCAAACTCTTTACCACAGTTGGCGCACGGCTGGTTTTAACCGACCTCTGTAGTCCCGAAGCACTTGATCTCATTCGTGAGGAACAGCCAGACATTATTTATGCTGAAACCGTCTCAAATCCTCTGGCAAAAGTGGTTGATCTTGACGCGATCAGTGCAGTCGCAAAAGAAGTTGGCGCAATCTCTGTCATAGATAGTACCTTCAGTACGCCTTATCTTACCCGACCTATTGAACACGGTTTTGATCTGGTTCTTCATAGCGCAACCAAGTATATTGGTGGACATGGAGACAGTACAGGAGGAATCGTGATCAGTGCAACCAACGTACTGCTCGATCAATTACGCGACTTCAATACGCTCACGGGACCAATGCTCAGCCCCTTTGAGTCACACCTGATGTTAAGAGGATTGCGCACATTGTCACTACGCATGGAGAAACAATGCGACAATGCGTTACAGATCGCTCGCTTTCTACAGAGCCACCCGGCGATTGATCGTGTACACTATCCCGGGTTAGAGCATCATCCACAGCATGAGCTTGCCAGTCGTCAGATGGATCATCAACGGTTCGGCGGTTTACTCTCATTTGAATTAAAAGGACAGTCACGCGAAGCTGCTTTCGGTTTCATGGATCGTCTGGAACTCTGCCTGCCTGCCACATCTCTCGGTGATGTCTTTACACTCGTCAGCTACCCACCAATGTCATCCCATCGTCCATTGACAAGCACTGAGCTTCACAACATGGGCATTACAGAAGGATGCATCCGGCTCTCGGCTGGTATCGAACATATCGACGACATTATCGCCGATCTAAATCAAGCCCTGGCATAACCTTTCTTTTCATATATCTCTAGCAGAACTATCTTCATCCGAAAGAGCAACCGTATCAGCAACGCCATTGCCCTTTCGGATGATCACACAAAGATATGCGAGTTAAGAACAGAAAGAATAAGGGCGACAAATTATCTGGTGTGTCTGATATATTTGCCGGGTACTCTATCAATCGCATCTCCACCAGCAGATGATGCCATCACATTCAAAAGATCGGCTCGTGGATTCACAACCAGATCATTCGTAACGGAGTGCACACCAGCAAAACCTTGCGCAACTTCTTCAGCGGCTTTCTTTTGCTTCTCATTGTGGACAGCGCCACTCAAACGCACAACACCCAGACGTGGATAGACGCCAATAGGCAGATCACGCGTCCGCTCATCACGGCCCAACGCGTTAGCAAGATCATTTGCCAGCGAATCGTCACCAACTAACAGGTTTTTCGTCTCTAATAATCCGGAAACGCCTGAAGTGACATCTTCAACCATATCGCCACGCAGTGAGCTTGAAATGTTCCCCTCAAGGTAGAGTACACTATCCAGCACGCGGATCGACATGCCGGGGTAATCGACATGCAAAGGGATAATGGTGTTCAAGATCTGTTCAACATCATTCTGGATATCGTTATCAGAACGATATGGAGGTAATGTATGAAATGACGCCTCGGATATCGACACTTCAATCCGACCATTATCAATACTCTTCACAAAATCCCCACGTATCAGCGCATCCTGACCCGAACGAAAATGACGAGCCACAAGATATCCAATCTCACGACTATCAGGATGAACCGCAAGTAACTCAAGTACACCATGAGCGGATGGTGAGGCATTGACAACACTACTTTTATTGTCAAGGTGAACGCCTTCTGATGAAGCACTACTGGCTGCCAACTGCTCACCAGTAATATTTAACATTACCCCATCACTCGAAGCGTCAACCACCGCAGAGATAGGTAAATAAACAGTTCGTCCAAAAAAGCGACCGAGTCGCACACTGATGCCTGAGAGTGTGCGTGTGCCCGTAGCAAAACTTATCTGAGTGAGCACACCTTCATCACCATCGGAGCAGATAACTTTACTCCCGAAATGGTATTTTTCCATTTCTGAAATGCGTGTTTGTTTTTCCATTTATCTGTCCAACCTTATCAATTATGATAGACTGGTATAGCCTGAAAACAGACTATAGTATACGAAACTGAGCGCAACACTAGACCGAGTGTAACACTTTATGCTTGCACCTGACAAGATACCAGAGAAGTGCTCTATTCAAGCAAACAATGAGCCGGATCTCGGGCGAGATCCGGCTGTACCCATCATTGCTATGCTGGATAACTAGTCACGAATACTGCGGGCAGGCAATGGGCGAACCAATGGACTCATGACTGGAAGCTCTTTCTTACCACGTGGCAAACGTTGACGCACCAGATAGTTTGGCGCATTTGCCAGATCGTCCTTCTCCAATGAGATATCCTCACCGAAGCGATTAAAGAAAGAGAGTTCGAAGTTTGGAGTCTCACCCAGAGCACCGTGAGGGCAAACCTCAACACAATCACCGCAGAAGATACAGCGATCAAGTGCAAAGGAGTAGCGAGACAAATTACGCTCAGCCATCATCAGAGAACCAGTTGGGCAAACCTGTACACAAGCACCACAGGATACACAGTCGGTGTCGTGCAAGCTGACGTTAAATGGAGTCGAGACAATGGTATCAAAACCTTTGCCGAACATACCATAACAGTCAGGTCCAATGACATCATGACAGACACGCACACACTGCGTACAGTTAATGCACTTGTTAGGATCGCGCAGAATGAAGCTATGCGACAGATCCACCTCATAATCATGATAATCTGTTGGCTCTCCATCATGGAAACGATTATCTGCCAGGCCGTGCTCAATACTATATTTCTGCAAATCACACTGACCAGCAGCAGGACAGGCACACTGCAAACAACGACCCGCCTCACGCTGTGCCTGCTCTTTTAAATAGCCCATCTCAATCAGCTCAAAGTTGCCTTCGCGCTCCTCATATGGAAGCATTGGCATCTTCACTTTTGGCTCAACAGGCTTATACGGCACAATGTCGAACAGGTCAGGACGGCGCTCCTCTAACTCCAGGCGACGAGCAACATCATCCATTTTCTCTCCCATCAGGAAAGAATGAATTGAGCGAGCGCCTAATTTACCTTGAGCAACACCCTCAATAATCGTCTGCGCACCCATCTGACAATCACCACCAGCAAACACGCCAGTACGATCGGTCATGAAGTTGTGCGGATTGGTCTGAATAGTTTTCCACTTGGTCCACTTCACACCCTGATTATCGGCAATAACCTTGGTATCAACAGCCTGACCGATAGCTGGGATAACGGTGTCACAATTCAGCACGAATTCAGAACCAGGAATAGGCACTGGACGACGGCGACCGCTGGCATCAGGCTCACCAAGCTTGTTACGCTGAAACTCGACGCCAGTCACATGACCATCTTTCGTCATAACCTGTGTCTGACTCACATACAACTGAAGATCCGTGCCCTCAGCTTCACCATCTTCCACTTCTTCCATCGTCGCACCCATCTCAGTACGACCACGACGATACATAGTATGGACTTTAGCCCCGAAGCGCAAGGATGTACGCGTGCAGTCAAAAGCAGTAAAACCACCACCAATGACGACAACTTCCATGCCTTCCTTCACTGGCACAGGTTTACCTTCGACCTTATCGCCCAGGTAACGGATAGCATTGACGACGCCCTCAGCATCCTCACCAGGAACGCGCAGGTCATTACTGGTCCAACAACCAATTGCCAGATAGACCGCATCAAAGCCCTGTTCAAACAGGTCATCAATCTCAAAGTCGCGACCCATTTTGACATTGCACTGTACATCAACACCCAGTTCAAAGACATGCTGTATTTCACGATCCATCATGTCTTTCGGCAAGCGATATTCAGGAATGCCATAGCGCAGCATACCACCAAGCTGAGGCTGCATATCAAAGATCTTACAATAGTGGCCTTTCAGAGCCAGATAGTAAGCAGCGGTCAGGCCAGCAGGGCCACCACCAATAACCGCAACTTTTTTCCCGGTTGGAGGATCCTGAACATAAGGAACGGGAGGATCAAGTAAATTCCACTCGGCTGCGTGCCCATGCATACGACAAATAGCGATTTCTTCGTCGACTAACGCACGACGGCAACCTTTCTGACAGGGAGCAGGACAGGTCAGGCCCAGAATAAAGGGGAAGGGCAAAACCTCTTTCACAACACGTGCAGCTTCCTTCATTTCCCCCTTAGCAATCAATTCCAGATAACCAGGGATATCGATATGGGTCGGGCACTCGACCTGACAGGGAGGCTGACAATACGCATTGTGATCGGAGAGCATCATCTCCAGATTGGTACGACGCAAATGAAACAACTCATCTGAATTCGTCTGTACAACCATATCTGGCTGTGCTGGCGTATTACAGGATGGCAAGGGTCGATCAACGCCGTCGATATGCACCAGGCACATACGGCAGGCTGATGTCGGCTCCAATTTCTCATCATTACACAAATTCGGGATATCCATTATCCCATTGTCTTCAGCAACACTTAAAATGGTTTGCCCTTCATAAGCTTGCATCTGCTTCCCATCGATGGTAATCATGAAGCTAGGATGACCGGCTTCATTACGTACCAGAGGAGGCTGCGAGCCTTGAGGCACAAATGAGAGATTATCGCGGACTGATATAGCCATGTATTTCCTCTTCCGAAGCTCCTAGAATTCGTCTATGGCAGGACATGCTTCGTCACAAATCGATGTGCACGTACAGGAGCACAGGTACCTGTTGGACATTGCAACTCTTGAACATGCATTGTGAAATGTTCAGGCCAATAGCGTTTGGCCGTTTTTAAAGGATTTGTTGCCTGTACACCAAAACCACACAGAGAACCGTTGGGCACATAATCAGCGAACTCATCAAGAACATCGAGATCGCCATTGACACCCAGGTCACTCACAATCCCTTCCAGCAAGCCGGTGATACGCTTTACACCCAGGCGACAGGGAACACATTTACCACATGTCTCTTTCTCAAGAACACGGTTACGATCCATAGCCCAGGAAACCATGCAGGTATTAAGAGGAAGTAATTCAATAATACCGGAACCAACAATTGTACCGACTTCTTCCAAAGGATCAAAATCATATGGCGTATCCAGCAGAGATAAAGGCAACGCTCCACCTTCAGCTCCACCAACAACAACAGCGCGTGTAGCATCCTCTGAGGCGCTCACACCAGCATGCTCAAGGATTTCCCGCAAAGTCGCGCCAAACGGCACTTCAACCACCACTGGTTCACTCGTAGGTGACGCATAGACCGTCAAAACCTTTGTACCGCCGCTGATAGCCGTACCAACGCTGGCGAATGCCGCTGCGCCATCACGGATAATGACAGGCACATTTGCCAATGTTTCAACTGAATTTATCGCGGTCGGCTTATCCCACAGACCATATTGTGCCGGAAATGGTGGTCGCTGCTCAGGCATACCACGACGCCCCTTAATAACCGCGATTTGAACAGTCTCTTCACCACCCATAAAACCAATATCAACGCCAAGCACATTAATCGTACAACTAAAATCAGTGTTGAGAATATCATGCCCGACGAGTTGAGCATCCAGAGCCTCTTGCAGGGCTTGCTGCAAAATAACCGTGCTTGCACCATTAGAACTGCGGGTGAAGATATATGCCTCAGTCGCACCAACCGCATAGGCTGTTAGCAAGACGCCCTCGATAACCTGATGAGGATTCTGTTCCAACATAGAACGAACAGCGAACGAGCGGGTATCTGCATCATATGCATTACAGATAACATACTTCTGATCATCTGCCGTTTGCCGGACAATACGCCATTTTTCGCCAGCAAGGCGTCCCGCGCCACCGCGACCACGCAGTTTTGCATCGACCACTTGCTGAATAACCTGATCCGGCGTTTGTTCCTGCAAAGCTTTGTCTAAAGCAGCATATCCGCCAGCCTTGCGATACGCTTCTAGAGAACGCACTTCTGGATCATTAGATCGCCGCAACACACGATACGATTCTTCAAATTTAGGCATCTGGCAGCCTCACATGATTAATATTTCCCCATACGCCACGCTTGTCCGGAGCTAAACCACGTGCGGGTTGATCATCACGGGTAATGCCCTTCGTAGCAGGAGCAGGTTTGAACTTAGGACTCATCGTCGCGATGCCAAAGATATCGCTTAAATCTACACCACGAGCTTGCACAATGCGCTTTGCCGCTTGCAAAGGAAGATATCCAAAGATATCCATCACTGCATCTAATAGACCTGCCAGCGCAGTAGCGTCCTGTGACCATGTCTCTAGCAGTTCATCAACTCTGCTCAGGTCTATTTCAGGCTCCAGATAGTCCTTCACAGGCATAGCCACACATGGAGTTACAGGTCTATTAAAGTAATCGACCGCGTATTCAGAGATACGGGTCTTATAGAAACCTGCTTTGGGAGATCCTGAAGCGGGGGTTAACTTGCGCGGAGTAAACTTATCAGCGCCCTCGCGGATGTAGGATTTATACCAGGGACGCTCTTTCCACTCATTCAATGGCTCGTATTCAATGGTGATAGCACGTGGGGGACACGCTTTCTCACACAGAAGGCAGGATTCACACTTCAAATTGAATTCTGTATGCAAGCCATCCTGAGCAATTAACTGAATCAGGCCGCGACTACGCGGTGGTAGTTTGGGCTTCTCATATGGATAGAGCCGGGTCACCTTCGGACGAAACATATGGCTAAAGGTCAGGCCCATCCCTTCAAGAATACCACGCATATACTACTCCTCTATTTCTTCATCTCCACGAATTTTCAAACCCTGTTTGGCAATCTTTTCGCGCAGTTTGAGGATCCCTTCGATCAACGCCTCTGGACGAGGAGGACATCCAGGCACATAGACATCAACCGGGACAACGTTGTCTACACCCTGAACGGTATAATAACTGTCATAAAATTCGCCACCAGAGTTTGCGCACTGCCCCATACTGAGGACCCATTTCGGATCAGGCATCTGCTCCCAGAGTAAGCGCAGACGAGGGGCCATTTTCTGGGTAACCGTGCCGGCTACAATCATCAGGTCGGACTGTCTGGGGCTGCCTCGGAACACCTCAGAACCGAAACGAGACAGATCATAGTGGGATTGTGCCGCCGCCATCATTTCGATTGAGCAGCAAGCAAGGCCATACATAAACGGCCAGACGGATTTGGAGCGAGCCCAGTTCTGTACCCACGTGAGCATGTCAGCGACAGTGGTAAGCTGAACGGGTAACTCTTGATCACCGGGAATATATTCTTGTGGGCCGGTAGCGTTAAGGATTGGTATTGGCTTACGGTGCCCTACCGCTTTCCCATTTGCATTTACGTCAATGCTCATAAAAAAATTCTCCTACGCAAAGGTTTAGCAGCACCTATTGCTCGGTTTGGATAAAAGTAGGGTTTTATTTTATACAGACGGGGGAATAATATTTTTACACTCCATCTTGTCCACTATTATAGCACGTTTCACTCAAGCATGCTATAAAAGTAAACTCAAGCGTAAACCCTGTTTCCACACAATCTCCATTACACACAGTTTCCCTTTGCTTCGCCAATGAAAATCATCGATAAACTGTAGTATGCCAATGAAGCAGCATCTTTTTGTCGGAACTGCTAAAACGTTTCACAATGGTTTCAATAAATAGCGATACTCATCAACCATAACCTTTGATAGTACTCACTACTTATACCATTTACCATTATGGCTAATGTTCCAGATAAAACCAGTCCTGTTTCTTTCTACTACATCACGCTCCACGACGTGAAAATGTCACATCTCTATGCCCAATTATACAAACCATCTGAGTAGCTATGATAGAATGATAACAAATAACAGGTGCCACCACCGCAATTTCGTCGCTTCAACCCTGGCATAAACCAGGTACAACAAACATTCAAGAGAGGACGGTGTTGTAAAAATATGGGAACATATACAATTACAGTATTACCCGGAGATGGTATAGGACCAGAGGTAACAGAACAGGCGATCCGTGTCTTAGATACTATCGCGGAACGCTATGGACACACTTTCACCTATCATAAACGCTTAGTCGGACTTGCTGCAATTGAAGCAGAAGGTGATGCTATTTCTGATGAAACTCTCGCACTCTGTCAGCAAAGTGATGCAATCTTATTTGGTGCGGTTGGTGGTCTTCCTACCTATAACGGACGCTATCAGGTAAAGCCGGAATCGGCACTTTTTAAGTTGCGTAAGGGGCTCCAATTCTTCGCAAACTTACGCTTCATCAAACCATTCAATGATCTACTTGATGCCTCTACTATTAAACCAGAAGTACTGCGAGGAACAGATCTGGTGGTGGTGCGTGAATTAACAGGTGGACTCTATTATGGACATCTAGAACCTCCTGTTCCTGGGAAACCAAGCGAGATCCGCCAGACAGCACGCGGAGTGGAAGCTATCGATACACTCCTTTATACAGAGGCTGAGATTGAGCGTATCCTGCGCATCGCATTCGATATCGCCCATGATCGTAAAAAGAAAGTCACCTCTGTCGATAAAGCGAACGTGTTGAGTTCCTCAGTATTATGGAGACAGACTGCGGATCGTGTCGCGGCCGACTATCCTGATGTCGCATTTGAGCACATTCTGGTCGATGCCTGTTCCATGCATTTAATTCGCAAGCCAACGAACTTTGATGTCATTGTGACAGAAAATCTCTTCGGAGATATCTTAACAGATGAAGCATCCATGCTGGCTGGCTCGATGGGCATGTTACCTTCAGCAAGTCTGGGCACACAGCGTACCGCTCATGGCATCCTTGGCATGTATGAACCCATTCATGGTTCAGCACCTGATATCGCGGGGCAGGGAAAAGCCAATCCTATCGCAACCATTCTTTCCGCAGCACTCCTTCTGCGTTATTCTCTGGGCTTGAAAGAGGAAGCAGACGCCATCGAAACAGCTATCACCCGGACTGTTACCGCTGGCTATCGCACAGAAGATCTACGAGAAGAAGGAAAAATCGTAGTCAATACTCAGGAGATGGGACAAAAAATCGTTGAAATGCTCACGCAAAAAATTGCGCCAAGCAGGTAAGGTCGGGTAAAAAGCTCGCTTTTACCCCATCATAGGACGAGGACAGGGACCCAGGTTTTTTAATTTCTCCTGGGTCCTTGCCAATACCTGACGCAAATCTTCGCTATTCGCAGCGGATGCACTCTCAGCCGAAGCTGAAAGCTCAGTGCCCGAAGACTCTTTATCCGCTTGCTGAGCTATCTGCTCCTCCAGTCGTGCAATTTCATTGAGTAACGACTGACGATAGAGATACCAGCGTGTTACTGCACGTTCGACACCCATTTGTACCTCCATAATCAACGCATACTAACGATATGAATTTCCAGCGCCATACACAAGAGAATTAATGGTGCTGAGCAACTCTTCATCCTGATACGGCTTAATCACATAAGCACTTGCGCCAAGCGTCATAGCACGTTGCTGGTGCTTCGAAGCCGCACGAGAAGTCAGAACGATCAATGGCAAGGTTCGATACTGTTCCTGCGCACGTACAGTCGATATCAGTTCGTAACCATCCATACGTGGCATCTCAATATCCAGAAGAACAGCGGATGGTGTCTCATTAGAAATCATTTCCAATGCCTCTACACCATCACGAGCCATCTGTACCGTCCAACCATTCTGTTTCAACATGTTACTCACAACACGGCGCACACTCGGACTATCATCAACGACCAGCAGGTATTTACCACGTTCAGCCGCAGGCGATGCCGTTGCTGTAGGTCGCACCGGACTATTCTGACGATTGTTGGAAGACACATCAATACGCTGCCTTACCTGCGCCTGCGCAGCAGCATCGCGACGTCCAAATGCCGATATCAAATTGATATTTGTCGAGAGCAACGACAGTAGCTCTAACACCAGAACAACCTGTCCATTACCAAGGACCGTGCCACCCGCAATACCATGTACTTCACGCAAATGAGGGCCAAGGTTCTTCATCACAATATCGAATTTTCCTCGGATTTCATCAACGATCAATGCCACACGGTGTCCACCAGTATTGACCAGCAGAATCTGTGCCTTATCATCCAACGCCGTATTTACAGGTAACGAGAGATATTGCGCTAGCATATACAATGGATATGGCTCATTACGCACAATCACCGCAGGCTGTCCACCCGAAGTCGTGCGCTTAAAGTTATCCAGACGACCAATTGATTCGACGTTTGCAGTTGGGATAGCAAACTGTTGTGTTCCCACCTGGACCATCATCGCACTTTGAATTGCCAGACTGGTTGGGAAAGTCATCGTAAACGCCGTTCCCTGTCCTGGGGTAGACTCCACAACCAGACTACCACGCAACCGTGAGACACTATCACGCACGACATCCAGCCCAACACCACGACCACTTTCTTCACTCAGAACCGCCGCAGTGGAGAACCCGGGACGGAAGATAAGCGAAACAACCTCATCTTCACCAATCATCTGATCCGAGCGGATTAAGCCACGCGTAATAGCTGTCTGTCGAATATGCTCACGATCCAGACCACTGCCATCATCACGTACAGCAATAACGATCTGGTTTCCTTCATAGGCAGCAGTGATCTTCACGATGCCAGTAGTATTTTTTCCACGTTGTCTACGCACAGAGGGAATTTCGATAGCATGGTTTACAGCATTACGAACAAGGTGCAACAACGGGCCAAAGACTTCTTCGTAAACGGTACGGTCAACTTCAGTCTCCTCACCTTCCAGCACAAAGTTCACTTCTTTACCCTGTTTCAGCGCGACAGCGCGAGCGGCACGATAAAGACGAGGAGCCATCGATGCCAGAGGCACCAGACGAACTTTCATCAAGCGATCCTGAAACGTTGTACTCAAACGACTTTCACGCGCGAAAATACCTTCACTTTCACGAATGATCGCATCCATTTCAGTACTCAACGTTGCCATATCAGAGATACCTTCGCTCAGACCACGAGCAAGCTGGTGGAATTCTGTATAACGGTCTAACTCAAGTTCGTCAAATTCAGATAAGTGAGCAGGTACGGACGCAGCCTGATCTTTCAGAGGTGCCCCAAGCCGCAACAAACTCTGATCACCCTCACCAGGCATCACCTGCACAGGTTTACCACTGGGAAGGGTCGCAGCTTCAAAACGACTCTCTAATTTCTGACCAACGTCACCCAGACGATTACTACTCACGGTAACATCCGCAACCAACCGATTCAGACGATTCAGCCGCTCCTCCAGAACACTACGGCTAACAAGCATCTCACCAAACAGATTGACAAGCTCGTCTAATTTCTGAAGTCGCACATGGACGCTCAAATTGCCATGACCACCACGAGCAGCATTTGCGACATTCGTAGCGGTTGAGTTATCGTTTTCCACCACACTAGACATCGAATTTCCCATGGTCATCCCAGGACCACTGGAAAGATCCTCGTCTTCATCCAGGTCATCTTCAATAAATTGCGCCGCTGAACTACGCTCGCCCAGAAATTCAACGTAACGAACGTGTAGTTCTCGCGCCCTCGCCTCACCAGTCACCTGATCATTCCCCATAATGAGCAGATCAAGTGCTTCTGCCGTATCCAGAATCAAGCTAACGACCATCGTCGAGATAGATACTGTGCCCTCCATGATCAAATCAAGCAAATCTTCTGACACGTGGGCAAGATCAGAGATGGTACGAAAACCCATCATACCCGCAGCACCTTTGAGTGTGTGAGTAGCACGACGAATGCCCTGAATAAGATCACGGTTCGTAGGATTCTTTTCGAGAGCAGCCACATGCATACTGATGGCTTGCAGTAATTCTTCAGCTTCCAGACGGAAAATTTCTGCTGCCTCTTCATCAATATCCATCTGGATATTATTGCCACTTGACGTCGTAGCACTCACAAGTGGCATCACAGCAGGGGCAGATTGTGCAGAATTAACGTCGTTCTGCGATACAATGGTTGTCGCGCTACTCCCATCCTGCTGCCCGGTAGGAGTAGATACATTGGTTCTCAGATTCGACATTAACTGATTCGCCATCGCGGATGGATCATCTCCATCATTCATAATCTGGCTCAAAAACTCTTGTCGTACCTGAATTTCAATTTCGTTACGTAAGCGCGATTCTAAAGCCTGAATATCACCGCTATTGCCAGTTGAAGCAAGAGCAGCCTGTATCTGGAAACGTTCACGTTCAGCAAATTCACGTCGGACTTCTTCACGGATCTGTCGCTCAAGCTCTAAACGAGTCGCAGAGGCAGCATTCTGAACCTCATACTCTTGCCGTAGCTCTTCACGCACCTGAGCTTCAATCTCACTACGCAAGACAGCCGGATCACCTTCTCGTTCAAATGTTACCCGTTGGCGCAACCCAGATTGATGGCGTGATACCTGCATCTCCCAGGGACCCCAACCAGGATCTTGTGAGAATCCCTGAGCACGCGCCTGTAGCTCCTGGAAAAGCGTACCATATTCGCCAAGAGAAGATTGGAGATGTTTTACCACAAGGTCCAACTGAGAATCGTTTGTTTCAATGCCCTCTGTAATTCCACGAAGCAGATCTAACACTCTCTTCAATTTCGTATTAGAAACCCACATCACAGAAAGAGGAAGATAACGACGCACCTGCTCGGGACTATTGCGCAAATTGAGGCCCATTGCCTTACCTGCCCAATCCTCCATGCGATCCAGTGCATCCTTAGAGCCATTCAAGAAGCCTTTAAACTCGCTGCGCTGGCCCTCGATAACAGTCATAGCATCTTGTAACTGCGAAACGACATCCCGAAATGAAGAAACCTGAACATCTAGAGATTGCACTTCCTGTTGCATAGCGGTATATGCCTGAGGAAGACTCTCAGTCTGTACAACCAGATGCTGATCTGGAACAACGGGAACAGAAGCAAACCCTTCCGATTCTTCAGGCTGTGCATATGCATGGTTAGTAGTGTTCTCATATGGTGCAGCATATTGATGCAGAGGAGGAGCAGTTTGCTCTTTCTCCTTAGGTGGCTGCGGTGACGGAACTGGTAATGATGGTGCCACAGATACATCAGGCACTTGTTCCTGTTGAGCCGGTGCTGTCGCAGACGCAAAGCGTCTGGTCGAAGCAACCAGAGCATCCAGAGCGCTTGTATGAGTTCGCTGCTCTGGTTCCTCTGGTTGAGGAACCGCAGGTTGAACAGGTTCAACCTGTTCAGGCTCAGCATACGAAGTATTCCCTTGAGCAACCGCCTCATCAAACCGGGACACTAACGCAGGTTCTTCAGGCCACCCCATATCTTCCCCTTGATTGCCGGATGGCGTACGGAAAGATGCCAACACTTCATCAAAGGAAGGTAAAGCAGGTGAAGCTGCGTAAGGAGTAGAGATTCCAAAAGACGATTCAAGAGAAGGAGATGGAGGAGCCGCCTGAGTATAATCATTATTGGATAGCTGAGGACTCTCAAGATATTCCTGAGCTATAGATGGTGTTGCAGCAGACTCGATTTGCGCACGGTACTGAGCGTAATCAGCATCATCTTCAGCGATCACGGCCTCTTCATCAATGCCATTGCGAATACCCTCCAGGAGTTGATGCAATCGACCCAACGAACGCCGTAACAGCCCTAATGAAGGCGCATCAAGCGTTATTAAACTATCTAATGCATCACCCAAGATGTCTTCCATGCCGTGGGAAACGTGTGCCAGACCAGGGAAATCCATCATGGAAGCGGAACCGCCAATGGTGTGAGTACGGCGGTAAGTTTCTTCGAGGGCATCCATGTCGGCAGGTGACTGCGCCAGGCGCTCAAGGTTCGTCTCAATTTCTGGCAAATAGCTATTCACCTCTTCGATAAACGAATCGAGGACTGACAGTTTATCAAATGTATTCGACATGTTGTGCGTACCCATTTAACTATTCTGGTGTTATTTCTAGCGCAACACCAGTTTTAGCTGGTATCACGCTAGAAATAACACCTGTTCATTTATAAATTAGCTGTTCATCTCTCACGAATTTACATTGAACGAAAGACAAACACTTCTATGGTTACGGGTTCTGGTCTTGTGGAATGCTATTCGGCCAATGAGGACGAGCGGCCATTGGTTGCCCAGGCTGCTGCTGCATTGGTGGGGGCAATAAACCAGGATTCGATGACTGAACAAATTGTTGATTTGGAGCAGCCCCCCCTGGTAATGAAGGGAATGCCTGACCACCAAAACCCTGATTGGCAGACTGCATCTGACCATCAAAGCCACTCATATCACCGAAATCCATCTGGTTTCCATTCCCAAAGAAGGGTTGGTTTCCCATTCCCTGGTTCATTGGTTGACCATTTCCGAAATTAGCGGGTGCCCCAAATGGAGCATTCATGCCAGGCTGCGACATCCCCTGACCAAAATCTGCCTGTTGACCATTGGATGGGAAACCGTTCGAACGTGATCCCATCGATACCAAAGAACCAGAATTACCTGGCTCAGGCAAAGGAGGAAATGAATTCGCCAGACCCTGACTCCAACTGCCACCATCCATACCCGGTAAAGAGCTGCCAAAGATTTGTGCATTCTGGTCGGCACCTTCATTGATTCCGGATGCCGAACCACCACCAAACGAACCACCACCAAGCATATCGCTTGCACGATCAGGCAGACGGAAGGTTGACACAGAAGCACGCAATTGTTCTGATAATTCCGCAAGATAACTTACACTTACAGCGGCTTCCTGTGTACCTGCGTCTGTCTGACGAGTAATTTCAGAGATACGACCCATAGCGACCGCAACTGCTTCTGATACAGAGGTCTGTTCATTAGCAGCACGAGCGATATTTTCAATCATCTGCGCCTGTCGTTCCACAGCGCTATAAATCGAGTTCAGTGACCGACCAGCATCATCAGCAAGCTGTGATCCTTTGACCACTTCCTGTGTGCTATCTTCCATAGCCACAACAGCTTCATAGGTATCGCCCTGAATACTCTTGACCAGTGTCGCAATACGTTTCGTTGACTCAGTTGAACGTTCAGCAAGAAGACGGATTTCATCGGCAACAACCGCGAAACCACGACCATGCTCACCAGCCATAGCAGACTGAATAGCAGCATTCAAAGCAAGCAAGTTTGTTTGATCAGCAATATCTTCAATAATTCGCACGATTTCACCGATCTCATTTGATCGCTCACCCAGACGTTTAATTTTCTTTGAGGTTTCCTGTACGTTTTCACGAATAAGCAACATACCCTCAATAGACTGACGCACAGCCTGTTGACCATTTGTCGCGCTATGGAGAGCTTCCTGAGCCACTTCCACACTCAACTGCGCATTACGAGCAACGTGTTGAATAAAAACAGCCAGCGCTTCTACAGCTTCAGTCGTATTCGCGATCTGTTTCACCTGTGTTTCAGAAGCAGTCGCCAGTTCAGCGGAGCGGTCCAGAATACGCCGTGTTGCGTTCGTAACCTGCACAGCAGTTGATTGTACACGACCCACAACCTTTGCCAGCTCTTCAATCATATAGTTAAAAGAGTCAGCAAGCACACCCAGCGTATCAGGAGTGACCTCAGCTTGTACACGCAAATCGCCATCACCGACTGCACTTACTTCTTGCAACAGTTTTTCGATTTGTGCCTGCAATGCTGCGGCATCACTACCACCACCGACCGAAGTCGCGGTAACAGTACCTTGATTGTCAAGCACCGTATTCAGCGTGCTAGAGAGTTGAGCAAACTCATCGTCTCCATTCACAGTAGCGCGAACTGAACGATCACCACCAACAAATTCGCGGCTAACATTGAGCAACGATGCAATACGCCCGGTAACGTTGCGCTTCATATAATAATTTGTAATAAGAACTACAATTACAACAACAACAGCGCAACCACTAACAGCTAAAGAAAAAGTTGTATGATCAAGATTAAAATTTGTCAGAATAAAGGCTATTATTACAAAGGCAAAAATTGGAACAACAGCCGATACCCATAACCCCATATTTAGCAGGGAATTGACTGTCATGCCACTTTTATTTTGATCAGGATTCATCCGCCAGACCTCCGTTGATAAAAATATAGCTATGCCAATTCAGGTGGCCACAGGGTCACCTTTCAATTATCAAAGGGCCTTATATTGATGCATTTTTTCGGAGAAAAGAAGACGGTGTACATCCAAGATAACCATAACGCGGTTTGCAATCAACGCGCTTCCCCCAGCATAGGAACTCACCCAAGGTGGAACTGTAGCCTGGCGCATATTACCATTGACAATCGCATTTGAGGGAATTGGCAGCATCTCACTGACACCATCCACCACCAAACAAATGAGCATATCGTTACTCTGTAACGACAATAAGCGAGAACGTGGAGTAGAGGGAATTGGTTCCAGACCCAGAAACATTCGCAGATCAACCACAGAAACGATAGATCCACGTAAATTGATGACACCCTTTACCCATGAAACCACATTTGGCACAGGCGTAATGTCAGCGAGGCGCTCAACGCCTTGTACAAGCTCAGCTTTGATAGCAAACTCACGGTCTGACAGAGCAAACACCAGATATTGTTCACCAACAAATGGGGTGGCGGTTTCCCCGCCCGCCCCACCGCTAACACGAAACTGCTCTTGAGCAATTTGCAATTGTCGGGCTGCTGCTGCTGAAGGAGCCTGAGAGATCAACTGCTGAATTGCAGCTAAAGCATCATGTTTTAGATCTTCACTGGACACAAAAACTTACTCCCAATAGGAACATTTATGCAAAAGGCATATTTTTATTCATAATAGAACGCTGCCAATTCAAAGTTTTCGCAAGACCTTCCGTCTCTATGCCTGCCCTTTCCTAAAATGGCACTTAAACCAGACGTCGCACGCTCGCGACTAACTCGTCGCCTTTGAAAGGCTTTGTCAGGTAAAGATCAGCCCCTTGCCGCATTCCCCATTCTTTATCTAATCGGGTGCTCTTACTTGATAACAGAATGATTGGAATATGTCGACTAAGTTCTGAGTTTTTCAGTTTACGACATACCTGAAAACCATTCTGCTTTGGTAAAACAACATCCAGTACAATACATTGTGGACGCTCTTTTAAAACCTTTTCAACCGCCTCTTCTCCATCAACCGCAGTTACAACCTCAAACCCACTATTGCGGAGAGGTGTAACAATCATTGTTAATTCCGTCCAACTATCATCTACGACGAGTACTTTCTGCCCAGGCATCCTCTTATACCTTTCCTAACGAGCCACACCAGATAAAAACAGGAAACAATGGCTACTCCACGACCCCTCTCACACCACAAACAGGATGATGAGCACAGGAGATATAAAAAAGCGTTACTTACCCGCGATAGCGTAAACGGGTGCGCGCACTCTGTTGATGAGACGGTACCCGCTCCTGCCAGTTGGCAAGATGCTTTTTCACTGTTTGCACTAATTCAACCGAATCAAATGGTTTTGTCAAATATTCAGTCGATCCGGCTAAACGACCGCGCATCTTATCGAACAAGCCATCCTTTCCACTGAGCATAATAATGGGTATTTGACGAAACTGCAAGTGTTTGCGTATTATTTGGCAAATTTGGTACCCATCCATCCGTGGAAGTTGTATGTCAAGTAGGATAAGTGCGGGCATTTCATCGGCAACAGAGGTCAATGCACTCAGCCCATCGCCAACAGTAATCACGCGGATATGCTCGCGTTGCAATGTCATCTGGACAATCTTGCGCACAGTTGGGCTATCATCAACTACAAGCACTGTTGGTTCTGCCATCTATATCGACCTCCGCGTTTCGGGTGACCAGAAGTCCCCACTGTTCTGATTTTGCACAATACTAAAGGAACCTGGAGATGAAGGAGGAACGGCTCCTCCCCCGCGCTCACGTGACATCTGTGTGTGCCGATGGGCACGATAGACCTGATATTGCTGAACTTCGTGATCTATTTCTGAAAGAAAAATCCTCCAGGCCACTTGTAATTGCCGACCAGTATGAGAATTTCCTACCTCATCTCGCAATAACTCGGTGAAGATCATTCTTAAAAATGCAACAAGCCCTTGAACAGCTTCCCAGTAAAACTCTTCGAGCTGTTCGCCTTTTACCACTTTATTCAAAGTAAGAATGTCGTTACAGTCTAACTGACCATAATTAAATGATGCCGTCTCCAATATTGGAAACTGCTGACCAGCCAGAGCCTGTAATTGCGGGGAGAAGCGACGTTCAAGATAACGTACGATTTCCATTGATGGAATTTGCCCCCGCCCACGTAAATTGCGCGAATACGATCCATGGTGCACAAGTAAGCCATTCACACATTCAGCAAGTGTGGTGATAAGCCCTAACAGGTGCTGTTCAGGATTGGCGGATTGCCGCTGTTGCGCTAAAATATATTGACACTTGATGATGATATTTGAGAGATCCTGCTGCAATTCTGCTTCTAACGCGGTATCAACTACCTCAATCAAGTTCAGTTGTAGTAAATACACCATCGTGCGTGCAATGCGTGCTTCAGGTAACATCAGACCTAAAGCCACTGCTTGCAACGGCAATTCACCATTAGAAAGGCAGAGAACATTTATTGAGTCCTGATTAAGCCCCAGACTTTGTACATCATTCCTCACCTCTGGCTGCCAACGGGCGACCGTTGTACGCGTCAGGTGAGTCACACCCTCACCAACAACTTCTTCCCATTCATCTGCCTGACGCAATGCCTCCAGAAGTACCGAATCAACATCCAGGGGCTGCATTCTGCTTTCCATGGGTATCACCTGACGATGAAATGCAAAACGTCCATTCACCCAGCGTAATGCATGACTGATCGACTGCGTCACTGCGAATTCCAGACGATGTTGCAACTCACCGGCATTCATCCAACCTTGCTCAACCAACATCGCCAGCGCCAGTTGCATATCGCCGCGTGCATGTTCACGTACCAATTGCGCCCTCGGAGGATCCAGTTTACTCAGTAGACAGAGCATTCCTAACACATCAGGAACAGGTACCCCCTCCTCATGCAATCCAACAATCTGTCCCTTCCGCAGGCTAATGGAAAGAGTCTCTGGTCCTGAAGAAACAAAGAGTTTTCCTGTTTTTCCACTCAGGGCGAGCATTTTTAAAATGGATTGAAGACCTAGTGTCTGTAAATCTCCATCCATGATGCGGTCTTGCTGCTCCATTATCCTTCTAGTTCCTTTATACGACTAGCTCGCATGCCGCTTTTTCTGATCGCAAGCGGCCTCTTCACAGATTACAAGGGCTACCACTCTGTTCTTGCTTATCTGTATGTGCGGTGTAGAATAAGCTGTTTGTTTGTACCATTCCCACTTTACGTTTGTTTCGGTCATTGCTTTCCATTCATCTTTTTCGTATGCCGGATCTTTTTTCCCAATCAACCACTCCATCACTACGTCATCTCCTCTTCATTAGTAGCTATAGCATTTTCCTATCAGAAAACTGTAGCTCCTCTATTGACTCCTACCAACTTTTTTGCTCGTTCTGAAAAGTCCGGTATCATTCGATGTACATGGCACTAAACATTGCTTTCCGGTCACTCATTCTCATCGCAACGTTTCGCATAACGAGATGTATTTTCTGGTAACTCCTATGAGAAAAGCAATGTTTTTATTCTAACTCTGACTTTTAGTGTGCATCCTCACGCTGTATAGCTTCTATACCTTAGAAGTTGTATACGATGTACTGACCTATTCCGTTATCCAGAATAGAGGGAGTGTACTACAGCGCTCTCATTGTAGCAGATTCTGTTCCTCAATGCACTGTTAAAACACTGGCGACATCGTTTGTCGTGAGAGTCCCATTCATAGACTGTATCTACGTATGAACGGAAGAGTGGGAATCATTTATTTTGTTGTGGAAGAACTGACAAAATTATCGCGCACCGAGTACTATGACTAGATCGGCTTTTTCCGTACAACCACAACAAAACCTTCCTTCATATCATAAATTCAATTACACAAAACTTCAATATAGCTAGCTACAATCACAACTCTGTGATCTAAATTTCAAGCATAAATATGTACTAGCGTCAATAGTGTGCAATATTTTCCAGCTATTCTGGAAATGAGCTGCGACTCTCAGAAATAAGAAGAGAGACATCCACATTCCCCACAATCATCTTCCACTAAACGCTATATTATATTTCCTGCGATCCAGGTAAGCTTCGGACCGAAGTCCATTCATGGCAGCCCTGAATGCTGGTAGGTATCCAGATCCCACTGTTTTTCTTTTTCGCTAAAGAAAAAAACCTACTCATAGTGTAGTGTACGCCTAAACAGATTAGGTGGCTATAAAAAATAGGAGTGATTGCATTAAAATTTTATTAAAGATTTTCTACATCTCCTTGAGATCGAAAGACATAGCCAATACCAGGCTCAGTGACGATATAACGCGGCTTCGATGGCTCAGCTTCTACTTTCAAACGCAATTGGCGTACATAGACACGTAAATAATCCGCTTCTTCCCCATATTCTGGTCCCCAAACCGCTCGTAACAGAGCACGATGGGTCAACACCTTTCCAGCATGAAGCATGAGCTGGCGTAACAGTTCAAACTCGGTGGGCGTCAGTCGCACATCATGCATGCCAGCACGCACCTGTCGCCGTACAATATCCATATGCAGATAGCCATCTTCACTTTTCAGCACTTCTGGTTCGCGTTCGTTTATCACATCTTTGGCATTGGAACGTCGCATACAGGCCCGGACCCGCGCCTGTAACTCATCGCTACTAAACGGCTTAGTTAAATAATCATCCGCGCCCAGATCCAATGCTTTAATCTTCTGCTTTTCTTCAGAGATAGCGGAGAGCACAATAATTGGCGTCTGTGTAAACTGGCGAACCTGTACACAGACATCAACACCATCCATACCACCAGGCAAACAAATATCTAACAAAATGAGGTCGGGTTGATGTAAGCGCACCATCTCAACAGCTTGCCGACCATTCTCGGCGACCAGTACATCATATCCCCCAACGGTCAAATTTTTTCGCAAAATACGCTGAATAGGGGGTTCGTCATCAACGACAAGAATACGTTTACCCTTCACTCGCATAACTCGTTGCTCCTCTTTGCAGGTCGATAAACTTGTCCTCCCCAATGCCAACATCCTCTTTGCTGTATACCTATCCCATCATTGTTAATTGACACAATCTCTTTTTCCAGTTGAAAGAAAGCTACTTACTCATCCGTATCAACGCTTGTCTGTGGATAAACAGGAATCATCAGCGTAAAGCAAGCCCCTGGCTCTTCCCCTCCATCTACCCAGATACGCCCCTGGTGGGCCTGAATAATACCTCTACAGATGGCTAGACCCAGAACATTCCCATAGGTTTTATGCCTGTATGATGCGAAAATGCGTTCGCGCTCATGAACCGGAATAAGCGAACCTTGATCTTTGACCCGCACACGCAACATTTCGACACCATCAATGATGGTATCTATCGTGACAAAGATTGCGCTCTTCTCCGCACTATGTCGTGCAGCATTTTCCAATAAATTATAAAAGACACGTCCCAGTTGCACATGGTCGGCATAGACCAGAGGCAATGAAGATGGAAAACAGGTTTCGATATGGTGGTCTACCAGTACAGGTTGTATCTTAGGCACTACCCCATAAAAAATCTCCAGAATATCACACCATTCTTTTGCCAGGTCCAACGCCCCCATCTCAATACGCGATAGCTCCATCCAGGCATTCAACAAAAAGGTGAGATGATCCGTCTCGTTATTCACATCTTCGAGCATCTCATAGCGATCTTGTTCATTCCATAACATATTCGTTTGCAATAAACCCGTCACGGCAGCTTTAATGGTTGTCAATGGGGTACGCAAATCATGGGAGACGGCGGATAGCAAGGCCGAGCGATTTTTCTCTTCTCGTACCTGCTCTGTCACATCATGAACACAGAGGGCATGCGCCTCCAACTGTCCACCCTGTGGGGTATACAGCGGATAACAGGTAAATTGCAAATATTGATCGGTATGATCGACGTATTCTTCCTCGCGCCCTTGCCGTTCCTCATTCACCACAGTTGAATGTTCAAGTGGATCAGACGCAACAATAGCACAAACCTCTTTGCGATATGAGATATCCTGCGAAAATTCGCGCAAATAGGCATCGATATCAGGGGCATTGCGCATCCGTCGTCGCAGTCGCATAAAAGCTGCATCAATGGTTACAGTAGCATCACGGATACTCATCGAGATCATCTGATTACTATATGAAGAGGATACAGGCTCCATACGCAAATCACACAATGCTTCAGCAGCAGGATTCATATACATACAATAGCCATCAAGATCAATCACAAACCAGGCATCTTTAATCCAGTTCGTTGACTGGCGAAGCTGAACAATAAGTTTGCTGAGTTCTCCTAACATAGCCGTACGTATAAACGCAGCCTCGGATGTTTGTTCGAGGAGAGCCAGTGTACCAGCAAATGGATCGGAACGAGGACCAACTATTTCTTCATCGATATTCATAATATCCTGATCCACATCCGCCATACCTTCTGATGATTGTTGTTGTTGTAGATCCGAGATGATCGATTGCAGGTCACGCTCTTTTTGCGTCAGAATTTTATCACTGATCGCATGCAGCACGCTACTAAAGCTGACGCCAAAGGTACGCTGTGTCTCTGCTCGCACACGCTCAAACAGCTCAAACTCTTCAAGCGACACTTTTTTATCATCAATCTCGTCTACATCCTGACCAGCAGGTGCAGAGAGGCGTTTTTTATGCGCCTGTTCCAGTTGCTCAACGACTTCCTGGAAACGACTACGCTGATGGACGGACTGAAATAACCGATCATTATGAATCGCTACAGTAGCCTGATTCGCAAACAAAGCCAGAATATCGGTCTTTAACGGTGTAAAACCGCCGTTCTCCGGAGAACAGATAAAAATCGTTCCATAAATAACTGTCCCTGTCGCAAGTGGATAGCAGTAGATCGAACGGAGACTCAGTTCAGTAAAAAGGCAGTGGCTCGCCGGAAATAGCTCATCACGGGAGAGATCGGAAGATTCCTGTACCTGACGACGTGTGATAGTACGACTAAAAATACATTGTTCTGCTAATCGTACAGGTTGATCATGCGGAAACACACGACCAATAATCTCTGGCTCAATACCAGCAAACGCTTCCAGATGGAGCGCTCGTTCGTGTTGATCCAGTAAAAATATGCCAGAACAGACATTCAGAGCGCTGGCAATGCCATTCACGATCTGCTCTAATACAGTAGTCAGATCTTTCTTGGCTGTAATAGCTCTGGTAACATCCTTCAATACTTCCCGCTGCCGATCTTGAATGGCAGCATTCCCACCAAGCTGAACACTCTCAATTGCCGCTGCCAGCACAGGCACAACAGCATTGACCATCCGTTGCAACGACTCATCCGCGTATGTATGGAGAGCAGTGCTGCCTAACTCAAGCGTCCCCAACACTCGACCTTCAACTATCAAAGGCACAATCAGCGTTGAACGGAGTTGATAATATCTACTGAGTGCATCACCACTTGCTGCGGGCAAACCGTCAATACCATCAGGGTAATCACGAACACGAAGTTCCGGCTTAGCCAGAAGTTGCTCTAACATAGAGTCAGAGAGAGGATGCTGATGCAAATCCGCCACCCAGGAATTCTCATTACGTCGACAAACAATCACACGCACAGCCTGCTTATCATGACGCAACAGAACCACACCAAAAACGTCAAACGGGACCGCTTGCTCCAGTTCGGCTGCCAGACGTGTATAATCAGGCTTCGTACCACGCACACTAAATACAATGCGTGCCACACGTTCAATAATGGCGGACTCGGCTAACGTAGAATTTTGTGCTCTTACATCCATTGCTTCCCTGCCGCTTCCTACAGGCGCATGGCTCTACATAAACGACTTTTTCTACACATACGATCTTTTTTTATATGAATGCCAGTAAAGCATTCATACGATCGGGATTTTAAAGAATATACCTGTGTATTCTCAAAATGTTACAAAACATGCAACATAGCAAATACAAATGTCACAAAAAAATCATCTGAAAATACAACAAACAGGTAATATATCTATTTCATTTTGCAACAAAGTATATCACATTCTTGCAAGGAACCGTTACTGAAGATGGATACGATTCAATTCATGCCTGTATAGCATTATGATAAACAAATTTCTGTGTTTGTAAGCAGCCAGTATCAGCTTGCTCAAAGCCCTCTTTTCAATAATACATGTTACAATAGCAAGTACTACAATTAAGACGTATGAGATAATAAAGTTTCTATTTCATCTTGAAATCTTCGCTTTGCTTTGATTACGAATAAAGAATATCTATCAGCATGCAGATATGTATCCACTTCTGATGGCCAACAATTCGACTTTCTTCCTATGAAGGTTGCTACCAACGGCAATAAAATGCTAGAAAGAGATCAGAGCACGTCTGCAAATTGAAGCCAACAGAATCCTGAAATATGCCTGAATGTTTTGCATATCTGAATGTAAGAAAATATACCATATTGGAGACTTCGTAATATGCCTTTTCTTTGCGTTGGTCCACTTATTCGTGCCGCCAGTTCTACCAGCGTTGCCATCTGGGCAGAACTGTCGGAGCATTGTACGGTAAAAATTACAGTTACCCCGGAAAACAATCACACAGATACGACACCAATCAGTGTACAGACATCAACGGTACAGGTAGATAGTCACTTCTACGTATTGGCACAGATACAAGGACTACAACCTGCTAGCTGGTACAGCTATATACTCAAGGCAGATACAGAACAACACATACTCCATATTGAAGGCTCTACTCCGCTACAACAATATTTTCGCACACTCTCCACTAACCCTGATCAAAGTCCATTACGACTGGCGTATGGCTCATGCCGCAAAGCCGATCCCACCAAACCAGATACACTCAGTGCTTTTGGCTCATGGCTACAGGAAAAACAAGCCACACGTGATGCTGACTGGCCACATCTACTCCTGCTCATTGGCGATCAAATATATGCTGATGAGCCTCCTCCAGTGCTTTTCTCAACTTACCCCCAATTACAGGATGGCGCAACACAGTTTGCGGATTTCGCTATCCTCTATCAGTATGCCTGGGCACATGACGATGGCGTCCGACAAGCGCTGGCAAGCATACCGACATACATGATCTTCGATGACCACGAAATTCTGAATAACTGGAATGTTTCCCCCTCCTGGCGTGCTGAAGCCATTCGTGCGGGACAAACACAGACACTTATCGATGGGCTGCTGGCCTACTGGGTATATCAGGGTTGGGGCAATTACACACCCGGTACAGATACCACCCATCCCTTATCACACATCATGGATCAGGGACGCGAAAACAAAACCGATGTGGGTCAGGAATTACGCGCTCTCCTGCGTAAAGAGATCTTTGGTCAATCATCAATTGCCTGGCACTATACAATACCAACTACACCCGCGATTTTTGTAATGAATGCACGCACAGAACGTACAGCAAGCTTCTCAACCACGCCACATGAATTGAACGCGCCAACTGAAATCATGAACAGCTCCCAGATGGACGATCTACAAGAATGGTTGCAGCAGAATACACAGGGTCCGGGCATTCTGGCTTCGTCAGTTCCTGTCTTGCTACCACCCGCAATCGGTCTGCTTGAGTATATCGCTGGCCTCCGTCCACTGTCAGCAAAAAGCGGTATAGCGAGCATTGTCGGCAATATCCTGACAAAAATACAGCAACGTGTGATTGACAGCGCAGACTTTGACCATTGGCCTATCTATAATCGCTCCTGGCAAAGACTACTCAAACTTTTACAGGGACAACACCGTGATATGCTCCTGCTTTCTGGTGATGTTCACTTTTCTTATGCACTACAGGCCCGCTTTTTAGCAAGCAACCATCAGGAGACAATGCTCTATCAACTGGTTTCCACGCCATTGCAAAACGAGTTGGATGCTTCCAGTCTGCGCAAATTGAAAATACAGAGCCGCATCAACCAGACTACTTACAGCGGACTCCATACCAAAATCCTACCTTTTAAGAAACAGACGGCGACAGCAACAATAGATCATAATCTACTCTTTGAAAATGCTATTGCGTTCGTTACTGTTGAGAAGCAAACGAATGGAAAATATCACTTCCAACAGATATATGCGGGGAGCCGCAACGGAAAACTAGAAATACTCGGACAGACACAGCTAGATGAATCCAGAGAGCAATAATAGAAAAGTAGCGGGGATAAAAACCCGCTACTTCGTATACCCCGTTAATTCAACGTATCCCTGACCGTCAGCAATTTGCCCCTTGAATTGTCCTTGAATAGAGACAGCACCTTCCCAATAGATGTTCCCTGTTGAGGTGCGAGCATCTAACTCTTGATCTTTAACCAGCGGAGTCACCATCAATGTGGACTGCACATGAGGGTCCTGAATATTCACACGCCAATCTGATGGATAAATAATCCCGGTAGTCGGACTACGCCATGTACTCAAAACTGTTGAATGGATCGCGGATGGGGCAATAGTTGTATCTTTTCCAGCAGCATCAACATAATCGCCATAAGTGGTCGTTACCTGTCCCGAAACATCGTGAACAAAATACAGCATGATCTCAGTATTATTATTCAATTGGATGCTATACCAGTTCCACCCTCCATCACCTAACGCCAGGAAATTCCCCCATTGATGGTCCATCCAGGCCAGACCACTTACCTTCAATGTCTGTCCATGATCTTGTAATATACCACTGACATTCATATGCGTACGCGAATAATAATACGAGAAGCCTCCTAAACCGTAAGTGATAATACCATTCCCATTATGCAGAACGGCAGGTTTACTGCTATTCAAGTCTAATTGCAGCGTATAATCAGGCGTCGATGCGCTCAGTTGATCATGTCCATTCAAACCCTGAATAGACCAGTTCCCGACATGGATATTGATACCCTGCGTTGGAGTCCCGGCAGGTACACGACCAGTATAATCTGTCACACTCCGCTGTGCATAATGGAACTGATCATGCGTAATATCAGTAATCGCAAACTGTGCCGGGTAGACTGGCGGTAAATTACCACGTAGCGCTTGAAACACAACCATTTCGAAACCATATTGATGTGGTGTACCACTGGAGTCTGTCGCTTCCAGATGTCCGGTGTAATACCACCACTCGTTCAAATCGTTATGTGCCCCCTCATCCTGTGGAAAATGAATTGGCGGGAGCACTTGAGGCATCTCCTGCTTACTAACTGCTGGCAACTGAGCATCTGTCGCCACAACACCCGGAAAACTACAAGATGAGAACAGAAACAGGAGCACCACGCTCACACCAGCAAACCAATATAGTCTGCGTAACGGCGATTTCATATGTCTCATGGTTGCTCTCCTATCTCACCACTGACTTTCTGAGCAGTATCGGCTTCAGGTATCGCCTCTTGCGCAGAAAGAGATTTGAAAGCAGCGGATCTGGGTGGATGGCGTTGTACTCCGGCAAAGGGCAACCACCAGTTCCAATCCCCCAGCAAACGCATTGTGGCGGGCACGAGTAATCCTCGTACCAATGTAGCATCAACAAATACCGCTAAAGCCATTCCCAAACCCAATGCCTTTACCAGAATCATATCGGCAGTCGCAAAACAGGCACTCACCACAACCACAATTGCAGCCGCGCTCGTAATAATACCGCCACTACGCTGTAAGCCTAATGCCACCGCTCTGGTATTGTCGCCCGTCTGCCAGAAAGCTTCCTGAATCCGTGAGAGCAGGAAGACCTCATAATCCATTGAAAGGCCAAAGAGCGCACAGAATAAGAGAATTGGACTGGTCGCCTCCACAAAACCAAGCGGCGTAAAATTCAGCAACTGATGTAAAAAACCATCCTGAAAAATAACGACCAATGCACCATAACTCGCCAGAATAGAGAGCGTATTCATAATAATCGCCTTCAACGGCAACAACAGCGACCGGAAAAGCAGGAGTAGCAACACATATGTCGTTAGCGAGACAACCAGCACAGCCTTTGGAAAATCGGTATAAAGTGAATCGACATAATCAATATCACCAGCGGTACCACCACCCACCAGTACACTCATACCATGCTCCGGATTAGTATTACGAATGGTCTGTACAAGCGCCTGTGAACGCGGATTGAGCATCCCATACTTGCTCACCACCTGAATCAACATCGTATTGCCCGATACCGTTGATTGTAACAAAGTACCAACATATGGGTCCGCGATAAGCTGAGGATGGGTATAGAGCAACTCATACTGAGACAACGTAAAACGCGGGTCCGCACTGACGATGCTCTCTACATTATCTACACTTGGATCAGCTTCTATGCGCTTAACATAATAATAGAGATTCTGAATATTGGCTGACGTTGTGACATTGCCTTGTGTCTGTACCACCAGCACAATCGGAATCGTCTCCCGCAAATTAAAACGCTGCGCCAGCATATTGTATTCAATACGTGATGGGACAGAAGTCGGCAAAATCGAGGCATCAGGAGCAGAGAAGCGCACACTGAGAAAAGGTAAACCAAAACCAATGAGCAGGAGCAAAATTGAGAAAAACACCCGCAGTGGATAACGCATCACAAACTGCGAAAATCGGTACCAGAAGCCGGACTGAGCCGGATCGCCGATAACAGCACGTCTCGCCCGCCCCGGACGCGGTAAACGCACAGGGAGCGCATTAACACGCAGACCAACGATAGCCAGCAGCGCGGGCAAGAGCGTTATTGCGGCGAGGATAGCCAGTAAGACCACCAGAATACCCCCCAGACCCACCGAGTGCAGCATATTAATATGGAAAAAGGTCAACCCAAACAAGCCAATAGAAACTGTTAACCCCGAAAATGAGACGGCTCGTCCAGCGGTCGCCACCATGACCGCAACCGCTTCATCCACACTACGACCATGCACCAATTCCTCACGGAAGCGACTGACCATAAATAAAGAATAATCAACGCCAAGTCCCAGACCAAAGAGCGTTGTAATATTCAATACAAAAATAGAGAGTGGTGTCACATGACCAAGGGCAAAAATCAAAGCCAACGCAACCACAACAGCACAACCACCAATTAACGTCGGCAAGATTGCCGCAATCACCGAACGAAAAACAAAGAGCAAGGCAACAATGGCAAATGGGAAAGCCAGCATTTCCGCACGCCGTAAATCACTTTCACTTACCGATTGGATATCATCATAGAAAACCGGACTTCCCCCTACATAGCTCTGCAAATCGGGAACTTTCTGTAAACGCTGCTCCAGACCGGGAATCAATTTGGATGCAGTATCTGGATCAGCTTTCATTGCGATATTCACATACGCCGCATGATGATCTTGCGAAACCTGAAGTGGATTATCAACATAACTAACAACCTGCGCAACCTGTGACCAGCTTTGTATCTTTGCCAGTGCCTGTCTCGTCTCCTGCAAAAATTGCGGATCAGAAACAGTATAACGTTGACTGGTAAAAATAATCTGTACAACTGTCTGGTTCACATGCAATTTCTGCGTCAGCACATTTGTTGCCTGCGTCGATTGTGCATCAGGGCTAACAAATCCACCGGATTGTAAGACCTGACCAGCCTGAGGAGCGAACGGGACCGCAATCAGCGCAATAACCATCCACAAGCCCACAATCAACCAGCGAAAGCGGGTGGCAAACTTGCCCAGATGGTAAAAGAACATAAATGAACCTTCCTTTTATAGCCAGTAGCCAGTAACATGTACATTATGTGTGTCTTTTCTTACACTTTGTATAGACTCCATTATAGCCCCTACTCATCCCCCCTCGACGCCACCCGACAGTTGTAGTATCATGGATAATCACAATCCCTGGAATGTCTCGTCTATGCCTGATACACGTATCAGAAATAAAAAAATGTTTTTCCCGCACGCATGTACGTGCGATGCAGTCGTAACCCATCATACGACAGAACGACATCCTTCCCAGGGAAAAGGAGAGCTATTATATGGCAAAGAAGTCAACCGCGAAAAAAAACCAGGCGACCAACACAGACAGCCATGATACATTCCGCGTCATCGCAGTCAATCGTCAGGCATATCACGATTACGAAGTAGAGCGCACACTGGAAGTGGGCATTGCTCTTGTAGGCACTGAAATCAAATCGATTCGTGGCGGGCATGTCCAGTTACGCGGTGCATACGCACTTGCCCGCGGAGGTGAAATCTGGCTGGAAAACGCCAACATCGCCGTTTATGAACATGGCAATCGCTACAACCATGATCCCATGCGCACACGCAAATTATTATTGCATAAAAAAGAAATCGACCAACTCCTGGCACGCGTCGCCACAAAAGGCCTTACAATGATTCCTCTCAAACTCTACCTGAAAAGGAATCATGCCAAAGTTGAACTGGGTCTGTGTCGAGGTAAAAAACTCTACGACAAACGCGAAACCATCGCGAAACGTGACGTGCAAAGAGAGATTGAACGGATCGTTAAAAGTAGTCGATAATCCAGACAGAAGGGATAAGATGCTCATGGCAACCATTGTGAAACTCCACCACGTACAGATTACTATTCCGCAGGGTGCGGAAGAACAGGGAAGGTACTTCTACTGCCACGTGCTTGGCCTACAAGAAATTGAAAAGCCAGATAGCCTCAAAGCACGTGGCGGTTTCTGGCTACAGATCGGCGACCGTCAGATTCATATCGGAACCGAGAACGGCGTAGAACGCCAGGCAACCAGAGCACATATTGCCTATGAAGTAGACGACCTGGAAGCCTGGCGTGCAATATTACAGCATAACGGCTGTACTATTCTGGAAGGAATTCCCATCCCCGGTTATCAGCGTTTTGAAACACGCGATCCTTTTGGGAATCGCCTGGAACTCATTCAAGCGGAGAACATATAAGGGCAAGAGGGAAACGGCTCAGGCCGGAAATGACACTGGCTTTCTCTCTTCACGAAACAACCAGAGCAACGAGATAAATGCAATGAATGCCAGTAGAGCCGTCAGGTAAATCAAACCATCAAAACCAAACTGCCGCGCAAATACCCCACCCAGACCATTACCCAGAATCTGCCCCAGACCAAGAAAGATTGAATAAAGACCCATGACCAGACCACGATCCTTCGCAGCATACTCCGACACATCCGCCAGATAGGCAAGCGCAGCAGGGGCAAAGCTCGTCTCAGCAAAAATACCAATCAGCAGGATAGGTAGCCAGAGATACAAAATCTGCTCATGCGCCACATCATGATGATTAATGCCAAACAACGCCACACATGCAATATAGACCCCTACCACCGACGTTAACATCAATTGTAAACGAGGAACTTTATTTAAGAAAAAAGCCCAGAATAACAGACATAAACCAAAAAAGAGCACGTAAGTACCTAACATCAAACTCAATCGCTCACCCCCCCCATGCCCTGATGCGATCCCCATTAATAATTGATGCGCATTATGTGATGGGCGAGAAAGTAAAAACGTGATCTGAGAACTCAGCCAGATGCCAATCAGAGCACTGATACAAAGCCACGCAGGAAGAAAAATAAATAGACGAGGCATACGCACAATACGTCCATAGCGCAACAATGTCACACGCACATTCTCTCGACTCACCACCTGATGCACCGCCGGAATCAATGCCATACAACCAGAAACCAGCACATAACTGATCGCCAGCAGAAAGAAAGATAGACGTCCAAGCCGATCCCAGGCAATACCACCCAATACAGTACCAACCGCAATTCCCCCGCTTGTCATCAATTCATAAAAGCTCATCACACGCGTGCGACCGGCCTGGCTCTGTACCGTAATATCAGCCAAAAAACCTAATGTGGCAGGAGTCGTCATCGCCCCACACACACCGGCCCCCACCTGTAGCAATAACAAATAAGAGAAAGGTTGATGATGAGGAACAAAAAAGAGCAGAACCATTTGCCCAAAACCACAGAGAGGACCAATCAGCAAAAATTTGCGCCGCCCCCAATGATCACTCAAACTTCCCATTAAAGGAGCAAGCAATAATTCAGCGGAATAGAAGGCAACCGGCAACAACCCGACCTGCACACTTGTAATACTATGTGATGTTTTCGAGGCAAGTTGGACCAACAATAGGCCAAGGACAACATTTCCTGCACCAGAATTCGCACGTTGAAGGCACGTTCCAATCAGTAAAAACAGTATCGAACGCCGAGCCATGTTTCGCCTAATTGCCCCCTTTATTCATGGTCAAGCGACGATACACGTTCTTTCCAGGAAAAATACATTGTAATGATGGCAATAATCGCTCCGACCAGAATCAAAATAATCGCAACAATCAATAAAACTAAGAGTAGCGTACGCATAAAACAACCCTGGAGGTCACCATAGGAACATGAAAATACAGATAAAAGCTCTATGAAAACCTCGCGCAACTCCTTTCCAGACCTATTTTCTTCTTCAATACGAGAGATGGACTATGTAGTAGGACTTTGAAAAACTATCAGCAGTAACACAGCAACGACTATTCGCTCTCACCGCGAAATGGCAATCGCATGTGTGCTGGAAAAATCCAGACACATGCATACAATTCCAGTCTACTCCATGTCTGCCAAAATGCAAACTCGCGCTCAAACACCGACTTCTTGCAAATGAAGAGATGGTTTCACCTTATTCTCTTGTCCCAAACGTAATATCTTTTCATACACATCATACATACGAGCAACCTGCACACGTGTTTGCTGTGCAGCAGGAACATGAACCTGCTCATATGCGGTATCAACCACCACATCTACTTTGATTTGTCCACATTGAGCCCATTCGTGTAATGAGTTCTGAGTAATATGCCGCATCTCAACACATAAACGCCAGAAACGTTGCACCACCTCATAGCCCTCATGGACAAAAAGCGCACGAGTAATCTCATCCTCAACACCTACTGCACTTCGCAGCGTTGCCCGTTGCTCTATTGGTATATTTTGCAGCATCTGATGCGCACGCACCTCACTCAACCATAAGAGCAGCGTAGCAATCCCACGCTGACCAAAATCAGGGTGAACAAAGATGATTACATGAAACTCAAGTGTAAAACCGGAATATCTCTGTCGTACATCGGCATAGCCAACGACCTGAGATTGTTTAGAAACAATCAGCCAGGCATCAGTTGCCAGTGACAACAAATCAGCTTGCCAGACACGGCATAGTTCTGCTTCTGTCTCATTCACAGCCTCAGGAGCGCACTGCTCACATAACGTTATGAGTTCAGCAACGGGACGTGCATCGGTCTGTACAGGTGTCTGGACTGACAGATTCTGCAACCGTATGACCATACGCATTTCTCCATTCTGTATACGAATGAGAGGGATTACAGGGATAGCTTGTAACCCCTCGTTTCTGTACGCATGGAGATTTTGCACAGTAAATGTTGATAGACGAAATATGCACATTTCATCCCTCAGCACTACCATCACACTACCTTAACCATTGCGCTTCAATTTCCCGGTATGCTTGGCATATTTTTCAGCTAATGTAAAAATGAAGACACCCAGCGGCACACTGATTATGCCAGCAATAATCAGCGGCCAGATGACATTCAGAATCGAACTGGACCAGAGCGTTGCACCATTCAACAGACCAGAACGCAGACCATCGAGCACATACGTTGCCGGGGAAACGCGTGCCAGCGGCTGCATCCATCCAGGTAACACGCTGATCGGATAATACACACCAGAAATGAGCAAGAGGATCGCACGCACAATATACGACATCTGTGAACCACGCTCAGTAAAAAGCAATGGCAGCACAGAAGCGGCAATTCCCAGCCCAATAAAGGAGATACTTCCTATCAACAACACAACTACTGCCGTCAAATAGTTGGCATGGCTCAAATCAAGATGGAAGAAAGAACCTACAATGATCAACTGCAAAAAGGTAAACAGTAAACCATGCACAATCGCATACCAGCAACTACCAACCAGATGGGTAAAGCGCGAGATCGGAGCCATAAACGTGTGCTCAATCGTTCCTTCCCAGCGCTCAATCATAATCAGATCAGTCACACCCTCAAACGTCACACTAAGATAGGACCAGACCGAGGTACCAATCAACAGGTAGATAATCAGGTAATTGGTATCAATCTTTGCCCCGGACAAATCCTGTGCCGTATAACTGATCAGTGTCACAGAGAGGGCATTGACGATGTTATAAACCAGCCAGACGATCTCCCATGCCCAGTAGCGCTTGGTCAGGTTCCAGTTGCGTTCAAAAAAAGCATAACTCGCTCTGGCCTGATGCATTAACGATGACATTCAACAGCCCCCTTATTCCTCTTCTTCGCGCTGAGCTTCTAAAGCTTCAAAAGCTTTCTCCCAGCTACCATAACGCTTCACATCTTCCTCAGTAATCAGGTGCGAAGCAGTATAATGCATAAAAACTTCTTTCATGGACACTGGCTCATCACGCTCCATCAACGTCGCGACCTCCCGCTTCAAATCAACGGTACGCCCAAGAGCCACCATACGTCCTTTATCAATAATCGCAACGCGATCACATAAATCTTCAGCCTCATCCATATCATGCGTCGTGATCAAGATCGTTGCATGATGCACATCACGCAACTCATGGACAAATGCCTGCACATCAATTTTTGAGCGTGGGTCCAGTCCAGTTGTCGGCTCATCCAGCAACAACAACACGGGCGACGTTAAAAATGCGCGAGCAATTGCTACCTTCTGCTGCATACCACGCGACATATTCTCCAACGGAGCGACAATACGATCAGGCTTAATGCCCAATCGCGTCAAAATTTCGCGAATACGTGTACGCGCAATATTGCCGGGCATATTGTACAGGCGAGCTGCGTACAACAGATTCTCCATCGGAGAGAGCTTTTTGAAGAATGATGCCTCCACACTCACACGATTGATTAAGCGCTGCACAGTATACTCGTCTTTCACGACATCATAACCAAAAATCTCAATCCGCCCCTCGTCCGGGATCAACAAAGTTGAAAGCATGCGAATCAATGTCGACTTGCCGGAACCATTCGCACCGAGGATACCAACAATCTCACCACGCTTCACAGTGAGTGTCACATCATCCACAGCCCGAACAACCTTCTCCCCTTTCCGCTCTTCCTGAGCCTTACGTGACCAGGCAAACAACGGACGAGATTTCTTAAATGTTTTAGAAACATGATCAATCACTACAGCATCAACAGCAGGATCAATCGTCACATTCTTTAAAAGTGATGTAGATTCCAGATCTGGAATAGCCAAGCGTATTTCTCCTTTGGGATAGCCAACTCTGACCAAATAGCATTTTCAGTGTAGAATAAACAACACCATCATCCATCCAACATCAGTACAGTATTTCCTGTACAAAATGTCGGTACATGCAACTCAACTCAACACTACACTTCTGTATTGCCACGGTTCATCTGTCCTCCTCATTGAAATAAGCTTCTCTTTCCTTACAATTGATGAGCCACAATTTCCACATACTCCTCACTACACCAGACTATTCTCATCCAACGAACGAATTACGGAAGCAATAGATACATCAACGAAGTGTTCATTCAAGACAGCACAAAAATACCATTAAAAATGATAAGTATCAAAAATAAGAAGTAGATAACTTCTCTTACGTAGTAAGAGCCGAAAAAAGGCGATAAAAAAACCGTGGAACTGGATTTTCTGTTTCGTACCAGTTGCCCACGGTTCAGGAAGTTTTTTTCGCGCATCCTCTATTTATCAATCAGGACGCCTCCTTCCCCAAATGGGCACACCGATCCCAGTCATCCCTCCAATGTGTTCTTCAAGCAAACGAATGAAATACCGCACTGAAGAAGCAACGGCATTGCCAGAAAAGACAGAAAGGTTCGCAGGCACAGCATGAGACACATTACCAGAGCTGTTCATGGGCATAAAACGACCAGGCACAGCAAGCATCAGGAACATTTGCCAGTTACTCATGCAGCCATCTCCTTTCATCCTTTCAAATATCATGAAGTAAGTAATAGAGGTAATTCTACCTTAGCAATTTGAAGGGATTGCGTTTGCAATCCCCACTAGTGTCAAGTATACGGATACGTTGATAATCTGTCAAGAGGAATACGCAACAGTTTTCATCTTTATACAAATATTACTTCTGATGCTGTTGCAGATAATTTCTAATCTTCCCTTGCTGAATTGCCCGTATAACTGATATATGGCATTCTACAGCTTCTTCAGGGTCTTGTGAACTTATCTCACCAAGAGGCAGACGAACCAGCGTCAGGTACCCTCCCTGCTGAGGGAAAATAGAGGTGACATAACCACGACCCATATGCCGATCATCATACGTTGCTACGACATAATTCTTGCCATCAGGAGACTGAGCGAGGTGCCGAGCCAGATCAAACGTATGTCGCTTTACTGGTGGTATACCTGGGATATCTACGGCACGACTTTCAGGAGCTTCAGGTGTGACAAGAGCCTGCTCCGTCTCTACCATATCGTTATCAATCATGAGGCCCTGCTTTCTTTGTATCTTCAAACATACTCAAGCTTCATTTTTGCTAATTTGTTCTTGCCCATATCCAGAGGCTTCCAGCATGTGTAGACTGCCGCATATTCCTCTTCTGAATGCAAGGAACGATCAAGCTAACCATCCGTCCACTTGATGAACTGAACAAAAAGCTGCAGTGTATAGTTTACGAGAATCTCTATTCCAGGTCAAGCAGTCGGGTTATACATCATCCCGAACAATTTTATGCTCTTTATACCTTTTTGGCCTGTGTTTTACAGGAGCCAGCACGCTGGTCAGCATACGCTTGAAAAAAACGGGATGGTGCAATAGATACCAGAATAGACGTGGCTGCACCGCTCGCCACAGTTGCGGTAGTTCAGCAATCTCACCAGTATGCACGGGATGCTCATCACTCTCAGGATCAGCCCATCTTTCCCGCACATACAGATCCGCCAGACGTTCTAAAGCCTGGATATCTTCTGTTGTTGAAAGAGCCTTGTGAGAGACTGTACGCAAATACTCATAGGGTGTTTGCGTGGCTTGATGCTGCAGACCCGACCAATGCGCCAGTACACAGACACGACCATATACCTGTGTGGTCAGACTTTGATGACGAAACAGAGAACGCCACCAGAGAAGTAGACACAGCCCCCCAAACAATAACAATATTCCCGCCATAGGCAACAATACCCACAGATACCGCAGCAACTGTGCCTGTGTAGACGTCGTTGAAGATAAACTTCCCTGTGAAATGTCATGCTCAAGCAACGATTGATGATAATTTCGCGTATTTGCAGTCACTCCAGGAGTCGCCCCTGTCTGCTCATCTAATCCCGCCACATTGCCATTATACTGATCGGGCAGAGGGCGTAAAAATGTGTTATAAGAAGCTGATGGCTCAAAATTGATCCAACCATAACCAGCGAAATCAACCTGTACCCAGCTATGAGCATCGACGCCACGAACAATATAGGTTCCATCACTAGCTTTACCATAGGTATAACCAGACACTACACGGGCGGGGATACCAAGTGATCGTGCCATCAACGTCATCGCTGAAGCAAAGTATGTACAGAAACCATCTCTCTGCTGGTTATCAAACAAAAACCAGATTGTCGGATCTTCATTATCAGGTGGCCTGACATTCGTACTGTAACGATAATGCGTTCGCAGATACGTTTCAAGCGCCGCTGCTTTATCATACATCGTATGCGCATGCGCGTCGTTCACAATAGACTGAGCCAATGCATGGATACGAGAAGTAACACTGGCAGGTATCTGTGTATAATCATGCACCAACTGCTGATTATACGCAGTTAGCGGAGGCTCCACATCCAGATTATGCAGTGTAGTATCAAACGTTGGTGCCGCAACAGGCATCGGCACTGATTGTAATGTCGCAACGTCAACAGATGAAATGGACGAAGTCACGGTATACTGCTGTCCGCCGACAAGATTTTGCGTTCCTAACCACGCCAGAACTCCACCTGATCCCTCAAGCACATTCGCTGGCATCGAGATACTACTGATATCAGATGCACCCACCAGGTACGGTTTCTGCTCCCCAGGCGCGGCAACAATCTGTATTGTCTGCTTTTCCAGATAGGTCGTTGAACCTGCCATATAAATAGCTGTATTCGCTTTCACCGGATACGGTGTAGGATCACTATCCTCAATTCGCCATCCTTGATTGGTATACGTATCATAACTGACCAGACTCAAGTATTGTGGATTGCTGGCAAACTGTACTTTAAATACCACATCATTGGTCAAATTCGGATTTCCGCCCAGAGTAAGGGAGTCAGAAAAATTTCCATGATTTGGTGAGATAACGCCACTGGTATTACTGGCTGGATATCCCAATGTCCGTTGTAGCACGACCAGCGGATTTCCCTGCGCTGACCATATTTGCGCCGCCAAAGGATTCGCATAAGTCGCAGGCAAGATACAGGAGAAAATAATAATGCCGATAGAGACAAATATACCAGCCTGCATCACATCCCAGGATAATTCATCAGAATAGCGCAATCCCTGATGCTGCCAACGATGGATGGATGTATACAGATTAAAGCGCAGTAATAAGAACAGAGAAGCAACAAGGAAGAGAATGAGAAACACAACGAAACCGGAAGTTGTCCCATTCAGCGTGAAGATAAGCACAGTCGCATTCACCACAAGCAAAAGCCAGGGAGATCGCGTATGGTACAGCAACCAGGCACTAACATAGGCCAGGAGAAAGCCAACCAGCACCACACACCAGAGGGCCAGCATTGTCTTATCGCCAGTGCCGCCCCCCAGAAAAGCAACGCACTCGCGCAAAAAAATCAATACAGCCGTAAGTATATTTCTACTATAGACAACTTCAAGCGTCTGCCACAGAGCCAATAGAATACCAAAGGAAACTGCACACGCGTGTATACCCCAACGACGTATATACGTTTGCTTTGCCGCAAGTGTGCCTGACACAAGTCCAACCGCAGCGGTCAACGTCAGTACGCCCAGATGATCGATCCAATGGGCCGCTTGAAAACACCAGATTACGCTATACACAACAATCGTCAGCAAAACAAATGAGAACCATCCCTCGGCCAATCTCAGATGAAAATGTCTGAACGAAATTTTACGGAACAGGCCACGACGTTGCTCTGGATCATCATCAGGAGTCTCGGAAATAATTTTCGAGAGACGTTCAACCGCTGCATCGTGCATAGTCATTACCTCCGTGGGGTAAAACGTGCATCGAAACCACTTTCTAATATATTGTCAATCGCATCTCCACAACGCAATCGCATCACCGGCATACCAGCACCTTCAAGCAGAGCCAGGGTATCTTCATCAGCGGTAGAGTATTCAGCTTCAAAAGAAGCAGCATCAAGAGCAACCACCGCAACCTGAACACCTCGCTGCTGTAAATGCCGCACACTTTCATGCCAGTTCCGTGATTGAGAAGGGGTAATAACAATAGCAACCGCATTACGTCCGAAATGGAAAGCATCCATCGACAATGCCTCATTGAGTTCTGGTCCCGGCCCCTCATTCACAACAGCCAACAACTCCAATACGCGAGAAATCTGTCGTTCACCACGATCCAGTGTCAGAAACTCACGATGAGCACCGGTCACAATCAAACCGACAGAAAGATCCTGACGCAAAAGATAGGTCGCAACAGTCGCAGCAACAGTCACCCCATATTCCACTGTAGACTGCTCACCCTCACCAGCCTGCACCTCATCATGCAGATCGAGGAAAATCCAGGCATCGACAGCAGGGTCCAGTTCAAACTCTTTGACCATCAATTTATTATGGTGAGCACTGGAGCGCCAATGGATACGACTCAATGCATCACCATTGACATAATCTCGCACTGTTGTTACATTCGTTGTTGATTGCAACGCTCGCCGAGAACTGCGTCCACGTCCCGGCAAACCACCCGTAAAGAGCGAGAATGACGAGATAGTATAGACACGGGGTAATACCAGCAACTCCTGTGCTGATGACAGTAAAACACGATGGCGAAACAGGCCAAAAGGATCACCACTGGTCGCTGTCACTGGCCCTAACTGGAAACGACCACGCTGTGTACAGACATTCCGAGCTCGCCACATCGCCCGTTTACGCCCACCCAGACTGGCAACATAACCAGCGCGATGATGAGGAAGCGTCGAACCATCGACAATCTGCACCCAGAGCTTTGGCAAAGCACTAAAGTTATCCAGCACCAACCGCTCTTCAAACAACTCCCCCACCTGTACCCGCTCACTTGAGGCAATACGCCGAAACTCCAACCTGCGCAAACTATATCGTGTCCAGAACCATGACAGCACAAACAAGATCACCAGCACATACGTCAAAATGTAGAGCACATTCCAACCACTGCTGATCGCAAAAAAAGCCAGCGCGACAATCAGAATAAAAACTTGCCAGGGTCGCATGTATGTTAGCGCCCCCTTCCACCACCAACCCAGGCATTTGGCACAGGCACCTGCTGCAAAATTTCATCTAGAATTGCGGCAGAAGTAACCGAACGCACACGTGCGGCAGGGGTTACAATAATGCGATGAGCCAGAGTGGGTTGAACAAGCAACTTCACATCATCTGGAATAACATACCCGCGACCACGCATAGCCGCCAGCGCCTGTGCGGCCCGGAACAGAGCCAGAGAACCACGAGGACTCACCCCCAGATAGATGTTCTGATGCTGCCGGGTTGCATTAGCAAGTGCCACAATATACTCTTGAATCGATTGATCGACATGAATAGATCGTATTTGCTGCTGAATTTGCACTAATTCCTCAGCCGTCATAATCTGCACAATATCCTCAAGCGGATGATGATGTTGCTGCCGATCCAGAATATGGATTTCATCTTCAGGTTTTGGATAGCCCAGGCGAATATTCATCATAAAGCGATCAAGCTGCGCTTCAGGTAAAGGGAACGTCCCTTCATACTCAATCGGGTTCTGAGTCGCCATCACCATAAAAGGATCAGGAAGTCGATAGGTCACGCCATCGACCGTCATCTGCCCCTCCTCCATGGCTTCAAGAAGAGCGGACTGCGTTCTTGGTGTGGCACGATTCACCTCATCCGCCAGCACAATCTGCGACATAATAGGGCCAGAACGGAACTCAAAATTTCCGCTTTTCTGATTATAGATTGAAACACCAGTTATATCACTGGGAAGGAGATCAGGAGTAAATTGAATACGCTTAAAGGTACAACCAATCGAGCGGGCAATAGCCTTCGTTAAAACTGTCTTGCCAACACCAGGTACATCTTCGATCAAGATATGACCGCGACAGATCACAGCAATCAAACTAAACGTTACAGGCTCCGCTTTCCCCATAATGACACGTTCAACATTGTTAATGACACGTTGCACAGCAGTGGCTAAATCTTGTACTGGCTGCATGCTAAGCTCCCTACGAAGTTGCGTTCATATACAAATAATGGCAGCATCCCACCATGAATATGTACCAAAAAAGGTATCTGGATACTTTCTCATCAGGCTAAGTTTATGGTAGCACTTCCACACAGAAGAATACAAGTGACGAGAGACTGTCTCTAGATAACAAAACATTGAAAAAAATACCTCTTTACCATTCCGCACTTCAGTTTAAATTATTACACATCCTCTATCTCCTAATAACGAGGATGAATCTCATTATGGAGTCAATATAGCTAATGAAGGTTATCCTCGCAACAGAAAGGGACTATGCTCAGAGACAAGTCTATGCTATCATGAAAGACATGAGCCAAAATGACCAGAAACAGCACGAAGAATTATATGTCGTGGTCAGCGGACAGGTACAGGGGGTTGGCTTTCGCTACTTTGTTGTCCATGCGGCTCAGCCACTGGGAATACATGGGTATGTACGGAACATGAGTGATGGCACGGTTGAAGTGCTTGCGCAGGGAAACCGTGCTGCCCTTGAACAACTCCTTGTACGACTACGGCAAGGACCACCAGCAGCGCAGGTACAGGCAGTACAAACGACATGGAGAGAACAAACAGAGCATATCAGCGGCTTCCACATGCGCTGGTAGCAGGTTAAAGTTAAAAGAGGGATTGAGTATGATTGATCGCGAGACAGTAAAGAATGTAGCAAACCTCGCGAAGCTGGGACTGAGCGAGGAAGAGATCGATATGTTGGGGAGTCAGCTCTCTGCCATTCTGGAACACATTCACATTCTTCAGGAAGCCGATGTAAGCGGAGTTCCTCCTACAGCTCATGCATCACGCCTGACTAATGTGATGCGTGAAGATATCTCACAAGCTTCCTATCTGCCAGAAATCTTACTGGCAAACGCACCTGATCAGGAAGAGAACAGCCTGAAGGTCAATGCAGTGCTGGAGGAGGATTAGCAGAGAATGACAGAACTATACAAGTTAAGTATCGCAGAGGCGGGAAAACTGCTGCGGGAGAAGAAAATATCTTCTGTAGAATTAACACAGGCTCATTTAGATCGTATTCGTGAAGTTGAACCTAAAGTAAAAGCCTTCACACTTGTGACTGATGAGTTAGCACTGGAACAGGCTCGTGAGGCCGATAAGCGTATTGCGCAAGGCGATAATCTGCGTCCACTGACCGGTATTCCTATCGCGATCAAAGACGTCATCTGCACGAAAGATATCCCAACAACCTGTGGCTCTCGCATGTTAGAGAACTTCAAACCGCCTTTTGATGCTGCGGTGATGGAAAAACTTAACGCGGATGGCATCGTGATGGTTGGTAAAACCAACATGGACGAGTTCGCGATGGGCTCATCAACCGAGCATTCTGCGTTCTTCCCAACCCATAATCCCTGGGATCTCGAACGCGCCCCTGGTGGAAGTAGCGGCGGCTCTGCGGCAGCGGTTGCGGCAGGTATGGCGATGGGTTCTTATGGTAGCGATACCGGTGGTTCGATCCGCCAGCCCGGCTCACTCTGTAACCTCGTCGGACTGAAACCAACCTATGGTCGTGTCTCGCGCTATGGTCTGGTCGCATTTGCTTCTTCACTTGACCAGATTGGTCCCTTCGCCCGCAGCGCACAGGATGCCGCCATTTTATTAGAAGCAATCGCAGGCCATGACCAGCGCGACGCCACCAGTTCCAATGTCGCAGTACAGGATTACAATGCTGGACTCTCTGGCGATATCAAAGGAATGCGCATTGGGGTGCCAGAAGAATACTGGGTAGAAGGCACACAACCCGGCGTCGTTAACGTGGTCAAAGAGAATATCGAACGTCTGCGTGCGCTTGGCGCTGAGATCAGCCCTGTCTCCCTGCCGCACACCAAATACGGTGTTGCAGCTTACTATATCATCGCGCCAGCAGAAGCCAGTTCCAATCTCTCCCGCTACGATGGTATCAAATACGGCTATTCCTATCGCGATACCAGTGATATGTGGGAAGCATTGGAAAAGACACGTGAAAATGGTTTTGGCCCAGAAGTCAAACGTCGTATCATGCTTGGCACCTATGCGCTCTCTGCTGGCTACTACGATGCATACTACAAACAAGCAGAAAAAGTACGCACACTGATTCGCCAGGATTTTGAGAAAGCCTTTGAGCAGTTTGACGTATTGGTCAGTCCGGCAACGCCGACTGTCGCATTTAAACTGGGAGAAATCTCTGATCCTTATCAGATGTATTTACAGGATGTCTTCACGATTCCGGCCAATCTCGCGGGTATTTGCGGCGTCTCCATCCCAGGAGGGTTTAGCGACGGTTTACCAGTTGGTTTGCAATTGCTCGGAAACGCATTTAAAGAGGACACCATCCTTCGCGTCGCGGATGCGTTTGAACGCGTCACAGACTATCATACACAGTGGCCTGCTTCGCTTTAAGCGTGTTGTTTCGCTCCATTTTGCATAAAAGCATAATAAAAAGACATTTCCTGGCAGAAATGTCTTTTTATTATGCTTTCTGGTCTGATTATCGCTGACTGAATGCGGAGTCAAAAGCAACATCAGATGGAGCAAAATCAGAGCGGCGCGTGAAAGCCAGCGCATCTCGTGCTCCCCACTCGCGATCCATACCAGAATCTTCCCACTCAATCGAAAGTGGACCCTGATAGCCGATACGATTCAATGAGCGGATCAAAGACTCAAAATCAACATCACCATGACCCGGAGAAACAAAATCCCAACCACGATGAGGATCACCAAAATTGAGATGAGACGCCAGAATACTGGTGCGACCATTTAATTTGCGCTTTGAATCTTTAACGTGAACATGATAGATGCGATCAGCGAACTCTTCGACAAAAGCCGCCGAGTCGAGGAATTGATGAGCAAAGTGGCTGGGATCAAAATTGATACCAAAGCCGGGCCGATTACCAATCGCGTCGAGTGCCTTCTTCGTTGTCACAAAATCATACGCAATCTCAGTTGGATGGACTTCAAGTGCGAACTTGACCCCTTCCTGATCAAAAACATCGATGATTGGATTCCAACGTCGAGCGAAATCTTCGTACCCCTGCTCAACAACAGAGAAATCGTTCGGGGGGAATGAATAAATCAGATGCCAGATGCTTGAACCAGTGAAACCGGTTACACGATCTACACCAAATTTAGCCGCCGCACGAGCCATGTCTTTCATACGCTCAGCGGCACGTTTGCGCACACCTTCCGGCTCACCATCGCCCCAGATTTCTGGAGGCAGAATAGCTTTGTGGCGAGCATCAATAGGATCACAGATAGCCTGCCCCACGAGATGTGCGCTAACAGCAAACACCTTCAAGTTATATTTATCAAGAATTGCCCTTACAGATTCGGCATATCCTGGTTCATTCAGGACACGTACCTCATCAAAATGTGGTCCACTTGCCAGTTCAAGTCCATCAAATCCCCACTCACTTACCTTTGCAGCAAGAACATCGAGCGGTAGGTCTGCCCATTGACCGGTGAATAATGTTACAGGTCGTGCCATTACGTCCCTCCTTACAAAAACTGTTGATACTACTGAAATAATCACAGAACTTCCCTGCAACACAGAGCAAGCTCCTACAACAGCAGTTGCAAGTAACTTCCTTGCAATACCCTTATCGCAACATCAAGGTTGTACTTGTACAAAGAAAAGAAACCATCGACAAGTAGAACAAATAGTACGTCATCGGTACTACTTCAACCAGGCGATAAGTTCACGTACTTGAGTATACCACACAGAATAACACAAGAATGAATCGGCCAGACGTCTATTATGGTACACTAAACATAATCAATGCTGACAGAACGGCAGACATATCAACCTGATCACTGTTTGCCCGCATCATAGAGCAGAAAGGAAACCCAGAAGAGAAATGATTGGGTCTGGCACATATCTTTATGGCAAGGACAGCCGCACCATTGATATCTCACAATTTCCCCTAAAGCAATCGACAATATGTATTAAGTACTGGTAAGTAAGGGATAAACATGATAAAATAGTCACACTTACCAGTAGAATAGAAATTTGAATAGAGTAGACTGCATGCGTTACGCTATTTTTACTGATGTTCACGCGAACTTAGAAGCACTAGAAACAGTGCTCGCAAAGATTGACGAAATTGCGCAAGAAAATCCGATTGATGAGATCTGGTTTTTAGGAGATCTGGTTGGTTATGGACCCAACCCCAATGAATGTATTGCGAAAATCCGTGAACGTACCAACGTTATTATCGCGGGCAATCATGATTGGGCAGCAGTAGGGAAAATTGACCTGGAAGATTTCAGCGAAGCAGCACGTATCTCAGCGGAATGGACAGCGCAACAATTAACGGCTGAAAATCGCGAGTTCCTGGCAAACTTGCCTGAACGACTCGACAAAGGTGAATGCGTCCTTGTACATGGCAGCCCATTCGGCCCATTATGGGAATATTTAACCTCAGAGGTGCTGGCAGAACGCAGCTTTCAGCATTTTTCCAATCGATTCTGTCTCGTAGGCCATACCCATGTCCCGGTTATCTTCCAGCAAGCAGACACGCTAGCAAATAGCCCGACGCAACCACTGGAAGAAAGCGACATCACGACAGTGGTCGAAGAAACACACTTTGAGGATGAATCCCCGACCAGCGATCAAGATGTTCATGAAGAAGAACAGGATATTGAAGAGGCAGATACCACACTTCTCCCAGAATTTCAGCTACAAACAGCCAGGATAGAAGATAGCACTGATAGCGTGCATGCAGAGCCAGATCAACTGCAAGATATAGTTGCCGAAAAAGCCGATACCATCGCTGGTCTACAACAACAACTGGCAGATGACAAACCAGAAGAAACAGTTCCAACTCCTGTAGAGCTTACAGAGGCGCTCTCCCCTAACGAATCTGAGCACCCCGAACCAGAACAGCTATACATTGCTCCACGGGCGGAAGATTTCGCTGAGCCTGCATTATCGCAGGAAGATAATGACATCACAATAGACGAGACAACGACGCCAGAAGAAGCCATTCACGATGCAGAAGAACGCTTGAACCAGGAAATAGAGGAACTACTGACGCTCTTAGGACTCAGTCAAAGTATGATTGAAGTTACCAACGAGATGATCCTTCCACCCGAAGGACAGTGGCAAGCCCCAGAAGGCTACCGTGCCATCATCAATCCGGGAGGCGTAGGTCAACCACGAGATGGCGACCCACGAACCTCGTTTATGATTTATGACACAGAAAAAGGCTTTACCTTCTATCGTATTGACTATCCTTTTGAAAAAACGCAGGAGAAGATCATCGAGGCCAAACTGCCACACTATCTGGCAACCCGTCTCGCCTATGGTCGTTAAGATCAAACAATGAAATTAATTATTGGTTTAGGAAACCCTGGTGCTCAATATGAACGTACCAGACATAATGTTGGCTTTCGTGTTGTAGATACCATAGCAAAAAACAATAATCTGCATTGGGAGCGCAAAGGTCGCGCAATGCTCGCAACTGGCACGCTCGCTGGCGAAAAAGTTGTACTTGTCAAACCACTAACCTATATGAATAATAGCGGTGAGGCAGTGGGCGAACTTATGCGCTGGCATAAATTGGACCATGAACATGTGCTCGTAATCTATGATGATCTCGATTTACCCGTCGGTCAGATCCGTCTGCGTGCGAAAGGTAGCGCGGGTGGTCATAACGGCATTAAAAGCCTCATCAAACATCTCCATACAGATCAATTCCCACGCCTTCGCGTTGGCATAGGTCATCCAGCTCATCAACAGACCGAAGTACTTAATTATGTGCTGGGCACCCCACCAACTGACGAGCGCATTCAACTTGAGACTGGTGAGGATAAAGCGGCAGAAACTGTATCTGTATTCTTACAACAGGGTATCGACGCAACAATGAACAGTGTCAATGTCGATCCTGACGCGAAAAAAAAAGCTGAAGCGCGAAGACAAGAGCAATTAGATCGACGAGAACAGCGTCGCAAGGAAGCTGAACTTGCCAGAAAGAACGAACAATCAGAGATAGATAACACAAAAACAGCGTAAGCATGCTTTCGTTATCCACTCTGGTCTGCACCATTTGTTTCATTGGCAATACAATGTCCTCCCGAAACCTCTAACTGACTGGCATCTCCCATCATATCTGACATTCTCACTGAAACACGCCAGCCATAGAACATGTATAAAAAGAATAGATGGATATTGTCCTTTTATAAAAAATCTACAGCTATTACTTTCTTACAAGAGTAGGCAGAGACATTGCATTGCGTCCAATGGTACGGTATGATTAACTAGAGTATGGAAAAGAACAATGAATCCACTCCCCCACGTCAACGTAGGGGCGGTTTATTGTGTCTGTTGGAGGATGACGTTGACATTACAGGGTTTACTTACAGTACTGACACAAAGGCCAGAACATCGCCGTCTCATAGAAAAATTACAACATGCTGAGGGACTCCCTCCGCTGACAGGCATCACAGAAGCAGCCCGACCATTTGTGGTTGCCAGCCTTTACATAACACTCAAACAACCATTGTTGCTCGTTGTTAGCGATGAACATGAAGCAGTACAGATAACAGAAGCATTAAAAACGTATGTAACCAATCCAAGTGATGTCCTCTGTCTCCCAGATCGAGATGCGCTCCCTTATGAGCGACTTATGGGAGATGCCCAGACAACGCAAAAACGCATGCAGGCGTTAATTGCGATGGTGGAACGAGAGCGCACGCCACTCGTTATTTGCTCCGCTCATGCCTTAACTCAACTCGTAATTCCACCACAGGAACTTGCAACATCACTCTTTCGTCTCCAAACCGGGCAAGAAGTTGACCTGACAATGATGGTTGAGCAGTTATATAACCTTGGCTATGAACCGACAGCGGAGGTTGAAGGGCCAGGACAGTTCAGCCATCGTGGAGGTATTATTGACCTCTTCCCCCCTACAATGTCGCGTCCGGTACGTATTGAATTTTTTGGCGATGAAATTGAATCTATTCGCACGTTCGATCAGGAAACCCAACGCTCACTCAACACCATAGAAACATGCATGATAGGGCCTGCACGTGAAGCATTACCCACCAGAGCACCAATCGCAGCACAGGAATTGGCAACGCTGGACAGTCACATTTTGCATCGTGATGCCGAAGAACGTTGGACACGCGATATCGACCTGCTCCGCCAACAAAAATCATTTGAAGATATCCCGTTCTATCTCCCATATTTACATCCCCCTGCAACTGTACTGGATTACTTACCCAAAACGGGTCTACTCATTCTAGATAACCCCACCAACATCCAGAATCATATTATGAACCTGGATCTGCACATACAAGAGTTGAAAGAGCGACTAGAACGCGAACGAGAAAATCCTTCACACTTGCGCGATGCACATATTAGTTGGAACCAGTTAGAGCCACAAATCTATCAGCGCCGCCAACTTCGCTTCGCCGATGTCCTCTCTACCGCCGAAAGTGACTTTGATGCACGCCAACAAGATGGCACTGAATATCTTATGCCTGCGATCAGCAGCGCAAACTCATACGGTGGAAGATTGCGCTCGTTTGTACAGGATTGTCGCAAAGCCTTAAATAATCGAGAACGCGTCATCATTGTGACAATGCAAGCCAGACGTATGACTGATGTATTAAGCGACGAAAGCATTTTAAAAGAAGCTACAATTCATGTTAGCCCTGGTACCCATATCAATCAGTTACCAGAAACCGGCACATTGACACTCATCCAGGGACAACTTGCCGAAGGCTGGCAGTCGCGCTCTCTGGCACTCTCGGTCTTCACAGACACCGAGATTTTTGGTTGGTCAAAACAACGCAACGCACAACGTCGTAAACCTGTCACTCCGGCATCTTTCCTCTCCGAAGTAAATCCCGGTGACTATGTGGTCCATCAGGAACATGGCATTGGTCGTTTCGAGGGACTGGTCAAATTAAATCTCACTGGCGTTGAACGAGAATATCTACTCATACACTACGCCGGTACCGACAAACTCTACATACCAACCGATCAGCTTGATCGTATTACACGCTATATAGGTATGGGCGACTCTATTCCAGCCTTAAGCAAGTTAGGCACAACAGAATGGACCAGAGCCAAGAGTAAGGTTAAAGAGAGCGTACAGGATGTCGCACGTGATCTGCTCAAGCTGTACAGCGCCCGCGAAGCAGCCCACGGACACGCCTTCCCCCCTGATAGTGATCAACCCTGGCTACAAGAACTGGAAGATGCATTCCCATTTGAAGAGACACCTGATCAGCAGCAGGCCATTGACGAAGTCAAAGCGGACATGGAACGGCCTCGTCCTATGGATCGACTGGTCTGTGGTGATGTTGGCTATGGGAAAACCGAAGTTGCTCTGCGCGCTGCATTTAAGAGTGTCTTAGATCAGCGTCAGGTCGCCATCCTTGTACCAACAACGGTGCTTGCATTACAACACTACAACAACTTTAAAGAACGGCTGAAAGCCTATCCCGTCCGCGTAGAACTGCTCAGCCGTTTTCGGTCTGAGAAAGAGCAAAAACAGGTACTGGAAGATCTGGCCTTTGGCAAAGTCGATATCATTATCGGAACCCATCGTCTGCTCCAGAAGGATGTGGTGTTCTTAAATCTTGGTCTGCTGGTTGTTGATGAAGAACAGCGCTTTGGCGTTATCCATAAAGAGCGTTTAAAACAACTCCGTAATGAAGTCGACGTACTGACAATGACCGCGACGCCAATCCCTCGTACACTCCACATGTCATTAGTCAACCTACGCGACATGAGCATTATTGAAACTCCACCACAGGAACGACTCCCCATTCGTACAACCATACGTGAGTATGATGAAAACCTTGTCCGTGAAGCCATCCTGCGTGAAATCGATCGGGGAGGGCAGGTCTTCTTTGTCCATAATCGTGTGCAAGGCATTCAAATCATTGCGCAGAAACTACAAAAACTGGTGCCAGAGGCGCGTATTATAGTTGGTCATGGGCAGATGAACGAGGAACAACTAGAAAAAGTAATGGTTGGCTTTTCTAATGGCGATTATGATGTCCTCATTTCAACCACCATCATTGAAAATGGTCTGGATATCCCAAATGCCAATACAATCATTGTCAACAACGCAGCATTCTTTGGCTTATCTCAGCTCTATCAGTTACGTGGACGCGTTGGACGTGCCACACTGCAAGCCTACGCCTACTTCTTCTACAATAAAGACTCTCGCCTGACGCCAATACAGGAAAAGCGCTTACGAGCCATCTTTGAGGCAACCGAACTGGGTGCAGGTTTCCGTATCGCCATGAAAGATTTAGAAATTCGCGGCGCTGGCAACTTGCTAGGTGCGGAACAGTCGGGGTTTATGAGCACAATAGGATTTGATCTCTACTGTAAACTGCTGGCTGAAGCAGTGCAAGAACAACAGGGAAAACAGGTGGAAATCGCAACGCCAAATACCAGTGTTGATCTCCCACTTGATGCCTACTTGCCTGATGAATACATCGGGGATCGTACACTGAAAGTCAATTTCTACCAGCGTCTGGCAAACCTTGCACGCCAGGAACAGGCAGAAACCATGATGTCGGAGATGACAGATCGCTTTGGTCCAATGCCCAAACCGGTGCAAAATTTACTCGTGCTGGTGAATATGAAGATTGAGGCCGCACAACTTGGCTATGAATCTATCGCAATCAAAGATAATGAGTTCACATTGACATTGAAGCGGACGGTCGTTGCAAACCGTATTGCTTTGTACAGACGATTCCGTAATGAAGCTCGTGTGCAACAGGGGGTTATTCGTATCCCTAAACGCCTGCTAGGACAAAACTGGCTTTCACAGTTACGTGACTTGTTACCTGATATTGTCGCCACTGCCTCATCACAGGTATCTTAATACACATGTGGGACACACATATCATTCAATAAGTTAAAAAGCCCGTTCACTTGGACTGGAAGGGATTTGTAGAAGGCATCAGATCAGCAGCTATGTAATGAAGTGATGCAAAAGGGATAAGGAGAAATATCCTTATCCCTTTTGCATACAGTAACCAAATCTTACAGCTTAGCTCGTAGCACATAATTCACAATTGGATAAACAATAAACCTTCAACATCACTAACGCCGTGTGTGCATCAAATGAAACATCAAAGCTTGCTTATAATCCAGCACACTCACCAACCCCGTCTTAATCACCTGATTTGATAAATTCAACAGTGTAGAAACTACCTGAATACGAGTTTCATCAACACGAGCATTCTGTCGTAACAGATCGAGTAGTTGAGCTGGTCCCTGCCCTGCAATCTCCACACCAGCACTCAATGCTTCAATCCGCAACCAGAGAATAAGTTGATGACGCATCTGCTCAAAAATTGCAATATCATCCTCACCAATTGACATCATTTCTCGTGGCTGATTGCCCATGGAAGTAGATGCTGCCGCGACTGAGCCAGCCTGTTGTCCTTGTGTCGACGTATGTGCTACACCACTACCTTGTGTTTGAGGAACAGCAAAAGGTGTCTCCACCGATGGAGTAGCAGCAGGTCGAGCACTGGCAGGAGCCACTGGTGGCATTGCTTGAACTTGAGCGGCAACCGGTTGCGCCACACCAGAAGGTGAACGATCACTACCGGACGTCCCTTCCACCTGCTTTGCCGGAGACGGGGAGGAAATTCGTCCATCCGAACGTCGAGTGGAAGTGTCTGCCGGACGACGCTTTACCGGATTTACCGGAGAGGCGGAAGGATTCGTCAGTGGCCCACTTACTTCTGTTTTCTTAACCGCTGGAGTAGGCGGTATCACAGGAGGAGCCATCACCATATTCTGAACAGACGATCCCTTTGTGCCCATCAAAGCCGCCGCCTGACCCGATCGCCCTCCATTAGCAGTGGCAGCCACCACCGGAACCTGCTCACCAGGTGTTGCAGCACGACTATGAGCAATAGAACCAGCGGATAGTGAACTGGCCTGTGCAGATTCCGTGCGTCGCCCCGATGATGACATCGCTTTTCCATCAGGAACAGGCTGTTTGACTTCGCCGCGTACATCCTGTAGTTGCTGCTGTACCAACATCGTAGAAGCAGAAATCTGCTCCCAGGATAGATCCACTCGACCACTAATATTATTAGCAGCCCAGGATATAACAGGCCGAGGACTACCAAATGGAATCTCACTCGCCTTTTGTCCTCGTAAATGATTGCGCAACCCCTGAGAAACAGACGCAGCATTCGAACTAATCAACATACGAATATCGGACATACGGCGACGTCCTTGATCCCCGAAAAAGGCACGATTGCGTTGCACAAACTGAATAAAGAGGCGCTCTATCTGATGTTGAAATTCTGGAGACATAAGGTCAATACGACTCCACGCAGTAAAATCAACAGAACTTAAGTAGAGCCAAACTTCCTGACGCTTTGCGCGATCAACAGGGCGCATCTGCAACGACTCGGTACGGTAATCAAAGAAACGGGGATAGCAAAAATTCGCGATTAGCGTCTCGGCCAATTCAGCCTTAAAGCGTGCAACTTCTGCAGGCGGAAGTTGACCTAAATAAATGCCCATCCTACATCCTCTTTCATTTTACTGCTAGTATGCCTTGAAAAAAATCGATGCCTCATACAATTTATATCTACAGCTATTTCACACTGGCTATTGGCATCAAATGAAACGAGCGTGCACGTTGACTGGCAGTAAGAGTACCAGGTATTTTCAATAACAACCAAACTTGTATATTTCTTTATTACTTTATTTTACCCGATAATGGCATGAGAAATAAAAACATCATAGACTGATGTACTAGCCCGTTTAGAACATTGTGTATTTGTATATTACCAACAACATTTCACATGTATAATCCGCAGGTGTGACTGCGAATTAATTCTAGCTCAAATACACTCAGAACAAATAATACAAATAACACACATGTAATAGAACAAATATGCCGGAGGGAAAAATAAACGACATACCTGCTTCTTTATCAGGAGCGAATTGAGCTGCCCACTAACAATCCATGCGACACACAACAGTATACATGTGTATACCCCCTGGATGGTACCAAAAAGCCACAGATACAGGAAAACTTCGCATAAAAACAGCCCCCCTACTCTGTGGCAACGATAATCAATGTCGGAACAAAGGGCAAACATGTTGCGGCTTTCCACATGCGTTTGCATATGCAAGTAATATTATTACATACATCCCTTATTCCACCACCAGCCAGCAGATACAATTCTATCCATCCCCTTACCATCCACCAATGAGATTGAGCAAAGACTGAAAAGGACAACGTCAATCGCTTTATAACACCCACATGCTATTTTGCTGCTTCAGTGCCCAATTCCTGTCTGATGCTATATTCTTCACCGCGTTGGAATGCATAATATCGAATCATCTCACTCTGCAATCCAGCCAGCACAAATTGTACGCCAAAGATCATCAATACAATGCCAACAAAGAGCAAGGGTTGCTCGTGAATTGGCTCATGCATAAAGAAGAAGCGGCGTAATACAACAATAACATCTACAATAAAGCCCAAAATAAAAGACCAGAAACCAAGGGCAGCAAAGAGGCGCAAAGGTCTGCGAAGATACGTCTTCAAAAAGACGATATTAATCAGATCGATAAACCCTTGAGCAAAACGACGCGCACCAAATTTTGACGAGCCGAATTGACGTGGATGGTGTTTTACTTTAATCTCAGCGACACGGAAACCACGCGTCTCCGCAATCACAGGAACAAAACGATGGAAATCGCCATACAATTTCAAGTATTCGTCTTCAATAACTTCATGACGATATGCTTTAAAGCCACAATTAATATCGTGGAGCTGCACACCGGTCATCTTATTGACCAAACCATTAAATATACGGGAAGGAAAAGTCTTGGAAATCGGATCAAGGCGAGGAAACTTCCAACCGGTAACCAGATCATATCCCTCATCTAATTTTTCCAGATACCGGGGGATCTCCTGAGGATCATCCTGAAGGTCCGCATCCATCGTAAAGACGACCTCACCCTGAGAGCGACTAAAGCCAGCAACCAGAGCAGGTGTCTTCCCATAATTTCTACGGAAACGCACAACACGTACAATATCGGGATACTCCAGATGGAGCTTTTTCATGACACCAAATGTATTATCTGTACTTCCATCATCAATAAAGATAATTTCAAATTTCTTCCCTAGTTGTTGTAATTGTGCTGCTATTCTCTCATATAGGATTGGCAAACTCTCCTGCTCATTCATGGCAGGAATAACAATTGAGATATCCACTTTCCGAGAAGCGGTTTCAGGAATCTCCACAGGTGTATCTTTGACTTGTAGTGCAATTTCAGATTGCTGCATACCGTATGTACTCCGCTCTCAATCTAAAGAATCAAGTTACAATACTGTCTATAGACGTGGCTCATTATAACATAACTACGAAATAAGCCGTAGTAAATGGTACCAATACCCTTCATGCTAATACAACGGACAGAGAATTGTAGAAGACACAACCATCATCCATTGCATTACTAAAGTATCAGAGATAGGGTTTCTGATACACATGCATATAAATCACGATACTACAATTGAGAAAAGAAGTCTGGTCGATCAGTTGTTAAAGAATCCACGCCTAGTTGAGAAAAGAAGCGTAACTCATCTAACGTATTAATTGTCCATAAACCTAATTTAAATCCATTTTGATGAATAACAGGCAACATTTCAGGCTGAAACAGGTTTACATCCATATTAATCCAGTTACACCCGATTGCTGTAATTTTTTTACATAATTCTGTTAACTCGGGATCATTTTCTGGCGACCATAATTCCTTTGAAACCAGAGCACCAGTCACTAAAGAAGGATCCAGATAATGAATATGCGATAATATTCCCCAATCGAAGGAGATGATCAACGTACGATCAGCCATTCCGGCAACCCGAACCTCGCGCACAATAGTCTCAGCAATCTGCGGATAGCGCTGATAGACATCATCACGTTCACTCAACTTAATCTCAATTGAAGTTCGTATCCTGCCTTTAGCTAACGTCAGAACTTCAGCAAGAGTAGGAATAGCTTCTACTTGAGGCCAACCGCCGGGGAAATGAGCAGCAGCATTTAATGAGCGCAAATAAGAAAAATCTAGATCGAGGACATTCCCGGTACCATCCGTAACACGCTCAACGTCTGCATCATGTAGTACGATTGCATGACCATCACGGCTCATTTGAACATCAAGTTCGATATAATCGACAGGCATCGTCAACGCATTACGAAAAGCAGCCAGCGTATTTTCAGGAGCTAGCAGAGAACCACCACGATGAGCAACTCGTTGGAGTCGATTCTTCATGAGAATAGCAAACCTCATAAAATAGAGTAAAATCCAGCCTCATTATACACTACCTACTGACAAATAGTGTCAGATCCACAACATGACAGGACCAAATAGTATAAGTGCGAGATATACATGTATGTTTAGATAAAATAGTCATGAGCTGAAAAGAATGAACCAGCAAATACTGGATCTTGCTCTTCAATACGCATATATGGTATAATGACAGAAGTGTCAAGGAGATAGTACTTCTTAGAAGGAGATTCGCCTTGACAAATAATTCTTCATTCGGGGATGTCGGGTTTCGACAGGGGGCTGGATCGAAGGATTGCAGGTCGAGGTGTCGGTACGCACTCTCGTTAAACAACCGACAAAAAATTAGTTGCCAACAAAACAGCAACACCACTCGCTCTCGCTGCCTAAGAAGTAGCGATGCGACGTCTGCCCAATTTTTTCTCGTGGGGTTGGTTCCAGGCGCAATACACGCGAGATGCGATGACGATCACCGCCTTCTAGTTGTCATCAAAGACCAGAGGGCCAGCGTCACACGTATCCTGTCGGCGGGAGACTGTGACGTAATGCAAACCACCGACTAAACCTGTAGTACATTCTCCGGTGAGGTTTCTTGGACGGGGAGTTCAACTCTCCCCCATCTCCACCAC
>DATJIE010000016.1:0-4896 GCA_035493535.1 Dictyobacter sp.
AAGAGCTCTGTAGCATGTTGAGAGAAGGTCATTACGAAATAGATGAGAATCTTCCAGTATCCTCAAACGGAGAAAGAGCTCTGTAGCCTTCATGAACTGGACGGTTTCAATTCCTGAAAGGTTCTTCCAGTATCCTCAAACGGAGAAAGAGCTCTGTAGCCGCCCGTGATTTTATGATTTCAGACCTCATATTTCCCATTGTTTCCGGATGAGACCGTTTCTGGGGCTTCTGAGCGCGTCGTTTTTCTCATTAATTCATCCTTATTATACACGGAAATGCCTGTTTTTCGCAAATCGATTTTTGTCCCAAAAAGGCGTCGATTTGCGAAGGGCTTTTGTTGCGTTTATCTGATAATAACGGCAATTGATGCGACCATCAGAGCGAAAATTGGTGATTTCCTCGTTTCTGCAATCGATTTGCGAAAATGGCTTGTTTTCCCGCTCATTTTAGCGCCTATGCTCTTCTATGCTTTCTTCATTTCCCTTTTTCTTGAATGAGAGGAAGAGAGCATAAAGTCTGGTTGGAGCTCTCTTCCTCTCGCTGGTTGGGCTAGCGGCGTGTACGTGACTCATCTCTGATCGCTTGCAGGTTGAGCAGTTCCGCTACTTCATAGTTGGTGACGGCACTTTTCCCTGGACGGATACGGATGATGGCGGGAAAATGACCGATCAGCCCATGAAGCTCGGCAAGTAAAACAAAGGCCGCTGGCGCATAGCCCGGTGGGTTGATCAGGAGCGTACATGTTTGCCATTCCTCCGAGGTCAGGCCGATAGTCTCTACGATGGCGGAGATCTGGGGTGCTAATGGTTGATCCTGGTCAATCTGCACCTTGATCGAACGCACTTCCTCGATAGGCTGTGCCGCGAAGGTTTCAATCTGTTGCTGTTGCTGCTCCGTGAGCGGATGCGAAAAATTAAGTATGAGCATAACATTTAATGCCTTCCAAAATCAGGATTTTCAGCTTGCTTCTTTAAGAATTCACCCAGGTTAGGTAAATCTTTTCCTGTAAGTACATGTATTTTTCTTTTGGCTGCTTGCTCTGAAAACGCCGTAAAGCTTTCCACTTTTTGGGGATCAGGGTGATTCGTGATAAAGAATTTGCTTGTATAGTTTTGTCCTAATGAGTTCGCAATTGAGTCAAGTGTATCAAGATATTCAACTCTTTTCTGTGAAAAAGGGTCGTTTTCAGTTTTGCATTCTATGATATGTAATAATGTTCGATATGTAAAGGCAACATCAAGTTCGTTTTTAGCTTGACCAGTAGCGATTTTATATCCCCATTGATTGTCGTCTGTGAAACCTGTTCTATTTATTTCACCCCATACATATATCTCAAGCCAATCGCCTTTGAGAAATTCACGCATGTTCGGATTATGAATGGTACATTGTATTGTACTTGATGTTTCTTGATTAATAGTAAGTACATTTTGTTTTTGTAAGTTATGAATGAATTGTGTGTATTGAGTGCTTATTTCTAGTGTAACCGGGGTCTGGTTGGATATTCCTATTGTCGCTTGACGGAACTGGCTTATGAAATGATGTGTCTGCACAGGTGAAAGAGCCAGCGTACGGGCAATTTCGTACCAGGATTCAGCTAGTTTTCTATATTGTTGTTTTTTTGGAATGGAAAAATCTCTCTGATATGCTTTCATATATTCACTAACTGTTGCATTAAAAAGTTTTTCGGTGTCAACAGAAACGTTTTTTGCTAAAGAGATCAGTTCGCGTTCTTCTGTATTGAGAAACCAGCACGGAATACCTCTTTCGCGGGCTATATCCATAGCATAAATACTGACCAGTTTGGGGGCAGATGTGATACAGAATACCCATTCAGCGTCTTGATGCATATTTAAGACATTTAAGCAGGCATTTTTAATGTTCTCTTCTCGGTTTGGATGAACTGGAGGTTGTATCGTCATCTGACAATTGTATTCAGATTGTGCCATCTCCTTGAGACTTTCTGCTGTTGCTAGCCCTTGTTTGGTTGTGATGTTATAAGTAATATCGGGATGAAGATATTTAATTACAAGCATGTCTGGTAAGCCTCGTCCACCAGTGAGTAGAAGCAACGCTTTTTTCATGGTCTTTGGTTTTCCTTTCACTTATTGCTATTGATGTTAGTTTTGACTGTATTTTTCAGGGATGGAAGAGAATGGATCTAATCAACGTATATGGAAATGTATCAATTATGGAGCAAGTAATCATTGGTGCTCTTGATTAGTAAATTTGGTGTGTGAACATGATGAGCGAGCAAGAGAATATAAAAGGATCGGAGATGATTTCATGTTCACACACAGAAAATCGTACCATACGGCTGGACCGAACACATCATAACGAGTGGTGAAAAACATCATTAATTGTGATGAATTTATGGAGGGATTGCTGTTTTACTATCTATGCGCGTGGGCTAAGTGGGGCTGTTTTTTATATTCCTCTTGTACACTATGAGCAACTGATGGAGCGATTGCTGAAATTCTACATTCCAGGATGTTTTTTTGATCAGAGCATATGCAGGTTCGTTTGCTACGACATAGCCGCGTAGAGTGGGTGAGCTGATTGCTTCTGCTTCACCCACGTTTTTTTGTTCGCCTTAACCAATCACCGATCTAGCTTGAACAGACACCTTACGCGAGAAATTTCAGTGAATTGAGCATCGGTTGGCAGTATGTTTTGTCATAGGTTGTGTAGATGTCGGCTTCAGCCATGCAGCCAATCGCAAAGTCGGCGGAACTCTTCTGGTCAACATGCAGGTACACAGCCTGATTATTGGGTATGGATGTCCCTACACAATTTTGCGGTACCATTTTAAGGTACTGATTATTATTAATGGTGACATTTTCGGTTGATCCGGGCTGACAACCACTCCCATAAAGATAGCGAACTGCCTCATAGATTGCTGTAGTAATGTCAGAGGATGGACTATCAACGCGATACACGGTCACGGCCTGTGGTTGTGATGATGGGCTGGTGAAGTACCATGCAGGCTCGTTACTCTGCAACTTCCAGTCAGACGGATAGTTTATGGCAAATTGTGCCGCGACGGAGAATGGTTTCCACGTCACTGATGTCGGAGTAGCGGGATTTGCTGTGCCTGTTTGGGTGGGACTTTGCGATATTGAGGTTGGCGTGCTCGATAGTTTTGCTGTCGCTATTGTTGGCGTTGGCGTTGGCGGTGCGGTATTTACACTTCCTTTATTGCCCTGACCACTACAGGCAGACAGCAATGCTACCAGAAGAGTGAGCAAAAGCCATGCGACAGGTTGACGCATACGTTTTTGTATCATTGAAAAATTGCCCCCTTGTTTGATTTGAGATTTACAATAATTATGTACAACCAGCAACACTATTCCCCAATTCATTCTATAATGCACCAATACAATGCTAACACATCTTAGCATGAATTATGTGATAATGAGCGGGTGAGTACAATGCAATAGTTCATATTTGTGCTGGTATATCTCCTGATTTGACGTATTGGACGATCTGTCTGGCGGTTGGAGGCGTATTGTCGTAGAGCACAATCATGACCTCATCGAGCGTGTAGAGATGGATAGAATTGAGCGAGAGCGCGGCGAGAATGGCCTCTGCCTCTGCCTGACTGATTGGTTCCCCGATAACTGCTCGATAGATAATGCTGGTGTCCAGTCCTGAGACGGCGGCGAGTGCTGGAATATCAATATGGATTGTACCGTATAGTTCTTCTAATGTTCGTTTGTGTGCAGCTTGTTCAGCCATATTGTCGTCCTCCCCTTCTGCCTTCCCCTCAACATGTACTGGATTGTATGCTTCCAGTTTACTGACACTTGATTGTTGGATGGATCATAATACGCTGGCATATAGTGTTGTCGTGTGAGGTGGTGTATGTTGCCAGTGTTGCGTGAGATGGAGCGCTATATCATGCAGGGTATAGTGCATATGTGTCAGGCGATTGAAGGTTTGGAGCACGCGCTGCGCAATTTCGACGCTGACAAAGCCGCCGACCTCAACAGCATATGCCTGTCCGGGGGTGACGCCAGCGGCCTGTGCCAGCCGTGCGGAAGTGATGTGTGTTTGTCGGCGCAGTTGTAATAACGTTGGTTTTGTATGACCAGTCATAATGTCATCTTCCCCTTTTATCCTATTCCACATTTCCCCGATGGGAACCATAGTGGTTCCCGACCTCATACCGATTGGAGATGTTTTTTATAGCGGTCTGGTTGCTTGATTTTGGGTATAGCTAGCTATCGCTGCCTACACCCCTTGTCAGATGAATGAGAACAAGCAGAGACGTTCCCACGCACGGCCCGCTACGCACGCAGCGGGTATGTTCCGAACATGTTCTATGATTATTGCAATGTTCTATCCATGCAATATCCCTCCAATTGTTCTGCTATTTCTATGCCTCCATATACCAATATGTATTGAATTACAGTAAATACCTTTCCGATAAAGGAAGTATAGCATGTTGTCTGTTGTTTTGAAAGGGGTATTTCAATAGACTTGGACGAAAACAACCTCCAACAAGTAATCTACTTGTCATGAGTGAAGACGTAATACTTCCAGATCTTCAAGAATATGTTTCTATCAAAGAAGCCGCAAAAACGCTTGGTCTTGCTTATAAAACGGTATATGAATACGTGACGGAAGGGCGCATCAAGGCGGTACGAGCGTCGGATGTGATTTTGATTCCCAGGCAAGAAGTAAAAAACTTCAAGCCGAATATATCCGGGCGTCCGCGTGCCAGCGTCCCGTTATGGCGTATTTCTCCTGAAGACAATGCGCTCATGCAAACCTCAATCTTAGTACGGATACGAGAGGGGCAGGATGAAGCATTCAAGCAGCGCCTGGCAGCGATGAGGCGCAAGAAAGAGCATCTGTTCCCAGGAACGATAGCGCGTTATATTGTCAGCAGCAAA
>DATJIE010000017.1:0-66299 GCA_035493535.1 Dictyobacter sp.
GCGTCGAGATGGTAATGCCTGGAGACAACATTGAGATGACTGTTGAGCTTATCCAGCCAGTGGCAATGGAAGAGGGCGTTAAATTCGCTATCCGCGAAGGTGGACGTACTGTTGGTGCTGGTATCTGCACACAGGTAATCAGCTAAGAAATCAAGCAGCAATGACAAAGTGGGCGCAGCAACATGCGAGCGCCCACATTGTCATCATAAACGGTAAAAGCGCTTCCTTTCTTAGTATCACCTGAGAACGCAGCAAGCCAAAAAAACGAAAACGGAGAACAACATGGCTAGCAAAAGCAAAGAGAATCGCATTGTGGTAACGTTGGCTTGCACAACTTGCAAAAGCCGCAACTATTCCACCTCAAAAAACAAGAAGAATAATCCAGAGCGCATGGAACTTAAAAAATACTGCAATACATGTCAGGAACCTGCATTGCATCGTGAAACCAGGTAAGACGTAGGCGTACATCTCATCGAATGCGTTAAACTAGGTGCGATCGCTACTGATCAGAAAGGTTGAATGTGGCTAAGAACATGACCGCCAGAAAGAAAAACACTGGCCGGATGCAGGTCACTGAGCCTAGTGCAAATATCAATGCCAATGCTCAGTCTGCAAAAACTGCAAAGGCACCGGCCCGCGAAGAGCGCCGCACCGCGAAAACGGAGAACAAAGCAACATCCCGGCGCACTTCAAAGCCATCGGCCTTCGCGAAAGTGCGCAATAGTAAAGCTGGTCGCTTCATCTATGACGCTTATTATGAACTGCGCTACAAAGTGACATGGCCGACATTCCTGGAAGCCAGAAACATGACCATCATGGTCGTCGCAATGTGTGTAGTTCTGGGTGCGCTTATATCCGCAGTCGATTTTGGACTGTATCGTCTCTTCCTTATTATTGTTGGTGGTAAGTAGCTTCGTCACCTGGATATCATGAGGGGAAAAGCCGTGGTTACTGAACGTACCAGTGAGAAAGAGCAGCCTGAAGAGAAACGTGCCTGGTATGCCATTCACACGTATTCAGGCTATGAAAACAAGGTCAAAAGCCATCTCGAAGCACGTATCGCCTCGATGGACATGCGTAATAAAATATTCCGTGTCATCGTACCGATGGAAGAAGAGGTGGAGATTAAGCAGGGTCAGCGGCGTACAGTGCAGCGCAAGGTTTTTCCTGGCTATGTACTGGTCGAGATGATAATGAGCGACGAAGCCTGGTATGTCGTACGTAACACGCCTGGCGTCACGAGCTTTGTAGGTTCCGGGACGCGTCCCGTTCCCCTGCAAGAGCATGAGGTCCGGTCTATCCTGAAGCAGGTCACGCAAGAGACTGATAAGCCAAAGGCCAAGGTGAGCTTCACCAAAGGCCAGAGCGTACGTGTGATAGATGGCCCATTTACAGAGTTCATCGGTACGGTCAATGATATTAACATGGATCGTAATAAGGTGACAGTGCTTGTTTCATTCTTCGGTCGCGAGACTCCGGTGGTACTGGATTTCCTCCAGGTCGAGAAAATCTAGTCAGACCGATGAGAGAACCTTCCATTCTCTCTCACTACTATTCAATGGATCCATTTTTGAGGAGTAAAGAAAAAACATGGCAAAGCGTATTAAAACTGTAGTCAAGTTACAGATTCCTGCCGGAAAAGCAACGCCAGCACCTCCAATTGGTACAGCGCTTGGTCCTCACGGTGTGAATCTGATGATGTTCTGTAAGGAATACAACGCCCGTACCGCTGAACAGGCTGGCATGGTTATTCCTGCTGAAATCACCATCTTTGAAGATCGCTCATTCACATTCATCACAAAAACCCCACCTGTGCCTGATCTGTTGAAGGCTGCTGCTAGCATTCAATCCGGTTCAGCGACTCCGAACCGCACAAAAGTTGGTTCTATCACCCGCGCTCAACTGCGTGAGATCGCTGAAACCAAGCTGAAAGATTTGAATGTCAACAGCATTGAAGCTGCAGAAAAGACCATTATGGGGACAGCTCGAAGCATGGGCGTTACTATCGCTGACTAATTCAAGCCCGAAAGTCACTGCGGTTATTGCCTCAAGGAGGGCATATATACATGGCAACAAAATTACACGGTAAGAAATATCTTGAAGCGGCCAAACTCGTTGATGCCGAGAAGTTGTATCAGCCAGAAGAGGCCGTTGCACTCCTCAAAAAGATCAGTTATACAAAGTTCGACCCAACAGTCGAAATACACATGAAACTCGGTGTTGATCCACGTCACGCCGACCAGATGGTGCGTGGTGTCGCAATGCTTCCAGCTGGCACCGGTAAAGATGTCAAAGTCCTGGTTTTCGCGCAGGGTGAGAAAATCGCCGAAGCTGAAAATGCTGGCGCGGACTTCGTTGGCCTTGATGACCTGATCAAGCAGATCGATGGAGACTGGTTAGGCTTTGATGTCGCTATCGCAACTCCTGATGTTATGGGTAAAGTCGGTCGTCTCGGTAGAAAACTTGGACCTCGCGGCTTGATGCCAAGCCCTAAAGCGGGTACGATCACATTTGATGTTGAAAAGACAGTGCGTGAGGCAAAAGCAGGTCGCGTAGAATTCCGCGTAGACCGCACATCGCTGCTGCACATCCCCGCTGGCAAGCTCTCGTTCAATGAAAATGCCCTGCTCCAGAATATCGCATCAATCCTCGATGCCGTTTCAAGAGCACGTCCAAGTGGCGCAAAAGGCGCTTACATTAAGAGCATTGTGCTTTCGTCAACAATGTCGCCCAGTATCCACCTGGATATTCAGTCGGCTATTGCATTACGACCACAAGCATAGTATAATACTCACGATACCGTTGCAGGCAAGTAATCTATTGCCTGCAACATCTTTGTCCTGGATCTGATTATATTTGTTTTTAACAGATATATCACCGAAGAAAGCAAGCATGCCGTCAAGGCATCTAAGCGACAGTGGCAAATGTTCTCACTCACCAGGCTTCAATTATTTGCTACCTGAGAAAGAGTGAGCAACTGGCTCGGTCGACTTGCCGAGGGATAGCTATTCAAGAATGATGACATGTGTCATCTGTATGCTTCAGTGCGTATTGATGGTACATGGGCAACAATAGAATAGAGGTTCTCTCCGGCTCGGCCTTCGGTGAAACATCGAAGGTTTTTTTATTCCCTTTTTTGCTCAGGAAATGCTCCTGCATCCTGATCACCTGAGCAAAATATGGCATAACAATGCCGTGGGTGATCAGACAAACATTTTCGGGAAGGAGGAGAGCAAACAATGCCAACACAGGCAAAAGCTGAGAAAATCGATGAACTCACTGATAAACTTGGCCGTGCGACGATCGCAATCCTGGTGCAAACCCAGGGTCTGAAGGTCAAGGATATGAATGAGTTGCGCCAGAAAATGCGCGATGCTAAACTCGAATTCCAGGTTGCCAAAAATACGCTCCTGCGTATCGCTTCCGAGCGTAACAACATGGATAACGTCGATAAGAGCATCTTCAATGGACAGACAGCTGTCGCATTTGGCTATGATGATGAAGTAGCCGCCGCCAAAGCTGTTAATGATTATGTCAGTACCTCCAGAATTGCCGTTCTCAAATCAGCAATTCTCGGTGGTCGCACCTTGACCGCTGATCAGGTTGAGGGTATTGCGAAAATTGAGGGTGGAAAAGATCAGACAAAGGCACAGGTCGTCGGTACCTTACAGGGACCACTGTCGACCACCTACAACCTGCTCACTGCCCCTTTACGCGACCTGGCATATGTCCTTCAGGCACGTGTAGATCAATTGAATAGCGGCGAAGCCGCAGAAGCATAAAAAATAATTATTATCTCAGGAGGAACCAATCATGGCTGTTGCAGATATCATTGCAGAAATTGAAAAGTTAAATGTTCTCGAACTCGTTGAGCTGACCAAGGCTATTCAGGAAAAGTGGGGCGTTAGCGCTGCTCCTGTTGCTGCTGTCGCCGCTGCTCCTGTTGCTGGCGCTGCCGCTGCTGCTCCTGCAGTCGAGGAGAAAACCGAGTTCGACGCAGTCCTGGTCGAAGTTGGCGCAAACAAAATCAACGTCATCAAAGCTGTTCGTGAACTCACCGGTCTGGGCCTGAAAGAGGCGAAGGCTGTCGTTGACGAGGCTCCAAAGCCAATCAAAGAGGCTGTCTCCCGCGAAGAGGCTGACAAAATTGCTGCCAAACTTGCTGAGGCTGGCGCAAAAGTCGAAGTCAAGTAAGATTCTCATAAGAGGAGGGTGCCCTGTACTGCAGGGTGCCCCTTTCTTGTGTTATATATGTTAAAATAACCAGACACGGAAGCACATTCAGGAAACAAGATTCATTGCACCCTTAAGTCTTCCATGTTATAATGCGATCATGTAAGAAATTCCTATAGTTGGAGGTGAAATAGAAGCGTGGCATTAACTGTTGAACAGAAAGCAGAAGTTATCGCAGAAGCACGTGTCCACGGAACTGATACCGGATCATCCGAAGTTCAGATTTCGATTCTCACAACACGTATCAATCAGCTCACAGAGCATTTAAAAATACACAAGCATGACCTCCATTCACGTCGTGGCCTGCGGATGCTTGTCGGACAGCGCCGACGTCTACTTACCTATCTTAGTAAGAAAAACCCGGAAAGCTATCGTGCAGTAGTTGCTCGACTTGGCATCCGTGTGAAGCTTAATCCAAACCGTTAGTCCAGAGGTTGCTATGGATGCGGTCGGCGCGGAATGGCAAGCGCCGTACGTTATGACCGACCGCTTGCTCCATATTTCTCCACTTATTTTGTCCCGGATCAATCACTAGTCGTCAGAAAAAAGTCCAAACGAAACGAACACGGAAGAGAAAAGAGAGAGAAACAGGCAAACAAGTATTCCCCACAGATCAGTACATACTAACACACAGAGATAAAGCCGCGGTAAGATAGAAGTGCAATGTGCGGTTGGCGACACAAACGTAGACAAACACACACACACAAACATCTGTACCTGAAACATGAGTAAGTAAGAGTAATTGCACCCACTTTGTAGAAGCTATGGGATGTGAAAAACTCTCTAGCAGAATAACGACACTTGATTCATGATGATTTTATAGAATAGGGTGCCCATTTATTCGGAGGAAATATGATACACCGTCAAGAAGCTGTTATCGGCGGTCGCGTAATGAGCATTGAGACCGGACGGGTAGCAGAACAGGCCAGTGGCGCTGTCCTCGTACGATACGGAGAAACCGTAATCCTGGCAACGGTTGTTGGCAGCGATGAGCCACGAGAAGGCATTGACTTTTTCCCACTGACTGTTGATGTAGAAGAGCGTATGTACGCCGCAGGTAAGATTCCAGGTGGTTTTATTAAACGCGAAGGTCGTGCATCTGAACATGCTATCCTCGCTTGCCGCTTAGCTGATCGTCCACTCCGCCCTCTTTTCCCCAAAGGTTATCGTAACGACGTCCAGATTGTTATCACTGTTCTCTCTTCTGACCAGGAAAATGACTATAGTATCCTTGGTATCGTTGGTGCTTCCGCGGCTTTGAGCGTTTCGGATATTCCGTTCGCTGGCCCGGTTGGCGCTGTACGTGTCGGGTATATCAATGATCAGTTAGTGATTAATCCAACCGAGTCACAGATGGCACAAAGCCGCCTCGATCTGGCTGTTGCCGGTACATCCGACGCGGTTATGATGGTTGAAGCTGGAGCAAAAGAACTTCCTGAAGAGACGATGTTGGAAGCTGTACGCTTCGGCCATGAGGCTCTGCAGGATATCATTAAGATGCAAGAAAAGTTGATGCAAGCTGTCAACATTGCCAAGCGTGAGTTCACACCTCCTCCTGTCGATGAGGATTTGCAGAACAAGGTGCGTGAATTCGTTGCTCCTCGCTTTGAGGCTGCGGTGAACAATCCTGACAAAGCCGCTCGCTCGGCTGCCTTGAGTCAGGTTCAGGAAGATCTCGTGACTGCTTTCACAGAAGAGTATGAAGATCGCCTGAAAGATATTATCACCTTCTACGAGCGCGAGCTCAAAGCATACGTACGTAATAACATTCTTGATAGTGGTGCTCGCCCGGATGGTCGTGATCTGAAGACGATCCGCCCGATTTCATGTGAGGTGGGATTGCTTCCACGCACACATGGTTCTGCGATCTTCACACGTGGTCAAACCCAGGTTATGAGTGTGGTGACACTTGGCTCCCCAGGTGATGAGCAGGTGATTGAGGGTCTCGGCCTCAACGAAAACAAGCGCTTTATGCACCACTACAACTTCCCACCTTATTCAACTGGTGAGAGCAAACCTTTACGCGGCCCTGGTCGTCGTGAGATCGGTCATGGTGCGCTGGCGGAACGCGCTGTCTCTGCGGTCCTGCCTTCACAGGAAGAGTTCCCATACACCATTCGTGCGGTTTCAGATATCCTGTCATCGAACGGTTCAACTTCGATGGGGTCTGTCTGTGGCACCACGCTGGCACTGATGGATGCTGGTGTGCCTATTCACGCTCCAGTCGCTGGTGTTGCAATGGGTCTGGTCACAGGCGAAGGTGAGCGCGAAGGCAAATGGGCAGTGCTCACAGATATTCAAGGTATCGAAGATGCGCTCGGTGATATGGACTTTAAGGTAGCCGGTACTGCTGATGGCGTCACTGCATTGCAGATGGACATCAAAGTAAAAGGCATCACCTACGAAATCATGTCGAAGGCTCTTGAGCAGGCGCACGAAGGCCGTATGTTCATCATGGAGAAAATGCTCGACGCAATTGATTCTCCTCGTGAGGAACTGTCTGAGTACGCTCCACGCATTCAAAGCCTCAAGATCAATCCTGATAAAATTGGTGCAGTCATCGGCCCTGGTGGTAAGACAATCCGTAAGATCCAGGATGACAGCGGCGCTCGCCTCGATATTGAGGACGACGGTACCGTAAATATCTCTGCGGTTTCAGGAGAGTCGATGCAACAGGCGATGGATGCAGTTCGCGCTCTGACCGAAGAGGTCGAAGTTGGACATATCTACACTGGCACTGTTCGTCGTATCGTCGACTTCGGCTGCTTCGTAGAGATCCTACCCGGCAAAGAAGGTCTGGTTCGTACATCACAGTTAGCCGACTATCAGGTGATGCGTCCTGAAGATATCATCTCTATCGGCGACGAGATCACAGTCATGGTGATCGAAGTTGACGGACAGGGACGTATTAATCTATCCCGACGCGCAGCTCTCAGTGGTGAAATGCCAAGTGCGGCGGAATTAGAGCACGAGCGCAATAGCCGTGGCGGTGGCAGCCGTGGCGGTGGTAGCCGTGGCCCTGGCGGTTATGGTGGCAACCGTGGCGGTTATAATGATCGTGGCGGTAATAACTACGGTGGTGGCATGGGTGGTCGTGACCGTGGCGGCTATGACTCCCCAATGCGAGATCGTGGCGGCTATGATCGTAGCGGCGGTTTCATGCAGCGCCGTCCTTCTGGTGGCCCTGGTGGCCCTGGTGGACGCAATACTGGTGGCCCTGGCCCACGCCGTGATGGTGGCTACAACCAGCGACCAAATGATCGCCGCTGGTAAGAACCGAATACAGTAATACAATTGATAAAGGCGACCCTTGCAGGTCGCCTTTATCCTTTGCGTGACTCATCTTCGTTGTTCGTTTCAATTAGAAGGGGTATCGTTGCTATGTCGTCAGAGGAACTTCTGGGAGAGGTAGCTGTCGAAGTCTCTACTTGCGCGAATTGTAAACTTTGTAAGACCCGTACCCGCGCAGTACCCGGAGAGGGCAATCCCAATGCTGATATTCTTTTTATCGGTGAAGGCCCTGGCTATCATGAAGATAAACAGGGACGCCCATTTGTTGGTCCGGCAGGGCAATTTCTTGATGAGCTACTGACAAGCATTAATTTAAAACGTTCAGATGTATTTATTGCCAATGTTGTAAAATGTCGCCCCCCCAATAACCGTGATCCACAGCCAGATGAAATTACTGCCTGTAATGAATATCTGGACCGCCAGATCGCGGCTATTAATCCCAAAGTGATTGTTACGCTGGGCCGCTTCTCAATGGCAAAATTCTTCGGCAATGAGAGAATTACAGCCATTCATGGTCGCGCACGCAAGGAAAATGGACGTATATGCATTGCTATGTTCCATCCCGCTGCAGGCTTACATGACACCAGTAAGAAAGATGTCATCCGTCAGGATTTTAAGAAAATTCCTTTGATCGTCGCCGAAGCAGAACGTATGGAGGCAGAAGCAGCCGCAACCAAACCAGAGCCTGTAACCCCCAAAAAACAGCAGGAAGAGCCACCTCCACAGCAACTATCACTATTCTGATATTTCCAATACAAATGAGAGTGACACCTGTATAAAAATCGTGCCACTCTCATTACACTGCCTATACGTTATCTATTCACCATTGTTACTCGCCCGCACTCGCTCCAACGACAAACGCATCCACCTCGTTGACTTTCCCCCGCCAGTAGGGCAGTTTCACTTTATGACCAGCACTCATGATTGTTACCTCTCGAAGATGAGCATAACGGAACATCACAGGTAATCCTTCTGGCCCTATCTCTGGTTGATCGGCTGGTGGAATCAATGCCTGATAATACTCATGCAGGAAATCCGCGGTCCCAGGATCTTCGTTACGATACATCTCTTCATGCATATCTATATAGAATTGCGCATAGGTTTGTGTGCTCACCAGGGTGCCAAAGACCAGTAAGCCATGCATCTGCAACATGACTTCAATCTCCAGCCCTTCACGCTCGACTAAACGCGCCCAGGATTGCAGGGCAATATCCTGTCCCTCATAATCATGCAGCCAGATTGAGCGCCGTTCCGCACGATTCAAGGGCCGAAAACCAGACTCAGACAGCGTTTGCTCTAAATTTTCTTTGTCCTGATTGGACAAATCAGTACTACGAATGTTTTCTGGTTCACGTGATGGTGGCGTCATGCTTCCCCTTACCTCTCATTTTCTGCTCTCTATGTCCATACCTTATTTTCCAGTCCATCAGAGGGCGACTTTTGCGACAGTCAGTTTTGCTATCCTGTCATATTAACCCATTCTGCAATGATTGCAAAGCCATATTGCGTTCGACAAACACAAAAAAGCCCCTTCTCCCATCACGATGTGACAGAAGAAGGGGAGGAGAAAAAACAGAAACGCCATTACCAGTCGGCATTGCCTGTATGAGGATCGAACCAGGGTATCAACTTCCACGGATCAATTTTCCAGGGACCAATCTGCCAGGGATCTTTATCAGACGAGTGAGCAGGAGATTTCTGCGTCGGCGCGGCAGGTAAACCATAAGACCCCCAACCCCGTATTGTTGGCACTGTACCATCAATAAACCAATCGCGGACCGTTACATCACCTGGATAAGGAGCCAGACCCGTTAGCGCAGACACCGCTGCTTGATGCACATCCGCAGGTCGTACGAAATCATCCGCCGGAAAATGATAGGCATGTGAAGCATATTCCATCACGTCATGCCAGATGGGGCCTGCTCCGGTGATACCAATCACGTTATTCATCTGCGTATCGTCACTATTTCCAGCCCAGACCCCGACCGCGAGATGCGGCGTATAGCCAAGCGTCCAGTTATCACGAAAATCATCGGTCGTACCAGTTTTAGCGGCGGCAGGCCGATCCAGTTCAAGTGGATTACCCGGCCCAAACTCCTCGTAACGCGCCGCCTTATCAGAGAGGATACTACTCATGAGATACGCGATATCCTGACGCATCACACGTACCCCATGAGGATGCTGATCATGATACTGATAAATGATATGGCCTTCGCTATCCGTAATTTTACGGATAGCAACCGTCGGCATACGTACCCCACCATTCGCAAACGTTGCGTACGCACTGGTCATATTTAAGAGTGTCTCATCATTGGTTCCTAATGCCATTGCAGGTCCGCGATTGTTACGTGGCACGCTTGCCACATTAGTAAGCCCCAGACGGGCCGCCATATTCATCACATTATCAGGGCCAGCATACATAAAAGCATCCACGGCAGGAATATTAAACGAGTTCGCGATAGCACGACGGACTGTCATCATATCACCATGAAACTTGCCATCATAATTTGGCGGTGTATAAGTCGTTGTATCAACAGGGAAATGGGTCAGATGATCAGGCACAACCATTGCCGGATACCATCCCATCTCAAATGCTGTGGCATAGACAATCGGCTTAAAAGAGGAACCAGGAGGACGCTTCAGCAGCGCCACATTACTTTCACCACGGACTTGAGGAGTGTCCATCGTATAACGAGCACTGCCATTCATCGCAAGAATTTCACCTGTTTTTGGATCAATCACCACGACAGCAGCATTGTTGACATTATGCACCTGACTCAATACCCCATACGATATATAGTCGTTGACAGGGTTTTTATACAGGTGGTCATAGGTCACCTGCTCAACCTTTTTTTCCAGGTTCAAATCCAGAGTTGTGTAAATATTATAACCACCATTGTTGAGATTATCAGCGCCTAATAACGGGATCAACTGGCTGACAATATAATCATCAAAATGTGGAGCGAGCTTTTTATGAGCGTCACCATATGTATGAAATTTGTAGTGGGACATTTCACGCTCAGCCTGCGCTTTCTGTTGCGAGGTGATCATACCCAACTCAAGCATACTGGCAAGCACATGACTTTGCCGTTCCAGCGCACTCTTTTGATAGACCAACGGCATATATGCGCTGGGGCTCTGAGGTAATCCAGCCAATAGTGAGGCCTGTCCTAATGTCAGATGAGCAACGACTGGCTGACAACGTCCGTTCTGATTACAGGTAGGTTTCAGACCAAAATAGTCTTCTGCCGCCGCCTCAACACCAAAATTCCGATCTCCATAGAAAACCGTATTGAGATACATCTCGATGATTTTCCATTTAGGATACTGTTGTGTCAGGCCAGTAGCGAGGATTGCTTCTTCCCCTTTAATCTGCACATTACGTGGCTGTCCCATAAAAAATTGATTTTTTATCAACTGCTCTGTAATGGTACTCCCACCTTCTACCACCCCATTATTGACAATATCAGAGATAGCGGCACGTACAATACCTTGATAGTCAACACCATTATTTATCCAGAAACTATGATCTTCAGCAGCGACAGTGGCATTTACTAATAAAGATGATATATCTTTATAATCAACATATGTACGCCGACCATGATCCGCTGCGTTATCATAAATCTCATCCAGCATTTTGCCATTGCGATCATAAATACGTGTCGTCTGGAACAGTGAATGCTGAGCAATACTGTTTAACAACGGTAATTGCGCCTGGTAATAGGTGTATATAACGCCGCTACCAACAGTACACAACACAATCAAGACACTCAGAAACACAAGCAATGTCATCGTCAGTTTCTTCTCAACGTACTGGTAACGGCGTCCATATCGTCGCTTATGCAGCACTATGCGATTGATCCGCATCCGTCGCAGCATCCGTTTATGCGCTCGCGAGAAATATGGCGCGTAATCAGCGATAATATCAGCCGTTCCTTCGACAACACGAGGATCAAACTTCTCTTCTTCAGTCCCAATTCTGCGCTTCTCCTGCGTGGTCGTCTGAAACTTTCTCTGCGCAAGATTTCTTCCTCCATCACGCCTCGCAACCAGGGTCTTATTCCCTTTTTTGTGACCATGATAAAAATGCGGATCAGACATGCATTACCCTTCCTACTTACATCACATCATCCACCGGCAATACGCTGATATGAATTTTATCTACCTATAAATCATACTCATTTCTACAATCATTGCGCACCATATTGAAGTATATATCTGTATATACGCTACTGCACAATTTCACGCTGATGTAAATAACGAAACAACCATAGAGCAAGTCTACAAACTATTACCTTCAGGTATTTGTAGAGAGACCGTTATCAGATCAATAATCTGGTTTAACCGAGAAGTCATAGACTTGCAACTCCACTCAGACAATTTCGTAAATTATAATGGTTAGTCCAGGTGTCCATTGAGGGAGAGGCAAGTCAGATGAATCAACAAATGTTCCCCCCAGAGGGAGAGAATGAAGTAACCAGTGCTGAAGAACCCCGGAACGCGCAACACAAGTTCCGCCGGGGAAAACGTCAACGCACCGGTACTATGCCCAAGTATGAGCATCCATCATCATTTGATGAAACCATTCCACCCTACAGTTATCAGGATCAGGTCAAAAAACGTCAGGAAACAAACTCTGATAATAAGCAGAAAAAATATTCCGAACAACAGGCACAGCAACAACGTCAACATAGCGCCGCTGGTTCTGATGCTCGCGACTACTCTTCTTACTATACAGCGCAACAACAGAAAGCCAGAAATAGCGGAGGGAACGCCTGGAATTTTAACTCGCCTCCCTGGGCACGTCCACAACAACAAAGGAATAATGGCGCAAGATTACTCAAAACATTACTGATTGTGCTGGGCCTACTTGTCCTCCTACCCATCCTGTTCAAAATTATCCTGTTCTTACTGGTACTGGGACTTGTATTCATCCTGTTCGCCCTGGTCTTTGTTATCATCGTTCTAGGTCTCATCTCCCTCGTATTTCACCGGAGTATACGCTGGAATCGACGCCCCTGGTGGTGGTAACTCCCTACACCAGCCGAAGGAATGGACCTGATTATGGACTAACAGTTTGACAGTGTGCAGGTACTTTGTTACAGTTAAGAAAAAGCACACAAAACAGCAAATTTCAGAGAGCACAACATTGACGGATAATAGAGAAAACGTAACACAAACACCTCAGATACCTGATACAATTGATTTGACGAATGCACGCGAACTCAAACAGTTACTGCTTGCACATAATATGCGCCCGAATAAATCATTCGGGCAAAACTTTTTGATTGACCGCAATATTCTCAATAAAATTGTCACCGCCGCAGAAATCACTCCTGACGAACAGGTTCTTGAGGTTGGTGCCGGGACAGGTGTCCTTACACAGCAACTGGCACAGCAGGCACGGCGGGTCGTGGCCGTCGAAATAGAGCGCGATATGCTAACCCTGCTGGCAAAAACAACAGCTGCACATCCCAATGTCGAACTGGTTGCGCAAAACCTGCTGTTCCTCAATCCCACAGATATCTTTGGGCAGGAACCATACAAACTCGTCGCCAATCTACCTTATTATATTACTGCGCCAACCTTTCGCCATTTTCTGGAAAGTGACAATGCACCACGTCTGCTCGTCGTCATGGTACAACTAGAAGTAGCGCAGCGCATTGTTGCCCGCCCCGGTGATCTCAGCCTGCTCGCCGTAAGCATCCAATTTTATGGAGAGCCAACGATTGTGGCACGGGTGCCAGCACAATCTTTCTATCCGGCCCCGAAGGTCGATTCTGCTATCTTGCGCATTGATCTGCACAAACAGACACCATTAACCAGACAGGAGCGTGATGGTTTCTTCCGCGTCGTACAGGCAGGTTTCTCAGAACGTCGCAAACAACTTCATAATTCATTGACACACGGATTGCACTATAAAAATGAAATCGTTCGTTCCTGGCTCGCAACAGCAGGAATCGATGCCAGCCGTCGCGCAGAGACGCTCAGCATAGAAGAATGGCTTCAGCTCTGGCACGTCGTAGAAGCAGGAAAAAGCACTGATGCATAAGATGTGCTATGATAGGGACAGCCAGACAGGGAATCAATACATACTATCATCACTGGCTATCATCCAGAACAAAAACACAGGAATTTCGTTATTATTATAGATTATTGTATACATTGAAATATACAGGAACAAGCAGCTTTAATGGAAACACAGGAACAGTTCTGTGATAATTGCGGAGCAGCTAACCCATTGACAGCCCGCTTCTGTCAGCACTGTGCTTCACCGCTTCCTTTCCAACACGTGACAGGTGCATTGCCAGAACAAACGCTGTTAAGCAGCCGTTACCAACTGGAAACCCGGCTCGGGCAAGGAGGCATGGGTGCTGTCTATAAAGCAATCGACACACGGTTTAATAATCGCCCGATTGCGGTGAAAGAGATGAGCCGGGTAGGTCTTTCGCCAACACAGATTCAGGAAGCGGAAGATGCCTTTGAACGTGAGTCACATTTACTCGCGGAACTTCTTCATCCCAACCTGCCGCGCATTTATGATCATTTTACTGATGGAGAACGTTCGTATCTGGTCATGGATTTTATCGAAGGCCAGACGATGGAAGAATATGTTGAGAAAAATGGCGGTGGTCCTTTAGCCCTGGAGCAGGTATTAGACTGGGGATTACAGCTCTGTGATGTCTTGAGTTATCTGCACAATCATCAGCCACCTATTATTTTCCGTGATCTAAAACCATCCAATGTGATGATCAGCGATAATGGACACCTCTATTTGATCGATTTTGGGATCGCCCGTGTGTTCAAGCCAGGCCAATCTCATGATACGGTCGCGCTTGGTTCTCCCGGCTATGCCGCACCAGAACAATATGGCAAAGCACAAAGTACACCGCGTTCAGATATTTATAGTCTGGGTGCGCTCTTGCATTTTCTCCTGACGGGAGTTGATCCCAGTGAACAACCATTCTTCTTCCGACCAGCGCGAGAACTCAACGCAACCGTGCCCCTTGATCTGGAATCACTCCTCCAACGGATGCTCCAGATGACCTCGATGGATCGGCCAGCCAGTGCTCAGGAAGTAGCACAAACACTGAGCCTCGTCCATCAACAACGCTTGAGTGGCTCATTGAGCAGTACCCGACCTCATAGCATTGTGCCCCCAATCTCGCAATCTGGCATCAGCAGCAGTACCAACACCAATCCCTACTTGTTGGATGCCTACCATCTCTACACTCAGCGCAAGCTAAGAGATGCTTTATCACAATACGAACGGGCATTGCAGTATGATAATCAGAGCGCATTAGCCTGGCAAGGCCGTGGCTTAACACAGGCCAATCTCGGTCAACATCGAGAAGCACTGGCCTCATTTGAACAGGCACTGAAAATCGATCCCAGCCTGATCACTGCACTGACAGGGAAGGGAACGGCCCTCAATCGCTTACATCGCAATCAGGAAGCGCTGGAAACCTTTGATCGCGCCATATTGCAGGAAAAAGATAACATCTATGCCTGGAATGGTAAAGGCTCTGCGTTAAGCGCATTAGGTCAACTGGAACAGTCAGTAACAGCTTTTGATGTTGCCATCCATTTCGACCCTCGTATGGCACAGGCCTGGGGCAATAAAGGACTGGTACTGCGTCAAATGCATCGTTATACAGAAGCCCTACGCGCATTTGATGAAGCACTCCTTCTTGATGCAAATAATATCAATTACTGGAATGGCAAAGGGCTTGTCCACTTTGAGATGGGCGAGACTAGCAACGCCATGCAAGCATATCAGGAAGCCATTCATCGCAATCCTAACTACGCACCCGCGCTCTGCGGCATCGGGGATATCCTCTACAAACAGGGTCGTCTTTCGGGTGCGCTGGAACATTATGATCGTGCGCTCAAACATGACCCCAACTTTGTCAAAGCCTGGGAGCGAAAAGCAATTGTGCTGGGTGATAAAGGCCGTAATAATGAAGCGCTGAGATGCTACGATAAAGCCCTACAGCTCGATTCTCGTTACGCACAGGCATGGAATGGCAAAGCCAGCATTCTCTGCCAGGAGGGACGCTACCAACAAGCCTTAGATGCCTATAATCAAGCGCTCACCAACAATCCTAATGTGTCACAGGCATGGAATGGCAAAGGCAATGCTTACTATCATCTAGGTGAATTCGAACGAGCGCTGGATGCCTATGAACGCGCACTGCGTATTAATCCACGCATGGCATCAGCACAGCATAATAAATCATTGGTGCTCAAACAATTGCAGCGCTTTGAAGAGGCACTGGAAGCCGCGGAAGAGGCGATACGTCTCGCACCAAACGATCCAGATAACTGGCAAAGGAAAGCAGAAGCGTTGAAAAAACTGCATCGCCGTCGCGAGGCACGTACAGCAGAATCGGAAGTCGTACGCTTGCGAGGCGAAGCATAAGAAAGGATCAAAAAACACAGGTACAAGGTACAGATAGCAGGACCCGTCCTGCCATGCTGTCCTGTATTAGTGCAATTTCTTCGCGCTCTGGTCATGCACGATCAGTGTATTACTTTGATTATCGTACTGCACAACCCCTTCAGAACTCAGAACGCGGGTAGATGATCCATGAGCAATTTCAAACCCTGCGACATGCAAGGCGGAAGGATTCTCTACACCAAGGAAAATGTCTTTGATAGTCCCAATCTCATTGCCCTTCTCATTCACCACTTTACGAGCAAGCAACTGCTGAGAACGAGCATGGGGCGGAACGGACCGTAACAACATCTGGGCATTACGGATCGTAACCTGATTATTCTCAACTGCGATAATACCAGTTACGGGCAACGTAAGATCTCCATATAAACGTGTACGTACACAGAGTCCGTAGACAGCATTTGACCCTTCCTTCATGAAAAGATCTTCAACGTATCCTACAGATTTCCCTTCACTGGGGACCACAACGTCCAGTTTATACACATCTGACCATTTTCGGATGGCCTGCTTTGTCTCCATAAAATACTCCTCAAAGATAGGTAATCGAGAGGCGATAATTGCTGCTATGATAGGTTGCTCTGGAAGCTCTCTATCCCACTACCTGATAAACAGACGAAGGCTGCTGACATTCAAACATGCCAGACCGCCTACTTCCCCAGATAGCGCTTAAAGCACAGCCAATATCCCAGTTCTTCCTGGCTGATCAATACTTTATTCATACCAATATTACCACTTTTTGATAGGTCAGAAAAAGGGGCACGCTGTTTTTACAGGAAAAACGCTTCTCTTTACTGGAGCACACTACTACCCCTGGCATCCTACGCTCGAAGCTATCCAGCGGCGCAGGGCGTCTGAACGTTTCCCAACGCTCGGCGACTTGCATATACAGGTATATGCAAGTCAAAAACAACAGGGATATTATCTTTATTATTCAGAAAAAACATATACACGATCCACGCTAAATCATCTATGATATTTGTGCATATGTGCATAGCCCATACGTATACCAGATATACAATGGTATTAAATAGGATCTTCAGATCGAAGGCCGTAACATACAGAATATATTCATATTTATGCATAAAGGAGCACAGCATAATGCCATCAAATTCATCTGTGCCACCTGTTGAAATACAGAACAAATGGGCCAGACGGCGCGATATCCCTATCGCGATTTTAGCCTGGACGGCCCTGGTTTTGCTTATTCTCTGGGGAGCACGTCATATCTTCCGTACGATCCTGATTCTGACAATTGCCGCCTTGATTGCTTATGCCCTGACACCACTGGTCCGTTTCTTTCAACGCTTTATGCCACGTAAACTGGCAATTCTGCTTGTCTATCTGGTTGTTTTCAGTGGCATCTGTCTTGTCTGTTACTTCGTCACGCAGACTGCGGTGGATCAGGCAGGACAACTCGCCCATCAGGTTCGCTATTTGCTAACCCCCAGACCCCATAGTCAGAACACCCCGCTGGAGGATCTGCTCGTTTCAGCAGGTATCCCCCAGGGAGAAATCAGTGCAGCAAGAGGTCAGGTCATTTCACATGTCGAGAATCTCGCCAACACTGGCACTGTGGTGCCATTTGTTACCGGCTTCTTTAACGCAACATTAGATACTGTTTTGATTGGTGTTTTAAGCGTCTATATACTTATCGATGGCTCCAAAGCCTCCCGCTGGTTACGGCAGAATTCCCCCCGTCCGGCACGTATCGATTTCATTCTGGACACATTACAACGTATCGTTGGTGGCTATATCCGTGGACAGGTGCTGCTGGCCTTTATCATTGGTATGCTGGTTGGTGGAGGGATGGCAGTCTTCGGCGTCCCATATGCGCTCTTACTTGGTGTGCTGGCATTCGTACTGGAGTTTATTCCTGTGCTGGGAACACTGATATCAGGAGCTATCTGTACTTTAATCGCGCTGACACAGGGTTGGGTGATCGCCGTCTGCGTGCTTGCCTACTTCATTTTAGTGCATGTGCTCGAAGGAGATATTATTGGCCCACGTATTGTCGGGCAAGCCATCGGACTCCATCCAGTTGTCGCGATAGCGGCACTGGTCGCGGGTTCAGAACTCTTCGGCATCTGGGGAGCACTCTTCGCCTCACCCGTAGCAGGTGTGCTACAGGCGCTATTAATCGCTATCTGGACCCAATGGCGCACGACTCATCCAGAGCAATTCAAACAGCTAAAAACCAACATTTCTGACTCAGTTATCGGAGCAGACTCCAAAACACAACAACTCAAAGAGCCAGAACAGGTAGAATGATCTGTACACTCGTATGCGCTGACTCCTTGCGGTAATGATGCCCATGCACGGGCATCATTACATTGAGGTCGAATGAAATACTATTGCATCTGGAAAGTATCAAACAGGAACGCAAGGATATCACATTCCTCATCAATGATCTTGGTCGTTGGTTTCCCAAAACCATGACCGGCCTTCATCTCCACCCGCAACAGGATAGGCTGCTCGCCAGCCTGTGCTTCTTGTAACGTCGCGGCAAATTTACGAGCGTGCGCAGGCACTACACGATCATCAGAATCAGCGGTCATAATCAGTGTAGCAGGATAGGAGCGACCTTCGCGCACATTATGCAACGGCGAATACGCATACAGAAACTTGAATTGCTCGGCATTATGCTCCGCATCACCATACTCAGGAATCCAGAAGCGACCAACCGTGAAACGATGATAACGCAACATGTCAATCACCGGCACCCGACACACAATCGCGCCATACAGGTCTGGCCGTTGTGTCATACAGGTAGCTACCAGCAAACCACCATTACTACCACCTTCGATTGACAACCGTGAAGAAGTGGTATACTTGTTCTCAATCAACCATTCAGCGGCGGCAATAAAATCATCGAAAACGTTCTGTTTCTTCTCCAACATGCCTGCCTGATGCCACGCTTCACCATATTCATTACCGCCGCGCAGATTCGCAACCGCATAGACGCCACCATGCTCAATCCAGACCAGTGGTGTAATGCTATAGTTTGGTGTCAGGCTGATATTGAAACCGCCATACGCATACAACAACACAGGATTATTGCCATCCAGTTGCAAACCCTTCTTATGTGTCAGGAACATGGGCACACGTGTGCCATCCCTGGAAGTACAGAAGACCTGCGTTGTCTCATACCCGCTGGGATCAAACGTGGCCTGTGTCTGATTGAGTGGCTCCAACACCCGCGTCGTGAAATCATAGCGGAAACTGCTCGGCGCGTACAAATAAGAAGTGAACTGAATAAATAATTCACTTTCATCAGGCTTTCCAGAAAGGCCAACCACCGACCCAAGCGTCGGCAACGCGATTTCACCTGCTGCCTGCCCATCTTTCTGATACAGTTTAAGTTGATGATGAGCATCATGTAAATAGCTCACCACAAACTGCTGCTGCGCAATTAACACGAAATCCAGTACATCAACCTGCTCTGGTACCAGTTCGCGCCAGTTTTCTCGTTCAGGATGAGTCGTATCAATCGCAATAATACGACCACGAGCGGCCCGAAAATTGGTCTGGAAATAGAAGATAGCGCCATCATTGCCGATAAAGCCATAACTCGCATCAGCCTCATCCAACAAGCGCACAAATGGTCCATCACTCCGTAAATCACGATAGTAAATGCGATTATTTGGATCCGTACCCCACCAGACATCCAACAGTAAATATGCCCCATCATCAGAGACTGTTGGAGAAAAGCTTAACTCCTTGACATCTGGTTGCTCAAAAATCAGTTGGTCTTCCTCTTGTGGTGTCCCCAGTGTATGCCAGTAGACCTTGTTATAATTGTTCTGATCCTCTACAGCCACCGTGCCAGGCTCCGGTAAGCGATTATAAAAGAAACCTTTGCCATCACGCGACCAGGCAACGCTCACAAATTTACACCAGCAAATTACTTCCGGAAAGTCGCTACCTTCATCCACATGGCGAATGCGCACCTCTTGCCAATCACTACCACTGGTTGAGGTCGCATATGCCAGCAACGTACCATCCTTACTATAGGACTGATTCGTCAAAGCGACTGTTCCATCATCACTGAGCATATTAGGATCAAGAACCATGCGAGGTTCGTCCCGAAGATGCTGCTGTACATATAACACTGCCTGATTCTGCAAACCGCTATTCTTCGCAAAATAGTAGCGGTTACCTTCCTTATGAGGAGCAGAGAAGCGAGCATAATTATAGAGAGCGGTATAACGAGACTTCAATTGCTCCCTTGCCCCTATCTCGTCCAGATATGCGCGTGTCACAGCATGCTGAGCTTCACTCCAGGCACGTGTCTCTTCAGAAGCATCATCCTCTAACCAGCGATATGGATCTGCAACCTGCATACCATGATAATCATCAATAGTCCCATCTTTACGGGTAACAGGAAAACTCAAGCGATACTCCTTTATCAAACAGTCAGCACCTTCATCTGACCAATACTGTGTTTGAGCGTCACCATAAAGGCGTCATTCCCGGTAGAGAGCAGTAATCTCTACTCAATAGTAGTATCTAACGAACGAACAAAATTCGCAATAATCGCCTGCATCTCTTCCAGTCGCCCCATAAAAAAATGATCCGCCCCCTGTACACTGATCAAGCGCTTGGGAGCAGAAACCTGCTCAAACCACTGCTGCATCAGATCATACGGAGCCAGTTCATCTTCGGTGCCATGCACAAACAACTTGGGCTTATGGCAATCCGCCAGCACATTGCCGTCAAACATCCGCGCAGGCACGCCGATACCAATCAAAGCATGCACACGATCATCCAGCGCACCCTCCCGCAAACCAACATAAGAACCAAATGAAAAACCCGCCATTATCGCAGGCACAGCCAGATAGCGCCGACTCATAAAATCAAGAGCCGAGCGGACATCTTCTATTTCGCCTCGCCCCTCATCATAACTGCCAGTGCTATGCCCAACACCGCGAAAATTAAAACGCAGAGCAGGAATATTCAACGCCTGCAACACTTGAGCTGTTTTAAAAACAACCTTATTATGCATGGTCCCCCCACCTAATGGATGCGGGTGACACACAACTGCAACAAATGGTGGTTTCACCCCTTCTTCTTCCGGCTTCAAAATACCTTCCAGATAACCTGTCGGAGTAGTTATATTCACATGCATTATTTGATTGCTTACCATTGCTATTCTTGTTCCTTCTCCCTATACAAACATTTATGGCCTTACTGCTTTTTCTTTATGCTCTATTCATACTCTGTAAAATTATCCTATCACATGCATGTCATTTACGCAGGTCTACCAGGGTTTTTGTACCCCCCGCGCAAGGCAAGAACCATACAACGTCCCACAAGCATAATACTGCATAAGAACAAAACAACAATAATCCCCACCAGCACATACTTGACCGTCATGCTCGCAAGTATACATAGAAAAGCGATACAAAGCAACAATAACGAGAAAACGATATTATTAATGCCGAAAAGGATGCGCAGTTGTCGATGCCAGACCGGTTGCAGTCCCGCTTCAGACGTACGTGCTAATTCACGTTGCCCGGAACGTACCGCCACAACACCAATCACAGCCAGCAAGACAGCAATAATCGCAGCGAACAGCGCTCCCACCACAGTCACAGTCGTAAACACAAACATTGTAATCTCCTTCAAAAGACACAATCTTTCATTATTTTTTATACTATAGCATGCAATGTGTTGCTCCTGACCAATGCAGAAAAGATCTACCTTCTTATACAGTGCACAGCAACATCAATAAGCAACAGCACCATGCCGATATACATTAAAAGAGGCTCAAGGTACAGTGAATATACAATTCTCCACATGACAAATATATATCATTTGTACTAATCTATAAACAGCAACACAGATAATATACAGCATATACATATAAAATATATTATAATTATTATTGTACCCTGCCAATATCATGATTTACATACAACAGATATGCATAACAACGTTCCATGAAATGCCTCTTCTTTTCAATGCTATGAAAAAAAGCAGAGGTAAACAACGCATGAACAAATCAGGTTTTTCTCAAAGCTGACATTAATCAATTCTGCACATGAGAATTGTTTTATGTGTGTTTTGCACGTATTATATATACCCATTACCAATAAATAATCGCTCACATAGTATGTACAGAATACACATCATCTATAGTTGACACAAGAAAATTAACTTGACAGTGCCGAAAAGGAAACGCATACTTGATGATATCCATTCCCCCGCTCACACAGGATATCCATTTCCGTTCTCTATATGAGAGGAAGGATGATACTATGAAGACGTATGGTGAACATCAATACCCAGGTCGTCTATTTATTGTTGAAGGTGTCGATGGCTCTGGCAAAAGTACGCAAATCGCGTTATTGCGTCAGTGGCTGATCAGTGAAGGGTATACCGTCTTTTTCAGTGAATGGAACTCATCTCCATTGGTCAAAAAAATCACCAGCCGTGGCAAAAAGAAACAGCTCCTCACACCAACCACCTTTAGTTTAATCCATGCCACTGATTTCGCAGACCGTACAGAAAATGACATCATTCCGCCCCTGAAAGCTGGTGCAATTGTGCTGGCGGATCGCTATATCTATACTGCATTCGCACGCGATGTCGCCCGAAACGTTGATCGCCAATGGGTACGTGAACTCTATCAATTCGCGGTACAGCCTACAAAAGCATTCTACTTCCGCGTACCACTCGACATTTCACTAAACCGTATCCTGACTGGTCGTACCGAACTCAAATACTATGAAGCAGGCATGGACATTGGCATCAGCCATGATCCACACGAAAGCTTCAAGCTCTTTCAACAACGCATCGTTGATGAATATGAAGCCATGATCCAGGAATTTGACCTGACCGTCATGGACGCCACCCTCTCCATTCCGGAGCAACAACGAAAAATGCGCAAACTCGTCGAACCATATCTACAGGACATCCGTCGTACACACAAACCTGTCATCGGTTCAGGAGAATCGTGGGCTGCGATGCATCCTCCACTCTTTCCAGTCAGATCACCAAACTAAGTATAGTCATAGTTGATACGTAATTTTATAAGGAAAGGAACCATGACAGCACTACAGTTTTACGGACTCGACGCTATCGGCCTGAAAACACGAGAGGAAGTATTACCCGGTCGTTTAATTGTTATTGAGGGAACAGACGGCGTCGGGCGAACATCACAGCTCCATCTGCTACGCCCCTGGCTAGAAAGTTATGGCTATGCTGTCATGGATACAGAAATGACCGGCTCAACGCTGGTTGGCAGTGGACTGAAACAGGCGAAGGAAGGCAATACACTGGGTCCCATCACCCATAACCTCTTCTATGCCACTGATTTCGTTGACCGTTTTGAAAACCAGATCTTACCCGCTCTACGCGCAGGCTTTATCGTCTTAACCGACCGCTATATCTACTCACTGATGGCACGCGCCCTCGTACGTGGCGCTGATCCTCACTGGATTCGCGCCATTTATGGTCTGGCACTGCAACCAGATGCCATCTTTTATCTGAAAATACCCCTGGCTGAACTCATTCCGCGTGTCCTCCAGGGTAATGGTTTTAACTTCTGGGAATCGGGCATGGATCTTCATCTGGGTGAAGATCTCTACGAAAGCTTTATCAACTATCAAACGCGTATCATAGCTGAATATGAAAAAATGATCGAACCTTTCAATTTTCAGGTTATTGATGCCACACTGCCGATGGAAAAGATCGTCGAAGAATTAAAGAATCACACTAAGTGGCTTCTTCCACATGGCTAACCGATGCATGCATTGAGCCAGTATTTTCGCAAAAACAGCACTATGTCACAGTCAGAAGATAGTTTCTTTTATCAGGAGCGGCATTTCCTTTTCAAACAGATTTACAGATGATCAAAAACAAACACAGAGTCTATATGTACTATGTATACTCTATCCCTTGTCGCATTGATCCTGACGGTGCTATACTGACAACAGAGAAATTTTGTATTCACCCACAGTTGTTACATCATCATCTCTTTTTCCTGCTCATAGTGAGAGCAGAGTGTAAATAAATAATCAGCGCAACGATAGAGATGGTGGGGCATCTGTCCGGGCAAAAGGAGGTGAGGGACATGGACGCTGGCCCTAGTTCTAGTAGGTATGCATTAACAACAGTATATGTGCATGCCTGCTTCACGGAATGTTCTTCTCCTCATCGGGTAGGAACCGCAGACCCATCTTTGCTTGATTGATGGCAACCATCAGGGTCATTCTTCAACAATCACCCCTTGCTCGATGAGTAGACATCAACCCCATTGATGTGATCGATGTTGAGTAAGGACAATTCCTTCTGCCAGTAAGTCCTCGAACTGCTTATGCAGTATTCCCTGCATAAAATATGTTGTTGAAGTGCAACTCATTTTCAGCCTGTTCCTTTGCATCTTCACAACCAACAACATCTACCTGATACCGCTAATAATCAGCCAGCGTATCACATATACGACAGGTAGATAGTATTGTGTCCATGTGTGCCATTCCACTTCTTTCGCATACATGTTTGTCTTGTGCTGTGCTTTCTTCCAGGTTCAGGAAGAGTTTTTAGCACTTAAAACATCATAAAGAGATCAGACAGGCGACACAAAAAAGCAGTCATTATTCATATACTACGAGCAAGAAGGTGGTGATACTATGATCTTTCTGAGCGCGTTAATTCATCAAGCAATTTTCGACAGCGAGAATCGCCGTGTGGGAACCCTGAAAGACATCTATGTGGCTCCCAATGAGACCTTCCCTATCATCACCGCTTTGATTGTCAATACAACAGTCAGCGGTGGACAGATCATCGTCCCCTGGTCACAGATACAAAATATCGAAGAAATACCGCTACGTCTGTCACAACCACAGACGAATATTCGCCCATATGAGCCACACAGTGAAGAACTCCTGCTCAAACGAGATATTCTGGACAAGCAAATTGTCGATACACAGGGCTTTCGCGTCGTCAAAGTGAACGATTTAAAACTGGCGCAAATCAAAAAAACCGCTCGTCTGGTCGGGGTGGATATCAGCTTTAGCGGTTTGTTACGTCGCCTTGGCTGGCAAAAAGCCATTGATATGATTGGTCGTATCACTCCAATTCAGCTCAATGAACGTACCGTTACCTGGAATTATGTCGAGCCAATCGAAGTTATTCACCATCAGACAACTAGTCAGATGGCTGCTATACCCACAGGGACCGTGGCAACCGCAGCAGTGGGCGTTATACCACAACTACAACTCAATGTAAGTCATAATAAATTAGCCAGCCTCCATCCAGCCGATATCGCTGATATTCTTGAACAGTTAGATGTTGAAGAGGCAGGCGCGATGCTAGAACGTCTGGACGACGAGACAGCAGCGGATACGCTGAACGAAGTTGAATATCCCCTGCAATCTGAACTGCTCAGTGAATTGGACCCGGAGCGTGCTTCTGATCTACTTGAACGACTGGCACCGGATGATGCCGCTGATATTCTGGCGGAAATGCCTGCCAATGAAGCGGAACGTTTACTCAATTTGATGCCTGCGGAAGAGGCACAACCAATTCGTGAGTTGTTACGCTATGGGGCGGAGACAGCCGGTGGCATTATGACCACTGAATTTCTGGCCCAACCAGCGGAGACAACCGTTGAAGAGGTACTGATCTATCTACGCCAGCATTCATCGCAGCTTGATATGGTGTACTATCTGTATGTCGTCGATGAAGAGCGCCACCTTATTGGCGTCGCCTCGCTGCGCCAGATTGTTACCGCAGAACCACATATTCAACTAGGCGCTCTAATGGATCATGATGTCATTCGCGTCAATGTGAATGCGGACCAGGAAGAAGTCGCCAATGTCATTGCTAAATATGACCTGCTGGGCGTACCTGTAGTTGACGATGAAGATCACCTTCTGGGCATGATTACGGTTGATGATGTCATTGATGTCATTCAGGAGGAACAGGCGGAAGATTTCTCGGAAATGGCAGGCACGGATGTTGAAGAGTCAGAAGAAGACGAACACTCCTGGCTACGCAGTACCATGAGCCGCTCTTCCTGGCTGCTTGTTAATGTAGGCGCTGGCTTCATCATGGCGCTGATCATTCTACGTACGTTTGGCACACTATTCCATTCTGCACTGGCTTTCGCACAGATTGGCGGACTTATTCCCAATCTGACCGCGCATCTTGCCACAACCGCGATTCTCTGTCTGATCCCGATGCTGCTGCTTACCAGCGGCAATGCAGGAGCACAGGCTCTGGGTATCGCTGGTTGGGAATTGCGCACCAAACGTGGTCGTGATTTCTTCCGTGGACTCTGGCGCGAACTGCTGCATGGAGCCATCGGAGGTGTGATTGCTACAGTGCTTGTGAGCTTGCTGGCCTGGGTACTCTTCGGATCAGTCTTACTCAGCTTTATGATTGGTCTGGGCTTTGGGATAACGCTGCTCATCGCCGCGCTGTGCGGCATGATCCTGCCGAATATCCTACAACGTTGCCACCTGCGCGGAAGCCTGATCTCTGCGCCATTGCTTAATCCAGTCATTGCGCTGGCAAGCCTGGGTACGTTCCTGACAGTCACCATGACCCTTTTCAACGAATTTCTCAAATAAGCGTAGAATTCGTTGAAAAGGTATTGACGAAACCCGGACAATGGTATATAGTATAACCGTTCCGAGCGAATGGAGCACATAATCCTCGATAGCTCAACGGTAGAGCAATCGGCTGTTAACCGATGGGTTGTAGGTTCGAATCCTACTCGAGGAGCTTGCAAGGCCACCAGTATGAGGTGGCCTTTTTGTTTATGTTAGGCTCTCTCTGCTTAGTAATCAGTATGTAACCTGTTTCCTGCATTCCAGCGAGAAAAGAAAAGCAGGAGGAGGCTCAATTGACAGATATATATTCCATCAATAGCCAGGATATGACCAGCAGTCTGCTGGAGGCCTTTCCTCTCCCGGTATTTATTATTGATCGCACCTGCACTGTTTTGCAGCATAATAGTCATCACCTGCAAACAGTCACGCCTGAAGGCTCCACTCAGGATATTACACCAGAGGGTGTGCTTCACATCCCTGATATTCTTGCGCTCGTTGAAAAAAGCATTCAGACGAATAACCAGCAAAAAGGTGTCTATCAACAGACGAGTTCCGATATGAGCTGGCAAATTACAGTGTCACCACTTAGCAATTCTATGCCGCAGACAGATGTAAATGTTACGGCTAGCGATCCTCTTTATTTCATGGTCAGCATCGAAGATAAGACAGAGACACAACATATCGAACGCATTCAACGCGACTTTCTCGCCAATATTTCACATGAACTGCGCACGCCACTGACATCTGTACGCTTACTGGCAGAAACACTTGAAGATACGATTGAGACAAATCCAGAAAAAGCACAGGAGTTCGTTGAGAAGATTGAGACAGAGGTACAATATCTGAGCGAACTCGTCGCTGAATTGTTGGAACTCTCACGTATTGAATCCGGTCAGACGATTATGACCTTCGAGCCAATTGAGTCCGAACGCATGGTACGTGAAGTCCTGGCACGTATGCTGCCCCTGGCCCAACGACATCGCGTGAAACTGACAACCGAAATCGCTAGAGGCGATACCTATGTTGACGCCGATAGCAAACAGATCACAAAGGTTCTGGTCAACCTTGTGCATAACGCGATCAAATTTACGCCATCCGGTGGCAAAATAGTCATTGGCACCGCTCGACAACGCGATCAACAGATGCAACGTTTCTATGTAAGAGATACAGGTGTTGGCATCCGTGAAGAAGAATTATCACGCATCTTCGAACGTTTTTATAAAACTGATCGTGCTCGCGCTAAAGCGGGGTTTATCGGCCCTGGCGGTGGCGGTACCGGACTGGGATTAGCTATCGCGCACCACATTGTAGAAACGCATGGCGGACAGATCAAAGCCGAAAGTACGCAGGGAGAAGGAAGTACGTTTACCTTTACCCTGCCAGTTTCCACGCAACAATAACCATTTTATCGTAATCCTATAAAAATATTCTTAAGAATATTTTTATAGGATTACATTGCAAATTACCACAACTATATGGTACCATTTCTTTTGTTATAAAGAATGGTATAGCATTACACTTTTCCTTTTGTGCCTCCCCTTACAAAGGTAAAGCGCTATTCTACCTGCTATAACCAGGATCAAATTCATTATAAGCATAAAAAACATAGTAACATTCCTGATAATAAAAGGAAAACAACACAAACAACAATATTGCGAATGATTTTAGTTACTATAAAGTAGTAAACGAAGCAAACATTTGCTCTTGTGTATTGGCATATTGTCAGGTACAATGGATGGTAGTGGGAAGAGAAAGAGGACACTTGTATGAGCAAACTGGTAATGGTAATTGATGACTCCGCAACGGTCCGAAAAATCGTCGAAACTTGCCTTGGGCGCGAAGGTTTTGAGGTAAAAGGATTTCCTGACGGCGTAGAGGCGATGCGCTGGCTAACAGAACCAAGCGCACGCGTACCAGACCTGGTTATTCTTGATATTGGTCTGCCCAAAATGGATGGCTACGAAGTAGCACGCCGCTTAAAAAGCAAACAGCAATTCGCAAACACCGTGATTGTAATGCTTTCCCGCCGTGATGGTATGATCGATAAGTTAAAAGGGCGTCTGGCTGGAGCCAGGGACTATCTCACCAAGCCATTTAAGACGCAAGAAATTATCGACGTTATCGAATCACATCTGGGTATACCCTCACCCCAACATTAATAGCATATGACTGAACGTCCAGAATTCTCTGCTGCTATCACAAATACAGCATCTATCGCACAACTGAGTGACCAGGACTTCTGGCACTATGCATCCGAGCTAGCGAAAGCTGACATAGCGCCGCCAGTGCCACTGGATGAATATCTGGTATGTCAATCGGAACAGGTACGTTCTATATTTCCTCTGAGATGCTTACGGGAGATTGTCACTCCACCGCAGCATTACACACTTTTACCAGATATCCCTTTCTGGATGAATGGCATCACGCTATGGCGGGGAGAAGTTGTCCCGGTTATCGATCTGGCGGCTTTTTTCATGCAACATCAGGCATACACCAATGCCACATCACTCCTTATCGCCAGCATCGATGATAACACACTGGGACTACTCACAACCATTACAGACGAACTGCCTGCATTATCGCTCGATGCATTGCAACCATTCAATGAGCCAGCCAGATTTCCTTGTCCAGAAGCTATTCTTGGTGAATATGAAGGAAATCTGGTATTCGATATGCCATCGCTCCTGGCAGCGCTGGTACATCTCATCAAGGTGACCTCCGATGGATGATACATCCCAATTTGATGATAATGAACTAACCGAGGATTTGACTGAAGAGGATTTGAAAATTCTCCAGGCGTTTGATGCCAAAGAAGGCTGGCATACTGCTCCCCCTCCTGCTGAGGATGAAACAACATCCAGACGTTCAAATGAGCGTGTTCCAGAGCCGGATCAGGAATACATAGCGGACGAAGATATGCTTTTGCTCTTCCTTGATGAGGCTGATGAGGATATCAAACGTCTACAACAGGGGCAACAACAGTTAGAGAAAGAAGAACAACAACACACCCTGCAACCAGCACGCTTCACTCCCCTCCAACGGAACAGTCATAAACTCCGTGGTACAGCTGGTGCCATCGGCTGTACCACCCTTTCGACAGCCGCCGGATATATTGAGACTATCGCGGAACAGGTACGACAGGGGTTCATCACACCAAAAGTAGGTTTAACAGCTATTACTCCCGCGATCTTTGCGCTGATTTTCATTCTGGATCACCTCAGCGAATATAAGGCAGAACCCACTGATACCACCTTTCTGTCTGAATTGGAGATAACATTTCAAGAACTGGGTATTAACCTGGATTACTTCCCTACGGAATCACTCAGACCAATTACAATTCCTAAACAGGCACAATCTTCACTACGGCTGGATGAAGAGCAGGAACAACAGGAGTTTACACTTTCAACACAACTTTTACGGGAAAGCAATCCGGCAACAACCTTCATTCGCGTCGATGCACAACGGTTAACCAGTCTTGTTCAGCATACCGAACACCTCACTGTCTATAATTCAGCGATTACGGAAGCGCAAAAACAGGTGGATCAGGCTTTACAAGAATTGCAGGTATCGCAAGGACGATTAAAACAATATGAATCCATGCTTTCGCTTTTGCCAAACGATAAACAACCTTCGCCGCAAATTGCAGAAGCAACGGGATCATCATCGTTAATCACTCGTATTCTCCATGAAGCATCACTCGATACAACACGAATACGGCGCAAAAAAACGCCCCTGCCTCCATCATCAATGAACGCGGCACTCCCCATGTGGGATGAATTAGATATGGAGAAATATACTGAAAGAGATCTCTTAATACGCTCTCTCCGTGAGGCAATTGCGGACATTACAATTTCTACTACCCACGTACAAACCGCGTACACCCGTCTTCATACCTTACAGCAGGAATACACCAACCGCTTAGCAATCATCCGCAATGATACACTCCTGCTCCGTCTAACGCCACTCAAAACGTTAATTCCACATCTGGAACGTGCAATCGCTACAAATACACTCCCACAGGGACAAAACATTCATCTGGAAGTAGTTGGCGATACCATCGAAATAGATCGCGATATTCTGGAAACGCTGGCGGGACCATTAAGCCAGATGCTGGCAACATGCATAGATGATCTTTCTTTTGTACAGCAGGATCCACAATCAGCAGAAACACCACCAACGTCGTCTCCTCAAATCTGGTTGCATGCATCAAGCATTGGTCATGATGTGACGCTGGAAATTGGCTTCTCGATGACCATCCAGGGAGGCGCGATCGCAAACATCCGCAACACCATTCAAGATCTCAACGGTACCATCTCTTCACAACGCAATAATAAAGGTGGCATCAGTTTTGTTCTCCATATCCCACGTTCGCAGGGATCTTTGCAAGGTTTTCTGGTACGTATCGGGCAACAATATTTGCTCGCGCCAATTTCGCAGATACATCGTGTCGATGATATGACAAACACCCGATTGGATATGACCTATCATTTAGAGGATCTACTGGGATTTACCAAAGATGAACCAGAAACCAGATCAGCCAAAACAGGTCTCCTACCACAACTCCAACCAGTCTTACTATTGCAAAGAGAAACATCACGCAAAACCATTGGTATCATTGTCGATGAAGTAATCGGAGAGATTGAGTTAGTCGTCAAACCACTCTTACCATTTCTACAACGTCCGGGGATACTGGGTAGCGCTGTCGATGGGAAAGGCCGCATTCTGCTCGTCCTCGACATGTATGGACTCGTACGACATTATGCTTACCGTGATCTACAACAAGAAAACGCCGAAAAAAACCCTGTACCCTCTACACCTCACAGAAGGCAGGCAACTATACTGGTTGCCGATGACTCTGTATTCCTGCGTCAATCAGTACTTCAAACGCTTCATCATGAAAAATATCATGTCATAGAAGCCAAAGATGGTCTGGAAGCATTAGAACAACTGCTAGATCACACACCTGATGTGTTCTTACTTGATATCGAGATGCCCAACCTTAACGGGTACGATGTGCTAAGTATTATGCAACTCTACCCTGAATTCTCCCACATCAAAATCATTATGTTGACCTCACGCTCATCCGAAAAACATATACAACGAGCACGCGATCTTGGTGCCCATGCCTACCTGACAAAACCAGTACCACAGGAAACGTTACTGGGTACGGTCCAGCGTATGCTGGCACAACAAGAGGTCAAAAAAACACCGGAAACTGACCCCCCGGAATAAAAAAATTCAGGCCCTCTCCGTTTGAAGAGGGCCTGAAACATCTTATCTTTGTTTAGCGATACGATGCAGGTGCAGCATCAATCGCTCCTGTCTCAGTTAAAATCTCACGCAATTGTTTCGCATCAATCGTCTCGTGAGCACGCAATGCTTTCGCGATACTATCCAGGGTCGCACGATGCTCAGTTAATAAACTAACCGCACGATCATAGGCTCGTTTGACGATACGATTCACCTCATCATCAATCAGAGTCGCGGTCTTCTCACTATAGTCACGCTGAGTGGAAGCTAACGCAGTACCCGCGAATGGATCTTCACGCTCACTAAAGAAGATAGTACCTACCGCCTCACTCATACCCCAGCGTGTCACCATCTGACGAGCGATCTGCGTTACGCGCTGCAAATCATTCTCCGCACCAGTAGTGATACGACCAATCGCAACCTGCTCAGCCGCACGTCCACCCAGAGCAGTCACCAACTGAGCTTCCAGATAATCCTGGGCATAATTAAAGCGATCATCAAGCGGAGTATACTGTGTCACACCAAGCGCCTGACCACGTGGAACAATCGTTACTTTCGTGACAGGATCAACATGCTCGGTTAAAAGACCGGTCAACGCATGTCCACCTTCATGATAAGCAATCACATTCAGATCGGCATCACTCAGGATTAATGGTCGTTCCGCACCAATCAGGATCTTATCAAGTGACTCACTGAAACAGTTCATGGTCACCACATCCAGATTACGACGAGCAGCCAGCAGAGCGGCTTCATTGACAAGGTTCGCCAGATCAGCACCAACCATGCCAGTTGTTGAACGCGCAACCTGTACCAGATCAACATCATTTGATAGCGGAACATTACGGGTATGGATCTTCAGAATCGCCAGACGACCATTCCAGTCAGGACGATCAACCGTCACACGGCGATCAAAACGACCGGGACGAAGCAGAGCTTTATCCAGACCATCAGGGCGGTTCGTAGCAGCAATAACGACAACAGCCTGACGAGAGTCAAAACCATCCATCTCAACCAGCAGCTGATTCAATGTCTGTTCACGCTCATCATTACTATTGATGCTGGAACCACGCTGGCGACCAACAGCATCGATTTCGTCGATAAAGATGATACTCGGTGAGGCTTTTTTCGCCTGCTCGAAGAGGTCACGAACACGACTCGCACCAACACCAACCAGCACTTCCACGAACTCAGAACCACTCATGGAAAAGAAAGGCACACCGGCTTCACCAGCCACAGCACGTGCTAACAACGTCTTACCAGTTCCAGGAGGGCCGACCAGGAGCACACCACGAGGAATAGTACCACCAAGTCGCTGAAATTTCTGAGGGGTCTTCAAGAAATCAACCACCTCAACAAGATCATTTTTCGCCTCATCAACACCCGCAACATCACCAAAGGTTGTGCTTGGCCGATCCTCTAATACCAGTTTCGCACGGCTCTTACCAAAGCTAAAGATATTCTGCTGGCTTTGTGCCGCCCGGCGATAGATCAGGAACAAGACACCAAGCGCAAATAACCAGGGAGCGAGATTGATTAATACCGTCCAGAATACATTATTGTCGGGTGCAGGTTTTGCTGAATATGCAACATTATACTTTTTGAGCAATGAAAGAAGAGTTGGGTCACCATTCGGCAGGGTTGTGAATTGGAAATTTACTCCCTGCTTCTCATTGCCATTCTGATCAGGCAACGTGATAGCATTCTTTAAAACTCCATATCCATTCTGACCCTGGAATGTAATGGATTGCACATTGTTCTTCTCAATTTGCTGATAGACATCGCTATACGGCATTTGCAGTGTATTAGCGCCGCCAGTACCACTATTATTGCCGGATACGAATACCTGGAACAGGTAAACAACAGCAATCAAGACAAAAATCAAAATGATTGCACGTAACAGGAACGAGCCACCGTTGCCACCGTTTCCAGGCCCTCCTGTATTATTACCATTGCCGTTTCCGTTGTTATCCAGGCGACCCCGTGGACCTGAGTCATTCGGGTTCTGATACATATATGTAGCCTGAGCATCCATCGGTTCAGACCTGCTTTCTTCGTCTGTCAAGGCATCCAAAGAGGATGCTCTACTCCGAGTCTGAGTAATAAAACGTTATAATGTTCTCTTCATATTACACGCATCAGAAACTTTCGTCCAGACTGCTAACCCTACATAGTATAGGATGACGTTTTTTCCTGTAACGCCCCGGAAAAGAGTCTGTAGTAGCATCGGTAAAAAAGTTAGATACGGTATTCAATAAGGAGAGTATAGCTTCTCAAGTATTTGCAAATAAGATTACGTTCCAGATCAAGATCAGGTTGCACTGGTAGCATGAGCAAGCGCAATGTCACGCGGTTGAACGTTCCAGCGTTCATTCATTCAGGAAACCACCCCACAACGCGATGATGATTCTCATTATCTTTATTATATAAAAAAGTGGTCGAGATGAGGAAGAGGATGATACGTCACCATTGACGTATCGCTGGCTTACCAGACCGGATGGGAGCAGCATTACTCCACTATTCATTCTCGCTAATAATGGTTCTCTTTAGCGTTCATAGTAGAGTATGCGGCCACAATTCAGACAGGTCTGAATTTCCGAACTTGTACGTACACGTTGCATTTCGCTTGGTGTCAGAATCACACGACACCACTGGCATGAACTCTGCTCAACTTTTGAGACTGCTCGCCCCTGCTTTGATTTCCGCATCAGATCATAGCGCTGCACAAGGCTTTCATCCAGACCAGCAGTGATAACAGCCCGTTTCTGCTGCATTTCTTGTGAACGCTGCTCCAGTTGATCCTGCCGCTCCTGCAAGACAAGTTGCTCCTCTTTCCATGCCTCTTCAGCTTTTTTCAGCGCATTTTCACACCGTCTCACAGCCTCTACCAGAGCATCGTTTGAATCAATCACTTCAAGCACACGCTCCTCCTGGCGATTTTGCTGCCCACGGATACGCTGTACTTCTTGCTGTAACGTCTGAAGCTCCTTGCCATTGCTGATGGTTCCATCATAGAGACGTTTCTCTTGAGCTGCCAGACGCTGATTCAATTCTTCAAGCGTCCATTCTGCTTCCTTCTGAGATTGTAAACCCGCCTGTAGCTGCTGCTGTGCAGTGTCATACTCGATGCGTAACTTTCGCAGTGTGACACTACCTTGCAAGGAGGTACTGAGTGCCTGCTTTTCAGCTTTCAGACGATCAAGATCCAGATCGAGTACCTGCAACTGAAATAGCGCTGCTATCACTCGTGATGTTGCCATAATTCCCTTTGGGCCTCCTTATCAAAGCCAACGATATGCCTGACGTTTGCCCTTTATTGTACTGTCATTCCATAGCTGTCGCAATGGTTAATCTATATACACAAGAGCATAGTTAAGACGTTTTCTGCTATTGCTTCTCAAAAATTCATTGAACTACAGTATGATACAATGCAAGGCAAAAACAAAAAGGCTTGATACAGCTAACAGAGAGGGGACACAGCATGCAAGTCATACGCTGGCACAGTGAGAAACTACCACGTGAACAGGATTTACGCACGCTTATGCAACAGGAGGGTTTACAACCATATAGCTGGTCTAACGACCCTGATTATGCCTATTCCGTTCATACACATGACTATGAGAAAGTGCTTTACTGTGTACAGGGAGCTATTCGTTTTACGTTACCGGAACAGCGCGATGCCGCTGGCGCAGCGACGTATGTTGATCTGGCACCAGGAGATTGCATGATTCTCCCGGCTCATACCGCACATAGTGCGCTTGTTGGAGCGCAGGGTGTTACCTGTCTGGAAGCTCCACGTAGATAAATACATGCAAGAAAAAACGTATCGCCTTATCTGCGGCATGTGGAGCAGCGCAGATACTTGCGTAGCACATATCACATACGCGCTACGCGAGAACGACATCACCGCTCTTGCCGCAGGTTACGCCTTCTGCTTACGAGCCAGGAATGCTTTCCCTTTCCCTAATTGTGTATTCACAGGAACGCCCTGTTTGCAGAAAGGACAATCCTCTTCAGCGTATGTCTCCAGGGATAAATTAATAAGTGTGTGCAACGGAGCACCACCAATATCAGCGGGTTGTACATTACCACGATTACACAATGCACTCAGCGCCACAACATGCCCACCATACTGACGTACAACCTCAATCACCTGACGTGCAGAGCCACCAGTGGTTAACACATCCTCAACCACCAGCACATTTTTGCCAGCAATCACCTGATCATACCCACGATTAAAGGTAAATTGCTTATCCACTCCATCACTGCCTTTTTCCGCAAAAACCGCCATAGTTTCACCAGATATGCGTCGCTGATTCAAAAAGTGAGAAACCCACTGTGACAACACAACACCACCAATGACTGGACCAACAACAACATCAATCTCATCGGCATTAAAAGGACGTGCCATGCGTTCACCAAGCTGACGTACCGTTTCGGTATGCATATAGACCGCGTCTTTATTGACATACGCCGAGCTATGCCGCCCCGAAGTATATACAAAATGATTATCGGTGATGATTGCCTGCGCATCCGCAAACATCTTCATAATCTCTGGATCATTCATCGTTGCAACTATCGCCTCTCCAAATAAAATAAGGGAACAGAGAACTTCTCTGAAATTATCAACGTACACTTTCTCTGTTCAGTTCCAAATAGCTGAGAACATTTCTCTTTACTATATAATCCAGGTTTATGTCAAGCAACCGGCACCAGGAAAAACTATTTATTCTCAAGTTGCCTGACAAATTGATTGACGATCCAGGAACTACTGGCAAGCGCAAAAACAGTGCCTTGAAAGAAATGGGGATCTAATTTCACCATCACGGTAGAAGATTTTTCATCAATTTTTTCAAGCTTTATTTTTATGATGCCACTATACATCTTCAAAAATATGTTGATATTCGCCACCAATTTCCCTGTACTGGCATCATATTCTGCGACTTCTCCCCCTATCGTCTCCAAGACCTCCCGGCATAGAAAAAACAATGTCTCATACTCCGCATCCACCAACATCGTCACACTCCTAAAAAGAAAAGCCTCTGCATCAGCCGAAACTTTGCCCGTTCGGGTGTATAAAGAGAACAATAGATAGGAAAGGTAAAAATAAACGACAAAATTCATAACGAAAATAAGGAAAGCGAAAAAGGCCGCAACGACATGCAAGATATCAATGCTGGCATTCCCCGCAGAAAAAAATATGAGGGCCGCACTTACAGTCGCGCCGATGATAACGATGACAAACAGAAAACAAATCACAAAAAAGAATAATGTGGTATTTCGTAATCTCTGCCAGACCTTTCCATCTATCGGCTCTCTATTCACTTTCACAATCTTCAGCAGTAGATCTTTGACTGCTGTCACAGGTTGATTTGCTCGATTTCTTTGTAGTGAATTAAATATAGGAACAATTCCGGCAATCGCAGTGATTAACCCGGCGACGGCTGTCATCACAGTAGAAATGAGCGATAAAAAATCACTGGTCTGCATAATCTAGCTGGTCCACCATAATGAATTTGATGATTACATAACTACATAACAATAATCTTATATAGTAACGAAACAATTATAGGGTTATAACGTAATTTCCTCTCACTGATAGGGCTTTATTTCATGCTCATACAGCTACTTGCTCCCCAAAATAAAAATGCAAATTGACATGCAATTCTCCCTCCACGCATACATTCAAACAGAAACCTCCCCCTGGCATCTTCTAAAAATGCGCCAGATGGTATATACTCTGTCATTAATAAAAACTAACAGTACTCAACGTAGCAAGAACTCATTTGTATTCAACGCAATAATTCTTCGTTGGCTCGTATCATTTCTATACGTGCCGTTTTATATATTTAAGGAAGGTAATGCATGCACGCCCCAGAGCGCCGTCAGGCAATCATTGTTCTTGACTTTGGCTCCCAGTATAGCCGCCTTATCACACGACGTATTCGTGAATTACACGTCTATAGCGAACTGGTGCCAGCCGATACCACGTTAGCAAAACTTCAGCAAGATGAAACATTAGATATCAAGGGCTTTATTTTGTCTGGTGGGCCATCCAGTGTCTACGATACCGACGCTCCTGATTGTGATCCCGCCATTTTGCAGAGCGGATTACCTGTCCTCGGCATCTGCTATGGCATGCATATCCTGGCACAACAACTTGGTGGGCACGTCGCACCTGCCCAGGGTTTACGCGAATATGGACCAGCTACCATCGAAGTGCTGCCAAAAGCCACTGATGATCCACAAAGTTTTCGCATCTTTGAAGGCATTCAGGTTTCTCCACAACAAACCGAACGGCTCGATGAACCAACTCCTGCACAACTCCGCCTGCCAGTTTGGATGAGCCACGGTGATAGCGTCGATAAACTCCCCAATGGTTTCCATGTGCTTGCCTGTACCGAAAGCAATCCTGTCGCAGTTATCGCCAGTTCACAGGGCTACATCGGTCTACAATTTCATCCAGAGGTAACTCACACACCACAGGGGAAAGACATTATTAGTAACTTCTTGTTCCGCATCTGTGGTTGTGAGGCGGGCTGGACTTCAACGCACGTCATTCAAGAAACAGTTGAGCGCATTCAGGCACAGGTAGGCACCGAGCGCGTGATCTGTGGCCTTTCCGGTGGCGTTGATTCCGCCGTCGCCGCGCTCTTAGTCCACAAAGCTGTCGGTGATCAACTCACCTGCGTCTTTGTCGATACTGGTCTGCTCCGAGCGGGCGAACGCGATCAGGTTGAAGAAACCTTTAGAAATCATATGCATATTCCACTGGTGGTGGTTGACGCACGACAACGTTTCCTTGCTCGATTGGCTGGTGTGGTTGATCCTGAACAAAAGCGCAAGATCATTGGCGAAGAATTCATCCGTATCTTCGAGGGTGAAGCCGAACGCCTCGCAGCAGCAGAAGGCTCGATCAAGTTCCTGACTCAGGGTACACTCTATCCCGATGTAATTGAGAGCACGAGTCATGATACAGCCACAACCGCGAAGAAGATCAAAACCCACCATAATGTTGGTGGTCTACCAGAAGATATGATCTTACAACTGGTTGAGCCATTACGTACACTCTTTAAAGACGAGGTGCGTGAGATCGGCGCACAACTTGGTTTGCCGGAAGATTGGGTCTGGCGACATCCATTCCCCGGTCCTGGTCTGGCGATTCGCGTCATTGGCGATATTACCGAAGAGCGTCTGGAAATCCTACGCGCCGCTGACAAGATTGTGATCGAAGAAATCCGCAAGGCTGGCATCTATCGCGATCTGGGGCAGGCATTCGCGGTATTAACCCCCATCCAGAGTGTTGGCGTGATGGGCGATGGTCGCACCTATGGGTATCTGGTCGCTGTTCGAGCAGTAACGACTGGCGACTTCATGACTGCCGACTGGGCACGCCTCTCGCCTGAACTGCTGGGCCGCATCTCAAATCGTCTGGTCAACGAGATTCGCGAGATCAACCGCGTCGTCTATGACATTACGTCGAAACCACCCGCAACCATTGAATGGGAATAAGGATAGGACGCCACAACAATGCGCGAATTTGAGACTCTTGCCCGTGGTTTATATCTTCCCTCGCAGGTTCATATCGACTATGAACCTGCCTTGCATCTGCAGGTAAACGCGGAAGAGCAAGCCTGGATGGATACCCACTGGCATAAAAAATTGCTTCAGGCCAAACAAAATCAAACATTACTGTTTGATGCGCCGCTCTTCCGCCTGATCTCAGCATCAGCATCGACAAACACAACGCTCAATCTCATCCTGGGTGATACCAGCTACAAAGAATTTGTTACCACGCGTGTCCCTGAATTTGCTCAGAAACACAACCGTTCAGAGCTTGGGAATCCACTCAGCGTCTGCTCGGTTATCGAAACACTGGATGGCTATATTCTGCTGGAACAACGTCAGGGTGTCGATATCTATGTCGGACGCTACCATGTTATCGGCGGCTTCTTTGAGCGCGATCGTGATACACGAGCCGATCAACAGCCTGATCCTTTCGCCGCGATGCAACGTGAGATCCGTGAAGAAACAGGCATTCTGCCAGAGGATATCGCGATCCAGCATAGTCTGGGCATTGTCTATGACCTCGCAACACCACATGGAGAAATGCTCTTTCTGACACAATTACGAATCACACTGTCTGAGGTACAGCAGCGCACACCCGAAGATAACGAGATCCAGCAACTACAACATCTACACGTTGACGCAGACAGTTTGCGGGATTTTATCCTGAAATATCACGGAAATATCTCCGCGACAGGAGAACCGAATCTTCTTTTTTACGGCGCGTGGAAATTCGGTGAGCCGTGGCTGGAAGCCATCTGGCCCCTGCTATAACGCAAACAAGTAGCAGCGTATGCAACCATTCGTAATTTGCTTGCGATACATAAAGATGTTACAATGGGCTTGTCCCATTGGATGAGAACCAGGGGTATTTTATCGGTTCTTTGACACAGTCCCAAAAAAACGTGGCAACAGCCAGGACCAGAGGAAAGTGACACAATATCAGATAGAGGTACGAGCAACCTCTGAGCGTCATGACGTTCATGCTCATCAGCTTGCTCGTGAAATCATACAACTACCAACAAAGCATCTTTCTTCGCTAGCCCAACTAGCCATCGATCCATCCCCGCCTAGCATTCATACTGCACAGCTCTACCGTTTTACCGGAAATATCAGCTCAACACAGCTTGATACCCTACTCCAACAATTACTTGTTAATCCGGTAACACAGGATGCGGTAGTCACGACAGATGCTTCCGCCAACTCGGATCAGACCCATGCAAACACATCGTCAGGACATATCATCGATGTGTTTTTTCATGCAGGCGTCACCGATACACTGGCTGAAAGCGTGCTTGCGGGTGCTCAGATGCTGGGTATTACTGAACTGGAACAGATCGCAACCGGACATCGTTATATTCTGGACGACCGCTTGAGCACACCGGATGCGCATAGCATTGCGCAATCTTTGCTCTATAATCCAGTCATTCAAAACTATACGCTATATCCAGCGTTCGGACAAAAGAACACGCAAGAAGATGCTGCAAGCACGACCACACCATCACCTGTAGAAACGTCCGCAAGTGATATTGATAGTACAAACGCAGCGGTACGCACAATCTTCCTTTCAGCAATGAATGACGAGCAACTGCTTGAAGTCAGTAAAGCGGGTCTGCTCTCGCTTAATCTGGAGGAGATGCGTACTATTCAACATCATTATCAGACGCAGGGTCGCGAACCAACCGATGTTGAATTGGAGACGCTTGCGCAAACATGGTCGGAACACTGCTCTCATAAAACATTTAAAGCAACTATCCATTATCATGAAGTTGATAGCCAGGGAAATACAGGCGAACATGAAACAATCCGTGGCCTGCTCAAACGCTATTTGATGAGTGCGACAGAGAAGGTCAGGCAGGATTGGCTGGTTTCGGCCTTTAGCGATAACGCTGGTATCATTCGTTTGACTGATACGCAGGATGTCGCCTTTAAGGTTGAGACACACAACCATCCATCGGCAATCGAACCATTTGGCGGTGCTAATACTGGCGTTGGTGGCGTCATTCGCGACGTCGTAGGCGTCTCCGCGCAACCAATCGCCTGTACTGACATACTCTGCTTCGGCCCGCTTGATACATCGTCTGATGACCTGCCATCCGGAGTATTACCACCGCGACGTATCGCCAGTGGTGTCGTGAATGGTATCCGCGATTACGGAAACAAGATGGGTATCCCGACCGTCAATGGAGCTATTCTATATCATCCCGGCTATACCTATAACCCGCTTGTTTTTTGCGGCTGTCTGGGTATTCTCCCACATGGGAGCCATCCTAATCAGGTTGAAGCAGGAGATCTGATCGTTTCGCTGGGTGGACGTACTGGACGTGATGGTGTGCATGGAGCCACCTTCTCATCTGGTGAGATGAGTCTGGCAATCAACACACAAGCAGGAACAGCCGTACAGATTGGCGCTCCCATCACGGAAAAGAAAGTTACGGATGTGATTGTTCAAGCCCGTGACCACCAGTTATACCATGCCATCACAGATTGTGGAGCCGGTGGCTTCTCATCCGCAATCGGCGAAATGGGTGCGAAAACAGGGGCACGCGTTGAACTGACGAAAGCGCCGCTCAAATATCAGGGTCTGGCACCGTGGGAAATCTGGTTATCTGAAGCGCAGGAACGTATGATCCTGGCGGTCCCACCACAACACATTGACGAACTGCTTGCATTGTGTGAAATTGAGGAAGTCGAAGCCAGTATTCTCGGCACATTCACCGATGACCATCGTCTGACATTGACCTATAATGGACAGGTCGTCGCGAACATGGACATGGAATTCCTCCATGATGGCTTGCCCAATCGTACACTAGAGGCAGTCTGGACCGCGAAAAAACCTGCCATCACAACAAAAAAGAACATTGCTCCAGCATCTCAGAACACAAAACAAACATTAGAGCCTGTCTTGCTGGCACTGTTACGCCATCCGTCAATCGCATCCAAAGAAGAGGTTGTACGCCGTTATGACCACGAAGTTCAGGGAGCAACCATTGGAAAACCGCTGGTAGGACGCTCAGGTAATGGACCTGGAGATGCGGCTGTACTGCAACCATTAGTCGATGGTGAACCCGATGCGAAAGCTGGTGTCGTACTCTCCAATGGTGTCAACCCTCTCTATGGTAAGATTGACCCCTATGTGATGGCGCTGAACGCTATCGATGAGGCACTCCGCAACGTCACCGCTGTCGGTGGTGATGTCAGCCGTGCCGCTATTCTGGATAATTTCTGCTGGGGCAACCCGACTGATCCAGAACAGCTTGGCATGCTGGTACGAGCGGTAAAAGGCTGTCATGATGGTGCGGTTGGCTTTGGCACACCTTTCATTTCTGGTAAGGATAGCCTGAATAACGAATACCGTACCAATGCTGGAGAACGCTTCCCGGTAATCCCGACATTGGTCATCTCAGCCGTCAGTGTTATTGATGATGTAACCCCAACCGTTGATATGGCATTAAAAACACCAGGAAACCTGCTCTATCTGGTGGGCAATACAGCTAATGAGTTGGCTGGATCTCACTACGGTGAAATCATGGATAGCGACACATTTGCGGCTCTCTTTCCGGAGACTGACGTACCCCAGGTCAATATCGAGCAAGCCTATCAGACCATGAAAACGGTTGGAGCGGCCATTCGCGCTGGCCTCGTACGTTCCTGTCATGACCTTTCAGAAGGTGGATTGGCAATCGCAGCCGCCGAAATGTCACTGGCGGGTCTGCTTGGCGCAGCTCTGAATCTCACCAACGTCAATCTCAAGAACGCGAACAAGCTGAATAACGATACCACAACTATCGCCAAACTCTTCAGCGAATCAGCTTCACGCTTCCTGATTGAAATCACCCCGGAGCAGCAGGCAGCTTTCGAGCAGTATCTACACATGAATAACGTAGATGCGTTCACACAGGTCGGTCACGTGACTGATAGTGACCAATTTGTGGTAAAAAATGGAGCTGAGGAATTGATTAGCCTGAGCATGACAGACTTGCAAACAGCCTGGAAAGGAGCACAGGCATAATGAATGCACCACGCGCATTAGTATTACGCGCACCCGGCATCAACTGTGACCGTGAGGCGGCGCATGCCTGTCGCCTGGCAGGCTTCGAGACAGAAGCGGTTCACATCAATCAACTCATCAAAGCTCCTGAGCAATTGTTGAACTATCAATTCCTGGTCTTCCCCGGTGGCTTCTCCTATGGGGACGATCTGGGAGCCGGAACGCTGCTGGCGAAAAAACTTGAGCTACATCTGGGAGAACAATTGCGCCAGTTCGTTGCCGAAGGGCGACCTGTACTGGGCATCTGTAATGGTTTCCAGGTTCTGGTTCGGCTTGGCCTGCTGCCGGGCAAAGTCGGTGATCAAGCTGCTCATGCCACACTGACCGACAACGAATTGGCTCGCTTTGAGTGCCGCTGGATTACCATGACCACGCAGAACAGCCCCTGTATCTTCACCAGAGATATCAATGTCATTGAAATGCCCGTCGCCCACGGTGAAGGACAATTTGTACTGGCCGGCAATATCTCAATCATGAAAGAACGGGGCCAGATCCCGCTGGTATACAGCAATCCACAGGGCCAGAACAGCACAGAAATTTGCTATCCTGCCAATCCAAATGGCTCCAAAGGAAATGTAGCAGGTATCTGTAACGAGCAGGGCAATGTTTTTGGTCTGATGCCCCACCCTGAACGTTTCGTCTCAAACTTGCAACATCCACAACACAAAACAACAGGCGAAGGCGCTGGACTATGTATCTTCAAAAACGCGTATCGCTACGTGCAACAGTTACAGGGTCCACAGAGCACAACACCATCAACAGGTATCGATGCATACGCAGCCAGCGGTGTTGATGTCGCTGCTGGTGAAAAAGCTGTTGCCATGATGCGCACCGCAGTAAAAACAGCGCAAGGACCAGAAGTTGTCGCAGGCGTCGGAGCATTCGCGGGTGTCTTCCGCGCCAGTCAACTCAAAGGAATGGAGCAGCCAGCACTCGTCTCTTCAACGGATGGTGTCGGAACCAAAACATTGCTTGCCGCTCAGGCCCAACGCTATGACACCATTGGTTATGATATCGTCAATCACTCACTCAACGATCTGATTACCCAGGGTGCCACACCACTTTTCTTCATGGACTACATTGCCGTCAATAAGTTGGACCCGACCCAGGTGGCAACCATTGTCGCAGGTGTAGCCGCTGCTTGTAAAGAGGCTGGCTGTACATTGTTGGGGGGCGAAACAGCAGAAATGCCCGATGTCTATCAAACGGGAGCGTTTGATCTGGCGGGCACCATCGTCGGCGTAGTCGAAGAAGAACAGGCACAGAATGGCGCAACCATTCATGTGGGAGATGTCATTGTTGGCTTCCCCTCTAATGGCCTGCACACCAACGGCTATTCGCTGGTGCGCAAACTCTTTGCGCCCTACGCACTGGACACCGTTTTTCCAGAGCTAGGCGAGCCACTGGTCGATGCATTATTGCGACCACATCGCAGCTACCTGCATGAAGTCAAATTATTACGCAGTCATCTCGCAGAGCGTGGACATACCATCAAAGGCATGGCACACATCACTGGCGGTGGCTTCGAAGGGAATATCTCCCGCATTTTACCTGCCGGGACACGGGCCTTCATTGACACAACCTCCTGGCAAGTGCCGCCACTTTTCCAACTCATCGCACGTCTCTTGCAGGATACACAGAATGAAACAGGAAAAGCTGTTCATCCCGTAACAGAAGAAACTGTATACAACGAAGAATTATACCGTACTTTTAATATGGGAATTGGCATGATCGTTGTCCTGACGCCTGAAGCAGCCCTACAAGCTCGGAATGCCTTACCAGATCTGATCACTATTGGCAATATACGCTCAGGTGAGGGTGTTATCTTGAGGTAAAAACAGACGTAGAAACCTAATCCATTACCTGTGTGAACCGCTCACGCATCAATAATAACTGAGCGGTTTCTACCGACGTGCCCTTTAACACATCATAGCAGAGGCGCGAGAAAGGATCACTTTTACAATGTCCAATACACAGCCAACATTTGGGGATCTGCTAGCGGAAGGAAAAACCAAACGTATCTATGCATATCCAGGCAATGAGAATCTGGTCTACATGGTTGGCAAGGATCAGATTACCGCCGGAGATGGAGCCAGACGCAACGAAATCAGTGGCAAATCACGTTTAAGCACTATCACGACAGCGAATGTGTTCCGACTGCTCAACGAAGCAAAAATCGAAACACATTTCGTCGAACTGCTAAACGATACAACCATGGTTGTCAAAAACTGCGCCATGCTGCCTATTGAACATGTACAGCGTCGGATCGCGACAGGATCATATTTGAAACGTCACCCAGAGATCAGCGAAGGCACACGCTTTGATCCAGTCCTCATCGAGACGTTTTTGAAGGATGATGCCCGCCACGACCCACAGATCTGGGAAGAGGATATCATCCGCATGAGCCTTGCGAACGAACAAGAAATCCAGTGGATGAAGGACGAAGGGCTACGCGTTTTCGCAGTTCTGGAACAGGCATGGGCCGCACTGGACATTACCATGATCGACCTCAAAATCGAGTTTGGTCGTAGTCGTGATGGTCAACTGATGGTCGCGGATGTTATCGATAATGATAGCTGGCGACTCTGGCCGGGCGGCGATAAAAATCGTATGCTTGATAAGCAAGTCTATCGTAATCTGAAGGATATCACCGCCGAAGCGTTACAAGACATCGCCGATCGCTACGCAGTGGTCGCCGACCTGACTGGCAAACTACAGGTCAAATAGCAACGTGATCAACGGCATGCGCAAAGATATATCATATACTACAGTAGCAGGGACAGCAGCGTCTGTTCTTAATCAATGTCAATCTGGACTGAGCGTGCAACAACGACTGTCCCCGGACCAGCAACAACAACAAAAAGCGCCCGCATACTTGCTGTTGCATATCTTAGAGAGGAGCCGAGTATGGAAAGACTACATGACGCTTGCGGCGTCGTAGGTATCTACGTCCCCGAAAGCAGTGACATGAGTCTCGACGTACGCCGCTATATAACCCTGGCACTATCAGCCTTGCAACACCGAGGTCAAGAGAGCGCAGGAATGGCGGTCTATGATCGTGAAGGAAACATTGCTCATCGTGTGGGTATGGGCAAAGTTCGCGAAGTGTTTCAGGATTCCGGGCTGAGCCTGCCAGAAACACATATTGGTATCGGCCATGTTCGCTATTCAACCACAGGTTCCAGCGTTGTAGAGAACGCAGGCCCTTTTGTGGTCGGTGAAGGCAATGTGCAGAAAAGATCAATCGCACTGGCCCATAATGGCAATATTGTCAATGGCGATACATTACGTAATGCCTTTCCGGCTGAAATGCTCAAATCAACAACCGAGAGCGAAGTCATCGCTTTATTGTTGTTGCACGCAGAAGGCGAGACACTACGTGAACGTCTGATTGACACCTTCCCACTGCTCCGTGGCTCATACAGTCTGGTTATGCTTTCAGATGGCAAGCTCTACGCATTGCGCGATCCCTGGGGTATGCGTCCGCTCTGTATTGGTCGCATCGGCGATATCTGGATCGCTGCCTCTGAGTCCTGTGCGCTGGATCGCATGGGTGCGACCTACATCCGTGAAGTAGAGCCGGGTGAACTTATCACTATCGATGAGCATGGTATGCGCGCAGAAAGTCTGGTCAAGGCGCAACGGCATTCACTCTGTGTCTTCGAACATATTTATTTTTCAGAAGCCACCAGCCGCCTGAATGATGTCTATGTGTATAATGTACGCGAGGCACTCGGTCGCCAGCTTGCTAAAGAGCATCCAGTTGAGGCAGATCTGGTATTACCTGTACCAGATTCGTCGATCCCTGCCGCGCTTGGTTACGCTGCTGAATCTGGTATTACCTACAGTCAGGCAATCATCAAAAATCGTTACAGTGATCGCAGTTTTATCAAGCCAGATCAACGCCTGCGCCAGCTCGAAGTAGACCTGAAGTTTAATTTCGTACAGCCCAAAATCGAGGGCAAACGGCTGGTGATTGTCGACGATTCCATTGTGCGCGGCAATACGATGAAGCGACTGGTATCATCTCTACGCACACGTGGGGTGAAAGAGATCCATCTACGCTCCAGTGCTCCTCCACTGCGCCATCCCTGCTATTTTGGCATTGACATTCCAGAAGAAAGTGAACTCATTGCCGCTGGACGCACCGTACAGGAAGTTGCGGACTATATTGGTGTTGATAGCCTGGGCTATGTCAGTATGGAAGGATTGGGACGCGCTATTAAAACCGCAGAAGCGCCAGATCTCCATATCGATGATGAAAACGCACGCCAATACTTACACTCTGAGTTCTGCTATGGTTGTATGGAAACACAAGGCTGGCCTTTCGATCCCATTGCGGGCGCGAAACATGGCACCAAACATGCCACATTCTATCCACGTCCAGCCGCAGTGAAGAGCAGTAATTAATTATCGCTTAACCTGGCTATATTCGTGTATTGACAACATAATCATGAGTCATAATCGCATACATGTTCTACTTGAATTAAACGCTGCAATCAGGACATGTGCCAGGTTATGTCTATGACTGATACATTTGTCAATACTCAGATATATCCAAAGGTGAGAGAGAAAACGCTTACGACGAAATACTGTGACACTCGTCGATTTGTAACAGCGATTGCGTTTTATTTCATTCATGCTTCTTATTCGGGAGGTCTCGCTTTATGCGTGTTTTAGTTATTGGCTCAGGGGCCAGAGAGCATGCACTGGTCTGGAAACTGGCACAAAGCCCACGCGTGTCGAAACTCTATGCCGCACCAGGTAATCCAGGCATGGAACCGTATGCAGAACGTATTCATATTGGTGTTTCTCAGTTAGATGACCTCGCAACCTTTGCGGAAAAGAATGCCATTGATCTGACTGTTGTTGGGCCTGAAGTGCCACTCATCGATGGCATTGTCGATCTGTTCCAGCAACGCGGTCTGAAAACCTTTGGTCCCAACAAAGCCGGGGCGGAACTGGAAGGCAGCAAAGCATTCACCAAAGAGCTGCTCACCACCGCTGGCATTCCCACTGCACAACACCATACCTTCAGCGATTACAATGTAGCGAAAACCTATCTGGAACGTCATGGCGCTCCTGTTGTGATCAAAGCCGATGGCAATGCCGCCGGGAAAGGCGCGATTGTTGCACTGGATATGGCAACCGCTCAGGATGCTTTGCAGCAGATGATGGTTGACCGCGTTTTTGGCACGGCGGGCGATATCGTTGTGATTGAAGATTATCTTGAGGGTGACGAGATTGGCGCGACCGCGATCTGTAATGGCACCGATTTCTTGCCATTGAGCCTTTCACAGGATCACAAACGTGCCCTCGACAATGATGGCGGCTTAAATACCGGTGGCATGGGCGTCTACGCGCCACTTCCGTTCGTCACGGCACCACAGGAAGAACAGATCTTTCAAAAAATCGTCCATGCGACGCTCTACGCGCTCAAGCAACGGGGGATCAACTTCACAGGCGTCCTTTACTCAAATATCATGCTGACCAAAAAAGGTCCCATGGTCATAGAACACAACACTCGCTTCGGTGATCCAGAGACACAGGCATTCATGCTACTTCTGAAGGCTGATCTGCTGGATGTCCTCGATTTCGCGCATGTGAAAACACTGGACAGAACAAAACTCTGGAAACCCGGCTACGCGGTCAGCCTGACCCTGGCCTCTGGTGGCTATCCCGGTGAGTACCGTTCTGGTATACCCATTACTGGTGTTGATGAAGCCAATAAGCTTGAGCACATTCAGGTCTTCCATGCAGGGACAGCCACGAAAGATGGCAAACTGGTCACCGCTGGAGGCCGCGTTCTCAGTGTCGTCGCGCAAGGCTCCACATTGCCTGAAGCAGTCGCACGCGCCTACGAAGCCGTACGATATATCTCATTTGATGGGATGCATTATCGCAAAGATATTGCACATCGTGGCTTAGCAGCATTGAAATAAGAAGGATATGGAAATAAGAAGGATGGAAATAAGCGTCAACGAACAATCAACATCACAGCACACCACACCGATCCGCGTCGCAGTTCTGATCTCTGGTAGCGGCAGCAATCTTCAGGCATTGATTGATGCTGTAGAAAGCCAGCAATTACCAGGTGTAGAACTTGCGCTGGTCATCAGTAACAAGGCCAATGCATACGGTTTACAGCGTGCGCTACAACATAAGATTCCCGCAATCTATCTGCCCTGGAAAAAACGAGAAGAGGCCGAAGCAAATATCAGCTCCTTACTCAAACTGTTCCAGGCTGATCTGATCGTTCTGGCAGGATTTTTACGCATCCTGAGCGCTGATTTTATCAGCCAGTTCCCACAGCGCATCATCAATCTGCATCCAGCCCTGTTACCTGATAATGGTGCAGACACCTATACAACCAGCAATGGCACCACAATCCCGGCCTTACGAGGTCTACATGTGGTCAAACAAGCGATTGATGAGGGATTAAAGTACACAGGAAGCACGGTTCACTATGTTATTCCTGTCGTTGACGCCGGACCAGTCATTGCACGATCTGAAGTAGCCATCCAACCAGATGACACCGAGGAAACCCTCCAGGAACGCATCAAAGAATACGAGCATCGCCTGATCGTTGATGCTGTGCGTTTCTATCAGGAGCAGAAAAGCAAAGAGGCAGTGCAGCGATAAGCTGCCTGCCTCTTCCCTCTTCTCAATCGGGTTCTGACCCTACATTCTACCTGTTCACTAATCCTCAACATGAATGCCAACGCGCTCCAGAAACTTACGGCTCGTATCAGCACGATATTTGCGCGGCATGCGAGTCGGAATACAATGAGAGTCAGAACCCGTCGTACACAACAGATCATGCTGTTGAATATAGTTACGATACTGTTCAGTCATCTCTGCGCTATGCGTTGGGTGCAGCAATTCAATACCATCAATAGGGATCTCCGCTCGCAATTGGTCAAGCAGTGGAATATCATAAAACGTGAAATTGGCCTCACGTCGTCCGGGGTGAGCAATGAGACAGACACCACCACTGCGATGCACTGCCTCCACTGTCTCAGCCATATCAACACGAATTGAGCGATAACCAGCCTTTGTAATCATATCGAACGCAACATGCCAGTTTGGTGCATAACCGTGCTCGCGCAAAAGTTGGATATTGTCACCTGAATACCGTAACTGCCCCTGGCTGTTAGCCAACACTTCAGCCTGACGAGGGAATTCATACCCTTGCTGGCGTAGAGTGTCGTAGACCAGATGCACATTCTCTAATTTCTGCCGCGCAATTTTCTCAGTCAGAGGGGCCAATTCATTCTGCGCGGGATCAAAACCATAGCACAACATATCCCCCATACGTCCCTGCCCAACAGCACCATGCCAATCGGTCCCCATCTCCACGCCTGACAACACAGGAAGATGCTTTGCCGCCGCCAGCGCCTGTATAGCGGCAACTTTATCAACACGATCATGATCAGTTACCGCAACCAGATCATACTGTTCCGCTACAAGATAATCAACCAATTGCGTTGCGGGCCAACGCCCGTCGCTGTACATCGTATGCATATGCAAATCAATGGTAGCATCAGCGCGAAGAGTTACATTCATCATTAAAGGTGCCAAAACAAACTCCTTCAAAAATAGCATTTAAACATACGAGCAAATTGAGATACTCTTATCATATCATGCGTCTAGTGACCAAGTCCGAATGTAACGGGAATGCCCAGTATATTCAGAAGTGCTACCAGCAATGGCGCAATAACAAGTGCGGGTAACATATTTGCCACTTTGATAGGCCTGATCTCCAGAATATTTAACGCCAGACCAATCAAAATAACACCACCAACAGCAGCCAATTCAATCACACGTGGTTGTTGCGCAATACTCAAAGAGGAATTTGAGACCAGCAGAGGCTTAATTAACACAGCCAGTAACGAAAGCCCTCCCTGAAAAATTAAAATTGTAAAACACGCGAAGAGCACACCAATGCCAAAAGTGCTGGCAAAGACAATTGAAACGAAAAAGTCTAACACAGATTTGATCACTAACAGATTATAGTTCCCTATCAAGCCATCAGTAATTGCGCCCAATATGGTCAGAGGCCCGACACAAAACTGTAAACTGGATAACACAAACGCCATTGTAAAATTCTGCTCACCTCCTGAGCGATCAAAGCGTTTCTTCAACCAACTCCCTAACCGGGTTACCCCACGATCAATATCTATCAATTCTCCGATAATGGAGCCAATAACAAGCGCAAGCAAAGGGATAAGCACGTTCTCCGTTTGTAACGCCTGGGAAATTCCCAATATAATCGTCATCAAACCAATCCCAGATACTACAATCGCCTTAAACCGCTCAGGAAGCCGTCCACCGATTAACATTCCAAACGAACTACCAACCAACACAGCACAAAAGTCAACCAGAGTTCCGGTCATACATACATTCTCCTCATACAAAAACGATAAAATTATCAGTAGTATAATATGAGTTCCATTCAACAAAATCAATTAGCTTGCTTGCTTTTCGGATAAAAAACTGACAGAAAACAGGGTGAGGATGAACGGAGAAAAGCCCAACTTCTGATCCAGGTAACATAATCAACATTCAAAATGCTGCAAAAAAGTCAGAAAAACGCAGGTCCCTATCTATCCCCCATGCCATATATCTGTGATACAATAGCCTCAATCTGCCACGGAAACAAGGCAACTACAGCATATTTTATGTAAAAATAGCGAATTCTAACTGTACATATATCATCACATCGATAGTTGACAACACGACAGAATGACTACGCGTTGCGCTCTATTAAGAAGGTGGGACCATGATAGAACATATTGATCACTTAGGCGGTCTGAACGAACCGCAACAACAAGCCGTGACCACAACGCAGGGGCCGGTCTTGATTCTGGCGGGACCTGGAAGTGGTAAAACCAGGGTCATCACCCACCGTATCGCCTACCTTGTTCAGCATGAACAGGTGTTTCCTTACCGGATTCTGGCGGTCACCTTCACCAACAAAGCCGCACGTGAAATGCGCGAACGTCTGGAAAAACTGGTAGGCATCAACGAATCAAAAGAGATGAACATCGGTACCTTTCATGCCATCTGCGCCCGTGTACTGCGTACCGAGGCGGAATATCTGGCACCGTTGGGATTAAATCGCTCTTTTGTTATTCTGGATACGGATGACCAGAGTGCTCTCATCAAGCAAGCGATCAAAGCCCTCAACCTGGACGAAAAACAGTATCGGCCAGCTATGATCCATGCTCTGATCTCTCGTGCGAAAAATGAGATGCAGGGACCGGACCAGATGGCAGAACTCGCCTCAAAATACTATGAAGAAGTCGCTGCCCGCGTCTACAAAGTCTATCAAAAGCTGATGCGTAGCAATAACAGTGTCGATTTTGATGATTTGCTGATGCTCACAGAGCAACTCTGGCGGCGGGAGCCTGAAGTCCTGCACAAATACCAGAAACGCTGGCAGTATATCCATGTCGACGAGTTTCAAGATTGTAATCTGCCACAGTATAAACTCATTCGTCTGCTTGGCTATGGCACCGATCAACAACACGATGGCATCGGCAACGTCTGTGTGGTAGGCGACGACGACCAGATGATCTATAGCTGGCGTGGCGCTAGCTCAGAAAATGTTCTGCGCTTTGAACGCGATTTTCCACAGACCCAGATCATCCTGCTGGAACAGAACTACCGCTCCACGCAGACAATCCTCGATGCCGCACAGGGGGTCGTCCGCCGCAATCGTTTGCGCAAAAACAAAAAGCTCTGGACCGAACAGGGACAGGGAGAGAAGGTTGTCTTTCATGAGGCTTACAACGAGGAGCAGGAAGGACTTTATACCGCCCATGAGGTTGTAAACTTGCTGGCACGTGGCAATATCAAGGACCGTAACGACGTTGCCGTGATGTATCGTACCAATGCCCAGTCACGCGCCCTTGAAGAACAATTCCTGCGTCTGAATATCCCCTATAAAGTTATCGGTAGCCGCAAATTCTATGATCGCAAAGAAATCAAAGATATGCTGGCGTATATGCGCTTGCTGGCTAACCCGCACGATGATTTAAGCTTACAACGTATCATCAATGTTCCTAACCGGAAAATTGGTCCAAAAACTATTGGTGAATTACAATCCTGGGCCAATACAAATCAGACCTCCCTTTATGGCGCACTGGAAAGCATTGAACAACACCCGACCCTGGGTAAAGCAGCAAAAAAAGCACTGCAAATCTTCTATCAACTGGTGCAAGATCTCAGCCACGCACTCGATGAACTCCATCTACCAGAACTGCTTGATCGTATTGCTGAACGTACAGGCTATGGACCAGAACTGCGAGCAGCCAGTGAAAATGAAGAGCTTGACCGCTGGGGAAACGTGCTGGAATTACGGCGCGTGGCTGAAGATTATTCGGAGATTGAAACACGCGCAGCCCTCGACCTCTTTCTGGAAAATGTGGCCCTGGTTGGCGGAGCCGATACTGTACAATCAAGCGAGGATGGCACACTCATTAGCGAAGAAACAACTGACGCCGTAACCCTGATTACATTACATGCCGCGAAGGGTCTGGAATTCCCGGTCGTCTTTATTGTCGGTATGGATGAAGGCTCACTACCTCATTCGCGCTCGATGGATAAACCAGAACAGATCGAGGAAGAGCGCCGTCTGGCCTATGTTGGCTTCACACGAGCCATGCAACGGCTCTATCTGGTACGTGCTCGCCGCCGCTCTATCTTTGGCGAAACACAATATACCGAACCATCACGTTTCCTCGAAGACATTCCTGAACATCTGCTGGCAAACAAAAATAAAAGCACCACGAAAAAGCGCCAGTACGATTGGGAAGATGACTTCAATCAAGATCCCTATGGAGAACCGTCAGGACGAGTCTTTGGACGCGGGGCCAGCCCACGCAATACCAGTAACCAGAGTAGCACCCAACGAACAGGCAGTTCATCAAGTCTCTCGACAGGCTTCTCAAACTCCCAAAGGAGCAGGGGGAACACCTCATTCCAGGCGACTGGCACTGGTAATAACAATTCAACAACCAATCAGCCAAAGAAATCTAAAGAGCAACGCTTTAAAGCCGGAGATCGTGTTCACCATGACAAATTCGGTGATGGTATCATCCTGAAAAGCGAAATGGAATCAGGTACAGAGTTTGTCGATGTGCAATTTCAGGGTACGCACGGTAAAAAACGCCTGAGTCTCGACTTCGCTCGTCTGGAGAAATTGTCCTAAGCTCAACTTCTCATGCACAGCCTGTATAAGATATACTTGAAGAAGGGCAACCTATCAGTCCGTTATTCAGCTTGACGTGAAAGCGGGGAAACAGAGAACGAATGGCTCTTAATCAGGTATGATGGGTCATCCCTGTGAAAGACCTCAGGGCTGTGCATTGCGTCTCTTTTCCCCTCTCCCAACCACAGACAGCAGTGTTCACAGAAAACAACAACTATTGTCGCGAACATGAGAGGAGTATAGCAATGGCGCAAGAATGGATCGATATATCAGTACCTATACGCGATGGGATGCTACACTGGCCGGATAATCCCCCTGTGCAGCTTGAACGAGTCATGGATATAGGAAAAGGTGATCCATGTAATCTCTCCAAACTTTCAATGGGTGTACACACGGCAACGCATATGGATGCCCCCGTCCACTTCCTCGCGGATGGTGATGACTTCTCAACCATGCCATTGACCGCAACCATCGGCCCCGCACGGGTCATCGGCATTTCTGATACAGAATCCATCAAGGCAGCAGAACTGGAACAGTATCATATCGAGCCAGGAGAACGCATTCTGTTCAAAACCATTAACTCGACCCAATACTGGCAGGTCAATGAGTTTGTCAAAAACTTTGTCTACATCTCCGAGGATGCGGCAAAGTATCTGGCAGAGAGACAGATACAGACGGTGGGCGTCGATTATCTTTCCGTCGGTGGCTATTTCAAAGATAGTAGTGAAACACACAAAGCATTGTTAGGTGCAAAAATCTGGGTCATTGAAGGCTTAAATCTAGCGCAGGTAGAACCGGGCAATTATGAATTGCTTTGCCTGCCTATTAAAATGGTGAAGTCTGAGGGTGCCCCAGCACGGGCCGTCTTGCGACCACTCTAGCCCTGTTTAAAAAGCTGAAGCCAGACTCGACATTCCTGATCAGCAATGCTATACTCTCTAGCGTCTTACCACAATCGTTATCGGGTTTTTGCAGCGCATGCAAGCCCTGAATGAAACCGCAGAGACTATATGCAAGAAGATCACACACACGAGCCAATAACCAAACAGCCATCAGCGCCACTCCTGCATGGGAACCGCGATCTGGCTGTATTGTATGCTATTGCAGGCTACCTGAACCGGCAGGTTGAGGTGCATGAAGTCCTACAAGAAGTGCTCGCACGTGTCACTGAACTTCTGGGCTTACGGGCAGGTTGGGTCTGGCTTTTTGATGAACAGGATCATCATCAACCGCGTCTGGCGGCTGCGAGAAACCTCCCTCCATATCTGGCAGATTATCCTGAACGCATGACCGGGGGCTGTCTCTGTGTTGATACCTTCACCCTTGGCGCACAGGAACATGCCTCCAATATTGACGTGCTACGCTGTAGCCGTCTGCGCAAAGCCGAACTCAATAGCGATCCAACAGCTCAAGGACTACGCTTTCATTCAAGCGTTCCTATCTTCGTCGGCGACACCCTGTTAGGTATTATGAATGTTGCCAGTGAAGATTGGCGAGAATTAAAATCGGAAGAACTTCAGCTATTACACATTATCAGTGATCAAATCGGTCTGGCCTTGCAGCGAGCACGGCTCTCCGCTGAACATACCCATGCCGCCACACGGCTGGCAACAATAGAAGAGCGCAATCGTCTCGCCAGAGAGATCCATGATACCCTCGCTCAGGGACTGGCTGCCATCACCTTACAACTCGAAACCGCAGATACCCTGCTCGAAACACGACCAGAACGAGCACAGGATGCCATTCAGCGTGCGCTCAAACTGGCACGGGGCAATCTGGAAGAAGCGCGGCGCTCCGTCATGGACTTACGAGCAGCACCACTGGAAAACCATACACTCACAGAAGCACTGGCGACACTGGCCTCAATCGAAGCCCAACCACCAGTTCAGTTTACCTGTGTGCCTGCGCACCAATTCCCAGCACTACCACCGCGTATCGAAGCAGGCATCTATCGTATTGCGCAGGAAGCCCTGACCAATGCCCACCGCCATGCACAGGCATCTACAATCACCATGAAACTCCAGATCGAAGGTAACAGGATTCACTTCACGCTGCTCGATGATGGCCGTGGTTTTGACGTAGAGCAAATCGCCTCCACCCACATAACCAACGCCAACCATTTTGGCTTGAAAGGCATGGGGGAACGCGTTAAACTCCTCGGAGGAAGTATCAGTATCTCTAGCGAAACAGGCGTAGGAACACATATTGAAGTGTCACTACCCTATTAAATCAGAACAAATCATTGATAAACGAACAGAAAGGCACAAGCCATGATTCGCATCCTGCTCGCAGATGATCACCCAATTGTACGAGAAGGGCTACGCGCACTGCTAGAAACGCAGCCAGATTTCGAGGTTGTGGCAGAATGTGCAAATGGAGAGGCGAGCTTACGCGAAGCAAAACAACTACGACCAGACATTCTTCTCCTTGATCTGGAAATGCCCGTACTTGATGGCGTCGAAACTATTGCGCAACTGGAACAACTCAACTACCGCCCACGCATCATCGTCTTCACAGCCTTTAATGACGATGAGCGCATCATCCATGCGCTACAGGCCGGGGCTGATGGCTACTTACTTAAAGACGCACCACGGGAAGATATATTCAAAGCCATTCGCATTACCATGCAAGGAGGCTCCTTCCTCCAACCAATTGTCGCCTCAAAACTGCTACGCCATGTCGGACAACAACAGCAGAAAACACAAACATCCCACACAACCAACATCCTACCAGTTGAAGATCTGACTGAGCGCGAACTGGAAGTGTTACGTCTGCTTGCACAGGGAATGCCCAACAAAGAAATTGCCTCTCAGCTCATCATCAGTGAACGTACAGCCAAATTTCACGTCAGTTCCATCATGAGCAAACTGGGCGCAACCAATCGCACGGAAGCAGTATCCCTTGCCGCCCAAAGAGGTCTGATTACCCTCAATCCCTGAAAAATACACCCATCATATACACTTCAAATTTTTTCACAAAGCGCAAAGAATTCACATACAGAAAAACCAGAATGTAACAACCTTGTGAAAAATTAGCTGGTCTGTAAGAATTTTGGGCTAATTTCTGTAGAAAAGGCCAGAAATAGAAACAGCCTGATATACAATACAACGTAAGTACTAACTAATGAGCCATTAATTCATTCTGCTTTTTTGCATGAAGAATACTTGTTACCAGGAGGATTCCTTTTGTCAGAAAGACGATGTAGGTAGACAATCAATGATAATTTCACGCATAGCCGCATTTATAGCCGTTATCATTCTCATCGCGGTAGTGTCAATTGCAGCTTTTGACGTCACTCACGCGTTGGGAGCCGAAATCACACATGGTCCTTCTGTTGCACATGCTGACGGCGTCATAGTCAGTATGAACCTCAACAAAAATTTTGTACTAAAAGAGGCCAATGGTGTCCAACAGCAATTTCAATGTGTTGACCGCTGCCTGATGGCTCAAAGCCACATGCAACGCCATATTCGTGAGAAGGCCCACACAGATATTTACTATATTCGCGATAAGGCTAATAACGAACTGCTCGCAGTCGATGTCGACTAATACAAATATGTTCATATATCTAACAGCCTATGTGCATGCAAAAACACAATTCACATCCCTGATAGGTGATGGGCATGAACAGCAGGCGCAATGAACATAATGTTAGATAAGCATATTCCTTCCTTGCACCCGAACAAACGCTTGAAACGCCGATCCACACAGGATCGCTCAACTGGCTACTCTGGATGCAAGCCAAAAAGCATTGTCAACTCCAATAAACGACACTGTTAATTATTTTAGGATAGATGGACGGTAAGACTGTGATGGATAAGCAAAATTACAAGCCCATAATTTCAGGGCAAAGGAACATGCGTGTACCTCTAGATAAAGCTAATATTGTGATTATTGGGAATGGTATTGCTGGTCTAACTGCCGCTGTCGAGGCACGTCGATTGGCACCTGATAAAAGCATTGTCATCATCACAGATCAGACTCACCCAACAATCAATACGCCCTCCCTGAAACAGTTCGCTATTGCCAAACTCTCACGTGAACAATTACTGGCATATCCGGCGGGAACTGAAAAAAGGGAACGTATTCACCTTATCAGTTCCCATGTAGAATATATTCATGCGCAAAGCAAGTATATTAGCTTAAAGGGAAATGGTGGCTTCGGCTACGACTCACTTCTGATTGCAACGGGAAGCTCGCCATCAGGATTACCTGACACAACTCCCGGACGGAACTTTGATGGCGTTATGACCTTGCACCGTTTACAAGATTATCTGGATCTTCGACGTCGCATTCCTGAAGTACACGAGGCAGTGGTTGTCGGCGGCGGCGTCCATGCGATAGAAACCGTCATGGGTTTACTCTACTGGGGTATTCGCGTTCATTGGTTGATTCGTGGATCAATATTTATGAACCGCATCCTTGATGAAGTAAGCTCCAACGTCGTTTTAAATAATATCCAGAAGGCAGGAGCTGTTGTACATCTCTCGACCGAAATCGCAGGTGTGATTGGTCGTGTAGGAGCCGTTGCAGGCGTCATCACCAATCATCAAGAGATGATCCCATGCCAGCTTGTCCTTTCCTGTACAGGAACAAAACCAGCACAGGTGCTGGCAAAAAATTGCTCTGTGCCAATGCAACAGAAAAATGGTATTCTCGTCGATAGCAAGCTACGCACCAGCGTACGAGATATCTATGCTGCTGGCGATGTCGCGGCATTACTTAATCCATTGACCGGCAAATACGAACCACGCGCACTCTGGTATGCTGCTGTCCTGCAAGGAAAAGCAGTTGGCGCAATCATGGCAGGTGAGGTTGAAAGCGCGAACAGATCGTTTGGTGTTCAATGGCACGCAACACATCTGGGTGAATTATCGATGTTGACGGTGGGTGAACCATTAAGTGAAGATGAAAGCGTCACCACACTGACCGATAACAGTCAGGGCAACTATCGACGTATTACTATCGCGAATGATCGTCTGGTTGGTTACCTCTCACTGGGAACTACCCCACCTGATAGTCTGGCAATCAAGCGTATCATTGATGAAGAATTTCCTGTACATGACATTCTAAAACCGCTGCTCAAAGGCAAGTTTGATGCACGTGCGTACCTCTCACAAAAACGGTCACGTACAACCCGAACCCTGATGAATCAGCAATCACCTGCTCCAATAGCTCAACAGGTACGTCCAGTCATGGTACAACAGCAGCAGCCACAACCACAACAGATAATCGTGCAAACAAACAATCCATATACCTACAACACGCGTATGGCGCCTCCCCCCATGCAGCCACAGCAGCCAGCCCAGCCGTACGCACCAGCAGCAAGAGTCAGGCAGCAATACTACGAAGAGGAGATCAATCCATTTACCGGTAATTTGCCTGTACCCGATTCCCAGCAAGCCCAACCGTTTATCCCCGCGGCGAGAAATAGAAACACTGATCCACTGGAGGATATAGATACCCTGGCATGGCAGACAGGCGCAAGCAGAATCGTTGATGAGATTAATCCTTTTACAGGAAATCTTCCGGCTTACACTGCGGAAAGGCGTAGACTAGAAGAAGTACGGTAACGGCTGCGCATAGCAAATAATAACAAATAAGAAGTAATCCTAACAGCCAGTAAGAGAGGATGAATTCATGTATAGAATGCTAAAACCCAATCCGGTCATCCTGCACAAGACCGAACCACAGGTGCAACAGGAGATCCACGCCTGTATTGGATGTAACGAATGTTTATTGGCCTGCCCGGCCCTGGCAGAACCGATCACCATTGATGTATTGAATCGAGAAACCATTGCTGGAACCATTTCGGAACCAGTGGCCCGTTTTACTCGTGCCTGCTATCAATGCGGAGCCTGCGTTTCTCCTTGTCCAGCGGGGTTACACCGTGATGCCATGATGATGTGGTTAAAAGTGCGCCTGCTGGCTCAAAATAAGAATGGTTGGTAAAGGAAAGAAGAGAGATTATGCAGATTGACCGCAAAGGCTATCCCTGGTTTTTTCTAGATCCAGGGAAACCCTGGAAGAATACGCTAATAGTGACAATGCTTCTTGTCGTACTGGCACTGGGTAGTTTTATTCTTTATCAACGTATGAGTCCTGATCCCACGCCAGATAGCATAGGCGGTTATACATATGCTATTCTAGCAACCTTATGCATGATTCTGGCAAGTATTCTTTACACCCGTCGTCGTCGTTCACGCAAACGGCAGGTAGGTGAACTCAATACGTCCCTACACTGGCATGTGACACTGGGTATACTGGCATTGGTATTTGCCTTCCTTCATTCCTTTGGGAACTTCAATCCACGTACAGGTACCTATGCACTCTATGGCATGATCTCACTGGTACTCAGCGGTGTTATTGGCCGCATCCTTGATCGGATGGTACCACGGATGATTGCCAATGCGGCAAGCAAAGCCCTGACAGAATATGGCGATGATCGTATCGAATATATTTCTGACAGTGTGCAACAACTGGTGACGCATAATTCTCAAGGGCTGCAAACAATAGCAAAAACAAAAACACCGGTCAAACAACAGAAGCGGCAGGTCAATCCTGTCACACTGGGAAACCCTGTCAGCACGGGTGGCTCATCATTGCCAGAATCCTGGGATATTGCCTATATCTCACTCTCAGAGACACCACAGGAGGCAAACCGAGATGCACAACAGTACCGCTTTGTGCCAGATCGCAAAAGCCCGCTGAACACACCAGGAGCGTTACTGCCAGGCGTAAATGACCATATCACCGAATTAAAAATTGTGCAGCAAGCCATGCAACGTGAGCAGTTCTATCGTGCGATTGTACGTTACTGGCGCTTTGTCCACGTAGCACTGGTCATCATTACCATCGGACTGGTGCTCTGGCATCTGGAATTCGCCTTCAGTCTGCTGATTCCAGTCTTTCTCCATCATTAAATAATAATTACACTAATGAAAAAGCCCATGCCTCCCGAACAGTGGAGGAGGCATGGCGCACTTAGACACCATCCCACTCTACCTTTCCTACCCTCTGTATCGAAAAAACACAAACAATAAATAGAAACTACAGGAGCGACAACCATTCAACTCTCTTGCACGTATTACATATTGGAGCGTATCGCAGGAGGAAAGGATTCATGCTACAACAATCAGCCGCTAGCGAAAAGTTAGCACGGAGATTTGCCAAACCAAAACGATTAGAAATTCTCTTCCATTTACCAAAAACAGGAAAGCTTCTGGTTCGCCTGATGAAAGATCGGCGGATATCAATAGTACGTAAAAGCTTCTTCTTTGTCGTCATCACAGCATTAGTGCTGATATTGCTTTTTCCAGATGCAATCAGTGAAACCTTCTTAAGCGTGGTCTTGCCACTTGTGGGCACAGTATTGGGGATACCACTGGATGCAGGCTTTGACTGGATTGCCCTCTCACTGGTATCAATTAACCTGCTACGCATCTTCCCAGCCGATATTGTCTCAGAACATTATCAGGACATCTTCGAGAAGTAGCACACGAGCATACAGTTATCGAGTCAGTTCTCGACAAAAAGCGCATATCTTCCACTACCACAGAGAAGATATGCGCTACTTTCTTGTGCATTGTGACGCCATAAGCAACCTACCAACCAGACCCGACGACAAACATCCCCAACAGACACCCACAAAGGACAAGCGAGATTACGCTGCACAAACGATTACATACATATATATCTATTCACCAATAACAAGGATAAAAAAACAAGCGCCGTTTTACCGACCCCTACATATGTATCTTATCAGAGCTTGTAGCTCCTCTAAACTTCGTGCCAGTATTAATAAAGACCGAAACAAAATCCTGACTTGGCAAGTGGACATGCACAATCATGTCGGGCTTGTGATCGCCATTCACATCCTTAAAGGAAACCGTCACTGGTGCCATACCATCATCACCTGCGATAGAGATAGGGGCAACATAAGTAACCGCTTTTTGCGGATTGCCCGCCATCAATTCAATCACAATGGCTTGATGATTATAGTTCATCGCGATGAAATGGCTGGGATGAGCAGGGCTATCACCGCCCTGTCCAACGACATAATCGGTTTGATAGGTACGAGGATTGCCATAATGGTAATTGTCATAAAGCTGTGTACCCCAGCTTAAGAGAGAGCTACCCAGCACATATAAAGCCAGCATTGCCAGCATACCAACACCAGCAGGAACCAACCAGTGAATTTTCTTCGGTGGATGGTCATCTTTCTTCTGCGTTGTTTTCGGATTCGGTGCAGGCAGAGCGGATAACGTTGGTTGGCGATTTTGCCGTCCGGTGGTATAAGGCTGAGTTGTTTGCCGCGTCGACTGAGATGTCGTAGAACGAGCAGCAGGATGAGACGATGTCGACCGTGCGGACTGGCCCGCAGTTGGTCGATTAAGTTGCTGCGAAACTGTTTTACGGTTTGGTTGAGTCAGATTCTGACGAGTCGTACGCGGCGGTGTCGGCGTCGTAGGAGCATCCGGTACAGGGAAATCGCGTGTTGTTGTTTGTTGACGCCGAGGGATAGGTGAAGTGATTGGTTGTGAGCTTGAAGTACGTTGCGAACTAGATGAATGATCCAAACGGACGACACTGGTATTCCCGCGAGGAGGCTCAGTCATGCCCTCATCAAATAGATAGCCATCAGTGCTATGAGTAGACACATCAGATCTATTCAATGCTTTTGATGGTCTCAACACGATGGGATCGCCCATATTTCCTCGTGTGCGCCGTCTATGATTTGTTTGTTCACCATCGGTCGCCATGAGTATTCCTTTCTCTTGCTGCGTGGCTATTCTGCCACATGTGCAGGAATGAAACACAGTTTAGCGTTTAAACTGTTTCGAAGCTATCATACAATCAGATAGATACACGTGTCAAATACCCTGTTCCATCATGCTCCAAATGAGCCCTTCAAGCTCGATGAGTCATGTCACAAGAGCAAGAAAAGTTCAATAAAGTTCAGTAAAAACAGGCTGAATTCAGCAAATTGGGTGTCAAATTGGGTGTCAAAATTAGAGTAAAAAGAAGGGCAATTGCACAGGGTTCACAAGCCTTTTCATGAAAAAAAGCACCGGTAGCAAACCGATGCTTTTCTTAGTTTCAAGGTTATTTTCAATCTCTGCCGAGATGCCTTCAACCTTGCAACCAGGCTGGTGGTTTATGGGATAAAAGCGTGAATATTTCAATCTCTGCCGAGATGTCTTCAACCTTGCAACTGATGTGATGGATGCTGACGCGAAATGGTTCTTGCTATTTCAATCTCTGCCGAGATGTCTTCAACCTTGCAACGCGATTGCTATGTTTCCCCGATTACAGGCATGAGCTTATTTCAATCTCTGCCAAGATGTCTTCAACCTTGCAACAATGCAGTAGTCGAGACTGCGCGTGATTTCAATATATTTCAATCTCTGCCGAGATGTCTTCAACCTTGCAACAATCGGGGTTAAGGTTAAACGATTAGATACAGGGCGATTTCAATCTCTGCCGAGATGTCTTCAACCTTGCAACTTCTTCTGCACATGCAGTTCACACCGCTGTTGCTACATTTCAATCTCTGCCGAGATGTCTTCAACCTTGCAACGATCACAATGACGATGGAAAATGCTCGTGTTATTGAATTTCAATCTCTGCCGAGATGTCTTCAACCTTGCAACTGATATCCTCCTAGTATAGCCTCTAGAGCCAACAAAAACCAGTGTTTGCGAGAGGCTCCGCAAAAAGCGACATTTCAAGGCTTCAAATAGCATCGAAAATACCACTTTTTGCTCTTACAAGGCTCGTAGAGCCATGCGAGAGGCTCAGCGTGAACATATCACCACATAACCCTCTCGCAAATGTTACCCCAGTCACTTAAAAAGAGTCATCATTTCGAAAGAGCCTATTCAGATCATCCATCGCTTGCTTATGCATCACCTGCAATGCATGAGCATAAAGATTCAAGGTGATATTCACATTCTCATGACCCAGTAACTCCTGTATCACCTTCACATTCACCCCCATGCCAAGCAGAATTGTAGCTGCACTGTGTCTCAAGTCATGAAAACGTATCGGTGGTAAACCAGCTCGACGCAAGTACATCTTCAGATCATCAACAATATGTGAAGGTTCAAGGTAACGACCATACTGAGTACAGAACACCAGATCTTTCTCTTCCCAACGTGACGATTTCAGTCTGACAGCCAGTTGCTCAACTTTATATGCCTTCAGAATATCGATGACAAAATCAGGAAGCATAATCACCCGCCTGCTCGCCTTCGTTTTTGGTGGCCCCTCATGAAATCGATATGACCCTAAAGCCGGATCAAAAAAATAGGACAAGGTTCGATTGATAGTCAATTATGACTTTTCCCAATCGATATCCGACCATCTTAAACCAAGCAATTCACCCCGACGCATGCCAGTAGCAATAGCTAATGTCAAAATGCATTTGAATTTCATGCTATCCACAACATTCAATAATCTCTGCGCTTGCTCCAATGTAAGCACGCTCATCTCTCCACGATCATCATGGGGAGGTGTCGCATCACTCGCAGGGTTAAATGGGAGACGTTTCCACTTGACGGCATCTTTTAAAGCCCCTCTAATGATGGAATGAATAAAGCGAATCGTGTTTGCTGAGAACTGGCGCTCCTCAAACAACTTTGTATAATAGGACTGGAGCATATCAGAAGTTAATTTCTGTACTTTGATATGACCCAGATAAGGGACAATGAACGTTTCAACAAAGTACTGATAATGTGCATAGGTCGTTTCCCTTACTAACGTCTTTTTCATCTTGAGCCAATATTCCAGGTATTCACTCAATAACTGATCTTTTGCAGTAACGAGCCTCCCTTGCTCAAGGTCATTCAACCATTGACGCTTTGCTTTTTCAGCATCCCTCTGTTTTTCAAAATAACCAGTTTTGTGTTTTCCATCTCCTAAAGGAACTTTCGCAACCCAACGACCATCACTACGCTGAAATACAGAGCCCTCACCATATGCATTTTTACGGTTCTGTTTTGATGACTCATCTTTATTCTTCCCTGGCATTTCACACCTCCTTATGCGATACCTTCTTGCATTCTTAAAGCCCATCGATACATGCTATTTGGATCAAACCGAACAACACGTTCTGACAAACGGATAACAGGAAGACCTTTTCTATCTATGTATTCAAAGACCAGCGTTCTACTGACACCTAACCAATCAGCCGCCTGGTCAACATCAAGCAATCGTGATGGTGTCGGACCAGCAACGATATCACCAATAAATTCTTTTCGTGGGCGAGCCATAACATATACTCCTTTAGGCAATCTCATCATGAGAACCAGAATCAGCATGACCAGGACGCTTTGATTTTCCGAACATGTCTTTAAAGGTATCTCGTATCACGTCCCAATCCTTATCGACCAGATCTACACCGTGCAAACGCCGTTCTTCATCGAGTGTCTGAGCCGTCACCATGTTAAACTTCAACCGCTTTTTCAACACTTCTTCGGCATACGAGCGATTCTTTTTGCGGTCATAGTCCCGAATACAGCCACCAAGCCAGAACAGGTCAGAGAGCAAATCTGGTTGACGAACCACCTTCCCCGTTAAACTACTCACCTCACCTGTTTCCTCAGCCGCCAGAGCCACCGCAGAGCGCAAATAGCCAGCAGAGGCAGCGATATACATCTCTAAGCGAGCAATGCGACGAGA